>CAWIGD010000067.1:0-119768 GCA_963835165.1 uncultured Alphaproteobacteria bacterium
TAGATCGAGACGGTGGAGCCCACGCCGGTGCCCGACAGCGTGGATTCCATCTTCAGCGCATCGGCGATGGTCTGCACCGGCGAGGTCTTCCACATGAACACCATGTTGATGAGCGAATCGGTGCGGCCGATCCAGTTGAGCTCCGCGGTCTTGAAGCGCACGCCCTGGGTGCCGAGCCGCTCGTCGAGCGGCATGGTGGGCGCGCCGATGCCGATGACGCTGCCGTCCTTGGGCGAGACGTTGAACACCGTGTTGACCGCCAGGAAGCTGCCGGCGCCCGGCATGTTCTTCGGGATGATGTTGGGCTTGCCCGGAATGTGCTTGCCGATGTGCCGCGCCACCAGCCGACCGAGCGTGTCGTTGCTGCCGCCGGGCGGATAGCCGATCACGAAGTCGATGTTCTTGCCGGCGTAGAACTGTTCCGGGGTTTGCGCCCCGGCGGCGCCCGCGCCGATGACGGCGACGGACATGATGGCGACGAAGCTCGCGCGTCGAAGAAACGGCACCTTGTCTTCCTCCGTGGTTTGTTTGTTTTTTTGTTTGTTTTGGAGCGTAGCCCGTTCGGCGCACTCGGTGTGTTCCCCTCCCCCTTGTGGGGAGGGGTTAGGGGTGGGGATCCTAGTTATTTCGCGGGATATGTCCCCGAGCATCCCGTCGATATTCGAAAGCGGCATGCGCAACTCCAATACCGAAGACCTTGGTTCTATGGAGTTCCGCGATGACGTCGAAGCACGCCTTTGCAAACCAGGTGATCCGAGACCTGATAGAGACGCAAGCCGAGTTCTACCTCGGCTGGACCCTGGACACCGCTGGGGGTGAAGGCCTGAATCGGCGCCGATCGTCTGCTCGCTAGCCGGATGGGGTTTCCGGTAGCGCAGGCCTATTGACGATCAATGCCCTTCTAACTTGATGTTGGCCGCCTTGATGATCGGCCACCATTTCTCGATCTCAGCCTTGTGATAGGTGGCCAGCGCCTTCGGCGTCTGCTGATCCGGCGTCGCAATCACCTGGCCGAGATCGGTCAGGCGCTGTCGCACGGTCGGATCGGCCAAGGTGTCCACGACCGCGTCATTGAGCTTGGCGATCACGTCCTTGGGCGTGCCCTTGGGGACCCATAGGCCATGCCAGAACGAAATGTACATCCCCGGCGCTCCGATCTCGTCCGTGGTCGGGACATCGGGCAAAGCCGGCCAGCGCGTCTTGGTCATGACGGCAAAGGCCTTCATCTTACCGCTGCGAACATAAGTCAGCGTTTGCGACGCCTCCGCGCACATCAGGTCGATCTGTCCACCCACCAAATCCTGCATCGCAGGCGCCCCACCTCGATAGGGCACAAACAGGAGGCGGGTGTTGATCTTGTCCTGGAAATAAAGCCCGCAAACGTGGGCGGCGCTGCCGGCGCCGACGGTCGCTGCCGATGCCTTGTCTGGGTTCGCCTTGAGCCAGGCGATCAGGTCCTTGCCGTCCTTCACCGGCAGTGCGTTCTTTCCGACGATCAACATCGGCGCAAATGTGAGCAGCGAGACCGGCTCGAAGTCCTGCAACAGGTCGTATGACGTCGGATAGAGCGCGCCGGCCCCGACAAAGCTGGTCCAATTGCCGAGGCTGAGCGTGTAGCCGTCGGGCGCCGCCTGAGCGGCGCGGCCGACGCCGATGGTCGACCCCGCGCCGGTCACGTTTTCGATGACGATGGTCTGGCCGAGCGACAGCCGCATGCGCTCGGTCAATATCCGCCCAAGCGTGTCGGTCGGACCACCCGCCGCGAATGGCACGATCATCGTGATGGGATGCGATGGATAATCTTCCGCATGTGCGCCAATGACGCATGCGAGAATGGCACATCCAAGCGCCGTCGCGCGCGCGACGGCAACCGACATCGTCTTCATGTATTCCCTCCTGGCTTTTTGCGGCCACGATGACACGAGGTCGGATAACGCGAAAAGTCAGCAATGCTGTCGTTACCCCCGAATCGTCCGCGACATTTTGGAACGTGCCGGCGCCGCCAAGTTTTTTACGTTGACGCATTTTCTACCGCGCTCTTAGGCTAAGTGGCTTTAATGATTGACCATGTCCGCCACCGCGGCCGCGACGGATTTTGGCGTCTGATAGACTTCTTGCACGATCTCCTGGACCGCTTCGCCCGAAACTGGATTGATCTCCAGTTTCATTTTCTCGGCGTCAGCGAGAAACTCCCCGTCCTTCATGGTATCCATGAATGCCTTGCGCAGAGCGACCATGCGGTCCGCAGGGGTGCCGGGAGGCATTAGGAAGGGGCGTCCCATCGGCTGGCGGGCAAAGACCAGCTTGAAGATCTGCTTCTCCTCGTTGTTCTTGGCAAAATCCATGACCAGGGGAACTTTCAGCAGGTCCGGGTGCTTGCTCAGCGACAGCTGCACCAAGATGTTGATCTTCTTTTCATCAATCCAGTTCTTGTGGGTTGCGATCACGCTCGACCATGACCAGCCGCAGCGCCCCATCACTTCGCCGCGCTCCATCGCCAAGTCGATGTCGTTGCCGCCCGGATAGCCGGCGATGATCTTGAACTTGGTGCCGATCGTGGCATTGAGAACCTTGGGAAATTGATCGGTGTCGGCAGCCGGGCCCGTTCCGCCGACCGTCAGCTCGTTCTGCTTGACTTGTTCGAGCTTGGTGATGCCGGTCGTGTGCCAGGCGACGCACACGCTGACTTCGTCATTCATGCTGCCAATCCAGTTGAATTTGGCCGCGTCGAATTGAGCCTTCGTCGAGCCGAGCAAGGGATCGAATCCGGTACCGCGGCCGATGATCCCGAATGCGGTGCCGTCCTTGGGTGCAACGTTATAGAGCCAGTTGGCGAGCACGAGGCTGCCGGCGCCCGGCATATTCTTCGGGACGATCGTGGGATTGCCCGGGATGAAACGTCCCATGTGGCGGGCCAGCGAACGGGCATACACGTCATATCCGCCACCAGCGCTGTAGCCGATGTAAAGATCGACATTTTTGCCCTTGTAAAAGTCCGCCGCACTTTGCGCATGACCGACCGAGATTGGGCAGAGTGCAAGGATCGCGACCGCGACGCTGCGGTCCAGAGCCATAAGACCCATGTCATCCTCCCATTCCAGGGCTTCCCGGATCACGCGTCACCCGACAGGAATGATGTCATTATGTCTCCGACTTCGGAGCCGAGCCAGACCGTGCCGGGGCAACGCTCGGTCGCACAACTTCAGTGTTCGCCTGCTTCCGGGCCCGCCCGCCGTTTGCTATTTCGATGCTGCTTCAACGTCATCGAGGGAATGCCCGTTGACGATACTTTCCCGGCCGCCGCTTCGATTGATCGCATCGCCTAGTCTACGATCCGGCCGATGAAAAGATCGGCTAGATGCCGATCTCATCTTGGATAAAAGGGGTGCGGTGCTCGCCGCTATGATCGGTCGGGATTTTCTGGGCATTAGAACCAAGTATGTTGCAGTTCCATTACCTCGCTGAGCAGACCTGTTCCTAGAAGATCGGCACGCAGATTGACCAGCTAGCTACAGGTAGCTGGGGATCCACCTCGATCTGCGACAAGACAGCACGGCGAGAACCGGCTGGTGCCCGCCCAGGTCTTGAGCTCTTACACTCCGCCATGAAGCCGATGCTCGATCCATAGAAGCAGCGCATTGGCGAGCGCTGCAAATACAAACAGCACCACAGCAACCGCAATCATCTCCTCGGCCTGCAGCATCTGCATGGCATTGATTATCAGGAAGCCCAATCCATGCTTCGCGGCGAACATCTCGGCCAGAAGCACCCCGAGCAGCGTCAAGGTGAAGCCTATCCGGAGGCCCGCGACCATCTCTGGAAGTGTCGCCGGGAAAAACACCGTGAGAATAGTCTGCCATCTCGATAGGTGAAGAGTTCGCGCCGACTTCAAATAGACCGGCGGAATATTGCGGATCGCGTTCATGCTCAAAAGCGCGACTGGCAGCACCCCGTGCATCGCCCCGAACGTCACCCGGCCCGACAGGCTGAGCCCGAAGATCAGCAGCACCACCGGATAAAGCGTGACCTTCGGCAGCGTGTAGAGCGAAATGAGGATCGGCTCGCCGACCGCCCCGGACAGTCGATGAATTCCCATCCACACGCCGATCGCGAGCCCGATCCCATAGGACAAGATCAGCGCGTAGAAAAAGCAGACGAGCGTCGCCCACGCGTTTTCGGCAAAACGCTCGGTTGGCACGAACTTGGCGAGATAAGTTAGCGTCGGCACCGGACCCGGGAGCGCGGTCGTGCCGACGACCTGATGCAACGCCTGCCATGCCAGCAGCATGACCATCAGTATGATCAGTGTGTCGGCTGCGCGTTTGGTCGCGATCATGGCCTTCCAATCCCGCGTCGCTCCGCCCAGCGCTGATCGAACACGTGCAGCAGCAGGTTGACGAGGGTCGCTACGATGATCAACAGCAGCATTAGCGCGTACATCTGCCGATTGTTGAAATCGGTATAGGCGTCGGAAATGACGCGCCCCAGTCCCGCAGGTGCAAGGATGAACTCGCTCGCGACGACGCCGATGAAAGCGTAGCTGACGGCGAGCTTGACGCCGGTGAAGAGATGCGGCGCCGCTGCCGGTAATTTGAGGAGCAGCGCTGTGGCGATCGTTCCCATGCGATGTACACGCGCCACCTTGGTGAGCACTTGCGGCACGCGGTCGAGCCCGTTCAAGGTTGCTATGATCATGGCCACGATCGCAGTCGCTACCCCCATCAGCACAATCGGCATGACCGAGAGCCCGAAGATCACGATCATCACCGGGTAGAAGATGAAGATCGGCACCGCATAATAGGTGGCGAAGAATGGATCGAGCGCCTGCCGCACGCGCGGCAGCGCGTGAATGACGACGCCAAGCGCAAAGCCCGCCACCACGGAAATCAAGACCGCTACGATGACGATGCCGAATGTGCCTACGATCTGATCATTGACCTGCCCCGAGATCAGGAGACGAACCAGCGCGTCGGCCATCTCCGAGGGCGGGATCACGACGCGATGATCGATCAGGCCAACTTGGCAGCAGAATTCGAGCAGCCCGATCGCGAGCGTAAGGACTGCAATCCTGATCCACCCGACCCAACTCATTCGGCTGCCATCCCGGAATAACCGAGCGATTTCATCAATTCGCCGCGGAGGTTATCCCACAGCCGACCGGTGATCTCGCCGAACCCTGCTTTGCTGACGATCTTGCTGTCGCGCTCGCGCGGCCAGTTGGTCACGACAATGTCAAGGAAACGCCCTGGGCGTGCCGACATCGCACCGATGCGGTCCGACAGCATCGCTGCCTCGTCGAGCGCATGCGTGATCAGGAGAATGGTCGCGCCGGTGCGCCGCCACAGGCGCAGCACCTCGTCGCCCATCAGCAGCCTTGTCTGCGCATCGAGGGCGCCGAACGGCTCGTCGAGCAGAATAAGGCGTGGCTGAAGCACGAGCGTGCGGGCGATGCAGACACGCTGCCGCATGCCGCCCGAAAGCTGCGCGGGATAGGCGCGGGCGAAGTCCGTCAATCCCATGAAGGCTAGCGCGTCATCGACGCGGCGGTGGATTTCCGCGTCGACGACGCCGTTACGACGCAGGCCGAACGCGGCATTGTCCCACACCGTTAGCCACGGAAAGCTAGCATCCTCCTGAAAGACGACGCCGATGCTGTCCGGCACCTCGCCCGTGACTGGATAGCCCTCGAACGTCACCGTGCCGGCCGAGGGCTGCTGGAGGCCGGCCAGCACCTCCAGTAAAGTGGACTTGCCGCAGCCGGACGGACCGACGATGGCGAAAAACTCGCCGCGTTGCAGGTCGAGCTCGACGGGTCCGAGCGCATGAACCGGTCGCATGCCGGCGGCCCCCGGATAGATCCGAGTCACACCCGAGAGGGAGGCGTGGATTTTCTGATCCGGCGCGATGCTCGTCATTTTTGCAGGTCGGCCGGCAGGAATGAGCTGTCGACGATCTTCTTCAGATCGACGTCCTTCTGCAGCATTCCGACGCCTTTCATCGCATGCACGGTCTGCTCGAGCAGCGGCATCTCGATCCGGCCCTCGGTCCAGAACTTCGCCTCCACGAGCTCCTTCACCATGATCTCCACGTCCTTCGGCGGAAGCGGCGCATAGAGGTTGCTGAGTATCTGGATTGCTTCGTCGGTGTGCTCATAAATGAACTTGGTGCCTTCGCGGCGCGCCGCCTGGATGGCGCGCAGCTTCTCCGGCCACTCCGTCATCGCCTTGCCCGTGGCCATGCCGAGCTGCGAAGGAATAAGCGGCAAATCCTTCGGACTGACTAGCACGCGGTACTTGCTCTCGCCGCCGCGGGTCCGGAACAGGATGACAGGGATGGACGTGGCTTCCACCACGCCGTTCTCCAACGCGGTGAGCGCGCCGCTCAAACTTCCGAGCGCCGTCATCTGCACGTCGCCCTGCTTGAGTCCCGCCTTCTCCATCACCAGCACTCCCATCATCTCGCCAAGCGATTTCGGATTGCTGATGCCGAACTTCTTGCCCTTAAGATCAGCCGCGGTCTTGAGCGGTGAGTTGGGCATGACGATCAGCACCAAGTCGGCCAGTGACCTCGACGTGATGCTGACGATCTTGACGTCCTGACCCTGCTCAGCCGCCGCGATGACCGGAGCAGCCGTGACGTCGCCATAGCCAAGATCGCTTGCCATAGCATTGCGCACCGAGCTGCCGCCGCCCGCGCCGGAGATGATGCCGCTGATGTCGAGGCCGTGATTCTTGAAGAAGCCCTTCTCGAGCGCGATGCCGTACGGCGCGCCGGATGGGTCGTTCTTATATTGGGTAACGAGGAGATCGGCCGCGCTGACCGGCCAAGCCAAAGCAAGACCAGCCGCGATGAGGATAGTGCTCCTAAGATTCATTCCCATGTCCTCCCTCAGATGACTTCCGGCGCGCCCCGCTCCCCGCCGCGGCCGCCTGCCACAATGAGACAGCGTAATCTGACGAAGTATTCCGCCTATTACAACGAGTTGAGGACACATCGGTCTCTCGACAAAGACGCTCCGTTCCATCGCGCCATCCAGCACCTGGGCCGCATCATACCGCGCCCGTCCTCGGCGGACTTCATCACCATTATTGCAACATCTGATTTTCGGTACAGACACGTGCGCCGCGGGGGAATCCGCAAGGCGGGGAATCCGCAAGGGTGCGACGCTCTGTCCGGGCGATTCTGGCAGTCAGGACAACATTGCTGACTTTTTGTTCCAGCTACTCCCAGTCATCGTTGTGTGGGGCGACACGACACATCGATCCGGGGGAACCGATGAAAGCATCGCCATTTGCCGGTGCGTTGGCCATTGTATTGGTGAGCTCGCGCGCCCGCACAAGGTGCTCGTTTCGGCGAATCCGACGCGCCACAAATCATAACTAGCGATAGCCAGGGAGGAACCACGCATGAAATATTTGCTTCGCATTCTCGTGGCCGCCGGCGCTACTCTTATCAGTCCAACACTCCGCGCCGACAGCTATCCGAGCAAGCCGATCACACTTGTCGCCGTGTTCGGACCTGGTAGTGCAAGCGATACGATCTGCCGCGTCATTGCCCAGCCCCTGAGCGCTGCGCTCAATGAAAGCGTCATCGTCGAAAATCGTCCGGGCGCGAATGGAGCGCTGGCCGCTCAATACGTCGCACGCTCGGCGCCGGATGGCTACACGCTGCTAATGGGCACTAACTCGCCGCTCTCCGCTGTGCCGTTCATGATGAAGAGTCCTCCCTACGATGCGGTTAAGGACTTCACGCCGATAACGCGGGTGGGAAGCTTCACGCTGATGCTGGTGGTGCATCCAAGTATACCGGCGAAGAACATGAAGGAGCTGATCGACTACGCCAAGGACAATCCGGGCAGACTGTCGTTCGCCAGCGCCAACACCTCCGGCATCGTCGCCGGTGAGACGCTCAAGCATTGGGCCGAAATCGACATGCTGCACGTGCCCTACAAGAGCCCGCCACCGGCCCTTCAAGACCTGGTCGCGGGTCGGGTGTCGATGATGTTCACCGATCTCACGACCGGGCTGCCGCACGTCCAATCGGGCGCGCTGCGCGCCTTGGCGGTGACGCGGCTCCATCGCAGCTCGCTGTTCCCCGAACTGCCCACCATGGACGAGGCCGGAGTCACGGGCTTTGACATGGATTCGTGGGCCGGCATCGTCGCTCCGGCCGGCACACCGCCGGAGATCGTGACGCGGCTTAACACCGAGTTGCGCAAGATCATCGATAGTCCGGACATCAAAAAGATGCTCGGCCGTGTCGGCTTCGAGGCGTTCTCAAGCTCGCCCAAAGAGATGGAGGACACTATCAAGGTTCAGCTCGGCAAGTGGGGCAAGATGATCAAGGACGCTGGCATACATCCGGAATAAGCCAGAACGGGCAGATAGCCTCGTGAGATGTCTGCTTTTGTCACCGAGGAGCGTACATATCGTGGAAGGGCAAAATGAAAGCATATCGGCGCTGTTGCATGTTGGGGTCGCTGCTGGCGATATCGACGGTCACGGTTCACGCACAGACCGGTGGCTACCCGGACAAGCCGGTACAGATCATCGCGGATTCATCTGCAGGGAGCACCCCGGACGTGGCCTTGCGGTTCGTTGCCGAAGGGCTGACCCGGACCTGGGGCCAACAGGTTTTGGTCGTCAACCGTCCCGGTGCGGGTGGTAGCGTTGGCGCCCGGGCAGCTGCAGAAGCTGCTCCTGACGGATACACGCTCTACCAGCCGGTGTTGTCGACCTTCGTCGCGCTGCACCCGGCGGCGCCCAACGTGCCTTTGCATGTGCCAAAAGACTTCCTGCCGATCGGGTTCGTCGCGGAAAACCCGATGTTCATCGCGGTTGCGCCAAGCTTGGGCGTCAAATCTCTGAAAGAGCTAATTGCGCTCGCCAAAAAGCGCCCTGGCGAAATTTCCTATGCCACGACCGGGATAGGGCGGCTCACGCATCTCACCGGGGAACTTCTGCAACACGAAGCGAAGATCAAGCTCCAGCTCGTTCCCTATACTGGCGGTCCCGCACACGCGATCAGCGACGTCGCAACCGGGCGCGTCGGCATGATCATTGAGGGATATTCAGGCATCGCCGGTGCCGCGCGGTCGGGATCGGTGAAGTTGATCGCCGTGGCGTCAGTCAAACGCTTGGCTGATTTCCCGGATGTCCCCACCGTGGCGGAGACGATCTCAGAATTTGTGGCGACAGGCTGGGGCATTCTGGTGGCGCCGGTCGGCACACCCGAAGCGATCGTGCGCAAGGTGAGCGAGGATTTGCAAAAGGTTGTCAAGAATCCAGAACTTGACAAGAAACTCGCGAAGCTCGGCAGCTACACGCATCCGATGCTGGCGGATGAAACCACCGCGTTCGTCCACAAGCAACAGAACAGGTGGAATCCGGTGCTGGCCGACGTTGCCCGCACGCAGCAGAAGTGAAGATCGCGCCCAATCTTCGTTTGCGACCGATACTGCCGTTGTTGTTACTCGTCGGCGCACCAGAAGCGATGGCGGTCCTGTCGGCCAATCGCGTTGGCGGCCTTGATGTTGATGACTGTCTCGTATGTCGTCGGCAGCATCACCGGCAGCTCGGCGTGTTTGCGCCGCGCGAATGCGGTCGACGTAGGATGCCGCCTACCGATGCGTGGCAGTGCGGTCGGTTCCATAGGACACAGCAACAAGATGGGTCGAGCCGGGCGCTGTCGTACTCCTGAGAAACCCGACCAACGGCATCGGTGCTTGCTGCGCGTGTGCAGCAAGCGGCCCCGCGACCGCTGCACCGCCGAGCTACCGAAAAATTCGCTCCGCCTCATATCCACTAGGTCCTAAGACGATGCATCCTATCGGGTCAAACAAGTATTTTGATAGGGGCTGAAGCAGGACGCTCTCCGTGACCGATGTCGCAGATGGCAGAAAAGTGCCAATAGCCGTCATGCAACCTCTTTCGCATCAATGCGAATCCAATGTATCGCTATGATGGAGCTGTCACATGATGAAACTTCCCCGCAGAACATTTCTGACTTCGCTCGCCGGCGCTGCGGCGCTGCCAGGCCTGTCGCGCATTGCAGGAGCGGAGGCCTATCCGTCGCGGCCGGTACGCATCGTCGTGCCCGTGCCTCCCGGTGGTGCGCTGGACATCATCGCGCGCCTGATCGGTCAATGGCTTTCGGACCATCTAGGGCAGACATTTGTCATTGAGAATCGGCCGGGCGCTGGCACCAATCTTGGAGTTGAGGCTGTCGCGCGTGCGCCCGCGGATGGCTATACGCTTCTGCTGATCCCCCAATCAGTGACGACCAACGCCACCCTGTATCAGCATCTCAATTTCGATTTCATCCGCGACATCGTTCCGATTGCGATGATCAGCAGCTTGCCGCTGGTCATGGAAGTCAGTTTATCGAACCCGGCCAAGACCGTTCCCGACTTCATCGCCTGGGTTAAGGCCAATCCGGGCAAGGTCAGCATGGCGTCGGGCGGCACCGGGAGTGCGTCCCATATCGGGGGCGAGTTCTTCAAGATGACGACCGGCATTGACATGCTACACGTGCCCTATCGCGGCGGCGCGCCCGCCGTCACCGACCTGATGGGCGGACAGGTGCAGGTGTATTTCAGCCCGCTGCCCGAATCGATTTCGGTCATCAAAGGCGGCAAGGTGCGTGCGCTCGCGATCACAACGGCGAAGCGCTCGGCATCCTTGCCGGACGTGCCGACCGTAGGCGAATCCATCCCGGGCTTCGAGGTAAGCACCTGGCAAGGCATTGGCGCGCCCAAGAACACGCCCGCTGAAATCGTTGCTACGCTCAACAAAGAAATAAACGCAGCTCTCGCCGACGGAACGATAAAGGCTCGCCTTGCGGAACTCGGCAGTGAGCCAATGCCGATGACAATCGCCGAATTCGAGAAACGCGTCGTCGACGAAACGGCGAAATGGGCCAAGGTGATCCGCGAAACCAAGATACCGATGCAGTGAACTCAATAGTCTGCTCCGAAGCGTCGATGACCTGTCTGTACCGAAAATTAGATTCTGCAATAATGGTGATGAAGTCCGCCGAGGACAGGCATGGCTGCGATGCGGCCTACGTGCTGGATGGCGCGATGGATCGGAGCGTCTTTGCCAAGAGACCGATGAGTGCTCAACTCATTATAATAAGCGGCATACTTCGTCAGAATCCGGCGTAAGTGCGCTTCGCCCAAGACGACAATATGGTCGACACACTCGCGACGAATCGATCCGATCAATCTTTCGGCGAAGCCATTCTGCCAAGGCGAGCCTGGGGCAATGGGCTTGTCGCGGATGCCCATGGCCCGTAATCGGTGGGTGACGGCAGCGCCGTAGATCCGGTCCCGATCACGGATCAGGTAGCGCGGGGCTTCAGCCGAAGGGAATGCCTCTGTGGCCTGGCGTGCAATCCATTCCGCGGTCGGATGTGGTGTGACGTTGATCCAGACAAGGTTTCGGCGCTCCAGTCGAACGATGACGAGGACATAGAGCAGGTCGAAGCCAATGGTCGGGGCAAGGAACAGGTACATGGCGGCGATGTCCGGCGCATGGTTACGCAGGAAAGTGCGCCATCCAGGGGAGGGTGGTCCGCATCGCTTGACCATATACTTCGCGACGCTGGACTGAGCGACCTCAAAGCCGAGCTTGAGCAGCTCGCCATGGATGCGTGAACGGCGAGGCGAACAGGGCCAGGAAGAGGCCGAACAGAGCGCGATCATCGTCGCTGACGTTAGGCGGTTCGCTCACGTAATCAACACGGACGGAGTTTGTCGGTACACACACGCCCTTGCACGCTACGTCTACTTCTCCCCATACGTCGCGCGCGAAATATCGGGCACCGGAATGCCGTCGTCGATCGCCTTGCACCGGGTCGCTTCGGCCTGCGCCTTTTTCTCCGCGCCCTCGAGCACTTCCAGCACCATGTCGCGCGGAATGAAGCACACGCCGGTGTCGTCGGCGACCACGAGATCGCCGGGCGCAACGCGCACCTCGCCGATCTGAATCGGCCCGTTGATCTCCACGGTCTCGAGCCGCCACTTGCCGGTGACCGGCGTGATGTCGCTCGCCCACACCGGATAACCGAGGGCGCGTGAATGCGCGATGTCGCGCACGCCGCCCTGCACGATCGCGCCCACTTCGCCTTGCCGTTTGCCGGTCTGGGCGGAGATGCCGCCCATGTTGGAGACATCGGGCACGCCCTGGATCACCAGCACGTCGCCCGGCTGCGCTAGGTCCCTCGATATTAGGGCTTCGCGCTCGCGAAACTTAATTGCCGAGACCCGTGAAATGCTTCACGCCGCGGCATCCGGGTCCTGGGTCGGCAGGGCTGCCGCGATTTGTTCGCGACTGCGGTACGTCAAGATGCAGACCGTGAGCACGAGGAGGGCGCCGAAGAAAACCGGCCACCGCAGCCCGAAATGCACTGACGCGATCCCCGCCCCCAGCGCGCCGATTGCGGGCGCGCCGCGGAAAATCAGGCCGTAAAGGCCCATGACGCGTCCGCGCATGCGCTGGTCCGCGGCGAGTTGAATGAGTGTCTGAATGGAAATCCCCGCCGCGGACATGCAAAAACCAAAGACCACAACAGCCGGGACGGCGACCCACATGTGCTCGGTAGCCACCGCTGCAATCGCCGTCAGCGCGCCCATGAGCGAACTGCCGAGCGCGACCCACGTCAGGTCGGACCCATGCGCGCGGTGACCAAGCCAAAGGCCGCCGCAGATCGCGCCACCACCCATCGCGGAGGCGAGGATCGAAAGGCCGCCGGCACCGGAGTGGAACACGTCGGCGGCAAATCCCGGCAGGAGCTCGTTCAGGGGCCGTCCGCCAACACCCAGCGCGATCAGCAGGACCAGAAGCGCGGCGATCCCCGGATGAGTCGCCGTATAGCGGATGCCTTCCCGCAAGTCCGCAGAGAAGCTTCGTTGCTTGGCCGAGTCGGCGACAGTCGGAGGAACGCGGATGCGCGCCAGCGCCAGCAAGAATACGACATAGCTCAAGGCATTGGCCGCGAATGCCGCGGATACGCCGGACCACACAATCGCCAAGCCTGCAAACATCGGCCCGATGAACCGGGCCAAGTTGAACACGATCGAACTGATCGCCACTGCCGATGCGAGGTCTGTCTCTGCCACGAGCGACGGTACGAGCGCGAGCCGGGCCGGCTGGTTGAACGCGACCACGACGCCCTGGAAGGCGGTCAGGGCGACCAGAAGCCCGATGTTCATTTGGCCGCTGGCGGTGAGTGCGAAAAGAACGGTGGCCTGCACCAGGGAGATGGTCTGGCTCGTCTTGACCACACGCAGCCGATCCCATCGGTCAGCCGCAGCTCCTGCAATCGGCCCAATGAGAAGCACGGGAAAGAAATCGGCAAAGGCGATGATTCCAAGCCACAGGCCGGACTTCGTCATTTCCCAGGTCAGCCATCCGATTGCGATCCTCTGCATCCACATTCCGATCAAAGACACCGCATTTCCGGCAGAGTAGATGCCAAAATTTGCGTTCTTCAGAGGAAGTGCAACCAACCGAGTGGATAGGAGAGACGCGATCGACATTACGCGCCTGGGACTGGATGGACGTGCCAGAAATCTTGATTCATTGGGCGCACGTCTCTGGCATCGACATTCGATAACGAAATCGAGCAATGATTTTGATTACCTGTCGCCGATAGGAGAAGGGGAGGTCACCGTGTCAGCGTCAGCGCTTATAAACGACCGAATGGATCTGCTGGCTCGCGTTGTGCCGCGTGGGCTTGGTCTTGGCGGTGTCAATGCCGCCGTGGTCGGACTTCTGCTCGCCGCGCTCTACAATCCAGTCTGGACGGCAGCGAGCTCCACGTCCTCCAGCGCTGCTGTGTGTACCGAGAACCTGTAACTCGATGCTTCTGGTCGGCTGAACAGGACGCGAGAGCGGCGCATCCTTGTCAAACGATCGATGCATTCTATCATCCAGAGCGATCGAAACAGCCAGCATCTTCGGCAGCCCAATAACATCGCGGAGATAATACGTCGGTGGCTAATTCAATGGAACAGCGATACTTTGCCGGCCTGTCGAGGAACACATTCCTTCTCGCCTGTGCGAGCCTGTTCGCTGATATTTCAACGGAAATGCTCTACCCGATCTTGCCGGTGTTTCTGACTCAGACACTAAACGCAGGCGGTAGCGCGGTCGGACTGATCGACGGAGTTGCTCAGGCAACACAGAATATTGTCCAGGGCTTTTCCGGCTGGCTATCGGACAAACTGCAAAGGAGAAAATCAATTGCGCTGGTCGGTTATGTGCTGGCAGCAATCGCCAAACCGCTGATTGGTCTTTCTACTGGCTGGCAAGGAGTGTTGGGCGCGCGTTTCGTGGACCGACTTGGCGCCGGGATTCGCTCCGCTCCGCGTGATGCGCTGATCGCATCTTCGGCGGACGAAGAACACCGCGGCAAGGCGTTCGGGTTGGAGGGCATTGGAGACAATCTGGGGGCGTTCTTGGGCCCGCTGCTGGCCGTCTTCCTGCTGCTATTTCTTCATCTGGACATGCGTCTCATTTTCTATTTGGCGATCATCCCGGGCCTCCTCGCCGTTGTCATGATCATGCTGGTGACGGAACGACCTGTGGCGGTGACTGCAAAATCCAAGCTCGACGTGAGTTTATGGCAATTTCCCAGGGCCTACTGGAAATATCTGCTTGTGACCGCATTGTTCGGGATCGGAAACTCCAGCAATGCATTTCTTATCCTCCAGACCCAAGACATCGGCGCTTCTTTGGAGGTGACCATACTGATCTACGCTGCATTCAACTTGGTGGCGGCGCTGATCTCGTATCCCGCTGGATATCTTTCCGACAAATGGGGAAGAAGAAACATCTTGCTGTTGTCGCTCATCATGTTCTTTGTCGCTTACGTTGGATTTGCGTTGACGAGGAATGTGCTTCTGATTGCGGTTCTGTTTGCCTTGTATGGACTGTATCAAGGGATATTCCGCTCCGTTGGAAAAGCCTTGGCAACGGATTTCGTACCGGAGCACCTGCGCGCCAGCGGAGTTGGTTGTTACAACACCACGATCGGCTTGCTCGGGCTCGTGGCAAGCATTGTTGCCGGGCTACTATGGGATCATGTCGGCCATGGCGCTGTATTTCTCTATGGAGCGGCGTTCGCTGTTGTTGGCAGCATTGCGCTGCTGGCGTTTATTCCAGCAAAGCAAAGCACGCACGAAGTGGCAGCAGCGCTGAAATTGTAATTCGCGTGTGTCGGCGGCGGTTAAACTCCTGCCGTCCAGTGAGATTAGTCAAGGCGAGCGCTGACGCGGCGTCACTCGCGGCAATCGAGCGAGGGCGGCGCTGAAAGTGCGTGGCGCCGGTAACTGCTGCTCGACGCTACTCCCTTCTGTTCTAATCGGGGCAGCGCCACCTCACTGGCACTTGCGGCGCGCGCGCGTCCACCAATGCAGGGCCACCGGCGGTGCACTCGTTCCGGGGAATGCCAAGTGTCGATCTCTCTCCTTCCAGGATGAGGACTGGTGGCGCGATCGGACTTGCAACCTCCGACAGACCACTACACTTTCATTCCGGGCGAACCAGGACAGGAAGCGCCGATGAGCAAGACATCACTTATCCTTCCTAGCCACCCCGCCGCCACGGCCTCATGGCTGCACCGCCGCGGTTTTCTGGTTGGAGCTGGCGCAACCGGTATGGCTCTCGGGACAGGGCTGGGAAGCGCTTATACGCAAATCGCGGCTGCAGCGGACTATTCGCTCCGCATCGCGCCGCTACGGCTCGAACTCGCCCCCGGGAAGGTGATCGACACCTTCGGTTACAATGGCACGGTGCCCGGTCCGGTGCTGCGCCTTCGCGAAGGCCGTCAGGTCAGCATCGATATCCGCAACGACACCGACGTCGACGACATCATACACTGGCACGGTCTGTACCTGCCCTCGACCGCGGATGGCGCCATGGAGGAGGGATCGCCGATGGTGGAGCGTGGCGGAACGCAGCGTTACACGTTTGCCGCGAATCCCGCCGGGGCCCGCTGGTACCACAGCCACGACGTTGCCGGCACCGATCTGACGCGAAGCTTGTATTCCGGAATGTACGGGTTCCTGATCGTCGAGCCGGCGAATGACCCAGGGCGTTACGACCAGGAAGTGCTGCTCGCTGCCCACCACTGGGAGGGCAAGTGGGTCAGCATGCAGGATATCCGCAGAGGTCCGCCGCCCGACAACGGCCTCGAGGTGTTGTACGCGTCGGCGTCCTTCAACGACAAGATGCTCGGGCACGGGGAGCCCGTCCGCGTTCGCGAAGGCCAGCGCGTGCTGTTTCGGCTGCTCAACGCCAGTCCGACCCAGAACATTGCACTCGCACTGTCGGGACATCGCTTTACGGTGATCACGCTTGACGGAAATCCGGTGGCCTCCCCGAAGGAGGTTGACACGGTGTTCCTCGCACCTGCGGAGCGCGCCGATGTGGTCGTAGCCATGAATCGACCGGGTGTTTGGATACTTGGAGGGGTCAAGGACGAAGACCGCAGGATGGGGCTTGGCGTTGTTGTCGAATACGCCAATCAGCGCGGCGAACCGCAATGGTCTGACCCGCCCGATTCCGCTTGGGACTACACGATCTTCGGCGCGGATCGCGTCGTACCTCCACCGGATGAACGCATCGATCTCATCTTCGAGAAAGTCCCGGGAGGTCGCGGCGGCTACAATCGCTGGACCATCAATGGCAAATCCTGGCCGGCTACCAATCCGCTGTTCACGACTGAGCGCGGGAAGCGTTATCGCCTAGCCATGACTAACAAGAGCGGCGACAACCACCCCGTCCATCTGCATCGTCATACCTTCGAGGTCACCAAGGTGGGCGACAAGGCGACCGCGGGCGTGATGAAGGATACGATCAACATGACGCGCTTCAGTACGGTCGAGATCGATTTCGTCGCCAATGATCCCGGGCCTACGCTGCTCCATTGCCACCACCAGGATCACCAGGACGAAGGCTTCATGGGTTTGATGACCTATCTGTGATGCGCCGCTATCCAAAGCACCACGATAACCGCGCGGAAACCGCCCGACCCAGTGCTAGGGACCGATATCGTTTCACATTGACTGGAACAGCTCGACGGCATTGCCGGAAGGATCATTGAGCAGTATTTGCTTGCCGCCGGTCCCCTCTACGATCTCGTTTCGGAACAAACACCCCGCAGCCTTCAAGCGCTGGACTGTCGCTTGCAGGTTCTGGACTTCGATCTGGATACGATTCCACGCTCCCGGCGTGGGCATCTGGCCATCGGGCATTGCTTGCCCCGCGCCACCTGCACCCGGTCTGTTTAGCATGAGCTGCAGATTTTCGTTCGAAAGTCTGGCGAAGCCCGGCGCCGGGCGCATATCAACTTGGAAGCCAAGCATCTCGCAATAGAACCGAACCGCCGCGTCCACGTCGGAAACGATATAGCGCACCCTCGCTTTAGCCATCATTCGGCGCCTTCTAGATGTGGTCCCTGGTCGGCGGGCACTACATGCGTCCGGCCGCAGCGGCCGCCTTCTCCCTCAAGATCGTGTCATTGTCGGGTCGGAGATGGGGCCGGCGCGGGTGGGGCGCGGGCATTCGCGCTGTCGAGCAATGACGGGCAAACCGTCTTTGACGCTGCCGATGATCACGACCTTGGCATTGGTCGATTGCGAGAGCTGAAGCGTCGCCTCGATGCCGGGCCAATGCAGATAGGAATCTGAGATGCCTTGGCTGACGATCTGCTGGAAGGATGCCTTCCGCCTCGCGCGAAAGACGGGAGTCGGAACGCAAGAAGATCGCGCCTGACACGCCTGCGCCGAGCCGCGCACGTTACTTGCCCTTGTCCCCATAGGTCGCGCGCGAAATATCGGGCACCGGAATGCCGTCGTCGATCGCCTTGCACCGGGTCGCTTCGGCCTCCGCCTTTTTCTCCGCGCCCTCGAGCACTTCCAGCACCATATCGCGCGGAATGAAGCACACGCCGGTGTCGTCGGCGACGACGAGATCGCCGGGCGCAACGCGCACCTCGCCGATCTGAATCGGCCCGTTGATCTCCACGGTCTCGAGCCGCCACTTGCCGGTGACCGGCGTGATGTCGCTCGCCCACACCGGGTAACCGAGCGCGCGCGAATGCGCGATGTCGCGCACGCCGCCCTGCACGATCGCGCCCACCTCGCCCTGCCGCTTGCCGGTCTGGGCGGAGATGCCGCCCATGTTGGAGACATCCGGCACGCCCTGGATCACCAGCACGTCGCCCGGCTGCGCCAGGTTATGCGCTTCGAATTCCGCCATGCGATTGACCTGTCGGCGCGCGCCGTCGAGCGGATCGATGCGTTGCAGGATGTTGCGCACGGTCAGCGCCGGCCCGGCAATGGTCCTGCCCGGGATCGTCGGCCGCAGCACCGAGGCGCCGATGACGCCGCACGGGACGCCGAGCTCGTCCATGGTGTCCGAGATGATCCCGGTCGGATCGCCCAGCGCGATCAGGCGCTCGACCACGCCCTGCGGCGCGCGCGGAACCGCCATCAGCTTGATGTTTTCGGCCGCGATTCGGCCGGTCAATCGCTTCGTCTCTGCAACCTTCACTGGAGCGCTCCCCGTTGTGCGGCTTTGCTATCGCCGCACTTTACATCGACCCCGCGCGGCGAAAAAGCGCGCCGTAGGGTCGGCAAAATCGCCTGCTGAGAACGAGCAATTCGCTTGGGCTCTGCGAGCGATTTTGCCCACGCGGATGGAACGCGTGGGCAGTGCGCGGAAGCAACACGACCGATGAGAGGCGGTGCACGCGCAATGCCCACCCTACGGATCGCGGCGCAAGAGCTGCGTTGCCGGAGGGCTGCATTGCGGTTGGGCGGCTTGCCCCGCCGGGCGCCGCTCGCTACCGTTGCCGCCTTTCCGGCAGAGCGGCTTCCATTCCTTCGGAATCGGACCGCACTCATTCATCGTGTCGACGCGTTTTCTCCGGCGAACCGGACGTCCTTCGCCGGGCGACGCCAAAGCAAAGGCCAATCCCATGATCGATCTCTATGCGCTGACCAGCCCGAACGTGCAGAAAGTCTACATCATGCTCGAGGAGTGCGCCCTGCCGTACAAGGAACACTTCGTCGACGTCTGGAAGGGCGACCAGTACGGACCGGAGTTTTCCAAGATCAATCCGAACAACAAGATTCCGGCGATCGTCGATCACGAAGGACCTGGCGGCAAGCCGTATACGGTGATCGAGTCGGGCGCGATCCTGATGTATCTGGCCGAAAAGACCGGAAAGTTTCTGCCCAAGGACATGGCCAAGAAGTACGACGTGATCCAGTGGCTGATGATCCAGCTCACCGGCGTCGGGCCGATGTTCGGCCAGTGGACCCATTTCAAGCTGTTCGCGCCGAAGACCGGCAACGACTATTCGATGGCCCGCTACACCTCGGAGATCAAGCGGCTGTACGAGCTGCTGGAGAGGCGGCTGGGCCAGGCGCCCTATCTCGGCGGCCAGGAGTATTCCATCGCCGACATCGCGACCTTCCCGTGGACCCGCAACCACGACGCCCAGGGCGTGAAGTGGGAAGACAACCCCAATCTCGCGCGCTGGTTCAAGGCTATCGAGGAGCGGCCGGCGGTGAAGGCCGCGCTCGCCAAGATCGCCGCCATCAAGTCGAACCGCGAGACCGCCTCCGACGACGACAAGGACCGCTTCTTCAATCGCGGCCGCTACGCCCGGGCCTGATCGTCCCGGCACGGAGTCCGAGATCGGGGAGGGGGCGTTGGACCTCAAAGGCAAGGCCGCCGTGGTCACGGGCTCGAGCTCGGACGGCGGCGTGGGCGCCGAGTGCGCGAAAATCCTGGCGTCGCGCGGCTGCAACGTGGTGGTGAACTACGCGACCAACGCTGACGGCGGCGACGCCATCGCCGCCGAATGTGCGGGCGCCGGCGTCGAATCCATCGCGGTGCAGGGCGACGTGTCCAAGGACGACGACTGCCGGCGCCTGGTGGAGGCGGCGGTCGGGCGGTGGGGACGGCTCGACGTGCTGGTCAACAACGCGGCCGTCACCAGGACCATCCCGCATCAGCGCTTCGACCTGCTCGACGCCGACGAATTCCAGCGCACCTACGCGGTCAACCTGATCGGGAATTATCAGATGTGCCGGGCGGCCGCGCCCCATCTCAAGGCCACCGGCGACGCGGCGATCGTGAACATTTCGTCGATCGGAGCCATGCGCGGCGCCGGAAGCTCGATCGCCTATGCCGCCTCCAAGGGCGCGCTCAACACGCTCACGATCAGCATGGCGCGCGCGCTGGCGCCGCAGGTGCGCGTCAATGCGCTGTGCCCGGGCGGCCTGCTCGGCAGCTGGACGCGCAAGATCATGACCGACGAGCAGTACGAAGCGCGGGTGCGCCAGGCCAACACCGAGTTTCCGCTCCGGCGCGGCATCTGGCCGATCGACGTGGCGCGGGCCGCGCTGTTCTTGATCGAGCACGCGGTCGCGATGACGGGGGAGTGCCTGCGCATGGATGCCGGCGAGCATCTCGGCGCCAACCTGATACGGAATTGATGTCGTGCGCCGAAGATCCTTTTCGTCAGCTGTCATTCCGGGGCGCGCCGAAGGCGCGAGCCCGGAATCCATACTCACCGGGCGTGGTTATGGATTCCGGGCCCGCCGCGTTCGCGGCGTCCCGGAATGACAGCCAACCAAACAATTTCATGACTAAAACATGATGGCCTTAGTGACTTGTCCGCGTTTACGGGAGAGATAACAGATGCCTGACTCGCAACAGATCGAAGCCCGCGGCGGGGTCAGCTACGCCACCCACGATGGCGTCGCGCTCGCCGGCGATCTCTATCTGCCGGCCGGGGCCGGGCCGTTCCCCGCGCTGGTCGGGGTGCACGGCGGCGGATGGCAGGCCGGCGCGCGCAATGCTTTTCAGTTCTGGGGGCCCTATCTCGCCGCGCGCGGCTATGTCCTGTTCGCGATCAGCTATCGGTTGGCCAAGAAGGGCCAGAAGATGTTCCCGCAGGCGGTCAACGACGTGCTCGCGGCGGTGCAGTTCGTGCGCGGCACCGCTGGCGAGCTCAAGGTCGATCCCGAGCGGATCGGATTGTTCGGTGCGTCCGCCGGCGGCCACCTCGCGTCGCTGGCCGCGCTCGGCGGCGCGAGCTTCCAGGGCGCCTATCCCAACGATGCCCACGCCAAGGTCGGCACCAAGGTGAAGGCGCTGGTCGGCGTCTACGGCGTCTACGACCTTGTCGAGATGTGGCAACGCTACCAGCTGCAAAGCCCGCGCGAGAACAACATCGAGAATTTCATGGGTGCCGCGCCCATGGACGACCCGAAGCTCTATTTCGAAGCCTCGTCGATCAACTACGCCACGTTCGCGAACAATCACATCGGGGTGCTGCTGAGCGTGGGCACCGAGGACGATCTCGTATGCCGCCAGGCGCACACCGACGCCTTCCTGCTGCGACTGAAGCAGGCGAACTTTTTCGTCCGCACCTGCATCGTGCAGGGCGCGCCGCACTTTTGGCTGAGCGACCCGATCGATGAGCCCGGCAGCTATTCCGGCTTCATGGCGCCACGCCTCATCCGCTTCCTCAAGGAGCGGCTGTAGGCCGCCCCAGGCGAGCGCAGGACGCCTCCGTAGGTTGGGTCGAGTTCTTCACGAGACCCAACAATGCTGAGCGCCGCGAGAGGCTGGGTCTCGCAAGCTCGACCCAACCTACCACTCCAGCCGCGCCACGACCCGTGTTGCGCATTCCGGTGATGAATTTCCGCCGTTGGCAATTTTCTGGAACGCACGCGCGGCGCGCACGCAAACGACGAAGTCTCGGCACGGTCACGGGATTGCGCGCCTTTGCCCACCCTATAGATTCCCTGCGCCGATCTCTTCGGAACATGCTCTATGTTGTGCATTTCAGATGTTGGTAATTTCCATCGTTGGAAGTTTTTCAACGTCAATTTCCGCTTCACATGTTACGGCGAATCTCATAAACAAGGACATCATCCAAAAGTACGCATCACGCCCGGGCGGGACACACCGCGCCGGGTTTTTTGTTGCGCGGGAGCGATTTTCGACCGCGTGAACCTGCGATTTTTTCGCGGCGAGACCGAGAAGGAGAACCAAGCATGCTGTTTCAGAAAGGCCAAAGCGGAAATCCGTCCGGCCGCCCGCGCGGGTCGCGCAACCGGGCGACGATCCTGTTCCAGAATCTGTTGGAGGAGGACGCCGAGGCCATTGCGCGCAAGGCGGTCGACATGGCCAAAGCCGGCGATATCGCCGCCATCCGCATCTGCATGGACCGGCTTGCGCCGGCCCGCAGGACCGATGCGATTGCTTTCGAGCTCCCGCCCCTCGAGCGGGCGACCGACACCGTGGCGGCGGCGGCTGCGATCGTGGCCGCCGTCGGCGCCGGCGATCTCGCGCCGTCGGAAGCGCTCGACCTGGCGAAAGTGATCGACTTCTACCTGCGTGCGCTTGCGGCCGGCAGTTTCGAGGAACGCCTGGCCAAGCTGGAAAGCGCGGCGGAGCAGGGACCGGCGCCAGCCGCGACCGGCCGCACGCCGATCGCGCTGATCGGAGGAGCTAACGGATGAAAGTGATGTCGCTCAACCGGCTCGCCGCGTTGGAGAAAGTCCGCCTCCGCGAGCGACCGGTTCATTTGCTGTGGGTGGACCATGGCGATACCGACGCCGACGTCGAGGAACGGCGCAATCGCCTGATCGCAGAGGGGAGGGCGAGCGCGGCCGATCGGTTCATTCGGATCGGCTGGAAATGAACCCCAGCTCCCCCGGTTTCCTGTTTTCGTCCTGTATTTTTCAGGACCAGGGAGCTCGCAACGGCAGAAATCCAAGTCCGCGGGCTTCGCCGTCAGCTGCTCGCGCCCTTGCTCATGAACGCTTCGAGGACGGAGACCTGCGTCTTGTCGCCTTCGAAATCCTGCGCGATCTGCTCGTAGAAGTGCGCCGCGCCGAGGTAGAGCTCGTGCGCGGCCGGATCTTCACCGACGAAATCGGCGATCTCATGCATCTCGGCGACCCAGCGATAGGCCTTCGGCGGCATGAGCGCGAGATTGCGCTTGAGCCAGGCCAGCATCTGCGGCTGGCTGCCTTGCAGCTCGGCGAACAGCGCATCGGCGGTGCCGCCGCGGGTCGCGGCGAGCAGCATGGCCGCACCCAGGGCCTGCGTGCCCTTGGTGATCCCGGCATAGGACATCTTCATCGCCGAGGCCGCGCTCATGGGGCCGCCGAGCACGCGGATGTCGAGCCCGAAGTCCTTGAGCTTGGCGAAGCGCGGCGCATCCGGGCCGGAGGCGTAGAAGCGGGGGCCGGCGTCGCCCGGTTTGGGCGGAGCGCCGATGATGCCGGCATCGACGAAGGGCGAACCGGTGGGCGCGATGGCGGCGGCGATGCGCTCGACCGTCGGCGGGCTCACCGCGTTGCAGTCGACGAAGACCGGCTTGCTGTTGCTGGCGGTGAGCGCCGGCGCGAACCGCTGCGCCAGCGCGACGGCGTCGCCGGGCGGCAGGATCGACAGGATGAAATCGGTTGCCGCGATTTCCTCGTCGCCGGCGGACACCATGCCGGCGGCCTTGGCGCGCGCGGTCGTCTCGGCGCTGCGCCCTTTGAGCGAGGTCAGCACCTTGAGGCCGTGATCGACGAGCCGCTTTCCGACGGCAGCGCCCATCATCCCGGGCGCGATGACGGCGACGACAGGATTCATGCGTATTCTCCCATGGGTGCCCGGTGTGAGCCGATATGCGGACATCTTTGCACCGGGGCAAGGTGCGCAGGCAAGGGGGGCGGCGCGCGGCGGGTGCATGCCGCGGCTTGGCAACCGGGGCCATTTGGGGTTTGCTCCGGCCGCTGTCGCCGCACGACACGATAACTTTGCAGAAAGCAGGAAACGCACAGTGCCCGAAGATCTTTCCGACCTCCGCTACCAGATCGCACTCGCCAACCGCCTGCTGACGAACGAAGGCGTGCTCGATGCCTTCGGCCATGTCAGCATGCGCCATCCCACCGATCCGGGCCGCTATCTGCTGTCGCGCTCGCGCTCGCCGGGCGTGATCGAGGCGGACGACATTCTCGAGTTCACCCTCAACTCCGAGCCGGTAATGCCGCCGACGGTTCAGCTCTATGCCGAGCGCGTGATCCATGGCTGCATCTATCAGGCGCGGCCCGAGGTGACGGCGGTCTGCCATCACCACGCGCCCGCGGTGATGCCGTTCTGCATCGCCGGGGTTCCCATCGTGCCTGTGTTCCACCTGGGCGCGGCTGGCGGCGAGACCATGCCGTTCTGGAACCAGCGCGACGAATTCGGCGACACCAATCTGCTGGTGGTCAAGCCCGAGGAGGGCCGCTCGCTCGCGCGTGCGCTCGGTGCCCACGCCGCGGTGCTGATGAACAATCACGGCGCGACGGTGGTGGGACGCGACCTGCGCGAGCTGGTCTCGCGCTCGATCTTCATGTGTCACAACGCCGAATATCAGCTGCGCGCACAAATCCTCGGCAAGGTCACGACCCTGACGGCAGGCGAGACTAGGCTCGCCGGCACCATCAACGCCATGGCCACGGTGACCAACCGGACCTGGGAATACTGGACGCTGCGCCTCGACAAGGCCGGCGGGATGCCAGCGCCGGTCGCGGTGAAATCCAAGGCGCGGTCCAAGACGGGGTCCAAGGCGCGGCCGCGCGCCGCATCGATGAGGGCCGCCCAGTCGGGTACAACGCCGTCGCGGGGCAAGAAGGGCAAGAAGAGCCAGACGAGAGGAAGAGCACGATGAAATCGAGAACCGCGGCGCTGGCAACGATTGCTGTCCTCGCTCCGCTTACGCTCGCTGCCGTCCCGGCGTCGGCCGAGGATCAGCTCAAGGTCGCGATCGGTCAGATCAACAACTGGGAAAACCAGGCGCCGACGCTCGGCCAGGACGCCGGCATCTTCAAGAAACACAACCTGGTGCTCGAAAATGTCGGCACCCAGGGTGCCGGCGAGACCATGCAGCCGGTCATTTCCGGCAGCGCCGATCTCGGCGCCGGCGTCGGCGTCGCCGGCGCCCTGCGCGCGTTCGCGCGCGGCGCGCCGGTGCGCATCCTGCTGCCGGCGTTCACCGGCACGGGAGATCTGTTCTGGTACGTGAAGGCGGATTCGCCGCTGAAGACGGTCAAGGATGTCACCGCCAGCAACACGATCGCCTATTCCACCAGCGGCTCGAGCTCGAACAATCTGGTGCTCGCCTTCGCCGACGAACTCGGCGTCAAGGCCAAGCCGACGGCGACCGGCGGGCCGCCCGGCACGTTGACCCAGGTCATGTCCGGCCAGATCGACATCGGCTGGGCGGCGCCTCCGTTCGGGATGAAGGAGCTCAAGGAGGGAAAGATCCGCATCCTCATCCGTGGCAGCGACGTTCCTTCGCTGCGCGGGCAGACGGTGCGAACCATCATCGTCAATGCCGATGCCTTGAACACCAAGAAGGACGCGATCATGCGTTTCGTGCAGGCGTATCGGGAAGCCGTCGACTGGATGTATGCCGATCCGAAGGCGATCAAGCTGTACGCCGAGAAGATGAAGCTCGATGAGACCTTGATCGCGGACTCGATCAAGGAGTTTCATCCGAAGGAGGCCATGCAGACCGACGAGATGAAGGACATGGACGGCATTCAGCGAGATGCCGTGAAGCTCAAGTTCATCGATGCGCCCTTGAGCAAGGAACGCCTGGCGGAGTTCATTCAGATCCCGCCGCGCAAGAAATAGCCGGACCAAGGCCAGCGGCGCCTTCGCTGCCGGCAATAAATACAAGTAATATCAACTAGTTACAAGGACGACAAAGCGGGGCGCTGCGCTTACGCCAGCGCCCTCTTTGCCCGCCGCGGTCGCTATGAACTCTTGCGGCCGCTGAACGCGGGGGCGCGCTTTTCAAAAAACGCGCGCATGCCTTCGGCGTAGTCCGGCGTGAGGCTGGCCTCGCGCTGGGTCTCGCGCTCGAGGTCGAGTTGCGAATCGAGATCATTGGCCCAGGACTCGTCGAGCAGGCGCTTGATCAAGGCAAGCGCAACCGTCGGCGCTTCGGTGAAGTGGACGCACAGCCTGTGCGCTTCCGCCATCAGCACGAGATCGTCATGCATTTTCCAGATGAGGCCCCACGCTTCCGCCTGCTCCGCGGAGAGCGGATCGCCGGTCAGGGCCAGTCCGCGCGCGCGCGCCGGTCCGACCAGGCGGGGCAAGAACCAGGTGCCGCCGGAATCCGGCACCAGGCCGATCTTGGCGAAGGCCTGCACGAAGGTCGCCGAACGCGCCGCCAGCACCACGTCGCAGGCGAGAGCGATGTTGGCGCCGGCGCCGGCAGCGACGCCGTTCACGGCCGCCACCACGGGGAAAGGCAAAGCGCGCAGCTTGCGCACGAGCGGATTGTAATAGGTCTCGAGCGCGCTGCCGAGCACGGTCGTCTTTCCGTCCTTGGATATCCGTTCGCGCAGATCCTGGCCGGAGCAGAAGGCGCGGCCGGCGCCGGTCAACATCAACGCGCGGCAGTCGCTGTCGTCCTCGGCGTCGGCCAGCGCGCGCTTGAGCGCCTGGTGCATCGCTTCGTTGAAGGCATTGAGCTGCTTCGGCCGGTTCAGCGTGATGACGCGATAACCCGCGCACCGCTCCACCAGGACAGGTGATTCGTCTTCCATGGAGACTTCCTCGTTCCCGCGTTTCCGTGTGACGCTGGCGCAGCTCGCCGCCGGGCCGGGCAGCGTTTGGCGATCGGTTGCGCCGCTGCCTCACGCGCTCTGCCGCCCGGCGAGCAATCAGCGGCAGCCAGGGCACGTTCGAGCGTCAAGCGCACGTCAAAGCGTAGGAGCCGCCGCGTTTGCTCGCAAGGGGACGCGTCGACATCCCGCTGCCGGCGCCTTTGCTGCGCCCGAAATGTGCGAATGGCCAAGGTGTGCGGATGGAATGGCGCTCGCGGCCACGATCGGCGCGGGGTCATCGATCGAAGTGCTTCAGCAGCGTCAGCATCGATTTCCGCTGTTCCGGGCCGAGCTTCTCGATCAGCTTCGCCTCGTGCAGCGCCGCCAGCATCGCGGCACGCTTGAGTATCTTTTGGCCCTCGCGCGTGAGCCGCAGGGCATGGGAGCGCCGGTCGGTGGGGGACGCAAGGCGCTGGGTGAGACCGCGCCGTTCGAGCTTGTCCAACACGCGCACCAGGCGTGCGCGCTCGATCCCGAGCCGATCGGCCAGGTCCGATTGCGACAGCCCCGGATTGGCGGCGATCACCACCAGGACCGAGTATTGCGCCGGACGAATGTCGACCGGGGCGAGCGTGCGGATGAAATCCTGGAACACCCATACCTGCAGGCGCCGGATGAAATAGCCGAGGTGCTCGTTGAGGACGCCGATATCGAGCGACTTGCGGTCATCCGTCTGCTGGCGCGGCGTGACCCGCCGCGAGCGACTTGAACTTCGCGTTGCGAGAGCCGTCGATCCGACATTTCGCATTCTCCTTCGCCGCGCTCGCGCGGTGGTCTGCGCGCTTCATCGGCGGACATATTGTTGTTGACGACATCTGTTGTCATGGTCAACAATTAATGTGGCTGGCCGAAAGCCGAGGCAGCCGCGGCGACGACGGTACGCGGCTTGCGCCACGAGGAGGAGAGGGCGCGCCGCGCGGATTAAATTTGCGCAATCCGCAAATTGTGCCGGCAACAATGGTGTCCAATGTCCGAATGCGCGCTCATGGCCCATTGCATCTTGCATTGAACAATAAGAGAAATAGCGCACGCGACGGCTGATCACCGTATCCTGGGAGGAACTCAATGATCCGTAAATCGCCGACGAAATCCGCTCGTGCGGGCGTCACTCGCCGCAGCTTCGCCGCTGGTGCAGGCGCCGCCGGATTGCTCGCCGGCACCGCACCGTTCAACATCGTGCGCGCGCAGGGCGGACCGCTGAAGATCGGCGTGATCCTTCCGCTGTCGGGCGTGCAGGCCGGTATCGGCCAATCCTGCAAGCGCGGCGCCGACATCGCCCCGGCGCTGTTCAAGCAGATCGGCTATACCCAGCCGATCGAGATCGTGGTCGTCGATTTCGAGACCAACGTCGATACCGCGCGCGCCCGCGCCGAGCGACTGATCGCCGACGGCTGCAACATGCTGAGCGGGCCGTTCGATTCCGGTGCCGCCTCGGCCATCGCGCAGGTCGCCGAGCAGAAGGGCGTTCCGTTCGTGATCAACATCGCGGCGGCGCCGCAGATCACGGAGCAGGGCTACAAGTTCGTATTCCGCAATTTCCAGACCGCGCCGCAGATCATTTCGCGCGGGCTCGCCTTGTTCAGCGATATCTTCGCGGCGACCGGCAAGACGCCGAGCACCGCCGTGCTGATGCACATCAACGACACCTTCGGGCAGGCCAACAAGGCGGCGATCGACCGCATCTTCCCGACCATGAACCTGCCGTTCAAGATCGTTGAATCGATCGCCTACGATCCCGCCGCCAAGGATCTTTCGGTCGAGGTCGTCCAAGGCCAAGGCGACCAACGCCGACATCCTGATGACGGTGACGCGTCTCAATGACGCGATCATTCTCGTGCGCGAGATGGTCAAGCAGCGCTGGGAACCGATGGGCATCATCAGTCCCGGGCTCGCCCGGCATGTACGAGCAGCAGTTCCTCGACACCATGGGCAAGTACGGGGACTACGTGATCACCACCGTGCCGTGGGCGAATCCGAAGGCCGAGATGACCAAGCTCGTGTGCGGACGAATTCAAGAAGCTCTATCCGCGCGACAAGCTGCCGGGCCACATCTTCAACATCGGCTTCACCTTCGAGGCTCTGATGGTGTGCGCCGATGCGCACAAGCGCGCCGGCCGACCAACGGCACGGCGCTCGCGGATGCCGTGCGGACGACCAAGATCGAGAAGCGGGTGATGGTGGGCGGGCCGATCGAATTCGACGCCAAGGGCCAGTGCAACACCATCGCTTCGGTCTGCCTGCAGAACCGCAACCAGACGCCGACGGTGGTGCTTCCGAAGGATGCCGCCGAGATGACGCCGGTCTTCCCGATGCCGAGCTGGAACCAGCGCGGCTGATCCTCCTCGTGATCAACCCTCTCCGTCGCGGAGAGGGGAGCATGATATGCCGTCGCTCGAGCTGGTATTGAACGTCGCACTCGGCGGGATACTGGCCGGGCTCGTCTACGGCCTGATGGCGCTCGGGCTTTCGGTCATTTTCGGCGTGGTGCGGGTCGTCAATTTCGCCCATGGCGAGATGATGACCATCGCCATGTATCTCGCGGTGACGTTGTTTGGCGGCCTTCGGACTCGATCCCTGATCATGCTGGTTCCCGATCGCGGCCGTGCTGTTCGCGCTCGGCTACGCGATGCAGGCCGGCGTGATCAATCCGTTCATCAGTCGGCCGGAACACAGCCAGTTCATGTTGCTGGTTGCGATCGCCATCATCATCACCAATGTCCTGCTGATCGTCTTCGGGCCCGACGCCAAGAGCGTGCAGACGTCCTATTCGCTCGACAGCTTCCTGGTCGGTCCGCTGATCGTCGACGCGACCAAGGCCTATGCCGCCGTCGCCGCGATCCTGGTCGCGCTGGCGCTGTTCGTGTTCTTCCGCTTTACGCTGGTCGGCAAGGCGATCCGCGCCTGCGCCGACAACTATGTCGGCGCGCTCGTGGTGGGGCTCGACGTCAAGCACCTCTACGCGCTGACCTTCGGCCTCGGCGCCGCCTGCGTGGGCGCAGCAGGCGCGATGCTGGTGCTGGTCATCGACGCGACGCCGCCGCTCGGACCCGCGCTGACGCTGCTCGCCTTCGTCATCGTGATCACCGGCGGGCTCGGCTCGATGCCGGGCGCGCTCCTCGGCGGCGTGATGATCGGGCTGACCGAGGCGCTCGCCGGTCTGTTCTTTACGCCCTCGGCGAAGAGCATGTTCTCCTTCGGCCTTCTCGTGCTGGTGCTGTTGTTCCGGCCGCAGGGCATTCTGGGAAAGAAAGCGTCGTGATGAGACGCCTGCTCGACGGCGTTCCGCGCCGCGGCCTGGCCTGGCTGGCGGCGCTGCTCGCGGCCCTGCTCGCGGCGCCCTGGCTGGCGAATGATTACCTGCTGACGGTCCTCATCATCATTCTCTATTTCGCCTATACCGGCCAGGCGTGGAACATCATGTTCGGCTTCGCCGGGCAGTTGTCGCTCGGTCATGCGATCTATGTCGGTCTCGGCGGCTATACGGCCGCGGCGCTTTACTTCCATTTCGGCATCGGCCCATGGATCGGGCTCGTGGCGGCCGTCGCCGTGGGGGCGGCCTGCGGCGCGATCATCGGCTTTCTCGCGTTCAGGTTCGGCGTCGGCGGGGTCTATTTCGCCATCCTCACCATCGCTTTCGCCGAATTCGCGCGCATCGGTTTCGACCATTTCACCTGGGTCGGCGGATCGGGCGGCCTGTTTCTGCCGGTCGCGAATTATTCGCAGAGCGACATCTGGAACCTGCGCGGCAAGCCGATCATGTTCTACTACGTGATCCTGGCGCTCACGGTCGCCGCCTTCTGCTGTGCCATGCGTTGCTGCGCAGCCGCGTCGGCTATTACTGGCAGGCGATCCGCGAGGACGAGGCGGCCGCCCGCGCGCTCGGTATCGATACCTTCCGCTACAAGATGTATGCGGTGCTGATCTCCGCCGGCATGACTTCGGTCGCCGGCGTGTTCTTCGCGTTCTACTACAACAATCTTTTTCCCGAGCAGGTGTTCAGCATCGCCCGTTCGATCGAGATCATCCTCGGCCCGATCATCGGCGGCGCCGGCACCCTCGTCGGCCCGATCGTCGGCGCCTTCCTGCTCACCGGCCTTGCCGAGACCATGTGGGAGTTCTTGCGCGCGATCGGCCTGGACGCCCCAGGCACGCGCCAGGTGTTCTACGGCCTGGTGCTGCTGGCGATCATCATCGTTCAGCCCGCGGGCGTATGGCCGTGGCTGGCCCGGCTCATCGGACTGGAGAAACCGCGATCATGACCGCGCTCCTTTCCATCGATGGCGTCAGCAAGCGCTTTCGCGGTCTGCTTGCGGTCGACAATGCAAGCTTTCGAGTGACGCAAGGCTCGATCTTCGCGGTCATCGGTCCGAACGGCGCGGGCAAGACGACCTTGTTCAACATCATTGCCGGCGTGCTCACGCCCGATCAGGGTTCAATCATCTTCGCGGTCAACGCGTCGACGGGCTCAGGCCGGATGAAATCTGCCGTCGCGGAATAGGCCGCACGTTTCAGCTGGTGCGTCCGTTTCCTGCCCTGTCGGTCGAGGACAATGTCATCGTCGGCGCGATGTTGCATCGGCCCGATCTCACCGCAGCGCGCGCGCATGCGCACGAGGTGCTGCGCCGGCTCGACCTTTTCGGCAAGCGCGACCAACTGGCCGCGGGCCTGACCCTGCCGGATCGCAAGCGGCTCGAAGTCGCGCGCGCGCTTGCCACCGATCCGCAAGCTGCTTCTGCTTGACGAGGTGATGGCTGGCCTGCGACCGGCCGAGACCGACCGCATGGTCGCCATCCTGACCACGCTCAATCGCGAGAGCGGGCTGACCATCCTCCTCATCGAGCATGTCATGCGCGCGGTGATGGCGCTCGCCGAGCGCGTGCTGGTGCTGCATCACGGCGCGGCGATCGCGGAAGGCCCGCCCGACGCCGTGGTGCGCGAACCCGCGGTGGTCGAATCCTATCTCGGCGCGGAGGCCGTCGACTGATGCTGCGCGTCGAGCACCTCGATGTCTTCCATGGCGACGCCCAGGCGCTCGACGACGTGTCTATCGAGATCGGCGAGGGGACCATCGTCGCCATCGTCGGCGCCAATGGCGCCGGCAAGACGTCCCTCATTCGCACCATTGCCGGCATGTATCGTCCGGCGCGCGGGCGGATCGTGTTCCGCGACACCGATATCGGCGGCTGGGAGAGCCACCGGGTTTGCAACCTCGGGATCGGTCAGGTGGCGGAAGGCCGACAGGTGTTTCCGACGCTCTCGGTCGCGGAAAACCTCGACATGGGCGCGATGGTGCCGCGCGCCCGCGCCGGACGGGCGCAAAACCTGGAACGGGTGCTGGCGCTGTTTCCCGTGCTCGCCGAGCGGGCGGGGCAGGCCGCGGGCACGCTCTCCGGCGGCGAGCAGCAGATGCTGGCGATCGGCCGCTGTCTGATGGGCGCGCCTGAATTGGTGATGTTCGACGAGCCGTCACTGGGCCTGGCGCCGGCGGTCGTCCAGCACGTGTTGCGCACGATCCGCGACCTCAATCGCGAAGGCCTCACCTGCGTCCTGGTGGAGCAGAATGTGGCGGTCTCGCTCAGGCTTGCGGCCCACGCCTACGTCCTCGAGAACGGCCGGGTGACCCTCTCCGGCAGCGGCGAGGGGCTTCTGGCCGACGACCGGGTGCGGCAGGCTTATCTGGGAATGTGAGGCGTATCAGCCGGCGCGCGGCGCGTCAGCGCCGTCAGGACGGCGACCCGTAGCGCAAGCGAACTGTCGGGGAAGGCCGAGCGCAACGTCCTGAGCGCTTCGGCGTGCGATGTGGTTCCCATGATCCGGTCGGCCATGCTCCGGGCCAGGTCGGTTGTCGGTTCGGCAGCTGATCCCATGACATATCCCCCCCGATCACGATGGCTCCGGCAGTGCCTAGAGTGGTCCCGGTTGGTTACCGGATCCTTAACGCCACATTCGGTTCCAAAGTTCCATCGCCGAGCAAATCAGACTTCAGTGTCGAGACAATGGCGGCTTGCGCGGTACGCAACCGGCCCATGCAAGGTCCGCGCCGCCGGCATGGCCGGCCGTTCAAGGAGGTAGTGATGAAGCTTTATTTCGCGCCCGGCGCCTGTTCGCTTTCGCCCCACATTGTGATGCGCGAGGCCGGCGCCCAATACGACCTGGAGCAGGTCAACAATCAGGAAAAGAAGACCAAGTCCGGGACCGACTATTGGACGATCAACGCCAAGGGCCAGGTCCCGGTCCTCGAATTCGACAACGGGGAGCGGCTGACCGAAGGCCCCGTCATCGTGCAGTGGATCGCCGACCAGAACCCGGCCTCCGGCCTGGTGCCGCCGGCCGGCAAGCTCGAGCGCTATCGCGTCCAGGAGTGGCTCAACTTCATCACCTCGGAGCTGCACAAGACGTTCGGCCCGATCTTCCGGCCGACCACGCCCGACGCCTTCAAGGCGCTGTCCAAGGAGAATTTGGGCAAGCGCTTCGACTGGCTCGACAAGCAGCTCGCCGGCAAGGACTACCTGATGGGCGACAAGTTCACCGTCGCCGACGCCTATCTGTTCACGGTGCTGCGCTGGAGCTCGCGCATCGACATCGACCTCGCCAAGTGGCCGAACCTCAAGGCCTATGTCGACCGGGTCGCCGCGCGTCCCAAGGTGCAGGAGGCGCTGAAGGCGGAAGGCTTGATCAAGTAACGGGACGGCTCGAACGAGGAGGACGACGGAGATTCGATCTCCGCCGTCCGTCGTCGATCTTATCCGATCGTCATTTTGCAGGCGGGCCGATCGTGACGGTCAACTTGCCCACGCCCTCGATCTCGCATTCCAGCTTGTCTCCGGCCACCGTGGCGGCCACGCCCGATGGCGTTCCGGTCATGATGATGTCTCCGGCGGCGAGCTCGACCATTTCGGACAGCTTGACGATCACCTCGGGCACATTCCAGATCATCTGTGCCAGATCGCCGTCCTGCCGCACCTTGCCGTTGGCCTTGAGCGCGATGCGGCCTTTGCTCGGATGTCCGATCTTGCTGGCGGGCTGCAGCGGCCCGCACGGCGCGGACGCATCGAACGCCTTGCCGATCTCCCACGGACGCTTCATGTCGCGCGATGCGATCTGCAGATCGCGCCGCGTGAGATCGATGCCGACGCCATAGCCGTAGATGCAGTCGAGGGCGCGATCGAGCTTGATGTTGCGGCCGCCGGACTTGAGCGCCACCACCAGCTCCACCTCGTGATGCATGTCCTTGGTGAGGGACGGATAAGACACCGTCGCTCCATCCGGCACGATCGCGTCGGCCGGCTTGGAAAAGAAGAACGGCGGGTCGCGCACGTCGTGACCCATCTCGCGGATGTGTTCTTCGTAATTGCGGCCGACGCACCAGATGCGCCGCACGGGAAACACCTTCTCCGTGCCCGCCACGGCGATGGTGGCCTGCTTCGGCGGCGTGATGACGTAGCTTTGGTCGACGTGATTCGTGACGTCAGCGCTCATGATCTTTCTTTCGGTTGTGCAGAATTCAGGCGGAGGATGCGATGGCAACCGGCGGGCTGGGCTCCTGATCCCGCAGCTGCAAGCGGTAGAACGACGCGTAACGCCCGTTCTTGCGCAACAGGTCGTCGTGACGTCCCGATTCCGTCACGGTTCCGTCCTCGATGACGAAGATGCGATGGGCGTCGACCACGGTGTGCAGGCGGTGCGCAATCACTATCGTCGTTCGCCCGCGGCAAAGACGCTCGATCGCCCGCTGCACCTGTCGCTCCGACTCGGAATCGAGCGAAGCCGTGGCCTCGTCGAGCAGGATGACCGGCGCGTCCTTGAGCAAGGCGCGCGCCACCGAAATGCGTTGGCGCTCGCCGCCGGCGACCCGCATGCCATGCTCGCCGACCGGGGTATCGTATCCGCGCGGAAAGGCCATGATGAAGTCGTGCGCATAGGCCGCTTTGGCGGCGGCAACGATCTCGGCCTCGGTCGCGCCGGGGCGGCCGAGCGCAATGTTCTCGCGCACCGAGCCGCGAAACAGGAACACGTCCTGTCCGACATACGCGACCTGGCTGCGCAGCGAGTGGCGCGACACCGCCGCGATATCCTGTCCGTCGATCGCGATAACGCCGGCGTCGATCTCATAGAAACGCAGGATCAAGTTGAGGATCGTCGATTTGCCGCCGCCGGAGGGGCCCACCAATGCGGTCACGCTTCCGGGCTCCGCCACGAAGGACAGGTTCCTGATGACTTTCTCGCCTGGATGGTAAGCGAATTGAACCTTTGCGAACTCGACATGTGCGGCGGAAAGCGTCAGCGGCGGCTTGTCTTCGTCGGGTTGCTCCGTCGGCGGATGATCGATGACATCGAACAGGACGCGCACTCCGACGAGGCCGCTGTTGAGATCGATGTTGAGGCGGGCGAGCCGCTTCGCCGGCTCATAGGCCAGCATGAAGGCAGCGAGGAATGAAAAGAATTGCCCCGGCGTTGCCCCGGTCTCGATCACACGGAAGCCGCCGTAGACCAGTGCGCCGGCGATCGCGAATCCTCCGAGCGCTTCCATCAGCGGGCCGGAGCGGTAGGCGATCCGCGCCCACTTGTTCGACTCCTTCTCCACTTCCGCGACGTGCGTGTCGAAGCGCGCGCGCATGCCGTCTTCGAGCGTGAACGCCTTGAGCGTGCGCATGCCCTGTAGCGTCTCCTGCAGCGTCTCCAGAATATGCGTGCTGCCGGTAAACTGGTGAAAGGCGATGGTCTTGATGCGGCGGATCATCTTGCGCAGGATCAGCATCGCCGGAGGTACCACGATGATGCTAAGGAGCGACATCACGGGATCCTGCACGGCCATGACAGCGGCCAGCCCGATGAGCGAGAGCAGGTCGCGGCCAATCGAGGTAATGAGAAGGTTCAACACCTGGCTCGCCGCGGCGGCGCCGGTGGTGAGCCTCGCCATGAACTCGGAGCTGTGGCGGTCGGCAAAAAAACCGATGTTATGTTGCAGCAACTTGGCGAACATCCGCCGCTGATTGTCGGCGACGATCCGGTTGCCGATGCGGGCCAGCGTGAGCGCCTGTCCATAGGTCGCCATTGCCTTGATCATGAAGATCACGGCGGTGACGATGGCGAGGATGATGATCCCGGGGAGGTTCTTGTGGACATAGGCCTGATTGATCACGTCGCCGATCAAATAGGCGCCGAGCGCCGTGCTGGCTGCGGCGATCCCCATGAGGCCGAACGCGAGCGCGTAGCGGCGCCATTGGCCGGCCGCCTGTTCCACCAGGAGCCGCCGGACCAAGCTGGCCGTGCCGCTGGGGTCGGCAAACATCCGCTGGAAATAAGATTTAAACATACGCCTCCCGTTGCGCGACGGCCTGGAGCCCGCGGCGCGGCAGAGCGCCCTTCTTGCCCAGGCAGCAGCGCTTTTCAAGCGGAATCGGCCCACTTCCAGGATGCCCGGTTACGCGGCGAAGGCACGTGTCCGCGCCCGGTGACAATCCGGCGCGCGCCTTGTAGAGCGTAATGGTCCGTGCAGATGTCCGACATCCTGTTCATCAAGACGTCCTCGCTTGGCGATGTGATCCACCACATGCCGGCGCTCACCGAGGCCCGGCGCCATCGGCCGGGCGGGCGGTTCTTCTGGGTGGTGGAGGAGGCGTTCGCACCGCTCGTCCAGCTTCACCCGGCCGTCTCCAAGGTTATTCCAGTCGCAACGCGCCGCTGGCGGAGGAAGGCGCTTGATCCATCGACGTGGCGGGAGATGGCGAGCTTCCGGCGCGCCATACGCGAGCGCAGCTATGACGATGTCATCGATAGCCAGGGGCTGGTCCGGTCCGCGCTCATGGCGCGAATGGCACTCGGCCGCCGGCACGGCTATGACGCCGACAGTATTCGCGAGCGGGCGGCGTCATGGCTCTACGACGCGCAGCATGCTGTCGCGCGCGACCTTCATGCCATCGCGCGCAATCGCCTTTTGACCGGCCTCGCGCTCGGCTATGCGCCCGCCGGCCCCATCGATTTCGGGCTCACTCGTGACGATCTCGCGGCAACGAGGGGCGAGTCGTACGGCATCCTCTTCCATGCCACCGCGCGTCCCGAAAAGGAGTGGCCCGAGGCATCGTGGGTGGCACTGGGGCGTATCTTGGCCGCGCGCGGCACCTCGCTCGTGCTGCCGTGGGGGACGCAAGCCGAGCACGCGCGCAGCGGACGTATCGCCGCGGCGCTCGCGAACGCGGAGGTGCCCGAGCGGCAACCCCTCGACCGGATGGCGCGCCTCGTTGCGGGGGCGTCGTTCGTCATCGGCACGGACACCGGACTGCTGCATCTCGCGGCGGCGTTCGGCGTGCCGCTGGTCGCAATTTTCGTGGGTAGCGAGCCGAGCCTGACCGGACCGATGGGGGAGGGACCGATCGCCGTCGTGGGTGGCAAGCGCAAGCTGCCGACGGTCGAGGACGTCATGGCCGCGCTCGAGAGGCTCGTCTAGCGAGGGGCCGCTCGGTCGCGCAAAACAAAACCCCCGGCGGTTTCCCGCCGGGGGTTTGTAGCTTGCCAGGATCGCTCAGGCGATCATGGATAGAAGTTGCGCTGCCAGCGGAACATCGCGGACCATACGTCCTGGTCGTCGAGGACGAAGACCGGGGGCCGCGAGCCCGACGCGGGCACGATGGCGGGGCCTTTGAAGGCGGTGTTGCGCTTGGAGTAAAGCACTTCGAGGCCGATATCGAGCTGCGGCACCGGGTTCCACTGCGTCCGTGTGCCGGCTTCCCAGAAGTCGTAGTCGGGGCTGCAGCTGTTGCCCGGGAGGGGCTGGATCGTGCTCAGAGCGGGCGCGATCGCGGCGCGGCCGCATCCCACCGCCACGCCAGGCAGGCGCTGCTGGATCAGGGCGGTCGCATTGTCGTTGTAGTTGACGTTGACGTAGCCGCCGAAGAACGAGGTGCGCCATTTCGGGTTCCAGATGTGCTCGTACCCGGCGAGAGCGCTCCACACCCGGGTGAGCTCGATTTGGGTGCCGTTGGCGAAGACGCCGTCGGCGATCCAGCCCGCGCCCACGCTGGTGTTGGAGTTGTAGAGCGTGAACACAGCGTTGTTGGTGCAGAAGCCCGGAGCGCCTTCGGCGTAGCAGACGTTGAAGCCGATCATGTCGCCGCCCGGCAGGTTGAACTTGGCGCCGCCAGCCAACGCCCAGCCGTACTTGTCTTCGGGATGGCCGTTGTCCACCCCTCCGAAGGGGGGGACGTTTACAGCGGCGTTGGCACCGTAGTAGGCGCCGCTGACATCATGCAAGGCAGCGCTGATGCCGGCGAAGCCCCAGGCCTGATCAACGCGCAAGTTGGCGATGATGTCAGGGACCCGGAAGCCGAAGGCTGTGGCGAGCGTTGTTGATCGCGAACGCGTTGTCGGTGACGAGCGCGGTGGCCGGGATCGCGAAGCCGACCGCCGCCAGGTCCACCGTGCCACCCTTGCGGGTTGCGGGGTCTTCGAGCGACAGCGTGCCGGAGAAGCCGTTGCCGAACTGGGCGGTATAGGCCCAGAGGTTCTGGCCCGAGGCGCCGGTATCACCGGAGACCCGCACGTTGTGGTAGCTGTAGGCGCCGCCGTAGGTGAAGAGGTCGAAGAACGACTGCGACCGGCCCACCGTGAAGCCCGCAAACTGGATGAACGCGCGATCCCAGAACGGAGTTGACGGTGGTGCCGCCGCCGGTGGTCGCCTGGCGTGGTGTTCTCGACGCCGAAGCGGATGTAGGTGCGCAGCGTGCCGTATTCGGTCTGCTGGCGGATGTCCCACGAGGTCACCCCGCGAACACGGTAGTTGATGTCGTTGGTCAGGTCGCGGGTGAAGCGACCCTGGCTAAGCTCGCCGCCGGCGCTGTCGCCGACGACGACACCGCCGCCGCCCATGTTGTACTCGGCCTGAACACGCAAATACCCGCCCAGCTTCAGGCAGGTGTCGGTGCCGGGAATGTAGTAGAACCCATCCCCGTACAGGCTGCAGATCTTCACATAATTTACCGGCGCTGCCTTCACAGGCATGTCGGCGGCTTGCGCCCCAGCGACCGCGACGAGACCCGCGGCGGTACCGAGCAGAAGAGTTTTCACAGAGTTCATGTTAGCCCCCCAAATCCCCATTTGAGCTGGCAATGATAATAGGGCGTTCTTGGCGTCCGACAACGAGAAAGCGATGTTCACACAGGCGGACAGCGCTGTTTCCAGCCGACTGTTGCAAGAATGTTTCACAAATCGAGCGGGAACTAGGCCGACATGTCGCACTTCGTGCGCAATCGGCCAAGTTTCGGCTCCCGGCATCGTTAGCGCGAAGATTCGGCTTGGATCAGGGAGCGACAGGCATCGGCAGCGTCGCCTGGCGAATCGCGGTTTCGACCTGATCAACAGAAATGTCCCGCATGCACAGGTGATGGCCGAGGTGGCAGACCGGTTTGTGACACGGCCGGCAGGGGAGTTTGCTCGCGGTCTCGATCACGGCGGCGATCGGATTGAGCGGCGCCCAGTGCCAGGGGCTGGTGGGACCGAAAATACCCACCGCCGCAGTTCCAAGCGCGGCCGCGACATGGAGGAGCCCGGAATCGTTGGAAACAGCGGTACTGGCGGCCGCGAGCGCAAGGATGGCATTGCGCAGGTCCGGCCCCGTCAGGTCGCGGATGTCGCCCCGGTCAGACCGTACGATTTGCGCCGCAATCTCCCTTTCCCCCGGCCCCCCGATCACCCAGACCCAGGTTCCCTCGGCCGCGAGGCGTTGCGCCAGTTCGGCGTAATAGGCTGCGGGCCAGCGCTTGGATGGCCCGACCGCGCCCGGCGCGAGCGCCACCACCGGACGGCCGTCGAGTGCGAGCCCCAGCCGCTCGCGCCACGCCCGGAGTTCGGTCGCGGACACCTTGAGTTCCGGCAACGGCCATTGGCTGGGGGCTTCTGCCCCCTCGGGTAAGGCAAGCGTCGCGCAGCGGTCGACCATGCGCGGGAGCCGGCGCTCGCCAAAGCGCAGATCGTTAACCAGGCCGAAGCGGGCTTCACCGACGAAACCGGTACGCAGGGGTACCCCGGCGAGCGCGGGGGCCAATGCGGATTTCCAGGTCCGCGGCATAATAAGCGCTCGCCCGTAACCCTCCGCCCTCAGCCGCTTGGCGAGCGCGCGATGCTGGCCGAAGGCCAGGCGGGTCCGCGGCAAGTCGACCACGATCCCTTTGCGCACGCCCGGCATATAGTCCAGCAGCGGCGCGACCATCGAGGTCGTCAGCACATCGATGGGATGCCCTGGAAATCGCTGATTCAGCAGCCGGACAACCGTGTGGCAGCGAACGAAGTCGCCGATCCACATGTAGGGCACGAGCAGAATTGGCGATTCAGGCATGTTCGTTACATGGTCGGCTCGCGGTCCACCGCGCTCCGTTCGTCTTGCGTTGGAACCCGATGTGCCGGCAGAGCCCCAGAGCGGTTAGCTTGCCCCTTTATGCCTGTCCAGTGCACCCGGACGCCTGTGGGGCGCTCCGGGAGCGGGCGGGAGGCGATACCGGAAAGTTGCACCTGTGGGCGCTCTCGGGCAAAGGAAGCGCGGGCAGGCGCGGTGGGTACGGATGTTATTGGTCACCGGCGGGGCTGGTTTCATCGGCTCCAATTTGGTCGCTAGCCTCAATGAGGCCGGGCGGACCGATATCGTGGTTAACGACGTGCTCGGCGACGCGGGCAAATGGCGCAATCTCGGCACGCGCCAACTCGCGGACGTGGTGCCGCCCGAGGAACTCATCAGCTGGCTCGAACGCCGCAAGCTCGACGCGGTCATCCATCTCGGTGCCATTTCCGATACCACTGCCACCGACGGGGATCTCGTCCTCGCCACCAATTTCCGCCTCTCGCTCAAGCTGCTGGATTGGTGCACGGCGACGCGTACGCCGTTCCTTTATGCCTCATCCGCGGCGACCTATGGCGACGGCGCCCAGGGCTTCGATGACGAGTTATCGCCGGCGGCGTTGCAGCGGCTGCGGCCGATGAATCTGTACGGGTTCAGCAAACATCTGTTCGATCTCGCGATCGTGGATCGTTTCGCCAAGGGCGCGAAACTCCCGCCGCAATGGGCGGGCCTGAAGTTCTTCAACGTGTTCGGCCCGAACGAGTACCACAAGGGTGAAATGATCAGCCTGGTCGGCAAGCGCTTCGACGAGGCGAAGGCCGGCAAAACGGTGCGCCTGTTCAAGTCCCACCGCGACGGCATCGGGGACGGCGAGCAGAAGCGCGACTTCATCTACGTCGATGACGCCGTCGCGGTCGTGCGCTGGCTCCTCGATACGCCCTCGGTGTCTGGCATCTTCAATGTCGGCACCGGCAAAGCGCGTAGCTTCCGCGATCTGATCTCGGCCATGTTCCGCGCACTCGGGCGCGCGCCGGACATCGAGTATGTCGACATGCCGCCGGCGATCCGCGATCAGTACCAATATTTCACCCAAGCTAAGGTCGAAAACCTGCGCAAGGCAGGCTACAACGCCGACTTCACCCCGCTCGAGGAGGGGGTGACCCGGTATGTCACGTTCCTGAACCAGCCCGACCGATATCGGTGACGGCATGGCCCGGCAGTAGTCCAGCGATCGCGCGATGTTTGACTTCGAAGAAGTGATCAAGCTCGTTTCCGAGCAGACCGTCGTCTGCATCGGAGACTTGATGCTTGACGATTTCGTCTACGGCGAGGTCTCGCGCATTTCGCCCGAAGCGCCGGCTCCCATTCTGGCAGTGACACGCAATGATCTCACCGTCGGCGGCGCGGGCAACGTCGCGCGCAACATTGCTGGCCTCGGCGCCCGCTGCGTTTTCATCGGTGTCGTCGGCGAGGATGAAGCGAGCCGTACGTTGATGCGGGCTCTTGCCGCCGAGCCCCTGATCGAGCCCCACCTCGTTGTCGACCCGGCGCGCCCGACCACGCGCAAGGTCCGTTTCGTCTCCGAGCATCATTCGACCCACCTGCTCCGCGCCGACTGGGAATTGGCGGAAGAGATCAACACCCGGACCGAGAAGGCTCTGATCGATCGTGCGTTGGCGGCGTTGCCGCGGGCTGGGAGCGTCGTGTTGTCCGACTATGCCAAAGGCGCGCTGACGCCGCGTGCCATCCGGGAAATCATCGATGCGGCGAAACGCGCGGGCGTCCCGGTCATCGTCGATCCCAAGGCGGTCGACTACTCGATCTATCGCGGCGCGACCGTCCTCAAGCCAAACCGCAAGGAACTCTCGGACGCAACACGCCGGCGCGCGGAAACCGACGAGGACGTGATCGCGGCCGCGTCGGAATTGAATCGGCTTCTCGGCACCGACGCCGTCGTGGTCTCGCTCAGCGACGCCGGTTTGATCCTGGTGCCGAGCGAAGGCGCGGCGCTGCATGTGCCCGCGTACCCGGTCAAGGTGCGGGATACGTCGGGCGCGGGGGATACCGTGGTTGCCACCCTGGCGGTGATGCTCGCAACCGAGGTCGACTATGAGACCGCCGTGCGCGCGGCCAATGCAGCCGCGGCCGTCGTGGTCGGCAAACGCGGCACCGCCACGGTCTCAGCCGCGGAGTTGCGCTCCCGCTTTGTGCCCGCCGCCTCGCTCGCTCCCGAGGAGAAGATCGTCTTCGACTGGGCGGTGCTGGACGAGCGGCTCGCCGAGTGGCGGGGCTTGCGCATCGGCTTTACCAACGGCTGCTTCGATCTCCTTCATCCAGGGCACATCAAGCTGCTGTCGGAGACGCGCGCCAAGTGCGACCGTCTCATCGTTGGTCTCAACAGCGATGCGTCCGTACGTCGATTGAAGGGCGACGGGAGGCCGGTGCAACAGGCCCATGCGCGCGCCGAGGTGCTGGCGGCGCTCCAGGCGGTCGACCTTGTCGTCATCTTCGATCAGGACACGCCGCTCGAATTGATCCGCCGCGTGCGCCCGAAGATCCTGGCCAAGGGCGGCGATTACCGGCGCGAGGAGGTCGTGGGCCATGCGCTGGTCGAAGAGGACGGCGGCCAGGTGATCCTGATCGATCTCGTGCCCGGCTTCAGCACCACCAGAATCGTCCGCCAATCGCGTGCGCCGAAATCGAATTAGGGACTGGCAACTCCTTGATCCAGTGTCCTTCGGTTCCGAAGTTCGCAAACGAGGGTACCGCACAATGCTGCGGACTTCGGAACCGGGACACTAGTGGACCGCGGGGAGAACGGCTGTAGGCATGATCGTGCGCGAAGGACGCGAGCAGGAGCTCGTGCGGGCGTTTTTCAAGGGCGCGCGATCCGGCTTCTTCGTCGAGGTCGGGGCCAACCGGCCGCGACAGGAATCGCAGACCTGGCACCTCGAGCGGCTGGGCTGGACCGGCGTTCTGGTCGAGCCGCAACCCGACCTTGCCGAAGAGCTGCGCCGCGACCGCTCCGCCAACGTGATTGCCGTCGCCTGCTCCTCGCCGGGAAACGCCGGCCGGCTGATGCGCCTTCACGTCGCCGGCGCCTTGTCGTCGCTCGATCGCGATCGAATGGCGCCCGGGGCCGACCCCGAGCGGATCATCGAAGTGCCGATCAGAACGCTCGACGACATTCTGATCGAAGCCGGGGCGCCAACGCGGTTCGATTTTCTGTCGATCGACGTCGAAGGTCACGAGCTCGAAGTGCTCAGCGGGTTCGATGTCGTTCGCTGGCGTCCGAGGCTCATTTTGCTCGAAGATCACGTCGGCAGCCTTGATAGGCACCAATTCCTGAAAGGCGCCGGCTATCGCCTGATCCGTCGCTTCGAAAACAACGGCTGGTATGTTCCGCGTGATGCGCCGGTCGCCATCGGCTTGCGCGAGCGCTGGAATATTGTTCGCAAGTACTATCTCGGCCTGCCGTTCCGGATCGCACGCAACCGGTCGCGCGCCTTGCGTCGGCGTCTGCGGGAGCGAACGATCAGGTGAACTTGCGGCCGGCGACGGACGTACTGCAGGGGACGTGCCGCTATTCTCCATCAGCTGTCTGCGCGGACCGCGCGGGTGCCGCAGGGGGAGCCTCCGGCCGCCGCAACGGGGGGCTCGCCGGCGGCGCCCATGCCTTCATGTCCTCGTAGCGCTTGGCGTAGCGGTAAAATGTCCCTTCGAAATTTCCCAGCGCGATGACGAAACCCGCCCAGCCGTCCCGATAGCCGTGCTTGAGCAGGTAGTGCTTGAGAAATGCCCATACGCCGTGCCCGACCGCGCCCGCCATCGACACGCGCTTGCCCGCGAGCTTTTGCACGCCGAGCGAGGAGTAGCGGTTCATCTTGCTGATGACTTCCGCGAGGTTGCGAAATGGGATCTGCCAGATGGCGTTTTGCAATCGTCCGAGCGGCCGTTGCGTCAGGAGCTCGTAGCCTTCATGGACGGGATCGTTGTCGTAGCGCATCGCGTCCTTGCGGAAGAGTTGCGGCTGGCGAAAATTCGGATACCAACCCGAGCCTTTGATCCAGCGCCCCATCATATAATTGCGGCGCGGCACGAGATACGCATCGTGCGCAGGCGTAGACGACAGGATCGAAAGAATCTCGTCGCGGACCTCAGGCGTGCAGCGCTCGTCGGAATCGAGGCTGAATATCCACTCGTGCCGGCATTCGGCGATGGCGCGATTACGCAGGTCGCCGAATCCATCGAAAGGGATTTGCACGACCCGAGCTCCCAGGCCTTGCGCGATCTCGGCCGTGCGGTCGGTGCTGCCGGAATCCGCCACCACGATCTCGTCGGCCCAAAGCACGCTCGACACCGCGTCCGCGATTTTTTCGGCCTCGTTGAAAGCGAGGATGTAGGCCGATATTCGGTGCATGGTTCCTCGTTGTTGAGCCGCGGCGCGGCGCACGCTATCACAGCGCCGCAAGGCATGCAGAATGAAAGTCCGGAGCGGCAGCAACGTGCCTGATCTCATCTCGGTCATTATCACGACTTACGATCGCGAGGATGCGCTCGATGCGGTCCTGGGAGCGTTGTCGCGTCAGAGCGATCGCGGCTTCGAAGTCGTGATCGCGGATGACGGCTCCGGCCCGGGGACCGCGGCCCTGTTGGAGCGCTGGCGGCCCCGGCTCGGCGTTTCGCTCGGCCATGTGTGGCAGCTGAACCGCGGGTTTCGCGCCGCCGAAATCCGCAACCGCGCCCTGCTTACCGCCCGGGGCGACTATTGCATCTTTCTCGACGGCGATTGCATCGCGCCGACGGACTTCATTGCGACACATCGCAAACTGGCCGAGCCAGGATGGTTCGTCACCGGCAACCGCGTACTCCTTTCTCCGGCACTGACCGCTGCGGTGTTGCGGGACGGATTGCACCCGGAGGCATGGGGTCTTTCCCGCTGGCTGGCGCATCGGATGCGCGGGGGGGTCAATCGGCTTGCGGGCGTGCTGCGGTTGCCGCTGGGACCTTTGCGCAAGCTCCGGGCCCGACATTGGCGAGGGGCGCGTTCCTGCAATCTTGCGGTGTGGCGGTCCGATCTGGATCGGATCGACGGCTTCGACGCCAGCTTCAGCGGCTGGGGCCGCGAGGACTCCGATTTGCTGGTTCGCCTGCTGCATTGCGGGCTGGGTCGCAAGGATGGGCGCTTTGCGACCGGAGTCATTCATCTGTGGCACCGCCAAGCCGATCGTGCGCAATTGGCCGCCAACGATGCGCGGCTTGACGCCGTGCTGCATAGCGACCATACGCGCGCGCAACGCGGCCTGTCGGCGTTACGCGCAGCCGCCGAGGCCGGTGAAAATGACCGCGAAAACGACCACCATGCCCCAGCGCAATCTTAAATCAAACGTCATGACTGCGGCCATTCACGCGCCCCGGCTCGGCCAGATCGCCGACGGTCTCGCGGCCGCGGTCGCGGTGTCGCTGCCTTGGTCGACCTCCGCGACCAGTATCTTGATCGTGCTCTGGATCATTGCGGTTGTTCCGACACTCGATATCGTCTCGGTGCGGCGTGAACTCGTGTCGGCGGCCGGTGGCCTGCCGGTCCTGCTGTGGGCGCTCGGTGTGGTCGGCATGCTGTGGGCGGACGTCAGCTGGAGCGAACGCATCGCGGGGCTGAGCGGATTCCACAAGCTGCTTCTCGTTCCATTGCTGCTCGCGCAATTCCGCCGCTCCCAGCACGCGAATTGGGTGATCCTGGGCTTTCTCGCTTCATCCTTGGTGTTGCTGGTCGTCTCGTGGGCCCTGGTGCTCACGCCCGGGCTGTCATGGCGGGGCCGGGAGTTGGGCGTGCCGGTGAAGAACTACATCCTGCAGAGCGCGATCTTTGCTATTTGCGCATTCGGGCTGTTCGGGCAAGCCGCCGAGCTATGGCGCACGCGCACGCGTCTCGCCCTGATGCTTCTCGTTCTGGCGGCGGCATTCATTGCCAATATCGGCTATGTGGCCACGGCGCGTACCACCCTCGTGGTCGTGGCGGTGATGCTCGTGCTGTTCGGGCTGCGGCAGTTCGGCTGGAAAGGCGCGATCGGCGCCGGCCTGGTCGGCGGCATGGTGGCCGGCGCAGTGTGGATGTCCTCGCCTTATCTGCGCGCGCGCGTGTCGGTGGCGGTGGAACAGGTGCGCACCTATGGCGCCAGCGACGTCAACACCCCGGTCGGGTTGCGCCTCGAATATTGGAGGAAATCGCTCGCCTTGATCGCCGAAGCACCCGCCATCGGGCATGGGACAGGAACGATTCCCGAGCTGTTTCGGCGCGACGCGACCGTCGAAACCATCCCGGCGCTCATAACAACCAACCCGCACAGCCAGATCCTGACGGTGGCGGTCCAGCTCGGCGTCCTCGGCACCGTCGTCCTGATCGCGATGTGGACCGCCCATCTCGCGCTGTTTCGCGATGGGTCGCTGATCGCGTGGTTCGGGCTCGTCCTCGTGACCTACAACATCGTGTCCTCGTTGTTCAATTCGCATTTGTTCGACTTCGGTCAAGGGTGGCTCTACGTATTCGGCGTCGGTCTCACTGGCGGAGTGGTGCTACGCGGCGCGGCGACCGAGGCCGGGGGCAAGCCATGAGCGCGCGCGCGAGTATCCCACAAGATGTTCTGGTGCCGATCTCGGTCGGCGAATTGATCGACAAGATCGTGATCCTGGAAATAAAGTCGGAGCGCATCAAGAATGCGAACCAGCTCGCGAATATCGCCAATGAGCTCGGCGCCTTGCGGGCCGTGCGCCTTGGTGACGTGGATCGGGCGCGGCTCGACGCGCTCAGCGCCGAGCTCAAGCGGGTGAACGCAAAGCTGTGGGACGTCGAGGATTCGATCCGCGAATGCGATGCGCGCGGCGATTTCGGCGATGATTTCATCGAGCTCGCGCGCGCCGTTTATCGATTCAACGACGAACGCGCCCGGCTGAAGAAGGCGATCAACGTCGAGTCGGGTTCGCGCCTCGTCGAGGAAAAGTCCTACAAGTCGTTCCAGCGCGAAGACCCTGGGCAAAGCGGCTGACCGGATGGGTCCGCGCCGCCGAATGTCGCCATGACGAGCATTGATCTGCCCGAGCGCCCGCGCATTCTGGTCGTCACGTTACGGCGCCTCGGTGACGTGCTGCTCACCACGCCGCTCGTGCGCACGATCCGGCGAGGTTTTCCGCAGGCCAGGCTCGAGGTCCTCGTATTCCGCGGCAGCGAGCGCATCCTCAAAGGCAACCCGGACATCGACAATGTGATCACCATCCCCGAGCGGCCGTCGGCCGGGGAAACGCTCGCTTTGGTTCGCCGCCTGTGGCGGCGCTACGATCTGGCTGTGACCACGCAGGCCGGCGACCGGCCTACCTTCTACGCGGTCGTGGCGGGGCGCCGGCGGGCTGGGCTGATACCGCATGTGGGCGAAACCGGTGCGTGGTGGAAGCGTCATGCGCACCACATCCCTGTCGCAGCCGAACCGGACCGCCACCGGGTCACCCAGCTTCTGGCGCTCGCGAGCGCGCTCGGTCTCGAGCATGCGCCCGACATCGTTTGTCCGCAGGGCTCATCGGCCGCCGAGGTCGCCCCGCCGGGACCCTACGCCGTCGTGCATGCCAACCCGTTCTATCGCTATAAGCGCTGGAACGATCTCGGCTGGCGCGGCCTGGCCCGCGGGCTTGCCCAGCGCGGGCTGGCGGTCGTCGCGACCGAAGGACGTGATCCGGCCGAGCGCGCGTATGTGGACGCCCTGTGGGACCCCGCCGGGCCGCCGGTTGTCCGCGAACGCGGGCGCCTCGATTGGGCAGGCCTGACCGCGCTCCTGCGGGGTGCGGCGGTCTATATCGGACCCGATACGTCCATGACCCATCTCGCCGCCGGCAGCGGCTGCCCGACCATTGCGCTTTACGGGCCGACCAGCCCGCGGCTGATCGGTCCTTGGCCCGTCGGTGGTCTTTCCGCCCCCTGGGATCACGCCGGGACGATCCAGAACCGCAACAATGTCTGGGTGGTACAGAACCCGCTGCCCTGCCTGCCGTGCGAGCAGCTCGGGTGTGAACGCCATCTCGACAGCTACAGCCGCTGCCTCGACGAACTCTCGGCCGGAGCGGTCCTGATCGCGGTCGATCAGGCGCTGGGCCGGCTACCCGGACGCGCGTCGGTATAAGTCACGCATGTCGCCTATGTGCCGGGCTTCTTCGCGGCGGTGGCAGTCTCGAGCCGGGTGTAGGTCTCTTTGTGACACTGGTCGATGACGATGCCGCCGCGCCAATCGATGACCTTGTCGCCCTGAATGAAAACCGCGTAGTGCTGCGAGGTCCCCCCCGCGGCAACCTTGAGACACGTCACCCAGGCGGGACCTTTGAGGTGATCGACCAGCCGCACGCCGGAAATTTCTACATCGCCGAGCAGGGGCTGGGTCGGGAAAATAAGCTTGATGTTTTCAGCGACGATGCGGCGATAGTTTGGCTGCGCCAACTCCGGCCCGGGAGCGGGTGCCCAGTTCTGAACGATCTCGCTGCCGGAGCAGCCGCCCAGGGCCACCGCAAGGGCTAGTACAAATGCACGCACCGCAGATCTATTCCTGTTGCCGACCGTTTCGTTCTTCTGATCACCCGTGATCGCAGATTGCAGCTAGCCCGGCGAAGCGGAAGGCCGATATTGCCGAGAAGGGAGCTCAAGTTGCCTCATGGGCACTGTTAGGCAGTCGTGCCCGCCGCAGTTGACCATAAGATTCAGAATGCGGCTATTGATTGGTGCCGGACCTTGGCCCGGCCGCGGGAGGTAGCGCGTGCGCTCAAACGCCGGTATTGATGGCCTTTAATGCCGCGCTGGGCGGCGATATCGGGACAATGATTCGCCTTTCAACCTTCACGCCGCGCATGTGGCTCATTCTGGCGCACGATCTGCTCGCCACGGCGGCGGCGGTTGTCGCCAGCTTTTTCATTCGGTTTGAGGAAGACGGGCTTACCCAGCGTTGGCGCCTGCTGGTCATTCTGCTGCCCGCTTTCCTGGTCTATTCCGGTCTCGTTTACGTCTTTTCCGGGCTCTACAAGGCGAAGTGGCGGTTCACCTCGCTGCCCGATCTCTTCAACATCGTGCGCGCCGCGACCGTGCTGGCGGTGACGCTTCTCGCGCTCGATTACGTTCTCTTGTCTCCCAATTTCTACGGTACGTTTTTCTTCGGCAAGATCACGATCGTTCTGTACTGGGTACTGCAGATCGCATTTCTGTCCGGTCCGCGCATCACTTACCGCTATTTCCGCTACACCCGCACGCTGCAGCGCGCCAAGGAGGCCGATTCGACGCCGATGCTGGTGGTTGGGCGAACCGCCGACGCCGATGTGCTGCTGCGCGCGATCGAAAGCGGCGCGGTCACCAAAATGCGCCCGGTGGGTATCCTGTCGCCAGCGTTGTCGGATCGCGGCCAAGCCATACGCGGTATTTCCGTGCTCGGCGAACCCGATGACATCGAGAGCGTCGTAGCCGATCTCGGTGGCCGCGGCACCAATGTGAAACGGCTCGTGCTCACGCCGAGCGCGCTCGCACCGGAAGCGAAGCCGGAAACGATACTGATGCGGGCACGGCGTCTAGGGTTGGTCACCAGCCGGCTGCCTGCGCTCGACGAAGGCGGCGAGGCTCTGCGGCTTGCACCGGTCGATGTCGAGGATCTGCTGCTGCGCCCGCGGGTGAAAATCGACTACGGGCGTCTCGAAGGCTTCGTGCGGAATAAATCCATCATCGTGACAGGCGGCGGCGGATCCATCGGTGCGGAAATCTGCGACCGCATCGTGACCTTCGGCGCCAGCCGCCTGCTGGTGATCGAGAACTCGGAGCCTGCCCTGCACGCGGTACTGGAGATGCTCGCGACCAAGCCGTCGCCAGCGCAGATTGAAGGCCGCCTCGCTGATGTGCGCGATCGCACCCGCATCTTCCGCCTGATGAATGACTTTCGGCCCGATATCGTGTTTCACGCCGCGGCGCTCAAGCATGTGCCGCTGCTGGAGCGCGACTGGGGGGAGGGGGTCAAGACCAACGTCTTCGGGTCGGTCAATGTCGCCGACGCCGCTGTCGCCGCCGGCGCCAGCGCCATGGTGGTGATCTCGACCGACAAGGCGATCGAGCCGGTTTCCGTGCTCGGCGCCTCGAAGCGCTTTGCCGAGATGTATTGCCAGGCGATCGACAACGACTTGGCGCGCCGGAGCGATGGACAGAAACGGGCGATGCGATTGATCGCGGTGCGCTTCGGCAACGTGCTCGCCTCGAACGGCTCCGTAGTGCCAAAATTCAAGGCTCAGATCGAGGCTGGCGGGCCGCTCACGGTGACGCACCCTGACATGGTCCGCTACTTCATGACCATCCGGGAGGCTTGCGACCTCGTCGTCACTGCCGCAAGCCACGCCCTTGGGGCGGGGCATGCGGGTGTTGCGGTCTACGTCCTCAACATGGGTCAGCCGGTGAAGATCGTCGACCTTGCCGAGCGGATGATCCGACTCTCCGGGCTCGAACCGGGCCGAGACATCGATATCACCTTTACCGGCATCAGGCCGGGCGAGCGCCTGCACGAGATCTTGTTCGCGCGCGAGGAGCCTACAGCGCCGATCGGCATTGAAGGCATCGTCGCCGCCAAGCCGGTCAGTCCTCCGCTCGAGGCGATGCGCGGCTGGCTTGCGGCGCTGGAGCAGGGTCTCTCGCGCGAGGACCGCTCCGTGATTTTCGGCGTCCTGCACGATGCGGTGCCAGATTTTGGCGGGGAGGCGGCCTGAGGCCTCACTGCCTGGCGCGCGTGAAAGTCAGGAGCAACCAAGCGACGATCGCGATCGCCGCTGCCAGCGCTGCAAGCGACACGGCATTGTCCCGCACCGCGACGGTGACCGCCGCAAGCGCCGCCAGCACGATATTGACCACAAAGACGTAGGCGACGATTACGGGAACGGAATATCCGTTGTCGATGGCGCGCTGATAGAAATGCTGGCGATGGGCCTGCCAGAACGGCTCGCGGTTGACCATGCGGCGGATGAGCGTGATCGTCGCATCGGCGAGATAGTAGAGCGGAAGGATAGCGGCCGCTACCAAATGGCCGTCGGCGGCGAGCCGCAGCAGGAGCCAGCCGAGCACGAGACCGATCGGCAGACTGCCCACGTCCCCAAGAAACACGCGTGCGACCGGCTTGTTGAATGGTGCGAAGCCGAGCATCGCACCAAGAAGCGCGGCCGCGACCACCGAAGGCCATGGGGCGAATGTACCGGCGAGACCGAGCAGGACGATTGCGCCAGTCACCGGTACGAGTTCGGCCACGGTCATCCAGTCAATGCCGTCCATGAAATTGACGAGGTTGACCAGCCACACCGCGCCGACAAAAAGCCCGGCGCGCTCGAGCCACCAGGGCAGCTGCGGCAGGACTTGCAGTTGGTTCGGAAGCGCCGCGATGAGGGCGCCGACCGCAATGCACTGTATGGCAAGTCGCACTGCCGCCGACAAAGAGCGCATGTCGTCCATCGCGCCCACGACGGCCAACAGCGCGGCTGAGGCGGTCAGCGCCAGGAATTGGCCGCCTTCATTCTGCAGCAGCGCCGGTGATGCGGCCACGGCACCCCAAGCGACCACGAAGGTTGCAACCACCACCGATATCCCGCCGCCCTGCGGCGTCGGCTGGCGATGGGACGAGCGCGCGTTCGGCCGCGCCATCGCATAGCGTGCAAGCCATGGCTGCAGGAGGACCATCAGTGCTAAACTGAGGACAAGTGCAAGAAGCGCGATTGGTCCGAGGACCAAGAAGCGCCCAATGGCTTGCTCGATCATTGCTGCTGTTCGCCGAAGACCATCATCCGCACGATAGCACTGCGTACCGAGGCGTCCATCAATCGTCCCAAGCCCATGGAGCTGTTCTACACCGGGGAAGTGCTTTTGGGTCTGCGCCTTGGCCTTGCCAAGCGTGAGCGCCTGGCGCGGGTGCTGGGCAGCTCCTGTCATCTGTTCAGGCTGGTGGCGCAGCGACGGAGCATGCTTCGAGTTGCTCAGCCGAATTCGCGCGCGATCTGTTGTGCGGGACGTCCGGCCGTGAGTTTGGTGAGAATATCTTCGCTCCTGCGCACCATCGCCGCGAGGCCGTAGTCGGCAACAATGGAGCTCCTGACGTCGTCGCGCAGGCTCGGATCGTGCGCGAGGCGCTGTCGCAGGGACTGCCACGCCGCGCACAACAGGTCAGGGTTCTTGGGCGGCACCACTTCGCCAGAGCTCCCCGCGATCGAACGAACATCACCGACATCCGTTGCCGCCACCGGAATGCCGCAGGCCATCGCTTCGCCGACGGCGTTGGGAAACCCTTCGCCGAAGGCCGACGCCAAGGTGGCGATGTCGAATGCGTTGTAGACCGCCTTCATGTCGGCGATCTCGTCGGCCCATAGTACGCGATCTGCCAGTCCGAGCGAGCCCGCCAGCCGCATGAGCTCGTCGCGGTAGGTCGCCGGTCCGTGCCCGACGCACACGAAACGAACATCGGAGTCTTCCCGTGCAAACTGCGCGGCGGCGTTGAGGAGGTTGGCATGATCTTTCATCGGATCGAGCCGCGCTACACAGCCGATAACGAACGCCTGGTCCGAAAGTCCCCAAATACGGCGCAACGCGCGTCCCGCCGCCGCATCCGGCCGCATCAGATCGGTATCGATGCCGTTCGGCACGACCGCAATGCGATCGGCCGGCAGGCCGCGCATGATCGCATCGGCGCGCACGGCGCGCGCATTGGCGATGACGAGGTCGGCGCGCCGCGAGAGCCACGCCTCCGACCGATAGGTAAGCGCATTCAACGCATCATAGTGGCGCAATTGCATCCCGCCGGCGCGCAGCCCGAACACCAGTTTCGTCTCGACTCCCGTCGGCAGCAGCAGCGCCGCCAGCGTCGTCTGCATCGGGAGAAAGGCATAGATCACGTCAGGACATTCGCTCAGAAGCAGCCGGCGCAATCGGACGAGCGGTGCCACCACGTGCCAACGGCTCGACTTGCCGATGGAAAGAAGGCGAACGCCGCTGTCGCCGAGCAATCCCTCGAGCGCGCCTCCCGCGTACAAGCACGGCTACCGCCACATCATGCCCGTGGCGCGCGAGACCGGCCGCCAGGACGGCGACTTGCCGCTGGCTTCCGCCCACGGCGAGGTCGCGAATGAGGAAGAGCACCTTCATGCACGCTCCAGTCTCTGCAGCTTTGGCCTGCCCGGCGGCCGCGTCGCCCGCACATTCGCAATGCGCCCGAGAGGCCGGTCAACCCTTATCGATTCAACATCCCGCTTAGCACATCGTCCTTTCAAGCGACCTGCCCCTCGGCGCAGCACCGGACAGGACGCCCCCTGGAAGCCTTTGCGCGGCGGAGCCGAAATGGGCAGCCCGGGACGACCGTGCTTGCTCGCGCGTTTGATGCCGACCTATTGTTCTCCTTCGCCGCCGCCGCGAGGAGCCGCGCAGTGCAATATGGCGCGTTCGTGATTTCGCTGGATTTCGAGCTTTTATGGGGCGTTCGCGACAAGCGCACGGTCGCCGATTACGGCGCCAACATCCGGGGCGTGCGCGACGCCATACCGGCGTTGCTCGACCTGTTTGCCGAGCGGGGCATCGCGTGCACCTGGGCGACCGTCGGACTGCTGTTTTTCGGGACGAACCAGGCGATGCTCGCGGCCGTTCCCGCGCGCAGGCCGGACTATGCCGACCCCCGAATCTCGTCCTATCACTATCTTGCCGAGGTCGGCGCGGACGAGGAGCAGGATCCCTATTACTATGGCCTTTCGCTCATCCGGCGAATTCTCGGCTACCCCGCTCAGGAGATCGGCACCCATACCTTCTCGCATTTCTATTGTTTGGAGGAAGGCGGCGGTGCTGAGGCCTTTCGCGCCGATCTCGCGGCCGCGCGCACCGCTGCGGCTCATCTGGGACTCAGCCTCGCAAGCATCGTGTTTCCACGCAACCAAGTCAGTCCCGCCCATCTGGCGGTCAGCCGCGAATTCGGCCTGCGTGCCTTTCGCGGTAACGAGCGCGCCTGGTTCCACCGGGCCCGGCGCGATCGCGAGCAGAATTTACTCGTACGTGGATGCCGCTTGGCCGACAGCTACCTGCCGCTGGCCGGTCCGCACGACCGGGAGCCAGCGCTCGTCGGCGGCATGGTCGATGTTCCGGCAAGCCGTTTCCTGCGGCCCGTGAGCGGGAATGCGGCGCTGGAGCGCTTGCGCCTTTGGCGCATCACCTCGGCCATGGAAACGGCGGCGCGTCGCCGAAGGCTTTTTCATTTATGGTGGCATCCGCACAATTTCGGGGTCGACCTACCAGAAAATTTGGCATTTCTTCGCAAGATCCTCGATCATTTTCGCATCCTGCAGGACCGCTATGGCATGCGCTCGATGACAATGGCGGCGGTCGCCGACGAGGTACTCAATGCCCACGGACAAAGTGGTGCTGCTCACCAGTGAAGGTGAGTCCGGCCGCGTCGCCGCCCGGTATCTCGCTGCCCGCTTCCCTGCCTTGACAGTGATCGTCGAGACCCCGGTGGCACGGTCACTGCTGTTGCGCCGGCGGATCAAGCGACTGGGAGTTGTCCACGTCGGGGGCCAGTTGGCTTTCATGCTGTTTCAGCGCATCCAACAGAAGCGATCGAGATCGCGCATTGCCGAGATCGTCCGCAGGGCGGACCTCGACGCGCGTTGGCCGGATGAAGGGCAGATCATCCGGGTGCCTTCGGTCAATTCGCCCGCATGCATCCGCCATCTGCAACAACTGCAGCCGCGCGCGATTCTCGTGGTGGGCACCCGTATCATCGTCGGCGATGTCCTGCATTCCGTCGATGCGCCGTTCATCAACTACCATGCCGGCGTGACGCCGAAATATCGTGGCGTTCATGGGGGCTATTGGGCAAAGGCGGAAGGAGACGACGGCAATTTCGGCGTCACCGTCCATCTCGTCGATGAAGGCATCGACACCGGTGCCGTACTCTATCAGGCCCGGCTCGCCGCGAGCACCGCGGACAATTACTCCACCTATCCCTACCTCCAACTGGCCGCCGCCCTGCCGTTGCTCGAACGGTCAGCGCGCGATGCGATCGCCGGCACCCTGCGGCCGCAACGGGTCGATTTGCCGTCCCGGCAGTGGTCCCATCCGACGCTATGGGCCTATGTCCAGACCGGGTTGCGACGGGGCGTATGGTAGACTGCGCAAAGGGCAAAATGAGACGATCGCGCGGGCTGGGCCCGGCGCCCATCGGCCTCGACTAACGCCAAAAGCTTCGGCACAAGCTCACCAGCCGCGGCCAGCGCGAGCGGTATTCTGGAGTCTGGGAATGTGCGGCATTGCCGGGATGGTGGATTGGCGCGCGGCGACGTCGGCTGACGCCTTGCGCTCCATCGGTCATGCCATGATCGAGACGGTGCGGCATCGCGGGCCGGACGCCGGTGAAGTCTGGGTCGAGGCCGAAGGCGGCGTGGCGCTGGGCCAGCGGAGACTTGCCATCATCGATCTCAGCCCCGGCGGCGCGCAGCCGATGCATTCGGCCGATCAGCGATTCGTCATCACCTTCAATGGTGAAATCTACAATTACCGCGACATCCGCCGCGAGCTGCAAGCGGCCGGCCATCCCATGCGCAGCGACTCCGATACCGAGGTGCTGCTGGAAGCCTGCGCGCTTTGGGGCGTCGAACCCGCGATCGAACGCGCGATCGGCATGTTTGCCTTCGCGTTATGGGACCGCAAGACGCGAACGCTGACCCTGGCGCGCGATCGCCTCGGCATCAAGCCGCTCTACTACGCGGCAACGCCGGAGCGTGTTCTCTTCGCCTCGCAGCTGAAGGCCTTTCGTCCGACTCCACATTGGAAACCGACGATCGATGCGGATGCCGTCGCCGGTTACCTGCGCCATGCCTATATCGCTCAACCGCGCACGATCTATCGCGAAGCCGAGAAACTTGCCCCCGGTCACATCCTGACCCTGCGGGACGGTGCGACGGCGCCGCCGAAGTGCTTCTGGGACTTGCGCAGCATTGCCGTTGCCGGGCAGCGGCGCAACGATCCCGCGCCCGACGCGCACGAAGCCACGGATCAACTCGAGGCGCTGCTTCGCGATTCCGTCAAGCTGCGGATGATTGCCGACGTACCGCTCGGCGCTTTTCTGTCGGGCGGGATCAATTCTTCCACGGTTGTGGCGTTGATGCAGGCGCAAAGCGCGCGACCGGTGAAGACCTTTTCCATCGGCTTTCATGAGAGCGGCTATGATGAAGCCCATTGCGCCAAGCAGGTGGCGACCCATCTCGGTACCGACCACACCGAATTCTACGTCGAGCCGCGACACGCACTCGATGTGATTCCGCATCTCGCCGACTGGTTCGACGAGCCGTTCGCCGATCCCTCGCAGATTCCGACGTACCTCGTTTCTGAATTGACCCGAAAGCACGTGACGGTGGCATTGTCGGGCGACGGAGGCGACGAGTTATTCGCGGGCTATAACCGCTACGTGTGGGCGGAGCGGCTGGCGCGCGCGGTGAATCTGGTGCCGCGCCCATTGCGCGGCGCCTCGGCCGCGACGTTGCGCGCGCTGGCACCGCAGACCTGGAATCGGCTGTTCGGATTCGTGCCCGCCGCCTGGCGGCCGGCGCTGCCTGGCGACAAGCTGCACAAGATCACGACCCTGCTCGACAATCCGCAACCGGATGCGATCTACCGCCGCCTTGTGAGCCAATGGGATGCTCCCGACGAGGTCGCCGCATCCGGGCGCGAGCCGCGCGGTCCGCTGTGGGATCCGACCATCGCGCACGATTTCCCCGCTCTCGTCCCGCGCATGCAGTTCCTCGACATGATCACCTATCTGCCGGACGATATCCTGACGAAAGTCGACCGGGCGACGATGGCGGTGGGTCTCGAGGGTCGCGTGCCGCTCCTGGACCATCGGGTCGTGGCTTTCTCCTGGAGCTTGCCGCTTGAGTTCAAGCTGCGCGGCGGGCGCAGCAAATGGTTGCTTCGACAAGTCCTCGACCGCTATGTCCCGAGATCGCTGATCGACCGGCCGAAGATGGGGTTTGGCGTGCCGATCGATGCCTGGCTGCGTGGTCCGCTGCGGGAATGGGCCGAATCGTTGTTGTCGCCGGCGCGGCTCGCGTCCGACGGGTTTGTGCGCGTGGAGCCGGTGCGTCGCGCATGGCAGGAACATCTCGAGGGCAGCCGGAACTGGCAATACCCTCTGTGGACCGTCCTGATGCTGCAGGCATGGCGCGCGAGGTGGGCGTGACCCAGCGACCGCGCAAGATCGTCTATGTAACGGCGGGTCTTCGGGGTGGCGGTGCCGAAGCGATGCTGACGCGCCTGGCCACGGCGCAGCCGGGGGTAGCCGACGAGATTATCCTCGTAAGTCTTCTGCCGGCGGAGGGGCACATCGAGCGCCTGGTGGCAGCAGGGGTGACGGTCGTCGAACTGCGATTTGACCGAGCCGGCGGCGCCGCAGCGGGCCTGGTGAAGCTCGCCAAGCTCATCGCCGATAGTCGCCCTGACATCGTGCAGGGCTGGATGTACCACGGCGATCTCGCGGCGCTGGTTGCGCTCGTCATGTCGGGGCGGCGCAAACAGACGCGCCTGGTTTGGAGCATCCGCTGCTCGGATATGGACCTGCGGCACTACGGCCGCGGTCTGCGCCTGGTGGTGAAGGCCTGCACCCTGTTGTCGGGATGGCCGGATCTGGTGACGGCCAACTCGGCTGCCGGGCTCAAGGCGCATCTCGCTCTGGGCTATCGCCCGCGGCGCGCGGAGGTTGTCGCCAACGGCATCGATATCGACGAGTTCAGGCCCGATCCCGCCGTGCGCCAGGCCGTGCGCAGCGAACTCGGCATCCCGGCGGAGGCAATGCTGCTCGCGCACGTGGCGCGCGTCGATCCGATGAAGGACCATGGCAGCTTTCTTGCGGCGATGATGGAGTTACCGGATTTGTTTGCGTTGCTGGTGGGAGCCGGAACGGAAAATCTTCCGGCCGCGGACAATGTCCTGCGCCTCGGCCGTCGCCACGACGTCGCCCGTCTGTTCGCCGCCGCGGATTTCGCGGTGTCGAGCTCCAGCTTCGGTGAAGGCTTCTCCAATGCGCTTGCCGAGGGAATGGCGTGCGGCCTCCCGGCCATCGCGACTGACGTCGGTGATGCCACGCTCATTCTTGGCGATACCGGCCTGGTGGTGCCACCAGGAAATCCCCGCGCGCTGGCCGCGGCGATTCGGACCCTGGCCCAGGAGCCGGCGGCGGCACGCGCCGACCGAAGGATAAAGGCGCGTGCGCGCATTGTTGACCACTTTGCCATGACCCACGCGGTCCGGCGCTACGACGAGCTCTACGCGTCTCTCGGAGACGCGCGATTGACAACTTCCGGTTTGAGCTTATGAGGCACTTCAAATCGAACGGTGGATGTGGCAAGAGTGCCGAATCCCACGTAATCCGAGGCGGTTAGGCGTATGAACCACGCGGAAAGCTTCTTCGCTGCGGCCGCGCAGATTTGTCATGATATTTCATTCGCTTCGATCGAGGATCTGGCATCAGAACTCGACCGGCTGCGGGATCGCAAAGGACGCCTGTTCCTGCTCGGCGTCGGCGGCAGCGCGGCCAACTGCAGTCATGCCGTGAACGATTTTCGCAAGCTCTGCGGGATCGAGACCTATAGTCCGGTCGACAATGTCTCGGAACTCACCGCCCGTACCAACGACGAGGGCTGGGATACCGTGTTCGCGGCGTGGCTTGAGGTCAGCCAACTCAACGAGAAAGACGCAATCCTGGTCTATTCGGTTGGCGGCGGTGATGCCGAACGCAATATCAGTGCAAATATCGTCAAGGCGATCGATCTCGCCAAGGCGCGTTCGGCGAAAGTGTTCGGGATCGTAGGTCGCGATAGCGGCCATACTGCCAGGCACGGGGATGTGGTCGTCCTGATTCCCGCGATCAATCCGAGTTGGGTTACCCCCTTGTCGGAGGCCTTCCAGGCCGTGGTCTGGCATTGTCTCGTCAGCCATCCGGCCTTGCAGCGCAGGCAGACGAAATGGTAAGCCGTGGCCACGGGCTGAGGCCGGCCGTATTTCTTGATCGGGATGGGGTCATCGTCGTTCCTGAATTCCGTGACCGCCGCAGCTTCGCCCCTAAGCGGCTGGAGGATTTCAGATTTTATCCCGAAGCCGCGGCCAGTCTGCAGAGGCTAAAGGGGGCGGGCTTCCTGTTGGCGGTAGTCACGAACCAACCGGACGTGGGAAATGGCTTGATCGCCCGGTCGGAAGTGGACGCTATGCACGAAATCATGACCAGCGAATTGCCTGTCGACGCGATCAAGGCCTGTTTTCATAGGCAGGCCGACGGTTGCAACTGCCGCAAGCCAAAGCCGGGGATGATCCTGGAGGCGGCCGTGGAACTCGGCGTTAACCTCAATAAGAGCTTCATGGTGGGTGACCGCAGCAGTGATATCGAAGCGGGCCGCGCGGCCGGCTGCGCCACCGTTTTCATCGATCTCGGCTATGACGAGCCCGCGCCTGATGCCCCCGACTATGTGGTGCATTCGATCATGGAAGCCGCCGACGTCATCCTCGAAACAGCTCTAACCGCGCAGGAGGAACCATGAGCCGGATCACCGATCTCAAGGTCAAGATTTTCGCAGACGGTGCCGACTACGAGGGCATCGTTAAAATGGCGAAGAATCCCGTGATCAAGGGTTTCACGACGAATCCGACTTTGATGCGCAAGGCCGGGGTCAACGATTACGAGGCCTTCGCGCGCAAGGTACTGGCTGCGATTCCGGACCGGCCGGTATCGTTCGAGGTCTTTGCCGACGACTTCGCGAGCATGGCAGAGCAGGCGCGCGCGATCGCGGCATGGGCGCCGAACGTGAATGTGAAAATTCCGGTCACCAACACCAAGGGGCAGTCCGCCGGCGAATTGCTGCGCGTGCTGTCGTCCGAGGGCGTGGTGCTCAACGTGACCGCGATCTTCACGCTCGAGCAAGTCCGCGCCGTTGCCGACGCCCTCGATCCGGGGACGCCGGCGATCGTGTCGGTTTTCGCCGGACGCATTGCCGATACCGGCATGGACCCGATCCCGCACATGCTGGCCTGCAAGCAAATTCTCGGCTCGCGCCCGAAAGCAGAGTTGCTCTGGGCGAGTACCCGGGAACTCTTGAACATCTTCCACGCCGAGGAGAGCGGCTGCGACATCATCACGGTGCCGAACGAGTTCCTCGGCAAGCTCGATCTCATCGACAAGGATCTCGCTGAATATTCCCGCGAGACAGTGCAGCTCTTCTATCGCGATGCGGCGGCCGCCGCCTATCAGATCAAGACGACCCGCTTCGCGGCGGAGTGAAGGAGAGGGTGAACATGGAACGGCTTTTCGACAAGGTGTTGGTGACGGGCGGTGCGGGCTATTGCGGGGCGCGTCTGGTGCCGCAAATGCTTGCGCGCGGTTACAAGGTGACGGTTTTCGACATCATGTTCTTTGGCAACCAATTCCTGCCGAGAGACAACCCGAACCTGCGCATCATTGACGGAGATATCCGCGATACGGCCAAATTCGCCGCGGCGGTGGCCGGCCATGACGCGGTGGTCAATCTCGCCTGCATCTCGAACGACGCCAGCTTCGAGCTCGATGAGGATCTGTCCACCTCGATCAACCTCAACGCCTTCGAGCCGCTGGTGGTAGCGGCCAAGAAGGCGGGAGTGAAACGCTTCGTCTACGCCTCCTCGAGCTCGGTCTATGGCGTGTCCGACAACCCCGACGTCACCGAGGACCATCCGCTCGTGCCGCTCACGCTCTACAACAAGTACAAAGGCATGTGCGAGCCGCTCCTGAAGAAACATACGGACGCAGGCTTCACCGGTGTGATCTTCCGTCCCGCGACGGTGTGCGGTTACTCGCCGCGGCAACGGCTCGATCTCTCGGTCAATATCCTGACCAACCACGCGATCAATGCCGGCAAGATCACCGTATTCGGGGGCTCTCAGCTGCGCCCGAACCTGCACATCCAGGACTATTGCGACGCGGTTCAACTCTTCCTTACCGTGCCCGCGGACAAGGTACAGAACGAGACCTTCAACGTCGGTTATCAGAATCTGTCGCTGATGGAGATCGCCGAGCTCGTGCGGCGCGTGGTCGGGGAGGAGATGCCCGACCGCAAGGCGGTCGATATCGTCACCACGCCGACCGACGACGTCCGCTCCTACCATATCAACTCGGACAAGATAAAGCGCGTGCTCGGCTACAAGCCGCAGCACACCATCGAGGACGCGGTGCGCGAGCTCTGCCAGGCGTTTCTCGCCAGGAAGCTGCCTAACAGCATGGAAGACGACCGCTATTACAATGTCCGTCTGCTGAAGAAGCTCAAGGCGGCATGAGCAGCGGCAAGCCCGTTGCGGTCGTTACCGGCGGAGCCGGTTTCATCGGCAGCCACATGGTCGATGCACTGGTCGGCGCGGGCTTTGCGGTCCGCGTCATCGATAATCTAGTGGGCGGTCATCGCAGCAATCTCGATCATCTCAAGGGGAACCCCGATCTCGCCTGCTACTGGCAGGATATCCGGCAGCTCGAGCCGAACTCCCCGATCTTTGCCGATGCGAAATGTGTCTTCCATTTCGCCGGCATCGGCGACATCGTGCCCTCGATCGAGCAGCCGACGCAGTACATGGACACCAACGTCCAGGGCACCGTGCGGGTTCTCGAATGCGCGCGCCAGGCGCGCGTCGAGAAATTCGTTTATGCGGCCTCGTCGTCCTGCTACGGCCTCGCCGCCGTTCCAACGAGCGAAGACCATCCTATCGACCCGCAATATCCGTACGCGCTCTCCAAATATCAGGGCGAACAGGCAGCGTTTCATTGGCACCGGGTGTATGGGCTGCCGGTCAACTCGGTCTGCATCTTCAATGCCTATGGGCCGCGCGTACGCACGACCGGGGTCTATGGCGCGGTCTTCGGCGTATTCTTTCGGCAGAAACTTGCGGGTAAGCCCTACACCGTTGTGGGTGACGGTACCCAGCGCCGCGATTTCATCTACGTGACCGACGTGGCTCAGGCGTTTCTGGCTGCTGCCCGGACATCGATCAGCGGCGAGCGCTTCAACGTCGGAGCAGGCAACCCGCAGTCGGTCAACCGGCTGATCGAGCTTCTCGGGGGCGATGTGGTGTACGTGCCTAAACGTCCGGGCGAGCCCGACTGCACGTTCGCGAACATCTCCAAAATCGTCTCGCAACTTGGGTGGAAGCCGGTGGTCCCGTTCGAGGACGGCGTGCGCCGGATGCTGGTCGACATCGACCGCTGGCGCGACGCCCCGCTATGGGATCCCGACCGCATTGCAGAGGCGACCAAGACTTGGTTTCAGTACCTCGGCAAGCAGAGCGCCTGAGGCCTTTCATGCTGGAACTGCTTGACCGCTATCGCCACAAGATCAAATCGGCGGAAGAACTGCGCGACATCATCGGCCCGCGCCCGCGCAAGAAGCGTGTGATCATGTGCCATGGCGTGTTCGATGTGGTCCATCCCGGCCATGTGCGCCATCTGCTGTACGCCAGGAGCAAGGCCGACCTGCTGATCGCCAGCATCACGGCGGACCACCACATCACCAAGGGAACGCATCGTCCGCATGTGCCGCAGGATCTGCGCGCGGTGAATCTGGCCGCTTTCGAGGTCGTCGACTACGTCGTTATCGACAAGAACGCCAAGCCGATCGATAACATACGCATCATCCAGCCCGACTATTTCGCCAAGGGGTTCGAGTACACGGCCAGCGGCATGCCGGTTAAGACCGCGGAAGAGGCGGACGTCCTCCAGTCCTATGGCGGCGAGATCATCTTCACGCCCGGCGACATCGTCTATTCGTCCTCGAATCTCATCGATCTGGCGCCGCCGGCGATCAAGCTCGAAAAGCTCCAGATTGTCATGGAGCGGAACGGCATCACGTTCGACAAGCTGCGGCAAACACTTGACGCCATGACAGGACGCCGCGTCCATGTCGTCGGCGACACGATCGTGGACAGCTATACCCATTGTGCCATGATCGGCGGCCAGACCAAGACGCCGACCATGAGCGTGCTGTTCGAGCGCAAGGTCGACTATGTCGGCGGCGCTGCCATCGTGGCCAAGCATCTCGCGGCGGCCGGTGGCCGGGTGACGTTTTCGACCGTGCTCGGCGACGACAGCTACCGGGACTTCGTCATCGACGATCTCAAAGGCGTCGATATCGAAGTGCACGCGGTGATCGATCGTTCCCGGCCGACGGTCAACAAGAATGCGATCGTCGTCGGGGGCTATCGGCTTCTGAAGGTGGACACGCTCGACAACCGTTCGATCTCCGACCAGATCCTCGAAGAGATCACCCGCGCGGTAAGAAAAGTGCCGACCGACGCGGTGGTGTTCTCGGATTTCCGCCACGGCCTTTTCAACCGACGCACCATCCCTGAACTGGTGCAGGCACTGCCCGACGGCTGCTTTCGGGTCGCGGACAGCCAGGTCGCAAGCCGTTGGGGCAACATCACCGACTTTCAGGGTTTTGATCTGATCACGCCCAATGAGCGCGAGGCCCGTTTTGCCCTCGGCGACCAGGACTCCGGCATTCGGCCGCTGGCCTCGAACCTTTTTGACTCGTCGCGTTGCAGACTGCTCATCCTCAAGCTCGGCGAACGCGGCGTGCTCGCTTGCTGCAACTCCGACCATGAGTCGCTAGACAGCTTCTTCGTCATCGACAGTTTCGTGGATCGACTGGTTGACGCGGTTGGGGCCGGCGATGCGTTGCTCGCCTATGCAACGCTCGCGATGCTCTCTGTCCGCGACCCCGCCATTGCAACGATTCTCGGCACGATGGCCGCGGCCGTCGAATGCGAATGCGACGGCAACATCCCGGTGACAGCCGACGACCTGCGCTCGAAGATCGATGTCGTCGAGCGGCAAATGGCCCCCGCTTGAGCGCTTCACCGATGCGGGTCGTGGTCGCCGGTCTCGGTGTTCAAGGTCACAAGCGCCGCCGAATCGCGGGCGCCGACTTTGTCGCAGCTGTCGATCCGGTGAACGAGGACGCACGTTACAGGGCGATCACGGATGTTCCGCTCGCGGACTACGACGCGGTCCTGGCTTGCGTCCCGGACGAGCCCAAGATCGACGTTCTCACCTACTGCCTCGACAATGGCAAGCACGTGCTGGTCGAGAAGCCATTGTGGGCGAAACACGAAGCCGAAATCGCCGACCTCGAGACGCTCGCGCGGCGCAACGGCGTCGTTTGCTATACCGCCTACAATCACCGCTTCGAGCCGCACTTCGTGCGCATGCGTGACCTCATCGCCAGCGGCGAACTCGGTGCGATCTATTCCTGCCGGATGTTCTACGGTAACGGCACGGCGCGGCTCGTGCGCGATTCCGCTTGGCGCGATCAAGGCGCCGGTGTTCTGCCCGATCTCGGCTCTCATCTCCTCGACACCTGCCGCTTCTGGTTTGGGGACATCGAGGACAAGTTCCAGTTCGTCGGCGTTCACGGCTTCGAGAATCGCGCGCCGGATCACGTCGTCATCCACCGCGAGGAGCGGCTCCCGCGGATCGAATTGGAAATGACGCTTCTGATGTGGCGCAACCATTTCACCTGCGACATTCTCGCCGAGCGCGGTTCGGCGCATATCCGGTCGCTGTGCAAATGGGGGCCGTCGCAGTTCACCAAACGCACGCGGGTCCTGCCGAGCGGACGTCCGCCGGAGGAGACCAACACCCTCGTGCAGGACGATCCGACTTGGGCGCTCGAATACACGCACTTCAAGAGCCTTTGCGGATCGGGAGCGAAGACCGACCTCGCCAACGACATCTGGCTTCACCGCGTGCTGCAGCGTTTGAGCGCCGAGGCGGTGCACCAGAAAGGTGCGCAATGACGCCGCCGGTCGTTGGTTTTGCCGGCATGACCCACCTCGGGCTCGTCTCGGCGGCGGCCGTTGCCGGGCGTGGCTTTGATGTCGTGTGCTTCGATGCCGATCCCGGGGTTATCCGCCGTCTGGCGCGACAGGATTGGCCGGTGCTCGAGCCTGGGCTCGACGAACTGATCCGCAGCAACGCCGGGCGACAACGTTTCACCGACGCACGGGCTGATCTGAGAAGCTGCGACGTCGTCTATGTCGCGCCGGACGTGCCGACCGACGACCAAGGCGCGAGCGACGTCTCGGGACTGACGGCATTGATCCGCGACGTCGCCGCAACGATGAATCCCGATGCGGTCATGGTTGTGCTCTCGCAGGTGCCGCCCGGCTACACCCGCGCTCTTGGCGTCCTGCCGCCCCAACGCCTTTACTATCAGGTCGAGACGCTGGTGTTCGGCCAGGCCGTCGAGCGGGCAACGAAGCCCGAGCGGACCATTGTCGGCTGCGCCGACCCGGCGGCCCCGGTCAATCCGCGCTTGCGCGCCGTGCTCGATGCGTTCGGGTGCCCGATCCTGCCCATGCGCTACGAAAGCGCGGAGCTGGCGAAAATCTCGATCAATTGCTGCCTCGTTGCCTCGGTCACGGTGGGCAATACATTGGCGGAGTTGTGCGAACGAATCGGCGCCGACTGGTCGGAAATCGCGCCGGCGTTGAAGCTCGACCGTCGCATCGGCCCCTATGCTTATCTGACGCCGGGCCTCGGCATCGCCGGCGGCAATCTCGAGCGCGATCTTGCCACGGTCCAACGCCTGTCCGAGGCCCATGGCACCGAAGCGGGCCTGATCTGCGCTTGGCTGCGCAATAGTCGTCACCGACGGGATTGGCCGTTGCGGCAACTTCATGAACGCGTGCTGTCGCGAGTGGGCGAGCCCGTCATCGGTGTTCTCGGCGTGACCTACAAGGAGAACACCCGCTCCATCAAAAATTCCCCCGCAGTGGCGCTGATCAAGGAACTCGCGAGCTGCCGGCTGCGCGTGTTCGACCCCGCCGTGCGGGCTTCGGGCGAATGGCATCCGCGCATGACGGTGACCGAGGACGCGCTGGCGGCGTGCGACGGCGCCGACGCCCTCGTCATCATGACCCCGTGGCCGGCGTTCCGGGCGCTCAAGGCCGGCGATATTGCCGCGCGGCTGCGCGGGTGCGTTGTGATCGATCCCTTTTCGATGTTAGACCGTACCGCGACGGCTGCCGCCGGCCTCGAACATATCGTACTTGGAGCGCCTTTGCCGGTGCACGCATGACGCTGTCTCACCTTCATAGCCGTCCCCGCACGCCGGACCGTGTGGTCGTGCTGGGGTCAAGCGGTTTCCTCGGCCGCGGTCTCGCCCGGGCCTGCGCGGCTGCCGGTATCGAGTCCGTGGGACTCGGGTCGCGCGAAATCGATCTGGCGGACGCCACCGCGGGCGCGCAGCTCGCGGAGCGGCTGCGGCCGCGGGACGTGGTCGTGTTCCTGTCGGCGCTCACGCCCGACAAGGGCCGCGATTCCGGCACCCTGATGCGAAATCTTGCCATGTGCCGGGCGGTCTGTGAGGCCACGCGAGCCGTCGAAATCGCGCAGCTCGTCTATGCCAGCTCCGATGCGGTCTACTCCTTCGCGACGACATTGATCTCGGAGGCGACGCCGCCGGTTCCGATCGACCTCTACGGCGTCATGCACCGGGCGCGGGAGTTGATGCTGGCCAGCGAGGCGAAAGCACCCGTGGCGGTTCTGCGTCTGACCGCGATTTACGGAGCAGGCGACACTCACAATTCGTACGGGCCGAACCGCTTCCTGCGCCAGGCGCTCAAGGACGGGCGCATTGCGCTGTTCGGCAACGGCGAAGAGACCCGCGACCATCTACATGTCGATGACGCGGTCGATGTCATTCTCAAGGTCATATCCCACGGATCGACGGGAGCGCTCAATCTTGCGACGGGGAGATCGGAGACGTTTCGATCGGTTGCCCAGATGGTCGCCGCCCGCGCCGGCCGGCCGGTCGAGATCGTGACCTCGGCGCGACAAAATCCGGTGACTCATCGCCATTTCGACATCACCAATCTCCTGCGCGCCTTTCCCGGCGCGCGCTTCAAGCCGCTCGATGACGGCCTGGCAGCGACATTTGCCGACATGAGGGCCGCGGCCAGTGCCTGAGATCAACCTGCTCTCGAAATATCCCCGCGCGAAGCGCAATCTCATTGCCCGCAAGCAGGGGCAGGCTGAGAACCGGATCATCGCCAAGCGGTTCGGCCGCGAGTATTTCGACGGTACGCGCGACCAGGGTTACGGCGGATACCGTTACGACGGGCGCTGGATCCCGATTGCCCGCGATATTGCCGAGCATTTCAATCTGAAGTCCGGCGACCGTGTGCTCGACATCGGTTGCGCCAAGGGCTTTCTGCTGCGCGATCTCATGGCGGTTGTTCCGGGTCTGGAGGCATGGGGCCTCGAAATTTCGCACTACGCGATCGAGAACTGCCATCCCGATGCCTGCGGCCGGATCGTGTGCGGCAGCGCGCAGACGCTGCCGTTCGCGAGCGACAGCTTCGCCGCGGCGCTTTGCATCAATGTGGTCCACAATCTCGGTTACGATGCCTGCGTGGAGGCGGTGCAGGAGATCGAGCGTGTTGCGCCCGGACGCGGCTACATCCAGGTCGACGCCTACCGCAACGATGACGAGCGCGACGCGTTTCTCGACTGGGTGCTCACGGCCGAGACTTTCGGAAAGCCGGACATGTGGCATCGGCTGTTCGAGCGCGCCGGCTACAGCGGTGATTATTATTGGACGATTCTCGAGGTCGATCCCGCATGGACGGTGCGCAGCGCCGCAGCAGGCCTCAAGGACCATCAGGAGCCCGGACGATGAAGAAGACTTATGCTGTGCTCGGTGGGGGTGGATCTTTCGGACTCCACACGTCGAAATATCTGCTTGATCACGCCGATCCTGCCAAGGTCATCGCGGTCGGTCGCAATCTGCCCAAGCACGAGTGCTTCACATTGGGCATCGGCGACGGCGATCCGCGCTACAGCTATCACGCCTATCACGTGAACTACGAACTCGACCTTCTGCTGGAATTGCTCGACCGCGAGAAGCCGCAGGTGATCATCAATTTCGCCGCTCAAGGCGAAGGCGCCACTTCACTGAAGCATTCTTGGCGCTATTTCGAAACCAACTGCGTGGCGCTGGTCAAGCTCACCGAGCAGCTCCAGTCCCGCGACTATCTCGAGCGTTTCATCCAGATCGGCACCTCGGAGCTGTACGGTTCGGTGGAGCATGCGGCGAAGGAGGACGAGCCGATCAAGCCGACGAGCCCCTATGCCGCCTCGAAAGCCGCCTTCGATATGCATCTCATGTCCGTTCATCGTTTCTTGAAGTTCCCCATGAACATCATCCGTCCCTCGAACGCCTACGGACCCGGGCAGCAGCTCCATCGCGTCATTCCAAAAACCGTCATATGCGGCCTCACGGGGCGCAAGCTGCCGCTGCACGGCGGCGGACACGCCGAGAAGTCCTACATCCACAATCGCGATCTTGCGCGCGCGATTCATATGGTGGCGGAGAAGGCGCCGCTTGGAACCGTTTACAATGCCGGCTCGAAGGAACCGACATCGATTCGCCGGGTCGTCGAACTGGTGGCGGAGGCCCTGAAAATGCCTTTCGAGCAGCTGTGTGAGGTGACCGGCGACCGCCAGCATCAGGACTCGCGCTATTGGCTCGACAGTTCCGCCATCAAGCGCGATGTCGGATGGGAGCCGCAGATCAGCTGGCAGGAAGGCATGCGCGAAATGGTCGAATGGGGGCGCAAATATCTCCCGCAGCTCAAGACTCTCCCGACCGACTTCGTCATGCGGGCCTGAGGTTTGCGAACGAGGTACGCGCGTGTCGAATCCTTCGGGTGCTTTTCTCGGTTCCCGCACCACGCTGCGGCCCGCCCATGCGGTGGCCGCGCTGCTGCAGCTGTCGGATGGGCGCTATTTGATGCAACTTCGCGATTCCAACCCGGATATCTTCTATCCCGAGCACTGGGGCTGCTTCGGGGGTGCGGTCGATGCCGGCGAGGCGCCGGCCGCCGCGCTGGTGCGGGAACTCAAGGAGGAACTTGCGGTGAGCGTGATCCCCTCCGAGGTGGCCCGCTTCACCGAATTCACCTTTGATTTCGGCTTTGCGGGCGACGGCATCCGGCTGCGGACCTATTATGCCGTGACCCTGCCGCAAGCGGACCTCGACGGGCTGGTGCTCGGCGAGGGCGCGGATCTCGCCGCGTTCGAGGCCGAGAGCCTGCTTGCAATGCCGCGTGTGGTCCCGTACGACGCTTTCGCGTTATGGATGTACCATGCACGCGGGCGGATTGCATCGTCCGACCGGGTGGCGGGGCCAGCGTGCTAGGATGGGCGTCGTTTCCGGACGGATCGGAAGCGCCTTGGCAAGGTGGTGTTGAGGCGGTCTGGACCGGAGCAGTTTCTATTTCGCGGAAGGCGGCATAGCGAATGGCGAGCGAATGACGATCATCTCACCTCGGGCCCGATCTCCGTCCGGCCGAATCGATCGGAATGAGCCGTCGATCGTCCCGCGTGACGAGCGCCTCGCGCTCTACCGCTCGATGCTGAAGATCCGCCGGGTCGAGGAGCGCGTCCAGGCGCTGTACCCGGAAGGGGACATGCGCTGCCCCACGCATTTCAGCATCGGCCAGGAGGCGGTGGCCGCCGGCGTCTGCAGGAATCTGCGTACGGAAGACTACGTGATCAGCGCCCATCGTTCGCACGCTCACTACATCGGCAAGGGCGGCAGTCTGCGCGCGATGTTCGCCGAGCTCTATGGCAAGGTCGACGGCTGTGCCTCGGGCAAAGGCGGCTCGATGCACCTCATCGATCTCTCCGTCAATTTCCTCGGCTGCGTTCCGATCGTCGGCAGCACGATCCCGATCGGCGTCGGAGCCGCGTTCGGAGCGATGCTGCAGGATCGCGCCGCGGTCACGGTGATTTTCTTCGGCGACGCCGCGACCGAGACCGGCGTTTTCCACGAGAGCGTGAACTTCGCAGCCGTGCATCATCTGCCCGTGCTCTTCGTCTGTGAGAACAATCTCTATTCGGTCAACACGCCACTCGATGTGCGTCAGCCGGGAAATCGCACCATTGCCGAGCTGGCGCGCGGCCACGGCATCAGGACGTCCCAGCACGATGGCCAACTGGTGGAGACAGTCGAGGCCGCCGCCGCCGACGTCATCGCCGGCATGCGCCACAATGGCGGTCCCGCGCTTCTCGAATTCATTACCTACCGCTGGCTCGAACATTGCGGTCCCCTCGGCGATCTGCATCTGGGGTATCGCTCGCAAGAGGAGTTCGATTCCTGGTCGGCGCGATGCCCGATCCGCCTGTACCGCAAGGTGCTTGAAGACGACGGCATGATCGACGAGGCCGCGCATGCGGCGATGGACGCCGAGATCGCGGCGGAGATCGACGACGCGGTTGCGTTTGCCCGCAAGAGTCCGTTTCCGGAGCGGACGGAACTCAGCCGGCACATGTTCGCCTGATCGGTCGCTCCATGATCAATCGCCAGCTCAAATTTTCCGAAGCCATCCACGAGGCGATCGATATCTGCCTCGAGCGCGACCGCAGCACCTATCTGATGGGGCTGGGCGTGCCCGACCCCATCGGTGTGTTCGGCACGACCAAGGGGCTGCAGGAAAAGCACGGCAAGAAGCGCGTGTTCGACATGCCGGTGGCGGAGAACGCCATGAGCGGCGTTGCGCTCGGCTCGTGCCTGGTGGGAATGCGGCCCATCATGACGCACATGCGGCTCGAATTCGCCATGACCGCGATGGATCAAATCTGCAATCAGGCGGCGAAATGGCATTACATGTTCGGCGGCCAATCCAAGGTGCCGCTGACGATTCGCATGCTCGTCGGCCGCGGCTGGGGGCAGGGGCCGCAGCACTCCCAGAGCCTGCATGCGTGGTTTGCGCATATTCCTGGTCTCAAGGTGGTCATGCCGTCGACGCCCTACGACGCCAAGGGACTGCTCATCGCCAGCATCGAGGACGACAACCCCGTCATCTTCTTCGAACACCGCTGGCTGCATAACATCCACGGCCCGGTGCCGGAGGGGCACTATACGGTGCCCCTTGGACAGCCGCGGTTGGTCACCGAGGGCGACGACGTGACCATTGTGGCCGCTTCCTACGCCACTCTTGAGTCGATCAAGGCCGCGCGTGAGCTGGAGCGGGAGGGCATCAAAGCCGAGATCATCGATTTGCGGACCCTGGTCCCGCGCGATGACGCCGCGATCCTCGCCTCGGTGCAGAAGACCGGCCGGTTGGTGGTCGTGGATCAGGGGACGCTGACCGGTGGTTTCGCAGGAGAGATCGTGGCCAGGGTGACCGAGCAGGCGTTCGGGGCGCTCAAGGCCGCTCCGATTCGCGTGGCATTGCCCGATATTCCGACGCCGACGACCCGCGCGCTGTCGAATTATTACTACCCTACCCCTCGCCACATCGTTGCGGCCGTGCATCGGACGCTCGGGATGACTTCCGATGACGCGCGGGATGACCCTTGGGCCGGCATCGAGCCCGGGGACAAGACCTTGGACGTACCGGACAAGTCTTTCACCGGACCATTCTGATGTTCGCCTTCGACGCGACCTTCTGGCGCGATCGACGCGTCTTTGTCACCGGTCATACCGGGTTCAAGGGCGCGTGGCTGGCGCTGTGGCTGACTGGCCTCGGCGCGCGGGTGACCGGGCTTTCGCTTCCGCCGCACACCGATCCCAGTCTGTTCGCTCTCTGTGCGCAGGGCCGATGCACCGATCTTTACGGCGACATAGCCGATCCGGCGGTCGTCGTGCGCGCGCTCGCGGACTGCGAGCCCGAGATCGTCATCCACATGGCAGCCCAGGCGCTGGTGCGGCCGTCCTATCTTGATCCGCTCGGGACCTACGCCACCAATGTGATGGGAACCGCAAACGTGTTGCAGGCGTTGCGCTCGGTGCCGAGTGCGCGCGCAGCTATCGTGGTGACGAGCGACAAGGTCTATGAGAACGATGGCGCCGGTCGCGCGTTCATCGAGGACGACCGCTTGGGCGGACACGATCCCTACAGCAGCTCCAAAGCGTGTGCCGAACTTGTCACTAATTCCTTCAGGCAATGCTTCTTCTCGGGCCCCTGTCAGGTTGCGACCGCGCGTGCCGGCAATGTCATTGGCGGCGGGGATTGGTCGCCGTACCGCATCGTCCACGACATCGTCGAGGCGTTCGAGGCAGGCAAGCCGGTGGCGCTGCGCTATCCCCAGGCCGTGCGGCCGTGGCAGCACGTGCTCGATCCGCTGGCGGGCTATCTGATGCTGGCGCAGGCCATGGCGACCGACGCCGTTCGCGCACCTTCGGCCCTGAACTTCGGCCCGGATGCCGAGAGCTTCCGCTCGGTGTCCGAACTGGTGCAGGCGTTCACCACTCGCTGGGATGGGCGTCCCGGCTGGCGCCTTGACGCCGGCGACCATCCACACGAGGCGTCGCTGCTCACACTGGACGCGACGCGTGCGCGCACGCTTCTTGGCTGGCGGCCGTTGCTGTCATTCGACGAGGCGGTGGGGTTGACCGCCGATTGGTATCGGGCATTCCGGGACGGCGAGGACGTGGGCGTTGTCACGCGCCGGCAGGTCGAACTGTTCTCGGCACGGCTGCATCGGCTGGCCGACGATCGCATGCCGCTACGGGGGACAGCGTGAAGGTCGTTATCCTCGCAGGTGGATTTGGCACGCGGCTGGCCGAAGAGACCATCACGATTCCCAAACCGATGGTGCAGATCGGCCAGCATCCGATTCTCTGGCACATCATGAAGTTCTACGCTTCTTATGGCTTCGAGGAATTCGTGGTGGCGCTCGGCTACCGGGCCGAGGTGGTGAAGAACTTCTTCCTGCAATTTGCAGACATGGCGAGCGACCTCACCATCGATCTCGGCGCCGGAACGGTGGAACGTCGCCGACGTCACCAGGAGGCCTGGAAGATTCACTTGATCGATACCGGGCTCGAGACCCTTACGGGCGGCCGCGTGCGGCGCCTGGCGCCGCTGCTCGAAGGCGATACCTTCATGCTGACCTATGGCGACGGCGTGTCAGACGTGCCGCTCGATCGCCTCCTGGCGTTTCACAGGAGCCATGGCAAGCTCGCGACCGTGACCGCGGTCCCGGCGCTGGCGCGCTTTGGCAACATCATCTTCGACGGTGACCGGGTCGCCGACTTCGCCGAAAAACGCGTGACCGACGATGCCTGGATCAACGGCGGCTACATGGTGATGGAGCCCAGCGTCCTCGGCGTATCTCAGCAAGGATGAGGATGTGCTCGAGGTCGACCTGTTGGAGCGCCTCACCGGCGACGGACAACTCGCCGGTTACAGGCACGAGGGCTTCTGGCAGTGCATGGACACGCTGCGCGACAAGCAGGGGCTTGAGCGGCTGTGGCTGGCGGGAACGCCTCCCTGGAAGCGCTGGTGAGCCCGGTGGGCGGCGAGCCATCGCGACCGCGGTGTCGATCCTGCGGTCAAGCTGATCTCAGGCAGGTGCTCGACCTCGGTCGGGTGCCGCTCGCCAATGCGCTGCTGGCCGCCGAACAATTGAACGAGCCGGAAGACCATGTCCTCGATCTCGGCTGCGTTCCGCTCGCCAACGCGCTCCTCACCACCGATCAATTGAACCAGGCGGAGGACCGTTTCCCGCTGGAGCTCTATTTCTGCCCGCAATGCGCGCTGGTGCAGATCGGCGAAACCGTGCCCCGCCCGAGCGGCTGTTCCGCGACTACGCCTATGCCTCGTCGTTTTCCGACACCATGGTCGAGCACGCACGCACGCTGGTCGAGGCGCTGATCGCCCGCCGCGGTCTCGGTCCTGCAAGTCTCGTGATCGAGGTCGCGAGCAACGACGGATATCTGCTGCAGTTCTACAAGCAGCGCGGCATCCCGGTGCTCGGCATCGAGCCCGCGGCCAACATCGCGGAGCTCGCGATCAAGGCCAAGGGCATCCCGACGCTGGTCCGCTGGTGGAGTTCTTCGACGAGGAGCTTGCCGGCCGGCTCGCGGCGGAAGGCAAGCTGGCCGACGTCATCCATGCCCACAATGTCTTCGCGCATGTTCCCGATCCCAACCGGTTCGCCGGCGGCATCAAGCGGCTGCTCAAGCCTGACGGGGTCGCCGTGGTCGAGGCGCCTTATGTACGCGATCTCATCGACAAGCTGGAGTTCGATACGATCTACCACGAGCACTTCAGCTATTATTCCGTGAGCGCGGTTGAGGCGCTTTGTCGGCGTCACGGCCTCGCCGTGTCCGATGCCGAGCTGATACCGATCCACGGCGGTTCGCTGCGGCTGTTCATCGCGGATGCGGGCCAGCCGCCATCCGCGCGCGTCGTCGAATTGCTGGCGAAGGAAAAATCCGAAGGCCTGCTGAGCTTCGAGCACTACCGCGACTTCGGCGATCGGGTTGCCCGGCTCAAGCAGCAACTGCTGGCGCTGCTGCAGCGGCTCAACGGGGAGGGCCGTCGCATCGCGGCCTATGGCGCTTCCGCCAAAGGGAAGCACGTTGATGAATGCGTTCGGCATCGACCGGACACTGATCGAGTTCGTGGTGATCCGCTCGAGCCGTACAAGCAGGGCCGCTTGACGCAAGCCTGCCAATCGAGACAGGCGCGTTAGGCTACACGCCTGGCCGACCTGCCGAGGAAGAGTCTGCCGCCGAGCGTCGAGCCGGACGATATGTGCGTGGCACGGGGGTTGTGTGCGGACTACCCGCAATGGAACGTTTCGTTCAACGACCGCCGAGACACGTTGCGCGGTCTGCACTTTCAGGTGCGGCCGCATGAGGAAATCAAGCTCGTCTCGTGTACGCGAGGCGCCATCTTTGACGTGGCGGTCGACGTGAGGGCGGGATCGCCCTCGTACGGCAAGTGGGTCGGCCTAGAGCTCAGCGCCGATAGTCGCTCTTCGGTGTACATCCCCGCCGGCTTCGCCCACGGCTATCAGACCCTGACCGATGATGCCGAGGTGCGGTATTGCGTCTCCGAGCGCTATCATCCTGAGGCCGAGCGCGGCGTGCGTTGGGACGACCCGGATCTTGCCATCGCGTGGCCGAAGGCCAGCCAGCGCGTGATTTCCGGAGCGCGATCAGGCCCTGCCAAGATTGCGGGACTTATAACGAGGTCTCCGGTTGCGGCTCGGTCCACTTCGGTCGGGAGTCAAAATTGCGCTGGGGCAATCCGGACACCGTCCGACCAACGGCCATCAAGAATGCAAGGGGAAATAGTTGGCTGGAAACCTCCACGCCAACGACAACCTATAGTCCGAACGCCCGGGCCGCGTTGCCGCCGAGGATGGCATCGCGCTCGGATTGTGAAAGCTCGGCCAAGCCCTGGATGAACTCGGTGGGACGCGCATCGCGCATCGGGGAGGGGTAGTCGGTGCCGAACAGCACGCGGTCGGCGCCGACCAGCCTGATCAGATCCATGACGATCTGCGGGCTCTCGATGATGCAATCGTAGTAGAAGCGCTTGAGGTAGATTGTTGCGGGGCGCTTGGCCTGCGCGAGCTGCGGCATCCGCTCGACGGTGCGATCGAGCCGCATGATGCCCCATGGGACATTGCCGCCGGCGCGCGGCAACATGACTTCGAGCTTGGGAAAGGCATCAAGCACTCCGCCAAGAATGAGCGAGTAGCCGGCGATCCCGATCTCCACCGGGTTGCCCAGAAGGTTGCTGAGATAATATTTGCTCATCCGCTCGCCGCCGAGCGGCGCGACCGGATGCGTGAAGATCGGCCAGCCGAGTTCCTCGCATTTCGCGTAGATCGGAAAGAATGCCTTCTCGTCCAGATTCTTGCCGTTGATTGCAGTCGCCATCATGACGCCGCGCATTCCCGGGAGCTTCCCAGCGCGTTCGAGCTCCTCGAGAGCCAGTTCGGGCTGCTGCATCGGCAGCATGGCGAGCCCGACGAAGCGGTCGGGATATCTGCGATGCGCCGCCGAGCAGGCGTCATTGTAGCTTTGGGCAAGCTTGAGCCCGAACGCCGGCGGCGCCCAGTAGACCATCGGGGCCATGAGCGACAGCACCTGCGCGTTGATGCCGGTCTCGTCCATGGATTTGATGCGGCTTTCGAGATCGATGTAGTTGGGGCTGAACACCGCGCCGACCCCGCCGGCGTTGAAGGTGATGCCGCCACGGTCGTTGCGGCCGATGCGGGCGCCGGCGGCTTCTCCTTCGTTCTGGACCAGGTCCACCCACTGGGCGGGGTACCAGTGGGTGTGCGCGTCGATCACACGCCGGCCGGCCTGGCCGGATGCGTCGATGCGGCTGAGCATGACCCCGCCGCTCGCCGCCGCAGCGCCGATCAGGAAATCGCGCTTGGTCATCGCCATGGTTTTCGCTCCCGTGAGACTTTTTTGTTTGATTTCCCGCTCATGCTGGCGGCCGCGCACAAGCGGCGCGGCAAGCCCGATCCTTCCGGCGGCGGGATCGATGCGATGCAGCGCGTGCATGCCAGGCCGCGCAGATTTGCTGATGTCGAACGTTCGCCCGGTTATCCGCCTACGGCCGCGCGCGCCGTCAACCGGTATGGACAGCGGCGAAGCTTCGCCGCTGTCCGCCTTCCGTGCCGCCTAGTTGGTGGCGAAGCAGTAGAACAGGCCGTCGCCGCCGGTGCTCTTCAAATCGGCCTGGCTGCAGCCCCCTTCCGGACCGCGTGACGGATGCGACGAATTCCAGGACTTCGACGCGTCATCGTCGCGCAGCCCCTGCCGGTCATGGTGCCCGACCATCGCCGCGCCCGCGCCGCTCTTGGTCCAGTTGCCGCACGTTCGATCTTCACCGGCCGGGAATGCCCGCCCGTCCGGCTGCGAGCCGGTCAGGACGTCGTGCCGATTGGGCGTGTCGGTGCGACCGTTGATCATCTCGCCCTTCTCGGTGAGGGCGGTCTGCTTGCTGATCTTGTTGTTCGCGCTGTGCAGATCATCGACGTTTTGCGCGATGGTCTCGCCCTTGGCATTCTTCCAGGGCCCGGTACCGATGCGATCGCGCGCGTTGACGGCCTGCGCGCCGCCGCTCGCCTGGGTGCTCAGATAGGCCCGCCAGGTCTTGCCGCCGGCGCCGCCGGCCTGCGCCAGCTGTTGGCAAAGGCGGTCGGCGCCTTCAAGCCCGCCGAGGTCGGCACCCTTGCCGGGACCGGCGCTGGTGAGGAAAAACGTCATGGTAGCCTGCTGCGCCTGCACGGCGGCACCCGCGCCCAGTGCCAGCAGCGCAACCGAGGCAAGCATCGGTACGATCGTTCGATTGTTCATTCGCAGTCCTCCCGGTCTTTGACTCAAGGTCAACGCGGCCGGTGAGCGGTGCCCCCGGCTTGACCCTCTAACAACAAACCTACCACGACATTCATCCCGGCAACGGGATATGAATTTGCTCTCTCGGGTGCTGCCCGATTTTTCAGCTCGACTCTGCGGGCGCTCAATCGGTGCGCTCCTGTTCCGCTGTCAGGGCAGGGTCGAGTTCTTCAGCTACCCCGTTCCGGCGCAGGCTGCGGCCTGGTCCGTCCGGAATACCCCTTCGTTGCCCCTTGATTGCTCGTCAGAATTCTCAGGCAAGCGCGGACCCGTCGCCCGCTCGCCCGCTCCGCCATCGCTGTCCGCTACCGAACCTCTCGCGGTTGCCGATGCTTTGCGGGAACCGGTTGGTTCATTCCGGCGTTTCCCGCTCAGCTTCCTTGGCGACCGTTGGAGGGGAGATATCGATTTGGATCAGCTTCGAGTTGTCGGGGACGCCGCTGATGAACGTTCTCCCTGCGAGGTAAGACGAGGGCCACATTGGAAAAAGTCGGGACAATGTCAGGCAGGCCATAATTGCTCCGGCGGCTCTAAGGAGGAGCCCGACTTCTCTTGAACAGGAGTCTCCTCAATGTGCGACTATAGCTTGCACCATGTCGCCACCCGTCCTGCCAAGCTTGAGGACAAGCTGGTAACGACGAAGTTCACCAACTCCATCACCCGCGGTTTTGCGGCGGTCGGCGAGCCGCACGTCGCGGTGTGCCTGTTGCCCGGCACCGAACTCGCCTTCGACGAGAATGTGGAGTGCGAGCCGTCCTTCGGCATCGGAATCCTGCCGAACAAGAAGATCGGGCAGCGTCTTGCGCGTTTCCGGCAGATCAATACCGAGAACGCCGTCACTCACCACGATGCATTTGAATTCCCGGATGGACAGGTGGTGCTGCTCACGCGGCTGTGCGAGGGCCAACGCGCGACCGTGCTGCAGTTGCCCGCCGGGACACGCCCTGCGTCGGCGCAGGAAACGGCTGCCGAACCGGCAGCTCGCGAGCCTTCGCCTTCGCTCTGACGGTCTGCGCGCATAGCGCAATGCGTTCAGCGAACCGAGATCGGTGTCGGCGGCGCAGCACTGCCGGTGGAGTGCCGATCTCGGGAGCCTGTAACGGCTCACTCGGCCTCAGGGCGCATACGCGCAAACAGCAAACGAGCCGCCGGCCGTGGGCCGGCGGCTTTCCCAATTCTGGATGCTCGGAGCGCGTGCGAATTTATGGGTCAGGGAACGAGACCAGCGTCTCGAACTTGTAACCGCACGCCTCGCATTCCCAGAGATGCCGGACGCGTTGCCGATCCATATATTCGGACCATTCCGGCAGGAAGATCGTCTCGCCGCATTGGGCGCAGTGGTTCACCAGTCTTGTCTGGACGTATTTCCGGGGGCTCTCGGTTCGGAGCTCCATGACGCTTCCTCCGCCCTGCCGTTGCCCCCCTTTCCCGATCGGGGATGGTAGCGAAATTGCCACAGCAATAAAGCAGCATTCCTGACCTAACGCCGCCGCGCGCGACCTTGCCTCCGATCGGCGGTGACGCCGTTCCGCTGGGGCAGGGGAGCCCGATGGGCGCTGGGAGGGGGTCCGAGGAGGTGCGCCTTTCTATGTTCATCCCAGCCGCTATAGTGCGATCTCCAACACATGAGGGAGACCGATATGCCTGAAATATACGTCCACGCCGTCAAGGGCCGCACGCTCGATCAGAAGCGCGCCCTGGTGAAGGACATCACCGACGCGGTGGTGAAGAATTTCGCCGTCCCGGTCGAGGCGGTGACCGTGGAAATCGTGGAATCGGAGCCGACGGCCAAGGCAAAGGGCGGCGTTTTATTCAGTGAAATGCGGCGGTGAGCCGAACCCAGCTGTGCGCAATCGTTTCGCCCGGCAGCGTCCGGGCGGAACGGTCTTCGACGATGGTGCGTGGTGCGGCGATCGAAGGCCCGGTGACGGATTTCGGGGCTGCGGACAATTCTAGCGCGCGGCAGGTGTAATCTCCCGATCGTTCGAGCGCGACATGGCTGATCTTGCGGGCAAGACGGCGCTGGTCACCGGCGCGGCCTCCGGCATCGGGCTGGCGACGGTCGAACTGTTCGCCCGCCGCGGCGCCACCGTGGCGCTCAACCACCTGCCGGACGATGCGCGCGGCGCGTCGGCGGTCGAACGATTGCGCGCGCAAGGCCTTGCGGTGATCGCCGCGCCGGGCGACGTCGCGCAGGCGGCGAGCGCCGAGAAAATGGTGCGCGACGCCATCGATGCCCTCGGCCGGCTCGATTTCCTCGCCAACAACGCCGGCACCTCGGCCACCGTGGAGCCGATCCCGCCGCGCGAGCTTGATCGGCTCACCGACGAGTTCTGGACGGTCATCCTCGCCACCAACCTGCTCGGCCCCTTCCGGTGCACGCGCGCGGCTGCGCCCGCGCTGAGGGCCGCCGGCGGCGCCGTCTGCAACACCGCGTCCGTTGCCGGCCGCAACATGCCCGGTTCGAGCATGGCATACGGCGCCAGCAAAGCCGGCCTCATCAGCCTGACCAAGAATCTGGCGCGTGCACTCGCTCCGGAAGCGCGCGTGAACGCGGTCGCGCCGGGTTTCGTCGACACCGAGTGGACGCGGGCGTGGCCCGTTGCGCGCAAGCAGGCCTCGATCGAGCGCACGCTGCTCAAGCGCGCCTGCACGCCGGGCGATATCGCCGCCGCAATCGTATTCCTGTGCGCCGACACCGGCATGGTAACGGCGCAGACGCTGGTCGTGGACGGCGGATACTCACTGTAGCGGGCACCGTGCGCGTAGCGGGCACCGTCTGCCGCTCGCCGCGATCCCCGGCTACCTCAACAGCAGCCGCGGCAGCCAGAGCGACAGTTCTGGCACATAGGTGACGAGCACGAGTACGACCAGCATGGGAATGTAGAAGACCAGGATGCTGCGCGACACCGCCTCCATGCTCACGCGACCGATCGCGCATCCCACCACCATGGTCGGACCGACCGGCGGCGTCAGCAGGCCGATGCCGAGGTTGAGGATCATGACGATGCCGAAATGCACGGGGTCGATGCCGAAGGTCTTGATCACCGGCAGGAAGATCGGCGTGCAGATCAGCAGCATCGGCGCCAGATCCATGAACGTGCCGAGCAACAGCAGCAAAATATTGACGTAGAGCAGGAACGTGTATTTGTCGCTCGAAACCGCGACGAAGAATTCCGTCGCCTTGGCCGGTATCTGCATCAGCGCCATCATGTAGCCGAAGGCAATCGAGAAGCCGATCATGATCATGACCATGCCGACCGTGCGCACGACGCGTGCGATCAGCCTGGGCAACTCGCTCCATTTGCAGTCGCGGTAGATGAACATGGTGACGAAGAAGGCGTAGACGCAGGCCACCGCCGCGGATTCTGTCGGCGTGAAGATGCCGGACAGTATCCCCCCGAGAATGATCACGATCGTGATCAGGCCCCAGATCGCATCGACGGCGATCTTGAGCGCCTGGCGGAGCGGGACGATCTCGCCCTTCGGGAAATTTTGCCGGTGCGCGATGACGAGAACCAGCACGATCAGCGAGAGACCGAGCAGGAGCGCCGGGATGATACCGCCCATGAACAGCTGGGCGACGGAGACCGTCCCGCCGGCGGCGAGCGAATAGATGATCATGTTGTGCGAGGGCGGCAGCAGCAGCGGCTGCAGCGAGCCCGAAATGGTGACGTTGACGGCGAACAGGCGCGGATAGCCATGCTTGATCATCTGCGGAATCATCACCGAGCCCACCGCCGCGGTGTCGGCGACAGACGAGCCCGAGATGCAGCCGAACAGGGTGGAGGCGATGATGTTCACCAGCGCCATCCCGCCCCGAATGAAGCCCACGAACACCTTGGCGAGGTTGACGAGGCGCTCCGCCATGCCGCCAACGGCCATGATCGCGCCGGCAAGAATGAAGAACGGAATCGCCAGCAGCGAGAAGCCGCTCATGCCGCCCGAGACCTTGAGCATGACGGCTTCGAGCGGAATGCCGGTCCAGAGCGCGGCGAGGATTGCGGCAAGCCCGAGCGCGTACGCAACCGGCATACCCGCCAGGCATGCAACGGTGAAGCTGCCGATGAGAATGAGGATGTCCATGACGCAAGGTCCGCCGTGGCGTCTACTCGGTCGAGATCTGGCTCACGGTTTCGGGCTCGGGCTGCCGGAAGAAGTCCTGCGTCAGAAGACGCTCGATCACGAACAGGACGGTGAGCGCGCCGCCGATGGGAATCGGCAGGTAGGTCATGCCGGCGGTGACGATCGGGAACTCGGCGATGTTCTGGTACCAGGTCGCCTCCACCAGCTTGATGCCCCAGACCACCATGAAGAGATTGGTCGCGAGCATGCAGATTTCGAGCAGCCAGCCCAACAGCGACTTCCATGGCTGCGCGAGCAGGCCCGGCAGGACGCCGACGCCGATATGCAGGTGCTCCCGATAGCAGACGACGGCGGAGAGAAACGACAGCACGATCATCAGCAGCACGGCCAGCGGCTCCGGCCATGACGCCGCGCTGTTGAGCACGTAGCGGGTGAAGACGCCGTAGGGAACGATGAGGGTGATGATCACGAGGCACGCGCCGGCGACGAACAGACACGCGCCGTTGATGGCGTCCATCGCCCGAAAGTAGACCTGCTTCATGCCGTCCCCCAACCCACAGCGCGGGCATCAACGCGATCCGCGGACCGGCCGGCTCGCGCGCCACGCTCAGGCGCTCATTTCAGCGTCTTGAATGCGCTTGATCAGTTCGGCGTGCTGCGCACCGTATTTGTCCCACACCGGCTTCACCGCCGCCTGGAATGGCCTCTTGTCCTCGATCTTGATGATCTCGATGCCCGCTGCCTCGATCTGCTTGGTCGACTTCTCTTCCATCGCATACCAAAGCTTGCGCTGATCCTGCTGCGCTTCCTTGGCGAGCTTCGCGATCAGCGCCTGGTCGTCCTGTGCGAGGGTGCTCCAGGTCTTCTTCGAGAACACAAGGATTTCCGGGATCATCAGGTGCCCGGTGAGCGAGTAGTACTTGGCGTGGCGGTAATGCTGGCCGGTCGTGTAGGTCGGGGCGTTGTTCTCGGCGCCGTCCACCACGCCGGTCTGCATGGCGTTGACCAGCTGGTCCATGCCCATGGCGACGCCGTTGCCGCCGAGCGCATTCATGGTGTCGACGAAGACCGGGTTGCCCATCATCCGGATCTTCAGCCCCTTGAGATCATCGATCGAACGGATCGGTTTCTTGCTGTTGTAGACATTGCGGGTGCCGGCGTTCATCCAGCAAAGGCCGATGAGCCCGGCGGTGGGATGGCTCGACAGCTTCTTGAGCAACTCGTCGCCGATCGGACCGTCGATCACCTGCTCCATGTGCGCGTCGTCGCGGAACATGAACGGCAGATTGAACACGTTGAGCTCGGGGACGAGCGGGCCCATCGGCCCCACGCTGATGCGTGCCATGGCGAGGGCGCCCACCTGGGCCTGTTCGATCGCTTCCTTTTCGCCGCCGAGCTGCATCGACGGGTACATCTGGATGCTGATGCGGCCGCCGGTGGCTGCTTCCAGCTTCTTGCCCATGGCCAGCACCGCCTCGACCGTGGGATAGCCGATGGGATGCACGTCGGCGGCCTTGAGAACGAGCTTCTGCTGCGCGAAGGCGGGCACGCCGAATTCGGTCGCAAGCGTGCCGAGCGCCGTGGCGGCGCCGAGGCGGAGCACAGTTCGGCGGTTCATGGTCATCCTCCGTGATCGTTTGTTCTTGCCTGCACGCGTGGCACCGCCGGATTTCTTGATCGGCCGGCGGGCGCGTGATACGTGCTTGTCATATCATATGATGACTGGCCTCCCAAGGGTGTCAAGGTCAAGGTGATGAGCAGGTCGACGACGAACCTTTCGGTGACGCGGCCGCTGTCGGCGCCGCGATCCTTGACCGGCGAACTGGTCGTCGCGGCTCACCGAGGACATTACCAGCGGCAAGATACCGCCGGGCTCCCGCCTGCCGACCGAGCAGGAAATGATCGCCGCCACCGGCGTGAGCCGCACCGTGGTGAGGGAGGCGGTCGCTGCGTTGCGCGCGGATGGCCTCGTCATCACGCGCCAAGGCGTCGGCGCCTTTGTCCCGGAAAATGCCCGTCCGCCGCTGCGGATCGGGTTCGACCAGCTGTCGCCCCTGCGCGCGGTGCTGGACGTGATGGAGTTGCGCACCGGGATTGAGATCGAAGCCGCCGGGCTCGCCGCCGAGCGGGCGTCGCCGGTGCAGGTCCGCAAGGTCGTCGACTGCTTCGATGCCATCGGCGCCGCGATCCGGGGCGGCGCGGACGCGATCGATCAGGATTTCGCGCTCCATTGCAGCATCGCCGACGCGACCGGCAACCCGCAGTTCAGGCGCTTCCTGGAACATCTCGGCCGCTTCGTCATCCCGCGGCAGACGATCCGCGGCGGGCCGGGAATGCCAAAGCGCGCCTACAGCGAAACGTTCCAGCAGGAGCACCGCGACATCGTGCAGGCGATCCGCACCGGAGCGGTCGCGCAAGCGCGCGCGGCGATGCGCCGGCACCTGCTCAACAGCCGCAAGCGCTATCAACGGCTGGCCGGGAAGCTCGCCAGCCCCTGATGCTGCTCCACTTCGCAACGGGTACATCATGCAAACGGTTCTGGTCACGGGCGCGGCTGGCGGCATCGGCACGCGGCTGCGGCAACTGCTCAAGGGCGTCTATCGCGAGTTGCGCCTGAGCGACGTCAAGCGGCCGCCCGATCTCGGTCCGGACGAGACCTTCGTCGCGGCCGATCTCGCCAGCATGGCCGAGGTCGAGCGCGCCGTCGCCGGCGTCGACGGCATCGTCCATCTCGGTGGATTCTCCGTCGAGGGGCCGTGGGATACCATCCTGCAGGCCAACATCATCGGCTGCTACAATCTGTTCGAGGCAGCGCGGCGCCACGGGGTCGAGCGGGTGGTGTTCGCGTCCTCGAACCATGTCGTCGGCTTCTATCCGCGGCAGCGTCGCATCGGAGTGGACGACCCGGTGCGGCCCGATTCCCGCTACGGCGCCAGCAAGGCATTCGGCGAGGCGCTCGCCGCGCTCTATGCCTACAAGCACGGACTGCGCGTGACCTGCCTTCGCATCGGCAATGTCAGCGATGTCCCCGCCGATCGGCGCCGGCTTTCGATCTGGGTCGCGCCGCAGGACCTTGTTCAGCTCATCCGCATCGGCCTCGAGCATCCGGACATCCGCCACGAGATCTTCTATGGCGCATCCGACAATGCGCGCGGCTGGTGGGACAACAGCGCGGCCTTCCGGCTCGGCTACCGGCCGCAATATCGGGCCGAGGAGCATAGCGCCGAGGCGCTCGCCGCCGACGCGAAGCTGCCCGCCGATCCGGTCGGCGCATGGTACCAGGGCGGACCTTATTGCAGCGACGAATTCGATGACGGCATCGAACGCTCGCCGGTGTGAAGCGGATTCATCACAGCGTGTCCCGGACGAGCGGAGGCGAAGCCGGAGCGAGATCCGGGCCCAGGGCCGGCACCGGTGCCGCGCCTCTAGGCCCCGGGTCTCGCTCGGCTCGCCAGCCGCGCGCGTCGAATCGCTCGGCGCACGAGAACTGCTACAAGCTGCGGCCGTCGAACGGCGTGGGCGTGAGCGCCGCGATGTCGACGTCGTCGAGGCAGCGGACGTTGACCGCGATCATCTCGTCGCCCTTCGGATTCTTGCCGCGCGAGAATGCGCCCACCCCGCACTGCCCACAGAACAGGTGGTGGATGGTCTTCTTGCCGAACTGGTAGTCCTTGAGGTCCTCCGCGCCCGCGCGCAGCCCGAAGTGCTCGGACGGAACGAACGACCACAGCGCGCCGCGCTTCTGACAGAGCGAGCAGTTGCAGGCGACGACGTTGCTGAGGTCGGTCGTCACCTCGAAGCGCACCTCGCCGCAATGGCAGCCGCCGGTATACGTCTTCGTTTCGGGCATGGCGTGACCTATTTCGTGTTGAAACTCGATCCGCTTGTCCGGCCGCTCGAGATCGACGTGCAAGGCCTCGCAAAGGCGGTTGGAGTAATTCCACATGCCGCAGAACACCGTGAGCTCCACGATCTGTTTCTCGCTGAAGTGTTGCTTCATCGCCGCGAAGGCGGCCTCGTCGTCGCGCGCCTGCATCTGCGTGACCACTTCGGCCCAGCGGATCGCCGCCTTCTGGCGGTCGTCGAGATCGGGCGAGCTCATATAGTCGCTGCCCTGCGCCGCCTTGATCTGGGCCTCGGTGAGCCCGAGTTTCTTCCCGAGCGGCACGTTGTGGGACATGCAATAGGCGCTCTGATTGAGCGCCGATGTCTTGATGATGACGAGCTGCTGGATCCGCACGTAGGCCGGGTCGGATTTGACGTTGTTGAGGCGGATCGATTCGTTCGGCAGCATCCAGCCCGCCAGCGCCGCCGGCTGATGCGCCAGCACCTGCGAGAAATTGCTGATGCGTCCCCACTGCGCGACCACGCCGTCGTAGACCTTGCGGGTCTCGGCGTCGGCTTCCTCCGGCTTGATCATTTTCACGCGCGCCACGGCAATCTCCTTGTCCGCGGCAATGTAGCGGAAGCGCCGGCGCGGCGCGAGCAGCGCCTTGCGCGCGTTTCGGCGGAAGTTCCATGCCGGACGGCCGCGCGATCGATGCGACCCGGGGCGCGATGCGCGTGCTGGTCTCATCGCAGGGAGCACTCCGGTGTCCGCCCATTGTTAATAACAGAGAAAAAACAATGGAACGTCCGCAGCAAGGCCCGTTTTGCGGGGCTTCGCGCGATGCAGCTGCGGAAATAACAATGGAATAACGATGGAACAACAATAAAACCGCGGCTTGGGGCCCCCGCGCCCGTTCGGGTAAACACGTCTGAGGTCGCCGCTCTCGACATGGGGGGCTCGGCTTTCGTTGACGCGCGCACGCAGTCACCGCGCGCGCGAACGCGCACGGATCGGCCCGAGCGCTGCAGGTGCAATTTTAGATGATGGATAACGACTATAAATTCGTGTTACAAAGTCGACCATTATTTCGATCTCCGGCGCTCGGCGTGCCCGGAATGAGGGGCGGTCGCGAAACACGTCGTCAGAACGTCACCACCTTGGTGTCGGCCTCCTTGGCGGCGGCGTGGAATTCGTTCATGCCGCCGATCTTGACCCGCTTGTCGAGCCCCGTAAGTCCGCGCACCTCGACGCACGGCTTGCACGCCCATAACGTGACGTTGGCGTTGGCGGCCATCTCCTCGTAGCGGTTGGGCGGCCCAACCGGGATGAGCTTCGCGCCCGCGCCTTCCACCGCCATGAGCACCGCGTCGTGAAACAGCATCAGCGTGACGCGGTCGCCGGCTTGCACGGCGGACGCCGCGAACAGGAAGGGCAGCATGGCCCGTGTCGGATCGGTGGGTCCCCATGTGGTCGAGATGGCGAAATGCATGGCTGCCTCCTTGAATTGCGCTGCTCCTGAAACATAGCGGGAAGGTGTGCACGGGTATAGCAGGAAGTGTCGGAATGCTTGTTTTACTTGGGTTTCTGTGCAATTCAAGCTGTCTATTGGTAGCATAGATATAGCGCTGGGAAGCAGCCCATTGCTTCCCAGATGCTTCCCAACGCGAGGACACACGTGAAACTCACCGCCAAGACCGTCGCCGCCATCCGCTTGCCGCCCGGCAAGACCGACCACATCGAATGGGACGACGAACTCGTGGGATTCGGGCTGCGGTTGCGCAAGAGCGGCGCCCGCAGCTTCGTCGCGCAGTACCGCGCCCATGGTCGCACCCGGCGCATGAAGATCGGCGGGACGCTCGCCCCCGAAGATGCCCGCAAGGCGGCGCGGCTGATCCTGGCCAAGGTCGAGGTCGGGGCCGACCCGCAGGGCGAGAAGGCGGCACGGCGGCGAGCCGACGGCCACACCCTGGCGGCGGTGGTTGCCGACTATCTCCAGGCCAAACAGCCAATCGTGCGGGACGCCACCTATCGCGAGATGGTGCGCTACCTCACGGGGCCGCATTTCAAGCCGCTGCACGCCATGCCGATCGACCAGGTCACCCGCCGGGATGTCGCCGTCCGTCTCACCAGGATTGTCGCCGACAATGGCAGCATCACCGCCGGTCGCGCGCGCGCTGCTTTGTCGGCGCTGTATGTGTGGGCGATGGGGCAGGGCCTCACCGAGATCAACCCGGTGGTCGGCACCATCAAGCCGGAAGATTCCAAACCGCGCGAACGCGTGCTCTCCGATGCCGAATTGCGGGCGATCTGGCGCGCCTGTGGCGATGACGATCTTGGCCGGGTGACCAAGCTGCTGATTCTCACCGGCTGCCGCCGCAGCGAAATCGGTGGCATGTGCTGGAGCGAGCTCGATCTCGAACGCGGTACCTGGACGATCCCGGCGCGAGGGCCAAGAACCATCGTGCCCACACGCTGCCGCTGCCGCCCATCGCGCTCGACATCATCGCCACGGTGCACCGCATGGTCGGACGCGATCAGTTGTTTGGCATGCGTGCCGCCCGCGGCTATACCGGTTGGGGCGGCCCGGAAGAAGCGGCGCTGCGCGCGCGCGCAGGTGTGTCTGACTGGTCGATGCATGACCTGCGCCGGACCTGCGCGACCCGGATGGCCGACCTCGGCGTGCAGCCGCACATCATCGAGCAGGTGCTGAACCACGTCTCGGGGCACAAGAGCGGCGTGGCTGGCATCTACAACCGGTCGAGCTACGAGCGCGAAGTGCGCGCCGCGTTGGCGCTGTGGGCCGACCATGTGCGCGCGCTGGTCGAGGGCGGCGAGAAAAAAATTGTGCCGCTGCGCGCGTGAACTGATGCTTAAGCAATGCTTGCGCAGTGTTCCCGCTTCGTGCTAACAGTGTTTCCAGTCAGCAGCCACATCTCAGCGAACTCGCAACGACGAGTTCGCTCCCCGTGCCCCTGGCTCAACGGTCATGCGGCGAGGTTAGGCTAGACCGAGGCGCGAGTGACCACACAAACCTGAGCACGCCCCACTCGTGGGTGCGTCGCTCGCAATGTGTGGAAGGCTCGCTCATGTCGCTTCGCGAAGCAGAACAGCACATTCAGAATGAGCGCGACCGCGCATTCAATGACACGCGGGTGCTGACTATTCCGCAATGGGCCGCGCTCAACGGCTTCTCGTATTGGACTGCCAACCGCCTGATCAAGGCCGGCAAAGGGCCGGTGATCACACAGATCAGCGATCGCCGCATCGGCGTCACGGTCGGCAATAATCGCCGCTGGCAGCAGTCGCGGGAGCGTGCGTAAGACGCAACGGCCCAGCACTGGCGATGCCGGACCGAAGCTAGAAAGATCGAAACCACAAGAATTCGATCCTTCTAGCGAAATTGCCAAGCCAAAACAAGGTGGCCGTCGCTCCCGCGACAAAGGCAACCGCATCGAACGTGAGTTGGTCGAGCGACATAAGGCGTTTGGCGTTCACGCCGAACGATACCCCCTGAGCGGTGCCAGCCGCTTTCGCGGCACCGGCCACGACATCGACATCTATGCGCTTGGTTCTGAAGCGGCACCGCTCGTTGCCGAGGTCAAGGCTCGTGCGTCTGGCGGCGGGTTCACAACATTGGAACGCTGGTTGGGCGAATACGACCTGCTCGTGCTTCGCCGCAACCACGCTGATCCGCTCGTGCTGTTGCCGTGGCGGACTTGGGCCGCATTGCTCAAGCGGGTGCGGCCATGAGCACCCGCAAGCGTCTTGCAAACCGACGCCAAGCAGAAACCTTCACGTTCGAAGTCGGCGGCCTGCGCTATACATGCACGGTCGGGCGTTTCCCCGACGGCTCGATCGGCGAGCTTTTTCTCTCGAATTATAAAAGCAATTCCGCCGCGGACACCAATGCCCGCGACGCCGCGATCACGTTCAGCATCGCGGTTCAGCATGGCGCCGATGCGGAAGTGATCCGCCGCGCGCTCTGCCGCGACGTCAACGGTCGCGCCAGCGGGCCGCTTGGCGCCGCGCTGGACTTGATTGCGGGGGGCACATCATGAACGATCTCAAGGAACTCCAAGAGGAGATCCGCTGGCTCAAAGACGAACTGAGCGCCGCGACCAACATTGATGACGACCTCGAGAATATCAAAGACGACATCAGCGAGATCAAATCCGATCAGCGGCGTCTGTTCGATGCGTACAGCACGATCGCTGTTCACATCAATCAACATACTGAGGCGCTGAAGAAGCTGCTGCTGGTCGAGGTGCTCACACCAAAACCACCGCCCTCCGACATGCTGGGCGAGTTTTCTGCCAAGGCACCCACGAACAAACCCAAAGAGCGGTCCGGTAAACCCAAGCCTCGCAAAACCAAGCTCTCGGTCGTCCCAAAGGACGGTAACGACGGGGCCGCGCGATGACCGCCCCGCTCCGCCATCCTGTCGCTGCCACCCGCACCGATCCGCTCAAGGCTTTCGAGCTGCGCTGCTGGGCGCGCGCTGAACTCTGGGCCGCGTGTGAATTCGAGCTGCACGAGGCGGTCGATGTGCTCCAGCGTGCCGCCGAGCGCGATGGGCTGATCGAGCAACTCGGCCAGGACGCAGTGCAGCGCATCATGCGCGACGCCTTCCATCGGGCACGCTCATGAGCTGGAGCGATCCCAGCTGGAAAGAAGCCGCGCGCGATTATCACGCCACACGCCCACAGCGGACATCAAGAACCATGAAAACCGATCGCAACGAAGAACCACCGCCAGTCAATGGCCCGGAGGATTATGGCGTTGGCGGCTCTTCCTTTGAGGGCGAGCCTGAGAAAATCGACTTGCCCGCAACCTTTACTTTTCTCGGAGATGCACCCGCGGCCGCCCCGCGCGAGCTGATCAAGAAATTACTTCCCGCCTACGGGGTCGCCGTAACGGGTGGCCAGCCCAGCGCGGGCAAGACCTTCATAGAAATCCACAAGGCGGTGTGCTTGGCGAAGTCTCTGCCGTTTTTTGGTCGCAAGATTGTCGAGCAGGTCGGGACAGTCTTCGTCGCCGCCGAGGGGCGCGCACTCATTCCCAATCGCTTCGCCGCCGCATTGGCGAAGCACGCAATCATCGACGCACTGCCGATTGCGTGGATCAATCAATTACCCGACTTCAATTCTGCCGACGGCATCAAGAAATTCGTCCGGCAATTGAAAGCAATTGATGAGCGCTTTCGCGGTGACTTCGGTGTTCGGCTCGGGCAAGTGCCGATCGACACCGTTGCGGCGTGCTTCGGCATGAAGAATGAGGACGACAACGCCGAAGCGACCAAGGTTTGCAACGTCATGCGGTCGATCGGCGAGGACATCGGTGCGCTGATGGCCCCTGTTCACCACTACGGCAAGAACCCCGAGAGCGGGCTGCGCGGCGCGTCCGCCTGGAGAGGCTGTGCCGACATCGTGCAAGGCGTGCTTGCCGACATCCATCCATTGACCGGCCGCGCCTCGAACCGGGAGCTGGTGTGCGCCAAGGCGCGCGACGGCGAAGAAGGTCCGCTCTCGGCCTTTGCTCTGGAATTCATCGAGCTCGGGATGGATGCGGACAACGAACCCTACGGGAGTTGCTGCGTCATCCCGGCGAATGGCGCATCCCGCTTCGACAAGACCACAGCAGGCAACAAAGGCAAGTTGGCAATCGTCAATGCAATCAACGAGACGCTCGACGACCAAGGCAAGGTGATCTGCCCACGCGCTGGCATGGCATCGGTCAAGGCCGCCAAAGTCGGTCGACGTGCACGCGGAATTTAACCGTCGATACGTCGTCCCCGACACCGACCCGAGAAAGCCGCCCATGCCAAGCGCATGGCCTTCACGCGGGCATGAACAATCTCTCTCCAACCGAATTCGGGGCCGGTTCGGCGGAAGGGGCGGATTGGATTTGGAGGGCTAGATGAAACCGATGAACACGACGATACCTCCAGAGGGAACTTTCCGGCCATGCACGCACGCACACGCACATCCCTTAGGAAAGGGGATGTGCTGTGCGCTGTGCGGGTGCACCTTTATGGCGTGGCACAACGTGCACAGCACGTGCGGATGATGTGCTGTGCAAAGTTGCGCGAGACTTCGATGAAATGGCGTGGGCATCCTAATTTGGCAAAAAGACCTCATGCGCCGCATGAAGGACGGGGCCGACTGCAGGTGCAAGTGCGGCGCGCGCTCATCGTTCACGGGCCGCTGGTTACGACCCGTCAGCTTTTAGACTGGGCTTACCCGCGCAATCGCCGGCCCAATGGCTGGAATGACCCGAAGGTCACGCGGATTGCCGCTGAATATTGCGATCGAATTGGTCGCGGCACGACCCGAGGTAGGCCCTGGCTGTGGCGTTTGCGCGACACCGGCGAGAAATAGGAAGCCCTTCGCTGACGGCTATTTAACAGGTCTGTTGACCCGTAATGATCTCCCATGTTACAGTGGGCAGAGAGTAACGCGGGGAGGGCCAAATGCGGGACGCGGTTGCCTACATCCGGGTTTCCACCCGGCAACAGGGCCGGTCCGGGCTGGGCCTGGAGGCGCAGCAGGCGGCCCTGGCGCGGTTCGCTGAGGCCGAGGGCTTCCGGCTCTTGCAGACTTTCACCGAGACCGAGAGCGGCGCGGACGACGACCGGCCGGAGCTCGCACGCTGCGATCGCCTCTGCCCGCAAGGCCAAGGCACCGGTGATCGTAGCCAAGCTCGACCGGCTATCGCGCGACGTCCACTACATCAGCGGCCTGATGAAGCACCGCGTGCCGTTCATCGTGACCGAGCTCGGCACTGACACTGATCCATTCCTGCTGCACATCTACGCCGCGCTCGCCGAGAAGGAGCGCCGCATGATTTCCCAGCGCACCAAGGACGCGATGGCGTCTGCGCGCGCTCGTGGAATCAAGCTGGGCGGGCACAGGGCGCAGAGCGATATCACCAAGGCTGAGGCGCAACAGCGCGCGGAAAGTCTCCGCAGCGTGTTCGAGGAGTTGTCTGGCCTGAGTGCTCGTGCGACAGCCGAGGAATTGAACCGTCGCGGCATTCCCACGGCGGCCGGTGGCAAGTGGCAAGCGGTGCAGGTGACCCGGGTGAGAAATCGCCTTTGAACGGCCCGCTGGCGCGTCTGGCGGCAGCAAAGTGACATCGCGTCGTGGGCGATTTGGTTCGCCGCGTTCAGTGTGCACTGCGGGGCAGCGCCGGCACGCCCTCCTTGGATTGCTGCAAGCTCGCGGCGGCAGCGTACGCATTGTCACTGAACTTGCTGGTGACTGGCGGCGGCTCGACGAGCGAATTGAAACCGTGACTGATGAAATCGAGGCATTGGCGAAAAGTGATGACTGTTGTCGAAGGGTGATGACTGTACCGGGGATCGGCCCGATCATCTCAAGCGCGATAGTTGCGGCAATCGGCACCGGAGATGCGTCGACTTCGGCGCGTTTCGGGAATGCCCGAGACGCTTCTCGATCAGGCGCTAAGAGGCTCTCGCTTATTGTGCCGCCAATTCTCTCAGGAAAGCCGCTGCCCACCATGAAACGTCATGATCCTGGAGCGGTCCGATCATCCCCTGCCAGCGGGTGACGCGCTCCTCATAACTCATTTGGAGGGCATCACGGATCGCCTCCGCAACCTCAAGTTTGTCATTTGGATTGACTATAAGTGCGCCCGCCAGTTGCTGAGCTGCACCCGCAAACTTGGAAAGGATCAAGACCCCCGGATCTGTAGGATCCTGAGCCGCGACGTATTCCTTCGCGACCAGGTTCATGCCATCTCGCATCGGTGTGACAAGTGCAACGAGTGCAAGCCGGTAAAGGCCGGCGAGTACAGATCGAGAATAAGCACTAGTGACGTATTGGATTGGCACCCAGCCGGGCTCGCCCAACGAGCCGTTTATCCGCCCGAGGGTTTCATTCACGGCCCGGCTTAGCGCCCCATACTCTGGGACTTCGCTGCGGCTTGTTGGTGCGATCTGAAGATAGGTGACGCGTCCCCGCTGATCGGGGTTGTTGATGAGAAAGCGCTCATACGCTTCCATTTTCTCTGGAATGCCTTTTGAGTAGTCGAGACGATCGACTCCGATAATCAATTTGCGGGAGCCAAGGCCAGCGATCGTCTGACTGACAATCCGATTTGAGCGTGAGCGCGCGGCCACTTGCTCAAAGCTGTTCACGTCGATGCCAATTGGAAAGCTTTTCACGCAGGTGCTCTTTCCGTCCACGTCCAGCACATCCGAATTTTGAGGGATGGCGCCCAGTTCCTGTATGAGCCCTCTCCTGAGGTTGTCGGCGTCCCGTTCGGTCTGCACGCCAACGAGATTGAAATCCATGATCGAGTGCAGAAGATCTGTGCTTCCTGGAAGTGTTCCGAGCACCTCAGGAGCCGGCCAAGGGATATGATGAAAGTACCCTATCGGATTGGTGAGGCCGAGAACTTTCAACTCGGCCGCTAGGGGGATCAGATGATAGTCGTGCACCCACACGAGGTCGCTCGGACAGACAAGTTTCGCAAGCGCGCTTGCAAATGTGCGGTTAACTCGCAAGTAGCCGGCATAGTCGGCTCGCGAGAAATCGGACAGGCCCACCCGGTAGTGCATCGTTGGCCAGAGCGCCCGATTGGCGAAACCATTATAGTACTCCTGACGATCAAGCGGCGTCAGGTCCATCAGCGCGTACTGAACCCGCCCTTTGTCGACCATTCTGGGCTGGGATGCAGGTTGGGAAGCTATCTTGCCGCTCCAACCGAACCAGAGGCCTTGATAGGCTTGAAATGCCTCTCGCAATGCAACGGCCAAGCCGCCCGCGGTTCCTTTGTCCGCGGCATCGGGAAGCGATACCCGGTTAGAGACGACGACGAGACGAGGCAAAGAAGCGCTCCAAGACGTCTCTTCTCGTAAAACGTACAGCAGCCGTCGCCGCCCAGCAAATAGACCGCGAGCACATCGGAGCAGGCGGCGGGAGTAAAACCGCAGGGCTTTTCACAGGACGGAAGCCGTTGGTTGCTTCCGGGAGGCCGGTCGGTGCTCAACGAAAGGAGCAATCGGCAGGTAGGGCCGGGTTCGCGCGACACGCTCGGCTTGCTGGAGGGCGATGAAGGCTCGCCATTTCGAAGGATGGATCCTGCGGAAGGCGCGGAATTGTCGCTTCTCGGCTGGACTTAACGTCGCCTCATAGGCTCGCCAGGAGCGAGTCTCATATCGCCAAGCGAGAACCGCGAAGACGGCAAGCGCGATGGGGGCGGCCAAGGGAATCATGGCTGCTAGATTATCAGGATTCACGCCGCCACGCCGCCGAGCAGCGATATGAACTCGCGCCGCTTCACTCGTGATGTGCAAGCGCCTGACGAACGGGCTGCCGAAGCCGCGGCCGTTACCCAGTTTCAGTCTGAGCGATGAGCAGCGAAAGCGGCTCGTGGTGCAGGAGCGCGGCTAAGCCAGCACTGCGCCGCCGAGTCCCTTCAAGGCGGCTGTGATGGCGCTCGAAAACACCGACGATGCTATGCCGATAACCACGGTCCTCTGGCACATCCAACAGCACGTTAAAGGAGCTTTGGAAGCGGCGTGACCGATGGTTGGGCCCAATTAGGCTATGTGAAGGCTGCGGCGTAGTCGTCAAACGGACAAATGCGGGGCCGCTCAGCAACGGGCGGCCCCTCGGCCCCGTCCAAAAAGTAACACCCCCTGAAAAGTTCCCTTCGGCGCATGATGCCCGAGCGGCCATCGGGGTGGATAGGGACACACCGCGCCTCGGCCGTAGGGTCGCCCTGGCTCGCCGCAATCCTCTGGAGTCGGGGCGGCCCGCTCCGAAACTTGGCCGCCACCCCGAAAGTCAGAGTTGCCGGTTCATTCGAGGTAATCTTGCCGCGAATTCTTAGTTTGTTCCCGAACTTTCGCGCCCTTCGCGGAACACGCCCCGGCCGACTGCGTTGCTCGGATAGCGGACCCACGGGAAGGGGGGCGTTGTGTCGCGCAGTGCGGAGCAGTATCGAGATCTGGCGCAACTGTACCTAGATATTGCGCGTTCTCTCCCGCACGGGGAGCACCGGACCCTCTTGGTCGATGCGGCACAGACTTATCTTCAGTTGGCCGAAGAGCAGGGGGCGGCAATCTCCCCGCCATCGGTAGATGAAACTCAGCCAACCGTTCAGCAGCAACAGCAAACACAATCCAATAGGAAGGTCGCGAAAGAATAGGTCCTCTGTGATTGTAGAGGCCGCGCCGCCCCACTGGGTGATCGTGCCGTCGGACAAGATCGTTCAAGACTACGCGCCGGATGGACAGCCCTATCTCTTTATGCTGGCCGGGCTCGTCAGCGAACGCTTAACGCCTCGTGGCCCATTTGTTCGTGGGCGACGGGGGGAGGGACATCTGCATGATGCGCTGGATCATGCTGCGTCTGGATCAACTTGCGCCGTCCATGGGTTTCGAAGGCTGGATCATAATGGGCAGTGGTGCCTTCCTGATCAGCCTCTGCTTTTTGGTGAGTTTCATCGCAGCCGAAGCCTGGATGTCGCGCCAACCAATGTCGCTTCGAAGCATCTGCTCGAATGTGCTGGAGCTTTACGAAAGTCGCGGCGAGATTACCTACAACGAGAAATGGCAGCAGGAACTTAGTCGCCTGCGTGATGACTGCGCGGTCGCGCTCTACAAATACGAACCAACCAGCACCAAATACAGCCTGACTGCCACTTGGTAGTGCCCGCCCCGCCGCGCGAGACCAGCGCGTCTGCCTCCAAAAAAAATGGATTTTTTTAGCCCCCCGCCCCCGCAGCGTTGCGTTTTCAGGACACTCGCCTGACTGGGTCAAAATGAAGAACTCATCCGCGTAATTCAGCGCAATGCCGGCAGGAACGTTTGCGGTCGCCGTCTTCCACGCCCAGCGCAACGGTGCGCAGATGGAGAGCGGCCCGTTTGGCAAGCTCGAGCGGCGGCACGGTGCCTTTCGAACAACCTTTAACGTCGCGGCCTGTGTGACCTTATTGAGACATCTGGAAAAATTGCGCGCGCCGGCAATTGCCTCCGAGCCTCGCCTTAACGCAAAATTTCCGTCCGTTCGTCAAGAGTTGGGGGCATGGTCGCGTGCGTACGCGCCGTCGCGGCGGCTTTGGCGATGGTCAGCGTTTCATTCGCCGCCGTCGCACAAGGCGTTCCGCCCGGCGCCCAGATCGTCCCGCCCAGCGATCAGCCCGGGCGCGAGCGCGAGCGGTTCGAGCGGCCGGCGGTTCCGCTGGCGCAGCCGGGCGGCCCGGCCATCGCCGTCCCCGGCATCGAGGCACCGCCCGGCGCGGCCGAAACCATGCTGGTGGTGCGCCAGATCCGCATCGAGGGCGCGACCGTCTACACCAGCGCGCAGCTCGCCGAGCTCTACGCCGATCTCATCGGGCACAAGATCACGCTGCAGGCGGTCTACGACGCCGCCGGGCGCATCACCGCCAAGTACGGCGCGGACGGCTACGTGCTCTCGCGCGCGATCATCCCGGTGCAGGAGCTCGATCCCAACGGCGCCGTGGTTCGCATCCAGGTGCTCGAGGGCTATGTCGAGACGGTCGAATGGCCGGCGCAACTGGCCGGCTATCGCGATTTCTTTTCCTACTACGCGTCCCGGATCACCTCCGAGCGGCCGGTGAACATCCGCACCATCGAGCGCTACCTCCTGCTCGCCGGCGACCTGCCCGGCCTGAAATTCAAGAACAGCCTCAAGCCGCATCCGACCAAGGTGGGCGCGGCGATCCTGGTGGTCGAGGTCACGCAGAAACCGGTCGACATGTTCAACCGGGTCGACAACCGCGGCACCCACGCGCGCGGCCCGCTCGAGTACCTGACCAGCGTCACCGCCAACAACTGGCTGCGCATGCACGAGGCGCTGACGCTGAGCTATGCCGGCGCGTTCCAGGCCCGCGAGCTGCAGTTCTACAGCGCCACCTACCGGCAGGTGCTCAACGGCGAAGGCCTGACCTTTTTCGCCAATGCCAGCTATGGCCTCGGCTATCCCGATCTGGGCCGTGACCAGGATTTCCTGCGCTACCACACCAGGAGCCTGTACCTCGAAAGCGGGCTGAGCTACCCGATCATCCGCGCCCGCGAACGCAACCTCAGCATCGCCGGCCTCACGTTCGCGACCGAGGATCGCGGCATCTTCTTCGACCTGGAGGGCACGCCGCCGAGCACGCTCGATCGGCTGCGTGGCTTCCGCCTCCGCATGGACGGGGATTCGGCCAACTCCTCGGGCGCGCATCAACCAGTTCTTCTTCGTCTTCAGCCAGGGCATCGAGGGCCTCGGCAGCACCCAGAACGGCAGCGATCTCGCCTCGCGCTTCAACGGCCGGGTCGACTTCACCAAGATGGAGCTGACGGTGTCGCGGATGCAGCCGCTGTTCGACCGGTTCTCGATCCTGGCCGCGGTCTATGGGCAATACGCCCTCACCCCGCTGCTGGTATCGGAGCTCTGCGGCTATGGCGGGCGCCTGTTCGGCCGCGCATTCGATCCCTCGCAGTTCGTCTCCGACTCCTGCCTCGAGGTGCTGGCCGAGCTCCGGTACGATATTCCCATTGAATTGAAAGCACTTAGCCAGGCCCAGCTGTACGGTTTCGTCGATCATGGCTGGCTCCACAATATTGCCCCGGTTTTGGGCACATTCAAACAGGTGGATGCTGCCTCTTTGGGAGCTGGGTTACGGCTGGGATGGCTGAACGCGATTACCGCTGATCTGTCGGTTGCGCAGGTCGCGCAGGGTCAGGGCCTGCTCGGCACCGGGGCCGTGCCCGAACTGCTGCAGACAGGCCCGCGCAAGAACACGCGATTCTTCTTCATCCTGACCTCCCGGCTGTAGCAGGACGCCGCGATGCATCCACGCTTGCGCAATCTGCTGCTCGCGACCACGCCGCTGCTGGCGCTCGGCCTGACACAGGCCTCGGCCGGGCCCGAAGGCGGCGTCGGTGGTCGGCGGCGCCGCCACCATCTCGGGCCAGGGCGGCCCGGCGGTGATCGTCAACCAGTCGACCAGCAGCGCGGTCATCAACTGGAACACGTTCAACATCCGCGCCAACGAGAGCGTGCGCTTCAATCAGCCGAGCAGCTCGTCGGTCGCGCTCAACCGCGTGGTCGGCGGCCTCGGGCCGTCGGAGATCATGGGCTCGCTGACCGCCAACGGCCGCGTCTTCATCATCAACCGCGACGGCATCCTGTTCGGGCCCGGCAGCGTGGTGAACACCGCGGGCTTCCTCGCCACCACCAACGACATCAAGAACGCCGACTTCATGGCGGGGCGGTACAATTTCAACATCCCGGGCCGGCCGGATGCCTCGATCGTCAATCAGGGGAGGATCACGGCGACGAGCGGCGGCTTTGCCGCGCTGGTCGCGCCCGGCGTGCGCAACTCCGGGACCATCACCGCGACGCTCGGCACGGTCGCGCTGGCATCCGGCAACAGCTTCACGCTCGACATGTACGGCGACAAGCTGATCACGCTCGCGGTCGGCGACAGCATCGCCAACAAGGTCATCGACGTCGCCACCGGCCGGCCGCTCAAGTCGCTGGTCAGCAACACCAAGAGCGGCACGCTCAGCGCCAACGGCGGGCGGGTCGAGCTCACCGCCGCGGCGGCGCGCGCGGTGGTCGATTCCGTCATCAACACCAAGGGCGTGATCAGGGCCAACTCGATCGGCCGCCACAACGGCATGATCGTGCTCAACGCCGCCACCGGCGGCAGCAAGCCGGCGGGCGCTCCGGCGCAGACCATCAAGCTCGCCGGCACGATCTCGGCGGCGGGCAAGCACCGCGGCACGACCGGCGGCACGATCGTGGTGAGCGGCGAGCACATCAAGATCGCCAACGCCAAGATCGACGCGTCCGGCCGCCGCGGCGGCGGCAAGATCCTGATCGGCGGCGACTGGGGCGGCGGCCATCCGGACCTGAGCCTCGTCACCAATCAGAGCGCCAAGCTCGAAAACTTCACCATCGCGACCGCGACCACCGTGAGCGTCGACGCGAACTCGACGATCAACGCGTCGGCCACCGGGCGCGGCCACGGCGGCAAGGTCGTGCTGTGGTCCGACAGCCAGACCACCTTCGCCGGAACGATCCTCGCCCGCGGCGGCACGCAAGGCGGCGACGGCGGTTTCGTGGAGACGTCGAGCCACGGCCAGCTCGCCTTCACCGGCAATGTTAATGCTGGCGCGCCGCGCGGCATACCTGGAACGCTGCTGCTCGATCCAGAGGACATTTTGATCGACAACGCGGCGGCCACAGCGATCAGCAACTCTCTTGCCAACAACGATGTAACTATAACGACGAACCCCAACATTAGTGGCAACGGAGATATCGCGCTTCGCGGGGGCGCGCACGTCGCGTGGAATGCCAATACGACGCTGACGCTCAGCGCCTATCACGACATCATTTTCCAACCGGGCAGCTCAATTTCCAACGGAACGAACGCGAATCCCGGTGCGGGCAATTTGATTTTACGCGCCGACAATAGCGGAATCGGGTCGGGGACCGTAGTTTTCCCGTCGAATGCGGAGAGCGGTCAAGTCGATTTCTCCCACAGCACCGGTGCAGTCTCGATCTACTACAACCCGAGTACCGAAAATCCTAGCCAAACCAAATACCAGAACCCGACCGACTTCTCCTGCTGCGTGTCGGTCCAGCAGTCGTCGCAGCTGACGGCCTATATGCTGGTCAACAACGTCAACGACCTGCAGGCTGTCAGTTCGAGTCTCGGTGGCACCTACGCACTGGGCCGCAGCTTCAGCGCGGCCGGCTTCACCGGGTACGCTCCTGGAACGACGTTCACCGGACTGTTCGACGGCAACGGCGGCCTCGGCGCCAGTTCCACGATCAGCAACAATTACACCATCAGCGACCTCAGCCTCTCCTCGTCGAGCTCGCCGGTCGCCCTGTTCCCGTTCGTCGAGAGCGGCGCGACCGTCCGCAATCTCAACCTGGCCAACGTCAACATCACGGGGACTGGAAGCCTCATATTCCTCGGCACACTCGCCGGCGAGAACCACGGCACGATCAGCAATGTTCATATCCTCGGCGGCACCGTCGCCGGCGGATCGCAAACGGGTGTGGTGGCAGGCGGCCTGGTCGCAAAGAACGAAGGCCTCATCGAAAACTCCAGCTCGGCAGCCAATGTCAGCGTCGGCGCGAACAGCATCGTCGGCGGCTTCGCCGGCCTCAGCGGCGGCACGATCCTGCTCTCGACCTCGTCCGGGGCGGTCACCGCGACCAGCGAGAGCTATCTCGGCGGGTTCGCCGGGGTGAATCTCGGCACGATCCAGAGCTCGACGGCGCTCGCATCGGTCAGCGGGACCGGCAATCACGACATCATTGGCGGCTTCGTCGGCGCGAACTTCGGCAGCATCGACGGCTCCTCGTCGGCCGGCACCGCCAGCGGAAGCACCAACAGCGCGGTCGGCGGCTTCGCGGGAGCCAATGCCCGATTCATCAATTTCCCGGCCGGGTCGATTCCGGACTCGAGCTTCCCCGTCGGCACGATCACCAATTCCACCGCCACCGGCGCGGCCACCGGCGGCCAGGGCAGCACGGTCAATCCGTTCATCGCGCTGAACGACCCGACCTCCGCGTCCAACCTGCCGGCGTTTCCGTCGATCCTCGCAGGCTGCAGCAACCCGCTGTGCGGCTTCCTCAACACCGGCATCCTGCCGCCTGCCGTTTCGCTGCCGCCTGCCGTTTCGCTGCCGCCGGCCGTTTCGCTGCCGCCGGCAACGCTGCTGCCGCCATTCTCGCCCGAGTCCCTCGCGTCGCTGCCGGGGCCGGTGCAGGTCATCAATAATCTCGTCGGCCAGGGTCCAAGTCAGTTCGCCGCGCTCAACGCCGCCGCGCCGGTGTTCAACACCGTCCTAGGCGGCATCCGACTGCCACCGCAGCAGCAGCCCCTGGGACCGACCGGTTCGCAGCAAGGGCAGCAACAACTGCCGGTCGGCTTCGACCGGCGGGTCATCGACATTCCGCCGCCCTCCGAGACCCGCTTCGTCAAGGACGAGGTGGTGTTCCAGATCGCCGGCAATGTCACGGTGGAGCAGCTGGAAGCCGCGGTCGGCCGTCTCGGGCTGACGCGACTCGCCTCCGAAAACCTCGCAATCACCGGCTCGACCGTGGTGCGCTTCCGCATTACCGACGGAAGGAGCCCTGCCGAGATCATCCCCGCGCTCGCGGCCATCCAGCTCGTCGCGGTGGCGCAGCCCAATTACGTCTACACCCTGCAGCAGCAACCGCCCGCGCGCGATGACACGACGCAGGGCTACCCCGCGCAATACATCCTGGAGAAGCTCAAGATTGTTGATGTGCACCGCATGGTCCGCGGCACCAATGTGCCGATCGCGGTGATCGATTCGCAAATCGACGTCACTCATCCCGACCTCGAAGGCGCGGTGGCGCAGCGCTTCGACGCGGCGGGCGCCCCGGAGAAGCCCCACCCCCACGGCACCGGCATGGCGGGAGCCATTGCCGCACACCAGCGGTTGCTTGGTACCGCGCCAGCCGCGCGGCTGCTTGCAGTTCATGCCTTCTCCAGCCAGCGCGACCACCGCCGAGAGCACCACGTTCAACATCCTTAAGGGCATCAACTGGTCGGCGCAGGAAGGCGCGCGCATCATCAATATGAGCTTCGCCGGACCGAGCGATCCTTCGCTCGCGCGCGCGCTCAAGGCGGCGTACGACAAAGGCATCGTCCTGATCGCCGCTGCCGGCAATGCCGGGCCGAAATCTCCCCCGCTCTTTCCCGGTGCCGATCCGTACGTGATCGCGGTGACGGCGACCGACGTCGACGACAAGTTGTTCACCGGCGCAAATCGCGGGAAATACATCTCGGTCGCGGCGCCGGGCGTCGACATCCTGGTGCCGGCGCCTGAGGGCGAGTATCAAATCACCACCGGAACGTCGGTCGCGGCTGCCGAGGTGAGCGGCATCGTGGCGCTGCTGCTGGAACGCAATCCGAAACTGACTCCGGCCGACATTCGCCGCATCCTGACCGCGAGCGCAAAGCGACTCGCGCCCGGCGAGCGCGATGACAATTTCGGCTCCGGCCTGATCGATCCCCTGCAGGCGCTGCAGTTGGCCGATCCAAGAATCGCGACCACGACGCCACCGCGGCGGCGGTAGAGCGGTCCTGGAGCCAATGTGGACAAAGCTGCCTCAAAACAGGTCTCGGCGCGAGCTTGTCACACCGCTCCGCGGGGCGGCGGCAGGGTGGCCACTCACCGCGTGCGCATAGCAGCCGGGAAAGCTGCCAACTAAGGTCTGTGTGGACCAGGCACTGCAGCGGCCCGCGCAGGAGCTGAGCGGATAAGCGCGAAATGGGCCCGATTTTGCTAATAGGCGCGCCGATAACGCCTCGGCCTCCGGAGCGCTCATCTGGGCAGTAACCGGAGCGGCAAGCAAGCTGCTCGGTGCCTCTGGCTAATTCCCCATCGCCGGGCGTATCATGACGCAATCCATTTCGAATCCTTTCTCGTGTCGCCGGGGCGTCGCATGTCCTCGGGTAATGGCAGGCCTCTTGGCCGCCCGCCGCATAAGAACTCGAAGGCTGCGCCGCTGCAGCCGGGCGACGAGGTCGGGGCGTACACCTATGCGCAGTTGCTGCGGATGGATCGTCGCTACGTCGCCGCCGCCGAGGAGGCGATTCGCCTCGGGCTTGAACGGCGCACGTCGGCGTTCGCCGAGCAGCGAACCGGCGCTGGCGATCGCGCCCGCGGCATGGAGACCGGAATCTACGGCGCTACGCTTCAATGGGTTCGCATCGGCGTCATGATGGTGGTGTGTTGCTGGCACGATGCGTTAGCCGCCGATCAACTGCCCCGGGAGATCGTCGGTAACTGGTGCCTCGAGATCGAGCGGATGTTGCCGGAGACGTATGCCTATCGGCGCTGCAAAGACAGCAGCTACCACATCATCGTGCGCCCGGACGGCTTCGACGCGCAGGAGACCAGTTGCGAAGTCAACAAGATCGAGCGTAAAGGCGCGGCCTGGCTGGCGAGCTTTCGCTGCTCGGGTGCCGGGCTAACATGGCTGGAGGATGACGAAATTCGAGTTCGCAAGGACGGCTGGACGCTGGAGGCCAAGATCAAGAACGCACGTCGCGTTGGCGATCCTATTCGTTACTGCTTGGCCAACAAATGCTAGGGGTAGCCGCTGAGGTGGTGGAAGAGCGCTGAGCTTCCGTGTGGAACTCCTGCCGACCCCATGTCGTCCAGCTGTGGGGGGAGCTCTCTCCCCTAGGGGGGTGGGCCCCGGGGGTGAAGGCGGGGCGGACGATGAACGGCCGGGGTACCCGTCTTCCCCGATCGTCACGCCGCCGAGACTCGCTCCGCTTAAAACGAGAAGCCCGCCCGAGTCCGAGTTAAAGGGCGGGGTCTCGAAACTTACTTCGCTTTCTTGAACAGGTCATTGCGCGGTTCGCGGTGGACCTTAATCAGCCTCTCTAAGAGGAGGTCCCGCCCGAACTCTTCCCGCGAGCTTAGCGGCAGCTTCCCCAACTCTTTCAGCCGCCTCCAAAGGAGCCGAAGCTCGCTTGTCGACTGCAAGCCCAACTTCGTTACGATCTCAGGTGCGGCCAATCGGCAGAACCAGCACTCGATCAAGTCTTCGTCACTAATTGTCATGGGACCGCGGACCTCAGCGAACGGCTTTTGGCGCCTTGTCGAGCCTGGTACGCAGTAGGTGCCGCTCGCCATCCGGCCCACCGGGCTGCGGTAATTGCTGGGATTGCTGCGCGATGGCGAGCCTTGGCAGCAGCACAGTCGCGATGATCAGAGTTTTCAGCATCGTGATTGTCCGCGGGTACGGGCCATCTCAACCGCGGTGTTGACGGCGTCTTCGAGAGCGTCGGTGTAATAGGCCGTGGTCTCGTTTCCATCGCGGAAGTTCACGCGATAGTCGCCCGAGAGCAGCTCGCGCAGGGTGAGCCCGAGATGGCGAGCGATTGATTTGGCTTCCTGGAGCGTCATGGCTCGGTTGACGAACTGCGCGCGACGCTTGTCGCCCGCGATGTGGTGCTGGTCTCTCATCGTGCTACCCCGGCGACGGCAAAAGCCGCACGCCCGCCAGCGCTCGCACGATCAATGCGAAGATGATCAAGATCCAGATGATGACGGCGGTCTGCGGCATTGTTCTTAGTGCTTCGAGGTTGTCGTTGGGGACTTTAGCGTCGTAGGCACGCTGACACCTATGCTGCCAGTTGCGACGAAGTGTTTGAATAACGCTGCGAGGACGTCAGCGCCGGCCGGGCCGCTGAGGTCAGCCTTGCAGGGAAGCGGCTTGCCAGCTCGTGGCTCTTGACCTTCGGGAATGGCATCACACTTGCCTCGCCTCAAGGATCTCGATGGCCTCGACACACGGTTTCTTGCGCCAGCGGCTGGCTTTGCGCTCGGCCAGCGCACAGCTTCCCACCCATTCGGCGTGGCTGCAGGCCGCGACGCCCTTGGGCCAAAGCTTGCTCGGCGGGTGCGCGGCGAAGTGGATCACGACGCAGTGCGAGTAGATGTGGCTTGTGCTGCTGCGCTTGTGCACCTTGCCGGTGGCATCGGTGGCCTCGAACTTGACCCGCATGATTGCTCTGTCATGAAATAGCCGGTAGCGCTGACCCGTAATGGGTCTTGCCGGGCTAACTTGGCCAGCGCACGAATTGCGCTGTCCTACCGGTAAACTTTTACGCTTCTTGGTCGCATTGCCGTCCGTGCGGGTCTTGTTACTCTGCGCCAAACATTTGTTCGTCGAGGCCATGGCGACAATAGGAAAGACACGACGGCCGACAACTGCCGAATTAGCCTCGCACGAAGCCTAAGACATGGGCGTACTCGTCCGCTCGACGCTATCGATGAAGCGATCCGGCTACGAGAAGGTTTCGCTGATCTTGTGGGAGCGCGTCATTGCGAGCGACTGGGTCGAGGTGAGTTGACCAGGGCTGTATTTGTGGCGTCGCCGGGAATGTCATCCTGCTTCAGCTCGTTCGGCCTCGGCCACCCGCGATGGTACCAGGGCCGCTTCATTTCGCGCGGGCGCTTGCAGCGTCCCCATGAGCAAATCGCCGATCAGATCGCAGATGGGCACGCCGCGGAACGCAGCTTCGACGGCGAGTTGCGTGATCATGTCCTGTGTGAGCGGCAATTCGGTCGTTCGTTCCTCGCCCCGGTACCGCATGTTGATTGCGAAGCGTGCCACGTCCGCGGCTTTCGCTGGCTTAGATGGCGGCGTCGGCACCGGCTTAAGCCGCGGCTGAATCCCGTTGTTGATGATGGGCCGCCGCAGGCTGATGCCCAAGCGCGAGCACGTAACTTGCAGTGAGCCAACGGTGACGCCGATCAATTCGGCGATTTCCTCGCGGCGCTTGCCGCGCTCGACCAGATTCTTGATCTGCTCGATGCGCTCGGGCGTGAACTTGACCTGGCGGCCACGCCTGCCAAGCTGGACGATCTCACGCATTTTTCCTTCATCCTGTTTTGCGTTCAGCGCCTCCCGTGGCGCCGCCCACTTCTTCGTCGTTTCGCGCCTCATGCGGGATTTGTTGCTTCGCGCCAAACATTTGTTCGTCGCTGCCATGGTGGCTTGGGTTCATCCCGGTCCTGCCTGGCGCTTATGGGTCTCAATTATCAAGGTTTGGGTTCATGTAGCTTGGATCACCAGCTCGTGTAGCGCCCAGACCGCGGCCGATGGTCGGCGAGCACGGTCGCGGTTTTAAGCTGTCAAGCCGCTTCTTACTTCGTAGATGCCTATGCCACTTACGCTGGGCCGGGACCGCCGCGCGTTATGGTGAGACGAGCCGATCTACACCCGGCTCCTAGCTCGTTCCGCGCAAATGCATTACGGGCCGTGACTGTGGGGGCCTTCGTCAATCACTCTCAGGGCCACGAAACTCGTTTGAAACCATTTTTTCTTTGGACGAAACCACATTTCGGTTTCAGCTTTGAACAATACCTCTGCAGCAGGTGACGAACGGGTGACGGTTGCCCGAGAGCCCCAAGAGCAGCCAGGTACAAGGAAGCAGCCATGAAAAAATGCGCCCAATGTCACGGAAAACTCGGATTAGGTGTCCGTTCCCGTAATTTGTGGAGTGGTCACTGGTGGGTTCATGTTCGCTTTTGTTCGACGTATTGCGAAGCTCTTCACGAGCTGGAGCGATACAACTCCAACGCAAAACATGGCCGCTACGCTCTCGCTCGAACCTGTCCGAAGGATTAGGGGCGGCAAGCGGGCGTCATTGCCGCGGTTCATTGGCATATCGACTTTTTAGTCGCCCTGCCCTCGGCGCAGGACTTGTTGCTTCGCGCCAAACATTTGTTCTTCGCTGCCAAGGAGTGGGCTCGAGCCTGCAAACCGGCACCATCATCCGACGAAGGTCCAATAGCGCAGTGGTGAACCCACACGTCAGTTTGAGTGACCAACGGGCAATTGCCGACACTTATTGGAGTGGCCTCCAAAAAAAATGAATTTTTTTAGCCCCCGCCCCTCCCAGCCTTATCGTTTTGAAGTTCCAAACGCTTGGTTGAATTTTTGAATTTAAATCGAAATCAGGTGTTAGCTGCGTAGCGCGATTGAAATCGAGGCCTGGGTCGGTCTGATCAATATTCCCACTCCGTGCCCACCCCGATCGTCGATCGTCCGTCGACGCCGACTTCGCCCTGCACGCGCAGGCCGCGCGTGATGTCAATATCGATCGAGACTGCGCTCTGTTCCGGCGTCGCGCCCGTCCTGACGCCGACGCTCACGTTGTCGGAGATATAGCGCGAGGCGCCGACCGTCGGTCTGCCGGCGCGCATCTGGACGTCGAGCGAATTGACGCCGAGCGACTTTCGCATCATCTCGAAGGCATCATTGCCGCCTTCGCCTGCGAATTGCGCGGCGGTGGCGGCGAGCTGCAAGGCTTGCGTCGGCGACAAGCCACCCGAGGCTTTTTGGAACATGATGCGCGACAGCACCTCGTCCTGCGGCAGATCGGGCTGCGAGGTGAACGCGAAGGTCGGCTGCGACGCTTGCCCCGACACAGCGATCTGCGCCGTCAGGTCACCGACGCGGGTCTCGGCGACAAAGTCGAGTTCGGGCGACAGCTCGCCCGAAAAAGTCAGCCGCCCGCGGGTAAAATCGAGACGCTGCGACAGCACGCTGAGGCGCCCGCGTCGCATCTCAAAGGCGCCGATCGCGATGGGCTGCGCCATCGTGCCGCTGAGCCTGATATCGCCGCCGAGTTCTGCATCGATACCGCGCCCGCGGACAAAGACGCGGTTCGGCGCGGCGATGGTGAGGTCGATATCGGCATCGAAGGCGGGCTTTCGCTTTCCACGCGCTTTCGCCTTCTTGTCAAGCGCGACGCGGGCGGTCGCGGTCTTTGTCGCGTCGACATGCTTGGTGCCGGCGAGCGGCTGCGAGGTGACGGGGATGCGGTCCGGCACGGCGACGTCGAGCGAGACGATATCGACGCGCCCGTTGACACGCGGACGCTCGGCGAGGGCGCCCGAAAATTCGAGTGAAAGATCGGCGATCGCCTGCATGGTCTCGTTTGAGACGAGCAGGGCGCGGTTGCCTTGAATGCGGAACGCGCCCGGAAAGCCGGCATCGGGAGCAAGTCGCACTCGTCCGGACGCCGCGAGCGTGCCGCCGTTGCGCGTCGTCGCCGAGGCTCGTTCGATCAGCACCTCTTCGCCTTGCGCGAGGATGCGGGCCTGGATGCCGTCGAGCCGCACGCCCTGGAGTGGATCCTCGAAGGAGCCTCCGCTCATCGTCGCGACGCCGGAGGCGAGCGGCGCTACCGCTGTCCCACGCACTGTGGCGTCGAGCGCGAGCCGGCCCGTCAGCCGCTGTCCGCCGACCGCGAGAGCCTTGTTGGCGAGGCCGGCATCGAGTTCGCCCACGACGGCGAGATCGAGCGCCCCGTCTGGATCAAGCGGGAGCGAACCTGAGAGCCGGATCGAGCCCTCCTTGCCGGCCGAGATATTGCCGCTGACGGTTGTGCGTCCAAAGCCGAGTTCGACCGGATAACGCTGCGTCGAGCGCCGGTAAGCCAGCGGATTGGGTCTGTGGGGTGACGAGGCGCGCGAGCTTGAGGCGCCAATCGCCATCCGGCGCTGTCCTTGGGCCAGTGATGCGCGCTTCGCCATCGAGTGTCCCGGAGAGGCCGAGGCCCGGCTGGGCCACCTCGGCGACCGAGAGCGGCATGCCTTTGATGGATAGATCGAGCGCGAGCGTCGCGCCGGCGCGGCCTTGTACCGAAATGCGGCCGCCATCCGCGAGAATGGCGAGATTGCGGATCTCGGCGCCGCCGTCGGCGAACGCGATGGAGGCGGGTCCCGCGAGCGCGATGCGCTTCTTGCCGCGCTTCGCCTCGAAGGCCGCGAGATCGAGCCGCAGGGGCTCGCCCGGCACGAGGCGACCGGCGCCGGACAGATTGAAGCCGTGCGCATCGGCATTCAGCGTGAAATCGCTGCCCGCGGGCGTTCCCTTGGCCGCGAGACGGATCTTGGAAAACACCTCGCCGGCGAGCGAGGCACGGTCGATGGCGATATCCGCATCGACGACCGGCCTGCTACCCGCATCAGCGATCCGGGCCTTGCCGTCGAGGCGGTCGATCGCGGCCGAGGCCGCGCGGATCCCGGAACCCTTGGCGTCGAGCGCCACGTCCTGACGGCCGTCCCGGGCATCGAGCACGAGATCGGCATCGAGCCTGCCGGCGAGCTTTTGCAGGGCGAGCGCCGAGAGGTCGTCGAGATCGGCGGCGGCGAGCGTCACGCGGCCGCTGGCGAGGCCGGCCGCGTCGAGCGCCGCCGCGCCTTTGATGCGCACCGAGCCGATGCCGACATCGACATCATCGAGCCGCCAGCCGCCTGAAACTTGCTTCGCCGCCTTCAGCCCACCCTTGGCCGGCTTCTTGTCGACCTCGCCGTCGAGCGACAGGCGAGCATCGAGCGCCCCGGTGAGATCGCGGGCGACCGCCTCGAGCACCAGGCGCGGGATTGGGCGCCCGATCCCGTTCGCGTCGACGATCGTGAGCCGCGCCGCCGCATTGGGCTTTTGCACGTTGCCGGTCAAACTCGCCCTCAAATTGGCCCGGCCGGTTAGACGTGGATCGGCGCGGTTCAGGTCCGGCAGATCGACTTGGGCATCGATCGCGGCCATGGTGGTCGTGGCGTCGCCTTTCACGAGAGCCGTCAGATGCGCGCCGACGAGCTTGAGGTCGTCGAAGCCGAACCCGCCGGCCGGCAGCTTTTTCACTCTCCCGGTCAAGGCGACGCGGCCACCCGTCAACCCGTCGAAGGAATCGATGCCGGTCGTGAGCCGCGCGAAGCGCCCGTCTAGCGTCACCGCAATGCGCTCCTCCTTCGGCGCACCGTCGAGCTTTGCAGCCAAAACAGCTTCGCCGGACAGGTCGAGGCCAACGAGACGCGCGAAGCGCGAGAGATCGGGCACTTTTAGATCGAGCTTGCCGGCGATTCTTTTCGGGCCGAGTGCGCCCGAAAAGCCGAGATCGAGGCTCTGCGCCGTAAGGCGCAGGATGTCGTACTCGCCTTCGCCGTCCCGCGTCGTCCAGCCGCGCAGCGAGACCTTGGCGCTCGTCCCCACCGCCTTGGCGTAAGATGGATTGGCGAACGCGAGTTGGGCGCCTTCGGCATCGGCTTCGAGCGCGATCCGGGTCGTCGGCTCGGAAAGCGGGCCGTTCGAAAGCGCGGAAAACTTTGCCGCGAGCCGACCGAAGCGGCCGCTCGGCAGATGAGCATCGGCGAGGGCGACATCGCCTGTGACGCGCGGCGCCTGGAGGGTGCCGCCAACATCGATCCGCGCATCGAGCGCCTTGATCTCGACGTCGCCAGATCGGACGACGCCCTCATTGCCGGGTACGGCGCGGATCGTGGTCGCGATCTTGAGGTTCTCGTCGGCGGCCATGCCGCCGGCGATGTCGAGCCGGGCGGCCCGGGCGACGATCGAGAAGTGCTCGGCCGAAATCGGCGCCGGAATCGGCGAACACGAGATCGCCGTCGAGTCGTGTCGCGCCGGCAAAGATCGGCGCGACGGCGTGCGGCAGGAGACCCTCGATCCGGGCCGCCATGGCGAGATTGAGCCACCGCGCATCGCCCTGCCGCGTCAAGGTCGCATTGCCGTCGGCGCCGATATCGGCGCCGGCGGCGAAGATGACCCGCGAGACGAAGGCATCGAGCGAGCCCTTGCCGTCGATGTCGAGATCGACCGGCGGCAGGTCGGGAAGTTGCGCGAGATGCGCGATCAGCCCACCTTGCGGCTCCTGCGCCTTGACCTTGACGGTCAGGCCTTGCGTCTTCGGCACCAGGCCGATCTTGATGTCGATGGTGCCGGGCTGATCGAGGCGCTTCGTCGTGAAGGTTAGGTCGAGCCCTTCGGTCGGTGGGCCGAGCTTGGCTTTGCCCTCGGCCGAAAGCCGTGCCGCCTGGCCGAGGAGCGGTTCGCCGAGCGCGAGCTCTTGCAGCGCAAAGCGCTCGATCTCGACCTTGAGCGGAAGCTCCGGCAAGAGCGGCGCTTCCGAAGCGGGTTGTTCCGATCCCGATGGCACGGGCTTACGGGCTATCGTCAGCTTGCCGATCTCGAGCCGGTTGACCTCGAGACGGCGCGAAAGAAGTGCGGTGCGCGTCCAGACGAGGCGGGCTCGGTCAAGCATCAGCCAAGGCCCGTCCTTGTCGGCAATGACGACGTCGCGGATCGTCGCATCCGATGACAAGGCGCCGTCGATCGCGCCGACCGAGACCTGCATGCCCGGCGAGGACAGCGCCTGCGAGATCAGGCCCGCCAGAAAGCCTTTGTCTTTTTGCGCGAAGTCCGGCATGCCGAAAGTGACGCCGAGCGCACCGAGCCCCGCGAGGCTGACGACGACGAGGCCGGCGGCGAAGGCTTTGAGCTGTTTCGTCATCTCAAAACGCCTGTCCGATGCTGACATAGACCGCGACCTGCGTCGCGCCGCGCGTGCGTTCGAGCGGCATCGCAACGTCGAGGCGGATCGGGCCGATGGCGGTGTAGTAGCGAAGGCCGAGGCCGGCGGCGAAACGTAGTCGGCTCCTTGAAGTCCGGGATAGCTCGACGCGAAAGCGTTGCCCATATCCAGGAAGGGGACCACGCCGATCGTATCGGTGACTTTGATACGCGCCTCGACCGACCCGTCCAAAAGGCTCCGGCCGCCGATCGCCTGGCCAAAGGGACCGATTGGCGCGAGCGAACGATAGGCGTAGCCGCGTACCGAACCGGCACCGCCGGCGTAGAAGCGATGCGTCGTAGGGATCTCGTTGAGTTCGGGGCCGAACAGCGAGCCGAAGCCGATGCGGCCGGCGAGCACGTAGTTCGCCGCTTCGTCGATGGCGTAATAGGCTGAGGCTTGCACCTTGGATTCGAAGAGATCGATGCTGGAGCCGATCGCCTGCGCATAAGGTGCGGCACGCGCCTGGACGCGGAACCCTTGCGTCGGGTCGAGCAAGCTGTCGGTCGAGTCATAGGTCGAGGCCGAACGGCATGCCGACTAGCCTGTAATCAATCCGACCCAGCACGTCGCGCGTCTCGCCGCGCTCGATGCCGATGCCGCCCTGGACCGAAGAAGACGTCGTTGAAGCGATGGCGGATCGCGGCCGTGCCGTTGACGTAGTCGCCAATATAATCGACGGTCTTTTCGCGCACGAGGGCGGTATCGACAAGGAGGTCGTTGCGCGATCCCCACAGCGCCGGCTTCACAAAGCTGGCGGCAAGGCGGCCGGTGAAATCGCCGAACTCGATATCACCGTCATTTTTGATCGACGGCCGGTCATTGTTAACGAAGAAGCCGATATCGGCATCAAGGCGCAGCCTTTCGGCTCCGCCGAAGAGATTCCGATGCGCCCAATAGGCATGGATGCCCGGGCCGTCGACAGTCGAATAGCGCGCCGACATGCCGAAGAGGCGCGGCTTGCGCTCGGTCACCTCGACGAAGACCGGGACGTTGCCGTTGGCGTCGAGCGCTTCGGCCTCGCGGATGCGCACCGAACCCAGCGCCTCGATGCGCCCGACGGATTTGCGCGTATCGGCGATCTTCCTGGGCGAGTAGCGCTCGCCCTCTTCGAGATGGACGAAGGAGCGCACGACCGCAGGATCGACATCTTGGGTGCCGGATACGGTCACCGGGCCGATCCCCGCCTCGGAGCCTGGATCGACAACGAGGACGAGATCCATCTCGCCGCTCTGATGGAGGACGGTCGGCTCCGCTTGAGCGATTTTGGCGTGCGGCCGCGATTGCGCGCGTAAGCGATCGAGGATGCGAACCTGGGCGGCCCTCAGATCAGCGGCGCGGGCCGGGTCGCCGGGCCGCAAGCGGATGATTCGCGGCGGGACGAGAGCGGGGTCGAGCGGGGCGCGTGTCCGGGCGTCGATCACCTCGATCCGGCGCAAGGTGAAGAGTTTTCCAAGCTCGGCCTCGAAGACGATCGGCACCGGGGCGCGATTGCGAAAGCTCTCGGCGATGCGGGACGCTGAACCGCTCGATCCCGAAAGACCAATTGTCGCCTCACCAATTCGAACCTGTAGAGCCAGCACCGTAATAGCCGGCACCCCAAAGCGCATCGATTAGGCGGGGGAGGTCGGCCTCAACTCGCCGCACCAGCTCTTCCGCACTCTGCGGCGGTTCCCGCCGGAGTTTGTGGGTGTTCGAGGCGTCACGTAGGATCGTCAGCAGATCCTTATCGGCGTTCCTGGCAATGAAATCGACGCTGTAGACGAGGTTTTCCGGGTTGGGGGAGGGAGGTGCTTCATTGGACCTGAATAGGCCGAACAAATCGAAGCCTCGCGCCTCCTCTGGACCGGCCAACCATGCAAGTGAAGCGACCGCCACGGCCGTGGCGTACGACTTTAGCCAATGCCCCGGCAAACAAGTGCCCCGCATTGCTTCCCCCGCCGACCAGCATCCTGCGCCCGAAAATGCGTGTAATTCGTGGCAAAGTACGGTTCGACCGCGGCCGCTTTTGTGTCCAGCCAAAACGCGCGCTATGACCCGATTAGCAGCTTTGCGTCGGTGACGAGGGCACCCGCCCTTGAGCGAAACACCGAAAATGGGAATCTGCCAGTCAGGGAACGGCCGAATGCTCGGCCTCGGTGCTCAGAGAATGTGGCAACGCGATTTGCGATATCCCCGGACGACCGGCGAAGCGGCGCCCCCGACAAACGCCCCGATCCGGTCGATGCATGCGCGGTGGTGCGGTGCCGGTAACCACTGGGTTTGAGTTAACCACTGTGTGCTGAGAATCTCGGACGACCCAAGGTTTATGACCACGATGCCTGCGAGGATCAGGGCAATTCCTATCAGCGCGTCCGTGTCCGGGCTTTGCTTAAACAGCATCGCGCCAACGAGAACGATCAATGCCGTCCCGGACCCTGCCCAGATCGCGTAGGCGATTCCAACTGGCATGGTCCGGAGCGTCCGCGAAAGAAAGAAGAAGGCGGTGGCGTACCCGGCAACGACAATTGCCGACGGCTGGAACTTGCTAAACCCATCGGACGCCTTGAGGGCCAATGTCCCAATTACCTCGGTAATGATCGCAGCTGTAAGGTAGATGTACGCCATGTTTTTGCTTTCCTGCTTGGACGGGGACCATCGGCTCCCCCACTTACACCGATCTCATTTCTGCCGGTCGCGCGATCCATCAAGGAAATAACGCTTGAGCCGCTGATGATCACTGGGGGGCAAGTCAATTTCCGAAGTCCAGACTTCCTGCCCGATGACCTTGGATTGTTCGGGCGGCGCCTGCGCAACTGCGCTGCCAATCGAGGCGACGCCGACCGCCGACACCCCGACAATCCATTGCGTGATGCTTCGCATGATCGCCTCCATCCACGAGTGCGATTGCAGCAGACTATGGGCCTACGCCCGTTACGTGTGTGAAGGCCATCACTAAGAACGCTATTATATAAGCGGACTTCACCACCGATATTGCCGAATCTAGTTTTAGGTACACACAGCCTCGCTCAGCAGCGCTCGCGCCAATTCGAGTAGTGATTGCATGCCGTCATGTGTTGCCGGTCAATCGCAGTATGGTGCGAATGACGGAGTCGGTTGAGCTTGCGATCACTTGCGAGACGATGTTGAGATCGGCTCCCAATTGCGCACCCAACATCGGCAGAATGAAGAGGAGACCAATGAGAATTAGCATCCCGTACGGCTCTAGCCGGGCAAGCGGGGCGGCAAGGGCGTCCGGGAGCACACCGACGGCGATGCGTCCGCCATCGAGTGGCGGAATAGGAAACATGTTGAAGACAGCCAATACGACATTGATGATCAACGCGTTCTTCAAGTTTTCCGCAGCCCATTGCGCGGCGGTTACGGGCAGGTACCCGACAAGGTGGAAGGCGAGCGCGGCCAAAATGGCGAGCGCGATGTTCATGGCAGGGCCGGCCGCAGCTACCCAGACCATGCCGCTGCGCGGATTTCGGAGCGCTCGAAAATTGACCGGAACCGGCTTGGCATAACCGAACAGGAACGGCGAGCCCAGCAGCAGTAGGAAGCCGGGCAGCAAGATCGTCCCAACTGGATCGATGTGCTTAATGGGATTGAGGCTGACGCGTCCCAGTTTCCATGCCGTCTCATCGCCAAGGAAACGCGCGACGAAGCCATGGGCCGCCTCATGAAAAGTAATGGCGATAACTACTGGGATCACCCAGATCGACGCTAAATAAAGCATATTAGATAGCTGACCCATTCGGCCCTCTGATCACATCGCTCCGCCTTGGACTGAAAACTCCGGCACTTGAGGAACGATCGGTTCGCGCGGCCGCTGTTGCGAGACAAACGAGACAAAGCTGTTGTCGGTGGACGCTGCTGTCATCATTTTGAGGCCCGACATCCGTATGAACTTGCAAGAGCGGGCGATGCCGAATGCGTTTGCCGGGAAACGGGATTTCGCGCCAGAGACAAAGGCACCGGAACACCCTCACAAATCCGATTGCCGCTTTGCAGAGACGGTGTGTCCACGAAAAACGCCGCCGAATCGGGCCTATTTGCGGGAGTTTTCCGCCTCTGCGACCTGCCGGCGGTGTAACCTCCAGTCCGAGTGTCTGCCTGAGACGTTCTTCGTTTCCGCGAGACGGGATTACGAGCCAGAGACAAGGACTAGCATCGCTGACATGCCGCCAATTACATTGGAACAGGGTTCAGCACTTTTTTGAGCACTACAAGGACCTTGAGCCAGGAAAATGGGCGAAAACAATCGGATGGGGCGATAGTACTGAAGCTCGTCAATCTTATCGTTGATGCTATAGTGAGAGCAAATAGATGACGATCTATAATACCAGCCCGACACGGACTTCCGGATCGGGATGACGGTCGTCAACCTCGCCGAGGAACTACTGCACGTAGGCTGATGGGGTCGCTTGGTGAACAAGACGTCCGAAGAAATCGCCGACGACAACGCGCGCACGAATGAGGTGGGTCTGTTCAACTACGCGGACTCTTACCTCTGTTGTGCCAAGCACCTCAACACCAGTCCGTCGCTACATTTACGGTTCGACGCACCCATTCATTTCCTCTTGTTCCACGCCGCAGAGCTCTATCTGAAGAGCTACCTTCGGCAGAAGGGCGAGGACCTGGAGGCTGTGAAGAGGCTTGGCCACTTTCACCCCCAGATGTGTGCCAAGACTGCCGCCTTTGGAATGAATCTCCCGGCTGAGATTCAAGAAATCTTTGAACTTGCCGATCAGACCGACGCCGTCATCGAGAGCCGCTACCTCCGGACTGGTCCCAAGCAGAGAATCGAGACCAAGGCGCTGCTTGCAGCGGTCGAAGAGGTGCGCGCCAAGGTGAAGGTCAGCCACGAGGCGGCAGGAGTCATACTCGCCGCCACGCAAGTTCTGCCTTGATGAAGGACCAATCACGCTGGCTTCGAGGCTTCCTGCCGATGATGCCTGGCGTACCCGAACGTCGCACGCACAGCTACGTGCGGCATGGTACGACCTCGTTGTTTGCCGCACTCGATGTCGCCTCGGGGTTCGTCATCGGCAAATGCTACAAGCGTCACCGGGCGGCCGAGTTTTTAAACTTCCTCAAAGAGATCGATGCTCAAATCCCTGAAGGACTGGATATCCATATTGTCATGGATAACTATGCCACCCACAAAACCCCCAAGATCAAGGCGTGGCTCGCCCGCCGACCGCATTATCATGTGCACTTCACGCCGACTTCGGCGTCATGGATCAATCAGGTCGAGCGCTGGTTCGCTGAGCTCACGAGAAAGCGGCTCCAGCGCGGTGTTCATACCTCCGTCAGGCAACTCGAAGCCGATATCCGAGCTTTCATCGATCGGCACAACCAAAATCCCCGGCCGTTCAAATGGACAAAATCGGCCGACCAAATCTTGGCCTCAGTGAAGCGCTTCTGCCACAAAGCGCAGCAGACATTATGCAGCGAACTTTAGATTCACGTGACTAGCTAGTCTAGATGTCGTAATAAAGATGGAACTCGTGGGGATGCGGGCGCAGCCGGATGGCATCGACCTCCTTGTCCCGCTTGTAACCAAGCCAGGTTTCAATCACGTCCTTGGTGAAGACATCGCCGCGTAGCAGAAACGCGTGATCGCCTTCGAGCGCATCCAGCGCTTGCTCCAGCGAGCCGGGGGTGGACTTCACCTCCTTCGCCTCCGCGGGCGGCAAGTCGTAGAGGTTCTTGTCAATGGGCTTGCCCGGATCGATGCGATTCTGGATGCCGTCAAGGCCCGCCATCAACATTGCCGTGAACGCAAGGTATCCATTGCAGGAGGGGTCCGGCGAACGGAACTCGACTCGCTTTGCGCGCGGGTTTGGCGAATACATCGGAATCCGACAGCAGGCGGAGCGGTTACGTTGCGAATAGACCAAGTTGATCGGCGCCTCGTAACCCGGCACCAGGCGACGATAGGAATTCGTGGTCGGGGCGCAAAGCCCGCATAGTGCCCAGGCGTGTTTCAGCAAGCCCCCGATGTAAAAGCGGCCAAGCTCGCTCAGCTCGGCATACTGCGTGCCGTGGAACAGGTTAGTGTTGCCCTTCCAGATACTCTGATGGACGTGCATGCCCGAGGCGTTGTCTTCAAACAACGGTTTGGGCATAAAAGTCGCCGTCATGCCGTGCTTGCGGGCCACGTTTTTGACCACGTATTTGTACATCATCAGGTTGTCGGCCATGCGCGTCAGCGTGGTGAAGCGCATGTCGATTTCGGCTTGGCCGGCGGTCGCGACCTCATGGTGATGGGCCTCGATCTGGATCCCCAGTGCCTCCATGGTCAGGACCATCTCGGTGCGGAGATCCTGCATGCTGTCGACGGGGGGAACTGGAAAATATCCCTCTTTCTGGCGCGGCTTGTGGCCCAGGTTAGGCGCCTCCTTTGTGCCGGTGTTCCAGGTGCCTTCCTTTGAATCGATTTCATGCATGGCGTAGTTTATGCCTTCCCCGTAGCGCACCTCGTTGAAGACGAAGAACTCCGCCTCCGGGCCGAAATAGGCAGCCTCGCCAATGCCGGTACTCTTCAGGTAGGTTTCGGCCTTCTGGGCGACGTAGCGGACGTCGCGACTATAGGTTTGGCCGGTGACCGGGTCCCTGATGTTGCAGATCAAGACGAGCGTCGCCGCCGTGGCGAACGGGTCGAGGAAGGCCGTGGTCGGGTCCGGGACGACCAGCATGTCGCTTTCCTGGATCTCCTGAAAGCCGCGTATCGAAGAGCCATCGAATCCGATGCCCTCGTTGAGAGCATCGGCATCCACAGCGCTTGGCGGGATGGAAAAATGCTGCCAGACGCCGGGCAAGTCGGTAAATCGTAAATCGATCATTTGGACTTTCTTGTCCTCGATCGTCTTAAGGACATCCTCGGCCGTGGCACAGTTTGGAACCATGAGTTTCCTCCCGCGTCTAAGAGCGGTTCCCGGGATGACTTTTGGAGCGCTGATCAGCCCCAAGCGGCCCAGCGCGAATGCTAGTTTGGTCTCAGCCGCGCTGTCAGCGGCATCATTGCCGCGGGAGCATCACTCCGGCGCGGGGCCGCTTCACCTGGGAGCAACTCTTGTCGCCCGTCGGCCGCCACTTCAGCTTTCGTGCGGCCCACGCATCAGTTTCAGAGCCGCTTCGATGTGCCTCCAAGTTTCGGCCTGTTCGCTTTCGCCTTGCTTTTCGAGGGCACACGCCTTTTGAGCGGCCTCGGCAACGGCCTTGTCACCGTGTGCTTCCAACAATTGCCGCGCGTAGTCCTGGATTTCGATTTCTTGCATTCTCATGGCGTCATGCTCCTCTTCTTCAGCGTGACTGAACACACCAATCGCGCCCAAGAACGATAGACGTTGACACCTAATTAACACCTGCAGTCTGCATCTTAGCATGTCGCGATGGCAAGAGGTCCGCTCTGAGACCCATAAGAGACAAGCGGGCGACAACGGTCATTCGCTCACCTCGTCGGCGCGGGCGAGCAGGGTCGGTGGCACTTCGAGGCCGAGTGCCCTGGCGGTCTTGAGGTTGCTCGATGAGCATTCGCTCTGAACGGGGTTCGCGAACCAGATACCATCGGTCCCATCGAACTGCTATACAGCTCTCGGGCCTCTACCGTCATGCCGGTCTCCTACTTTGGTTAGCGGTAAGCCGTACCAATCGGGGGCGAGAATGCTAGTCATCTGGCTCGGTGCGCTATTATTTCTAGGCGGGCTGGTATTCATTGCGGCTCAGTCTATCTGGCGAGGGCGGCTCAGTGAAGCGAGACGACGAAATCTTCGGCAGTACCACGTGACACTCTGGAGCCTCACACTCTGGAGCCTCGTGGGCCTGGTGCCGGGTTTGGACTGAAAGAGAATTGGCCTGGCCTCGTATTTATCGTGCTCGGTGGCATTCTCTTACTAGTGGGGGCATTCTCTTTACCAAGTGCGCCCATCGCGCCCATCGCGCCGCCGACCCCGCATTGAGGAATCCGATCAGAGGCGCCGGCTGCTGCGCGCGCGCCGCGAGCGGCCACGCGGCCGCCCCGCTGAGGAGCGTGATGAACTCGCGCCGTCGCATGTGGAGCATAACCCTCCCAGCCGTAATCGGGCTTCAAGCCGGAACATATAGGCACAGGAAGGTTACAGAAAAAACAGGACCGAATAGAGCCCGACACCGCTGACGACCCCGATGATGTCCGAAGCCCCGCTCTGCCCTCGTCTACAACGCGCTCGCTCATGGTGAGACCTCCCACGAAAGTAGCCGGTGCGGCAACCCTCAACTGCCGCGGCATAGCCGGGAAGTCCTTGGGGCAGACCTAAATCGTTCTGAATCGGGGCGAGACGCTACTGAACTCGCGCCTGTGCAGCCGCCCCAACCGAAAGCACACCCGGTGCGGCGGGAGACCGTTGCATTGCGGGATTTCCGCCCGGCTTATGTCGGCTCGGGGGCGATGCTGTTGAAAAAGGATTATGAGGGGGGTCTGTTAGCCACATTAAATTAGGATCAAGAGCAAATGCGCAATCATAATTCAAGAAATCACTTGCCCAATTCGTTCGTTTCAATTTCTAATTCCACAGTTCCTTTGCGGAGACTTTTTCAACAGCATCGGTCAAAAGCGGAAAAACTCACAGCGAGCATATTCCGTCCGGATTACCCCCCACGAGCGGACGTCGTTGATGCGCTCTGGCACTTCCGTGCCG
>CAWIGD010000068.1:0-37542 GCA_963835165.1 uncultured Alphaproteobacteria bacterium
ACGGCCCGCTTCAGATGGGAATCCATCGCGCGATAGACTTCGCCCATACCGCCCACCCCGATCTGACCGGTGATTTCATACGGGCCAAGGCGGGTGCCAGGAGGGAGGGCCATTCTCACGAGGTAATTCTACGAGATCGGTCCTGAGTGACGCCGTAGTGGCTTTCGATTCACGGTCGGGCCGGTCGAAATACCCTTGGCGACTTTGGGGACCTATCGAGAAGACGCTGCCGCGAGCCGTCGCTTGCTCCTATACGCAGAGAACTTTTTGTTATAAAGTAATACGCGGCCTCGGTGCCAGGGAGCAACTTCCGCGTTTTCACGCCGGTTTGGGGAGTGGTAGCACATGACATCGTCTGTGACGAACCCCGGGAAGGCATTCGCCCGCATCGCTCTGGCCCTGGCCATTGCGGCGATGGGCATTTACGTCGCGAGCTCAGACCCGCCGGGCGGGGCCGTCGTCGGATTCCTGCTCATGCTTGCCGCGGTCCTCTTCGGCGTGAGGGCCGCGCGGAGCCGGCTGCCGACCTGGGCCGGGCGCACCGCAGTGGCAGTCGGCGCTCTCATTGCCGCGTTCGCGGCATTTCTCATCCATTCGATCAAGGTAGAGGCGCCTCTCTTCGCGCAAACTCCGGGCGTGCCGTCGGTCAGCGCGTCGGCACCCTCGCCACAATTGGCGGCAGCCGTCGATCGCGCGCGGCCGATGGTGCGCGCGGCCATCGTGGAGCAGAACCTACCAGGAGTCTCGATCGCGGTCGGCATCGGCGGCGGCCCCGGGAATATTGTCTGGGCCGAAGGGTTCGGATGGAGGGACGTCGTCACGCATACGCCCGTTACACCCGATACTCGATTCAACATCGGCACTGCGGCACAGGTGGTCACCCCCGCTGCGGTCGCGTCCCTCGGCCTGACCAACACCGGTACGGATTCGGCGGCCGAGTGGAGCCCGGATCATATCGGGGAGCCGGAAGAGGACTTCCCAGGCTTCACGGCCGTCCACGACCTCATCCTCAGGCCGATTGGTATCAGCGCCCCCCGCCAGCCATTGCCGGGCGATCGCGCGACGTTCTACGTGCCGGCAACATTCTGGCGGGGCTTCACCACAGATCCCCGCAGTGGACGACGACTGATGTACATGCGCGACCTGGCGTGCTGTGCGGGGAAAATGGCGTTCTATTCCACGCCGTCCGATCTCGTCCGCTTTGCCCTGGCGACGAATGCAGACAGCGTCAACGGCGAGCTCGCAGGGGGAAGCGTGATGTCGCTGATGACGCGCCGCGACAACGGGATCGTCGTTGCCGTGGCGTCGAACATCGCGCACGCCAACACGGCCGCTCTCGCGCTAAAAGTGGCTGACACGTTCGCCGAACAGAAATAGACCGCCGCGCCCAAGGGCGGCTGGTGCAATGCAGAGCCGCTACCCTTACCCGCGATTGACGGAAGGACTCTATCGGGAGTGACCCGGCGCGCGGATGCGGTCATTGAGTCCGGACGTTGACCGCCGGGTCACTGTCGATAGAGCCGTTTGGACCAAGCCGCTGGCGTTTGCGGCGGACGCGGGGGACGGCTATGGGCGTTGAATCGTGCGGACTCGAGGCGGTGGGGTGTGCGTCGTGACGATGGAGGTCCGAGCGAGCCGGTCAAGACGTCGCAGGCGAGGGGCAACCGTATGTGCATGGACGCTGTGGCCGCCGGGCGGACACACCTCCGGTGCCCGCGCGTCCGAGCGCGACTGAGGGCGGAGGGTGACACGCACGCGCCGCTTACGAGCTGTCATAGATGATGTCTGCGAGGAGAGCCTCGAGATAGAGCTGACGCGCGGTCAGCCGCGCGACGATGCGCATGGGCGCGCCACACCGCGGACACGGCCACGAGCGCGTGGCGCCGACAGCCGGTGCGGTGACGGGTGGTGGCGGCGCGACAGCCAAGACCGTGCGACACGTCGCGAGATCGGCGGTGCGGCACCGAGGCGCGAGCAGGCCGAAGTAGCGGATGCGGACAAAGCGTTTCGGGAGGACGTGCAGGAGGAAGCGCCGGAGGAATTCGTCGACATCGAGCGTCAGCGTGCGCATCTGGCTCCCGTGCCGATAGTCCTTCCACCGAAACGAGACGGTGTCGTCGGTCACGGCGACGATCCGGTGATTGGAGATGGCGACGCGGTGGGTGTACCGCGCGAGGTAGTGCAGCACGTGGGCGGGGCTGCCAAAGGGGGGCTTCGCGTAGACGACCCACGATTGGCGATGGAGGGAGCGGAGCCAGACGCGAAAGGCGGAGTCGGGCTTCAGGGCCTGTAACGCCCCCGGAAACGCGAGCCGTCCCTCGCGCGCCGCCTTGCGCAGGCCGGCGACGAGCTTTCCGCGAAAGATCTGTCGCAGCACCTTGACCGGGAGAAAGAAGGTCCGCCGCGCGTGGATCCATCGCGCGTCATCGGGCGACAGTCCGCCCGCGGGCACGACACAGTGGACGTGCGGATGATGCTGAAGGCGTTGGCCCCAGGTGTGAAGGACCATGAGGCCGCCAATCATCGCGCCCAAGCGTTTCGGGTTGGCCGCGACCTGCAGCAGTGTCGCCGCCGTGGCACGAAACAGGAGGTCATAGACGACGCGTTTATTGGCCAACGCGAGACGCGCCAGCGGCTCCGGCACGGTGAAGACGAGGTGCACGTAGCCCACCGGCAAGAGCTCCTGCTCCCGTGCGGCCACCCAGGCGTTGCGAGCGACCGTGAGGCACTTGGGACAATGGCGATCCCGGCAGCTGTTGTACAGAGGGCCGACTGCGCACACTGGTCGCAGCGATCACGGTGCCCGCCGAGTGCCGCCGTTCGACACTGGACGATAGCCCGGAGGACGCGCCGATGCTGTCCGGTCACCCAGGCGCGGTGCGTCTCCAGAAAACGATCGCCGTGTTGGCGCACGATGTCGGCCACCTCAAAGGGTGGCCGCGTCACCGCCGGTGCTTCAGCCGCGTGCGTCGCGCGGTGTCGGGCGCCGAGAGGGTCAGCGCGTCCAGCGGACTGGCGACGGCCTGGAGATGCTTCTGGGAGAGATGGAGATACAGCACCGTGTGCCGGATTTCCACGTGGCCGAGGAGCAGCTGAATCGTCCGGAGGTCCGCGCCACTCTCCAGTAAGTGGGTCGCATAGGAATGGCGCACGAGATGCGGTGAGCAGCGCTTGCGCACACCGGCGCGCCGGGCCGCGACGACGCACGCGTCCCAGAGGACCTTGGGCGTGATGGGCTTGTCGGCGCGCCAGCCGTCGACCGTGCCGGGAAACAGCCACGTCTTCGGTCGCATCCACCGGTAGTACGCCCGGAGGGTGGTGAGCAGCGTCGGGCTGAGCGGCACGTATCGATCCCGTCCACCCTTCCCCCGCTGGATATGAATCAGCATGCGCCGGCTATCGATGTCCCCGACCTGCAGCTGCCGCAGCTCCGCATTGCGCATGCCGGTCGAGTACAAGACCATCAGCATCGTCCGGTGCGACAAACTGTCGGCCGCGTCGATGACCCGGGCCATCTCCTCGACGCTCAGGATCTGCGGCAGCCGTCGCGGGGCTTTGGGATACGGCGTGTCGTCGAGCAGGTACCGGCGCTTCAGCGTCTTCACGAAGAAGAAGCGCAACGCTGCGACGTGAAGGCGAACCGTCAGCGGTCGCATCCTCCGCTCGCGCAGCAGATACGCCTGATATGACCGGAAGTGTGTCTGATTGAGCCGGTCAGGTCGGCACTTGAAATGTCGGGCGAACTGCTCCACCGCGTGCAGATACGTCGAGATGGTGGTCGGCGCGTAGTTACGACGCTGGAGCTCCTCCAGCATGATCTCGCGGCAATGGGTCACAAGACACCTCCTGTGACCCCAACCTACCCCGTCGATCGAGCGAGGCGCACGCGTAGCGTCCGCCGCGCCAGCGGCTTGGTCCCAACGCCGTAGTGATCCGCAACGCCGCGGCCCGTGGCGCCGCCCGTCGGTTTTCGGCCTCGGCCCCTGCTTGCTCCAGAACTCGTAATTCGGTGTTGCAGCTGATCCGCCAGCACGCGTTGTGAGTTTTGCGGCGCACGCACGTTGATGTAGGTGCAGGCAGCGCGCTCACGATCGTCGGCCGGTCGGCAACGACGTGCATGCCGCGTTGACGTGCCTGCGCCCTGGAAAGTGAGGGTCCCATGCGCGTATCAGGTGCTCTGTTGATGGGCCTGCTGGTGTTGACCGCTGGCGTGGCAGCTGCGACACCGGAGGCAAGCGGCCGCTGGAAGCTCGGCGGTGATGGCGGGTGTTACTTCGACGCGAACGACGACGGGCCGGATCAGTGTTCGCCTGCGCCCGCGCCCGGCCGCTGGAAGCTGGGCGGCGACGGGACCTGCTATTTCGACGCGACCGACGGTGGGCCCGATCAATGCGCGCCGGTCAGCAGCGCTCCCACGGAGATCGAGGCCGACGACAGTCTGGTACTCCTGGGCGTTTCCGACGTCAGGGTGAGCACTGACCGACCCGGCCGACATCCTGCCGAGCCCCGGCAGCGACCGGCTCCAGCCTTCGCTGCGTAGATGGCTGGCTTCACTCCCGTCTGCGGCGAGCTGATCGCGGCGCGCACGCTGCGATCAGCTCGCTCCCTTCTGCGACAGTCCCAAAGGGCGCGTGTGGGGACGGTCTGCTCCGTAGAGCATGCCCCCACCCACGTGTCGCCACGCCGCGCGACCGGTGGAGTGGTTCCAATCCGGACAACGCTTGGCGGGCTGAATTCGGTTAACGTCTCCCCACTCGCGACTTGGACGTTTGAAGCGCTCCCCAGCCTTTTTGGCCCATCCTCTCCCGCTCCCGCCACCGCCCCCTCGCCTCAACCGACCGGAGCCGAAGTGAAAACCTCAATAGAATTGGGGTGGGGCTGTTGACCGATTCCTCGGGGCTTCCGTCTCGTGAAGAGGCACTGACGGCTACGCGTTCCGGAGAGGGAGAAGACTGACACTTCGAGCGGATATTGGCGTTCAAAGGAAGGGCCTTTACCAATACGTCGAAGGACACCCGACGGAATCGAGATCCCCCAGCCGGCCAATCCCCGCGGTCAACCGTCTAAATCCCGGCGCGGACATACCATCGTGAGGTACAGATGCTGAAGCTCCAGTTCATGCTCCCGACGATGATCGGCGCGCTGATGTCGCTCAGCACGCAGGCCCCTGCCCTGCGTTCGGCGACCGACGTGCTCCTGGTCAGCGGCGACCACCGAACGCCGATCGCGTCCCAGACAGCGGAGCCTCGATCGCGCAACCACCGTATCGGCTTTCTGGGCTTCTCGAAAGATCTGCTGACCCTCGACGGCGTCAGGTCATCGCTTCGTATTACTGCGAGGCAGCCATCGTTCGAGCTGCGGCTGCCCACGAATATCGGCCCTGACAACGTGTTCCTGGTACGTGTGACACCGAAGGGCGGGCGACGCGAGATCGGAATGGACCACAAGACGTCGAACGAGTTACACGACGACGACCTGGTGCCGCTGATCGTGCGGCCGGCAGATCCGGTCGACAGTGACACCTTCGGCATCTACCGCATGGTACCCAAGTCGCCACTGCAGCCTGGGGAATACGCCATCAAGCTGGCAAGCCGCTTCTATGATTTCGCGGTCGAATAGGAGATGACGGCGCGCACCCGCGGCAACGTGAGCTGCGTCTGCCCCCGTCGCCCGCGTTCGCTGCAGGAAGCTGTACGCGATCGTGGTCAGCACGACGTGGCGTTGCCAGCCTGGCAGGCTGCGGCCTTCGAAGTGGTCGAGCCCGATCTCGTCTTTCAATTCCTGAGCGGCTGTTCGGCACGGGCGGCGGCCGCGCGGTCGAGTCGATCGTGCCGCGCTGGACATTCGACGATGTCATTCTGCCGCCTGCGACACGGCGCGCGCTCGACACCGCCCTGGCGCAGGTGACCCAGCACGATCTCACCTTCACTGCTGGGGCCTCGCCGAGCGTCATCCCACCGGCCTCGCTCTCTTCAACTTGGCAAGACCTCCGGGCAGGGGCAAGACGATCTGCGCCGAAGCCATCGCGCCCTCGCTAGGCCGCCGCCTCCTGCTCGTTCGGTATGCCGAGCTCGACTCGCTGTGGATGAACGCGAAAGGCGCGCCGGCGACGGCGCAGACCAACTACGCGCTCGGAACCGAGAACGGCTACGACTACGATTTCGTGCCCGGGACCGGTCACCTCCTGCAGATCGAGCAGCCGGCGGAATGCGCGCGGCTGGTCGAGGACTTCATGGCAACGTGCGGCTTGCGTCGCCGGTGAGCGGCGCTTTCCTGTAAATAACAGGAAAAATACAGGGCGCCGCCCCGTCCCCGGCACGCCAGGCCGCGCCCCCGAAGGGCGGTCTTGGCATCGCCCTCCCGCACAGCACAAAGGCCCGGAGGCGGTTGTCCGCCCGGGCCTCATGCGCACGTCTCGAAGTTATACTAACCTACACTGTCCACGTAACGAAGTCAAGTATTTTAAGGGCGGGACGGTCGGGTTGGGGTCCGCCCTCCCCGCTAGCTCACGGCCGTGCGGCGCCGTGATCGGGAGACCGAGGAATTCCTCGAGCGCAAGCACGCACGCCACCACCGACTCCGAAGCAGATCGTGCTCGTGCTCGCACCAGACGGCGACTTCATCACCGCGCTTAGCGGCATGGCGGCGGCATCGTGGCCACGTTTGCGCAAATTTGTCACGGCATCGCGCGCCTTGGCTGAAATCTCAAGGAAATCTGCAGACCGCCTGCAAGCACATCGGCTCACTTGCCGCTACGTGTCCGCGCGTCCGTGAGACCGGCGCACGGATCACGCAAGCGACGGAGGACAAATGACCACGACCCCCAGGCCTTGGAATTCCCTCACGCAAGTCAACATCACCGACCACGACCACACGCAGTTCCAGGGCGCGATCACTGCGCGGCAGGACGGCGGCTATATCGTGGCGTGGACCGACACCAGCGAGACCTTCAATTCCCTCGGCGAAGCGATCGTCGGCCAGCGCTACGACGCCGCGGGCAACAAGGTCGGCGGCGATCCGGCCCACGGCGGCGAGGTTAATCTCAGCCTATTCACGACCGGCAACCAGTCCGACCCCGCGGTCACGACGCTCGCGAACGGCGACATCGCCGTGGCCTTCGTCGATGAGTTCAACCTCAACGATGACATCTACGTGCGCGTCTTCGATCCGTCGCTGCATCTGATCAGAACCGACAACATCGAAGTCTCGAGCATGGTGCACGGGTTCGACCCCTCGCTCACCGCGCTCGCCGACGGCGGCTACGCGGTCTCCTACACTGTCGGCAGCGGGAATGACATTTTCGGCCCCGGGACCGACGATCATGTCGTCGGGCGATTCGTGAGTGCCAGCGGCAGCGTGGGCGGCGAGTTCAATATCGCCACTGCAAGCGCCACTAGATTCGCTGAGTCCTCGCACCTCGCGACGCTGTCCGATGGCAACATCGTGGCAGTCATTGAGGAGAAGTCCCTCACTAACGGCGTGATGACCGACAGCGACATCGCATTCAACTTCTTCAATGCGGGCAGACCGCCGGCGCCGGCGCCAAGTCTGTTCTTCTTCCCCGGGGGGGCCAACGGGGGGCTGGAAACCCAGCCGGATGTGGTCGCACTGCCAAACGGCGGCTTCGTCGTGGTGTGGACCGACCCGGACGGCCCCGCCGCGACCGACATCCGGGCGGCGGTCCTGTCCAACGGCGGCGCCCCCGTTGCCTCCAACATCCTGGTCAATACCACCACCGCGGGGCAGCAGGACCATGCCAGTGTCGTGGCGATGGCGGACGGCGGTTTCCTCGTCAGCTGGCGCAGCGGCAACACTCTCGTCGAGGCGCAGCGGTTCGACGCGCTCGGCCACAAGATCGGCGTCGAGTTCACGGTGGAGGGCGGGGTGCCGAACCACCCCGATGCCGCCCTGCTCAGTGATGGCCGCATCGCGTTTGCCGTCGACGACGCTTCGACCGGCGACCTCGATGTGACGACCTCGATCTTCTCCACCGCCGCGCCGAACGACTTCAATGCCAACGGCATCAGCGACATCCTGTGGCAGGGCAGAAACGGCATGCCGGCGATCTGGCAGATGGACGGCCTCAACGCGGTATCGGCCGGTGCCGCCGGCTCGTTCAATCCGGGGCCGAGCTGGCAGGTCAAGGACGGTGGTGACTTCAACGGCGACGGCCACTCCGACATCCTCTGGCAGAGCAACGACGGCACCCCCGCGATCTGGCTGATGAACGGCTCGACCGTGCTGTCCAACGGTGCCGCCGGCCCGTTCAATCCGGGGCCGAGCTGGCAGATCAAGGCCAGCGGCGACTTCAACGGCGACAGCAAGTCCGACATCCTATGGCAGAACAGCGACGGCACGCCGGCGATCTGGCTGATGAATGGCACCGCGGCGGTGTCGGTCGGCGCCGTCGGCCCGTTCAATCCGGGACCGAGCTGGCAGATCAAGGCCACCGGCGACTTCAACGGCGACCACAAATCCGACATCCTGTGGCAGAACAGCGACGGCACCCCAGCGATCTGGCTGATGGACGGCACCAACGTCCTGTCGGCGGGTGCCGCGGGCTCCTTCAATCCGGGGCCGAGCTGGCACATCAAGGCCACGGGCGACTTCAACGGCGACAGCAAGTCCGACATCCTGTGGCAGAACGACGACGGCACGCCGGCGATCTGGTTGATGAACGGCACCAACGCGGTGTCCGTCGGTGCCGTCGGCCCATTCAACCCGGGGCCGAGCTGGCAGATCGAAGGCAGCAGCGACTTCAACGGCGACAACAAGTCCGACATCCTGTGGCAGAACAGCGATGGCACGCCGGCGATCTGGTTGATGGACGGCCTCAACTTTGTCTCTGGCGGCGTGGCCGGCTCGTTCAATCCGGGGAGCGATTGGCACATCATCGCGTGACCGCACGCGGCGCGCGCGCTTAGCTGTTGCGACGCCAGCTCTCAGCGAATGCGGCCATCGCAGCCTGGCGCGCTTCATAGCCGTGCGACGCGCGGCGTATGTCACCGTTGTGCCCGCTCGCCTACATCCAGGGGTGTTCTTGCGGTGCGCCGGGCGACAGGAATAGCCCCTCGGACTCCGTGTATTTGGCCGGGGCTCGATAAACGAGGGCCAGGTTATTGAGGGTCTGCCCCACGTCAGCGTGGTTAGAAGAAGCAAAAGATGAAGCATGGCGGCTTGAGGGAGTGCAGAAACTTGAGTTCACTCGATTCGTGGCATCAGGGAAAAAAGTCACACTCGATTTTGGGTACGCACTTAATCCAGATTGCTCGCCGGTAGAGGGCTCTGTTGAGGTGAAGACGACAGCCGAACCAGCACATGGAGCCATCGAAGTTGTTCCTGGAGACCGTTTTCCCAATTACGCAAAGACGAACATGCGCTTCAAATGCAACGACAAAAAAACGCGCGGTCTCCTTATTAACTACAAATCAACTGGAGGGTACATTGGGCCTGATGCGTTCGACATTCTCGTCCTCTATCCTACCGGGTACGCCCGAGAGGTGCATTACAACGTGAATGTGCGTTGAAGAAGCCAAACTTCGCTCGCCCCTCCATCTTTCGTCGTCTTAGTTGATTGCGTGCGGTCAACGAATGGGGCGCATAGCCGCTCCCCCCGCGCCCGTCAGTGGATTTATTTTGCGCTGGCGGCCGCAATGATCGGCGTGAGGCGCGCGATCTCGCTCTTCACCAGGACCCGCAAGGCCTCTGGGCCGCGCCGGTTCGGCTCGGGGACCTCGGCTCCGAGCTCGAGCAACCGCTCGCGCGCCATGTCCTCGTTGAGGCCCCTGTTCAAGATGTCCGCCAAGCGGTCGACGATCGGCTGCGGCGTGCCCTTGGGCGCGAACATGGCGTAGAACGGCGCAGCGTCGAACTGCGGCAGGCCGCCTTCGGCCGCGGTCGGCACGTCCGGCAGCAGCGCGCTGCGCTTGCCGGTGGCGATGGCGAGCGCCTTCACCGTGCCCGCCCGCACGTGCGGCAGCGGACCGAGGATCGGGTCGCACACGTAGTCCACCTGGCCGGCGATAAGCGCGTTCATGGCCGGCCCTGTGCCCGTGAACGGCACCATCGTCGGCTTGATGCCGATCGCCGCGTTGAGCAGCAGGCAGCCCACATGTGACACCGAGCCGATGCCGGCATGCGCCATGTTGAGCTTGCTCTCGTTCGCCTTGGCGTAGGCGACGAAATCCTTAAGCGTGCCCGGCGGCAAATCCTTGCGCACCGCCAGCAGCTCGGGCTGCTCGGCGATGAGCCCGACTGGCTCGAAATCCACGTCCGGCTTGTAAGCTAGGTTGGGATAAAGCGCGACCGCGGCGGCGTGCGTGCCCATGTGGCCGAGCGCGAGCGTATAGCCATCGGGATTGGCGCGCGCGGCGCGCGTCGTGCCGGTGGTGCCGCCGGCACCGGCGACGTTCTCGACGAGGAACTGCTGCCCGAGCGCGCGCGCGAACTGGTCCGCGACGATGCGGGCGGTGATGTCGGCCGGCCCGCCGGCGGCGAACGGCACCACGATCGTCACCGCGCGCGTGGGATAGCTCTGCGCCTGCGCGCCGCCAACGCCGGCGAACGCAACGAGCGCGACCGAAGCAAGCAGACTTCTCATCGACGTTTCATCCCTGCGCCGTTCACTGATCGGTGTTGTTTTGTTCTATTTTGATTTTGCTTTCCCGGCGGGCGCCTTCCGGCCTTCCTCGTCCGGGTCGCCGAGATCGAAGAAGAATTTACAGCCGGCCTGCTCGATCCGTTTCTGCTGCTGCTCGAGGTCGTCGCACTGGAAGACGAAATGGTGGATCCCAGCTTATTCGAGCCGGCGTGAGAATAATACCGAGAGCCTCCTTGGCATGCTATTCATCACCTCAGTCCGCTACTGGATCAATTTTGTCCACACAGCCAAATACAAAATCAAACCACACGCTATAGCAATCGATACTAGCCAGATTGCGATTTTGCCCAGCCTTGGCACATGTCCGTAAGGTTTATGTCCCATTTGTTTTTCTAAAAAAGGACGATCATCATCCATAACTCTCTCCCATAGAACGCGAGATCATTCGATCATTTCGGTGACGCGCACCAAAAACAATTCGGGGATGGTTAAGCCGAGTGCTTTCGCGGTTGTGTTGTTGAAGACCAGATCGAACTTGAGCGGCTGCTCGACGGGGATGTCGGCGGGCTTCGAGCCACGAAGAATCTTGTCGACGTAATCGCCTGAACGTCGGAACAAGTCCGGGAAGTTCGGCCCGTAGGACATCAGGCCCCCAGCTAGAACATGCTCTCGAAATGCATGCATGGTTGGCAATCTGGCGCTGGCCGCCAACGTGTTGATGCGAACCCGCTGCGTGGTGAGGAAGGGATCGCTGCAAACATACAGCGCATCGGCAGCGCCTTTGGCCGCTTCGATGCTTGGGATGATATCCTCGGCCTTCATGACTTCGAGCCTGAATGCATCAAGGCCGAGCCGGACCGCCGCCGCCTGGACCCGCTCCATTTCCAACCTGATGAGAGGGCTATCGGCATTGCCAAGGACAGCCACTCGATTGAGAGCAGGTACGACTTCACGCAACAGTTCAAGTCTGAGGCCCCCAAGATCGGTCTGCATGTTCGATAGACCGGTGACATTGCCGCCCGGGTGCGCCAGGCTGGCGACCAGCCCGGTCCCGACCGGGTCTCCAGCCGAAGCAAAAACTATCGGGATTGTCGACGTGGCTTTCTTGACGGACATGGTAGCCGTGGTGCCTGCCGTGACGATGACATCGACCCTGCGCTGAACAAATTCGGCCGCGAACGCGGCATAACGGTCATCCCGCCCTTCCGCCCAGCGATATTCGAGTGCGATGTCGCGGCCATCGATCCAGCCGAGCTCGCGCAGGCGCTGCAGAAAAGCCCCGACGAATGGACTCCAGATCGTCGGCGTGGTCGCACCCAGGAATCCAATCGTGGGCGACTTGCCCGGCTGCTGGGCGCGCGTCGCGTGCGGCCAGACCAGGACCGCCACCGCCGCACCGCCCAGGAGCCTGAAAAATTCTCTCCGGTCGGGGTCCGACGAGAGCGTTGGCGGAATCAACCTGGTCTCGTGGCCTCGCACGACAGCCTCCTTCCGCGGTTCTCGCGGCAGCCTCATCAAGCGAAATCACCTCCTAAAAATATGACCCTCCGTCAGCGGATGATCTTGGCGCGCTTGCGGACTTAATCGGGAATGGCCCGGGCCGAGTGCGTCCGCGGTCGCCATGGCCGTCCGCGAAGCGAGACTCGATCGCCGCGCTTCGACCCTCGACGAAGCCGGTCTCGTTCAACCCTTGGCGAACGGCCCCAATTCTTGCGCTCTCGGTTTCTCGGGTCTGGCTGCTGAGGACGCCGATCACTGGCATCGCCGGCTGCTGCGCCCGCGCCGCTATCGGGCACGCGAGCGCCGCCCCGCCGACCAGCGTGATGAACTCGCGGCGTTTCATTCGATCACCTCGTCGGCAAGCGCAAGCAGCTTCTCCGGCACGTCAATGCCGAGTGCGCGAGCGGTCTTTAGATTAATCACCAACTCAAACTTGGTAGGTTGTTGGATTGGCAAGTCGTTCGGTTTGGCACCCTTGAGAATTTTCCCGACATAATGGGAGGCCACCTGACGAAAGACTCCGCGGCCGACACCATAGCTCATCAGGCCGCCCTCAAAGACAAAAGTTGAGAAAGGATACATTGCTGGTACTTTGTGACGAGCGGCCAGTGTCAAAATCATATGGCGTCGCTCGACGGCCCATGGAGTATTACCAACGACGAGTGCGCCGGCCCCACGTTGCACAAGGGTGTCAAAGGCGATCTCAAAGTCGAAGTCGCTGCGACCTTCGACCACAATAATTTCACGCCCGAGCGCCTGCGCCGCTTGACGTATCTCGCTCGTCTGTTCTTCGAACACCGGGGAGTTTGAAGGACTAGCGAGGTAGGCAATCCTCATTGCTTGCGGAACCATCTGGCCTACGAGGTCGAGCATCTTGCCTTGAATCCCTGTGTCAACAAGGGTGAATCCTGTAACGTTGCCACCCGGCCTGTTAAGGCTTGCGACAAGGCCGCGTTTAATGGGATCGCCGCCGCCCACCAGGACGATTGGGATCGTTGTCGTTGCCCCCTTCGCCGCAAGGGGTGAGCCGATTGCGCCGGCTGCAACAATCACTGCAACCTGCGAGGCGACAAGATCGGCAGCCAGCATCGGCAGCCGACCAAGTTGGTTATCCGCCCAGCGAAATTCCACCCTTACGTTCCGTCCCTCGGCGTAGCCGGCTTCCGCGAGACCCTGATAGAACGCAGCCACGTTGCGCTTATTCATGGCGAGCGAACCCGGGTGGAGGAAACCAACCACCGGCATCGTCGGCTGCTGCGCACGAGCCGATAGCGGCCACGCCGCCGCCGTGCCGCCGAGTATGAATATGAATTCTCGCCGTCGGATGAAGGTTGCCATGCGACCCTCCCGTGGAGGTTATGTCCATGCAACGGAGGGGACGATATCACGCTTTAGCGAAAGAACGAACAATGCTTTTGCGGTGCGAAAGTCTTGAGCCGCCCATGTCGCAGTTGGGTCATTCGCGTCGCTCCGACGGGCAGGAAGGCTTCGCCGAATGTCCGCTATGCCTTCAATGGCGACCGAATCTGTGCGTCGTAACGAACCGACGCGATGTGCCAACACCGGTCATCCGACCCTAGCACCCAGGGGATGTATTTGGTGGCCAAGGTCAACAATATGATACCAATGATATGCGGGCGGACGCGAACCTAGGAGCGATTCATGTCTCGTAATATCCAATATTGTCGCCACGCCGTTGTCCCGGTTGCGCTCGCGGCCATCCTAACCGTCGCGACCGACGATATGACCTTCGCTCAAGGTCCCAGCGTCCATGAGGCGACGCTCGCCGAACCGAACCAGAAAACCCAGGAAGTTAGCACCGAGGACGTGCGGCGCATATTGGCCGACGGCAGCGCTATCCTCATCGATCCCCGAAAGCGCGCCGAATATGTGGCCGGCCACATCTCGGGCGCGAAGAATGTCGCGCCCGAGCCCGGCGCTCCGCCGGCTGCCTTTGCCGCCGCGGTCGAGTCTCTAGTCGGCGGCGACAAGAGCAAGGCGCTGGTGCTCTATTGCAACGGCCAATACTGCCAGGCGAGTTGCACGATCAGCGACCTGCTCGTCGCCGCCGGCTTTACCAATGTGAGGCGTTTCCAGCTCGGCATTCCGATGTGGCGCGCGCTCAATGGACCGGTCGAGATCGAACTCGAAGGCATCCTCCGGGTCTACAAGATCGATCAGACCGCCGTGTTCTTCGATGCACGCACGGCCGCGGATTTCGCGAAGGTGAGCCTGTCGGGGACGCACAATGTCCCGGCCGACCAGCTTGCGACTGACGGGCTGCGCAAGGCGCCGATGCCGAGCAACGATTTCAACACGCGTATCGTGCTGTTCGGACGCGATTTCGCGCAAGCGCGCGCCCTCGCTGACGCGGTCGGCAAAACTCCGTTCCAGAACGTCTCGTATTTTCCCGGCACATTCGAAGCCTTGGCGGCGGCGGTGAAGACCCAGTAAACTTTGCACGCAGGCGCAAGAGGTTTCCCAGCTAATCCTTACGCCAACTGCTCAGTGCATTCCGCAGTTTGATGTCCGCAACGGGTCATTCGCTGCAAATTCGGCCAGACCGCTTGTCCACAAATGTCCGCTTTTGCATCAATACCGACCGTAAATTCTGGGCTTTGGGATTTGTCGCGATTGCCCAAAAGGCGACATTCGCATTGCAGCAGATTTTCTTATTCAATCACCTCATCGGCGCGGGCGAGCAGCGTCGGCGGCACGGTGAGGCCGAGCGTCTTGGCGGTCTTGAGGTTGATCACCAGTTCGAACGTGGTCGGCTGCATGACAGGCAAATCTTCCGGTCGCTCACCCCGGAGAATCCGCCCCATGTAAACGCCCGCCTGATGCGATACTCCCATCTGACCGGCACCGTAGCTGATCAGGCCGCCGGCATCCGAGTTCTCGCGGCCGCCATAGATCGCGGGAATGCCATGGCGAGCCGCAAGATGGATGATCTCGTCGCGCCGGCTTTGAAAATATGCATCCGGGCTGATCAGGAGCGCGCCAGCCTTCTCCTGCGCAAGCGTTGTGAAAGCGGAATTGAAATCACGTCCACTGTCAACACCGACGATCAGGATCTGTTGCCCGACCGCTCGCGCCGCTGCCTGAACGTCTCTGGTGTTGATCTCGGTGTTCGGATTATCAGTGTACATCAGCACGCCGATCAACGCGGTTCCGGGGACAAGCTCACGCAACAGCTCCAGGCGTTTCGCGATCAACGCGTTGGTGAACTGCGACACGCCAGTCAGGTTGCCGCGAGGTCTGTTCAGCGTTGCGACCAGCCCTCCGTCGATTGGGTCGCTTCCGACGATGAACACGACAGGTATGGACGTAGTTGCGGCCTTTGCTGCCAGCGCCGCCGGATAATAGGCCGCACACAATGCGACGACCGGCGTGCGAACGAGCTCCGCCGCCATGCCGGGCAGGCGATCGTAATGTCCTTCAGCCCAACGGTATTCGATGGCGATGCTTTGGCCTTCGACATAGCCGAATTCCGCAAGGCCTTTGCGGAAAGCAGCTACAAACGACCCATAATTCTCGGGCGAAGCCTGGTGAAGGAAGCCAATCGTGGGTCTTGCCGGCTGCTGTGTGCGCGCCGCGAGCGGCCATGCCGCCGGCCCGCTGAGCAGCGTGATCAACCTCGATAACGGCCGTGATGTTGCGACGCCACGAACGGCAGAAAAGTGCCAAACTCGGACATAGTGTCGAAGGTTGCCCGGCCCATTTTTGCTCAATGTGTCGTCGTTCGGGTCTACGGCGGGACCGTCCCTTGCATCGAAGGAAGATCGGAGATGGAGCGCATCCAGTTCGCTAGACGCGGACGATCGGCGGTGAGATCACCAAGCCCACGCTTGCGCGCCATCTCGACGGCGACGGCAATGATCAGGTGCGCCATGCAGGGCGACCCCTGCATCACCGGATCGTTTGCGCGGTGCTGAAAGAAATCTGCCATGCGCTGTGCGCGCGCTGCTTCATGGGCAAGAGTAGTCGGCGAACGCTCGTTCTCGGGCCGGGCTATTTCCCGGCCCCATACGGCGATGCCGTCGCACATGCTGCGCGCCGCAAACTCGCACCGACGATACGCCCAATCGGATGCGTGCGACGCGTTGTGGAAGCGCGGCTTGCCGTCGAGGGAGTCGAGATAAGCGCAGATGAGCTGGCTGTCTTCCATGCCGACGCCGGTATCACCGATGAGATAGGGCACGCGGCCGGAGGGGTTGATCCGATAGTAGGGACTGCCGGGCGTGCGTGTTTTCGCTTCGATGATCTCGACGCGGTCCTCGAGCGCCTTCTCGATGACGATGATGCGCGCGAGGCGAGCGTACGGCGAGCCGTATGTGACGTAGAGCTTCATATTCAGTGTGCCATCCAGATTTTTGCCATGCCGGTGGCGTGAGAGCAATGATCGCAGAAGCCGAGATGATTCTCGTGGTGCCCAGATGTCCAATGTCTCATTCGGGTCAACCTCTGCCGTCTCGCGATTTCTGCGGCACGGCTGCTTTACCCCGGTGAGTTCAATCGGTCAGTGCAACACCAGTTGCAGTCTATTGGCAGGGGTTTCGAAGGCCAAGGTCTTTCGCGGGCGTTGATTGAGCCTCAGAGCAATGCCATTGAGGTAGGCCTGGGAGAAGCGCGAGAGATCGGTTCCTCTCGGGAAGTACTGTCGCAGCAGGCCGTTGGTGTTCTCGTTGCTGCCACGCTGCCATGGACTGCGCGGATCACAGAAGTAAACCTGCACGTTGGTGGCAACCGTGAAGCGTTTGTGGCCAGACATCTCCTTGCCTTGGTCCCACGTCAGGGAGCGTCGTAGCTGCTCGGGCAATTTGCGGATGTGCTTAGCGAGCGCGGCAACCACAGTCGTCGTGTCCTTCCTTGGAAGCTTGACGAGCATCGTAAAGCGGCTGTGGCGTTCGACGAGCGTCACGATGTGCGTGTCGCTTGCTCCGGTAAGAAGATCTCCTTCCCAATGGCCAGGAACTGCGCGATCCTCGGCCTCGGCGGGTCTGTCGCGGATAGAGACCATATCGAGTATGTGCCCCTGTCCATTCTTGGCCTTGCCGCCTTTGGCGTGACGCATCTGCCGCCTTGTACGCAACTGTGCCGTCAGCTCCTTCTTCAGCACGCCGCGCGTCTGAACAAAGAGACTGCGATAGATCGCTTCGTGAGATATCCGCATGTCTCGGTCGGTCGGGAACTGCTGCTTCAGCCAACCGGAGATCTGCTCTGGCGACCATTGCAGCGCAAGCTTCTGCGCCACGCGCCATCGTAACTCCCCATGGAGCGCCAGGCGACAAGGCTTAGGGCGCAGCGCCCGCTCCCAGGCGCTCCTCTCGGCCCGGTTTGCACGGTAAGTCTGCGAACCGCCGTTGCGTCGAATCTCCCGGCTTATCGTCGATGGCGATCGTTTGAGACCTCGTGCGATCCGACGGACCGACCGGCCGGCCGCAATCCCACGGGAAATCTCTTCGCGCTCCTCAAGCTTCAATGCCGCCACAGCTCTGCAACGCGGCGCCGGAGCGATCCCTCCATTGAGAGCCACGATCCGCTGGACGCCGGTCTTGTTCCTCCTTTCCAGCGCCCGGGAGATGGCTAACACACTTTGTCCGTTCTTCCAGCGCTCCCAAAGTTCATCCTTCTGCTTCGCCGTGAACAATATCCGTGACGTCACCATCTGCCACCTCCTTATCCAGCAAGATTAGAAGGTGTTGCGTCGATCGGTTGAGATCACCCCCTGAAACCGGACATTGCTCGGCGCGGTTGGCACGGCAGAAAAGTGCCAACAGCGGTCTTTGCCGCCGTTCGCCAAACGGACGATATGGAATGTGAGCCGAGGTTGCGGATCACTCCGCCTTGATGTTGGCCGCCCGGACCACCTTGCCCCACTTCTCGGTCTCCGCCGCCATATAGGCGCCGAACTCCGCGGGGGTGAAGACCATCGGCGTGGTGGCCGCATCGGCGAGCCGCGGCTTGATGACCGGGTTTACGAGCCCGTCATTAATCTCGCGGTTGAGCCGCTCGATGATCTCGTTTGGCGTACCCCTCGGGACGCCGACACCTTGCCACGCGCTCGCTTCGAAGCCCGGCACGACGTCGCTTACCGTCGGGACGTCGGGTAGTCCAGCAAATCGGGTCTTGCCAGCCACGGCCAGAGCACGCAACGCACCTGATCGGATGTGGGGAAGCGAGGCCGTCATCACGTCGAATGCGACTTGCACGTGTCCCCTAAGCAAATCGGCCACCATGGGCGCGGACCCGCGATAGGGTACGTGAACCATGTTGACGCCGGTCATCATCTTGAACAGCTCGCCTGCCACATGCGATGACGTGCCGATGCCGGCCGACGCCATTGTGATCTTGCCTGGATTGGTCTTGGCGCGGGCGATCAACTCAGCGACCGTGGCCGGGACCGATGGGTGCGCCGCCAATACCAACGGATACCAGACAAGTCCGGCAACCGGCGCGATATCGCGTAGGAAGTTGAAGGGCAGCGATGGATAGAGCGTCGCGTTGATCGCCGCTGGAGACCCAACCAAAAGCAGCGTGTAGCCGTCGGGTGGCGAATTGACCACCGCCTGGACGGAGATATTAGTGCCGCCACCCGGCTTGTTTTCGATGATGACCGGCTGACCGAGCCGGTCTGATAACCACTGGCCGGCGATGCGCGCCACGGTATCGGCCCCGCCGCCTGGCGGAAATCCGACGATCCAACGGAGCGGCCGCGATGGATAGGCTTGCGCCCATGCGATGCGCGAAACTGCCGGCAGCGCGGCAGCGGCCGCGGTCAGGTGCAGAAATCGTCTCCGGGGAAGTTTCACGGCACTCCTCCCTGAAACGCGCGTGGAAATCCGGCTTACTCCGCCTTGATGTTGGCCGCCCGGATCACCTTGGCCCACTTTTCGGTATCATCAGCTAAAAGCTTGCTGAACTCAGGCGGTGATAAGGGCATCGAGACACTGCCGAAGTCCGCAATGCGTGCCTTGATCCTTGGATCGGCAAGGCCAGTATTGATCTCGCGATTAAGCTTCTCGATTATATCTTGTGGTGTCCCCCGCGGCACAGCGACCCCATTCCAAGTGCTCGCTTCGTAACCTGGAACAGTTTGCCCGATGGTTGGCACGTCGGGTAGTGCTTCCCAACGTGTCGCAGTGGTCACGCCAAGCGCGCGCAACCTTCCCGATCGGACATATTCAAGCGATGCCGCCACAGTACTGAACGTAGCCTGCACTTGTCCGCTGATAGCGTCGGTCAGCGCGAGTGCATCGCCGCGATAGGGCACATGCACCAGGGTTATCCCCGCCATTGCCTTAAACAGCTCACCCGCCAGATGACTGGTGGTGCCAACGCCGAAGGAGGCAACGTTGATCTTGCCGGCATTGGCCTTGGAATAGGAGATGAATTCAGCAAGGGTTTTGACCGGAACCAACGGATTCACCTCCAAGACGAGAGCCCCTCTGGAAAGTGCGGCTATTGGAATGAGGTCTCGCTGGAAATTGAAAGGGAGTGACTCGTAAAGTGTGGCGTTGCTCGCGTTGGAGCTTGTTATGGTCACGAGGGTGTAGCCGTCTGGCTGCGAATTGGCTGCCGCTTGCAGGGCAATATTAGTGCCTGCCCCTGGCCGGTTCTCGATAATGAATTGCTGGCCAAGCCGCTCCGAGAGCCATTGCGCAATTAGCCGGGTATGAATGTCCGCGGAGCCGCCCGGCGAAAAACCTACGATCCAGCGCACCGGCCGCGTCGGATAGCTCTGCGCCCGCGCCATGCGCGAGACGGCTGGCAGCGCAGCAGCACTCGCGGCCAGATGCAGAAATCGTCTTCGGTGAGGAAGTTTCATTTTGCACCTCCCTCTCGCTTCACATCACTCGATCACCTCGTCGACCAGTGCCAGCAACGTGTCGGGGATTTCGAGGCCGAGCGCCTTCGCGGTCTTGAGGTTGATCACGAACTCGAACTTTGTCGGCAGCATAACCGGCAGATCACCCGGCTTCTCGCCTTTGAGGATGCGTCCGGCATAAATGCCGGCTTGACGGTATGCATCAGGAATGCTGGGCGCGTAGCTCATCAGGCCGCCCGCAGCGACGGCTTCGCGGAAGTAATAGATCGCGGGAATTCTATGTCGGGCCGCTAGCGCGACAACTCGTTCCCGTTGGGAGAGCAAGAGCCCGCCAGTACCGCCGACCAGCGCGCCAGCTTCACGTTGGACGAGCGTAGTAAAGGCGGTCTCGATCTCGCGGTCGCTGCTTACATCGAGGACGATGAGTTGCTGCCCAACGGCCAAAGCCGCGGCCCGCAACTCTGAGACAAAGCGTTCTGTGAGGGGATATTTGGGATCGACGAGCACGGCAATGGGCGCGGCTCCCGGCAGCAACTCACGCAAGAGCCCAAGCCGCTTCGCCCCAAGTTCCACCGAGATGAAGCTGATACCGGTGACGTTGCCACCGGGCCGGTTGAGGCTGGCGACGAGTCCAACCCGGACCGGGTCGACCCCGGCCACAAAGACGATCGGTACTGTCGTGGCTGCGGCCTTGGCCGCGAGCGCCGCAGGGGTATTGCCGACGATCAGGGCTACTTGCCGGCGAAGAAGGTCCGCCACCAGAAGCGGCAACCTGTCAGTTTGATCCTCCGAGCGGTACTCGATCGCGACGTTCTGGCCCTCGACGAAGCCTGCATCCTTCAGGCCCTGGCGGAATGCAGTCACGCGGTGCGCCTCGCCGGTGAGCGTTCCACTGCGGAGAAACCCCACCACCGGCATCGCCGGCTGCTGCCCACGCGCGCGCCTCACCTTGGCCGCGAGCAAAAGAGGGGCGCTACCGCCCAATGCAATGAAGTCCCGCCGCTTCATGTCGAGCACGGGCTTCCTCCCCTATCCACCGGCCCTCGGTCATGACGGCAACCGACGGCGGCGCGGAGTTGGTTTGCCGCACGTCCAGCCTGTCGCAGCAAGGGCGACAGGTCCTTGGGGCAGACCTGAATTGTTCTGAATTGAGGCGTGGGTGGCTGACTCCTCACGTCTCATTTGCATTCAAAGATAGCAAGTCCGGGCTTGTTTGTACGCCGGACAGCCCGGCGCAGTCAGTGCTTTGACTTGAGGCCACAGGGGCTAATTAAACACACGGCCCCAGATCGAGGGGGATCACCTCATAAAGACCTCACCGGAGCCGGTCGCGCCCGTCAAGAAAATGGATTCTGAGCTGCTGACGATCACTGAGCCGGAAGTCAGTTTCCGAAAGCGGGGGTTCAGGTCTGTTGGTGAGGGCTTCCTGTGCGGTGAGCTGTGCTTTCTCGATCGGGGACTGCGCAACGGCGCTGCCGATCGCGCCAACGCTGACAACTGCGATTCCGATGGCAACCGCGATTCCAATGACCAATTGCGTGATGCTGCTTGGCATGATCGCCTCCATCCATGAATGCGATGGTGCCTAGATTAAGAGCAACGCGCCCCTAAGCATGTGATGGCCATCACAAGGAGTGCGAATCCGGTCAGTGCCATTGACGTGTTAAGACCGCTTTTCCACCCGCGCGCCGCATTGGCTCAAGATCAAGAACCCGGCCTGCGCTGCGGGTGAAGCGAGAGGCCGAAGCGGTTTGGGGCAAGTGGTGGCCGGTTAGGCTCCGCTGCCAGCAAGTCAAGATGCTTGCTGCTCCGTAGATTTGGGCCTTTGCAGCCTATTGACCGAGCAACCGGGCAAGTGGCGCGTCGTCCTCTAGGGCGTGTACTCATAAATCGCGATTGTTCGGCAATCGCTAGCTGATGTCCGCTTTGCCCCCGAAAGCGGCCAAATAACGGACATCGGTGGGCGTCTCAAAAGTGCCAGGACCGGTCGTGAGCAATCGCAGCAAACGATGCGCGCGGTTGCAGGTTACTCGATCACCTCGTCAGCGCGCGCCAGCAGCGTTGCAGGTACTTCGAGGCCGAGGGCCTTGGCGGTCTTGAGGTTGATAACCAGTTCGTACCTCGTCGGTCCCTGCACTGATAGGTCGGCCGGCCTCTCGCCGTTGAGGATGCGGCTGGCGTACCGCCCAATCAGATAGTACGCCCCCGCGACACTGGGACCATAACTCATCAGCCCACCAGCATCGGCATATTCTCGCCACGGATAACCTGCGGGCATGGCATAGCGTGCCGCGAGCGCGACAAGTTGGGCACGCCGCCCCGTAAAGAACGGGTTGGCGCTGACCAGGAGCGCGTCGGCCCGTTGCCGGACGGCGGAGACAAGCGCGGGTTCGAAGTTGCCCTCCGCGCTGGCCCTGAGGAGGACCATTTGCTGTCCGGTTACGCGCATCGCGTCTTCGACCTCTTTCGTCTCGAGTTCGTGAGCGGCATCGCTTGGATTTACGAGCAGCGCAATCGTTACGGCGCGGGGCAGCAGCTCACCCAGCAGCTCCAGCCGCTTCGGCAGCAACTCCGAAGTGTACAAAGCCACGCCGGTGGCATTGCCGCCCGGCCGGTTAATGCTAGTCACGAGGCCATCGCCGATTGGATTAGGGCCGGCAATGAAGAGGATCGGAATGGTCTCGGTCGCCTCCTTCGCCGCCCGCGCCGACACTGTGCCCCCGGTCGCGACGATTAGGGATACCTGACGGTGCACCAGTTCGGCTGCCAGCTCCGGAAGCCGCGCAAATTGACCGTCCGCCCAACGGTACTCGATCGTGACGTTCCGGCCTTCGACATAGCCGCCTTCGCGCAAGCCCTGACGGAATGCATCCGCGAGCCGCACGAACGGGCCGGGCGAGGCGCTGTTGAGAAAGCCGATCAGCGGGACAGCTGGGTCTTGCGCGCCCGCCGCGAGTGGCCACGCCGCCGCGCCGCCGAGCAGCGTGATGAACTCGCGGCGTTTCATTGCCCGATGCCTCCCGTGCTTCCGACCTTGAACGTGGTTTGGACGGTGTCACCGGCGTCGCACAGGATTGAGAATTTTTGTCCCGATTGGGATGCTTGTCATTGTCGGGACGCTGTAAACTTTCGAACCAAAGCTTATTGGGACCGTCCGGCCATTCGCCGCCGGCAAGTGCAGGCACAGCCGTGCTCATCGCAGCGACGATTGCCGCTGCAATCCAGTTCAGTCGCATTGCCAAGACCCTCCAGAAAAAGTGCGACCGCATTCGGCGTCTGGTCGGCCTCTACGGTTGCGCAGTCGCCTCGACCGGCAGACCATACCCGTAGATCATCGGCCGATGCCGGGAAGGTTGCCCATCAGACAGTCGCTGAAACGTTGCACATTGAGCTGGCCCTCGTGGCTACGCCCGTCGGTGGCTTCGGGCACCTCCCTGCCCACCATTACCCGACACATCTGCGCCCTCGTCGCCATGTTATCCGGTGCCTTAGGCTTCGTCCTTTGCGCGGCCTGAGACGGCGCAGCCCATGTAACCACACAGAGGGCCAGCAGCATTGTTCTCATAGGGGTTCTCCTTGCGCCCGAGGCGTCCAGCAGACCCCACTGGCCTCAATTGAAAATGACCGAATAGTCGGTGAACTGATCGGTCGGCAGCTTTGCGCTCGTCATGATCTTGAGCGCCTCGATCTGGACCGACGGCGCGGCAACCTGGGCCTGCGTGCCCGAGACTGCCCATCCTGCGGCGAAAGTGACGATCGCGGCGGCGGCGGTGACTGCGAACAGTCCGGTCTTGGCGGTCATTTCAGTCCTCCCGTCGGGTTCGAGCTTAGTTTTGGGTGTGAATTAGCTCACCCTGGGAGGCCCCGCTGTGATGGCCATCACAGGATGGCGGGAATTTCCGGCCTTTGTCGGGGGGCGACGGGCCGCTAAGGCCGGGAAAGGCCGGGAATTGAGTGGGGGAATTATCGGGCCTCGGGAGGCGGTGCCTGGCCGAGCGGTCTGCGGGCGCGGAGCTCGACGCGGCGCTGGCGGCGGTGGCCTGGGCGACCGAGGACGAGGGCTAGGCCAGCCCGCGCTCGATCAGGTCAGGTCGGCCAACCAGGCGCCGAGCCACCAACCGGTTGGCGGAGCCAGAACCAGGCCGACGACGACGAGGGTCAATGTCATCGCGAGTTCGTCCCGACGGCGCTGCCGCGTTGTTGGCCGGCGGGCCAGTCCGGGCACGCCGGGCACGGCGTGAGGTGGATGGCCGGCGATTCTTTGTCGGCAAAGGTCAATTCACCGCCGACGTGCGGGCGGTAGTAGTAACCGTGCGCGGTATCCTCGATCATTTCGCCCAGCAGGGTGCATCGGGCCACGGAATGGTATTTGCGCAAGATCGTTGTCATGCCTCTTAGTCGCCGGACCCCTCCCCTCAGACTTGTTCCTTGCTGCCAAATATTTGCGCTTCGCAGCCAATGAAGCGGTCCGCTCCGCCCGGCCTGCGCGCGGAACCCCCTCGCCCACACTCAGTTGTTCGATTAGGAGTGACCCCGATGGACGCAAACTCAGGCGCACCCTGGTCCGAGGCCGATATCAGCGACCTCAAGAACGAACTCGACCACGGCCGGACGATTGCAGAGACCGCGAGCTTCCTGTGCCGGGACGTGTACGAGGTCCGCGCGACGATGAAAGAGCTTGGGCTGACCGAGCAACCGGGCAAGCGGCGCGTCGTCCTCTAGGGCGTGTACTCATAAATCGCGATTGTTCGGCAATCGCTGGCTGATGCCCGCTTTGCCCCCGAAAGCGGCCAAATAACGGACATCGGTGGACGTCTCAAAAGTGCCAATCGCGACCTAACGCGCCGCAGCAAAAACATCGGCATTTGTGCGCTAATGATTAGTCGAGTGTGATGCCGACTGACTTGATGAGTGCGCTCCATCGGGCGATTTCCGCCCTGAGCAGCTTTCCCAGCTCCTCGGGCGAAGAACCCCCAGCCACGTAGCCGGTTTCTGCCAGCTTGTCTCTGATCGCCGGATCGGCCAGCACTGTATTGGTATCAGCGCTGATCTTGCGGACGGTCTCACGTGGTGTCTTGGCCGGAACGAACAGCGCCTGCGACGACACAACTTCGTAACCTGGGACATACTCGGCGATGGCGGGCACATCCGGGGTTGCCATATTCCGCGTCGGTCCAGTGCTCGCCAGGAGGCGAACCTGCCCCGACCGCGAGTACGAAAGCAATGTGCCGCTGCCGAAGTAGCAATCGACGCGACCCGGTATGAGGTCCGAGAAAGCAGGCGCTGCGCCCCGATAGGGCACGTGCGTCATCTTCATGTCGGCCATCTGAAGGAACAGCATCTCGGCCAGGTACGGCGCACTGCCAGTGCCTGGCGATGCCATCGTGAGTTGACCCGGTCGGGATCTTACATAGTCGACGAATTCTTTAAGGGAATGCGCCGGTGAGGAATTCGGCACGAACATGAAATATTCCACCCGGGTGACAAGCGAGATCGGCGCAAAATCCGCAATCGCGTCGTAGCTAAGCTTGCGATAGAGGCTAGTGTTCGCTGCAATGGAGCCGGGGTCGAACAAGACGGTATATCCGTCGGCATCGGACCTTGCCACGTATTCGGCGCCGATGTTGTTGCCGGCGCCTGGCTTATTCTCGATGAACACCTGCTGGCCCCACATCGCTGAAAGCTTGTCTGCGAGCATGCGCGCGACAATATCCGTCGGACCTCCCGCCGCGACCGGCACAATGACGCGCACTGATTTGGTTGGGTAGCCGGCTTTCGGCGTCTGCGCGCGCGCCGCCAGCGGCCACATGGCCGCCGAGCCGCCGAGCAGCGTGATGAACTCGCGGCGCCCGATCATTCAATCACCTCGTCGGCCAGCAACTGCATCGAATTGGGAACCGTCAGCCCCAACGCTTTGGCGGTCTTGAGATTGATCACTAGCTCGAACTTGACCGGGAATTGGACTGGGAGATCAGCCGGCTTCTCGCCTTTGAGGATTCTGTCAACGTAAACCGCGGCGCGGCGATAGTTGTCAGCGATGTCGTTGCCGTAGGCGAGCAGTCCGCCAGCTCGCGCGGTGACGAGATCGGAATAGACGGTGGGAAGTTTGTAACGCGCCGCGAGCGTCACGATTTCCCGGTAATTGCCAGTATTGAAGCCATCGGGCATCGCAATCAGTCCGCGGTCGGGCTCGCGCGCCTGCGCGGCCATGACGCTTTCCAGCTCAGCCAGATCGCGAACCGGCGCCGCGATCGGCGCGATGCCAAGAGAGGCGGCCGCGGCCTTCAACGGTCTTAGGTAGATTTCGTGATAGGGCGCCGTCGCCGGATTGTAGAAGATCGCGGCGTGGCTAACGCGCGGCGCGATCTCCTTGAGCAGCTCGAGGTATTTCCCGGTGACGGAGGGCTCCAGATTGACGAAGCCAGTGACGTTACCCCCCGGCTGCGCCATGCTCGTGACGAGCCCCTGGCCGATCGGATCGACGATGTTCCCGAAGATGATCGGGATGGTGCTGGTTTCCTGCCTCAAAATCCGCGTCGGCGATGAGCTCGACGAAAAAATAACATTGGGCTTGGCTGCGACGATTTCCTTGGCGAGCCTCTGAAGCAGATTTATGTCCGTTCCGCCCCAGCGGTAGTCAGTGTGCAGGTTGCGGCCCTCGATCCAGCCGAGCTTCTGTAGATTGTCCCGGAGTATCGCGACCCAACGCTGACCCTGCACATTATCCTCAGTGTACTGCATCAGCGCGGCGAGCCGCTGCATGCGCTCTTGCGCGCGCGCCGCGAGCGGCCACGCCGCCGCCGCGCCGCCGAGGAGCGTGATGAAAACGCGCCGTCGGATCATTCGATCACCTCGTCGGCGATGGCAAGCACGCCTGGCGGAATGGTAAGGCCGAGCGTTTTGGCGGTCTTGAGGTTGATGGTGAGCTGATATTTGGTCGGTTGCTGGAACGGCAGATCGCCGACCTTTTCGCCGCGGAGCACGCGGTCGACATAGGACGCGGCGCCGCGATAGATGTCGATGCGGTCCGCGTCATAGGAGGCGAGTCCCCCGCTCGTCATCATGATCCGGTCGGAATAGATCGCAGGCAGCCGAAGCCGTGCCGCAAGCTCCGTGATCTGGACACGCATTTGGTAGACCGTGAGGTCCGGGATGGAGAAGATCGCTGCATTGCCTGCCTTCGCCATCGGCTCCAGCGCGCGCTCAAGTTCAGCAATCCTCCGAAATGGAGCCAGTACCGGGTCGATACCCAGAGACCGGGCGAACCCTTCGGTTAGACGCAAGGCGTAAGCATTGGCGGCATTGTCCGGATTGTAGATGACCGCAACGCGCGAGGTGCCGGGAGCGATCTGTTGCAAGATCTCCAACATCTTCCCGAGGACGGACGCCTCAAAGAACGTAAATCCCGAGACGTTGCCACCCGGAAGTGCGAGGCTTTGGACCCAGCCCGTCTGGACCGGGTCGCCGGCCCCCGGAAGGATGATCGGGATCGAACGAGTCAGTTGAATGAATATTGGAACGATACGGCCACCATTCGTGACGATGACGTCCGGATTGAGTTCCACCAGATTGACCGCGTGGGCCCGAACCAACTCCATGTCATCCGTCGTCCAGCGCTCGTCGAACTGGATGTTGACGCCTTTCACCCATCCTAATCGTTGCAGCTCCTGCTGGAGCGCCTGGACGCGGGCTTGCATCTCCGGGTCGCTCGGGCGGTAGGCCATCAAAATTCCGATCCGCCGCATCCGTGTCTGCTGCGCCCGCGCCGCGAGCGGCCACGCCGCAGCGCCGCCGAGAAGGCTAACGAACTCCCGCCGCCTCATGCCGAACATGGGGCTCGCTCCCACGGGTGCCGCCGCCGATCATACCACCTAGGGACCGCCGGGCGCAGGCGGTCTGACGCATCAGGAGCCTGCAGGGGGAAGGGTCAGCCGGTCCTTGGGGCAGACCTGAATCGTTCTAAATCACCTTCTATGAGCTTGGACGCTGCGCCTGCCCCTCGGGCCGCCGATGTCCGGGTCGGGTCAAAATGCGAAGAACTCGCATTGAGCATATGTCGGCCGGTCTACCCCCGATAGCCGACATTGCTCGGCGCGGTTGGGATGGCAGAAAAGTGCCAACAGCGGTCTTTGCCGCCGTTCGCCGAACGGACGATATGGAATGTGAGCCGAGGTTGCGGATCACTCCGCCTTGATGTTGGCCGCCCGGACCACCTTGCCCCACTTCTCGGTCTCCGCCGCCATATAGGCGCCGAACTCGGCGGGGGTGAAGACCATCGGCGTGGTGGCCGCATCGGCGAGCCGCGGCTTGATGACCGGGTTTACGAGCCCGTCATTAATCTCGCGGTTGAGCCGCTCGATGATCTCGTTTGGCGTACCCCTCGGGACGCCGACACCTTGCCACGCGCTCGCTTCGAAGCCCGGCACGACGTCGCTTACCGTCGGGACGTCGGGTAGTCCAGCAAATCGGGTCTTGCCAGCCACGGCCAGAGCACGCAACGCACCTGATCGGATGTGGGGAAGCGAGGCCGTCATCACGTCGAATGCGACTTGCACGTGTCCGCCTAAGCAAATCGGCCACCATGGGCGCGGACCCGCGATAGGGTACATGAACCATGTTTACGCCGGTCATCATCTTGAACAGCTCGCCTGCCACATGCGATGACGTGCCGATGCCGGCCGACGCCATGTGTGATCTTGCCTGGATTGGTCTTGGCGCGGGCGATCAACTCAGCGACGGTGGCCGGGACCGATGGATGCGCCGCCAATGACCAACGGATACCAGACAAGTCCGGCAACCGGCGCAATATCGCGTAGGAAGTTGAAGGGCAGCGATGGATAGAGCGTCGCGTTGATCGCCGCTGGAGACCCAACCAAAAGCAGCGTGTAGCCGTCGGGTGGCGAATTGACCACCGCCTGGACGGAGATATTAGTGCCGCCACCCGGCTTGTTTTCGATGATGACCGGCTGACCGAGCCGGTCTGATAACCACTGGCCGGCGATGCGCGCCACGGTATCGGCCCCGCGGCCTGGCGGAAATCCGACGATCCAACGGAGCGGCCGCGTCGGATAGGCTTGCGCCCGCGCGATCCGCGACATCACCGGCAGCACGGCGGCGCCCGCGGCCAGATGCAAGAATTGGCGACGGGGAAGTTTCATCGTCGCCCCTCCATTTCGCGCCGCGTTATTCGATCACCTCGTCGGCGCGGGCGAGCAAGGACGGCGGCACCCTGAGGTCAAGGGATTTGGCAGTCTTCAGGTTGATCACCAGATCGTACTTGGCGGGGGCCTGCACCGGAAGGTTCGTCGGCTTCTCGCCCCTGAGGATGCGATCGACGTAGTCGGCCGCTCGCCGGTAAGGCTCGATCGAATCAGGCCCGTAGGAGATCAGACCGCCGCGGGTGGCGAAGTAGCGAAAGGGATAGACCGCCGGGAGTCGGTGCTGGGCCGCCAGCGCGACGATCAGGTCGCTATAAATCGCCGTCAGCGGGCTGCCGATCACGACCAGGCCGTCGTTCGATCCGGCCGCGAATGTCGTGACCGCGCGCTCGATCTCGTGCGCGTCGCGCACAACGGCCGGGCTCAGTTCCACCCCTAGCGAAGGCGCCACGGCCTGAATTGCATCCGACTGGCCGGCCGCGGTCCTTGTGGTGGCAGCATCTCGAAGGACGGCCGCTCGCGTCACGCCTGGTGCGATCTGCTTGAGGATCTCCAGCCATTTCCCGCTCAGGCCGTATTCGAACAGCGCAAAGCCGGTGGTATTTCCGCCCGGCCGCGTCAGACTATCGACGAAGCCGCCGCCGACTGGATCGACGACGGATGTGAACACGATAGGCACGGTGCGGGTTGCGTGTTGCGAGGCCGCCAGGGCCGGGCTGGAAGTGGCCAGGATGACGTCTGGCGCGATCGCGACCAGTTCCGCGGCAGAACTACGAATCCGGTCGGCATCGCCCGCACCCCAGCGGGCAATGATCCGCACATTGCGGCCGTCGATCCAGCCCAATTGCTGCAGCCCCTGCTGAAATGCCGCGCGGCGGGCTTGCAATTCCGGATCGTCCGCCGCGAGATTGATGAGCAGGCCGATCCGTCGCATCCGCTCGCGCTGCTGCGCGCGCGCCGCGATCGGCCACGCAACCGCCGCGCCACCAAGAAGACTGATGAAATCGCGCCGTCTCATGTCGCACTCGCAGACTGCGACGCTAGCCTGGTTCGCGGCGCGCTCATCTTCTCAGCCGACCGGGGCTGTCCTGAAGAAAGTATCTCCTGAGCTGCTCACGGTCATTGACCTGGGCATCCGGCACCGAGAGTACGGGCTGGGGCCGGTTGATGAGAGGTTGCGGCATAATCACCGGAGCTGTGCCCGGCGCTGTGATTACCGCTGCTTCGGCCGCAGTGACCTCGCGAATTCCGCCAATGAAAGCGACGGCTATTCCAAAAGCAATCACCGCTCCCAACATGATCGCCTCCATCCACGGCGATGTGATCAGCACGCTAGGACCGGTGCGATACTGCGAATGTGAAGTTCTTCACACAGCATCAAATATTTTTATTGGACATAAGACGCCTACCCTCACGCGGGCAACGGACCGATCTTGCAACCTCCTCGACAGCCGCCAGAACGTCCACGATGTCGCCCTCGCGATCGACCAGCTCGCGACTGAATGCTTGAAGTGGTTACGCACGGCCCCCTCCAGGGGGACGCCAAAGTCTATCGCCGCGCAAAAGAAAAGCCCCGCGGGGAAGCGGGGCAAGGTTCTCGCTCGGGAGGAAAAAGTGCGACCGCATTCGGCGTCTGGTCGGCCTCTACGGTTGCGCAGTCGCCTCGACCGGCAGACCATACCCGTAGATCATCGGCCGATGCCGGGAAGGTTGCCCATCAGACAGTCGCTGAAACGTTGCACATTGAGCTGGCCCTCGTGGCTACGCCCGTCGGTGGCTTCGGGCACCTCCCTGCCCACCATTACCCGACACATCTGCGCCCTCGTCGCCATGTTATCCGGTGCCTTAGGCTTCGTCCTTTGCGCGGCCTGAGACGGCGCAGCCCATGTAACCACACAGAGGGCCAGCAGCATTGTTCTCATAGGGGTTCTCCTTGCGCCCGAGGCGTCCAGCAGACCCCACTGGCCTCAATTGAAAATGACCGAATAGTCGGTGAACTGATCGGTCGGCAGCTTTGCGCTCGTCATGATCTTGAGCGCCTCGATCTGGACCGACGGCGCGGCAACCTGGGCCTGCGTGCCCGAGACTGCCCATCCTGCGGCGAAAGTGACGATCGCGGCGGCGGCGGTGACTGCGAACAGTCCGGTCTTGGCGGTCATTTCAGTCCTCCCGTCGGGTTCGAGCTTAGTTCTGGGTGTGAATTAGCTCACCCTGGGAGGCCCCGCTGTGATGGCCATCACAGGATGGCGGGAATTTCCGGCCTTTGTCGGGGGGGCGACGGGCCGCTAACGCCGGGAAAGGCCGGGAATTGAGTGGGGGAATTATCGGGCCTCGGGAGGCGGTGCCTGGCCGAGCGGTCTGCGGGCGCGGAGCTCGACGCGGCGCTGCTCGCCTGGCGCCCGGGTTTTGCGGAACGGCAGGTGCCGATGGCGGCGACGAGGGCGTAGACCGGTTGAAACGATTTCGAGCGACGAAGCGGGCCGGACGCCTCAAGCATCAATCATGCGCCAAAAACTCAATTCTGACCTTTCCTGACGCGTCTTGCTTTTTCATGTCGACCTTTGTCGGTTGAACCGCCGTTGCGTTGATGGAGATCGTGATCCTGAGCGCGGTGTCGGAAAGCCAATCGAGCGTCGGCGATGGCTCAATGATGTCGTTTCTGGGGGCAAAGCCGTCGCAGGGGCCTGAATAGACCTCAAAGCGGCTGTCTGCGACCTCCTGATCGGTGGCAGCAACCGGAACTATCAACACTTTCCTATAACAAAACGGCGAGAGTGCTCCGCCTCCGGCAAAAGTTAAGACCGCAGCTTTAAGTTTTCCGTCAGGCGATCCGACGTATTTTACGTGATCGGGCGCGGGCGGCGCGAGATATTGCTGTGGCGCGAAGTACGCGACGACCGTAAATCCACCAATGATCGCCAGCAACACAATGAATGCTGCCGCGATGCCGCGCACCGGCAACCGCATCGTTTTGCCAAGTGATAACCTACGTCATTGCCTTGGCATCGCCCAGGAATGACGAAGGCTTCCCCCGCGCCTCCCCGATCCGCCGCCATATCTGCTCGGACGTGATCGGCATCTCGAGATCGGTGACGCCGAGTCCGGCGAGCGCGTCGAGCGCGGCGCTCACGACCGCGGCGGGTGCGCCGATCGAGCCGGCCTCGCCGCAGCCCTTGGCGCCGAGCGGATTGTGGGTGCAGGGCTGGCTCTCGTCGCACTCGGTGATGAACAACGGCAGATCGTCGGCGCGCGCCACCGCATAGTCCATGAACGATCCGGACACGAGCTGGCCGCCGGCGTCATAGGCGCAACGCTCGAGCAGCGCCTGGCCGAGACCGAGCGCGAGGCCGCCGTGGATCTGGCCCTCGACGATCATCGGATTGATGACGGTGCCGACGTCGTCGACGCCCCAGAAGCCGACGATCTCGGTGCGGCCGGTCTGCGGATCGATCTCGAGCTCGCACACATGGGCGCCGTTGCTGAAGGCGAAGCTCGGCGGGTCATAGACCGCGGTCTCCTGCAGCCCCGGCTCGAGCGTCTCGAGCGGAAAGTTGTGCGGGACATAGGCGGCACGGGCGACCTCCGCGAACGAGACGCGGCGGTCGGTGCCGGCGACGACGAACGAGCCGTCGGCGAAATCGACGTCGGTCGCCGCCGCCTCCAGCAGGTGACCGGCGATCAGCTTGCCCTTGGTGACGATCTTGTCGCCGGCGCGATCGAGCGCGCAGCCGCCGACCGCGATCGAGCGCGAGCCGAAGGTGCCGGTGCCGTGCGGGACGGCATCGGTGTCGCCCTCGCTGACCTCGACGTTCTCGACCGCGACGCCGAGCTTCGACGCCAGGATCTGGGCGTAGGTGGTGGCGTGTCCCTGGCCGTGATTGTGGGTGCCGAGCATGGCCCGCACCGCGCCGTCGGGCTCGACCCGGATGGAGGCGGCCTCGTAGAAGCCGACGCGCGCCCCGTTCGCGCCCGCGAAGCGCGAGGGCGCAACGCCCGACGATTCGACGTAGCAGGCGATGCCGATGCCGCGCAGCCGTCCCCGGCGGCCGGCCTCGATCCGGCGCTGTGCGAAGCCGTCGTAGTCGGCGAGCGCGAGCGCGCGTGCGAAGATTTTGGGGAAGTCGCCGCAGTCGTAGGTCGGCCCGATCGGCGTCTTGTACGGCATCGCCTCCGGCGGGATCAGGTTGCGCCGCCGGATCTCCGCGCGATCGATCGCGAGCGTCTTGGCCGCGATGTCGGCGAGCCGCTCCAGGACGTAACAGGCCTCCGGCCTGCCGGCGCCGCGGAAGGCGTCGGTCGGGGTGGTGTTGGTGAAGACACCGGTCACCTCGACGAAGATCGCGGGCGTGCGGTAGCCGCCCGCGAACAAGGCGCTGTAGATCGCGCTCGGAATGGCGGCGCCGAAGGTCGAGACATAGGCGCCGAGATTGGCCGCGGTCTCGACGTGCAGGGCGAGGAAACGGCCGTCGCCGTCGAGCGCAAGCCTCGCGTAGGTGAGGTGATCGCGGGCCTGGTTGTCCGACACGAAGCTCTCGGCGCGGGTCGCCACCCAGCGCACCGGGCGGCCCAGCCGGCGCGCCGCCCAGGCGACGATCCCCTCCTCCGGATAGAGCTTGCCCTTGTAGCCGAAGCCGCCGCCGACATCGGGCGAGATCACGCGCAGCGCGCTTTCGGGGATGCCGAGCTGCTCGGTCACCTGGCGGCGAATGTGATGGGGCGCCTGCGTCGAGGTATAGAGCGTGAGCCTGCTGCCGTCCGGCTCGGCGGTGGCGATCGCCGCGCGCGGCTCGATCGCCGCCCCCACCAGGCGGTTGTTGACGAGATCGATGGTGACCACGTGGGCGGCCGATGCGAACGCCGCGCGCACAGCGGCTTCGTCGCCGCGCGCCCAGCGAAAGCAGACGTTGCCGGGCACCGACTGGTGCAGTTGCGGCGCCTCCGGCGCCAGCGCGGCGCGCGCGTCGGTGACGGCGGGAAGCGGCTCGTAATCCACCTCGACCCGCTCGGCGGCGTCGGTGGCCTGCAGCAGCGTGTCGGCGATCACCGCCACGACCGGCTCGCCGCCATGGCGCACGGTGCCGCGCGCAAGCGCGAAACGCGGCGGCTCCGCCATCGCCGCGCCGTCGCGCGAGCGCACAGCCCACAGCGGCCGCATCGGCGCCATGGCGTCCGCGGCCATGTCGGCGCCGGTGAACACCGCGACCACGCCGGGTGATGCCATCGCCGCCGCGGTGTCGACCCGGCGAATGCGCGCGTGCGCGTGCGGCGAGCGCACCAGCACGCAGGCGAGCGCGCCGGGAAGCTCGATGTCGGCGACGAAGCGCCCGCGCCCGAGCAGGAAACGGCGATCCTCGACCCGGCGCAGCGGCGCGCCGATGCCCTGGTAGTTTCGCGCCCTGGTGCTCTCGCTCGCGTTCGCCATCGACGCGCTACCTACTCCCTCGTGAGATGTCGCCTACTGAGATGCCACTTAGCCCGGTTTCGGCGTAAAGGGTACCGCGCAGGGCCGCAAGGTGCTCATTTCTGTACCGCACCAGCGGCGCCGGGTCGCGTCTGGCGCAAAGAGACCATCGGGCCAGACGGCCGCGTAACGATTTCAGCGTTCGGAGCTGGATTGCCGCTGCGAGCGGAGCTTCACCCTCCTTGGTGTCGGACGTGCCAATCCCGACACTTGCCCCTTCCGCTCCTGTGGGCTGTCGAGTGACGCCATCCCGAACAGTCCATGGCCTTTCCAACAGCGCGACGATCCGCAAATTGTCGGCGATCGAGCGCTCTTCGGCGGGCTTGTCCTCCAGGGACCGCTCACCGACGGGCTTCTCGGGTACGCCGGCCGGCTGACCAACCGGTGCGGGACCGGGGGAGGCTTCTCGTCGCTCATCGCAGCTGGCCTCGCATGTCGGAGGTCGGGCTGGCGGTGAGGGCGGCCTGCTCGTTGCTCTCGATCTCGGCGACGCGGTGGGCGCCCAGCTTGGAGTGCTGGATGTCATCGTGCAGCTTGAGGATCGCGTCGATCAGCATCTCCGGACGAGGCGGGCAGCCCGGCAGGTACATGTCGACGGGGACGACGTGGTCGACGCCCTGGATGATCGCGTAGTTGTTGAACATGCCGCCACTGCTGGCGCAGACACCCATCGCCAGGACGTACTTCGGGTTGGCCATTTGGTCGTAGATCTGACGCAGCACCGGCGCCATCTTCTGGCTGACGCGGCCGGCGACGATCATCAGGTCGGCCTGGCGAGGTGACGCGCGGAAGACCTCCATGCCGAAGCGCGCGAGGTCGTAGCGCGGGCCGCCAGACGTCATCATCTCGATGGCGCAGCAGGCCAGGCCGAAGGTGGCCGGCCACAGCGACGCCTTGCGGAAGTAGCCAGCGAGACCTTCGACCGTGCCGAGCATGACACCCGACGGCAACTTTTCCTCTATGCCCATCTCGGCGTACCCCCTAAGTCCCACTCGAGGCCGCCGCGGCGCCAGACATAGGCGTAGGCGACGAAGACGGTGGCGATGAACAGAACCATCTCGACGAGGCCGAAGACCTTCATCGAGTCGAAGTGCACGGCCCACGGGAACAAGAAGATGATCTCGATGTCGAAGACGATGAAGAGCATCGCGGTGATGTAGCCATCTGCGCACCGGAACTCGCCACCACCCACGGGCTGCGGGGTGGGCTGGATGCCGCACTCGTACGAGTCGAGCTTCGCGCGGTTGTAGCGCTTCGGTCCGATCAGCGAGCTGATCGCCACCGACCCCACCGCGAAGAGCGCGGCCAGCAGCATCAGACCCAGGATCGGCACGTACTCCTTCATCGGCGCCCGCCTCCGTCTCCTGTGTCGTGCAGACGTTTCAGCATCCTAGGACCGCCCCTCCTCGGCGCGTTCATGCGGTAGGTGCCAGGCGGGAGAGCCCGTTGATCAGCCGGTCGCCCACGTCGCCGCCACGGGTGTCGGTGATGTTGGCCATCAGCTTGAGTGCGAAGCCCATCAGGCCGGGGTGGTGCAGCCCGTGCTGGGTCAGGTAGTTCATCGCTCGCGGGTTGCCGATCGCCTTCACGAACAGGCGCCCCACGGTGTAGTAACCGCCGTAGCGCTGGTCGAGCGCCTTGACGTATCCCTGGAGGACGCGCTCGGTCGCCTCAGGCGTCGTACGGCTGAGCGCCTGGGTGATCACGTCGGCCGCCATCTCGCCGGACTCCATGGCGTAGGCGATGCCCTCGCCGTTGAACGGGTTGACCATGCCACCCGCGTCGCCGACCAGGAGCATGCCGTTGGCGTAGTGGGGCTTGCGGTTGAAGCCCATGGGCAGAGCCGCGCCGCGGACTTGGCCGACCATGTTGTGGTCGCGGAATCCCCACTCCTCCGGCGTGTTGTCGAGCCAACGCTTCAGCAGGTCCTTGTAGTCGACGCTCTGGAAGGCCGTCGAGGTGTTCAGGATGCCGAGGCCGACGTTGACGGTGCCGTCGCCGACCCCGAAGACCAGCCGTAGCCCGGGAGCAGGTTGCTCTCACCCGGCTTGCCGTCCCACAGCTCCAGCCACGACTCCAGCCAGACGTCGTCGTGGCGAGGGCTGCGGTAGAGGTGCGGACCGCGACACCCATCGGCCGGTTGTCGCGCTTCTGCAGTCCCATGGCGAGGCTGAGCCGTGTCGAGTTGCCGTCGGCAGCAACAACGATCGGGGCGCGGAACTCGACCTCGTCGCCGACCTTGCGCCCGTTGTCGTCGACCGGCTTCGCGGTCACCCCGACGATGCGGCCGGCCGCGTCGAGGACGGGCCCGGTGACGGCAGTCCGCTCGTGCAGGCGGGCGCCGGCCTTCTGGGCGTGGCGGGCGAGGATCTCGTCGAAGTCCATCCGGGTGCGGACGAGACCGAAGCTCGGGTAGTCGGTGACGTCGGGCCACGGCAGCTCGAGCCGGTTGCCGCCGCCGATGATCCGCAGACCCTGGTTGCGGATCCAGCCGGGCTCGTCGAGGTCGATCCCGAGCGAGACGAGCTGCTTCACCGCACGCGGGGTGAGACCGTCACCGCAGACCTTCTCGCGCGGGAACGCCGTCTTCTCCAGGAGCACGACGTCGACGCCGGCCTGGGCGAGGTAGGTGGCGGCGGTCGAGCCGCCCGGGCCGGCTCCGACGACGATGACGTCGGCCTGGCGCTCCGCTGCTGCAGGCTGTGCCGTGCTCGTCATCGTTGAGGGTCCTTCGGCGTCGCAGGCGGGTCGGTTCGCGACTCGTCTCGTGAACACGTGAAAATCTTCACGAGCGAGAACCCGGTCAGTCTAGGGCGTGCGCGGAGGGCCTGCACCACCGATATAACCCATGCTCGCGTTGGCTAATTGACACCCTCGCGAGCGGCGTCGGCGTACGTCGATCGGCGCGTTCGGCGAGCCGCCGATCCACGGCGAGGAAGACCAGCGCGAGCCCGACCACCAGCGCGGTGACGACGACCGCGTTGAGCAGCACGCG
>CAWIGD010000069.1:0-59803 GCA_963835165.1 uncultured Alphaproteobacteria bacterium
GTTTTGATCAACTGAGGGTACATTGGGCCTGATGCGTTCGACATTCTCGTCCTCTATCCTACCGGGTACGCCCGAGAGGTGCATTACAACGTGAATGTGCGTTGAAGAAGCCAAACTTCGCTCGCCCCTCCATCTTTCGTCGTCTTAGTTGATTGCGTGCGGTCAACGAATGGGGCGCATAGCCGCTCCCCCCGCGCCCGTCAGTGGATCTATTTTGCGCTGGCGGCCGCAATGATCGGCGTGAGGCGCGCGATCTCGCTCTTCACCAGGGCCCGCAAGGCCTCCGGGCCGCGCCGGTTCGGCTCGGGGACCTCGGCTCCGAGCTCGAGCAGCCGCTCGCGCGCCATGTCCTCGTTGAGGCCCCTGTTCAAGATGTCCGCCAAGCGGTCGACGATCGGCTGCGGCGTGCCCTTGGGCGCGAACATGGCGTAGAACGGCGCAGCGTCGAACTGCGGCAGGCCGCCTTCGGCCGCGGTCGGCACGTCCGGCAGCAGCGCGCTGCGCTTGCCGGTGGCGATGGCGAGCGCCTTCACCGTGCCCGCCCGCACGTGCGGCAGCGGACCGAGGATCGGGTCGCACACGTAGTCCACCTGGCCGGCGATAAGCGCGTTCATGGCCGGCCCTGTGCCCGTGAACGGCACCATCGTCGGCTTGATGCCGATCGCCGCGTTGAGCAGCAGGCAGCCCACATGTGACACCGAGCCGATGCCGGCATGCGCCATGTTGAGCTTGCTCTCGTTCGCCTTGGCGTAGGCGACGAAATCCTTAAGCGTGCCCGGCGGCAAATCCTTGCGCACCGCCAGCAGCTCGGGCTGCTCGGCGATGAGCCCGACGGGCTCGAAATCCACGTCCGGCTTGTAAGCTAGGTTGGGATAAAGCGCGACCGCGGCGGCGTGCGTGCCCATGTGGCCGAGCGCGAGCGTATAGCCATCGGGATTGGCGCGCGCGGCGCGCGTCGTGCCGGTGGTGCCGCCGGCACCGGCGACGTTCTCGACGAGGAACTGCTGCCCGAGCGCGCGCGCGAACTGGTCCGCGACGATGCGGGCGGTGATGTCGGCCGGCCCGCCGGCGGCGAACGGCACCACGATCGTCACCGCGCGCGTGGGATAGCTCTGCGCCTGCGCGCCACCAACGCCGGCGAACGCAACGAGCGCGACCGAAGCAAGCAGACTTCTCATCGACGTTTCATCCCTGCGCCGTTCACTGATCGGTGTTGTTTTGTTCTATTTTGATTTTGCTTTCCCGGCGGGCGCCTTGCGCCTTCCGGCCTTCCTCGTCTGGGTCGCCGAGATCGAAGAAGAATTTGCAGCCGGCCTGCTCGATCCGTTTCTGATGCTGCTCGAGGTCGTCGCACTGGAAGACGAAATGGTGGATCCCGGCTTATTCGAGCCGGCGTGAGAATAATACCGAGAGCCTCCTTGGCATGCTATTCATCACCTCAGTCCGCTACTGGATCAATTTTGTCCACACAGCCAAATACAAAATCAAACCACACGCTATAGCAATCGATACGAGCCAGATTGCGATTTTGCCCAGCCTTGGCACATGTCCGTAAGGTTTATGTCCCATTTGTTTTTCTAAAAAAGGACGATCATCATCCATAACTCTCTCCCATAGAACGCGAGATCATTCGATCATTTCGGTGACGCGCACCAAAAACGATTCGGGGATGGTTAAGCCGAGTGCTTTCGCGGTTGTGTTGTTGAAGACCAGATCGAACTTGAGCGGCTGCTCGACGGGGATGTCGGCGGGCTTCGAGCCACGAAGAATCTTGTCGACGTAATCGCCTGAACGTCGGAACAAGTCCGGGAAGTTCGGCCCGTAGGACATCAGGCCCCCAGCTAGAACATGCTCTCGAAATGCATGCATGGTTGGCAATCTGGCGCTGGCCGCCAACGTGTTGATGCGAACCCGCTGCGTGGTGAGGAAGGGATCGCTGCAAACATACAGCGCATCGGCAGCGCCTTTGGCCGCTTCGATGCTTGGGATGATATCCTCGGCCGTCATGACTTCGAGCCTGAATGCATCAAGGCCCAGTTGGATCGCCGCCGCCTGGACCCGCTCCATTTCCAACCTGATGAGAGGGCTATTGGCATTGCCAAGGACAGCCACTCGATTGAGAGCAGGTACGACTTCACGCAACAGTTCAAGTCTGAGGCCTCCAAGATCGGTCTGCATGTTCGATAGACCGGTGACATTGCCGCCCGGGCGCGCCAGGCTGGCGACCAGCCCGGTCCCGACCGGGTCTCCAGCCGAAGCAAAAACTATCGGGATTGTCGACGTCGCTTTCTTGACGGACATGGTAGCCGTGGTGCCTGCCGTGACGATGACATCGACCCTGCGCTGAACAAATTCGGCCGCGAACGCGGCATAACGGTCATCCCGCCCTTCCGCCCAGCGATATTCGAGTGCGATGTCGCGGCCATCGATCCAGCCGAGCTCGCGCAGGCGCTGCAGAAAAGCCCCGACGAATGGACTCCAGATCGTCGGCGTGGTCGCACCCAGGAATCCAATCGTGGGCGACTTGCCCGGCTGCTGGGCGCGCGTCGCGTGCGGCCAGACCAGGACCGCCACCGCCGCACCGCCCAGGAGCCTGAAAAATTCTCTCCGGTCGGGGTCCGACGAGAGCGTTGGCGGAATCAACCTAGTCTCGTGGCCTCGCACGACAGCCTCCTTCCGCGGTTCTCGCGCCAGCCTCATCAAGCGAAATCACCTCCTAAAAATATGACCCTCCGTCAGCGGATGATCTTGGCGCGCTTGCGGACTTCATCGGGAATGGCCCAGGCCGAGTGCGTCCGCGGTCGCCATGGCCGTCCGCGAAGCGATACTCGATCGCCGCGCTTCGACCCTCGACGAAGCCGGTCTCGTTCAACCCTTGGCGAACGGCCCCAATTCTTGCGCTCTCGGTTTCTCGGGTCTGGCTGCTGAGGACGCCGATCACTGGCATCGCCGGCTGCTGCGCCCGCGCCGCTATAGGGCACGCGAGCGCCGCCCCGCCGACCAGCGTGATGAACTCGCGGCGTTTCATTCGATCACCTCGTCGGCAAGCGCAAGTAGTTTGTCCGGTACAGTGAGGCCAAGCGCTTTGGCGGTCTTGAGGTTGATGATCAGCTCAAATTTGGTTGGCCGTATAACCGGCAGGTCACCGGGCTTGGCGCCTTTGAGAATCTGCCCGACATAATGGCTGCCCAGTTGGCGGACAACGGCCACGAAGTCGGAATCGTAGCTCATCAGGCCGCCCTGAACTGCATACACTCGACTAGGGTACATCGCTGTTATCTTGTGACGTGCTGCGAGCTCCAATATTTTGTCGCGATTGCGTGAGGGGTTAAGGAAAACAGAGAAGGCACCGACGATGAGCGCGTCGGCTCGCTGCTGAACAAGGGTCGCGAAGGCGGCGTCGAAGTCGAGACGGCGAACTTCCAGTACAATGATCTCCCGGCCCAGCGCACGCCCTGCTGCAAGCATATCGCTCTTCCGGTCCTCGAAAATCGGGGAGCTTGAAGGAGCAGAAAGATACGCAATCGTGGTTGCCTGGGGGATCAGTTCGAGCAAGAGATTGAGCTGCTTGCCCGCAAGCTCGGCGGTGAGGGAAGTCATTCCCGTGACAGTGCCGCCTGGCCGACTGAGGCTGGTGACAAGACCGTATTGCACCGGATCCTCTGAAACCGCGAAGACGATCGGAATCGTCGAGGTGGCGGCCTTCGCCGCAAGAGCAGCGTATGGTGAACCGGTTGTGACGATCACGGCCACCTTACGGTCGACCAGATCGGCGGCAAGCTGTGGTAGGCGTGAATGTTGATAATTTGCCCAGCGGAATTCGATCGCTACGTTCTGGCCCGGGACGTAACCGGCTTCGGCGAGCCCTTGACGGAAGGCGGCCTCGAACGCTGAGGTCGGAACAGATGAACCGAGGCCGAGGAAACCAATCACGGGCATCGCCGCCTGCTGCGCCCGCGCCGCGAGCGGCCACGTAGCCGCCGCGCCGCCGAACAGCGTGATGAACTCTCGTCTTTTCACTCGATCACCTCATCGGCGCGCAATACCATCGATGGCGGCACAGTAAGCGCGGGCGCCTAGCGCAATCGCCTTCAAGTTCAAGTTCGTGGGTTGCATGTAATGTCCCCGCACGCTGTGCAACCAATGCCAGCCGCCCCCGTTGATGCGGGGGGTTTGCTGATCACCTTTGCGGAGTAGTCACAACCTCTGGTGAAGGCCCCCGAGCGGGGCAAACCCCACCTTTTCGTTCGTAGGATGTCCCGCCGAGAACTCAGCGAGCTCTCAATTGAACACGAAGGAATAATCTGCGAAGTGCTCGGAAGGCAGTTGTTTCCCAGTTGTCATCATTTTGAACGTATCAACCTGCCCCGGTGCGCCGGCAATGCGGGCTTTGCTCTGTGGGATTGCCCATCCTGCGGCGAAAGTGACGATCGCGGCAGCGGCGGTGACTGCGAACAGTCCGGTCTTGGCGGTCATTTCAGTCCTCCCGTCGGGTTCGAGCTTAGTTCTGGGTGTGAACTAGCTCACCCTGGGAGGCCCCGCTGTGATGGCCATCACAGGATGGCGGGGAATTTCCAACCTTTGCCTGGCCTTGTCGGTTGACGCCCCTCCCCGCGCAACCGTCATGAACCTGACCATCACCGCCCGCGACACATCGTTAGAACGCGGCACACGAACGAGGGAGGGTCAAATGCCTGTTTTTATGAAATACGATGGCGTTGATGGCCAATTTAACGGTGCCGACCCCTTCGACTTTTCGCAATTGATGAGTGAGCCGACGGCTCCGGCGGGCGAAGTCAACCACAGCGAATTCGCAATCGTTAAACGGTTGGACGCGACCACCCCGACAGTGGATTACGTCTTTGGGGTCGAAGTGCCGAAATTGACGAGCGAGCCAACGGCTCCGGAAGCGGGCGGCGGGCCCAAGGATTGGATCATCGTTGAGAGTTGCCAATTTGCGGACAACGCGGGCACGGACGGTAAGAGTTACGTGCTGACTTCGATCCAGCACAGCACGACCGACACTTCGCTTGTCGACCAGAGCGGCACCGAAGCCTCAAGCCGATTGTTCGTTGGGAACTTAACGCTGGACTCACATGCTTCCGTTCAGACAGGCTTCGGTGGCGGAGTTTCCGTCGCTTCCGGCGATGTGAATGGAGACACAAACGCCATTGAGCAAACGATCACGTTGTTTTTTGGCGACGGATCTCCCACCACATCAGCACATGCGGCGATCTCTCTTGGTGACGGTAAAGCTATAGAGGCCGCAGGGGATGACTATGGGATCGGCGAGTGGAGCGACCCAGCCCAGCCCGACGCTAACCCCGACACGTTTGACTGCTCCGAACTCACGCAATGGGCGAGCAGCACTGGCGCGCCTGACGCAACCGGCGACGCGGCTGATTTCGTCGCTTGGCAAAAAGCAGACGCCCTTGGCGACCCCATCACGTTCACTTACACCGTCACTAACACTTCCCCGGCGTACGACGATCCGCAGTTAACCGCCATCCAGACGCGGACTGGCTTGTTGCTGCCCGCTGTCCAAGACGATGGTCTGTTGCTGCCCGCTGTCTTACAGACTTCCGCCGGGGGGGAGGATAGTTGGGGTCTTTGGCAGATCAACGTTGAGCCTAACCAATACGACCCGGACGCCTTTGCAAATGACCTTCACGATTCGCCAACCGGACCTGCAGTAGCAATGGAAACTCTCACCATCGCCCACGAGGGGTACTGGCTGATATAACGGGCTATTGCGCCGGCACGCATCTGAGGTGTCGCCGGGTCAGTTCACGCCGCCACGTCGTGCCCTCGACATAGCCTGTCTCTTTGAGGCCATGACGAAAGGCACCTAGGCGCTCTGCCCACCCGTCAAGCGATTGGAAATTGAGAAACCCAATCACCGGCATCGCCGGCTGCTGCGCTCGCGCGACCGGCGGCCACGCCGCAGCCGCGCCGCCGAGCAGCGTGATGAACTCGCGCCGGGTCCTCATTCGATCACCTCGTCGGCGCGGGCGAGCAGCGTGGATGGGATTTCGAGGCCGAGCGCCTTGGCGGTCTTGAGATTGATCGCGAGCTTGTACTTGGTCGATGCCTGCACTGGCAGGCTGGCGGCCTTTTCGCCCCTAAGGATGCGATCGACATACCGGGCGGCGCGGAGGTATTGGTCGAGCCGGTCTGGCCCGTACGAGATCAGGCCGCCGGCAGTGACGAATGCGTAATCCGGGTAGATGGCCGGAAGTCGGTACTTAGCAGCCATGGCGATGATCGGCTCGCGGTGAAGGATCGCCGTCGAGCCGCTTACCACGATCAGTCCACGATTTGACCCGCGCGCGAATGCGGTGATCTCACGTTCGATCTCGGTGGCATCGCTCAAGCCGATGGGACTGAGCTCCATTCCTAACAGCGGTGCCGCAGTTTGGATAGCACCGAACATGGCGATCTCTGCTACATTGGCGGAGTCCCGCAGGATCGCCGCCCGCGTCACGCCCGGTGAGATTTCCTTCAGCAGTTCTATCCACTTCGCGCCGATCCCGTATTCGTAAATGGCAAATCCGGTGGCGTTGCCGCCGGGCTGCGCAAGGCTCGCAGCGAACCCGGCTCCCACCGGATCGGCCACCTGCACAAATACGACGGGTACGGTGCGCGTCGCCCGCAATAAAAGTGCGGTGGTCGGACTCCCAACGCTCAGAATCACGCCGCAGGCGAGCGCAACCAATTCCGCCACGTCGCTGCGAGTTCGCTCCGCGTCCCCCGTGCTCCATCGGATATCGATGCGAACGTTGCGGCCATCTGTCCAGCCCAATTGCTGCAGCCGTTCCACAAATGCTGTGAGACGGGGCTGCGTCGCGGGATCGTCCGCCGAGAAATTAGTAATCACGCCAATGCGAGGCATCCGCTCGGGCTGCTGCGCGCGTACCACGAGCGGCCACGCCGCCGCGCCGCCGAGCAGCGTGATGAAGTCGCGGCGCTTCATTCGATCACCTCGTCGGCGCGGGCGAGCAGCGCGGACGGAATTTCGAGGCCGAGTGCTTTCGCGGTGGTCAGGTTCACCACCAGATCGAATTTGGTCGGCTGCTCGACTGGGATGTCGGCGGGCTTCGCTCCGCGCAGAATTTTGTCGACGAGGTCGCCGGCGCGCCGCCACAGGTCGGGAAAGTGCGCCCCATATGACATCAGACCGCCCGCTTCCACGTGCTCCCGAAGGCCAGACATCATCGGCAATCGCGCGACGAGCGCCAACGTGTTGATACGAACCCTGTTGGTGGCTACCAGCGGCTCGGCACAGACGTAAAGTGCCTCCGCACGGCCCTTGAGCGTCGCGAAGGCGGGCGCGATATCCTCGGCTCGCCGGATTTCCAGTGTGGCGACCTCCAGGCTGAGCGTGCGGGCCGCGGCCTGAACCTCGCCCATCTCCAGCACGGCGGCGGGATAGCCAACATTAGCCATGATCGCCAACCGGCGAAGATTGGGCACAATCTCGCGCAAGAGTTCGAGTCGCTTGCCGGCAAGATCGGTAAACTGACTTGACAGGCCGGTAACGTTGCCGCCGGGTCGCGCGAGACTGGCGACCAAGCCGCCGCCCACCGGGTCCGTTGCCACCGCAAAGACGATCGGGATGAGCGATGTCGCCTGCTTCGCTGCGAGGACTGCACCTCCCGACGTGACAATGACATCGACCTTGAGCCGGACGAACTCGGCCGCGATTTCGGCGAAACGCTCGCCGTGTCCCTCCGCCCAGCGGTACTCGATCGCGATGGTGCGGCCTTCGATCCAGCCAAGTTCGCGCAGCCGCTGGACGAAAGCGGCAACAAACAGGTTCCAGATCGAAGGTGTGGCTGCGCCCAGAAACCCGATTGTCGGCAGTTTCGCCGGCTGTTGGCCGCGCGCCGCAAGCGGCCATGCTGCCGCCGCGCCGCCGAGCAGCGTGATGAACTCGCGCCGCTTCATTCAATCACCTCGTCGGCCCGGCCGATCAGCGGCAGCGGAATGGTAAGGCCGAGGGCCTTGGCAGTCTTCAGGTTGATGATCAACTCGACTTTGGTGGCCTGCTGGACCGGCAGATCGGCCGGCTTCTCGCCCTTGAGAATCTGGGCGGTGTAGCCACCGGCCAGGCGGTGTGATTCCGCAATATCACCTGAGTAGCTCATGAGACCGCCGGCCAAGGCAAACGCACGGTATTGGTAAATGGCGGCCACCCCGTGACGACTCGCCAATGCGCCGAGCTGTTCGCTCCTCGTGTTGAAAAATACATCAGAGCCAATTACGACTCCGCCGGCTTTCAATTGGGACAGGACTGCGAAGGCATCATCGATCTCTCGTTCGGTGCTCGCTCGTAGCACATGCACCTGCAGTCCGAGGTCGCGGGCCGCCCCTCGCAGGCTCTTCAATGTAGTCTCGACATTGGAATTGGTCGGGTTGACGAGAAGCGCAATGATGTTCGCGGCGGGGACCAGCTCGTGCAACAGCTGCAGTCGCTTCGCGGCGAGCTCCACGTTCAGGGTAACCACGCCTGTGAGATTGCCACCCGGTCGGCTGAGGCTGGTGACCAGACCAAGTTGCACCGGGTTGCCGCCAGTGTAGAAGACGATTGGAATCGTAGTGGTTGCTGCCCGTGCCGCGAGTACCGAAGCAGTGTCCATCGCGACAATGACGGTCACCTGACGACGAACTAAATCGGCCGCCATCGCTGGCAGCCGATCATTTCGCCCCTCCGCCCAGCGGTATTCGATCGCCACGTTCCGGCCCTCGATATAGCCAGATTCCTGCAGGCCCTTACGGAATGCATTCAGCATGGGCCGGTATCCGTCGAGGGATGTGCTGTTGAGAAAGCCTATCACCGGCATTGCCCGCTGCTGCGCTCGCGCGGCGATCGGCCGTGCTGCCGCCGCGCCGCCGAGCAGCCAGATGAACTCGCGCCGTCTCAAGTCGAACATGGACTGCCCCTCCGCAGTCGGTCCGCCGCACGCTCAGCCTACCACCGCCCGGCCGGCAGGTCCCTGCGGGCCTGAAATGTTCTGAATCGAGGCTAGGCGCTGCCCTATTTCACCTATTTTCACCTCACTGCCAGGTCAGAACCGCGTCGCCCGAAGCGGAGCCGGTGTTCAATGCAATTCCACAAACCGCAGCGTCAGCCGATTGCGGCCGTCTCGCCGTTCGTAACGCATGTCACTCGCAAAGCTATGCATCAGGTGGATTCCGAGATCGCCGACTTTCGCCTCCTCGAGCGACTTTGCCACCGATGGGGGCGGGAATTGGGTCGGATCGAATTCCCTGCCGCTATCCTCAATGCTGGCGACCAGCGTTCCTGCATTGCGCTCCAACTCGATCGCAATCCTCAGGCGGTCGTCCTTTGCGCCGCCGCCGTGCATAATGATGTTGGCGACAGCTTCCTCAAGGCAAAGTTGAATTGCGAACGAGGTGTCGGCCGACAGCTCCTGCTGGGCTTGGGCCTTGATCCATCCGGCCAGCCGTTTCAGTTCGGCAAGGTCACTGCGCAACTCCAGACGGTTTGCTTCCAAATTCGACATCGCAGTCCCGACTCCAGTGCCTCTCGCGCTCGACTGTGCCCCCGATTGGAGGCCGAGTCCTTGGTTCAAAGCTGAATTGTTCTGAAATCGCTGCGGTACAAAGCGCAACTCGACCGTTTTCGGTGCCCATCACACCGAATTAAATTCCGCCGCTGTATTTGATCACTTCGGCAGCGCGGGTGAGGCTCTGCGCTTCGCGGAACGGGACGTTATGGAACGTCGAGCCGCGGATGCCGGATCACTCCGGCTTGATGCCCGCGAACTTGACCACCTTGGCCCACTTCTCGGTTTCGTCGGCGATGAGCTTGCCGAATTCGGCGGGCGAGCCGGCAAGCACGGTGCCGCCCAGGTCGGCGAGCCGCGCCTTGATCTTGGGATCGGCGAGGCCCGCATTGATCTCTTTGTTGAGCTTGTCGACGATCTCGGTGGGCGTGTTCTTGGGCGCGCCGAGGCCGTACCACGCAGCTCGCCTCGTAGCCCGGCACGAACTCGCCCACGGTCGGAACGTCCGGCAGCACCTCCGAGCGCGTCGCAGTCGTCACCGCCAGAGCGCGCAGCTTGCCGGCCCTGATGTACTCGATCGACGAGGCAAGCGACGGCGAACATGACTTGCACCTGCCCGCCAATGAGATCGGTGAGCGCGGGCGCCGCGCCGCGATAGGGCACGTGCACCATGTTGACGCCGGTCATCATCTTGAACAGCTCGCCTGCCACATGGGGCGCGGTTCCGATGCCAGCCGACGCCATGTTGATCTTGCCCGGATTGGCCTTGGCGTAGGCGATGAACTCGGGAACCGTCTTGGCCGGAACCGATGGATTCACCACCATGACGTTGGCGCTCGCGACTGATGCTCGCGACCGGCGCGATGTCGCGGATGAAATTGAAATTGAGCTTATCGTAGAGCGTCGCGTTGATTGCGTTGGCCGCGCCGACCAGGAGGAGCGTGTAGCCGTCGGCGGGCGCACGCACGACCGCTTCGGTGGCGATATTGCTGCCGGCGCCCGGCCGGTTCTCGATGATGAATGGCTGACCGAGCCGCTCCGACAGCCATTGGCCGATCAGACGCGCGACGATGTCGATCGGCACCGCCGGGCGCAAAGCCGACGACGATCCGCACCGGCCGCGTCGGATAGGCTTGCGCCCATGCGATGCGCGACACGGCCGGCAGCGCGGCAGCGCCCGCGGCCAGATGCAGAAATTGTCGGCGGGGAAGTTTCACGGCACTCCTCCCTGACACGCGCGTGGAAATGCGGCTTACTCCGCCTTGATGTTGGCCGCCCGGATCACCTTGGCCCACTTTTCGGTATCATCAGCTAAAAGCTTGCTGAACTCAGGCGGTGATAAGGGCATCGAGACACTGCCGAGGTCCGCAATGCGTGCCTTGATCCTTGGATCGGCAAGGCCAGTATTGATCTCGCGATTAAGCTTCTCGATTATTTCTTGTGGTGTCCCCCGCGGCACAGCGACTCCATTCCAAGTGCTCGCTTCGTAACCTGGAACAGTTTCCCCGATGGTTGGCACGTCGGGTAGTGCTTCCCAACGTGTCGCAGTGGTCACGCCAAGCGCGCGCAACCTTCCCGATCGGACATATTCAAGCGATGCCGCCACAGTACTGAACGTAGCCTGCACTTGTCCGCTGATAGCGTCGGTCAGCGCGAGTGCATCGCCGCGATAGGGCACATGCACCAGGGTTATCCCCGCCATTGCCTTAAACAGCTCACCCGCCAGATGACTGGTGGTGCCAACGCCGAAGGAGGCAACGTTGATCTTGCCGGCATTGGCCTTGGAATAGGAGATGAATTCAGCAAGGGTTTTGACCGGAACCAACGGATTCACCTCCAAGACGAGAGCCCCTCTGGAAAGTGCGGCTATTGGAATGAGGTCTCGCTGGAAATTGAAAGGGAGTGACTTGTAAAGTGTGGCGTTGCTCGCGTTGGAGCTTGTTATGGTCACGAGGGTGTAGCCGTCTGGCTGCGAATTGGCTGCCGCTTGCAGGGCAATATTAGTGCCTGCCCCTGGCCGGTTCTCGATAATGAATTGCTGGCCAAGCCGCTCCGAGAGCCTTTGCGCAATTAGCCGGGTATGAATGTCCGCGGAGCCGCCCGGCGAAAAACCTACGATCCAGCGCACCGGCCGCGTCGGATAGCTCTGCGCCCGCGCCATGCGCGAGACGGCTGGCAGCGCAGCAGCACTCGCGGCCAGATGCAGAAATCGTCTTCGGTGAGGAAGTTTCATTTTGCACCTCCCTCTCGCTTCACATCACTCGATCACCTCGTCGACCAGTGCCAGCAACTTGTCGGGGATTTCGAGGCCGAGCGCCTTCGCGGTCTTGAGGTTGATCACGAACTCGAACTTTGTCGGCAGCATAACCGGCAGATCACCCGGCTTCTCGCCTTTGAGGATGCGTCCGGCATAAATGCCGGCTTGACGGTATGCATCAGGAATGCTGGGCGCGTAGCTCATCAGGCCGCCCGCAGCGACGGCTTCGCGGAAGTAATAGATCGCGGGAATTCTATGTCGGGCCGCTAGCGCGACAACTCGTTCCCGTTGGGAGAGCAAGAGCCCGCCAGTACCGCCGACCAGCGCGCCAGCCCCACGTTGGACGAGCGTAGTAAAGGCGGTCTCGATCGCGCGGTCGCTGCTGACATCGAGGACGATGAGTTGCTGCCCAACGGCCAAAGCCGCGGCCCGCAACTCTGAGACAAAGCGTTCTGTGAGGGGATATTTGGGATCGACGAGCACGGCAATGGGCGCGGCTCCCGGCAGCAACTCACGCAAGAGCCCAAGCCGCTTCGCCCCAAGTTCCACCGAGATGAAGCTGATACCGGTGACGTTGCCACCGGGCCGGTTGAGGCTGGCGACGAGTCCAACCCGGACCGGGTCGACCCCGGCCACAAAGACGATCGGTACTGTCGTGGCTGCGGCCTTGGCCGCGAGCGCCGCAGGGGTATTGCCGACGATCAGGGCTACTTGCCGGCGAAGAAGGTCCGCCACCAGAAGCGGCAACCTGTCAGTTTGATCCTCCGAGCGGTACTCGATCGCGACGTTCTGGCCCTCGACGAAGCCTGCATTCTTCAGGCCCTGGCGGAATGCAGTCACGCGGTGCGCCTCGCCGGTGAGCGTTCCACTGCGGAGAAACCCCACCACCGGCATCGCCGGCTGCTGCCCACGCGCGCGCCTCACCTTGGCCGCGAGCAAAAGAGGGGCGCTACCGCCCAATGCAATGAAGTCCCGCCGCTTCATGTCGAGCACGGGCTTCCTCCCCTATCCACCGGCCCTCGTTCATGACGGCAACCGACGGCGGCGCGGAGTCGGTTTGCCGCACGTCCAGCCTGTCGCAGCAAGGGCGACAGGTCCTTGGGGCAGACCTGAATTGTTCTGAATTGAGGCGTGGGTGGCTGACTCCTCACGTCTCATTTGCATTCAAAGATAGCAAGTCCGGGCTTGTTTGTACGCCGGACAGCCCGGCGCAGTCAGTGCTTTGACTTGAGGCCACGGGGGCTAATTAAACACACGGCCCCAGATCGAGGGGGATCACCTCATAAAGACCTCACCGGAGCCGGTCGCGCCCGTCAAGAAAATGGATTCTGAGCTGCTGACGATCACTGAGCCGGAAGTCAGTTTCCGAAAGCGGGGGTTCAGGTCTGTTGGTGAGGGCTTCCTGTGCGGTGAGCTGTGCTTTCTCGATCGGGGACTGCGCAACGGCGCTGCCGATCGCGCCAACGCTGACAACTGCGATTCCGATGGCAACCGCGATTCCAATGACCAATTGCGTGATGCTGCTTGGCATGATCGCCTCCATCCATGAATGCGATGGTCCCTAGATTAAGAGCAACGCGCCCCTAAGCATGTGATGGCCATCACAAGGAGTGCGAATTCGGTCAGTGCCATTGACGTGTTAAGACCGCTTTTCCACCCGCGCGCCGCATTGGCTCAAGATCAAGAACCCGGCCTGCGCTGCGGGTGAAGCGAGAGGCCGAAGCGGTTTGGGGCAAGTGGTGGCCGGTTAGGCTCCGCTGCCAGCAAGTCAAGATGCTTGCTGCTCCGTAGATTTGGGCCTTTGCAGCCTATTGACCGAGCAACCGGGCAAGTGGCGCGTCGTCCTCTAAGGGCGTGTACTCATAAATCGCGATTGTTCGGCAATCGCTAGCTGATGTCCGCTTTGCCCCCGAAAGCGGCCAAATAACGGACATCGGTGGGCGTCTCAAAAGTGCCAGGACCGGTCGTGAGCAATCGCAGCAAACGATGCGCGCGGTTGCAGGTTACTCGATCACCTCGTCAGCGCGCGCCAGCAGCGTTGCAGGTACTTCGAGGCCGAGGGCCTTGGCGGTCTTGAGGTTGATAACCAGTTCGTACCTCGTCGGTCCCTGCACTGATAGGTCGGCCGGCCTCTCGCCGTTGAGGATGCGGCTGGCGTACCGCCCAATCAGATAGTACGCCCCCGCGACACTGGGACCATAACTCATCAGCCCACCAGCATCGGCATATTCTCGCCACGGATAACCTGCGGGCATGGCATAGCGTGCCGCGAGCGCGACAAGTTGGGCACGCCGCCCCGTAAAGAACGGGTTGGCGCTGACCAGGAGCGCGTCGGCCCGTTGCCGGACGGCGGAGACAAGCGCGGGTTCGAAGTTGCCCTCCGCGCTGGCCCTGAGGAGGACCATTTGCTGTCCGGTTACGCGCATCGCGTCTTCGACCTCTTTCGTCTCGAGTTCGTGAGCGGCATCGCTTGGATTTACGAGCAGCGCAATCGTTACGGCGCGGGGCAGCAGCTCACCCAGCAGCTCCAGCCGCTTCGGCAGCAACTCCGAAGTGTACAAAGCCACGCCGGTGGCATTGCCGCCCGGCCGGTTAATGCTAGTCACGAGGCCATCGCCGATTGGATTAGGGCCGGCAATGAAGAGGATCGGAATGGTCGCGGTCGCCTCCTTCGCCGCCCGCGCCGACACTGTGCCCCCGGTCGCGACGATCAGGGAGACCTGACGGTGCACCAGTTCGGCTGCCAGCTCCGGAAGCCGCGCAAATTGACCGTCCGCCCAACGGTACTCGATCGTGACGTTCCGGCCTTCGACATAGCCGCCTTCGCGCAAGCCCTGACGGAATGCATCCGCGAGCCGCACGAACGGGCCGGGCGAGGCGCTGTTGAGAAAGCCGATCAGCGGGACAGCTGGGTCTTGCGCGCCCGCCGCGAGTGGCCACGCCGCCGCGCCGCCGAGCAGCGTGATGAACTCGCGGCGTTTCATTGCCCGATGCCTCCCGTGCTTCCGACCTTGAACGTGGTTTGGACGGTGTCACCGGCGTCGCAACAGGATTGAGAATTTTTGTCCCGATTGGGATGCTTGTCATTGTCGGGACGCTGTAAACTTTCGAACCAAAGCTTATTGGGACCGTCCGGCCATTCGCCGCCGGCAAGTGCAGGCACAGCCGTGCTCATCGCAGCGACGATTGCCGCTGCAATCCAGTTCAGTCGCATTGCCAAGACCCTCCAGAAAAAGTGCGACCGCATTCGGCGTCTGGTCGGCCTCTATGGTTGCGCAGTCGCCTCGACCGGCAGACCATACCCGTAGATCATCGGCCGATGCCGGGAAGGTTGCCCATCAGACAGTCGCTGAAACGTTGCACATTGAGCTGGCCCTCGTGGCTACGCCCGTCGGTGGCTTCGGGCACCTCCCTGCCCACCATTACCCGACACATCTGCGCCCTCGTCGCCATGTTATCCGGTGCCTTAGGCTTCGTCCTTTGCGCGGCCTGAGACGGCGCAGCCCATGTAACCACACAGAGGGCCAGCAGCATTGTTCTCATAGGGGTTCTCCTTGCGCCCGAGGCGTCCAGCAGACCCCACTGGCCTCAATTGAAAATGACCGAATAGTCGGTGAACTGATCGGTCGGCAGCTTTGCGCTCGTCATGATCTTGAGCGCCTCGATCTGGACCGACGGCGCGGCAACCTGGGCCTGCGTGCCCGAGACTGCCCATCCTGCGGCGAAAGTGACGATCGCGGCGGCGGCGGTGACTGCGAACAGTCCGGTCTTGGCGGTCATTTCAGTCCTCCCGTCGGGTTCGAGCTTAGTTCTGGGTGTGAATTAGCTCACCCTGGGAGGCCCCGCTGTGATGGCCATCACAGGATGGCGGGAATTTCCGGCCTTTGTCGGGGGCGACGGGCCGCTAAGGCCGGGAAAGGCCGGGAATTGAGTGGGGGGAATTATCGGGCCTCGGGAGGCGGTGCCTGGCCGAGCGGTCTGCGGGCGCGGAGCTCGACGCGGCGCTGGCGGCGGTGGCCTGGGCGACCGAGGACGAGGGCTAGACCAGCCCGCGCTCGATCAGGTCAGGTCGGCCAACCAGGCGCCGAGCCACCAACCGGTTGGCGGAGCCAGAACCAGGCCGACGACGACGAGGGTCAATGTCATCGCGAGTTCGTCCCGACGGCGCTGCCGCGTTGTTGGCCGGCGGGCCAGTCCGGGCACGCCGGGCACGGCGTGAGGTGGATGGCCGGCGATTCTTTGTCGGCAAAGGTCAATTCACCGCCGACGTGCGGGCGGTAGTAGTAACCGTGCGCGGTATCCTCGATCATTTCGCCCAGCAGGGTGCATCGGGCCACGGAATGGTATTTGCGCAAGATCGTTGTCATGCCTCTTAGTCGCCGGACCCCTCCCCTCAGACTTGTTCCTTGCTGCCAAATATTTGCGCTTCGCAGCCAATGAAGCGGTCCGCTCCGCCCGGCCTGCGCGCGGAACCCCCTCGCCCACACTCAGTTGTTCGATTAGGAGTGACCCCGATGGACGCAAACTCAGGCGCACCCTGGTCCGAGGCCGATATCAGCGACCTCAAGAACGAACTCGACCACGGCCGGACGATTGCAGAGACCGCGAGCTTCCTGTGCCGGGACGTGTACGAGGTCCGCGCGACGATGAAAGAGCTTGGGCTGACCGAGCAACCGGGCAAGCGGCGCGTCGTCCTCTAGGGCGTGTACTCATAAATCGCGATTGTTCGGCAATCGCTGGCTGATGCCCGCTTTGCCCCCGAAAGCGGCCAAATAACGGACATCGGTGGACGTCTCAAAAGTGCCAATCGCGACCTAACGCGCCGCAGCAAAAACATCGGCATTTGTGCGCTAATGATTAGTCGAGTGTGATGCCGACTGACTTGATGAGTGCGCTCCATCGGGCGATTTCCGCCCTGAGCAGCTTTCCCAGCTCCTCGGGCGAAGAACCCCCAGCCACGTAGCCGGTTTCTGCCAGCTTGTCTCTGATCGCCGGATCGGCCAGCACTGTATTGGTATCAGCGCTGATCTTGCGGACGGTCTCACGTGGTGTCTTGGCCGGAACGAACAGCGCCTGCGACGACACAACTTCGTAACCTGGGACATACTCGGCGATGGCGGGCACATCCGGGGTTGCCATATTCCGCGTCGGTCCAGTGCTCGCCAGGAGGCGAACCTGCCCCGACCGCGAGTACGAAAGCAATGTGCCGCTGCCGAAGTAGCAATCGACGCGACCCGGTATGAGGTCCGAGAAAGCAGGCGCTGCGCCCCGATAGGGCACGTGCGTCATCTTCATGTCGGCCATCTGAAGGAACAGCATCTCGGCCAGGTACGGCGCACTGCCAGTGCCTGGCGATGCCATCGTGAGTTGACCCGGTCGGGATCTTACATAGTCGACGAATTCTTTAAGGGAATGCGCCGGTGAGGAATTCGGCACGAACATGAAATATTCCACCCGGGTGACAAGCGAGATCGGCGCAAAATCCGCAATCGCGTCGTAGCTAAGCTTGCGATAGAGGCTAGTGTTCGCTGCAATGGAGCCGGGGTCGAACAAGACGGTATATCCGTCGGCATCGGACCTTGCCACGTATTCGGCGCCGATGTTGTTGCCGGCGCCTGGCTTATTCTCGATGAACACCTGCTGGCCCCACATCGCTGAAAGCTTGTCTGCGAGCATGCGCGCGACAATATCCGTCGGACCTCCCGCCGCGACCGGCACAATGACGCGCACGGGTTTGGTTGGGTAGCCGGCTTTCGGCGTCTGCGCGTGCGCCGCGAGCGGCCACATGGCCGCCGAGCCGCCGAGCAGTGTGATGAACTCACGCCGTTGCAATTGACCGAATTGCATGCGCTGGCCCCTAGCCAGTCCCCAGCATAACGGATTTGGTTGGGATCAGTTAGTGGCTCGCTGCGCTGCGGGATTACGACCCACCTCATGTCGGCTTGGGGTCATAAGCAGACGGGCCATCATGACTTAGGCCAAGTCCGCTTCACCCCTCAAAGCGGACACGCGCGAGCCCACCTCGACACGTCCGTTAAGTGCCACAAGCGGTCATTAGCCAGCGTCTATTCGATCACCTCGTCGGCGCGGGCGAGCAAGGACGGCGGCACCCTGAGGTCAAGGGATTTGGCGGTCTTCAGGTTGATCACCAGATCGTACTTGGCGGGGGCCTGCACCGGAAGGTTCGTCGGCTTCTCGCCCCTGAGGATGCGATCGACGTAGCCGGCCGCTCGCCGGTAAGGCTCGATCGAATCAGGCCCGTAGGAGATCAGACCGCCGCGGGTGGCGAAGTAGCGAAAGGGATAGACCGCCGGGAGTCGGTGCTGGGCCGCCAGCGCGACGATCAGGTCGCTATGAATCGCCGTCAGCGGGCTGCCGATCACGACCAGGCCGTCGTTCGATCCGGCCGCGAATGTCGTGACCGCGCGCTCGATCTCGTGCGCGTCGCGCACAACGGCCGGGCTCAGTTCCACCCCTAGCGAAGGCGCCACGGCCTGAATTGCATCCGACTGGCCGGCCGCGGTCCTTGTGGTGGCAGCATCTCGAAGGACGGCCGCTCGCGTCACGCCTGGTGCGATCTGCTTGAGGATCTCCAGCCATTTCCCGCTCAGGCCGTATTCGAACAGCGCAAAGCCGGTGGTATTTCCGCCCGGCCGCGTCAGACTATCGACGAAGCCGCCGCCGACTGGATCGACGACGGATGTGAACACGATAGGCACGGTGCGGGTTGCGTGTTGCGAGGCCGCCAGGGCCGGGCTGGAAGTGGCCAGGATGACGTCTGGCGCGATCGCGACCAGTTCCGCGGCAGAACTACGAATCCGGTCGGCATCGCCCGCACCCCAGCGGGCAATGATCCGCACATTGCGGCCGTCGATCCAGCCCAATTGCTGCAGCCCCTGCTGAAATGCCGCGCGGCGGGCTTGCGATTCCGGATCGTCCGCCGCGAGATTGATGAGCAGGCCGATCCGTCGCATCCGCTCGCGCTGCTGCGCGCGCGCCGCGATCGGCCACGCAACCGCCGCGCCACCAAGAAGACTGATGAAATCGCGCCGTTTCATGTCGCACTCGCAGACTGCGACGCTAGCCTGGTTCGCGGCGCGCTCATCTTCTCAGCCGACCGGAGCTGTCCTGAAGAAAGTATCTCCTGAGCTGCTCACGGTCATTGACCTGGGCATCCGGCACCGAGAGTACGGGCTGGGGCCGGTTGATGAGAGGTTGCGGCATAATCACCGGAGCTGTGCCCGGCGCTGTGATTACCGCTGCTTCGGCCGCAGTGACCTCGCGAATTCCGCCAATGAAAGCGACGGCTATTCCAAAAGCAATCACCGCTCCCAACATGATCGCCTCCATCCACGGCGATGTGATCAGCACGCTAGGACCGGTGCGATACTGCGAATGTGAAGTTCTTCACACAGCATCAAATATTTTTATTGGACATAAGACGCCTACCCTCACGCGGGCAACGGACCGATCTTGCAACCTCCTCGACAGCCGCCAGAACGTCCACGATGTCGCCCTCGCGATCGACCAGCTCGCGACTGAATGCTTGAAGTGGTTACGCACGGCCCCCTGGGCCTGCGTGCCCGAGACTGCCCATCCTGCGGCGAAAGTGACGACCACGGTCGTCGCGTACTTCGCGCCACAGCAATATCTCGCGCCGCCCGCGCCCGATCACGTTTTGGACTTTGAAATCCTCGGATGCTGCGGCGTCAAAAAAACAGGTGGCCGACTGATAGTCGTGACATGCAAACGCTGCGATCCCCACGAAGTATAACGCCGTGCCCCTATCGCCTGGGTCTAGGTCCTTTCCATGGGATGTTAAAAACCCAAGCATCTGGTCGACGTAGTCCGGAAAATGACGCGCCTGAAAAAGCTCCTGCATCGGTCACTGCTCTCCCAATCTTCTCAAGCGTCGCGCCTCACAGCAGGCGGCTGCCCGTCGCGAGTAGCACCGGCAACCGCATCGTTTTGCCAAGTGATAACCTACGTCATTGCCTTGGCATCGCCCAGGAATGACGAAGGCTTCCCCCGCGCCTCCCCGATCCGCCGCCATATCTGCTCGGACGTGATCGGCATCTCGAGATCGGTGACGCCGAGTCCGGCGAGCGCGTCGAGCGCGGCGCTCACGACCGCGGCGGGCGCGCCGATCGAGCCGGCCTCGCCGCAGCCCTTGGCGCCGAGCGGATTGTGGGTGCAGGGCTGGCTCTCGTCGCACTCGGTGACGAACAACGGCAGATCGTCGGCGCGCGCCACCGCATAGTCCATGAACGATCCGGACACGAAGCTGGCCGCCGCCGTCATAGGCGCAACGCTCGAACAGCGCCTGGCCGAGGCCGAGCGCGAGGCCGCCGTGGATCTGGCCCTCGACGATCATCGGATTGATGACGGTGCCGACGTCGTCGACGCCCCAGAAGCCGACGATCTCGGTGCGGCCGGTCTGCGGATCGATCTCGAGCTCGCACACATGGGCGCCGTTGCTGAAGGCGAAGCTCGGCGGGTCGTAGACCGCGGTCTCCTGCAGCCCCGGCTCGAGCGTCTCGAGCGGAAAGTTGTGCGGGACATAGGCGGCACGGGCGACCTCCGCGAAGGAGACGCGGCGGTCGGTGCCGGCGACGACGAACGAGCCGTCGGCGAAATCGACGTCGGTCGCCGCCGCCTCCAGCAGGTGACCGGCGATCAGCTTGCCCTTGGTGACGATCTTGTCGCCGGCGCGATCGAGCGCGCAGCCGCCGACCGCGATCGAGCGCGAGCCGAAGGTGCCGGTGCCGTGGGGGACGGCATCGGTGTCGCCCTCGCTGACCTCGACGTTCTCGACCGCGACGCCCAGCTTCGACGCCAGGATCTGGGCGTAGGTGGTGGCGTGTCCCTGGCCGTGATTGTGGGTGCCGAGCATGGCGCGCACCGCGCCGTCGGGCTCGACCCGGATCGAGGCGGCCTCGTAGAAGCCGACGCGGGCGCCGTTCACGCCCGCGAAGCGCGAGGGCGCAACGCCCGACGATTCGACGTAGCAGGCGATGCCGATGCCGCGCAGCCGTCCCCGGCGCTCGGCCTCGATCCGGCGCTGTGCGAAGCCGTCGTAGTCGGCGATCGCAAGCGCGCGTGCGAAGATTTTGGGGAAGTCGCCGCAGTCGTAGGTCGGACCGATCGGCGTCTTGTACGGCATCGCCTCCGGCGGGATCAGGTTGCGCCGCCGGATCTCCGCGCGATCGATCCCGAGCGTCTTGGCCGCGATGTCGGCGAGCCGCTCCAGGACGTAACAGGCCTCCGGCCGGCCGGCGCCGCGGAAGGCGTCGGTCGGCGTCGTGTTGGTGAAGACACCAGTCACCTCGACGAAGATCGCGGGCGTGCGGTAGCCGCCCGCGAACAAGGCGCTGTAGATCGCGCTCGGAATGGCGGCGCCGAAGGTCGAGACATAGGCGCCGAGATTGGCCGCGGTGTCGACGTGCAGGGCGAGGAAACGGCCGTCGGCGGCGAGCGCAAGCCTCGCATGGGTGAGGTGATCGCGGGCCTGGTTGTCCGACACGAAGCTTTCGGCGCGGGTCGCCACCCAGCGCACCGGGCGGCCCAGCCGGCGCGCGGCCCAGGCGACGATCCCCTCCTCCGGATAGAGCTTGCCCTTGTAGCCGAAGCCGCCGCCGACATCGGGCGAGATCACGCGCAGCGCGCTCTCGGGGATGCCGAGCTGCTCGGTCACCTGGCGGCGAATGTGATGGGGGGCCTGCGTGGAGGTGTAGAGCGTGAGCCTGCTGCCGTCCGGCTCGGCGGTGGCGATCGCCGCGCGCGGCTCGATCGCCGCCCCCACCAGGCGGTTGTTGACGAGATCGATCGTCACCACGTGGGCGGCCGATGCGAACGCCGCGCGCACGGCGGCTTCGTCGCCGCGCGCCCAGCGAAAGCAGACGTTGCCGGGCGCCGACTGGTGCAGCTGCGGCGCGTCCGCCGCCTGCGCGGCGCGCGCGTCGGTGACGGCGGGAAGCGGCTCGTAATCCACCTCGACGCGCTCGGCGGCGTCGGTGGCCTGCAGCAGCGTGTCGGCGATCACCGCCACGACCGGCTCGCCGCCATGGCGCACGGTGCCGCGCGCAAGCGCGAAACGCGGCGGCTCCGCCATCGCCGCGCCGTCGCGCGAGCGCACCGCCCACAGCGGCCGCATCGGCGCCATGGCGTCCGCGGCCATGTCGGCGCCGGTGAACACCGCGACCACGCCGGGCGATGCCATCGCCGCCGCGGTGTCGACCCGGCGAATGCGCGCGTGCGCGTGCGGCGAGCGCACCAGCACGCAGGCGAGCGCGCCGGGAAGCTCGATGTCGGCGACGAAGCGCCCGCGCCCGAGCAGGAAACGGCGATCCTCGACCCGGCGCAGCGGCGCGCCGATGCCCTGGTAGTTTCGCGCCCTGGTGCTCTCGCTCGCGTTCGCCATCGACGCGCTACCTACTCCCTCGTGAGATGTCGCCTACTGAGATGCCACTTAGCCCGGTTTCGGCGTAAAGGGTACCGCGCAGGGCCGCAAGGTGCTCATTTCTGTACCGCACCGCGGCGGCGGGTCGCGTCTGGCGCAAAGAGAACCATCGGGCCAGACGGCCGCGTAACAATTCATCAGCGTTCGAAGCTGGATTGCCGCTGCGAGCGGACCTTCACCCTCCTTGGTCTCGGACGTGCCAATCCCGACACTTGCCCCTTCCGCTCCTGTGGGCGGTCGAGTACTGTAATTGCGGAAGCCCGCAGAGGAACGTGCCGACATCACCGCCGGACGAGTAGGCAGTGAGACCGCCGTCGGCGGCTGCTCACGCTACAGATCCATGCACTGAGCACAGCCGCGAGTGTTTGGAGTGACGGCATGAAATTTGGATGCAGGGCTTTCCTGAATCTCGCAGCAGTTGCCGGCGCGTTGCTGGTGTTCTCGATAGGCGCGAGAGCACAAGTCTATCCCAGTCGACCCATCACGCTCATTGTCCCGTTCGCTGCCGGCGGGCCGACGGATACGATCGCCCGGATCGTCACCGAGGGGATGCGCTCGTCGCTTGGTCAACCGATCATCATCGAAAACGTTGGAGGGGCCGACGGCAACATCGCCGTCGGCCGCGCCGCTCGCGCGGCGCCCGACGGCTATACGATCAGCATCGGCAATGTGGCCACGCATGTTTTGAACGGTGCGGCCTATCCGCTTTCGTACGACTTGCTGAACGATTTTGAATCAATTTCGCTGCTCACCAACGCTCCCGCCTTTATCGATGCAAGAAATACGTTACCCCCGAAGGACCTGAAGGAATTGATCGCTTGGCTCAAGTCCAATCCTGACAAGGCGTCGGCGGGAGTGTTTGCTACCTGGGCCCGCCTGTTCGGGGCTTATTTCGCGAGCAGGACCGGCACACGCATTCAATTCGTGCCCTATCGAGGCGCTGCGCCCGCGATGCAAGATTTAGTCGCAGGGCAAATCGATCTTATGTTCGACCAGGCCGCGAATACACTTCCTCAGCTGCGTAATGGCGGCATCAAGGCCTACGCTGTCGCCGCAACGAAGCGACTTGCCCTTGCCCCAGACATTCCCACGATGGATGAGGCCGGCCTGCCGGGATTTTATCTTTCGGTCTGGCACGGGATGTGGGTCCCCAAAGCGACACCAAAGGACATCGTTGCCAGGCTGAATTCTGCCATCGTGGTTGCACTGGCAAATCCGGCGGTGCAGCAGAAACTCATCAGTCTGGGGCAGGAAATTCCTTCGCGCGATCAGCAGACGCCGCAGGCGCTCAGCGCGTACCAGAAGGCAGAGGCCGAGAAGTGGTGGCCCATCATCAGAGCGGCCAACATCAAGGGGGAATGAGCTGGACGCTCTCCGCCCCCCGATGCAAGCTATCCCGACAGCCTCAGCCCGCCATCATGCCGTTCTCGAAGTATCTCCCTGACCATATGGGCGCTATCAAGCTTGCGCCGGGGGGCCCGTTTATCGCGGGCTCCCTCGCCGAGCTGACACTCGTCTACACCGCCGGCACATTCGGAATCGACGATACCGGCATGCTCAAGGTGTCATGGCGGACCACCTCCGACATGAGCAAGCCACAATTCGACAAGCCGCGAGCCGCGAACTTCACTACGGTCGAAGCGAGCAATGGCGCCAAGCTGGAAGTCTGGTTCGACAAGCTCAACATTCGTCCCTACGCCAATACGCTGCTGATCCGCGTGGGTCGTGGCTTTCTGCGCCAAGGCGATACGCTGACGATCCGCATGGGCGACCGTCGGCAAGGCTCACCCGGGTTTCGGCTGCAGACCAATGTCGAGCGGCATGTCGAACTGAAGACGTCGGTAGACGCGTTTGCCACCTATGAATTTTGCGAGCTTCCGGAGCAACCGGCTTTCGATCTTGTGCCGGGGCCGGCAGCAGGCTGGAAGGCAATCTGGCCGTCGCTTGCCGTTGTGGGAGAGCCATTCAGGCTGGCCATCGTGGCGGAAGATAATTGGGGGAATCCGACTGCCGATGCGGAGGCCACGCTCAAGCTCACGCCATCCCGAACAGTCCGTGGCCTTTCCAACAGCGCGACGATCAACAAAGGCGACGGCCCGCGCGTGTTTGAAAATCTAGTTGTCGAATCGGAGGGCGATCTTGATCTGTCCGTCGCGATCAAGGACGCAGAAGTCGCCCGCGCCAATCCCATGCGTGTGGTGGCGGCAGCCCCCGTTCGCCGATACTGGGGCGACCTCCACGGCCAGAGCGGTGAAACTATCGGGATGGGCTCGGCAGAGGCTTACTTCCGCTATGCTCGTGACGCAGCTTTCGTCGACATCGTCGGCCACCAGGGCAACGACTTCCAGATTACCGATGCATTCTGGAAGAAACTCAACCAGCTCACGGCCGAGTTCGACAAGCCGGGAAAATTCGTCTGCGTGCCGGGTTACGAATGGTCCGGTAACACCGGCATGGGCGGCGATCGCAACATCTTCTATCGGCGCGAGAGTCAGCCGATCCGCCGCTCGTCGCACATTCTGGTCGCGGGTGAGACCGAAACCTCAACGAAGGCCATCTACACCGCGGATGAATTGTTCAAGGCGCTCGGCACTGAGGACTGCCGAGTCATCGCGCATGTCGGAGGCCGCTACGCCGACCTGAAATATGCCCACGATGGGCGGATTGAGCGCAGCGTCGAAGTGCATTCGAGCTGGGGCACATTTGAATGGCTCTTGCATGACGCCTTCGAGAATGGATTTCGTGTAGGGATCGTCTGCCATAGTGACGACCACAAGGGTCGTCCGGGCGCGACACGTCCCGGCGCGTCGACTTTCGGAGCTGTCGGTGGGCTCACCTGCTATTTCATGTCGGAACTGACTCGCGATGCGTTGTTCGAGGCGCTGCGAACGCGAAAACATTACGGCACGACCGGCCCGCGTATTTTTCTCGACCTGCATGCAACGTTCGAACGGCCAGTGGCTGGCTTTTCCGAGGACCCCAAACTAGGGCCTGTCGAGGAGTTTTCCACGCGTGAAGCGCGCATGGGCGACATTATCCGATCAGGCGGCCTACCGATGCGGATGTCGGTCGAAGTGATCGGCACCGCTCCGCTGGACCGCGTCGAGGTGCTTCACGGCACGCAGGTTGCCCAAACGATGCAACCTTATTCAGATGCAGGCTCGAGCCGTCGGGTGCGGGTGCTCTGGCAGGGTGCGGAATATCGCGGCCGTGGGCGCGAGACCATTTGGCTGGGAAAATTGGCGGTTGAGGGCAATCGGATCAGGCGCTTTGCGCCGGTCAATTTCCTCAATCCGGAACGCAAGATTGTAGAGACGGCGCCTGGTACAGCGCTGACATGGGATTCGGTGACGACGGGCAACCTTGCCGGCATTGATCTCTGGCTCGATCAAGCGAAAAAAGGCTCAATCAAGATCGAAACCAATGTCGTGTCCGGGGAGGCAGATCTGAGTTTGCTCGCAGGTGATCGAATTACCTTCGAAGGCGGTGGGCTAGATCGCAAAATATGTGTCTATCGACTGCCGGAGAACGACTGGAGCCTGCGCACCACGCTCATCCATACGGTCGCGTTCTCCGGCAACGCCGATCTCCCCGTCTATGTCCGCGTGACACAGGCCGACGGCAATCAAGCGTGGTCGAGTTCGATTTATCTGATCCCTGGCTAGTGCGGTGGACTTTGAATTTCCTAGTCGAGCTTGCGGCTAGCCCAGCGGACCGAAGTTCGGCGGCGGGATGCGGCGCTTCGAGGCTGCCTCATAGGCCGAGGCGATTTCCAGCAGAACATCTTCCTTGCCGGGCTCCGCGCGGAACACCAGCGAGAATGGCAGGCCAGGCGCCGGAATTGTCGTCGGCGTGTGCGACGCGGTCGATACATATCTCATTCCGTCCGCCGAGAGCGAGAACACGGGATCGTAGACGGTCGTGACATAGCCGGCCGGGATCAGCACTTCGGTCAGTCCCGCATTCGGCCCGCTCAGCGACTCGGGCGCCAGATTGCTGGGGATGTCGTACTGATGCGGGTGACCGATCAGACCCGGCGGCCACGGCGTGTGCAGGCGCACCAGCGCATCAAGCCTGTTCTCCAGGATCACCATCATGTCGACTCGCCGCAGCAGTTCGCGCAGCATGATCCGCTCGTTGACGCCCTGGCGGCCGTCGAGGGGGTTGCGCAGGTCGGCGACCTCCTCCCAGTTCTTGAAGGCAGCGCGCTGATCGTCGCCCCAGAACTTCGAGCGCGCATTCAGCGCCGCCCAGTCGGCCAGCGTCTCGGTGAACCCCTGAGCCTTCCAGTCCGCGGAGCGACGCATCAGGTATTGCGACATGTGGAACCGGAACGCCATCGCCAGCTCCTGCTGCTGGATGGTGGCGAGATCGAGATTGGAGGGCGCTTCGATCCTGCCCTCGGCCAGCGCGACGCAATAGTCGATCGGAAGCATCGTGCCGGTACCGAACACCCGGCCGGGCAGGAATTCGGTCGGCACGATCGCGGCGGCGAACTCCTTGAAAACCGGTTGACCGTCGCGCCCGAGCCGGAACAGCAGGTCGGGCATGAACACCGGCACCAGTCTCGCAAGTGCGCGGCGGAAGTCCACCTTCATCTGCTCGAGCGCGGGATCGCGCCGCCACAGCGGGTCGGACGATTCCACCAGTGTTGCACCGAGCGCACCGCCGAGCATCGTCTTGATCTCTTTCGCGGCCGCGGTGACGATCGGCTCTTCGGTCCTGGAGCCTTTCGGGTAGACCATGGACTCGCGAATCACGCCGATGCGCATGCCCTTGAGCGTCCGCGAGGTCGACGTCGCATGGTCGGCGTAAGGCGTGCTCAGAACGGATGAACGCGGCACCGTGGTGTAGGGATCGCGCGGGTCGTAGTAGCCTTCCACCGGATCCTTGAGTGCATCGAGAATCCTGGCGCAGTCGGCGATCGTGCGCGCGTGGATGCCGCTGCGGTCGCAATAGATGTCGGCTCCGATGGCGCCGCCGTCGAAGCCCAGCATCGCCTTGTGCGGCAGGATCAACGCCACCGCATTGTGGTTGGAGGGCCCGCGACAGGAGGCGCGGGTCTCCTCTCCGAGGCTCGCCATCACCAGGTTGATGCTGACCGAGAGCGCCGATCCCGAGCTCGAGCCGAGCGAAGCCGCGCGCCGGGTATCGTAAGGATTGGATGGATTTCCGCCCCAGGTGCTGCGCTGATACCCGAGCGTGGACGGCAGCACCCTGTCGGGCTTGTGGCGGCCGCCGGGATCACCGGCTCGCCCGTTATACTCGGTGTTCACCGCCTTGGCGAAGATGATCGCGCCCTTGTTGCGCAGCTGTTCGACCAGCAGGTGATCGCGCGCGGGAAAATCGATGTCATAGGCGGCATCGCCGCCACCGGTGGAGCGCATGTCCCTGGTGTCGAACGAGTCCTTGAATGAAAACACGACGCCGTACATCGGCAATGCTTCGAGGTCGGGATTGCTGCCGAATTGAGCATCGAGCTCGGCCGCGCGCTCGAGCGCATCGGGGAAGTGGCGAAAGAATTCGCACACCGGCGGTGCGCCGGGCGGAAGCGGGCCGAGGGAGGGATGGCGATCGAATTCACCACGACAGGTGACCGACCGCTCGCCACGGATGTTCAGCGTCGCGAGTGCATTCACCTGACCGGCATTCGCAATGCCGACGATCATGCCGAACTGCTGCTGCACCTCGGGGTCGGAGGCGGTGGCCTCCATGCGGCCGTATTCGAGCGGCGGTCCGTTGTACTTGTCGAGGTCGGGCAGAAGCGAAGACGCTTTCACGGTCCGGGTCGGGAACGACAGCGCCGTGCCGCCACGCACCGTGCCCGTCGCCGGCGCAACCGATGCGCCGTCTGCGGTGACGAGCGCGCTCGCCACGCCGTTGTAGGCGCGCACGCGCGCGAGGTAGTGCTCGACAACAGCGACGCAGGTCGTCTCGCCTGCCCTGATGGCGGCATGCAATTGCCCGATCGTCGCCTCTTCGAGACGAAAGGACCGGTCCAGTGCTGCCGACGCCATCGTCATTGCGGCCCCCTCGCCGTGTTGCATGCCATCACGAAACGCGCGCGCCCGAGCAGGAGGCGGCGACCCTTGACCCGACGCAACGGCGCGCCGATGCCTTGGTCGTTGCACACGCTAGTCTAGTGCGTTCCCGCGCGCTGGAGGTACGGACGGGCCACGGCCGCGGTGTGCTCCCCTCCCCCTTGTGGGGAGGGGTTGGGGGTGGGGGTAGCAGTTGACGGACGCGTTTCCCGCAACACTACGACCCCCCTCCCCAGCCCTCCCCCACAAGGGGGGAGGGAGCAGACCGCCCGTGCCTCATGTGTCGATCCCAACTCGCTACTCCATTTCCTCGCGCACGAGATCGAGCCGCTCGAACGCCGACTTGTCCGTCACCATGAAGAGGTCGGCGTCGCCGCCGCGCGCCTCGTGGCGCGCGAAGGTCCAGTGCGGGATGGTGAAGACGTCGTGCCGCGACCATTCGAAGGTCTGGTCACCGATGGTGGAGCGGCCCTCGCCCGCGACCACGAGGCACACGGTGTTCCAGGTCGCGCGCTTCGGCCGCGTCGGCGCGTCCTTGCCCAGGCGCGCGGCGTAGCAGTCGAGCGTCGGCATGACCGCGCCGCCGGTCGATGGGTTAACGTAGCGGATCGTGCGCATGCCGTCGGCGCCGGCGGGCGCGGCGGCGAGCAGCCGGCGGGTCGCCTCGCCGGGATAGCGGTATTTCGGCGAATTGACCGGGCCCGCGGTGGCGCCCTCGGCGCGCAGGCCGGACTCGGTCCATAAATTCTCCTCGCCCTCGTCGACCTGCCAGAACGCGTTGTTGCGCGGGTCGCCCGGCTCGAAGAAATGGGCGTCGACCGCGCGGATGAGCGGCATGTTGGCGGCGTCGAACCAGATGATGCGATGGTCGCTCTCGTTGATGTGGCCGTGCCAGCACATCGGCGGGGTGAGGATGAGGTCGCCGTCCTTCATCTCGCAGCGCCGGCCATTGACGATGGTCGCCGCGCCGTCGGCGCGGGTGGCGAAGCGGATGGCCGCGCCGGTGTGGCGGTGCGGGCGGGCGCGGTCGCCCGGCTCCAGCACGGTGAAGGCGGCGAGCAAGGTGCTGGTGGTGGTCGTTTCGGCGCCGAAGGCCGGATGCGCCATGATCAGCGCGCGGCGCTCGATGTCGTTGATCGAGACCTCGCCGACCGAGCGGTGCAGGAACGGCTCGATCTCGCGCCAGCGCCAGAGGAACGGCGCGTCGCGCGGCTGCGGCTTGATCGGGGTGATGCGCTGGTAGCGGTCCCAGAGCGGATGCAGGTTGCTGGCTTCGAGCTCGGCGACGAAGGAATTGCCCTGCTTTGCCGCGGCTGCGAACCATCAGCCCTCCGTCGCGCCTACCTGTCGCCGGCCAGTCACTTGCGCGAGAGCTGGACCCGGGCCACCCGCATGCTGCAATCTTGCACTTACGTCATGGGTTCGCCGACTCGAACGCATCCGGGCAATCGGTGCCATTTCGGTCAAGCCTCGCTGCACTCGCCCCGGCACGCCGCCATTTGCGCGCGTTATCTGCTCGCGGCGCGGCGCTTCACCGTCACCAGGATGATGCGGTTGGTGCTGCTCTGGTGGATGAGCAGGTTGCCTTCGCGGGTCGCGCGCATGTGCCTGATGATGCCGGCATAGATGCCGCCCGACGGGATCGCCCAGCTCTGGAACGTCTCCGTGCCGGGATCGAACCGGACCAGGGCATCCGGCCGCTGGCCGGACTCGTTGTACCAGACGATGCCGTCGACAACCACGATGGCATAGGGATGCGACTTCGGCCCGCTGGGCGACTGCCACTCCTTGATCTCGCCGGTCTTCGGATTGTAGCGCCCGAGCTGGCCGCGACCCGAGTTCACGTACCAGATCATGCCGTCGTCGGCGATGTCGAGACGCCGCACCGTCGTGCCCGCGAACGGCAGCGCGACTTCGGTGAGCTCCATCGTCGCCGGGTCGATCTTGACCAGGCACGGGCGGCCGTTGCACGCGAACCAGGGCACGCCCTCGGCGTCGATCTTGATGCCGTAAGGTTTCGAATCCGGCGTCTTCATCGTCACCAGCTTGATGTCGCCGGTCGCCGGATCGAGGCGGCCCACCATGTTGCTGTTCTGCAGGGTGAACCAGAGAATTCCCTTCTTGTCGAATACGGCGGTGTGCGGATCCTTCGCCGCCGGATCGGGCATCTTGTATTCGGTGACCTTGCCGGTCTCGGGATCAACCTTGCCGACCGTGCCGTTCTTGTTGCCGGTGTACCAGGGCATGCCCTTGTCATCGAGCCACACGGAATGCGGCAACGCGTTGGGCGGCAACTTGTATTCCTTCATCTCCCCGGTCACGGGATTGAGCCGCCCGATCAGGTTGCCGAACTGCCCCGCCCACCAGATCGAGCCGTCGGCGGCCTGGATCGGATCGCGCGAACGCTGACCGAGCGTCGGCATCTGCCATTCCGTGAACGAAATTTCGGCAGGGCCGGGAATGAGCTTGGGCGCCAGCCGGGTGTTGGGCGGGAAATTCGCGGCAAGGTACTCGGCAATCGTGTCTCGCCACTCCGGGTTCGGCGACAGGTCGATCATCGTGCCGACCAGCTCTTTCCAGCCGTCGCGGGTGTAGCCGGAGCTGCCGGTGATCATGTTGGTCTGATGGCACTGGGTGCAGACCGCCTCGACCGTGTCCTTGCCCGCGCCTTGCGGCAGGGCCGCGGGCCGGCCCTGCTCCTGCGCCTGGGCGGCGAACGGGACGAATGCCAAAACGGCGGCGGCGATCAGAGAAAAGGTCGACGGTCCGGACATTTTCCACCTTCCAACAGCTTGGCCCAAAGCCTGTCTCTCAACCCGCAGCCTACGAGAAACCGGCCGCCGGCGAAACACCCGCCTGTCATGCGCGGGCCTGACCGTGTCCCGGACGAGCGAGCGCTAGCGAGCGAAGATCCGGGACCCAGGGGCAGCCGGCTGCGTGCTGCGTCAATATTGCGCTTCGCGAGTTTTGCGCTGGGTCCACGCAAGTCGGGTATCCCCGACTTGCGCACTCTTGATTGCTGATCTCGGGCAAGCCCGAGATCAGTGTCTCGTTCCGCTCGCGCAAGAGCGCTCGCTGCACTCGCCCGGGACACACTGCGGCTCAAGTTTGCGCGATCCCGCTTACTCACGTCTTCGGCAGCTTCGCGTCGATATTCGCGCCGTCGATGATGATGTGCTTGATGAACACGCGCGGCTCGACCTTGTCGCCCTTGAAGAAGGTGGCGAGCACGTCGACGCCGAGCCGGCCCCATTCCACCGGGTTGAGCTCGACCGTCATCGCCAGGTTCTCCTCCTTGACCGCGCGCAGCGCCGGCGGCACGCCGTTCATGCCGGTCACCAGGGTCTTGCCCTTGCGGTTGGCGGCGTTCACGGCCTGCATCGCGCCCAAGGCCACGTCGTCGTTGGCGGTGTAGATCGCGGCGAGGTCGGGATTGGCCACCAGCACGTCCTCGGCCTGCTTGACGCCGCGCTCGCGCGTGAGCGGACCGTCGCCGCGGAACACGATCTGGATGCCGGGATATTTCGCCATCACCTCGGTGTAGCCGTCGCCGAGATTCTTGAACGTCGGCGCGCCGCTCGGTCCCATCAGCAGGGCGACCTTGCCCTTGCCGCCGAGCTTCTGGGCCGTCCATTCCGCGATGTCGCGGCCGATCTGCTTCTCGTCCATGGCCACGTGGATGGTCTGGTTGGGCGAGGCCGAGCCGCGCGCCACCGACACGATCGGGATCTTGGCCGCCGCGGCAGCGTCATAGGCGGCATTCACGCCCACGGCGTCGATCGGCGAGATCAGAATGCCCTTGACGCCGCGCGCGACCAGGTCCTGCACGCCGTTGATCTGCTTGAGCTTGTCCTCGTTGGCGGACACCGTCGCCACGTCCCAGCCGAGCTCCTGGGCGCGGGCGCGGATGCCGCGCAGCATGGCGATGTAGAACGGATTGTCGTCCTGGGCGAGCGAGACGCCGATGGTGATCTTCTGCTGGGCGGTCGCGGGCGCCATCAGCAGGAACGACGCCGGCAGCACGAGCACCGCGGCGAGCGCGGCCATCCGAAGCTTGAACATCCCAATCCTCCTCCGTACCAGGACCAGAAGTCACCGCGACGCGCCTGCGGCGACTGATCACTGGCTCCTGCTGGAGCGTAGCCTCTCGGCGGCGGCGGCCGCAATGATGACTGCGCCCACCGCCACGCGCTGCCAATAGGAATCGACATTGAGCAGGTTGAGCGCGTTGCCGAGCACGATCATGATGAAAACCCCGATCACGCTCTTGTAGAGCATCCCTTCGCCGCCCTGGAGCGAGGCCCCGCCCAGCACCACCGCCGCGATCGCGGTCAATTCGTAGAACTCGCCGGCGGTCGGCTGGCCCGACTGCAACCGGGCGGCGAGCATCACCCCGGCGACGCCGGCGAGCGCGCCGCACCAGACATAGGTCGAGGCGATCACGCGGCGCACCGGCACGCCCGACAGGTACGCCGCCTCCCGCCCGCCGCCGGTGGCATAGACCCGCCGGCCATAGGGCGTGGCATGCATGACGAAGGAGAGCACGGCCAGCAGGAGCGCCGGCACCCAGACCAGATAATGGATGCCGAGGAAGCGGTCGGAGCCGAAGGCGACAAAGGCGCCGGGCAGGCCGGTCTCGCCGCTCACCGGCGCGCCGCCGGTGATGAGAAACACCACGCCGCGCACCAGCACCATGGTGCCGAGCGTGGTGATGAACGGATTGACGTTGAGGAACGCGATCACCAGACCGTTTGCGAGCCCGACCGCCGCGCCGGCCACGACCCCGGCCACCACGCCGGCCGCGATTCCGGCCTCGAGCATGACCATGGCGGCGATGCACCCCGACAGCGCGGCGGTCGAGCCGACCGACAGATCGAAGCCGCCGCCGACGATGACGAAGGTCATGCCCATGGCGATCACCGCCATGATCGAGGACTGCACCAGGATATTCGTGAGGTTGAGCGGGGACAGAAAACGATTGGTCAGCAGCGCCGTCACCGCGCACAGCACGATCAGCGAGATCAGCGGCATCTGGCCGGCGAGGTTGAAACGCTTGGTCATGGGATCCATGCGACGCCGTCATCGTGCGGTTCGGGGCAAACTCGGCGCCGCACGCAGGTGCGCTCCCCTCCCGCGCCTGTGGGGAGGGGTTGGGGGTGGGGGTAGCAGTTGGCGGACACACTGCGCGCAACAACGACGCCCCCCCTCCCCACCCCTCCCCCACAAGGGGGAGGGAGCAGACCGAGTTCGCTGCTCGCGGCTGATCTCCACAGCGCTCTGAAAGTGTCCCGAGAATCATCCTCACCCCCCGATCGCCGCGCGCAAGGTGGGCTCGTCGAGGCCGCTCGCGCGATCGAGCGTCGCCGCGATCCGTCCCTGCCGCACGGCAAGAACGCCGTCACACAGGCGCGAGAGCTCGGCGAGATCGCTGGAATGGATCAATGCGCCGCCGCCGCGGGCCACGAAGTCGCGGATGAGGCCATGGATCTGGGCCTTGGCCGCGACGTCGATGCCTTGCGTGGGCTCATCGAGCAGAAGCACGGCGATCCGCCGCGCCAGCCATTTCGCCAGGATCACCTTCTGCTGATTGCCGCCCGAGAGCGCGCCGGCCCTGAGCTGCGGCCGCCGCGGACGGATATCCACGAGCTCCATCAGCTCCGCGACGATGCGATCGCCGGCGCGGCGATCGAGCCAGCCCATGCGCGCGAGCGCGGCGAGGTTGGGCAGCAGGATGTTGTCGCGGACGGATTGGTTCATGACCAGACCGAGCGAGCGTTCGCCCGGCACCATGCCGATGCCGGCGGCAATGGCATCGGCCGGACTCTTCAGCCGGCGCTCCCGGTCACCAAGCTTGATCGGCATCGGCTCGCTCGTCACCCCGAACAGGGCGCGGATGATCCGGCCGCTGCCGCTGCCGAGGAGGCCGGCCAGCCCGATGACCTCGCGGGCGCGCAGGGTCAGCGCGGCGACCCCGTCGGGCCGCGCTTGCAACAGGAGTTCGCCGGGCGCGAACGGAGCGACGACAGCCGCTTGCGCCGCGCGTCCGGTCATGGCGGCGACGAGATCATGGGCGGAGAAGGCGCCGCGCCGGCTCACCGCCGCCACCCGTCCGTCGCGCAGGATGGTGCAGCGGTCGGCGATCGTGACCACCTCGTCGAGATGATGGGAGATGTAGATGATCGCGGTACCCTGCGCCTTCATGCGCGTGAGCACCGCGAACAATCGCTCGATCTCGCGTTTTTCCAGTGCCGCCGTCGGCTCGTCCAGGATGAAGACGCGGCATTGGCGGCGCAGCGCCTTGGCGATCGCCACCAGCTGGCGCTCGGCGAAGCCGAGCGAAGCGACCGGCCGGTCGGGGTCGGGATCGAAGTCGAGCTGGGCGAGCACGGCGCGCGCCGCGACGCGCATCTGCGCGCGATCGACCAGGGCCAGCGGCCCGAACCGGCGCACCGGCAGATCGCCGAGCGCGATGTTCTCCGCGATCGACAGCGCCGGCACCAGGCGCAGCTCCTGCGGAATGGTCACGATGCCGGCGGCGATGGCGTCGCGCGGGCTCGCGAAGTGCCGCTCCGCGCCGTCGACCCGAATCGTGCCGCGATCGGGACGCCAGACGCCGCCCAGAATGCGGATCAGCGTGGATTTGCCGGCGCCATTCTCGCCGACGACGGCATGGATTTCGCCGGCGCCGACGTCGAAGTCGACGCCGTCGAGGGCGACCGTCGCGCCGAAATGTTTGCTCACGCCCTCAGCGCTGGCGGCCGGGTGGCTCATCGCATCAACGCGGCACGAACGCGACCTGCATCTTTTCGTCGGTGAACTTGCCGCGCTCGATGATGACGTCGTTGTCGAGCGCAACCGTGCAGTCCCGCATGGGCACGTCGTAGTGCCCCTTGGTCGTGCGCTTGCCGCCGCCTTGCGAGTTCGGGCCGGTCGAGAACAGGAAATTCCCGGCGAAGCAGCGGGCGCCGGCGTGGTGGCGAACCGGATCGGCGCCATTGAGCGCGATCGCGTCCCACCGGCCCTGCGGGTTGAGGCCCCAACCGAGATGCGAGATGGCGTGGCCGTCCATGTCCTGGGCATTTGCCTTGTTGCCGTCCAGCCAATCGCTCATCAGCTTGGCGTCGAGGCCGCCCTCGATCTTGCGGATGAAGCCGTCGCGGATGTCGAGCCGCACCTCGTCCTGCACGTAGCGGCAATAGGGCAGCACGACGATGTCGCCGGGCGCGAATACCACGGTGCCGTTGGCGGAGCCTTCGTTCGGAAACGTGTGCACGTGCCCGGCGCCCCAATGATCGAACCGGCCCGGCGCTTCCGCGTATCCGTACTGGATCATGGTCGGATATTCGCCGAGCTTCACGCTGAGGTCGGTGCCTCCGGGCCGCGTGATGCGCATGGTCCTGGCGCGTTCGAGCCGCGCCCCGGCATAGGTCACCGCCTGCTTGAGCCCGGCGGGAGCCATGAGGGTTTCGAGCTCATCGGGAGCGTCGATCACCATGAGCACGCGGGTGCCGGCGGCGCGCGCCTCCTTGAGCCAACGCGTGAACAACGGGATGTGCAGGCAGACCAGCATGTCGGCCGACTTGATCGCCTCGAGCGTGCCCTTGCAGCGCCCGACGGTCTCGACCCCGACCTTGGTCCATGACGGCATGGCATTGACGCACATCTCGTAGGCGTCGGCCCCGAGATCCTCGGCCGCGGCGAATGCGGCGGAGACGTAATCGCGCCGCGCGCCGAGATCGCTGAGAAGCACGATGGTCTCGCCCTTCTTCACGTCGCAGAGCTCGAATTCCTTGCGGAACAGCATCGCGAGCCTGGCGTGGTTCAGCGTCTCGTGCATGCGTCCCTCCGTCGCGGTCCGTTGCGTCACGTTCTCACGCAGATGCGGAAATCTCAATAGAGCTCACGGCAAAGCCTCACGCCTGACGGTCATGCCCGCGAAGGCGGGCATCCAGTATCACCAACCTAAACGTGGCGCGCGAGCGAGGCTCCAAGCACGTCGGAGGTTACTGGATCGTCCGCTTTCGCGGACGATGACGATCGAGATATTACCCCTCCCTCGCCTCTCACCTACTCCGCCGCCTCCTTCCAGGTGTCGCGGTGGCCCTTGGGCTTCGCCTTCAGCCGCAAGTCGCGCAGCTCCTCACGGTCGCGGACGCTGTTGCGGAAGATCTGGTCCTTGCCGGCAAGATATTGCGGCGGACAGTGGATCGCCGGCGCGCCGTACCAGGCCGCCGCCTTCAACGTGAAATACGGGTCCATGAGATGCGGGCGCGCCAACGCGACCAGGTCGGCACGGCCGGCGGCGATGATGGTGTTGACCTGATCGGCGGTGGTGATCGCACCGACGCACATGGTGGCGAGCCCGGCCTCGTTGCGGATCTGGTCGGAGAACGGGGTCTGGAACATGCGCCCGAACACCGGCTCGGCGCCGGCCACGGTCTGCCCGGTGGACACGTCGATGAGATCGCAGCCCGCGTCCGCAAACGCGCGCGCCACCTCGACCGCATCGTCGCCGGTGAGACCGCCGTCGGCCCAATCGGTCGCCGAGATGCGAACCGACATCGGCTTCTCGTCCGGCCAGGCGGCGCGCATGGCGCGAAAGACTTCGAGCGGAAAACGCATGCGGTTCTCGAGCGAGCCGCCGTAGTCATCGGTGCGGCGATTGGTGAGGGGCGAGATGAAGCTCGCCAGCAGATAGCCGTGCGCGGCGTGCATTTCGACCATGTCGAAGCCGGCGCGATCGGCGCGCCTGGTCGCCGCGACGTAATCGGCGGTCACCTCATCCATGTCGGCGCGGCTCATCGCGCGCGGGACCGCGCTGTGGGGAAAATACGGCAGCGGCGACGCCGAGACGATCGGCCACGCGCCCTCCTCCAGCGGCTCGTCGATGCCCTCCCACATCAGCTTGGTCGCGCCCTTGCGGCCGGCATGCCCAAGCTGCAGGCAGAACTTGGTCTGCGATTGCGCATGCACGAACTCGACGATGCGTTTCCACGCGGCTTCGTGCGCGTCCTCGTACATGCCGGCGCATCCCGGCGAAATGCGCGCGTCCTTCGAGACGTCGGTCATCTCCGTGAACATCAGGCCGGCGCCGCCGATGGCGCGCGAGCCGTAGTGGACGAGGTGCCAGTCGTTCGGCAGGCCGTCCTGCGCCGAGTACTGGCACATCGGCGACACCACGACGCGGTTCTCCAGGGTCAGGCCGCGCAGGCGGAACGGCTGGAACATCGGCGACAGCGGTTTTCCGGTCTCGGCTGGGAAGCCGAGCGCCCGGACATCGCGGGCCACGACCCGATCCACGTCGTTGACGAATGCGGGCGCGCGCAGCGCGAGGTTGTCGTAGGTGATCGCCTTGGAGCGCGTCATCAGGCCGAAGGCGAAGCGCGTCGGGTCCATGTTCCAGAACCGGTCGACGTGCTCGAACCATACCAGCGAGACGTCGGCCGAGTGCTGCGTCTTCTCCACTTCTTCGCGCCGCCGGGACTCGAAATGCGCGAGCGCAGCGGCGACCGCGCCGCCTTGCGGGGACGCTTGCGCCGGCTCGGCCGGCTTGCCGGCGGTGGCCCGGAACGCCTCGTAGAGCGCGATCCCGTCCTCCATCGCCAGCTTGGTGCCGGAGCCGATGGAGAAATGCGCCGTCGCCTTGGCGTCCCCGATCAGCACCATATTGTCGGCAACCCAGCGTTCGCAGCGGATGGTCGGGAAATTCCGCCAGATCGATCGGTTGGTGACGAGCCGGTGGCCCTGCAGCTCGTCGGCGAACAGGGTTTCGACGAAGCGCGCCGATGCCGCTTCATCGAGCCGGTCGAGACCGGCGCGCGCAAACGTGCGCGGATCGGTCTCGATGATCCAGGTCGAGCGCTGCGGCTCGTACTGGTAGCAATGGGCGATGAAGATGCCGTGCTCGGTCTCGCGGAAGAAGAAGGTGAAGGCATCGAACGGCCGCGTCGAGCCCATCCAGGAGAAGAAGTTCGGCCGCAGATCGACGTTCGGCTTGAACCGGTCGGCAAAGGCGTCGCGCATGCGCGAATTGATGCCGTCCGCCACCACCACGAGATCGGCATCGCGGATCGCCGGGTCGAGCGGCGAGACTTCCGTCTGGTACTTGATCTCGACGCCGAGCGAGCGCGCGCGCCGGCCCAGGATCTTCAGCAGCGTCCCGCGCGCGCAACCGCAGAAGCCGTTGCCGCCGATGCGGTGGGTGGTGCCGCGGAAATGGATCTCGATGTCGTCCCAATAGGCAAAGTGGCCGATGATGGCGCGATAGCTCTCGCGGTCGTAGTTTTCGAACGTATCGAGCGTCTGGTCGGAGAACACCACGCCGAAGCCGAAGGTATCGTCGGGCCGGTTGCGCTCGAACACGGTGATGCGCGTCGCCGGCCAGGCCTTCTTCATCAGGATCGAGAAATAGAGGCCGGCCGGCCCGCCGCCGATCACGTGAACTTTCATGCACGCCTCCACCTATCGCAGGCGTGTCCCCGACGCGGCGCAGCACCATCAAGCGCGTTCACGCGCGTCTTCGACGCGCTATGGTGGTGCGCCGCAGATCGGGGACCGTTCCGACCCGTGGCGGTCCCGGATCAGCGGTGCACCGCTTCGCCATAGCCCGCGAAGACGGGCGTAAACGCCCTTATTGCTTCGCGCTGCACCGCATCCGGGACACAGCCGGCGATTACTTTAGGCTTAAAACATTCCCGCGACAAGCTTGAAGCCTGTAAATTTTAAGCTTAAAATATTTCCACCGCTGCACGATTCTCGACCGGCAGGGATATGGCGCTCGCAGGCAAGCACGCTTTGGTCACCGGCGGGGGACGCGGCATCGGCCGCGCGGTCGCCGCCGCGCTCGCCGGCGCCGGCGCCACCGTGACCGTGGTCGGACGCAGCGAGGCGCCGTTGCGCGCGACGGTGGCCGCCGGCGAGGCCGCGGGCTGCGGCGTCGCCGATGTCACCGATGCGGTCGAGGTCAGGCGCCAGGTGACGGCGGCCGAGGCCGCGCGCGGGCCCATCGCCATCCTCGTCAACAACGCCGGCTCGGTCGCGACCGGCCCCTTCATCAAGGCGGACCCTGCGGTCTTCCACGCGATGTGGAACGTGCATGTCATGGGCGCCGTCCATGCAAGCCAGGCGGTGCTGCCGGGCATGATCGAGCGCGGCTTCGGCCGGATCGTCAACGTCGCCTCGACCTCCGGCCTCAAGGGCTACCCCTATGTCAGCGCCTATTGCGCGGCCAAGCACGCGCTGGTCGGCTTGACGCGGGCGCTCGCCGCCGAGACCGCGACGCGCGGGGTCACGGTCAATGCGGTCTGTCCCGGCTACACCGACACCGATCTCGTGCGCGACAGCATCGCCCGTGTCGCCGCCACCACCGGCCGCGCGCGTACCGACGTGCTCGCCGCTTACGAGCAGGATGCGCCGATCGGCCGCCTGATCCGGCCGGAGGAAGTCGCCGCCGCCGTGCTGTATCTGTGCTCGGCGGAGGCCGCGGCCGTGACCGGCACGACGCTGGCGGTGGCGGGCGGAGAGATGTGATGTCGGACCATACTCATCTCGTGTCCCGGACGAGCGAGGGCGTAGCCCGAGCGAAGATCCGGGACCCAGGGGCCGCACGACGGGAGCCTCGCGACAGCTTGTATCGCGCTTCGCGATTCTCGCGCTGGGTCAACGCAAGTCGGGTTTACCCGATTTGCGTGCGTTTAACTGCCGATGCGTCGGGCAGGCCCGAGATCGCGGTGTCTCGTTCCGCTCGCGCAGAAGAGCGCTCGCTGCACTCGCCCGGGACACGAGAGAATTCAATCTGGGAACTGTGTGCGTGATGGATGACGTCGCAAGGATACCGCTCGATGCGGAGACCAAGGTCGCCGAGCGCCCGCACGACCACAAGGACGAATTGCGCCTGTGGCTGCGCCTGTTCACCTGCAAGGAGGTGATCGAGACCGAGGTCCGCCGCCGGCTGCGCGACAGCTTCGAGGTCACGCTGCCGCGCTTCGACCTGCTGGCGCAGCTCGACCGCGCGCCCAAGGGCATGACGCTGGGCGAGCTCTCGCAGCGCATGATGGTGTCGAACGGCAACGTCACCGGTCTGGTCGACCGGCTGGTCGAACAGGGCCTCATCAACCGGCGGCCTTCGCCCAAGGACCGCCGCGCCCAGATCGTGAGCCTCACCGCCGAGGGGCGCCGGTTCTTCCGCGCCATGGCGCGGGAGAACGGCGACTGGATCGGGGAGATGTTCGCCGACCTCTCCGCCGCCGACATCGAGACGCTGCTGCGCCTCCTGGCCAAGACCAAGGCGTCGGCGCGCAAGGCCATCGGCAATGGAGGGCCGCGATGAGCGCCGCCAATCCGGTCACCCTGCCGCTCAAGGGCTACGCCGCACGGCATGTCCGGCTGGCGGTCGACGGCAAGGTCGCGACCATCACGCTCGACCGGCCCGACAAGAAGAACCCGCTCACCTTCGAGAGCTACGCGGAGCTGGCCGACCTCTTCCGCGCGGCGGCCAAGGAAAAAGCCGTCAAGGCTTTCGTCATCTGCGGCGCCGGCGGCAATTTCTGTTCCGGCGGGGACGTGTTCGAGATCATCGCGCCGCTCACCAAGATGGCGACCGCGGAGCTGCTCGACTTCACCCGCATGACCGGCGAGGTGATCAAGGCCATGCGCGCCTGTCCGCAGCCGATCGTCGCCGCCATCGACGGGGTGTGCGCGGGCGCCGGCGCCATCCTGGCCATGGCCTCCGACCTGCGGCTGGGAACCCCGACCGCCAAGGTCGCGTTCCTGTTCAATCGCGTCGGGCTCGCCGGCTGCGACATGGGCGCCTGCGCCATGCTGCCGCGCATCATCGGCCAGGGGCGCGCGGCGGAACTGCTCTATACCGGCCGCGTGCTTGGTGGCGAGGAGGCCGAACGCTGGGGCTTCTTCAACCGGCTGGTCCCGCCGGACACGGTGCTGGCGCAGGCGCAGCATTTGGCCGCGGAGCTGGCGGCGGGACCCACTTTCGCCAACGGCATGACCAAGCGCATGCTGGAGATGGAATGGGCGATGTCGGTGGAGAGCGCGATCGAAGCGGAAGCGGTCGCCCAGGCGCTGTGCATGGAGACGGAGGATTTCGCGCGCGCGTTCCGCGCCTTCGCCGCCAAGCAGAAGCCGGTGTTCGAGGGCAACTGAGATGGACCTCGACGAGACCCTGAGCTGGCCATTTTTCGACGACGGCCATCGCCGGTTCGCGCAGGCGCTGACGCGCTGGGCCGACGCCACCCTGCCCGCGCTGCCGCACGACGACGTCGATGCGGCGTGCCGGGCCCGGGTGAAGGCGCTGGCCGAAGCCGGTTTCCTCAAGGCTGTCGTGCCGGCCGAGCACGGCGGGCTGCATCCGCGGCTCGATGTGCGCACGCTCTGCCTGGCACGGGACATCCTGGCATTCCGCGACGGGCTCGCGGATTTCGCATTTGCCATGCAGGGCCTGGGCACCGGCTCGATCTCGCTGTTCGGCACGGCGGACTTGCAGGCGCGCTATCTCCCGCCGGTGCGCGACGGCCGCGCCATCGCCGCCTTCGCCCTGTCGGAGCCGGAGGCCGGCTCCGACGTTGCGGCGCTGGCCACCACCGCCACGCCGGACGGGCCGTCGCATCTGCGCATCGACGGCGTGAAGACCTGGATCTCCAACGGCGGCATCGCCGATCACTACGTCGTTTTCGCCCGCACCGGCGAAGGCGCGGGCGCCAAGGGGCTCTCGGCGTTCGTCGTCGATGCCGACACCGCCGGCTTGCAGGTGACCGAACGCATCGACGTGATCGCGCCGCACCCGCTTGCAACGCTGCGGTTCGAGGGTGTGCGGGTGCCGCTGACCCATCGGCTGGGCAAGCCGGGGGACGGCTTCAAGGTCGCGATGGCGACGCTCGACGTGTTCCGCTCGACCGTCGGCGCCGCGGCGCTCGGCTTCGCCCGGCGGGCGTTGCACGAGACGGTCGCGCACGCCGCCAGCCGCCGGCTGTTCGGCGCGCCGCTCGGCGACTTGCAGATGACGCAGGCGGCGATCGCCGACAGCGCCAGCGAGGTCGACGCCTCGGCGCTGCTGGTCTATCGCGCCGCCTGGACCAAGGACCAGGGCGCCGCGCGTGTCACCCGCGAGGCTGCGATGGCGAAAATGGTCGCGACCGAGGCGGCGCAACGCGTGATCGATCGCGCCGTGCAGCTGCACGGCGGCCTCGGCATCAAGAAGGGCGTCAAGGTCGAGGAGCTTTACCGCGAGATCCGGGCGCTGCGCATCTATGAAGGCGCGACCGAGGTGCAGAAGATCGTGATCGCGCGCGAGCTGTTGAAGAACCATCCGCGGCGGCCGGCACTCGCGGCGGAATAAGCCTGGTTAGGGAGAACCAACGCGTGGGGAGCGGCGTAACCCAGATGGACTTTGGCGAGGAGCGACAGCCATGACCCCGTCGGCGCATCTCGACAGCTTCGCGCGCGACAACCTGCCCCCGCGCGCGCAATGGCCGGACTTCCTGTTCGACCTGCCGGAGCTGAAATATCCCGATCGCATCAACTGCGCGGTCGACCTGCTCGACCGCTGGATCGCGACCGGCCATGGCGACCGGCCGTGCCTGATTTCGCCGGCGGAGAGCCTGAGCTACGCGCAGCTGGCCGAGCGGGTGAACCGCATCGCCAACGTGCTGACGCGCGACCTCGGCCTCGTTCCCGGTCACCGCGTGCTGCTGCGCGGCCCCAACAGCCCGATGATGGTGGCGGCCTATCTCGCCGTCATCAAGGCCGGCGGCGTCGTGGTCGCGACCATGCCGCTGCTGCGCGCGAAGGAGATCGCCTACCCGATCACGAAAGCGAAAATCCGGCTCGGGTTCTGCGATCACCGCCTGGCCGATGAGATGGAGAAGACATTGCCGCTCGCCGGCGAGCTCGAACGCGTCGTGTACTGGGGCAGCGGCACGCCCGACGCGCTCGAAGCGCTGATGGCGAAGCCCGGCTACGAGCATTTCACCGCCTGCGACACCGCGAGCGACGACGTCTGCCTGATCGCCTTCACGTCAGGGACGACCGGAGAGCCGAAAGGCACCATGCATTTCCATCGTGACATGCTGGCGACCTGCGACAGCTACGGCCGCCACGTGCTGCGCGCGCAGGCAACGGACCGGTTCATGGGCTCGCCGCCGCTCGCTTTCACCTTCGGGCTCGGCGGCCTCGTGCTGTTTCCGCTGCGCGTCGGCGCCGCCACGATCCTGCTGGAACGCGCGGGCCCGGACGACCTGCTCGCCGCCGCCGCGCAATTCGGTGCGACGGTCTGCTTCACCGCACCGACCGCCTATCGCGCGATGCTGGCCAAAGCTCGCCGAGCACGACGTTTCATCGCTGCGCAAATGCGTGTCCGCCGGCGAGACCCTGCCGCAGGCCACGTTCGACGCCTGGCACGCGGCGACCGGCATCAAGATCCTCGACGGCATCGGCGCGACCGAGATGCTGCACATCTTCATCGGCTCCCCCGAGGACGAGATCCGGCCGGGCGCCACCGGCAGGCCGGTGCCGGGCTACGAGGCGCGCGTGGTCGACGCCAGCGGCAACGAGGTCCCGCCCAACACGCTCGGCCGCCTCGCCGTGCGGGGGCCGACCGGATGCCGCTATCTCGCCGACAAACGCCAGCGCGTCTACGTGCGCGACGGCTGGAACATCACCGGCGACACGTACCTCATGGATGCCGACGGGTACTTCTGGTACCAGGCGCGCTCCGACGACATGATCGTGTCGGCCGGCTACAACATCGCCGGCCCGGAGGTCGAGACGGCGCTCCTCACCCATCCGGCGATCGCCGAATGCGGCGTGGTCGGCGCACCCGACGCGGAGCGCGGGCAGATCGTCAAGGCTTATGTCGTGCTGCGTCCCGGACATTCCGGCGACGCGGCCTTGACCAAGCTCCTGCAGGACTACGTCAAGGCCAGCATCGCGCCCTACAAATATCCCCGCGCCATCGAATACGTCACCGCATTGCCGCGCACCCAGACCGGCAAGCTGCAGCGCTTCGAGCTTCGCCGCCTGGCGGGCGAACCCGCCTCACGCCAGCTCGCCTCGTGACGGCTTGCTTCGGGAAAAAGGAAAACAACGTGTCGGAACGCTCGACCCGCCAAGATCGCGACGCCCCCCACGCGGTGCTGCAGCCGCCCGGCTGGCCGCGGCCGAAGGGCTTCGCCAACGGCATGCGCGCGCGCGGCGAGACGGTGTTCGTCGGCGGCATGATCGGACAGGACGCGCACGGCCGCTTCGCGCACGGCTTCGTGGCGCAGATGAAGCTCGCGCTCGAGAACATCGCGGCGGTGCTCAAGGAGGCCGGCGCGGCGCCGCAGCACATCGTGCGGCTGACCTGGTACGTGCGCGACATGGATGAATATCTCGGCGACCTGCCCGCGCTGGGCGCCGCCTATCGCGAGGTCATGGGCCGGCACTTTCCCGCCATGGCGGTGGTCGAGGTCACGCGCCTGGTGGAGCCGCTGGCGCGGCTCGAGATCGAGGCGACGGCCGTGCTGCCGGAGTGACGCGGACTCCGGAACGGGTCAGGCGGAGCGGCTGCTCGGCGATTCCCGCGGCTATTTGAAAGCGCGACTCATCCGGAATTGCTGGTCCTCCACCGGCGCAAGCCCGGCGCGATCAGCTGCCGCCCCTGCCGATCGAGCTCAAAGAGCCGCCAAATGGCTATTCACGGGATTTTTTGCCAGGCGGAGTCGATTTGCGCGTCGATTTCGAGGCGCCGCTGCGGGTGAGCAATCTTGTGCAGACTGGCGACGTCAAAGGGCGTACGCTTCGGCGGCGTTGATCATGAGATCAGCCGTTTGCGGAGGCAATCGTGACGCTCCTCATCTATTACCTGGTATTCATGGTTGCCGGCGATTTCGTCGCCTATTTTCTCGGACTCTTCGTCGAGTACGAGTGGGGATCGCATGCAGCCTTATCGTTTTCCTGGCGCTCTATTTCCTTTTTCTCTGGGTGTCCTGGGTGCTTGCGGTGCGGATGACCAAGCCGAAGGTGGCCGAACTGCCCGCGGCGTAGCCGCGGGGGCCCGCTCCCGCAACAGCGCGACACCGATATTGCCGATCATCTGAAGGTCGCACGGCGCAGCCATTCGGTTTGCTTGCCGTCAAATCCGGCGACGCGCTGCGATAGTCCTCGACCGCGAACGGCAGCAACGGGGCATCACCGGCTCAGCAAAGCAGGAAGCCAGGTCGCGATTGCCGGAAACAGGAAGATCAGGACGAGGATCAGAAGGCTCATGGCGATGTAGGGCATCGACGCCATGTAGATCTGCTGCATGGTGATCGAGGGCGGCGCGACCCCTTTCATCGTGAACAGCAGCAGGCCGAAGGGCGGCGTGAGCAGGCCGAGCTGCATGCAGATCAGGAACAGCACACCGAACCAGATCAGGTCGACGTCGTAACGCTGCACCAGCGGAATGAAGAACGGCAGCGTGATCAGCATCATGCTGACCTGGTCGACGAAGCAGCCGAGGAACAGCAGGATCACCAGCATCGCGATCACGAGCGCGGTGACCGACAGCCCAAGCCCGGTCACCAGTCCCACCAGCCCGTTGACCACGCCGGAGAAGCTCAGCACCTGCGAGAAGGTGGTGGCGCCGACGATGATGAACAGGATGGTACCGGACACCGCGACCGTGCCGGTGAGCGCCTTCATCAGGTTGGCGACGGTCAGGCTGCGGTAGAGCGCGGCGGCCACGATCGTCCCGGCCGCGCCGATGGCGGCGGCTTCGGTCGGGGTCGCGAAGCCGCCGGTCATCGCGCCGATCACCAGGCCGAAGATGAGGACGAGCGGCACGACGTGGGTGACGAACGGCAGCCAGCGCGCGGCGCCCTGCGGCCCTTCCTCCTCCACCTGCACGTCCGGTGCCAGCGCCGGATTCATGGTCGCGCGCGTGATGATGTAGGCGACATACATCACGCTCAGGATGAGACCCGGCACGATGCCGCCAATAAGCAGCCCGGCGATCGAGATGCCGGCGAGACTGCCGAGCAGCACGGTGAGCGCCGACGGCGGGATCAGCATGTCGACGCCGCCGATGCCCATGATCGGACCCATCGCCATGCGCGGCTCGTAGCCGCGCGCCAGCATGGTCGGCAGCATCAGGCTGCCGAGCAGCGCGGTGGTGGCGATGGTCGAGCCCGAGATCGCCGAGAATACGGTGCCGGCGACAATGGCGATGACGGCGAGCCGACCCGGGACGCGACGGATGAGCAGCGCAAAGGCGTCGATCGCCTTGAGCGCCACGCCGGTATGGAACAGCACTTCGCCCATCAGAACGAAGAACGGGATCGGCGTGAGCGAAAAGCTGGTGATCGACTGCACGGCGTTGCGCGCGAGCTGGGCGAGGCCGGGCTCGCCGCCGAGGAAGAGGATCGCCCCGATGACGTTGAGCACGAGGAACGCGAAGGCGACCGGCAGGCCGAGCCCCATCACCGCGACCAGGCCGCCGAACAGCAGGATGCTCCCCTCGACCCAGTTCATCAGCTCACCGACGTGGCCTCGATGCGGCGCGCCCGCTCGCCACGCAGCAAGCGGTCGAAGCGAAAGATGAATTCAATGGCGAGCAGGACGAACGTGGCCGGCAACGGCGCCAGCAGCCACCATTCCGGAAACACCAGGTTCTTGATGGTGATCGCGCCGAGCCGCCAGCTGTCGTAGCTCATGGCGAAGCCGTAGCGCACGAGCACGATACACACGGCAAAGCCGAGCAGGTCGCCCACCGCCTCCATCAGCCAGGCGACGCGCGCGGGCACCAGCGTGAGGATGATGTCGAGCCGCACGTGCTGGCCGCGCCGCAGCAGCCACGGCGCGGTGAGCAGCGTCATGAGATAGAGCGAATATTCCGAGACCTCGTTCGCCCAGACGAGCCCGCTGCCCACGGAATTGCGCAGCACGATGTCGGCGGTGACGATGACGACCATGCCCAGCAGGATCAGCGCCGCCGCAATCGCGAGCGCGTTGAACAGGCGACCGAAGGCTGCCGAGAGGCGGGTCATGATCGCCTTATCGTGTCGGCTTGCAGCGCTCCATCGCCGTCACCCTGAGGTGCTCGCCCGCCTGGGCGAGCCATCGCAAGTCGGCTGTAGCCGACTTGCGTGCTCAACAGCCAATCTCGGGTAAACCCGAGATTGGTGGGCGACGGCCCGGATACTGGGCCGTCCATCCTTCGAGGCCCGCGCAAGGGCGCGGGCACCTCAGGATGACGGGGACAGAGCGTGGCGCGGGTCGGTAGCCAACTAAATCAATTTCCCGCCAGCTGGCGCAGCTTCGGGCCGCTCTCCGGCGCACGCTTGACGACCGATTGCCAGGCCACGTCATAGGCGCGGTCGAGAAAGGCTTTCGACGCCGCCGGCCCGAAGTCGAGCGCCTGGATGCCGGCGGCGGCCTGACGCTCGCGCTCGGCCTTGATCACGGCGTCCTTTTCACTGTCGAGCCCTTCGAGCCACAGCGCCGCATCGCTGAGCACCTTGCGCTGCGCGTCGTTGAGTCCTTTCCAGGCATCCTGGTTGACCAGGACGTTGACCTCGACGCTGTAGAACGGCGGCTCCATGCGGAACTTGGTCACCTTGTCCCAGCCCAGATCGAAAATGCCGGTGACCGGCCAGCCATAGCCGTCGGCGACGCCGCGCTCGAGCGCGGTATAGACCTCGCCCGGCGCCGTGGTGACGGGCGTGCCGCCGAGCGCCTCGACCACATCCCGGTAGACCGGCGTGACCCGGATCTTGAGGCCCGAGAAGTCGATCTTGTCGATCTTCTTGTTGAGATAGATGTGGAACGGAACGTTGTGGAATTGCCGCGCCAGATAGTAGGAATTGAGCTTCTGGTTGTGCAGCTGATTGATGTACTCCCAGGTGCCGTTCTTGCGCTGCTCGCTCATCGGCTTGCCGTTGAGCTTGAACCCGTCCGCCTCCGGCATCAGGTTGGTGTAGAACGCGCCGGTCACGTTGGCCATGTCGACCACGCGCGTGCGCACCGCATTGCCGACCTCGAACGGCGGCACCGCGCGCGGTCCGCCGATATAGTTGATCTTGATCAGGCCCTTGCCGTCGTTGTTCACCTTCTCGATGAAGCGTTCGAAATTCTTCGAGAACTCGGTGCCCTCGGCAAAGGACGACACGGCGCGCAGCGTGACCTCCTGGGCCGCGGCGGACGATGCCGCCAGAATGACCGCCACGCCGGCGATGAACGTCGAGCGCATATTTCTCTCCTCTGGAGGAACAGAGAGCCTGTCGGCGATTTTCTCTGATATATTCTTTTGAATATAATCGCGGTGGCGTGGATTTGAGTCAATTGCGGATCGGCGCACAAGAGGACGCATAGGCACAAGCGCATGGCAGAACGCTCGTTCAAAAGCGAGGTTGCGAAGCTCCGGCTCGGCGCCGGGCAGGAATTCCGCGGCGAAGGCATCCTCGCCGTCACCAAGGCGCTGCTGCAGTCCGGCGTGTCCTACGTCTCCGGCTATCAGGGCGCGCCGATCTCGCACCTCGTCGACGTGCTCGCCGATGCCGACGACGTGCTGCGCGACCTCGGCATCCGGTTCGAGGCGAGCGCCAACGAGGCCGCGGCCGCGGCCGCCCTTGCCGCCTCGATCAACTATCCGCTGCGCGGCGCCGCCACGTTCAAATCGACGGTGGGCACCAATGTCGCCTCGGACGCGCTCGCCAACCTGGCCTCCGGCGGCGTCACCGGCGGTGCGCTCATCATCGTGGGCGAGGATTACGGCGAGGGCTCCTCGATCATGCAGGAGCGCAGCCACGCCTTTGCGATGAAGTCGCAGATGTGGCTGGTGGACCCGCGCCCCAACCTGCCGTCGATCGTGCAGGCGGTGGAGAAGAGCTTCGAGCTGTCGGAGGCGTCCAACACCCCCGTCATGCTGGAGCTGCGCATCCGCGCCTGCCACGTCTACGGCAGCTTCACCGCGCGCGACAACGCGCGCCCCGCTTTCACGCTGCGGGACGCCCTCGATCACCCCAAACGCGACGCCAACCGCATCGTGCTGCCGCCCGCGAGCTACCTGCACGAGCGCGAGAAGGTCGAGAAGCGCTGGCCGGCGGCCGTGCGCTTCATCGAGCAGCACAAGCTCAACGAATTCTTCGACGGCGACGCCGGGGACATCGGCATCGTGATGCAGGGCGGCATGTACAACACCGCGCTGCGCGCGCTCGAAGTGCTCGGGCTCGCCGATGTGTTCGGCGCGAGCCGCATCCCGCTCTACGTGCTCAATGTCACCTATCCGCTGATCGATGCCGAGTTCGCCCGCTTCTGCGTCGGCAAGAAAGCGATCCTGATCATCGAGGAGGGCCAGCCGGAGTTCATCGAGCAGGCCGTCAACACGATCCTGCGGCGCGCCGATATCCAGACCCGGGTCGAGGGCAAAGGCATGCTGCCGATGGCGGGCGAATATACCGGCGGCGTGATGAAGGCGGGCTTGCGCAAGTTCGTCGCGGCCTACCGGCCGGACCTGCTGCCCGACGCGCGCGCACCCGCCGCCGCCGCGGCGCCGGACGACCGGCTCGCGAAGGCGCAGCAGGCGGTCGCGGGCAAGGTGCACGGCCGTCCGCCGTCGTTCTGCACCGGCTGCCCCGAACGGCCGATCTTCGCCGCCATGAAGCTGGTCGAGCGCGAGCTCGGCGCCCACCACGTGAGCTGCGATATCGGCTGTCACCTGTTCTCGATCCTGCCGCCGTTCAATCTCGGCAACACCACCATGGGCTATGGCCTCGGCGGCGCCGGCGCCGCGGCGCTCAGCGCCGCCGGAGGCAAACGCGCCATCGCCCTCGTCGGCGACGGCGGGTTCTGGCACAACGGCCTCGCGTCGAGCGTCGGCAATGCCGTCTTCAACAAGAGCGACAACGTGCTGATCGTGGTCGACAACGGCTATTCGGCCGCGACCGGCGGACAGGACGTGCTCTCCTCGGCCGCGAGCAACAGCATGCGCTCGACCAGGAATCCGATCGAGAAGGCGGTGCGCGGCGTCGGCGTCACCTGGGTGCGCACGCTCACGCGCACCTATGACGTCGCCAAGATGCGCGACACGCTGCGGGAAGCGCTCACGACAGCGGTCAAGGGGCCCAAGGTCATCATCGCCCAGTCCGAATGCATGCTCAACAAGCAGCGACGGGTGCGGCCGCTGCTGCGCAAGCGCCTGGAAGGCGGCAAGCGCGTGGTGCGCGAACGCTTCGGCGTCGATCCCGACACCTGCACCGGCGATCACTCCTGCATCCGGCTCTCGGGCTGCCCCTCGCTCACGCTCGCGCCCAATCCCGATCCGCTGCGGCGGGAGCCGGTGACCAAGGTGATCAACTCCTGCGTCGGCTGCGGCCTGTGCGGCGAGGTCGCCCATGCCGCGGTGCTGTGCCCCTCGTTCTACCGCGCATCCATCATCGCCAATCCGACCCAATGGGATCGGCTCAAGCACAAGGTGCGCGGCGCCGTGATCGGCTGGCTGCAGCGGCGCCTCGACGCCCGCCAGGAGCTGGTTGCGTCGGAGGTGTTTGCCGCGGCGAACCGGACGGTTTCGCCGGACGGCGCCGGAGCCGCAGCCTGACCGCGACGATGAACGTTCAAACCGCCAAGGTGCGGCCGATCACCATCGCCGTGGTTGCGCTCGGCGGCGAAGGCGGCGGCGTACTGGCGGACTGGATCGTCGATCTCGCCAATCACGGCGGCTATCTCGCACAGGCGACGTCGGTGCCCGGCGTTGCCCAGCGCACCGGGGCGACGGTCTATTATCTCGAGCTGTTCCCCAAGAGCGCCGCGCAGGCGGCGGGACGCGACCCGGTGCTGGCCCTGATGCCGGTCCCGGGCGATGTCGACGTGGTGCTGGCGTCCGAGCTGATGGAGGGCGCGCGCGCGGTCGAGCGCGGCTTCGTCACGCCGGACAAGACGTTGCTGATCGCATCGACCCACCGCGTCTTCGCCATGACCGAGAAGATCGCGCTCGCCGACGGCCGCGCGGATGCCGCGGCGCTGCTGGCGGCCTGCCGTGACGCGGCGCGGCAGCTCGTGGCCTTCGACATGGAGGCGCTGGCGGACGCCACCGGCAGTGCGCTCAGCGCGGTGCTGTTCGGCGCGCTGGCGGGCTCGGGCGCGCTGCCCTTCGCACGCACCGCCTTCGAGGCCGCGATCCGGCGCGGCCAGGTCGGGGTCAACAGCAGCCTCGCCGCGTTCGGCGCCGGGTTCGAGGCGGCGCGCGCGGGCGAGATGGCCGCGGGCGCGACCATCGACGATGACACGCACGATGCGGTCTCCCCGGACCGCCGATACAGCGACGATGGCGCGCGCGGCTTCGCGGGCGAAGCGCGCACGATCGTGACCGCGGCGATCGAACGGCTGCATGACTATCAGGACCACGCCTATGTCCGCGACTTCCTGGCGCGGCTCGAGCGCTTCCAGGAGATCGAGCGGCAACACGGCGACGGCTCCGGCCGGCTGCTGGAGGAAACCGCGCGCCAGCTCGCGCTGGCGATGACCTATGAGGACACGATCCGCGTGGCGGACCTCAAGATCCGCGCGAGCCGCTTCGCGCGCGTGCGCGAGGAAGCGCAGGTCGCGGACGGGCAGATACTGGAAATCGCCGAGTTCTTTCATCCCCGCACCCAGGAGATTGCCGACACGCTTCCGGCCGGCGCCGGACGCTGGCTCATGCGCACGGGATGGGCCCGCGCCCTGCTCGATCGCGCGACCCGCAAGGGCAAGGTCATCAAGACCACGTCGGTCGGCGGCTTCCTGCTGCTTTACGCCCTGTCGCAGCTCAAGCCGCTGCGGCGGCGCTCGCTGCGCTTCGCCGCGGAACAGGCTGCGCTCACGGACTGGCTCGATCTCGTGGCGGAGACCGCGCGCAGCGATTATGCGCTCGCGCTGCAGGTCGCGCGCATGCGCAGCCTGGTGAAGGGTTACGGCGACACGCATGAACGCGGCCGCGCCAAGTTCGACAAGCTCGCTGCGCTCGTCCCGCGCCTGCGCGGGCAACACGATTCCGGCGCGCGGCTCGAAGGCCTGGTCAAGGCCGCGCTTGCCGACGAAGGCGACGAAGCCTTGGACAAGGCCATCGCGGATCTCATTGCGGCCCCGAGTGCGGTCCCCAACGACGCAGCGAATTCGGTGGGCTCCCTCTCCCCACTGGGGAGAGGGCGGGGGTGAGGGGGCCGGATTCAAGATAGACTGTAACCCCTCACCCCACCCCTCTCCCAGCCGAAGTCGGATATATCCGACTTCGGCCGGCTCAAGATGCCGAACTCGGGTAAACCCGAGTTCGGATGGGAGAGGGAGCAGACCGAGTGCGCGGCTCGGCCGGTGATCAAACATCAATGCGTCCATTGCTCTGGCGCTGTCCGGCGCGATGGGCGAAGCTGAGGCAACGTCAAGAAGGTCTTCTGCAAGGAGGCAGCCATGTCCTACGACCTCGATGCGTTCGTGTCGGATTGCCGTGCCATTCTCCGGCGCGACCCCGGACCCAAGGGCCGCGAGGAGGTCCGCGTACACCTCGAGAAACTCCTCACCAATCGGGAGTTCGTCGAGACCTATTGCGGCGATCATGTTCCGCGCGGCTTGAAGGTGCTGTACGAGGATCCCGATCTCGGATTCCAGGTGCTCGCCCATATCAACGACAAGGCCAGGGTGTCGCCCCCGCATGACCACGGCGCGTCCTGGGCGATCTATGGCCAGGCCACGCTTTACACCGACATGACGGAATGGGAGCGCGAGGACAGCGGTCCCGATCAGGCCAAGCTCAAGCCGGTGAAGAAGTACCGCCTGCTGCCCGGACACGCGGGAATCTACCAGGACGGCACCATCCACTCGATCGACTATCCCGACAGCGCCCGCTTCATCCGGGTGACGGGCACCAACCTCGACAACATCAAGCGCGTGCGGTTCGATCTGGCGTCGGGCAAGATCCACCAGATGACGCCGCAGCAGGCGACATGACGGCGTGCCGTTGAAGACGATGGCGCCGAAGGTCGACGCGCGCGCGCTCAAGGCGATGCTGGCCGACGGGCGCGAGCTTGCGCTGATCGATGTGCGCGAGGAGCTGACCTTCTCGCAGAACCATCTGCTGTTCGCGCGCTCGGTGCCCTTGAGCTGGCTGGAGCTGAGATTCGGCCGCCTGGTGCCGCGGCGCACGACGCGCATCGTGCTGTGCGACGATGACGACGGCCTGGCCGAACGTGCGGCCGATATCCTCGTGCGCGCCGGCTACAGCGACCTCGCCGCGCTCGACGGCGGCGTCGCCGCCTGGGCCGCGGCCGGGTTCGAGCTGTTTTCCGGCGTCAACGTTCCGAGCAAGGCGTTCGGCGAATTCGTCGAGCACGCCAGCGCCACGCCGAGCATCGCCGCCGACGAGCTTGACCGGCTCATCCGCGCCGGCACCGACATGGTGGTGCTCGACAGCAGACCGTTCGACGAATACCAGCGCGTCTCGATCCCCACCGCCGTCAACGTGCCGGGCGCGGAGCTTGCGCTGCGCATCCGCGATCTCGCGCCCTCGCCGCACACCCTGGTGGTGGTGAATTGCGCGGGACGCACCCGCAGCATCATCGGGGCGCAGTCGCTGATCAATGCGGGCGTGCCGAACAAGGTGGTGGCGCTGCGCAACGGCACCATGGGCTGGACCCTCGCCGGTCTCGCCTGCGAGAGCGGCAAGGCACGGCGCGCGCCCGGCGTGTCGCCCGATGGCCTGGCCTGGGCCAGGTCCGCCGCCGCCCGGGTGGCGGACCGCTTCGGCATCACGCGCATCGACCGCGCCACGCTCGAGCGCTGGCGCGCCGAGGACGAACGCACGCTCTATCTCCTCGACGTGCGCGATCCCGGCGAATACGAGGCCGGGCATGTTCCCGGCGCCGTATCGGCGCCCGGCGGGCAGCTCGTGCAGGCAACGGACCAATATGTCGGGACGCTCGGCGCGCGCATCGTGCTGGTCGACGACGCCGAGGTGCGCGCCGTCATGACGGCGTCCTGGCTGCGCCAGATGGGCTGGACCGACGTGTCCGTGCTGGTCGAGGCCGGACGCGAGACCGGGCGGCCGGCGGCGCCGGTCCTGGGTTCGGCGCCGGCGCCTGCGCCGCGCATCGACGGCGCCGGCCTGGCCGCGCTGCTGGCGCGGGACGAGGCCACCGTCGTCGATCTGTCGCTCAGCCGCGACTACCTCAAGGCGCACATCGCGGGCGCCTGGTTCGCGATCCGCTCGCGGCTCCCCCGCGCCCTCGCCACCATCCCGCTGCGCGGTACGCTGGTGCTGACCTCGGAGGACGGCGTGCTCGCCGGCCTCGCGGCGGCCGAGGCGCAGGCGCTGGTCGACACGCCGGTGCACGTGCTCGATGGCGGCAACGCCGCGTGGCTGGCGGCCGGGCACGCACTGACCGCCGACGACCCCAGGATGGCGGACGACGCCATCGACACCTGGCTCAAGCCCTACGAGCGATCGAAGGATACGACCAAGGCGATGCAGGACTATCTGTCGTGGGAAGTGGACCTCCTGGCGCGCATCGCGCGCGACGGCTCAGCGCGGTTTACGCCGCCGCTGCCGTGAGCGGACCGACCACCCGCGCCGCTCGTCATTGCCGGGCTTGACCCCGCGATCCCATCCGCTGGCGAAAAATGTGTTGCGCGAGAGATGGCCCCGCGGGGCAAGCCCCGTAGCACATTTCGTGTCCCGGATGCGGTGCAGCGCGAGCGTAGCGAAGCGGTGCGCCGCTGTTCCGGGACCTTCGCGAAGGTGGTGTGCGTAACGATCCCGGGTCTGCAGCGCACCACTCGCCCATAGCCCGCGAAGACGGGCGTAAACGCCCTTAAGGCTCGCGCTGCGCTGCGCCCGGGACACGCCCCTTATCTTAGCGCCTATGGGATCAAGCCCGCGGGTGACACCCGTGACCGGGCGGTGCTCAAGCACCCGCAACGCTCCACATCAAATCATGCCGCCGAAACCGTGGCGCCACGGCAACACAGGTTCGGCCGCATGCGCGGCACCGGATACCCTTAACCCGACCTTAACTACGGCGGAGCGATGAAGGAGCACGGCCAACGCCTGCGACGGAGCGCTCCAATGCTGGATGGAAAAGCATATCTGGCTCATTTTCCGGATGATCCAGCCTATGATCTCTCCGACGGCGTCGGCGGGTCCGGGCAGCTCAAATCCGCTGCGCTGATGTCGGCGCTCGCGGCGCTCGAGAGCGAATTCCGCAACATCCTGCGCCAAAGCGAAGCCTCACCCGAATAGGCGGTTCGCGCGCCCAAGGCGGCACGGGCGCGCAGCGCCCTCGCCGCGTCTCCTCGGTCATCCCGGCCTATGCCGGTTCCGCCTGATGCTAGTGTGGCGGTTCAGAAGTCCGCATCATTTTGACCGGTCCGTGTCGCGTCGAAATGAGAGAAGTCCCTATTTCATCGAGGTTTCTTGCATTTTAGCTACTGCAACAAGGCCCCTCGCGCGTTGTGAGAGTTTGGGGTAAATTGTAGAGGTTTTCCAGCGGTTCGGGATCGCTAGAGAAACTTAGACGCGACATGAGCGCAACATGGCAAACGCTGGGTGCCCTATGTCGCGCGCTCGGCTGGTCGCGCGCTCGGCTGGTCTACGAGCTGCAGTCCGGTTCCCTGCACCATAGGACCATCCCGCCGGGGCAGGTGATCGACTGGCACGATCCCCAGGTGAGCCTTGATGTGGAGGCCAGCGAGGTGACCGTCGCACGCAGTCTGGGCGTGGAGAAGGGGAACGGCACCATTGCTTTCATCTGGCGGGGGACAGAACGGCTGACCTTCGGGATCGAGGTCCTGCCGCCGGTTGATGCAGAGGTGCCGTCGTCCCGGGCGGACGCACCGGCGTCTGCCCAGTGGGTCGCTAAGACAACCCGCCGCCTACGGGCAGAAAACAAAATCCCTAAAGGTACGACGAAGGCGGAATTGGCTCGCCTCCTGGAAACCGAAGCACAGAAAGCTGTGAAGGCGGGCGAGTTTGGCCACACACTGAAAGCGAGCTACCTCGAAAATCAACTGGCTCCCTGGGGTATTTGGCCCCTGAAATCCTTCGAGTAGGTCGAAGCATATTTCGAAGCACAAATATGCCTTAGGCATATGCTTCGAGCGGTGGTCCTATTTTCGCGAAAACCTAACGGAGGTTTCGCGATGGATACCACCCAACACCAACAAGGAGAGGATGAGCCCCGCGCTGGCGACCTGCTGGTCGGTGGCCCCGCGATCCTCAAGTTCCTGGTCGACCTCGGCATGCCCGAGGACACCGACATCTACTACTTACGCCGAGTCCGGTCTTGGCCAATCGGAAAGACCAGCGACGGCGGCGGCGGTCAATTGATCGCCAGCAAGCGGCGGCTCACCCGCCACGCACAAAAAATCACAGCACCACAAAAGACCGACGCTGCCTGAGACAGCCCGCCGGGCCAGCCGCGTTTTTCCGGCGGTGGCTACTCGGCGACCACGACCCAACGAACTTGCTGGAAAACACCAGCTGCCCCGCCTGGTCAAAGCGAGGGGCAAGCCGGTGCCCAAACGAAGAGGTAGAATACCATGCCTACTACTCCATCGACCCGGACCGGGCAAGTCATCAACACCTTGAGCGGTGACGCCCTGCGGCGGCATCTTCACGGCAAGAGTGAAGGCGGCCGCGCCCAGCTGGCCGCCTATTTGGTCCGGAACAAGGTCAGCTTTACCGACTTGTCGCCCGCGCAAGTCGCAAGGCTTTGTGCGGTCAACACCGGCAACCTCAGCCGCGCTCTCGGTCGCGCCGGTTCTCGCGGCCCGCAGTCGCGCACCCTCGATCGCCTCATCCGCAAGTACGGTCCCGACGTGCTGATGCAGGCGGTCGATCGCGCCACCACACCGACGCTGCAGGCGGCAGAGTAGCGGCCATGAAGAAATCTGATCCGGCGTTGCAGCCGTCCGGCATCTTCCTCGATGGCCGCGAACTCAATGAGGGCGAGTTCATCGATGCCTGCTGCGCATGGGCGTGTTGGAGGCACGCGAACATCGGGCGGACCGCGCACGACCCCCTCCAAGCAAAGCTCATCCGCGCGCTCTGCCCTGGGTTGGCAAAGTACAACAGCCGACTCGCAGACTTGATCCGCGCCATCGCCTGCACTGCGAGGACGTGAACCCATCACGGCGTCGGCGCAAATGCCGACGCCATTCTCATTTTGGAGAACTCTCTACAAGAGCGCCAATCATGAAAAACAAGACCCTGGATATTTCTCTGTTTCTCACGCCTGGATTCGGCGTCGAATTGGAGCGTCAGCTGCGGCGGACGTATCCGGGGCAAGCCCACTTCGCTGGTACTGGCCCAGTTGGTGCGCACTGCGAGCACTGCTGTCACCTCGGTTACTGGCGGCAGCATCGCAATGCCGCTGGCGCGATCACTTACGTCCAACGCGTCGGTGGGTGCGCGAAATTTTACGCACTCACCGGCAACCACGGCGCTGTCGTTCCGCCCAGCGCTGAGGCTTGTCGACACTTCGAGGCGCGAACATATTCAGGAGATGAAAATATGAGTGCTTATTCAGACAAGATCGCTAAGCAAAAGCAGCAGGGATTCTTTCGCACTGCTGACGTCGAAAACGGAGAGATCACCCGTCTTCGACGACAAGAAGGACGTGCTCGTTTTTACCGATACTGGACGGCAGCTTCCACTCAACGTCACCAATGCTGAAGTCCTGATCAATTCCTTCGGGGATGAACCGCACGCTTGGGCTGGCAAGCGCGTGACAATGTATCTCGGACAGTACGGCAAAGACCGTAAGCCGTGCCTGCGGCTGAAGGCAGCCGCGGGCAATGGTGCCGCCACCCATCAAGCGGGGACGGCCTCGCTATCGTCTGACGAAATCCCCTTTTGATCTTGGATGCGTTGTGGCGATCGGGTTCGCTCCCGATCGCCCACTTTCACAAGCCCAACGAATGTCGAATATTCCCTCACTCCAAGAATTTGCCGCGGCTCTCGGTGGCGAGATTTCCGGCCTTGATGTCGTTGCGCCCGGTCCCGGGCACTCCTCCGTTGATCGCTCTATGTCAGTCCGGCCTGTTGATGGCGCCCCTGACGGATTCGTTGTGCATTCCTTTGCCGGTGACGATCCGATCGATTGCAAAAACTATGTGCGTGAGAAGCTTGGCCTGACGAGAGAGGGCAAACCCGGCAAGAAGACGCGAGAGCCGATCGCAGAGTTTATCTATCGCACCGAAGCTGGTGAACCGTACCTTCGTGTTCAGAAATTTCATGACGCCAGCGGAAAGAAACAATTCCCGCAGGCGCACTGGGACGGAAAAAAATGGATTCCTGGAAAACCGGAAGGGCCGAAGCTTCCTTATCGTTTGCCGGAGCTGGCCAAGGCTGCGTCGACCGCTACGGTTTATTTTGTCGAGGGTGAGAAGTCCGCCGATAAACTCACCGGGCTCGGCTTCATTGCAACGTGCGTAAGCGAGGGTGCGCAGGCGGCATGGCCGAAGGAAGTTGCGCAATGGTTTAAAGGCCGTCACGTGGTGGTGTTGCCGGACAATGACACGCCGGGCATCAAGGCTGCATATCGGACCGCCAACGGGCTTTGCGGTGTGGCCGATCGATCAGGGTATTGGACCTTGCGCCGCATTGGCCCGGCGAAGGTATGCCAGCTGGATTTGATGTTTTTGACTGGGTCGAGCGGCACGATCGCGCCGGCACGAGGCTGGCGCAACTAGGGAAAGAAGCGCCGCTCTATGGGCCGCAATCAACCAAAGCCGACGCTGGCCCCGCGCTCGATGGGGCTCAAATACTCACGGACGTCCACGAGTTTATTGGTCGCTTCGTTGCGTACCCAACAGAACATGCCCACGTCGCACACACCTTATGGATCGCTCACCCCACGGAATGGAAGTATGGGATTCGACGCCGCGCATCGCCTTCCTAGAGTCCGAGCCGGGATCCGGAAAGACGCGCGCGCTTGAGGTTACGGAGCCCCTAGTCCCCGGTCCGGTCGAGGCAGTCAACGTCACGAGCGCTTATCTATTTCGCAAGGTCGGGGGTGAGGGTGGCCCACCGACCATTCTGCATGATGAAATCGATACGGTTTTCTCGAAGGCCAAAGAGAATGAAGAGATTCGCGGTCTGTTGAATGCCGGTCATAGGCGCGGGGCCGTCGTCGGCCGTTGCATCATGAACGGCCGCCGTCGAGACTGAAGAAATTAGCGCTTATTGCGCTGTGGCCCTGGCCGGTCTCGGGTGGCTGCCCGACACCTTGATGTCGCGCTCGATCATCATACGGATGCGCCGCCGGGCACCTGGCGAAGTGGTCGAGCCCTACCGCCGGCGGGACGAGATCGAAACGGCGACCGAGCTTCGCAACCGTCTGACGACCTGGGCCGCGGCCAGGATTGGAATCCTGCAGGCGATGCGCCCGGCGATGCCGACGGGGATCGAGGATCGTGCCGCGGATGTCTGGGAGGCGCCGTTTGCCATCGCTGATGCGGCGGGCGGCGACTGGCCAAGCCGCGCGCGTGCGGCGGCGGTGGCCCTCGTGGAAGCCGC
>CAWIGD010000070.1:0-226971 GCA_963835165.1 uncultured Alphaproteobacteria bacterium
CCGCCTGCTTGAACGCGTCCAGGATCGCGATCTGGTGGTCAATCATCTGAAGCAGCTTGTCGTTGGGGATCACGATCAAGGTGTCGACGTAGGTCGACGATCCCCTGCTCGGCCTGGACAGCGCGGCGCGGCTTTCCCTCGAGGAGTACTGGTTGGGCCACGTACCCGCCTGCATCGTCAGAGTGCTGGAGCGCTCGGCGGACTGTGCGGCCACCCACTGGGCGCCGCCGGTGCCGGTACCGCCGCCTTCGCCAGCCGTAACGAAGACCATGTCGCGCGCCCTTGAGCGCGTCCTCGATGTCTTGCGCGTGATCCTCAGCCGCCTGGCGGCCCTTGTCCGGATCCGCGCCGGCCCCAAGCCCGCGGGTGAGATCGCGGCCGATGTCCAGCTTGACGTCGGCATCACTCATCAGCAACGCCTGGCGTCAGTGTTCACTGCAATGAATTCGACCCCGCGAAGCCCGGCTTCGATCATCCGGTTGACGGCGTTGTCTACGCCGCCACCGCCGACGCCAACGACCTTGATGATCGCCAAGTAGTTCTGCGGCAACCGGCACAAACTACGATTCCGCCTCTTCTTTCATGTCTGCGGACGGCAGCCGACCGAGTCTCAACCTGAAGTCAACAATTAAGTTGCCACGGGTGGGAAGCGGCGCGGTTTCAAATGAGGCTACGAGATGGCCTTGGGCGATGGCGTCGTGACACGCCAAGATCAGCAGTCATAAATCGCATTGCTATAGCTCAAGTTGACATTGAGACCTCGCGAAACAAGCCCGGCAAGCGCAGCGAGCAATCCAATACAGCGTTTCGCGAAGAGGGACGACGGCACCAGCTTCCAGGGGCGCCGCGCGAGCAGAGCACAATCCTCTGCGAGCGTCAGTAGGCGCCCGCTGGCGACCCAAGGAGCGACGAGCGAACACGCCCCGCAAGCGCAGCGAGCAATCCAATACAGCGTTTCGCGAAGAGGGACGACGGCACCAGCTTCCAGGGGCGCCGCGCGGAGCAGAGCACAATCCTCTGCGAGCGTCAGTAGGCGCCCGCTGGTGACCGAAGGAGCGACGAGCGAAGCACGCCCCGCAAGCGCAGCGAGCAATCCAATACAGCGTTTCGCGAAGAGGGACGACGGCACCAGCTTCCAGGGGCGCCGCGCGAGCAGAGCACAATCCTCTGCGAGCGTCAGTAGGCGCCCGCTGGTGACCGAAGGAGCGATGAGCGAAACACGCCCCGGCAAGCGCAGCGAGAAATCCAATACGGCGTTTCGCGAGAGGATCACGGCACCAGCTTCCAGGGGCGCCGCGCGAGCAGAGCACAATCCTCTGCGAGCGCTCAGTAGGCGCCCGCTGGTGACCGAAGGAGCGATGGAGCGAAACACGCCCCGCATGCGCAGCGAGCAATCCAATACAGCGTTTCGCGAAGAGGGACGACGGCACCAGCTTCCAGGGGGCGCCGCGCGAGCAGAGCACAATCCTCTGCGAGCGTCAGTAGGCGCCCGCTGGTGACCGAAGGAGCCGACGAGCGAAACAAGCCCCGCATGCGCAGCGAGCAATCCAATACAGCGTTTCGCGAAGAGGGACGACGGCACCAGCTTCCAGGGGCGCCGCGCGAGCAGAGCACAGATCCTTCTGCGAGCGTCAGTAGGCGCCCGCTGGTGACCGAAGGAGCGATGAGCGAAACAAGCCCCGACGCGCAGCGAGCAATCCAATACAGCGTTTCGCGAAGAGGGACGACGGCACCAGCTTCCAGGGGCGCCGCGCGAGCAGAGAACAACTAGCCAACAGCCGGATTGTGCGGGCTCGAAACGTCGAGGGAAGACTTCGGCTTCCGCTCGAACATGTCGGCGACCTGGCCTTCCAGTTCCGGAATCCGACGAGGCGCAGGTGACCGTCTCGGCCGGACTTCATGACCAGCACCATGCTGTCGCGATTGCCGGCCGTGAATCCATCTACCATTCCGCGAAGCTTCTTCGGGAGCGCAGTCGCAACGATGGCGACCTCGCTGAGCAAGAGGGGCATCTCCGGCGTCGACCTCGGCGAGCAAAACCTCCGGCGGCATCACCGACTTCGTCTGGTAAGCGACGCCGGACTTGTCGACCACGACGTAGCCGTCTGGCTGCTGGACTGCGAGCACCGGCTTACGTTCGACGACGGTAATCCTGATCGTGCTCGGCCAGTCGCGTGTGAGACAGCCGCGGGACTGATGGGCGGCAGAGCGGTCGTACGCTTGCAATCGCGTCGTGTCCTGACGAGCGAGTGGGCACCTTATGGAACCTGCGCGGCAAAGCTCACCTGCATCGGCGTCAGATCATGAGTACCGACGACATGACTTGTTTCGTGACTCAGCGCAGTGGAGAAGTACACGCTCCACACGCTTACCCCAAGGAGCACGAGCAGCAGCGCAATGCTGGTGAAAGCCAAGACCTTACGGCGCCGACCTGCGTGGTTTCCGGCTCTTCCGGTTGCTGCGTGGGTGCGTTTTCTGACCGGTGCGCCGGCGGACCGTAGCGTGAGCGGTCATCGCACCGCCTCGGCAAGGCGCTGAATCTCGTCCACGATCTTCGGTGCCACCTTCGTGACGTCGCCACAGCCGACTGTGATCACCAGGTCTCCGGGACGAGCGATCCTCGCCACGGTTGGCGCCGCGTCATCCCAGACAGGTTGATACGTCACGCGCCGCGGCGCCGGGCGTGACCGCATCGGCCACCATGGCCCCGTCGATTCCGGGAATGGATCCTCGCGGTCACCGCAGACGTCCATCACGATCGCCTCATCAGCCTGCTCCAAGGCACGTGCGAGCTCGCGCCAGAAGTCTCGAGTCCGGGTGTAGAGGTGTGGTTGAGATACAACGACGCGGCCGTCACCGACACCTGTACGGGCCGCGATCAGCGTATTCAGCACCTCGGTGGTGATGGGCGTAGTCGTCAAATCCTGCACGTTGTTGGGAGCCCCGATCAGCTCGAACCGCCGGTAGGTGCCCGGGTAGCTGGTCAGTCTCTGCCCGAACCTCGGCCTCGTCCACCAGCCAGATGGCCACTACGTACGCCGCCGCGGCGTTCAGCACGTTGTAGTGTCCAGGCACTGACAGCTCAACCGGGCCCTGACGTGGCCTGCCTAGCTGAAGCGTGAAGGTTGAGCCGGTGCCGGCGAGGCGGGTGCCCATGATCTGTACATCGGCCTCGTGGGACGTGCCGAAGGTCATGATCTCAGGCCCCGGCGAGCCGGCTGCGATCCGCTGTCGTATTCCTTCGGTTATGTGCTACAGCTCCCGGATCGTCGGCACTGGTCACCAGCAGCCGTACCGAGGCGGCGGTTGCAAAGCGCAGGAAACCGTCGGCGATAGTTTTCCGCACTCCCCCAGTTGCTGAGGTGATCCGGATCGATATGTTGGTCACCACGGCCACCTCGCACGGGTACTGCAGGAAGGAGCCATCGCTCTCGTCGGCTTCGACGATGATGACGTCGCCCCCGCCGAAGACGCCCGCCCGTGGCCGTGCCGGTGAGCGCACCACCGATTACGAAAGAGGGATCGAAGCCGCAGCCGCTCAGAACATGCGCAAATCATCGCCGTCGTTGTGGTCTTGCCATGCGTTCCCGCTACGGCAATGCCACGGCGGCCGAGCATCAGCGAACCCAGCGCCGCGCGACCGACGACACCCGCAGGCCGCGGCGTCGAGCCTCAACCAGCTCCAACTGTTTCCTGGATAGCCGAGGACACCACGACCGTTGTCGCATCGCCGAGCGGCCGCAACGCCGACGTAGACACGAGCGCCCTGGCTACTTCAGCGACCGCAAGTACTTCGAGTCCTGCCGGTCACTGCCGCTCACCCGGATGCCTTGAGCCAACATCATCGCGGCGATTCCGTTCATGCCTGAGCCGCCGATGGCGATGAAGTGCACCGTTTCCAGCTCCTCCGGACTCGGCAACTCGACGGGAGTGATCAGGCCCATCAGCGGATCACCTCGAAGAACTCGCGTCGCCAACACGGTAGCTGCATCGAGGCGAGCAACGCCGGCAAGCGCCTTTCTCATTCCGGACAGCCTGTCCGGATGCGCAAACAGAGCTGGAATCTCCTCGGCCACCCAAGGCGGACGTGCAGTCGCTGTCGGCCGCAGCATGATGCCGCCACCGGCGTTCGCAACGAGCTTCTCGTTGCCGGCCTGTTCACCGTTCCCGTGCGGGTAGGGCACGAACACCGCCGGAAGCGTGACCGCCGCCGCTTCCAGCACCGTGCTGGCCCCGCTACGAGCTAACATCAGGTCTGCTGCCGCGTACGCCCGCTCCATCTGTTCCACGTAAGCCACCGGCTGGTACACAGCTCCCGTCCGCTCGTCGAGGCTCCGCACGATGCCCGGAGTGAGGTTCTTTGGACCCAGAACATGAAGCACCTGGATGCCGTGGGCCAGCAATTCCGGCCAGGCGCCGGCCACGGCGGTATTGATGCGCATCGCACCTTGTGAGCCTCCGCTGACGAGCAGCGTCGGGCGCTCGGGGTGCAAGTCGAAGCCGAACGCCGCTCCTCCACGCTGCAGAGCGGCTTTGTCGAGATCGGTGATCGCCCGCCCCATTGGCAGCCCGATGCAGAGTGCATGTGGCAACGGAGTCTGCGGGAATGAGGTATAGACATGGCTCGTGAGTTGGGCCGCGAGCCTGTTGGCGAGGCCGGGCAGCACGTTCTGTTCATGGATCACGATCGGCAGCCCCAACCGCCGTGCAGCCAGGTAGGCCGGCGTGGACACATACCCGCCGAAACCGAGCACCACATCAGCCTTGGTGCGCCGCAGCAGCCGTACGGTCGCCGTCACTGCCTTGAGCAGCCGCGGGCCCAGCAACACCAGATCCTTTCCGACCTGCTGCGGCATCGGTACCGGAGGGATCAGCTCGAGTTCGAGTCCGGCTGCTGGAACGACGGCTCGTCTCCAGTCCGCGAGCCGTACCCATTGCTGTGAGCTTCACTTCTAGGGCTCAGCCACGTAGCTCAAGGCCAGTCGCGATCAACGGCGAGGTATGGCCGGCTGTCCCGCCGCCTGCGAGCACCACAGAGCCGGAGGCTGCAGCCGATTCATAGTTCATGAGCGCGTCCGGGAGCCGACGACTGTCGTCATCCGGGGCCGGGGCCTGATTGCCTTCTTAGCCAGCAGTTTGCGGGCCTCGGGTTCCCGGCGGTAGCGCACGCGAGCAGAACGCCGACTGCCAGCAAGTTGGCTATCAGTGCCGAGCCCCCGTAGGACAGCAGTGGCAGCGGAACCCCGGCGATCGGGGTAGTAGCCGCAGGACGACTGCGAGGTTGATCAACGCCTGCACCATGAACCACGCAGTGATACCGCCCGCGACGTAGCGTACGAAGAGTTCGTCGGCGTGTGTCGCGATCCGGATGCCGGCGTACCCGAGGACGCCGATCATGGCAAGGATGACCAGGCTGCCGAACAGGCCGAACTCCTCGCCGAGCACAGCGAATATGAAGTCGGTGTGCGCCTCCGGAAAGGCTGCCCCATTTCTGCCGGCTGGCGCCGAGACCGACCCCCCACCAGCCGCCAGACGCAATCGCGAACATGCCGGCATTGGCCTGATCATTGGCCCCGTTGAGATCAAGATTCGGGTCCAGAATGAGCAGACGGCGCATTCGCACCGGCGAGGTGACGAAGATCGCGATCACACCCGCTGAAGCCGGCTGACGCCAAGGCAATGAGAACTCGACCAGGGGCACCGACGACCCACAGCATGCCGAGCAGCGATGGCTGCCATGACTATCGGCCGTCCCCGCATCGCCTTGGAAGAGCACCAGCAAGATCAGTACGGCGCTGACCGGCAGGAAGGGAACCAGCAAGTGCTTCGGCTGGTCGAGCAAGCGATACTTCCTCTGCGCCAGCACGTCCGCTCCCCAAACGATCATGGCCAGTTTCGCGAACTCCGCCGGTCCTGCACGGAATAACAGCGAGGAGCCCAGGTAGAGCCAGTTGCGGTTGCCGTTCACCGAGATGCCGAGCCGGTGTATAGGTCGAAGATCAACAAAATGGCGGCGAGAGCCACACCGAACCAGCTCAAGCAGCCGCAGTGTCGATGGCGGCAGCTTCATGATGGCGAGTGCGCCCAGCACGCCGACAGTGAGGAAGATCAGCTGCCGCTTGACGTAGAAGTAGGAGTCACCGACAGTGAGATAGGCATTCACGCTGGATGCTCAGAGCACCATCATCAATCCAACGATGTAGAAGAAGTGCAACAGAGCCGAGCACCAGGTGATAGCTGGTCGAACGGCCGGTCCAGCACGGAGCGGAGCCAGTGCAGGATCTCGAGGGGCGACCTGGGGGCGCCGGGGGTGTGGACGGTCCGGGGATCGCGACCGACCCAGCTCGGTGGCTGGACGCGGTCCCACCCTGCGGGGTCAGGGTCACCACTGACCGTCACTCCTCTGTGAGCGCGCACCGCGGCAGCGAAGGCATCCCCGCGTGCGGCGTAGTCGGTGAACATGTCCTTGCTGGCGCACCCCGGCGCGAGCAGGACAGCATCACCAGGGTCTGGCCAGGGAAGCGGCCGCCGCAACGGCTTGTGCGATTGCTCTAGTGTCGACTCCCTCAATGATTTGTGTGGGGACTTCCGGCGCGTGTCGAGCGAGGGCTTGCGCCATGATCTCCCGGTCTGTCCCGAGCAGTACCGCACCACGCAGCCTTTCACGATGGGCGGTGACCAGCTCGTCGAAAGTGGTGCCTTTGGCCTGACCTCCGGCGATCCACACCACGGAGCTAAAGGCGCGCAGTGCGGCATCGGCGGCATGCGGGTTGGTTGCCTTGGAATCATCCACCCAGGAGACCCCATGGCGTTCCAGCACGGTCTGGATTTTGTGCGGGCCAACCGTGACCGTTTGCAACCCTCTGCGCACCGCCGTCGCCGGCACACCGTACTCGAGCGAGCCAGCGCGGCAGCAGCCAAAGCGTTGGCCACATTGTGCGGCGCGGCTGGACTGACGTCGCTGACCTTTGCCAGCTCCAGCGCCGAGTCCCTACGCTGCTCGATGAACGCCCGGTCAACCAGCAAGTCGTCGACCACGCCCAGCATTGACAGTCCAGGCGTTCCCAAAGGTGAAGCCGATGACCTCGACCACCTCGGCCTGCTCGACCATCTGCTCGGTGACCGGGTCAGCGACGTTGTAGACGCAGCTGGCGTGGATGCCGGTGTAGATCTTGGCCTTGGCGTCGCGATACGCCTTGTACGAGCCGTGCCATTCCAAGTGATCCGGCTGCACGTTGAGGACCGCGGCCGAGTGCAGGGCCAGTGAGCTGGACCAGTGCAGCTGGTGATGGAGAGCTCCACGATACGTCATAGGGTTGCGGGTCCAGCACGATCTCCATGATGGGGCGGCCAATGTTGCCCACCGCGGCCGTCCTCAGTCCTGCGGCGTCAGGATCGACTCTGAGCATCTCATTCTGGGTGGTGGTCGTCTTGCCGTTCGTGCCGGTAATCCCGAGCCACGGCACGATCTTGTCGGGCCGGCTCAGCCGCCAGGCCAGCTCCACCTCGCTCCAGATAGGCACGCCACGATCAGCGGCCTGTACCAGCAGTGGTGCGCTGGCCGGCCAGCCGGTCGCGATCACCAGGTCGGTGTCGTCGGGAAGGGTCGCAGTAGAACCCGGCCCAGCTGGGACCGAGCCGCCGAGCACTTCGAGCAGCTTGCCCCTGTCGGAGGTGAGGTCATCGAGTATGTCGTCCAGAGCCGTGACGCGGGCGCCGAAATGGAGCAGCCCATCGGCAGCCGCGAAACCAGAAACGCCGATGCCTGCGACCACAACGTGGGCCCGCGGCCACGGTGATCGGCTATCGGCATGGGGAACCAAGCTGTGTTCATGTACCGGCCACCCACTCCGCATAGAAGATGCCTAGGCCTGCGGCAACGCACAGGCCGGCAATGATCCAGAAGCGCATCACGTCGTCACTTGAGCCCAGCTCAGCAGCTCGAAGTGATGGTGGATAGGCGACATCTTGAACAACCGTCGGCCACGGGTCAGTTTGAAGAAACCGACCTGAGGATCACCGACATCACTTCAATGACCAGCAGCCCACCCAGGATCACCAGCAGCAGCTCGGTTCGAGTAAACATCGCGACACAACGGCAAGTGCGCCGCCGAGAGACAGTGAGCCGGTATCGCCCATGAAGATCTTCGCGGGTTCGGCGTTCCACCACAGGAAGCCGAAGCAGGCCCCGGGCGAGCGCAGCCGCGACCACCGCAAGGTCGTAGGGGTCGCGTACCTCATAGCACTTCGGCCCGGCGGATGCGGTGTAGGCACAGGACTGGTTGTACTGCCAGATATTGACCAGCGTATAGGCGCCGAAGATCATGACGCAGGCACCGGAGGCGAGGCCGTCGAGGCCATCTGTGAGGTTGACCCCGTTGCTGGCGGCCGCGATCAGCATGACCCAGATGATCACAAGGACTAGCGGCAGTTGCAGCCATTCGATGTCGCGCAGGAACGAGATGGCAGGTGAGGCCGGGGTAATGCCTCGCTGTTCGGGAACTGCAGCGACGCGACCGCGAACACGATGGCGACGATCGACTGGCCGGCGATCTTGGCCTTGCTCCGTAGACCGAGGGAGCGCTGTTTGCTGATCTTGATGTAGTCATCGAGAAACCCGACCACGCCTAGGCCGGTGAAAAGGAAAAGGACCAGCAATGCCGATGCCGAAGGTGCTGAGAAGGTGATCAGATGGCTGCCGAAGTAGGCGATAGATTGGCAAACAGCGGCAATGATGACTAGGCCCCCCATAGTGGGGGTTCTGCGTTTATGCGTGCCGAGGCCGGGCCGTCGTCGCGGATCAGCTGCCCGTAGCCCTTCTTGACCAGGACGAGGATTGCCAGCTTGGTGCCGAGCAGCGTGCCGAGCAGGGCGAGGCAGCCGGCGAAGACAATGGCCTTCACCCGACATCCTGGCGCCGGGGTGGTCCGACAGCAGCAAGGATCTCGTCGGCCACGGTGTCCAGGCTAGGCCACGCGATGCCTTGACCAAGACGACGTCACCAGCCCCCAGGTTACTTGTGACGACAGCTACCGCAGCAGCCTTGTCCGTCACCTGCACCGCGCGTGCAGACGGCAAACCGGCCGCGACCGCGGCGGTGGTGATCTGGAGCGTACTCACCAATCGCCACCAGGTGCTCGACCCCGCTCTGTGCCGCGAACCGGCCAAGCGCGCGGCATGCTCGTCGGCTGCGGTCTCGCCCAACTCGAGCATGTCTCCGAGCACAGCCCAGGTGTGCCGACCCGTTCGGCCCAGCTCAGCCAACGTGGTCAGGGCGGCACGCATCGAATCAGGGTTGGCGTTATAGGCGCCACTCGATTTACAGTGACACCGTCTGATCGGTCATGCAGCTCCATCGCCAGCGCGATCGCGGACCGGCCGCGGCGAGCGCCGCCGCGACCTGGTCGAGCTCACGACCAACCGCTACTGCCGCAGCGGCCCCAGCGACCGCGTTCGCGACCTGATGCCGGCCGGTCAGCGGCCGCCCACCGAGAGTCAGATTGACGGTCTCGGCCGTCGTGCAGCGCGAAGGAGTAGCGCCCACGAGCGTCACCGACTAATTCGGATGCCCAAACGCCGTCGTCAAGTGGCTGAATCGTCTGACCAGGGCAGGACCTGGGCCCGGCGTATGCCTCCCGCATCGACCAACTGAACGGATCGTCAAGTGTCCAGTACCGCCCAACCATCGAGGTGGAGAGCCTCCACCAACTCACCCTCGGCGTGGTCATCCGCAGCCTGCCCGCCGAACTCCACGTGCGCCTGACCCACGTTCAGCACCACTCCGACCCGTGGTGGCGCGATGTCACAGAGGTAGGCGATGTGGCCATTGACGACGATCTCCACGACGAGGAACCCGGTCCCCTCTTCGTCCACGTCTCCAACCGTGAGTGGCACGCCGAGTTCGTCGTCGAGATTGCCGACTGCCGCCACAGTCGGACCAGCATGCTTGAGCACTTGCGCAAGCAAATCCTTGGTCGACGTCTTTCCGACCCAGCCGGTGATGCCGATGATGGTGTACTCCTCGAGCACTTGCCCGGTCCACCAGGTATCGGGGAGATCCGACCGAGCGCGACCAGCGGATCAACCACCACCAGAACACGGTGCCCCCTCCACCGGAATGTCCGGTCAGCGAGGCTGCCGCGCCTGGCGGGCCTGTGGCCGCAGCAACGTAGTCATCAACCCCGTCCAGGGCCTTCCACCAGCGCCTACGAACAGGGCACCAGCCGAGACCGCCCGGGAGTCGGCCGTCAGGGCAGTCACGACCAGTCTGCGTCCGCGGGGCCCAGATAGCTGCGCACCCAGCACCGTGGTGATCTCGTCGACCGTCACTGCAATCACGGCATCGGATCCTGCGGACCAGCTTGCCTGGACCAGATCCGGACGCTGTACGGCCCACTCCGGCCACCACTCCACAGGATCGCTGAACGGCACGACTGTCCAGTGATTCCCGCACGATCCTCGCCGGCCTTCGCCGAGGATCGCGCGACGATGTTCGGGGCCGCCAGGCGGAGCGCGAGGTTGATGGCCGAGCGCCGGTCGCCGCCGTCGATCACCTCGGTGGCCAGACCGTCTTCGCGCACTGCCTGGCACGTGGCGCTTGAGCCGACGCCGTTGATCGCGGCTGGGTCTTCGGACCGTGGATTGTCATCTGTGGCAATCACCACATCCGCGTGCCGCGCTGCCGATTCCCCACTCGGTTTCCGCGTTTTTGCGGAATACATCCACGATCTCCACCGCATCGACGACCGCAATGCGCCGCCGGCTTCCCACCGCCTTCAGTGCGGCAGCGATCGCCTGGGGCGTATGCGCGAAATCGACGTAGACCAGCGGTGCACCGGGCCCCAGCTCGATCCGCTGGATCCGGCCGGACACATCGGCCTGCCCGAACTGGTGGAGCACGTTCCAGGTCCCCGCCGATCGCGTGCACCATTGCCAGCGCCGTCAACGCATTGCGAATGTTGAAGTCACCCGGAAGTGTGAGGCTGAGTCGAGGGTCCGACCGCGCAGGTCGGCGCGAACAGCTGTTCGTCCATCGGGTAGGGCATCATACGCCAACGCGCGGCATGCTGCATCGCCGTCGAGGCTTACCGTGGTGAGGCCTATTCCAGTCTCACGATCGATGCGATGGGCACCAGGTCGCGGCCTTGCGGATCATCGACATTGATCACCGCATGTCTGGTCCGCTCCGGAGTGAACAACGATGCCTTCGCCTCGAAGTAGGACTCCATGTCGCCGTGGAAGTCCAGATGATCTCTGCCGAGGTTGGTGAAGGCTGCGACATCGAAGGCGATCCGATCTGCGCGGCCGAGCACCAGGGCGTGTGAGGACTCCTCCATCATCACGGTCTCAGCTCCCTCTTCGAGCAGAAAAGCCAGCAGACCCTGAAGATCGGTCGACTCCGGCGTCGGTCACTGTCGTCGGGATGCAGTCCAGGGCTACGCCGTTGAGCCGGAACCCGACAGTACCGACCGAGCCCGTGCTCACGCCTCCTGCTCGCAGAGCGGCCTCGAGCAGGAACGTGGTGGTGGTCTTTCAATTTTTGCCCGGACTTCATCGGGATGGAAGGGCATAGGGAGCGGCAAGAAGGGCGAGGCCTGGGGATCCATGCTAAAGCCTCCCGAGAGCTTTGAGGCGCCGGTACTTCTCCAAGCAGATCACATTGGGCGTCCGAAACCAGCGGAACTCACCCTTCCACCGCGCTGTCGTGAATAGGCGTCGGTCCTCTTCCGGGAAGACGATCGTCCGCATGAACGTCTCGTCTGCCGCCTCCTCCTCCCTCGCGTTGTGCGTGTCCATGCCTACAGCTCCGCGTCGTCTCCCTGCTACTATTTGAGAGAGAGAAGTATAGACAAGAGAAGAGAAGACCAAGACGTATGTGCGACTCTGCCACAACAACATGTGCGCCCGTGCTACAGCCCATGTGCGCCAATGCTACAGAGCATGTGCGCCTATTAGTACAGTCACAGAAGGGTCACCAGGGGGCTTCGGCGCTTCCGATGCTCGACGCGGATAAGGCCAGCTTGCTCCAAGCTCAGCAGGGCGCGGTATTTGGTGTACCGACTAACCCCCATATCGACGAGCGTCTGATTGGCTAGCGGGACGGTTGGTACACCCTCCGCCCATACCCGATAGTGGATGTAGTGCCACACGATGGCCCGGGGGCAACCGAGAGCATGGTAGCCGGCCACTGCGGCCCCGTTCGACATCTTCGCGAAACCCGACCTCGACCGTTTGGGCCTATCCACCCGGGGCGCTTGCGGTGTAGGACGCTCCGGCAAGCGCAGCCGCGCGAGCACAGCTTCATCGCCCTCATCGTCCGGCGGCGGCATGACGCACCTCCACCTCCATCAAAGCGGCTAGCTGTTGCGAGACGACTGACCACATGCGCTTGCCCCGCTTGTCGGAGTATCGATCCGGATAGCGCACGATCGTTGCGTCCGAGCGCAGCGTGAAATTGCCGCCCGTCGGATTGAGAACGACGCGCGAGGCGCGCCGCATGAGTTCTTGCAGCAGGGCAACATCGTGTTCAATCCGGTCGAGGGGCGCTTCAACCAGCAGCGCGTCGTGCACCGGCGCGAGCAGCTTCAGCCCGTATTTGCTGGCCCAAATGCAGGTTAAGTGCAGGATTTCCGCACCGTGACTTTGGATTGGCCAGTTGCGCAAAGTGCGTTCCTTAGCCGGGCGGTCGAGGTAGAAGGTCCACCCAAAGTTGGTCCGCGTCTGTCCGCTGGAGAGCGCGCGGTGCACCCAGGCGTCGGACCAATACCAATACCTCGCGTATAGCCTTCGGTGCTGTTGTAGGATTTCGTTGGCCTCAATCACTGAAATGCCGAGGCGGCCGGCCAGGGAGGGCGCCTGCATCTCGTACTGCGCTGCGAGCAGCACGACCTTGAACTGATCCCGCGTGTCGCCGTGGGTCTGCTTGGTGGCGTCGGGTGGCGCCGTCCCGAAGGCTATCGCAGTGTGCAGGTACGGGTCCGTGGCATAGGCTTCGACCATGTTATGATCGCCGGACAGCGCCGCCGCCACGCCAAATTCCATCGCGCTCCAATCAACGTAGGCGACCGCCATTCCCGGCCCGGGGCGGATCAGCGAGCGCAGCCACACCGACGGGCCAAAGATATACTTCGACGCGCTCGGTTGCGTCCGTCCGGTCAGGGAAACGAACGGCCATAAGACCGTACGCGCACGGCCGTCAGCCCCGACTTGCAGCTTGATGGAACGCAACTTTGCGAGCGTGTGCCGCAGCTCGCGCAATGCGCCGATTTGGGGATGTGCCTTAGCGCGCTCGCGGAAGGTGTCGGCCTGCAGGTCTAGTTTCCCACTATCCAACCGCGGCCACGGAATTTTGTTGCGTGCGAGATAAGCCTCAAACTTGTCGTGCTTGAAGACGCGCCCTTCGAAGATGTTGTAGGCGGCATCAATCGGCGGGATCAGCGCTTCGCGAATTCGATCCCATGTCTTCTTATCGCGTAGGTGGGTGAAAATCTCCAAGTCGATGGGAACGCCACGCCACTCCATCAAAGTTGAGACTTTGACAAACTCACTACGTATCAGAGCTCGAGGCAGATCAATTGCCGGCAACACGTGCTGCAGCAGAGCCGCGGCGCCGTCCACGTCCGAGCTGCAATAGTCTAGAATGCCGGCGCGCTCCTTCTCCGACCATGGCGGGCCGCGCAGAACGACGTCGCGCCAATAGTCCTTCTCAGCTTTGCTTATCGACGGCAGGCCATAGCGCGCTAGGGCGTGAAGAAGCCCGCGCTTGTCTTCCGGGCCTGCACGGCCGTTGACAAAGTTTTTGTACTCCGGGGCCAGGTCGAGCACGCGCGCGGGCATTGGCCAGCCCAGGCTGAGATGACAACCGCACTCGGCATGCGCGGCAAAACAGACGAACAAAACTTTGTCGTCGGTACGGTATGGCGGGGCGGTCTCGAGCTCGTCCCGCCATAACCGCAGTGTCCGGCCTGACCGCAACTCGCGAGCCGCCAAACACACAACATCATATTGCTCGCCTGCGTCGCCACCGAGGAATTCGAAGTCGAAGCTCCAGACCTCCTCGAAGGCGGCTAGCGTCTCATGCATCGCGCGCCGCCCACTTCTTGAACAGCGCGTGGTCGGGGCTGTCGATCAACCGGCCGCGGTCGGTGAAGGCTAACCGCACAAGCTTCGCCAGCGACAGGTCCGGCCACAACGGATCGGGGAAGCGTCCTTCGGGAGCTTCGAACACGCGATAGCGCCCATTGGCACGATCCGAGATCGCCCGCACCCACACCTTATGGGCGCGTGCTAACGCAATCTCCTTGGTCCTGTTCCACTCATTCGCGCTGCCGTCGAGATCGGCTTGGCGAACCGGAATAAGTCGCACCGCACCCTCGGCTGTTAGCATTTCATACAGACGGTATGAGAGTGCGTCGACACCGATACTTGCCAGCTCCGGCACCATCGGCGGCGTTACGATATGGTACTCGACGTCCATTCCTGCCGCATGATCAACCATCGGCAACACCGCGGTGTGCGTAGGGTGTGTGCGGAAGAATTCCCGGCGAGGGAAGCGGTCGGAGACGGCAATCGACACGATGCCGGTGGGTGTGCCTCCAGTGCCTGGCAGGTCGAGACGCAGCGCACGCAACGTCATCTCATCTTCGTCGAGCTGCTGGTCGGTTGGCGTGAAGGTATCGGGCTCGCTGGTATTCTCGATCGCCGGAGCGACCACTTGAAATTCAGGTTTGCTCATGATCAAAATCTCGTGGTTTGGATTAGCCAGGACTGGGCATTCAGCCCGCCGAGGACCCTCAGCCCTCGACGGGCGTCTTCGTTATAGGAACGGGGCGGTCCGCGGCTGCGCGCGGCTGGCTGGTTTGACAGCGCGCCAAAGACGTAGACATAGCACCAGGCAGTTGGAAATTTACCCGCAACCCTTTGATCATTCATGGGCGCTTTTCTCCGCAGTTGGGAGAAAGGCCTCGCGTAATCAATATTGAGGAAAGGACTCTGACTCCGTTAATCTAGGTTCGAATCCTAGTCCCCCAGCCACAAGAATTTCCGTTGCACCACAGTGGGTTCGACAATGCACCTGACGATCAGGTGCAGATCCTAAAGCGCGCCGAGTTCGGTCAGGGCGAGGCGCACCTCCTCGATGCCTTCAGGTGACAACGCCGGCTGTGGCGGAAGCGGCGTGCCGACCGCATAGCCCTGCAGCTCGAGCCCACCCTTGATACACGCGGCGAGGTTATATTTCGCGAACACCTGGTTGATGCTCCAGAGCTGCCGTTGCAATTGCATCGCCGAATTCCAATCACCACGGCGACAGCGTTCGTAGAGGTCCACGCTCTGCTTCGGCACGATGCAGGCGGGTCCGGCCATCCATCCCTTTCCGCCGATCAGCATCACGCAAGCGGGTATGTGCGCCGAGGCGGCGAACACCGCCATTCTCCCCTCCACGCGGTTGATGATCGAGAGCAACCGCCCCGTGTTGTAGGAGGCGTCCTTGATATAGCGGATATTCGGGATGCGGCTGAGGCGATCGATCACCGGAAGCGAGAGGTCCGAGCGTTGGAAATTCGGGTTGGTGTAAAGCACCACCGGCAGCGTCACGGCTTCCGCAATGGCCTTGAAATACGCGTGGACGCCCTCATCGGAAATCGGAAAATACGCTTCGAGAATGGCGAGGATGCCGTCGCAACCCAGCTCCTGCATTTCACGCGCCTGAAACACGGCATCGGCGATCGTCGTTGCCGCGACTCCCGCTACGACCGGAACACGGCGGCTTGCGGCCTTGACCACAACCTCGACCACACGCCGGCGCTGGGGCCAGCTCAGATACGCGAACTCACCCGTCGATCCCAGCGGAGTCAATCCATGCACGCCGGCCGCGATGAGATCACGGCAGAGGCGATCCAGCACCTCGCTCATGACCTCGCCTGATGGACTCACCGGCGAGACAAGGTAGGGAAAGACTCCGTGGAATGCCGCATCAACCATCGAGGAATCCCTCCCGTCGGGTCAGTTCACGTCAATTGGTCGGAAAGGGTTCGCCTGCCGGTACCTGACGCTGTCGGCGCCTTTCCCATGCTCTGAAATTGGCGTTCTGACGCCGTCAAAGACAGCGGCACGGCCGAACTCCGCGAACACCGGACGACGGCGGGCCGCCGCGACTTGGCGCCCTGAGAGCCACAACGCAGAGCGCGCCGGGCGAGCCGCCGGACCGCTGCCACCGATATCAACGATATCCGAGCCGTCCCTGCCGCCAAAAAGGGCCCGTGGAAGACCGGTCAGACCGCCTCGACCGCGACGGGCGCGTCGAGCGTTACTTCTCTGAAGTAAGGGAAAGCAAGGCCTACACCGAGCAACCGCCGGCCCCGGCGCAACGCTGCCCCGGCAGTGCGCGCCTCGAGCGCGGTGCGGGCGAGCGCGGGAATCTGGCTTGGCTGCCGCACCACCGAGCGCAATACGGCGAGGACATCCGCCGTGCCGTCGTGTCGCAAGCCGGTGACCGCAGCTGGCGGAAGCTCACTGTGTGCCGGATCAATGACCGCACGACAGGCGGCAAATGGAATCCGATAGGCGGCCGCGATTCTCGCAGCGACATGCGATTCGTTGTCGACGGCGACGGCACCCGTTCGCACGTGAAGCCGGCGCTTTTCCAGGGGATGCGCGACAGGCGCATCCGCCCCGATGATCTCGGCATGCAGCGCGCCCGGAAGCGCGTCGAGAAGCGCGCGCGCCCAGGCACGATCGGTCGGAAAGCATTCCTGGTCGGTCCGCACGCTGGAGCCGACCACCCAGTCGCCCGCAGCGAGATGGGGTGCGAGTCCGCCGGCGATGCCAAAACTGATAATGCCCGAAGCGCCGCGCCTAGCCGCCCGGTCGAGGGCGGCGATGAGTTGCGACGCATGAGTGCAGATCACCGACACGCCAGGCCCGAGGGCAATGCGGGCCTCGAGCGCGAGACAGGTGACTGCGACTACGTCCCCCCTAGTCGACATCCAACTCCCATTCCGTCCGTGTAGTCGAAGCCTGCCTTTTCCGTTATGAATTCTTTACGAGATGCCAATCAATAGCCTTAGAACGCGAAGATGGTCAACGGCCTTGCGTCTCGCCACTGGCTCCGGCCTCGTGTTTTCGGGGATATCCTCGCCCCGCCATGTCGAGTATTGGCCGCCCCCCAGCCGGACCTGTACCCGTCGTTCTGCTCCCGCCGATCCGCGCTGCCGGTCGAGGCACACCTGCATAAAATATGAGCTGGGCCTGTGGCATCTCGATGGCACCGGGCAATAATCCCTGTAATTCGCGGGTCTGAGGCCGCGAACGACCTCGTTACCCGCGCGAGAGCCGACTTTTTCGCGGAGCACGTGAGTCGGGCCACTACACCCCTGCATGCGCGTCATTTCGCCGAAGCAAACGGTGGAAACCGGGGCGAAATTTGCCCGCTCCGCGACGGTCGCGCCGGATTTCTCTGATTGAGTCTCCATTTTGGGCTCCGGGCGATGCCGGTTTCAGTCTCGTGCGGTCGAGCCACGCCATCGTGCGAATTGCAGCACGCGATCGCCGCCGTCCCGCGCCGCGCCCCGCTCCAGCGCTTCACGAACGGACTTTTCCAGAACCGGCAACTGGAACGGCTTGCGCAGGATCGCGAACTGCGATTGCGCCGATTGCACGACGTCACTGTAGCCGCTGGTGAGAAGAACGGGGATCTGCGGATAGTGGTTGCTGATCTCCTGAGCCAAGGCGATGCCGTTCATGCCGCCGGGCATGACGACGTCGCTGAGGACGAGATCGATCTTGTCGCCGCGCTGCAGCCTGTTCAGCGCATCGGTGGCGTCTTGCGCGCGCAAGGTCCGGTAGCCGAGCTGCTCGATGAGCGACGCCGTGACATCGGCGACCTCGGCGTTGTCCTCGACGACGAGGACCGTCCCCTGCCCCGCCACGATCGGCTGGGTGGGAGGAGCCTCCACAGCCTTGACCAGCGCCGCGTGCCGTCGTGGCAGATAGATGGTGATCGTCGTGCCGCTGCCGACCGCACTGGTCGCAACGACGGTCCCTCCCGACTGATGAGAAAAGCCGTACACCTGCGCCAGCCCAAGCCCGGTGCCCTTACCGAGCGCTTTGGTCGTGAAGAAGGGCTCGAAGATTCTCGGCAGCACGTCGGGTGCGATGCCCACGCCGGTATCGGTCATGGCAAGCGCAACGAAGTCTCCTTCCAGCTGATCGACCCCGTCGCTTTTCTTCAGGCTGACGTTTCGCGCCGACAGCGTGATGAAGCCCCCGCCGGGCATGGCGTCGCGGGCATTGACCGCTACGTTGACCAGCGCCAGTTCGAGCTCGGCGATGTCGACCTCGACCGGCCAGACATCCGTCGCGATATCACATTTGAGCTGGACGTTTCCGCGCAACGAGCCGACCAGCATTTCATGCACTGCCTCGACCCGCTCCTTGAGGTCGGTGACAACGGGATTGAGCGGCTGGCGTCGTGAGAACGCCAACAGCTGGCGCGTCAGGCTCTCGCCGCGATTGGCGGCCGAGTGGACCGCGTCGATGGCCTGCAGATGCTTGGGATCGGTGAGCCGGCGGCGCAGAAGCTGAGCGTGGCCGCTGACGATCATCAGCAGATTGTTGAAATCGTGGGCGATGCTGCCGGTCAACTGGCCGAGCGCTTCCATTTTCTGCGACTGCGCGAGCTGCTCCTGGGCCCGCTCCAGCGACGCCTGCGCTTCCCGCCGCTCGGTGATGTCATGTGTGATCTTCACGAAACCGGCGAGCGTTCCCACCTCGTCGCGGACCGCCTCGATGACCACGCTCGCCCAGAACAGGCTCTTGTCGCGCCGCACCCGCCAGCCTTCGACCACACATTTGCCCTCGTAGGCAGCGACCTGGAGGGCACGCGCCGGCTCGCCGCGCTGCTGCTCCTCGTCGGAATAGAAGCGACCAAAATGTTCGCCGACGATTTCCGTCGCCGTGTACTGGTGAATGCGTTGCGCGCCCAGGTTCCAGTTGGTGATAAGACCATCCTTGTCGAGCATGAAGATGGCGTAGTCCGTGACGCCTTGGATGACCATCCGAAAACGCCATTCGCTTTCCATCAACGCCTCTTGCGCCTTGCGGCGCTCGGCGATGTCGTGCTGGAGCGCGGCCTCGACGCGTTTGCGCTGCTCGACCTCGGTGTGAAGGAGTTCGGTGGCCTTGGTGAGGCGCACCGCGCGCTCTTGAGTCGCTTTCTGCAAGTCGTCATGCGCGCGCTGCAGACCTTCTTCGGCCTTGCGACGGGCGGTGACGTCCTCCAACACAGCCATGAGGTGGCGCACGGTGCCGCTTTGATCGGTGATAGCCGAGACGTTGTTGCGCAGCCACAGACGCGAGCCGTCGGGGAGCACGTGCCTGATCTCGATGGCAAAGCCCTCGCCGGTTTGGATCGCCTGCCGCAGCAGGTCACGCAGGTAGGGCGCATCCTCCGGGACGGCGATATCCTCGATCCGCGTCTGCAGCAGTTGCGGCGCCGGGCGCCCAACGATCTCGCAAAACCGACTGTTGACCAGGTTGAAGCGCCCAGCCGTATCGAGCTGGGCGATCCCCACGATCGCCTGGCTGAACATGGCGCGCAGAATTTGCTCCTGCTGGCGCAGCTTGCTTTCGAGGCGTCGTCGCACGGCCAGATCGGCGCTCACGGCGAGACTCGGAACCGAAACGCCGATCGTGAACATGACGAACAGCAGGAACGATTCGTTGAAAGCGGTTGCCGTGAAGGGACCTCTGCCCACCAAGACGCCCCAGGCGGCGAAACCCGAAAGAATGAGCGCCGTCGTCGCGGTGGCGCGTGGTCCGCACCTTAGCGCCGCCCACACCAGCGGCAGGACTGCGAGGAATGCGAGTGCACTCCTGTACGCGGTCTGCTCGATCAGCGGGCTGAAGGCAATGACGCCGACGACCGCCGCGGCGACAAGTGCGGCGGCGGACGCCAAAACCTTGTTGAGCTTGAAAGGTCGGACATCGCCGAGCGCCCACAGCACGACGACCGGCGCAACAACGAGCGCGCCGGCCGCATCGCGCAGCCACCACGTGGTCCATGCGCCAACGACGTCGTTCCATTCGAGGTATCCAGCGACGGACAAGCCGCCAACACCGGCGGTCGCGCTGATCATCGTCGTGGCGAGGACGACTAATGCGAACTTCGCCACGCCGGCGGGCGTATCGAACGTCTTGCGGCCACCGGACCAGACGTTGAGCAGGTAGCCGCCGACGACCGGCGTCAGCGTGCTTCCCGCCGCCACCGCCAAGGACATCATGGTCGAATCGGCGGCGCTGGGGTCGGCGAGGTCGGTCGGCACGCCGGCCGCATAGGCCGCCGCAAAAATCGCCGGCCATACGCGAATACCCCGCGAGATGATGGCGGCGAAGCCGACGCCGGCCGGCGCCCAGATCGGAAGCGTACCCGAATGGATCGACGCGACCATCAGGCTGATATACGCCACGCCGAAATACGCTACGCCGACGACCATCAGATCGAGCGCGTAGATCGCCAGACCGCGCGGATCCAGCGTCGGAAGAAACTTTGCCCCCGATAAACGAGTCACGGTATGCCCCCCGCATCCGCCAACTGCGCTCTGATCCTGCGTTCTCTCCCGCAATACGCGCTGATGTAGTCCCCGGCTAACCCCACGTTAATTATGAACGAAACTGCGGCAGAACTCGGGCCTCGGCGCGACAAGTCCGCAAACAGCAATGGAACTTTGGCATCGAAAGGTCCGGCCGTCGCGGTCACTCAGCACGAAACTCAACCTCACTTCTTTACGTATCGCATCAGCTTGCGCGCATCGACTTCCGCCCCATAGACGTTCCCGTCCGCGTCGGCGGCCACTCCTTCCGCGGCGCTGCCGGTTCCCGGCCCGGTGCCCTCCTTCGCCGGCACCGGATCCGGGATCAGCGCGGAGACCTTGCCGTCCTTGGCGCTGCCGATCCACAGGCCCCGCTTGAAGCCGGGATTCTGCGTCGTGTTGGATTCGGAATCGGCGACGTAGAGGGTGTCGTTGCGGTCGATGAAGACGCCGCTCGGCCGGCCGAACTGCTTCCATTCCGCGAGGAATTTCCCATCCTGGTCGAAGATCTGGATGCGATTGTTGGAGCGGTCGCCGACGAACAGCCGGCCGCTCGAATCCATGGCAAGCCGGTGGGGCACGTTGAACTCGCCCGCGCCCGACCCCTTCTTGCCCCAGGCCTTGATGAAGGTGCCGTCCTTCGAGAACTTGACGATCCGAGCGTTGGTCTCGCCGCCATGCCCGTCGGCGACGAAGATGTCGCCGTTAGGCGCGACCAGAACATCGGAAGGCGAATTGAAGGTGTCGGGACCGTCGCCGGTCACACCAGCCTTGCCCAGCGTCATCAGGACCTTGCCGTCGGGACTGAACTTGTGGACTTGATGACCCTTGGCGCCCTTGCCCCGGCCGTCGGTGACCCACACATTGCCATCCCGGTCGACGTGGAGGCCGTGGGGAAAGACAAACATCCCGGCGCCGAAGCTTTTCGTCACGTTACCGGATGGATCGATCTTGAGGATTGGCGCCACGTCCGAGCCGTCGCAGCTCGTGCCGCCGCAGCGCTCGAACACCCAGATGCTCTTGCCGTCGCGATCGATATCGACGCTGATCGTCTGTCCCCATTTGCGCCCGTCTGGAAGCTTGGCCCAATTCTCGACCGTGCGATAAGGATTGGGCGGGTCGCCAGCTTGCGCGTGGGCGCGCGCTTGCGGCACGACGATCGCCGCGACCAGGGCGATGCCGAGCATCCGCCAAATACGGTGTTGCATGTCACGTCCTCCCGTCATGCCGGCGCGGTTGCCGCGCCGCGTCTCGTTTTCATGCGCGCCCCGAAACCGGGCCACGCTGTCGCGGCGGCTGCCGCCACGTCAGTTCTTGCTGTATTTCATCAGCCGCTTGGGTCCGACTTCCGCGCCGTAGATATTGCCATTCGCGTCCGCCGCGACGCCTTCGGCCGCGCTCGTGCCCGTCGTCTTCTCGACGGGATCCGGAATGAATGCCGTCACGACGCCGTCGCGGACTCTCCCGACTCTGATACCGCGCTTCCAGCCGTCATGGTTCTTGGCTACCGATTCCGATTCGGAGTCGGCGACGTAGATCATGTCCTTCTTGTCGATGAAGACACCGCTCGGACGGCTGAACTGAAACCACTGATCGATATAGTTTCCGTCCTGATCGAAAATCTGGATGCGGTTGTTCTGGCGATCACCGACGAAAAGGCGTCCGCGCGAATCCATCGCGAGCGCGTGAGGAATGTCGAGTTCGCCGGGGCCCGAGCCTTTCTTGCCCCAGAACTTGATGAACTTGCCGTCCTTGGTGAATTTCACGATCCGCGCATTGGTGTTGCCGCCATGTCCATCGGCGACAAAAATGTCGCCGTTCGGCGCGACCAGAACTGCCGATGGTGCATTGAATTCATCCGGACCGCTGCCCGCGACACCCGCCTTGCCGAGCGTCATCAGCACCCGGCCGTCCGGACTGAACTTGAAGACCTGGTGGCCCTTTCCGTCCTTGCCAAGCCCGTCGGTGACCCAGACATTGCCCTCGCTGTCCACGTGCAGGCCATGGGGAAACAGCAGCAGCCCCGCGCCGAATGCCTTCAACAGCTTGCCCGACGAATCGAATTTGAGGATCGGCGGCAAGTTCGATCCGTCACAGGCGAACGGAGTCCCCGGTTTCATCAGCGAGGGCGGAGCGAACGCGCCGCACCGCTCCGCCACCCAGACACTGGTGCCATCGGGGTCGATATCCACGCCGCTGGTCGAACCCCACGTCGCGTCCCTCCGGCAGTTTCCCCCAGTTCTCGACCGCATGATACGGGTTGGGTGCGGAGTTGGTCGGAGCACTGACCTGGGCGCGGGCCCCTGCTGCCGCGATACCCGTCGCGGCAACAACGGCAAGCGCGAACGCACGGCGCGATCGGACGCCATCCGGCATCGTAGCCCTCCCTTGGCAGAACCGGGATTCGGCCCGGCGTTTGTTGCTTGAACCGGGCTTAGACTGCGCTTTGCCTGCGCCGGCCGCAAGCAGTCGGAGCGCATGCTTGCCCTGAGCGCCCGAAGCCGGCAATTTGGGCACCCGCCATCGCTCTCCTTCACGGCCGGAACGGAACAGATGCCGACGAAGTTCAGAGGCGTCATGCAAAGCCCGGTGACGCCGTTCAAGGACGACTTCAGTCTCGACCTGCCGACGTTCGAGCGGCTGCTGGACTTCCACGTACGCACTGGCGCGACCGCGATTTCCTGGCCGCACCACAAGGGCGAGTCGCTCAACCTCACGATCGCGGAGCGAAAGCTCTTCGCGCAAGCCGCCGTTCGCGTGGTCAATGGGCGCATACCGGTCACCATTCATGTGAGCGCGCTGGCGGTCGAAGACACGATGGAGCTCGCGCGGCACGCGCAGGAGATCGGCGCCGACGGCATCCTTGCCATCACCCCGTATTTCTGGACGCCGTCGATCGAGGCGATCCATGCCTATTTCGTGCGGCTCTGCCGTTCGATCGAGTTGCCGGTTCTGTCGTACAATTCCCCCAGTTATCTCGCCGGCGTCGAGATCACCGGCGAGTTGATCTCGCGGCTGATCGAGCAATTGCCCAATTTCGTCGGCGTGAAGGAGGCGAGCTTCAACAGCGAGAAATTCCTGGAGATCTCGCGCGCGGCGCTGGCGCTGCGGCCGGACTTCGCGATGCTCACGGGCGTCGAATATCTGTTGCCCTCCGTGCCGCTCGGCGGCGTCGGCTCTTATTCCGCCGCGGGGTCGATCTGTCCGAACCTGTGCTCGCAGCTGTTCGATGCCTGCATGCGCGGCGACTGGCCGCTGGCGCGCGAGCTGCAATACAAGATTTCCTGGCTCTGGCTTCTGTTCCGCGACCAGTACCCGTCCTCGCTCAAGGGCGGCATGGTGATGATGGGCCGGCCGGTCGGGCCCACTCGGGCGCCGTTGCCGACCGCGACCGCGGAGCGCCAGGCCTATATCCGCAGCGAGCTCGAACGGCTCGGCATTCTCGATACCGAGCCGCATGGCTGGTGATCAGACGGGTTGAACGCATGCCCTTGTATCAGCCAGGCCTCCTGCACACGCCGGTGACGCCGTTCACGCGCGAGCGCGCCATCGACTTCGATCGCTTCGCAAAGGTCATCGAGTTCCACCTCGCCAACGGCGCCGAAGGGTTGGCGTTGCCGATGCACGCGGGCGAGTCCGTCAGCCTGTCGGACGGCGAGCGTCGCGCGCTCGTGGAATTTGCGATCAAGCACGTGAACGGCCGCAAGCCCATCGTTGCCCATGTCAGCGAGACCGGCACCGCCATAGCCGCCGCGCTCGCCCGCCACGCCGAGGAGCAAGGGGCGACCGCCATCGTCGCCACCACGCCGTATTACTGGACGCCGCCAGCCGCGATGGTGCTCGAGCATTTTGTTCAGATCGGCCTGGCGGTGAAGATCCCGTTTTTCCTCTACAACGCTCCCGAGGAGATGCAGGGCGCCAAGGTGAATGCGGAGCTCTGCCTCAAGCTCATTGCGAAGCTGCCCAATTTCGCCGGGGTGATCGATCTGAGCCTGGACTGGCAGTTCATGATCGAACTGATGACAAATGCGCCGCGACTGCGGCCGGGATTTCAGCTGCTGGCGGGAACCGAGCTGATGGTGTCGGCCGCCGCCATCGGAGCCACCGGCATGCTGGCGCCGCTCGCCGGCATCGCACCACGGCTGGTGCGCGAGCTTTACGACCTGTGCCGCGACCAGAAACTGTTCGAGGCTCGCAAGGTGCAGGAACAGATCGCGGGACTGCGCCAGGCGCTCAAGCCGGGCGGGGTCGCGAGCCTCAAGGCCGCCATGCGCGCCATGGGTCGCGACTGCGGCGAGCCGCGGCCACCGGTGCTCGCGCTCGATGCCGCCGCCTACCAGAAGCTCGTCGGTGAGCTCGAGATCGTTACGGCGCTACACGCCGAAGCGCGCGATTGGTGACCGCGCGCCGGTCCGGCGATCAGCGATCGTCCGGCTTGGAGAGGTGTTGCCGGATCACCCATCTGCTGCGCCGAACTGTCCGGCGGAAGAAGCCGAGATATTAGGGCCGCCGCTGAAAGGAATCGCTACCGGGTTGCGAATTCACGCGACGGTGATCCCGCCGTCCAGCACGAGCGTTTGCCCGGTGATCGACGCCCCTTGCGGACCGGCGAGGTAGCACACGGCGGCAGCCACTTCGTCGACGGTTGCCAGCCGACCAAGCGGAATGCGTGCGAGCATGGCCTGCATGTAGCTCGGATCGCCGGTCCGCGCCGCGCGCGAGGGTGAGCGCGTATCGAGCCGGCCGGGCGCTATCGCGTTGACGCGGATACCGTGCTCCGCCCACTCGATCGCAAGCATCCGCGTCATCTGGATGAGCGAGCCTTTGGCTATGCCGTAGGTCGAACGTTCGGCTGCGCCGACGAGCCCATGGGTCGAAGCGATATTGACGATGGCCCCTGCCCGGCCGCCCGCGATCAGATGGCGGCCGACCTGCTGGCTGAGAAAAAAGGCGCCGCGCAGATTGCTCGCCAGGACGGCATCCCACTCCGCCCAGGTCACGTCGACCGCGAGCTTGCGCAGGTTGCTGCCGGCATTATTGACGAGCAGATCGAGGTGACCGAATGCCGAAACGATGCCGGCCATGGCGCGCTCGATGCTGGACTGCGAGCCGAGATCGAGCACGAGGGCCACGACCCGCACACCGGTCGCTGCGAGCCGCGCCGTGGTGGCGTCGAGGTTTTCGGCGCGGGTTGCCGACACCGCGACGTCGAATCCGTCGCGGGCAAGCGCCAGGGCGGTCGCCGCGCCGACTCCATAGGACGCGCCGGTCACGAACGCGGTTTTCTTGTCGGCCGATCTGTTCATATCGCGGTGGTCACGGCCCATCGCCACGGCGGCCAACGAAGGCGCCGGCGTGCGAGTCAGTAACCATCGGAGCGGATGCGACACAAGGGCCGCGTGATCGTGCTTTTTGAATTGCGTGGCCTGCTTTCGCCGAGCGAAACGCGCCGCTATGGTGCGACCAACGCGCAACAAGAACGATGACGGAGGGAAACGATGTCGCGAATGGGCCTTTTCGCCGCTGCGCTCGGGTTGAGCGTCGTGTTTGGTCCATCGGCGCTGGCGCAAACAAAGGTGCGGGTCGGCCAGCCGCAGGTCGGCACGTTCCAGTTCGTCCCGCTCCAGGTCGGCATCGAGGCGGGTATCTTCAAGAAGCATAAGATCGATCTAGAGGTGATCAGCTTCGGCGGCGGCCCCCGCGTGCAACAGGCGCTCGCGGCGGATTCCATCGATATCGGCATCGGCTCCGGGCCGGAGCTCGCCTTCGTCGCCAAGGGCGCGCCGGAGATCGGCGTCGCCGCCATGGCCGATGCGCCCTATTCGGTGGTGCTGGCGGTGCCGAAGGACTCCGCAATCAAGAGCGCCGAGGATCTCAAGGGCAAGACCATCAGCATCTCGAGCAATGGGTCCCTGACCCACTGGCTGGGCCAGGAGCTTTCGCGCCAGATGGGTTGGGGTTCTACCGGCATCAATCTCGCGCCGCTCGGCTCAACCGCCGCGCAGATGGCCGCCCTGAGGACGCGCCAGATCGACGGCATGATCGTCGAGGCCAATGCCGGCTACAAGATGGAGGAGGACGGCAGCGGCCGCGTGCTGGTGCAGTTCGGGGACCGGATCAAGATCTTTCACATCTACGTCTTCTACGCGCGCAAAGGCTTTCTGGAGAAGAACCCGGAGGCGGTGCGCGCCTTCCTCGCCGCCTGGTTCGAGACCATCGGCTATATGGGCGGGCATCGTGCCGAGACCATCGATATCGTCCGCCGCACCGCCGAGGTGTCACTGGGCGTCGCTACCCGCGACTACGACGAGCTGATGGGCATGTTCAACCGGACCGGAAAATTCGACCCCAAGGCACTCGACGTGCTGGCACGCTCGTTTGTCGAGATGGGCTCGCTGCCGCAAGCGCCCGACATGCGCACGCTCATAACAGAGCAGTATCTGCCGGGAGCGAAGTGAGCGGGCAGCACGTGAGGAGCTTGCGCGGGTGCTTGCTCTCGCATTGCTCCCGTCGGGGGAGAGAGAGAGAGAGAGAGCGAGAGAGAGAGCCGAGTTCGCCGCTGCAAGCTTGGCTCCGAGCCTCACTGATACGTAATCGCCGCCGGCGTGCCCGGCGCCAGTGGACGCGGATCGACCTCCACCATGCCGCGCGCGACACGCACGCGGTAGGTCGCGAGCTTCTCGGTGAACGGCGCAGGTGCGCAGCCGTCCTCCAGCCGGTACTGATAGCCGTGCCACGGGCAGGTGACGCAGCCGTCGATGATGCGCCCCTCCCCGATCGGCCCGTTCTGGTGGGCGCAAAGATTCGAGAGCGCGCCGATCCTGACGCCATCGCGAAACACCGCGATGCGCTCGCCGCCGGGCGCCGCGACAATGCGGGCGCTCCGGTCCGGGATCGAAAGCGGCGGTCCGACCAGAAGCCAGCCGTCGTCACTCAGCTTGTCGCTGATGTCACCCGCGCGCTCGCGCCAGCCGGCAACGAGATGCAGTACCGTCACGACGAGAAATCCGCCCGCCAGCATTGCCGGAATGAGCGGGTTGCGGTCGTACTGCATGACGCCGAGCGCGACGTGCATCACCACCAGCCCATAGGCGACGTAAAGCCCCATGTGCAGGCTCTTCCAGACCGGCGGCGTGAGGAAGGCCAGCCAGAAATCGTGGCTCGTTGCGGCCATCAGGAGGAGAATCACCAGCGCGAGCAAGCCCAGCGCCTTGAACGGAAAGCCGATGAACTTGCCGTAGTCGGAGACTTTGGTCAGTTCGTCATAGAGGCTCGGCAGCGCGTTCTGCACCGCGAACCATTCGACCATGAACGAGGCGTGCAGCAGCGCGACGAAGAAGGTCAGCACGCCGAAGTGGCGTCGATTGTAGAGCAGCGGCAGGAAACGGCGGTCGAGCCGCGCCAGCGGCCCGATCGAAAGAATGATTGTGAGCATGAAAAAGGCGCAGGTGCCGAACGCACGGATGCGCACATCGATCGCGGCCGGTTCGTCCTTGGGCGGGTCGAGCCAATACCCCAAAACGATGTACGTGCCGATATAGAGCGCCACCGCCGCGAGCAGGATGACGTCGTAGACGACCTTCGCCCGGTTCCACTGCACCGCGCGAAAGCCGGCGCTCATGGATTGACGTCCTCGGCCGCCGGAGAAGCGCCCGCATCGGGCGGCGGTCGCAGCGTCAGCGCCATCACGAAGCCCATCGCGATCGCCAAGGCGAGGACGGGCCAGATCGCGCGATGAACCGATCGGTGCGCGCGCCTCATCGGAGCGATTTCAGCCAGCGCGCGAGCACGTACGGCCAGAGCAAGGCAGCGCCGGGAAAGAGCAGGATGCGCGCGCCCACCGTCACCGGGAGCGGCTCCGGCAGCACCCGCGTGACGCCGAACACGACGAACGCGGCTGCGATCGCGACGCCGGCCGCCGCGTAAAGCGCAAGACCAATCAGCACGATCATCATGCCCGCTGATCCCAAGGTCGGGCCGGGAGAATCGACCATGGCGCCGGCAATGACAAGCCGGCAGTTCGACGCCGCTCAAAGCCCGCTCGTCCGCCCGCGCACGGCAGCCGGTCGTCCGAGGGTCTTGCCCGTGCAACCTGAAAGGCGCATTTTGGAATGAATGTAATCCGGAAAACTTAAAAGCCGGAATCAGGGAGGCGCACCATGAAAGACGAAGGTTTAGGCCGGCGCGACTTTCTCAAGGGCGCCGTCGTCGGAGGCGCCGCAGCCGCCACCGTCACTTTGCCCCAGGGCGCGGAGGCGCAGCAGGGCGCTTCGCCCGCGGCGGCTGCGGATGCCGGCAGTCCCGGTTACTCGTTCTTGAATCTGGAAGAAGCGGCCTTCGTCGAGGCGCTGGTCGACCACATGGTGCCTGCGGACGACCTCACCCCGAAAGGCACCGACATCGGGATCAATATTTATATCGACCGCGCGCTCGCGGGCGGCTGGGGCAAGGGCGAGCGCCTTTACATGCAAGGGCCATGGAAGCTCGGCCTCCCGAGTCAGGGCTACCAGTTGCCGCTCACGCCCGCGCAGCTCTATCGCGCCGGCATCGAGGCGACGAATGCCCATTGCCGCAAGGCCTACGGCAAAGCGTTCGACCGGATCGATGACAAGCAGCGCGAGGAGGTGCTCGTGGCACTTTCCTCCGGCAAGCTGAGCTTCGACAACGGGCTGCCCGCGCGCGTGTTCTGGAGCACTCTTTATCAGACGGTGATGGAGGGCATGTTCTCCGACCCGATCTACGGCGGCAATCGCAACAAGGCGGGCTGGCGGCTGATCGGCTTTCCCGGCGCGATCGCGGTGCATCGGGAGAATGTCGAGAAGTATCGCGACAAGAAATTTCCTGCCGATCCCATCAGCATCTCCGACATGAGCTGAGGAGGACGACATGGCGACCAAATTGAAAGAAGTCGACGCCGTCATCGTCGGGCTGGGCTGGACCGGCGGCATCCTCGCGAAGGAACTCGCCGAGGCCGGGCTGAAGGTGGTCGCGCTCGAGCGCGGCGCGATGCGCAGCACCGACAAGGACTATGCGGTGCCCAATATCCGCGACGAGTTGCGCTACGTGGTGCGTCACGACCTCATGCAGAACACCGCGCGCGACACGCTCACGGTGCGCAACAATCCCTCGCAGGAAGCGCTGCCGATGCGGCGGCTCGGCTCGTTCCTGCCCGGCGAGGTCGTCGGCGGCTCGGCCGTGCACTGGAGCGGCCACACCTGGCGTTGGACCGACATGGAGTTCAAGGTCCGCAGCCTCTACGAGGAGCGCTACGGCAAGAGCTTCATCCCCGCCGACATGACCATCCGGGATTGGGGCATCACCTACGCCGAGCTCGAGCCGTATTACGACAAGTTCGAATACACTGCGGCGGTGTCTGGCAAGGCCGGCAACATAAATGGCCAGATCCAGCGCGGCGGCAACCCGTTCGAGGCGCCGCGCGCGCGCGATTATCCGCTGCCGCCGCTCACGCCGATCCTGGCGAGCGAGATGTTCACCAAGGCGGCGGAAAACAACGGCTACCATCCGTTTCCGCGGCCGTCGGCAAATGCCTCGCAGGCCTATACCAATCCCGACGGATCGAAATTCGGGCCGTGCCAGTATTGCGGCTATTGCCAGCGCTTCGGCTGCGAGGCCAACGCGAAGGGCAGCCCGCACATCACCGTGATCCCGATCGCGATGCGCAACCCGAATTTCGAGCTGCGCACGCATTCGTGGGTGACGAAGGTGCTCAAGGACTCCGACGGCAAGCGTGTCACCGGCGTGACCTACACCAACGTGCTCAACGGCGAAGAATTCGAGCAGCCGGCCGGCATGGTGCTGCTGTGCGCCTATGCCATCAACAACGTGCACCTGATGCTGCTTTCCGGCATCGGCCAGCCCTACGATCCGGTCGCGCAGACCGGCGTCATCGGCAAGAACTACTGCTACCAGACCGGCGCGGGTGCGACGCTGTTCTTCGAGAACCGGCACTTCAATCCGTTCATGAACGCCGGCGGATCGAACGCCACCATCGACGACTTCAACATCAACTGGGACTTCGATCGCGGGCCGCACGGCTTCGTCGGCGGCTACAACATGGCGGGCGGATTCAACACCGTGCTGCCCATCGGCTACCGCCCGGTGCCGCGGGGCACGCCGCAATGGGGCAAGGAATGGAAAGCCGCCACGGCGAAATGGTACCAGACCGCGATGAATATCGGCGCCAGCGGCAGCGTCATGGCCAACCGCTACAACTACTATGACCTCGATCCGACCTATCGGAACGCATTCGGCCAGCCGTTGATGCGCATGACGTTCGACTACAAGGAGAACGAGCACAAGATGGGGCGGCACGCTGCGGCGGGCATCAATGCCATCGCCAAGTCGATGAACCCGACCCGGCTGAACGAGGCCACCGCCCGTACCGACCCGTGGACGGTCGTGCCGTATCAGAGCACGCACAATACCGGCGGCACGATCATGGGCACCAACCCCCGCGACAGCGCCCTGAACAAGTACCTGCAGAGCTGGGATTGCCACAACCTGTTCGTCGTCGGCGCCAACGTGTTCGTGCACAACGCGTCGTACAATCCAACCGGACCGGTGGGCGCGCTGGCCTACTGGATGGCGGACGCGATCAAGACCCGCTACGTCAGGAATCCCGGTCCGCTGGTGCCGGCATGAGGGGCGGCTTGCGACCCACCGTCCCGCTGTTGTGGCTGGCGGCACTGATCGCCGCCACCACCGCCGCGCGGGCCGACGGCGACGCCGCGCGCGGCGAGCAGCGCTTCGCGGACTGCGTCGCCTGCCATTCGACCGAGCGCAACGTGAACAATGTGGGGCCGAGCCTCCACGGCGTGTTCGAGCGCAAGGCCGGCGAGCTGCCGGATTTCCGCTATTCCCCGGCGATCAAGCGCAGCGGCATCAGTTGGACGCCGCAGACCCTCGACACCTTCATCGCCGACCCGCAGAAGATGGTGCCCGCCAATCGCATGCCCTATGCCGGGATGCCGGACGCCGACGCCCGCGCCGACCTGATCGCATATCTGCTGAAAGCGTCGAAATAGTCCGCGCCGTGGCCGCTCGCATGATCCGGACGCTGTTGGCATGGTTGCTGCCACTTGTGCTGGCCGGCGGCCTGGCAGCTCCCGCGACATCCCTCGCTGAGGCGCAGACCTATCCCGACCGCCCGGTCAGGCTTCTGGTCCCGCTTGCGGCGGCCAGCGCCGTCGATGTCGTCGCGCGTCTCGTGAGCGAGAAGATGAGCGACAGTCTCGGCCAGCGCTTCTATGTGGAGAACCAGCCGGGCGCCGCAGGTCTCCTCGGGATGCGCGCGGGCGCCCGCGCGGCTCCGGACGGCTACACCGTCGTGGTTGCAAACGACAGCGTCATCACGATGCTCCCCAACATAAAGACCGATGCCGGTTACGATCCGCTCAAGGACTTCCTGCCGGTCACGCAGCTGGTCGGAATTCCGCTGGGGCTGATCGCGCACCCGACGCTTCCCGCCACCACCGTCAGCGAGCTGATCGCGCTAGCGCGCCAGAAGCCGGGCGGCATCAACTATGCGTCCGGCGGCATCGGCAGTCCGCAGCACGTCGCCATGGAGTTGTTCGTCCGCGCCGCCGGTGTCGAGATGACCCATGTGCCCTACCGCGGCGCGACGGCCGCGGTGAACGAGATCGTCGCCGGACATGTGCCGGTCGGATTCACCGGAATGTCCTCGGTGGTCCCGCTGCTCTCCGACAAGCGCGTACGCCTGCTGGCCACCAGCACCCCGTCACGCACGAGCCAGCTGCCCGACGTTCCGACCGTGGCGGAAACCGTGCCGGGCTTCAGCTTCGTGCCCTGGTGCGCGCTGCTGGTGCCCGCGCACACGCCGCCGGAGATCGTCGCCAGGCTCAACGCCGCCGCCGTCAGCGCCTTGAAGGATCCGGCCGTGCGGGCACGGCTTGCCGAGCTCGGCTTCGAGGTCGTCGGCGGCACGCCGGAGCAGTTGGCCCTGGTCATGCGCGCAGAATTCGCGCGCATGGGCGACCTGATCCGCGCTGCCAATATCCAAGAGTAGTTACCGGGTTGCTGTGTGTCGCGTTTCCGCGGCGGTCCGGTCTCCCCATCCCTCATGACTCGAAAGCCATCCGGTCCGATGAAGATTGTCATTCCCGACGACTACCAGGACATGGTCGATCAGCTCGCGTGTTTCTCGCTCATCCACCATCACGACGTCACCCGCTATCGGGAGCCGGCATCCGATCTGACTGCGCTGGTCGAACGCCTGCGCGATGCCGACGTGGTCGTGTCGATCAGGGAGCGGGTGGAGTTTTCGCGCGCGCTGCTCGAGCAACTGCCGAAGCTCAAATTGATCGCGCTGGTCGGCCGCAATTCGCAGGCGATCGACTTTGCCGCCTGTACCGCGCTCGGCATTCCGGTGACGGCCGGCAAGAGTAATTCGCCCGATGCGCCGGCCGAATTGGCGCTGGCCTTGATCGTCGCCTCCCGCCGTAACGTGGCGCTCGAAGCCGAGCGCATGAAGCGGGGCGAGTGGCCGTGCACGCTGTCGCATCGACTGCGCGGATCGACGCTCGGCATTTTCGGGCTCGGCGCCATCGGACAGCTGGTGGCCGAGGGCGGACGCGGATTGGGCATGGATATCCTGGTCTGGGGCCAGGAGAACTCGCTCAAGCAGGCCGCCGCCAAGGGATATGCGAGCGCCGCCAGCAAGAATGAATTGTTCGAGCGCTCGGACGTGCTGTCCCTGCATGTGCGGCTCACACGCGAGACCCGCGGGATCGTGGCGGCGCACGACCTCGCCCGCATGAAGCCCAGCGCGCTGATCGTGAACACCGCCCGCGCCGAAATCATCGCGCCGGGGGCACTGCTGGCGGCGCTACGCAGCGGCCGGCCCGGCTATGCCGCCGTCGACGTCTACGAGCAGGAGCCGATCCTGAACGGCAACCATCCGTTCCTGTCGATGCCCAACGTCCTCTGCACGCCGCACCTCGGATGGGCGGAATGGGACAACTTCGAGCTCTATTTTCGCGAGGCGTTCGAGCAGATCGTGGCCTATGAGCAAGGCCTGCCACTGCGGTTGCGAAATCCGGACGTCCGCATGCGGGCCTCGTCTTAGCGCATGAGCGATATAGGCGAGCCTTCCGGCATGGTGTCTCGGCCGGATCGCGGCTAGACTGTCGACCTGGGTCGCGGGGGTGGAGACCGGGAGATTTCCATGACACCCACTCGCCTGCTTGGCGCCCTCCTCTTCCTCACCGTACTCGTCGCAAGCGTGCCCCATTCGGCGAAGGCCGAAATCTATCGGCCCTGGTGCGCGCAGTACTACGGCTTCGGCGGCGGCGGCACCAATTGCGGCTTCATCTCGTATGAGCAGTGCATGATGACGGCGCGCGGCGCCGGGGCCTGGTGCGTGCAGAATCCCTGGTATCTGGCGTACGGCGACGGCAGCCAGCAGGCTGCCGCCACGGCGCGGCGCGCGCGCGTCCGGCGCTGATCGCCGGCCCCCGGCCGGCGCCTCGGGGCTGAACAGGCGCCGCAAAAGCCGCGTTAACATCGCTTTTCCGCCAAAATCGCGGGGCACTATATCTCCTTGAGTCGCGTGCAGGGGTAGCACGCTTGGGGGCGTATTTTCGCCGGGCTCGGGGGAACAGCTTTGACACGATATCGATCGGCACTCGTTGCTGCGCTCGCTTGCGCGAGCCTGCTCGCAATCACTCAATATGCAGAAGCCAAGGCCCATCACGGCAACGGGGCCAAGAGTTCGTCCTCCGCGACGGCAAAAGCGAGCAAAACGAAATCGGCAAAAAAGCCGACTGCCGGAAAGTCCAAGGACGCCAAGAAGGACGGCAAGTCGACATCGAGCAAGGCGGCGGCGGTCCCGACGCCGTCCGCCCGCCCCGACTCCTCGAGCGCTTCCACGACCGTCAAGGTCTGGGCCACCGGCACACGCGAGACCGGCACTGGCGAGACCCAGCCTCCGTCATTGCCGCTGGCGCAGGCGCCGGCGCTGCAGACCTCCGAGGCGGATGTCGCCCTGGTCAAGAATGCTATCGACACGCTCAGGAAGGGCGGCGCCAGCAAGGCGACCGCGGTCGCGGCCGGCATCTCCGACCCGGTGGCACGCAAGCTGGTGGAATGGCTCATCCTGCGCAGCGACCACAACGGCGCCGACAGCGCGCGCTACACCGCCTTCATGACCGCCAACCCCAGCTGGCCCAGCCTCGGGCGCGTTCCGCCGCCGGGCCGAGGCGATGCTCTGGGTCGAGAACGCCAAGCCGGCGCGGGTCATGAGCTTCTTCGAGGGCTCGCCGCCGCAATCGGCGATGGGCCGGCTGGTCCTCGCGCGCGCGATGTCTGCGCAGGGCGACACCGAAGGCGCCAAGGCGCTCGTGCGGGATACATGGCGCAACGATCCGATTCCCGCCGATGTCGAGAAGCAGGTGCTCGAGCGCTACCCCGACCTCTTGAGTCGGGCCGATCACAAGGCTCGCATGGAGAAGAGGCTTGTCGCCGCCGACAAGGACTCCGCGATGCGTGCGGCGAAACGGCTGGGGGGCGCCGATCTCGCGATCGCCCAGTTGCGTCTCGCGCTCGCCAGCAAGGGCGGCGGCAACGCCAGGAAGCTGCTCGGTTCCGTGCCGGAGGAGGCGCGCCGGGATCCCGGTTATCTCCTCGCACGCACGTACCTCTTGCGCCACGACGAGAAGATCGCCGAAGCCGCGCAGGTGATGCTGTCGGCTCCCACCGATCTCGCACAGGTCCACGACGGCGAGGATTGGTGGGTCGAGCGACGGATCATGGCGCGCAAGCTGCTGGATATCGGGGATGCCCGCTCGGCCTATCGCGCCGTGGCGGAAGCCGCGGAGCCGACCAAGGAAAACTCCCGGGTCGAGCGCCTCTTCATGGCTGGGTGGATCGCGCTGCGGTTCCTCGATGACCCGGCGGCGGCGGCGACGCATTTCACCCGCATCCAGGAGGTGAGCTCGCATCCGACGTCGCAGGCGCGCTCCCATTACTGGCTCGGGCGCACCGCGGAAGTGCTCAATCGGCGCGATCAGGCGCGCGCCGAGTATCAAGCGGCGGCTAGCTCATCGGCCGCCTATTACGGGCAGCTGGCGCGCGCGCGCCTTGGCCTTGCGGCGCTTGCGCTCGCTCCGCCGCCCACAAAGCCGGACAAGCTCGCCGAGATCGAACGGCTCGAGCTCGTTCGCGCAGTTGAAATCCTCTACGCGCTCAAGGAGACCGCGCTGGTCATTCCGCTGATGGCCGACCTCGGCGGCAAGTTCGACGATGTCGGTGCGCTCTCCGCCCTCGGCGAACTGGCCGAGCAGCAGCAGGATGCGCGCGGGATGCTGCACCTGGGCAAGGCGGCGCTGGCGCGCGGCCTGCCGCTCGACTACTACGCATTTCCGGCCGTCGGCGTGCCGCGCTACTCGCCGATCGGTCCCGGCATTGATAACGCCATGCTGTTCGCCATCATCCGCCAGGAGAGCGCGTTCGACCCGGCGGACTGGTCGCACGCTCAGGCGATGGGCCTGATGCAGGTGACGCCGATCGCCGCCAAGGATACCTGCAAGCGCTTCAGCTGCAGCTACGACGTCAAGCGCCTCAAGAACGATATGCCCTACAATCTCCAGGTCGGCGCCGCCGAGCTCGGCGGCCTCATGCAGGAGTATGGCGGCAACTACATCCTGTCGTACGCCGCTTACAATGCCGGGCGCGGCCGCGTGCAGGAGTGGATCGCGAAGTTCGGCGATCCGCGCGATCCCAAGGTCGATCCGGTCGACTGGGTCGAGCGCATTCCGTTCATGGAAACCCGCAACTACGTGCAGCGGGTGATGGAGAACACGCAGGTCTATCGGACGCGCTTCGGCGCTGCGCCGCTCACGATCGAGACCGACCTGCGCCGGGGAGCCTCATCCGCGGCGGCGCGGTGACCGATCGGGGGGCTGAACACCGGGGTGATTCCGCACGTAGGTTGGGTTGAGCGTAGCGAAACCCAACTTTCTCTCGCGTTCCCATGTGAAGCCATCCCCATAACCTTGACCGCACAAGCCCGACCGGGTCTGAAACGCCTCAGCTCAATTACGCGGTCCAGCTCATGTACGTCGTCGTTGAAAGCACGAGCGACACGTCTTCGCATTCGGCCTGACACCCGAAGAGGCGGACCGCGACTTTCTCCGCCGTGATGTGCGGTACGATGGTCCACCCCTTGAGACCCGGCGCTGTTCGCCGGCGCTCTATCGGCGGCTTAAGACGGCGCAGGAGCGAAACAAGTTCTTCATGTTCCGATGCCGGATCAACAGGGATGGGATTGCAGTTTGCCCGAAGGCAAATCGCTAATTCTACTTGTCGTCGTGGAGATTGATCTGTCTATATTCCGGGCGGCTAGAACAGCTCGAAATATTCGCGCTGCTCCCATTCCGTGACCTCGGCATTGTAGCGCGCGATCTCGGCCTCCTTGATGCGCAAATAATAGTCGATGAAATTCCTGCCGAAGCCTTCGGCCAGACAGGCGTCGGCGCGCAACGCGCCGAGTGCGTCCTCGAGGGTTTTCGGCAACAGCGGCGCCTGCGCTTCGTAGGGCGTATCCGCCGACGGGCCGGGATCGAGCTTGCGCTCCATGCCGTCGAGGCCGGTCACGATCTGCGAGGCCATGTAGAGGTAGGGGTTGGCCGCCGGCTCGCCGACCCGGTTTTCAAGCCGCGTCGCCGGATCGCCGGGGCCGCCGAGCACGCGGATCATCACGCCGCGATTGTCGCGTCCCCAGATGGCGCGGTCCGGGGCCAGCGAGTAGCTGCGGTAGCGCTTGTAGCCGTTGATCGTCGGCGTGGTGAAGGCGGTCGCTGCGCGCGCATGGGAAACGAGTCCGGCGAGGAAGCCACGTCCTGCAGGCGACAGCAGTTCCTTGTCGCGGGAGGTGAACGCATTGGTGTCGGAGCGCCGCTCACGCAGCGACTGGTGCAGGTGCCAGCCGCTCGACAGCACGTTCGCCACCTTCGGCCTCGCCATGAAGCTGGCGTGATAGCCCTGCCGCCGGCAGATCTGCTTCACCGCGCTGCGGAACAGCATCATGGTATCGGCCGGCGAAAGTCCGACCTGCGGGTGGAAGGTGAACTCGCATTGGCTCGGGCCGAGTTCGATCTCGACCGAACGCAGCGGCAGGCCGAGCGCGATGATATCGCGGCGCACCGTCTCGAGGATCGGCTCCATCTGGTCGAGCCGCGTCTCGGTCAGGTACTGGTAGCCCTGCGAGAGCAAGCTGACCTCGGGCGGCTCGCCCGGCCAGGTCGCGTCCGCCGGCTTGAGTCGCGCATCGTCGAGCTTGAACACGTGAAACTCGACCTCGAGCCCGGCCATGTAGTCGAACCCGGCCTCGGCGAGCTTTTGCAGCGCGCGGCGATAGAGATGCCGGGTCGAGAACGGCACCGGCTTGCCGTCGGCGAAATAGATGTCGCACAGCACCCAGCCGGTCCGCGGCGCCCACGGCAGCACGCGGAACGTGGCGGGATCGGCGATCATGAGAAAGTCGCCGCCGCCCTCCATCTCCGCCATGCCGAAGCCGCCGCCAGGCGTGAAGACCGGAAACGCCGTCTTGTGCGCGGTGTCCTTGGCAAGCAGCGTGGTGGTCATCGAGCAGCCGTTGCGCATGACCGCGGCGGCCTCGTTTGCCATCACGGACTTTCCGCGCAGGATGCCGTGCTGGTCGGGAAACGACAGGCGAACGACCTCGAGCCCGTACTCCTCGATCCACTTGTCGGCCTTGACCGCGGCCTCGAACTGCTCGTCGCTCCACAACCCGTGGCGCTCGACGAAGCTGTGCGCGGTTCGCTCTTGCGATGAGGACACTGGACCCACTCACCCCCTGTAAACCGGCGGAGGTTAGTCGATTTATTTTCAGCGTTCGAGCCCCGGCAGCCGTCTCAATGCAGGCTTGCCGCCGTCGTCTGCAGGCCGGCGAGCAGGTCGCTCGATCCCTGCACCGCCAGGCGCTGATGATAGAAGCGCAACCCGTAAAGTCCGCCCAGCTCCTCGCCCGCCCCGGCGCGGCCGGGACCGCCGTGATTGCATTGCGGCATGACGATGCCGTGGCCGGTATGGGCGCTCGCGATCGACGGGTCGACCATGAGCAGCCGCCCATGGCTCGGTCCGATCGCGCTCACCATGCGGGCGAGAAATGCCTGGTCCTCGCCGTACACCGAAGCGACCAGCGAGCCGCCGCCCCGTGCGACCAGCGCGACGGCGTCCGCCTCGTCGCGATATGGCACGATGGTCGCCGCCGGGCCGAAGACCTCCACCTCGTGCACGGCGCCGGCCGCGCCGGCATCGGCGAGCTTCAGCAAGGTCGGCGCCACGAACGCCGAGCGGTTGCTGTCGATGCCGTCGAGCTCGGGCGCGTCGGCGCCGCCGCACACGATCACGGCTTCGGACGCCAAGCGCCGGATGCCGTCGAACGCGGCGGCCTGCTGGCCGCGCGTCACCACCGGGCCCATGCGGGTGTCGGCCTGCCGCGGATCGCCCACCTTGGTGGCCTTGAGCTTGGCCGCGAGTGCCTCGGCAACCGCGTCGGCCTGATCCGCCGTCACGAAGATGCGGCGGATCGCGGTACATTTCTGCCCGGCCTTGACCGTGATCTCGCGTACGACCTCGCGCACGAAGGCGTCGAAGGCCGCGCTCCCGGGCGCCGAGCCCGGCGCAAGCAATGCCGCGTTGATGCTGTCGGCCTCGATATTGACCGGCACGCTCTTCGCCACCACGTTGGCATGGCCGCGCACCTGCCGCGCGGTGTCGGCCGAGCCGGTGAACGCAATGACGTCATCGGACGTGAGGCCGTCGAGCAGATCGCCTGCGCCGCCGCAGAGCAGGCTCAACGCGCCGTCCGGCAGCACCTTGGCGGCGATCACGTCCTTCACCATCGCGTGCGCCAGAAGCGCGGTCGACGAGGCGGGCTTGGCAAGAACCGGGACACCCGCGAGCAGCGACACCGCGGCTTTCTCCCATAGTCCCCAGCTCGGAAAATTGAAGGCGTTGATGTGGATGGCGACGCCGCGGCGTGGCATCATCAGGTGAATGGCCTGATAGTTCTCGGCCTTGGCGAGCCGCACCGGCTTTTCATCGAGCAGCATGCGTGCGTCGCCCAGCCCGGCGCCAAGCCGGGCGTAATATTTGAGCGTGCCGATGCCGCCGTCGATGTCGATCGCCGCGTCGGTCTTGGTGTTGCCGGAATTGGCGATGGCGATGTCCTCGTAACGCGCGCGGTTGGCGATGAGCACGTCGGCCACGGCGCCGACCAACTTGCCGCGCTCGGCGTAGCTCATCGTTCGCAGGCCGCCCTGCCCTTGCGTGCGGGCGAACTGGAGCGCCGCCTTGAGATCCACGCCCTTGGTCGAGGCCGTCGCCAGCTCATCGCCCTTGACCGGGTCGACCAGTCGGGTCTCGACGCCTTCCCCGCGCATCCAACGGCCCGACAGATAGCTCTCGAGATGTTCTGAGCTCATAGGTGCCTCCCTCGACGCGCCGCGGTCTCGGCTTCATGCACATTCTAAGCTGCGGCCGCCTGCAAAGAAGGAGGCCATCATGTTCCGGCCCAGGATTCAATCGCGTCGCGATGCAGCCTGCGCCGCCGGGACACCGGCAACCGCCATTTTACCGCTGTCCTTTGTCGCGTAGGATGCCGCCCTTGCGCCCTGTGAGCTCGGAGATGGAACTCGGGTAATGAACGTCGGCTCGATGAAAGCACTATCGTTGGTCTGCCTGACCTGCTGCGCAGCGATCGCGAGTTCCCCCGGCGCGAATTCCGCCGAGCCGATCAAGGTCGGCGCGGTATTGCCGTTCTCCGGCGGCGTCGAGCTGTACGGCCGGCAGGCCAAGCTCGGACTTGACCTTGCGGCCAAGGACATCAACGCGGCCGGCGGGATCCTCGGCCGGCCCGTCGAGCTGCTCTACGCCGACGACAAGACCGATCCGGCGGTCGCAACGGATGCGACCCGCAAGTTGATCGAGCGCGACGGCGTATTGGCAGTGGTCGGCCCGATCACCTCGAGAAATCTGGATGCGATGGCGCCCGTGGTCGAGAGCCTGAAGACGCCGCTCCTGTACGCCACCAACTACGAAGGCGGCAAATGCAGCCGGTACGTTTTCTCCTTCAGCACGGTTCCCAACCAGGAGCTGGCCCAGCTGCTGCCCTACATGAATGAGACCTTCGGCAACACCTATTTCCTGCTCGGCGCCGACCGGACCTGGCCGCACAAGATGTTCGAGGCCGCCGAGCCGATCATCACGAGGCTTGGCGGCAAAGTCGTCGGCAAAGAGTTCACCAAGGGCGACGAAACCGACTTCGCCCCGCTGATCGCGCGGATCGCGGCGACGAAAGCAAAGGTCCTGCTGTTCGCGCTCAAAGGCGACGGCCTGGATTTCATCCGGCAGGCGGATGACCGCGGGTTGTTGAAGGACACGACGGTCGCGTTTCTCGGACTTTCGGAAGTCGATCTCGGCGTGTTCAAGGGCAAGGGCCAGAACATGTTCGCCGTGCTGCCGTCGGTCGCGACCAGCGACGATCCGCCGTTCACGGCGTTTGTCGCCAAGGTGCGCTCGGATGCCGGCGCCGAGGCCACGGTGTCGAACTACGTGATGACGCACTACAACGCGCTGATCGCGCTGAAGGCGGCGATCGAGAAGGCCGGGAAGGTCGACAAGGAAGCGGTCATCGATTCGCTCGCGGGGCTTTCGATCAAATCACCCACGGGGCCGGTGACGATCGGCAAGGATCATCACGCCAGCATGAACATGTTCATCGCCAAGACGCAGGGACGCGAGCTCGTCCCCGTGCGCGCGCTCGGGGAGATCGCGCCGGAACCCGGGTGCAAAGCGGATTCGCGCTGAGGTCGGGCGCCGGCCGAAGGCAAAACCCGATCCCACCTGTCCAAGAGGGAACGCCATGATCGATCCTACCCGTCGCGCAATCATCGGCGCCGTTGCCGCAAGCTCGCTCGCGGCGCTGTTGCGGCCGTCGGCGGCGGGCGCCGCCGCACCGGCCACCGGCAAGCAGGCGCCGGGATTCTACCGCTACAAGGTCGGCGGCTTCGAATGCACCTCGATCAACGACGGCGCCCTCACCTACCCGATCTCCGCCGATTACGTGACCAACGTCAGCAAGGATCAAGTCATCGCCGCCGCCGAGGCGGCATATTTTCCGAAGGACATGGTCGTCGTCCCGTACAATCCGCAGGTGATCAACACCGGCTCGAAGCTGCTGCTGATCGATACCGGTTGGGGACCCGGCGTCGACCCGGCGGTGGGCCAGGTGCCTCGCAACATGGCGGCCGCGGGAATCGATCCGGGAACGGTCGACACCGTGATCGTCTCCCATTTTCATCGCGACCATATCAACGGACTGCGGAAAGCCGACGGCGCGCTCGCCTTTCCGAACGCGGAGATCAAGGTTCCGGCGGCCGAGTGGGCGTTCTGGATGAGCGACGACAACATGGCGAAAGCGTCGGGCAACATGATGCAGGGCAACTTCGCCAACGCTCGCAAGGTGTTCGCGGGGCTTGCGGACCGGGTGACGAAGTACGAGTGGGGTCAGGAGGTCGTGCCAGGCGTCACCGCCATTGAGACTCCCGGTCATACTCCGGGGCATACATCGTTTGCCGTGCAGTCCGGCCCTGCCCGCGTTCTCATCCAGTCCGATGTGACCAACATTCCGGCCCTGTTCGTGCGCCATCCCGATTGGCACGTGATGTACGATGTCGAGCCGGATCTGGCGTCGCGCACGCGCCATCGGTTCTTCGACATGGCCTCGGCCGAAAAAGCGCTGATCGTGGGATTCCATTTCCCGTTCCCGTCGCTGGGACAGATCGAGAAGGACGGCGCCGGCTACCGCCTGGTGCCGTCCGCCTGGAACCCGGTCCTCTAGATCCGCTGACGCGGCCTGGGCAGGGATCACCCGCATCGACCTGCGCGGATGCGGGGCCACGCTCATCACTTCTTGTGCTCGTGGGCGTGGTCGGGCTTGGTGAGCATGTGGGCGCAGCCGGCCTTGGTCGCCCAGAATTCCCAGGCGCGCCAGGTCTCGGTGGAATAGGGGCTGTAGCCGCGGTTGCGAGCGTCGATCTCCCCCTGCCGCAGATACTTGATCTCGCCGCCCAATTGCTTGGCGTGCAGGAGCGCGCGCGCGTTGCGCGGCAGATAGACCGACATCCGCACCACTTCGATCAGCGAGCGCCCGGCCGAGGCAAAGCCGTGGCCCCGCATCAAAGCCACGTTGTTGCTGGCCAGGCACTTCGCCAGGTCGCGCCCCTGGTCCATGTTGGTGACGAGCAGGTTGGTGTCGCCGAACTTGTCGGCGATGTCCCATACCGGCACATTGGCGCCGATGAAGCTGCCGGAATGGATCACCGGACGCAGCGGCGTCGCCTGCGCGATGCCGAACGGCAGGATGTCCTCCGCATGCGCATGAACGACGGAGTGGATGTCGGGCCGCGCTTCGTAGATGGCGGCATGAATGAACCGCTCGAGATAGAGCGCGCGCTTCTCGTCGCGCACCGGCTGGCCGTCGAGCCCGAGTTCGACGATATCGTCGCGCTCGACCAGTTCGGGCGACACCGAGCGCGACAGGAAGAAATGTTTCGGGTTGTCGGGATTGCGGATGCTGACATGGCCGTAGGCGTCCACCACCTCCTCGCGCGCGAGGATGCGGTTGGCGATGACGAGATCCTTGATGACGGTGTCGAGGTTGCTCATGGTTTCAATGGCCCGGGCTGAGGTGTTCTTGATGGGAAGGCGGCGCTGGATCGCACGGCGTCAGTGCGTCGGAACGAAGAGATCGTCCACCGGAACGGGAGCGGCGATCAGGGACTGATCGGTGAGGTAGGTCACGAAGGCTTCCAGCGTCGGCCGGTTGGGCTCGACCCCATACGGCCAGGGATCGCCGTCGAAGAATTCGTAGATTTCGTCGATGTCGCGCATGAGGAACGGCGTCATGTAGCGCAGCGCGCGGAGATTGAACATTTTCTCCAGCGCGATCTTCTTGGATTCGCAGAACGCGTTGTAAAGGCTGGTCGCGACGAAGGGATATTTCTCGTAGACCTGCTTGCGGATGGCGACCAGGTGCATGATCGGATAAATCCTGGTGCGCTTGTAGTACTCCTTCTCGAGCTCCACGTAATTCGGAAACAGCCGCGCGATATCCGGGTTGGTGCGGATCGCCTCCGGCAGGCTCGTGCCGAGGGTCGCATCCACGACGCGCTCCTCGATCAGGTCGCTCATCGATTTGTTCGATGTGTTCTGCTCGATCGGGATGGGATTGAGCAGCGGCAGCACGGTGGGACTGCCATGCGCGCCCCCCGTGTTCATCGCGCCCTGCACCCAGTGGATCTTTCTGAGATCGACGCCGTATTCGTGCTGCAGCAGCCCGTTGATGTAGATGGCCGCGGTCATGGTCAGCAACGGCACGCCCACGCGTTTGCCCTCGAGATCCTTCGGGGTCTTGATGCCCGCCTTGCGATGGATGGCGATGAAGCCGTGGCGAAACGCGCGCGATGGAAAGATCGGGATCGCCACGAACGGGCACTGCTTGTTGGCGAAACGCTGGACGAATTCCGAGCTCGAAAACTCGGCGACGTCGAACTCCTCGCCGGCCGCCATCCGATCGAAGATCGGCCGGGGCTGATCGATGGCGATGAAATTGAGATCGATGCCGTCGACCTTGACGTCGCCGGTGTAGAGCGGCTGCATACGGTCATAAAGCCCGCACGCGAACGAAAGCTGCAACTTGGCCATTTGTTGTTTTTCCCCCACTCCGCTTGAGCGCAAAGACAGCCTTAGCACGCGCGCTCGGCGGCCGAAAACCCCGTTGGCTGTGTCCCGCTCGGGGCGTATGACACGCACAGCGGGAAACGATGCGGCGTGAGGGATATGACGGGAAGCGGGGCAGCGCGCGTGGGCGGGCCGGGGATCGTCGAGCAGCTCGCCGGCTGGGTGCTCGCCGTCCGCACCGAGGACCTCACGCCGGCCGTCCGCGACCAGGCCAAGCTTCTGCTGCTCGACACCATCGGCTGCGGCTTCGCCGCGCTCGATGAACCATCCGCGTGTGCCCTGCTCGCGGTGGTGGAAGGGTCCGGCGGCGCCTCGCAGTGCACGGTCATCGGCCGGGCGCATCGCACCAGCGCCGCCAATGCCACCCTTGCCAACGGCGCCCTCGTGCGCATCCTCGATTTCAACGACTACGTGAACGCAAGGGCCGGCGATCTCGGCGGGCATCCCAGCGACAACATCCCGGTGGCGCTCGCGGCCGGCGAGCTCCGCGGCGCGAGCGGGCGCGAGGTGGTTGCCGCGATCGTGCTCGGCTACGAGGTCTTCGCCCGCTGCAAGGACCTGATGGAGCGGGATTCAGCGTGGGACGGCGTCACCGTCTCGGGCCTGGTCGCACCGGCGATGGCAGGCCGGCTGATGGGGCTCGATCGCCGCCGGCTGGCACACGCCATCGCTCTGAGCGGTGCACGGGCCGCGACCTCGACCGCCGTGCGCTTCGGCGACATTTCCGCCGCGAAGTCCATCGCCAATGCGCTGGTGGCCCAGAACGGCGTGCAGGCCACACTGTTGGCCGAGCACGGCATCACCGGGCCGTTGGACCTGTTCGAGAACCCGCGTGGCATGCGCGAGGTGTTCAGCAAGGGCGACGCCGCGGCGGAGCTGACCGCGCCGCTGCCGGCGGAGAGCGCGATCATGGCGGCCAACGTCAAGGCGTTCCCCTGCCTGGCGACGGGGCAGAGCGTCGCCGCGGCCGGCATCGAGATGCATCGGCGGCTACGCGGCGCGGTGGAGCGGCTGAAGGCCTTCAGACTCATCATTCCCGACACCCCGGGACTGCGCCGGCAGAAGGATGATCCCGGCCGCATCAAGCCGCTTTCGCGCGAAGCCGCCGACCACAGCTTCAATTTTCTCGCGGCCGTCTCGCTCATCGATGGCGAGTTCGGGCTGGCCCAATTCGACGGCGAGCGCTGGAACGACCCCATGGTCTGCGCCTTGATGGCGCAGCTCGAGATCGTCAACGACAGCGCCTGGAACGCGCGCGCCCCCGACAGCTATCCCTGTTCGCTGCAGGTGACGACGCAGGATGGACGCGACGAACTGGTCGAGGTGCCCTACCCGCCCGGCTTTTCCCGCGGTCGGCTCGATGCCGGGACGGTAATGAAGAAGTTCAACACCCTGACCTCACCATGGCTCGCGCAAGGCGCACGCGACCGCATCATCGAGCGCGTGATGGCATTGGACGAGAGCCCCTCCTGCATCGAGCTGATGGCGGCGGTGGGGAGTGGAGCTCTCGTGTCCGGGCGAGTGAAGCGAAGCGGAACGACACTGATCTCGGGCCAGCCCGATATCGGCGCTGAATGCGCCAGTCGGGTCAACCCGACTTGCGTGGACCGAGCGGAAAGTTGCGAAGCGAGAGTCCCGTCACACCGAAGACCGTACGCATCACCCCGGTCCCGGCTCGTGCTCGCGTGCACGAGTAAATGAGGAAATCAGATCCGGGCGCTCGCTCGGCCGGGACACGATAGCGTGGTTCGCCGCTATATGCGATCAAGCTCCACCCGCACCTCATTGCCCTCGGCCACGAACTTCGTGCCGTACGGTGTGCTGCGCGCGACGATGTCGGCCAGTTCGTCGGCCTCTTTCGCCATATCGCAAGGAACGGTCTCGTTGCGGTCGTTGTGGCGCACGAACTGAAACGTGACCCGCTCGATCCCGGCCCGGCCCGCGGCCGCCCGGACCACGGTGCCGACCCAATCGCCGTGTTTGCGTCCGCCGTGGCCGGTATGGAACGAGAAGTTGCCGAGCCCGTAAAAGATCGGCTTGCCCCGGTACACCTCGATCGGCAGGGAATAGTGCGGCCCGTGGCCGACCACGATGTCGGCGCCCGCGTCGATCGCCGCATGGGCGATGTCCGTCATGTATTGCAGGACGTCCTTGCCCAGTCCCCAGTGGCACGACGCCACGAGCACGTCGACCCGTGGGCGAAGCGCCGAGATATCCTCCCTGAACCATCCCAGATAGGCCGCATCGGCCCAGGTGATGATGTCAGGCGGAATGCCCGGCCGGTTGGGAGGCGGCACGTCGACGCGGGTCTTGAACATCGGGACGTGGTAGGCGGTGTGGCCGCGAATGACGGCGATGCCGGCCGCGTCCTTGCGTGCCTCGTGATTGGTCGGCCAATAGACCGAGCTGCGCTGCAGAAAGCCGAAGCGAACACCGCCTCGCTCAAGGATGACCGGCGCGCGGGCGGCGACGACGTCGGCACCGGCGCCCGTGTGCGGGATGCCCAGCTGGTCCAGGCGCGCGATCGATGCTTCGATATTCCTGTCGCCGTAATGCACGTTGTTGGCGATCCCGACGGCATGAATCCCCGCCAGCTTCAGCGCCTCGCCGCCGACTGTCGGATCAGCAAAGAAGCCCTCATTGCCGACGGAGTGTCCCGCCGGCGTGTCGACCAGGCAGCACTCGAGGTTGCTGAACACGACGTCGGCTCGGTGCAACTCATCGGTGACCAGGGCGAAGGGCGCTGTCGGATCGGTGACGTTCATGAGATTCACGTCACCGGTGAGGATCATCCGCAGTGACATCGCATTATCCTCACGACGCGGACGACCAACGCACGCGATCGAACTCGCTTTATGTCAAAGCACGATGGCGGCGAACTTGGACCCGCCGGCGCCGCCCCTGCGTTGGCCGGGAAGCAGAAGCCGCCTATAGTAGCCGCGAACGGCCAGCAGCGAAAAGATGGCCGACGACGGAGGAAACCCGATGCGGACCCTCATTCGGGTGATCGGCGCGCTCGCGATGCTGAGCGCCGGCACGTGCCACGCCCAGAACGCGCCGACGGCGAGAGAGCCCTACCCGGTTCGGCCGGTGCGCATCATCGTGCCGTTCGCGGCCGGCGGCCCGGGCGATCTGATCTCGCGGCTCATTGCGCAAAAGCTGTCCGAAGGCCTGGGCAAGCAGTTCTACGTGGAGAACCAGGGCGGCGCCGGCGGCAATATCGGCATGGGGATGGTCGCCCGCGCGCCGGCGGACGGCTACACGATCATGATCGCGAGCTCGACGTTCATGATCAATCCGAGCCTCTACGGCAAGGTCCCGTACGACCCGATCAAGGACTTCGATCCCGTCACCATCGCGGCGACGACACCGAACGTGCTGGTCGTGCACACATCGGTGCCGGCGACCAACGTGAAGGAGCTCGTCGACCTCATTCGCAGCGGCAAGTACAGCAATTATGCGACGCCGGGAGCGGGCACGCCGTCGCATCTTTCGGGCGAGCTGTTCAGGGCCGCTTTGAAGCTGGAGCTGACCGCGGTCCCGTTCCACGGCGGTGGCCCGATGATTCAATCCGTCCTCGGCGGCCACACGCCGATCGCCTTTTCATCGCTGCCACCCGCCGCGCCCCTGCTCCGTGACGGCGCGGTCCGTGCGCTCGCCGTGACGACGGCCAAGCGGGTCAGCCTGCTTCCGGGCGTACCGACTCTGGAAGAGGCCGGCTATCCCGGACAGGAGGGCGACACGCCGCAATGCGTGCTCGTTCCTGCCGGCACCTCCAGGGCGATCGTCGACCTTCTCCACCGCGAGATCCTGCGGATCATTGCGCTCCCCGACGTGAAGGAGAAGTTCGCGGCGATCGGCTTCGAGCCGATCGGCACCACGCCGGAGGAGTTCGCCGCGCGGATCAAGGTGGATGTTCCGAGATGGGCGAAGATCGTCCGCGAGGCCAACATCAAGGTAGACTGACACTCACTTGGCGGAGCCCGCGCCCCGACGCGGCAGAGATTTCCGGGCACGCCGGCCCGAGCCGTTGAGCAGCCGCGACAGTTCGCGCGTCGATGGGATGCGCCGCCGCGTCGTGAGCGAGCCCATCTCGTCAGCCGCGAGGTTCTCGATGAACGCAAGCAGCGTGCGGCGTGTCGCGGCGATGTCCGCGGTCGCGACCTCCCGCAACGCCACCTCGTTCACCTCCTCGGCCAGGGGAACGAGCTTGTTCTTCAATCCCCGCCCTCTGCGCGTCAGATAGACGTGGATCTCCTTGCGGCTCGTCGGGCTGGGCTTGCGCACGACGTAGCCCAGTCGTTCCATGGCGTTGAGCGCCGAAAACGTGGTCGGCTCCATGACCCCGGCCTGGCCGCTCAGCTGCCGCTGCGTGAGGCCTTCGCTCTCCCACAGGATGCGCAGGAAGCTCCAATGCCCGTACGACACCGAATGCTCGGCAAGCCGCATCTGCAGGGCGCGGGCGAAGCTCCTGGCGGCGTGCTTGACGAGGTGGGCCAGCCTGTCGTTGGGGACCGCCTCCTGCCAGTGGCGCAGGATTTCGCGGGTCGCCGGCTCGCTGGCTGCGCGCAACGCTTTCACCGCCGTTGTCCCCGATTGGCGCACCCCGCAACTCGACAGGGCACGGCAAAATTGCTAGCGTTTTGCTTAGAGGGCTAAGTATGGCACGCGTGCCCGGCGATTGTCGAGGTGTCCCATGAACAAGCCGATGACCGACATGCAGCATCCCAAGATGCTGCTCGACCCCTATGCCACCTGGGCGGCGAACGAAGGCGTGCCGATCACCGAGGATTTCGGCGTCGACCTGCTCGCGGTCCCGACCGCTCCCTGGGCGCGCTTCGGCGTGGACGGCGGCCTCGTGCACCTCAAGGGCCGCGGCGACTTCGTCTCGATCTTCGTGCTCGATCTCGCCCCGGGCGCGAAGTCGTCACCGCAAAAGCATCTCTTCGAAGAGGTCGTCTACGTGCTGTCCGGTCACGGCAACACCACGATCGAAACCAGTGACGGGCGCAAGCACAGCTTCGAATGGGGGCCCAAGAGCCTGTTCGCACTCCCGCTCAACTCCCGCTACCAGCACTTCAATTCGAGCGGGCGCGAGCGCGCGCGGCTTGCCTCCACCAACAACCTCGCGCTCATGCTCAACCTGTTTCACAACGAATCGTTCGTGTTCGACAACGGCTACGCTTTTCCCGAACGCCAAGGGGCCGCCAAGTATTTCAGCGGAGAAGGCGAGTTCATCCCGGTGCGCCCGGGCCGCAATATGTGGGAGACCAATTTCATTCCCGATCTCGCCGGGTTCGAGCTCAAGGCCTGGGACCAGCGCGGCGCCGGCGGCTCGAACATGATGTTCATCCTCGCCGACGGCACCATGCACGCCCACACCTCGCAGATGCCGGTCGGCACCTACAAGAAGGCGCACCGCCACGGCGCCGACTTCCACGTATTCGCGGTGACCGGACACGGCTTCTCGCTGTTGTGGTACGAAGACGCCGCGGATTTCGTGCGCATCGATTGGAAGCATGGCTGGGTGTTCGCCCCGCCCGACCAGATGTTCCACCAGCACTTCAACACGGCGCCCGATCCGGCACGCTATCTCGCGGTGGCGTTCGGCAGCCTGCGTTACCCCTTCACCACCGACAAGCGCCACGTCTTCCTCGGCATGGACGTGAGCGTGAAGGACGGCGGCTGCCAGATCGAATACGAACACCAGGACCCGCGCATCCACGGGATCTATCTCGAGGAGCTCGGCAAATACGGCGTGGCTTCCGGCATGGCCAAATTCATCGACGAACGGTCCTATGCCAAGACTCCGGCCTGAAGTCTGCGCAATGCGGTGGATTTGAAGTTCCTATCTTGCGGCCACAAGCCCGCTAAGGAACTGCAAATCCAAAGCCCGCACCAATCATAAATTTGCTAGCGTCCCTTCGATTCCGAAGTTCGCATCAGAGGGTGGCGGCGAGGGTTTGCGAACTTCGGAATCGGGACACCAGCGCCGCGATGCACGATCTCGAATTCGAGCACCTTCACGTCAGCGCCGAAGACGGCGCCATCAACGAGGTCGCCTGGGCCGCCGACAATGTCGAACTGACCACCGTCGGGATCGATATCGGATCATCGACCTCGCATCTGATGTTTGCCCGCGTGCACCTGCAGCGTCTGTCGGCCGCGCTGTCGAGCCGCTTCGTCGTGGTCGGGCGCAAGATCCTCTGGCAATCGCCGATCCTGCTTACGCCTTATCGGCCCGACTACACCATCGACGTCGACGATCTCGCCGGCTTCATCGGCGGCTGCTACGCCTATGCCGGCATCGACCCCGAGACGGTCGACAGCGGCGCCGTCATTCTGACCGGCGAGGCGCTCAAGCGCCGCAACGCGCGCGCGATCGCCGAGCTGTTTTCGGACGAAGCCGGCAAATTCGTGTGTGCGTCCGCCGGGCACCATATGGAATGCCAGATGGCAGCGCACGGCTCCGGCGCCATCGCGCTCTCGCGCGGCCACAACGCGACGCTGCTCAACGTCGATATCGGCGGCGGCACGACGAAGTTCGCGCTGATCGAGCAGGGCCGCATCCTCGCCACCTGCGCCATCGCGGTCGGCGGCCGCCTCCTGGTCGAAGACGGCGACAACGGCCTCACCCGCATCGAGCCCCCGGTCGAAGCCGTCGCCAAGGCTCTCGGCATCGAGCTTGCGCCGGGCAAGCCGCTTGCGCCGCAGGATCGTCGCCGCATCGCGGCGCGGATGGCGCGCATCATCATGGGCATGATCGATCTGCGCCAGCCGGGCGAACTGGCGCGTGCGCTGCTCGTGACCGACGGCTGGCCGGCCGCGCTCGCCAACAAGGGCATCGACGCCATGACCTTTTCCGGCGGGGTCGCGGAATATCTGTACAAGCGCGAGACGCGGCGATTCGGCGATCTCGGCTCCGACCTTGCCGAGGAGCTGCGCCATGCGCTGGCCCACCGCCGCGACCTGCCCCCGGTCTGGGACCCCGGCCAGGGCATCCGCGCGACCGTCATCGGGGCTGCGCAATTCTCGGTCCAGATCAGCGGCAACACCATTCTGATCGCCGATCCCGACAAGCTGCCGCTGCAGAACCTGCCGGTGCTGTCGTGCAACTTCGCATTGGACGATGTGATCGCGACCGACGCCGTCACCGCCGACGTGCGCGCGGCGCTCGCCCGCGCCGATTTCGAGGAAGGCGAAAGCCCGGTCGCGCTGTCGTTCCCCTGGCACGGCGATCCTTCCCACGCCCGGCTGCACGCGGTCGCGGCGGGCATCTGCGCCGCGCTGCCGCGCACCTTGCAGGAACGGATGCCCCTGGTGCTGCTGATCGACGGCGATGTCGGCAAGAGTCTCGGCCGCGTCATCCGCCACGAGATCACGCCGGCCGCCGACGTGATTGCGATTGACGGCGTGCAGCTCAAGGAATTCGATTACGTTGACATCGGCAGCCTCATCGCGCTTACCAACGTGGTGCCGATCATCATCAAGTCATTGCTGTTCAAATAGCCAATCCCACGAGGGCGACACCGCAACGAACAAATTGAATCGGCACGCGCAAAATGCGACGTGACGCGTTGCGCCCCGGGCCGGTTTGCAGGAGCTGAGAGACCACGTCAGACCACCACCGAGCGTTCCAATCAGCGTTAGTCCCCGCCAACCATCGCCATGAGGAAACAAATGCCCGCTAAAAAGCCAGCCAAAAAACCGGTCAAGACGTCCGCCAAAAAGCCGGTCAAGAAGCTCCCGGCCCCGCGCATTCCGGTTCTCGCCGAAAACCAGCTCACGACGGTTCAGCGTGCGTTGCTCGACTCGATCCGGTCCGGTCCGCGCGGCGGCAGCATCACCATTCGCGGACCGTTCGCGGTCTTCCTGCACGCCCCGGAGTTCGGCGAGCTCGCGCAGCAGCTCGGCGGTTTTTGCCGCTACCAGACGGCGGTGCCGCCGCGGCTCTCGGAATTCGCCATCCTCGTCACCGCCAAGCTGTGGCGCGCCCAGTACGAATGGTTCGCGCATGTGCCGCAGGCCGAACGCGCCGGCGTCACCAAAGAGACCATCCGCGACCTGCACAAAGGCCGTGTGCCGAAATCGCTCCCCCCGGACGAGCGCGCGATCTACGACTTCGTCCAGGAGCTCTACAAAACGCGGCGCGTGAGCGACAAGAACTTCAAGCGCGTGGTTGCCGTTCTCGGCGAACCCGCGACCGTCGAGTTCGTGGGCATCCTGGGCTACTACGTGCTGATCTCCATGATCCTCAACGTCTTCCGCATGTCCCCGCCGGAAGGCCAGCCGCTGCCCTTCGCGGAATAAGGGCGGCGCCCCCTCTCGCTCGCGGCGGCGGATGCGCTTCGCCTCCGCCGGTGATTCCGACTGGCCCTTTGGTATCATTATACCGGCCCAACTGGGGACCCAGCGCGCGCCTCGTATAAAGTTTGCCCATTTCTGACGCTGCGGAAAAAATAATCATCTCCCCGTGCAACCGACGATGGCATGTGGTTTGCTGCGGTTCCCCCACCACCGGGACGCACCCTAAACGTGGAGGTTTCAATGCGAGGTCGCAAATTCAGCGGGCTTTCACCGTCAGCGCAGGCGGGAAGGAAAGAGGAAGCCCTCATCAAGCGCCGCAGCGTCCTCGCTGCCGGGCTCGCATTGGCCGCGGGGAGCACCGTTGCCGCGCCCGCGATTGCCCAGACCCAGCCTTCGATCCGCTGGCGCCTGACCTCCAGCTTCCCGAAAAGCCTCGAAACGATCTACGGCGGGGGTGAGTTCTTCGCCGAACGGGTGAGCAAGCTCACCGACGGCAAGTTCAACATCCGGGTCTTCGCCGCGGGCGATCTCGTGCCTGCTTTTCAGGCACTCGATGCCGTCCAACAAGGCACGGTCGAGCTCTGCCATACGGCGACGTACTATTACGTCGGCAAAGACTTCACCATGGGCTTTGGCACCGCATTGCCGTTCGGCCTCACCACACGGCAGCAGAACGCGTGGATGTATCACGGCGGCGGCCTCGACACCTTGAACGCGTTCTTCAAGGAGTACGGCGTCATCGGCTTCCCGGCCGGCAACACCGGCGCGCAGATGGGCGGCTGGTTTCGCAACGAGGTGAAAACGCTCGCCGACTTCAAGGGCCTCAAGATGCGCATTCCCGGCCTGGGCGGCCAGGTCATGGCGCGCATCGGCGCCGTCCCGCAGGCATTGCCCGGCGGCGACATCTACCCGGCGCTGGAGCGCGGTGCGATCGACGCCACCGAATGGGTCGGACCGTACGACGACGAGAAGCTCGGGTTCTACAAGATCGCCAAGCACTATTACTATCCGGGCTGGTGGGAGCCCTGCTCGATGTACCACGTGATGATCAATCTGCAGAAATGGGAGTCGCTGCCCAAGCCCTACCAGGAAGCGATGATCAGCGCCGCGCGCGAGACGAACCTCGATATGGTGGCGGAATATGACGCCAAGAATTGCCTTGCGTTGGTGCGGCTCAAGGCCAACGGCGTCCAGCTGCACAAATTTTCCGACGACATCATGGACGGTTCCTACAAGGCGGCGACCTCGCTCTACGACGAAGAGGCTGCCAAGAACGCCAAATTCAAGACGATCTATGAGGGGTGGAAGAAATTCCGCGCCGAGGAAGCCCAGTGGTTCGCGCTGAGCGAATTGTCCATGGATCAGTTCTTCGCGACGCAAAAGCAGTAGCCAACCGCATCTCGAGCGCATCGCGACGTCCATGCGTCCACTCCTAAAGTTCGCGGACGCGGTCGATTGGCTCGACGAGCAGGTCGGACAAACGCTCAAATGGCTCGTGCTGTTTGCGAGCCTCATCAGCGCAGGCAATGCGCTGATGCGCTACACCATCCATTACAGCTCGAACGCCTTCCTCGAAATCCAATGGTACATGTTCGGCGCCATGTTCCTGCTGGCGGCCGGCTACGCGCTAAAGCACGGCGAGCACGTCCGCGTCGACGTCTTCTTCAGCAAGATGTCGCCGCGGACGCAGGCTTGGGTCGATGTCGTCGGAACCATCCTGTTCCTGATGCCGATGGCCGTCATCATCGCCTGGCTGTCGATTCCCATGGTCGTGAACTCGTTTCACATCCAGGAACATTCATCTGACGCCGGCGGGCTGCTGCGCTGGCCGATCAAGATCATGATCCCGATCGGCTTCGCGCTGCTCGCCCTGCAAGGCGTGGCCGAGATCATCAAGAAGGCGGCCGTCGCCGGCGGCATCCGCGAGGCGGGTAAGGCCTACGAGCGGCCGGTACAATGACGCTATCATTCGAGTTGATGGCGCCGCTGATGTTCGCGGGGCTCATCATTGTCCTGCTCATCGGTTATCCGGTTGCGTTTTCGCTCTCGGCGGTAGGCCTGGGTTTCGGGTTTCTCGCCATCCAGCTGGGCTATTTCGACTTCGTGCTGTTGCAGGCGCTGCCCGAGCGCATTTTCGGCATCGCGTCCAACCAACTGCTGCTGTCGATCCCGTTCTTCACCTTCATGGGCGCGATATTGGAGCGCTGCGGGCTGGCCGAGGATCTCCTCGACACGATGGGGCAATTGTTCGGCCCGATCCGCGGAGGTCTTGCCTATTCGGTCATCCTGGTCGGGGCGTTGCTCGGGGCGATTACAGGCACCGTGGCGGCCTCGGTGATCGCCATGGGACTGATCTCGCTGCCGGTGATGACGCGCTACGGCTACGACCCGAAAGTGGCGACCGGCGTCATCGCCGCTTCCGGCACCATCACCCAGATCATTCCGCCCTCGCTGGTGCTGGTGGTGCTGGCCGATGCCATGGGCCGCTCGGTCGGGGACATGTATGCGGGCGCCTTCATCCCGAGCTTCATTCTGGTCGGTCTGTTCTGCCTGTGGATCTTCATCGTCGGCATCGTCTGGCCGGACAAGGTGCCCCCGCTGCCGAAGGAGGTTCGCACCGCCAGCCTCGGCGTGCTGTTCGTCCGATGCATGGTGTCGATGGTGCCGTCCCTGGTGCTGATCTTCATGGTCCTCGGCACCATCCTGATGGGCCTGGCCACGCCCACCGAGGGCGGCGCGATGGGGGCGGTCGGAGCCCTGGCGCTCGCGATCATGCACCGTCGCCTCACCTGGAAGCTGCTCAAGGAAGGGATGGACACCACGCTCAAGCTGACGACCATGGTGATGTTCATCCTGATCGGCTCGACGGTGTTCAGCCTCACCTTCCGGGGCGTCGATGGCGATCTGTGGATCGAAGGGATGCTGTCGAACCTGCCGGGCGGCGTTTTCGGCTTCCTGGTGTTCGTCAACGTGTTCATATTCTTCCTGGCGTTCTTCCTCGACTATTTCGAGATCGCCTTCATCATCATTCCGCTGCTGGCGCCGGTGGCGGAGAAGATGGGAATCGACCTGATCTGGTTCGGCGTGCTGATCGGCGTGAACATGCAGACATCGTTCATGCACCCGCCGTTCGGTTTTGCGCTGTTCTACCTGCGCTCGATCGCGCCGCCCTCGATCAAGAGCGAAGACATCCTCTGGGGCTCGATCCCCTGGGTCATCATCATGCTGATCATGGTGGCGCTGGTGATCCTGTTTCCGGGAATGGTGGCGCTCAGCGTCCAGATCTTCGGAAGGTTCTAGAGCATCGTTAGTGGTTGTGCCCGCTCATCGGCGGGGAAGGCGTGCCCGCCGCCTCGACCGCGTATTCGACATCGACCTTGCCGGCCTTCGCGAATTCCAGCGTGGCTTTGACCTTCTGGCCCTTTTCGAGCGGCTGCTTCAGTCCCGTGAGCATCACGTGGAACGATCCGGGCTTGAGTTCGACGGTCTCACCCGGCTTGATCTCGAGTCCTCCTTCCACCGGCCGCATCTTGGCGACGCCCTGCTCCATCACCATGCTGTGGACCTCGAATCCGCTGGCGGCGGGGTCGAGCCGCCCACCAGGCGATCGGGGACAGTGCCCTTGTTGGTGATGGTCATGTAGGCGCCGGCAACCTTTGCCCCCTTGGGGGTTGCGCGACTCCAGGGCTTGGCGACCTGGATCGTGCCGATGCTGTAGTCCTGAGCCATGGCAGCGCTCGCGCAGATCGAGAGCGCGACGGCAAAAACAAGAGCGATGCGTGTCATTGATTCCTCCAACCCGTACCGGGACCTTTACGATGAGAGCCGTAGAGCGATCGTCAGGCCTGCGGAGGAGCACGGGCAAATCGCGCGAAAATGACGCGCAGGAGAAGCCTTTCATCGTCAAGACGGGGGGAAAGCAGGACCGCCGTTGGCTCAACGACGAACGTCGCAACGGTTTCCGAGCCGAGCGCCGGGAAACCGTTCGGACCACAGTCCTGCGTCAAACAAGCCGGCCCGAGCGGACACTCCGGCGCATGTTGGTCCCTGCGGTCGCCGCCCGACGCGGCGCTGCCTTGGTCCGTCGCACAGAACTCGGCGAATGTCGCGGGCACGGCTTGCGCCGCTGAAGCGAGCGCTGCCAGCAATGGCACGAGTAGATTGAGCGCGACCGCATAGGCGACGGCGAGCGCAACAGCCTTGTGGCAGATCCGGCGGAACATGGCGGCAATGTAGGGTCGAAGCGTGGGCGCGTCCACCGGCCCGACCGACGAGTTTGCGGCGCCCTCAGGCCGACGCCGGGGTGCGACGGCTCAGCCGGTTCTCTCGAATCAATGATTTGACGACATCGGCCCACGCCACCGGCTTGAAACCGCGTCCGCGATTCTTGTCACCGATCAGAAACATGATGCGTTGCTGATCCACGGCACGGCGGTAGATTTCGGCCAGTGGCAACGCCGGCGCGCAACGGCGATTGTCGGTACCGCTGACACCGCTGATCTCGACGATCGAGAAACTTTCCCCGCGCATGAGTTCGTCGAGGGAGGCGAAGCGCAGGGCGAACCGGCCGTAATGGAATTCGCGCATGCTGCGCGCGACGGCATCGAGCCGCGCTTCCAATTCCGGCGTGATGTGTTGGCGCGCGTCACGGTAGAGCCCGTTGGTGCGCAACGTCAGGGAGAGAAGGCGCCCCCTCGACGTTCCCGGCAATCGCGCATAGAGCGCCGTGACTTCGCCGGGATGGGACACCAGGTGTTGAAGGATCAGTTTCTCACCGGCCGGGAAATGACGAAGATATTCGCGCAACGCCGAAACGTCGTCGATCCGACAGGCGCACCGGCGTCCGCTGTCCGGTTTGGCGATCAGTGGAAACGTCAGTTCGGCAGTGGACAAGGATTGCCGGGCCTGCTCGAGGTCGGCATAAAGGGTGCGTAGCCCCGTGCTGCGCGTCATCACCACGCAATCAGCGATCCAACGCCGCTCGCTCGCCGCGACATCGAGCAGGTAGCTGCTTTTGGAGTCGCCCCACATTCCGCCCGCCGGCTGGTACGGATTCGCCACGGTCGGCAAGGTCAATGATCGGTATTTCACCGCAAAGCCGATCCAGCTGACGATCAAGGGGAGAAAGAACAGGCCGCGCGGAATACGCTCCGCCAAAGTAACCCTGCGCGCGTTACCGGGCGACCGCCCTCGATGCCGATCGACGCGAGCGCCAGCCTTGGCCGGGTGCGGCGAGGTGGCCGACTGAGACCCCTCCTGGAATGCGAAGACCCGTCGCCGCACAAATCCGATGGCCACCAGGACGCAAAGCAGGAACGGCCACGTCCACAGTCCGACACGATTGTCGAGGGCGTCGCCGAAGAAGACCACGATACAGAGCATGAGCGGCAGGTAGAGTGCGGAGACGAGCAGGCTTGCCGCGGTGAAACGGCCCAGCGGCACGCGTGTCCATCCGCACGCGATGAAGGCGATGAAGACGACGCCGGGCACGAAACGGCAGAGCGCGACGAGAGCAAACAGGTTTCGTTTGAGCGCATCGGCAAAGCCGCGCACGCGATCGTCGACTGCAAGGCGCGTGAGCCACGGTACGTATCTCGCGCCGGCGCCGATCCCGTACAACGCAAAATCGCTCGCCACCATGCCGCCGTAGATGCACAGCGCCACCAGCCCGACGGGCATGATGTCGTTCACGACGATGTAGGCGCCGAAGATGATGGCGATGTCCTCGTGCGCGAACGGGAGGAACAACAGCGAAAAAAATTGCACGAGCCACGACGAGTCGTGGTCGAAAAAATTCAGCAGGGCTGACAGCGCCTCGCTCACGGCCATTCCACGCTCGGACGCATTTCTCCCGACCGGCGCAGTACGCCGGCATCCATGGGTGGCGTACAAGGCCACCGCACCGCGCTTTGGCGGCATTGTTATTGGATTGCGTTCACTTCCTCTGGAAGCCAGGGCAATCGCCCGTTGCCCGGCCTTTCGCATAAATTTTTTATAAACGTAGCGCAATCATACCGGATCCGACAAGGAACTTTGCGCATTCTGAACCTTATTTTTTGGTAAGGCGGGCCGCGCCCCGCCCCCACGGCTCGATCCCTGGTAAACTCTGAGGCGCAAACAACCCTTGCAGGCCCGGGTCAGGGGTTTTGCCTTGAAATCGACCGCCGCTGCGCCGATAGACCGTGCATCCGAGACGCGGAATCAAACGTGCCGCCCGATCGCTCCAAGAGCACCGACGATGACCACCAGGTCGTGCCCTTCCGACCGCGGGGCGGCGGCCCGCGTCGAGATGGCTGGCATTGGCACTCACGCGCGCCGCAGCCTCCGGCACCGCCGGTTCCCGACCTCGGGAAATACGAGGGCGGGGAATATGACGACAATTACCGCCACCGCATGATGGTCAATCTCGCGGCCTTGGGCTTCACCGCCGTGCTGGCGGTCGCCGGCATTTGGCTGGTGATTCAACTGGCCGATCTGCGCAAGAACCAGGATTGCCTCCTGTCGGGCCGGCGCAACTGCGCGCCCATCGACGTCAAGGCGCTGGAGCGCTGAGGACAGACGAGGTCCGAGTTCCGTTGCGCTCCTGCCTTCCTCTCGAACAAGGACGTCGCGTGGAGAACGATCGCCCCCCGGGTTCCGGCCCGGGGGACGCTCTGGGCAGATAACATGTAAGACGATCCGGAACGCAGCGAGCTAGTGGCTGGTATCGACCGTCACCTGTGCAAGTCCGGAGAAGCCGAGAACCCGCGCTGCGGCGGGCGTAACGTCGATGACGCGACCGCGCACGAAGGGACCGCGGTCGTTGATGGTCACGACGACGGATTGTCCATTGTGCTTATTGGTCACCTTCACCTTGGTGCCGAACGGCAACGTGCGATGGGCAGCGGTAAGAGCTTGAGGATTCAATTTTTGTCCGCTTGCGGTCCTGCTTCCACTCTCTGTGGAGTAGACCGAAGCAACACCACCGCGATCTGCGGCGGCTGCATATTGGATGGGAGAAATTTGATAGGCTAAGCCCGCAAGAATAACTAGCACCATTCTACCTTTCACTACGGCCTCCTTTCAATGCGGCACGACGCCGTCTGCTCGGCCGGTTGGCGGCCAATTCGCTCATTGCTGAAATGCGGCGGCAAATGGGCAGCGATCCCGGCTGCCTGTTCCCGCGATCCTTGCCGCAATAATCGGCAGGACCCCATTTGGTTCCGATGAGTTTGAAGTTCCATGCCGTTGCCCGCGCGGGCGCCGGCGCGTATCGTCTGCGTCAGAAAATCAAAGCGGGGCAAACGGCCTCGGGGAGGAGCAAAAGATGAACGTGTCCCGCCGGTTTGCGTGGGCAGGCTTCGCTGCAATCGCTGCGTGGATGGTCGCAAGTGGTGCGACCGCGATGGCGCAGGAATGCAGGAATCGCGGGCAACTCGACACGCTTTATTGCGACGAAAACAACGATCTCGTCGCCGACGTGCCGACCGATCCGAAAAAGCTGCGCGATCCTTCCACGCTGGTTTTCGCCTACACGCCCGTGGAGGATCCGGCGGTCTATCAGAACGTGTTCAAGCCGCTCACCGACTTTCTGGCTCAGTGTACCGGCAAACGGGTAGTTTATTACCCCGTGCAGTCGAACTCGGCGGAGATCGAGGCGATGCGCTCCGGCCGTCTGCACGTCGCAGGCTTCTCGACCGGGCCCACCGGATTCGCCGTCAATATGGCGGGAGCCGTGCCGTTCGCTGCCAAGGGCACCGAAAAAGGACCGCACGGTTACCACCTCCTTTCGATCGTCAAGAAGGACAGCCCCTACCAGAAGCTCTCGGACTTGAAGGGCAAGCGCGTTGCGCACACATCGCCGTCGTCGAATTCAGGCCATCTCGCGCCGCTCGTGCTTTACCCGTCGGAAGGCCTCAAGCCGAACGAGGATTACAAGCCGCTGATGTCGGGTGGCCACGACAAATCTGCGCTCGGCGTCGCGTCCGGCGACTACGACATGGCCGGCGTCGCTTCCGACGTGTTCGAGCGGATGATCACGCGCGGGACGCTGAAGGCGGACGACTTCCGCATCATCTTCACGAGCCCGCTTTTCCCGACCTCATCCTTCGCCCACGCGCACGACCTCCATCCGGATCTCTCCAGGAAGATTCGCGCCTGCTTTTTTGCTTTCGACTTCCCGCCTTCAATGCGCAAGGAGTTCAACGGCGACGACCGGTTTTTCCCGATCACCTACAAGGATGCATGGAAAGTGGTGCGCGAGATCGCGGAAGGGTCCGGCACGCCCTACAACAAGGCGGCCTTCGAGGCGGAGGCCAAGCGCGAGGCCGAAGCGCTGGCGAAGAAGCAGCAAGAACAGCCGGCGCCAAAGCAGTAACCCGCGAGGGTATGCGGGGCCATGGACGCGCCGACACCGTTCAATCGAGCCGCAAGCGACATCGACCGCGCGCTTGTCATCCGCAACTTGCGCAAGGAGTACCGCCCGGGCCATCCGGTGCTCAAGGACGTCTCGCTCACTGTCGAGGGGCGCGGCATGACCGCGATCATCGGCCCGTCCGGGACCGGCAAGTCAACCCTGGTCCGTTGCATCAACCGCCTGGTCGATCCCACCGCCGGCGAGATTCACTTTCGTGGCCACGACATGGCCAGGCTCGGCGGCCGCGAATTGCGCACTGCCCGCCGCCGCATGGGCATGGTGTTCCAGGAATACAATCTGGTCGAGCGGCTCTCCGTGATCGAGAACGTGCTGTGCGGGCGGCTCGGCTACGTGGCGGTATGGCGTGCGTGGCTGCGCAAGTTTCCCGCGCGCGACGTGGATCGCGCCTTTCACCTTCTCGACGCCGTCGGCCTCGGTGACTTCGCCACCCAACGCGCGGACCAGCTTTCCGGCGGCCAACGACAGCGCGTCGGCATTGCGCGCGCGCTGATGCAGGAGCCGGACCTCGTGCTGGCCGACGAGCCCACCTCGTCGCTCGATCCCAAGACCTCGGTCGAAATCATGGAGCTGATCGCGCGCCGCGCCGCGGAGCGCGACATCCCCGTGATCGTCAACATCCATAACGTGGATCTGGCCCGGCGCTTCGCCGACCGCATCGTCGGCATGTCGAAGGGCGAGATCGTGTTCGACGGTCCGCCGCGGACGCTGGAGGACGCGCATCTCCTGCAGATCTACGGCGGCGAAGGCTGGCTGCAGTGACCGACGTCTCTGCCCCCTCCCCGCCTCGCTCTCCGGCCCGGCGCGTCGCTTTCCCGCCGAACTGGCCGGCGCGGATCGCGCTGGCCGCGCTCGCGCTCTACGTCGTCTATGCATGCTCGGTCCTCGACATTACCTGGGCCCGCTTCGTCGCCGGCTTCGGGCATGGCGCACGTTTTCTATCCCGGATGTTTCCGCCCAATTTCGCCCATGACAAGCTCGAGCTGCTCTATCATGGCATGACCGAGAGCCTGCAGATCGCCATCATCGCGACGGTAGCAGGTGTGCTCCTGTCGCTCCCGCTCGGGCTCATGGCCGCGCGCAATCTGTCGCCGTTGCCGCTGGCTTGGACCGCGCGCGCCCTGATCGCGCTCTTTCGCACCTTCCACCCCGTGATCATCGCCATCCTGTTCGTGAAGGCGGTCGGCTTCGGCGCACTCGCCGGAATGCTGGCGCTGATCGTCGCATCGCTGGGATTCATCTCGAAGCTCGTCGCCGAGGCCGTCGAGGAAATGTCCATGCGTCAGGTCGAAGCGGTGCGGGCCACCGGCGCGCCCTTCCTCTCGCTGGTGATCATGGGTGTGTTGCCGCAGGTGATGCCGCGCTTCATCGGCTTTTCCGCCTATCAATTGGATTCCAACCTGCGCAACTCGGCGCTCGTCGGGCTCGTCGGCGGCGGCGGCATCGGCGCGACGCTGTTCACCGCATTCCAGCGCTTCGACTACGATTTCGTGCTAACCATCGTGCTCGCGATCATCGCAATCGTCATGGTCGGCGAGGTCCTTTCGGGCTGGATGCGCAGGCTGTTCCAATGAGCGCCCCGACCGCTACCGGACCAGCAGGCGCGTCCCTGCGCCGTTGGCAACGCTTCACGCCCGCAGAGCGGGTGATGCGTTCTGCCTTCTATATCGTGGTGCTGATCGCCATCGTGTGGTCGCTGCGCAGCATCGAGATCATCCCGGAGTTCCTTTACGACGCGCCGCAACAGACCGTCGACCTGTTCGCCCGCATGTGGCCGATCGACTGGGCGTGGTATCCAAAGGTGGTGAATGCCGCGCTGCTGGAGACGCTGCATACGGCGACGCTCGGCACCATTCTCGCGGTCGCGATGGCAAGCCTCGTCGCGCTCATGGTTGCCCGCAACATCACGCGCTCGGTCGTTCTCAACACCATCGGCCGGTTCATTCTGGTTGCGACCCGCTCGGTGCATGCGATGATCTGGGCGCTGTTCTTCGTCGCGGTGTTCGGCCCCGGCGCCCTCGCCGGCACCATGGCGATCGCCCTGCATTCGATCGGGTTCACCGGCAAGTTCCTCTCGGAAGCGATCGAAGAAGCCAAGCCCGGCCCGATCGAGGCGCTGACCGCAACCGGAGCGTCCCCGTTGGCCATCCTGCTCAAGGGCTATTGGCCGCAGATAAAGCCCGCATTCCTCTCGATCTCGATGTTCCGCTGGGACATCAACGTGCGCGAATCCGCCGTGCTCGGTCTGGTTGGCGGCGGCGGCCTCGGCATGGCGCTCGATAGCGCCCTCTCCAACCTTTATTGGGACCAGGCCGGTCTGGTGCTGTTCGTGATCTTTGCGGTGGTCATCGTCGCCGAGGTCGTAACCGCATGGCTCCGGTCGCGGATGATCTGAGCAAGAGCGCGACGCCGCACGCCCGCTCGCGCCGAAGGTCCGGTGCGAGCGGCCGCGAGCTTCAGCCTGATCATTTCAATTGGTCGGCGACCTTGGCCAGACCGGCCATGGCGCATTTCTCGTCGCCTTCCGAACTCGACCCGCTCACGCCCACCGCGCCGATCGTCTCGTTACCGACCTTGATCGGAACCCCGCCGCGCAGCGCGATGACATCGGCGAGCTCGCGTTGGGCGGCGAGTTCTGGCATTTCGGTCGTTCGCTTTGCCCACTCGGCGCTGGTGCGACCAAAGGTCCGGGCCGTATAGGCCTTGCGCCGGGCGAGCTCGAGATTGTGCGGGTTAGCCTGGTCGGACTGCAGAAATACCCGCAGCCGGCCGGCGCGATCGACAACGGCAACCGACACGCTGTTGCCGTCCTTCTCGCACTGGTCGAGGGCACCAACGGCGATCGCCAATCCCATGCGCACCCCAACGTCGCGTTGGGTGATAACCTGCGCCTGCGACGGGGACGGCAGCGCGCAGGTTGCGACAAGGCCAGCGGCCAGAGCAAATCGAATCATCATGAACCTCCCTTTAGTCGTCGGCAGCGACCCGATCGCCCCTGCCCCCGTTTTGGCGTTCTCCGATTTGCCGATTATCTCACGCGCGGGGCCGTTGATCACCCCGGGAGACGTCTAATGTGTTCAACCGTCGAGACTTTCGCTCTTGAGCGCTGCCATTGAACTTGCGCTATGTCTTCGCTATACGGGCACCCGACCTCTCGCGGGGGAGATGGGCCGCTCCGGGGCGATCCGACCCGCCATCGCAAACACGTCAGCGCGGTTGCCGAAACGCGTGGCCGATCAGGGATTTACTGATGCCTTCGACTTTTGACACCGTGGCCAATATCATCTCCGAGACCTGTGACATTCCCCGCGAGACGATCAAGCCCGAAAGCCACGCCATCAACGATCTCGGCATCGACAGCCTGGATTTCCTCGACATCGCGTTTGCGATCGACAAGGCGTTCGGCATCAAGATGCCGCTCGAGCAGTGGACGCAAGAGGTCAACGACGGCAAGGCGACGACTGAGCAGTATTTTCAGTTGAACAACCTGTGCGCCCGCATCGACGAGCTCGTCGCTGCCAAGGGTGCCTGACGCGCCCGCATGCGTCTCGAGTACTTTCAGCTCATCGACCGCATTGCCGAGCTTGATCTTGCGCAGCAGACCATCCGCGCAGAGGCGCGCGTCCCGACCACATCGACCATCTTCGAGGGACACTTTCCCGGCTATCCGCTGATGCCGGGCGTGCTGCTCATCGAGGCCATGGCGCAGACCTCCGGCTGGCTCGTCATCGCGGTCACCAACTTCACGCGCATGCCGTTCTTCGCCGCGCTGAAGGAGGCGAAGCTGCGCTCATTCATCACGCCGGGTCAAAATCTTTCGCTCTCGGCCAAACTGCTGCACGAAGGCTCCGGCTACGCCGTCACCAAGGCCGACATCCACTGCGACGGCAAGCTCGCCTGCAATGCCGAGATCACGTTCCGGCTGGTCGAGTTTCCCAACCCCGAATTCCGCGCGAGCATGGAGAAGATGGCCGCGATCCTCGAGTTTCCGAGGGGGGCGCCCGCCCATGGCTGAGGCGCCGCGCGAAACCTGGATCACCGGCATCGGCGTCGTGTCCTGCCTCGGCGAAGGCGCCGAGGCGCATTGGCAGGCCCTCACCGACCGACGCGGCAACGTGGATGCCGAGACCTTCGCTCCCCATCTCGTCCATCCGCTCGCGCCGATCAATCTCGACCTGCAAATCCCGAAGAAGGGCGATCAACGCCAGATGGAAGCCTGGCAGCGGATCGGCACCTACGCGGCCGGGCTGGCGCTCGCGGATGCCGGGGTGAAGGGCAATGCCGATTTGCTCTCGCACATGGATATGGTGGTTGCCGCCGGCGGCGGCGAGCGCGACATCGCGGTCGACGGCACCATCCTCACCAACAAATCCAAGGCCGCCAATCCGGAAGCTTTTCTCAACGAACGGCTGATGAGTGATCTGCGGCCGACATTGTTCCTGGCGCAGCTCTCCAATCTGCTCGCCGGCAATATTTCGATCGTGCATGGCGTCACCGGCTCCTCGCGCACGTTCATGGGCGAAGAGTCGGCGGGGGTGGACGCGGTACGCATCGCGCTCGCGCGCATCGCGGCCGGACAAAGCGAACTCGCGCTGGTGGGCGGCTCGCACAACGGCGAGCGTGAGGACCTGCTGCTGCTCTACGATGCCGGAGGGCATTTGCTGCGCGGTGCGTTCCAGCCGGTTTGGGAACGCAAGAACGGCATGGTGCTCGGCTCGCTTGGCGCATTCCTGGTGCTGGAGGCGCGCAGCCACGCCGAGGCGCGCGGCGCCAAGCCATTGGCGCGGCTGTCGACCGTCATGTCGGAGCGTTCGAGCCGGCCCGCCGGCTCGGTCACCGCGGCGCTGGGGCGGATGTGGCAACGGCTCGCGCCCCCGCCCAAGGCCGGGCGCATCGCAGTGATCTCGGGCGCCAGCGGCGCGGAGCCGGCGACCGACGAAGAGCGCGCCTGGCTCAAGACGATGCCCGACGTGCCGGTGCGGGCGACGGGCAGCAGTCTCGGCCATGGTTTCGAACCGCAATTCGCCTTGAACATTGCGCTTGCCACGCTCGCGCTCGGTCGCGAAAAGTTGTTTCCGCCCTTCGATTCGTCTGGGATCGAACAGGCGTATGAAGGTCCGCTCGATCAGGTCGCCGTCACCGCCGTCGGTCATTGGCGCGGCGAAGGCATGGCGCTGGTCGAGGCCGTGAGGTGAAGGAGGACTGACATGGCATCTTCGCACGACAAGAACGGGCGCCCGATCGTGGTGGTCACCGGCATGGGCGTCATCACCTCGCTGGGTGCGGGCAAGGCCGACAACTGGGCAAGGCTCACGGCCGGAGAATCCGGCATCCATCGCATCACCCGCTTCGCCAACGACGGCCTCAAGACCACGATCGCGGGCTCCGTTGACTTCATCCCGGTCGAGCCGTTCTGCTCGACCGACCTCGGCGAGCGCATGGCGACGATGGTCGCCGAGGAGGCGATCGCAGAGTCGGGGATCGGCCGCAAAGGCGATTTCCCGGGCCCGCTGTTCCTGGCGGTCGCGCCGGTGGAGATCGAGTGGCCGCATCGCGACGTGCTGGCCGCCGCCTCCGGCGCCAACGACACGGTCGGATATGATGACCTCCTGCGCGCGAGCGCCTCGGGCCGCTTCCACGCCATCCACGAGCGCTGCCTGTTCGGCTCGGTCGCCGAGCATCTCGCCGACCAATTCGGCACCAAGGGCTCGCCCATTTCGGTATCGACCGCCTGTGCGTCGGGCGCGAGCGCGATCCAGCTCGGGGTCGAGGCGATCCGCCGCGGCGAGGCCGATGCCGCGCTCTGCATCGGCACCGACGGCTCGGTCAATCCGGAGGCCTTGATCCGCTTCTCCTTGTTGTCCGCGCTCTCGACCGCGAACAATCCGCCGGAATCGGCGGCCAAGCCGTTTGCCAAGAACCGCGACGGCTTCGTCATGGCGGAGGGCGCCGCCGCGCTCGTGCTCGAGAGCTACGAATCCGCCGTCGCACGCGGCGCCAACATCCTGGGCGTGCTCGCCGGCTGCGGCGAGATGGCGGACTCGTTCCACCGCACCCGCTCGAGCCCCGACGGCAAGCCGATTATCGGCTGCATCCGGCGCGCGGTCGAGGACGCCGGCCTCTCGCCCGACGACATCGACTACATCAACCCCCACGGCACCGGTACGCCCGAGAACGACAAGATGGAATATCTCGGCGTGGCAACGGTGTTCGGAGAGCGGGCCACATCGATTCCGGTCTCGTCGAACAAGTCGATGATCGGGCACACGCTGTCGGCGGCCGGCGCGGTCGAGACCGTGTTCACGCTGCTGACTTTGGAGCATCAGCGTCTGCCGCCGACCATCAATTATCTGGTGCCGGATCCGGCCATCCCGCTCGACGTCGTTCCGAACACCGCCCGCGATGCCAAGGTGCGCCACGCGCTGTCGAACTCGTTCGGTTTCGGCGGGCAAAACGTCTCGCTGGTGATGAGCCGGGAGCCCGCGTGACGCATGCGGGCTCTCACCCTCCTTGCCGATCGCAAGCTTGAGCTGACCGACATCCCCCCGCCTGCCGCGCCGGCCGCGGGCGAGGTGCAGATCCGGATCAAGGCGGTGGCGCTCAATCATCTCGATCTCTGGGGCTATCGCGGCATGGCCTTTGCCAAGCGCAAGATGCCGGTCGTGGTCGGTGTCGAGGCGGCGGGCGAGATCGCCGCAGTCGGCCCCGGCACGGCCGGGTTCATGCCCGGCGACAGCGTCGTCATGTATGGAGCCTTGACCTGCGGCACCTGCAAAGCCTGCCGCGAGGGCCGCGACAATCTGTGTGAAAACGTCGGCGGCATCATGGGCTTCCATATCGATGGCTTCGCCCGCGATCTCGTCAACATGCCCGCACGGCTGGTGATACCGGTTCCCAAGGGGGTGTCGCTGCGCGATGCCGCCTGCGCGCCGATCGCCTTCGCGACGGTGCAGCACATGTTGTTCGACAATGCCAGGCTCGAGCCCGGCGAAACCGTGCTGGTGCATGCCGGCGGCTCCGGGATCGGCTCGGTCGCGATCAAGATGGCGAAGGCGATCGGCTGCACCGTCATCACCACCGTCGGCGACGACGCCAAGGCCGAGAAGGCCAAGGCGCTCGGCGCCGATCACGTCATCAATTACCGCACCGACCGCTTCGAAGGCGCCGTGCGCAAGATCACCGCCAAGAAAGGCGTCGACGTCGTGTTCGAGCATGTCGGCGCCGAGACCTTCAACGGCTCGCTCCTGTGCCTCAAGCGCGGCGGCCGGCTGGTCACCTGCGGGTCGACATCGGGGCCTACGACGACCATCAACCTGATGCAGCTTTTCCAGCAGCAATATCGCATCATCGGATCGTTCGGCGCCTCGATGCGCAATATCCGCGAAAGCCTGGCCAAGATGGCGAACGGGCTGTCGCCGGTGATCGACACCGAGGTCCCGCTCGCCGAGTTCGAGCGCGGGCTGGCGCGGCTCGAAAGCCGACAGGTGTTCGGTAAGATCGTCGTCTCCTTTTGACGAGCCGCCGCGAGCGCCACCCATGACCGCGTCGAGAGCCCATCGCGCCGGGCAACATGTCAAGGCGGCCGCCGACGCGACGCTCGGGCACCTGGCCGTGGGCATGCTGCGAGCGATCCGCGCGACCAGCCGCACACGCATGGCCGACTTCGCCGGCGGCTTTATGCGCAAACTCGGTCCGCGCCTCAAGGAACACGGAATCGGCCGCGCCAACCTCGCGGCGGCGTTTCCCGACAAATCCGCAGCCGAGATCGAGGACATCCTGCAGGCGGTGTGGGACAACCTGGGCCGGGTTGCCGCCGAATTCGCGCATATCGATCGCCTGCAGATGTTCGAACCTGATCCGCACGACCAGGGCGACATGCTCTACACGCAAGAGGTCTACGAGCGGTTCAAGCGATTGCGCGACGACGGCAAGCCCGCGCTGATCTTCGCCGCCCACCTCGCCAACTGGGAACTGCCGGCACTGGTCGCCAGCAAGTATCGGCTCAACACCACCGTGTTGTACCGGCGGCCTAATATCGGGGCGGTGAGCGATGCCATCATCCAGATCCGCAAGGACAGCATGGGCACGCTGGTTCCGACCGGTCTCGACGCGCCGCTCAAACTGTTGCGCGTGCTCGAGGCCGGCGGCCACGTGGCCATGCTGGTCGACCAGTACTATGTGAACGGCGTCGACGTGACCTTCTTCGGCCGTACCTGCAAGGCCAACCCTTTCATCGCCCGGCTCGCGCGCCACATCGACTGCCCCATTCACGGCACGCGGGTCGTGCGCCTGCCCGACAAGCGCCGCTTTCGCGTCGACCTCACCGAGGCGATCGAGCCGCGGCGCGACGCCGACGGAAAGGTCGACATCGCCGGCACCATGCAGGCGATCACGTCGGTGGTCGAAGGCTGGGTGCGCGAGCACCCGGAGCAATGGCTCTGGGTGCATCGGCGCTGGCGCTGAGCACCGAAGCTCGCCCTCATTTGGCAGCCATGCAATCAGTGCGAGAGAAAAATCGGAACCGGCGGCCGTGACAGCATGCTCTTGGTCGCCCCTCCCAGGATGAACTCTCGAATTCGAGAGTGTCCATACGCTCCCATGACGAGCAGATCCGCGCTGCGCGACGTGACATAGGACTTGAGGATGTCACCGATGCCGCGACCGGCAGCATCCACGGTGTCCAGGACGGCGTCTACACCATGGCGCTTCAAATGCTTTGCGAGCTCGGTCCCGGACCTCCTGGATTCAATGGCTTTTTCATTGCTCACCGTTACGACGTACACCTGCTTCGCTTTTTCCAGCAGCGGGAGCGCGTCTGCCACCGCCCTGGCCGCAGGCCGACTGAAATCCCAAGCGACGACCACGGCATCGAGTGCGAATGCGCCAGGGCGCTTGGGCGTGTGCGGCATGACGAGCGTGGCCCGTCCCGAGCCGAATATGATCAATTCGGCGTACCATTGATCGAAATGGTCACCGACCGGCACGGGTACAATCGTGAGATCCCGAAGTCGGGCATATTCGACGAGCACATCGGGGACTTCCGACGTCAGGCAGTGCTCCAGTATCCGATCCTGCAAGACTCCGTGCTTCTCCGCGGCGTCTTGGAACGCAGCTAGAAGGTTCTTCGCGTTGGTCGAACTCTTCTTGGCCTCGGTGGCAGCCAGCGCCGCGACGTCGAGCACTGCCCCGGCCAGGATGCTGCCCGGGGCTTGAATCTTGACCTCACAGGCAATCGCCGAAATTCGCGCTCCGAGGGCGACCGCGAAAGCAACGGCCTCGTCCACCGCCGAAACTGGCGTCGCCTCTGGATAGGTTGTGAGCGCAAGAAGGATATCCCTGACTTCCATGAGTTGCTCCGTCGCTGCAACGATTGAAACGCATAAGGCCGTGCGCCCAAACTCCTACTAGAATAGTCCAGATAGGAACATGTGGCGTTTGATCCACATCAAGCTCGATGGCACGCGATATGAGCGGCGAATGTCCGATCGCGGCGTCGCGATGCCCTGATTCCACCGCTAGCACTGCGACGCCGGCTTACCGTCCGGTCTTGATCCGGGTCCACATCCGGTTCATCAGCCGCTCGGTCTTGGGATCGTGGGCCTTGATGGTGTAGAGGCGGCTCATAACCGCTTCGTCCGGATAGATCGTCTTGTCGTCGAGGATCGACTTGTCGATGAATTTCTGGCTCGCCAGGTTGCCGTTGGCGTAGGAAATGTAGTCCGAGTTCTTTGCGGCCACCTCGGGCTTCTGCAGGTAGTTGATGAACTCGTACGCTTCAGCCACGTTCCTGGCGTCGCGCGGTATGGCGAGATTGTCGAACCACAATTGCGCGCCTTCCTTCGGGATCGCGTAGGCGATGTCCACACCGTTCTTGGCTTCCGCCGCCCGCTTTTGCGCCTGCTTGATATCGCCGGAAAAGCCCACCACCAGGCAGATTTCCCCGGAGGCCAGCAGATTGACATATTCGGAAGAGTGAAACTTGCGCACGGAGGGCCTGACCTTGGCCATGAGATCGGCCGCCTTCTGCAGATCGGTTTCCTTCGTGGTGTTCGGATCGAGCCCGAGATAGTGCAGCGCCGCCGACAGGATATCGTCGGACGAATCGAGCATATACACGCCGCAGTCCTTGAACTTGGCGAGGTTCTCGGGCTTGAAGATGATGTCCCAGTTGTCGATCCTGCCGTCGCCGCCCAGCGCCTCGCGCGCCTTCTTGACGTTGTAGCCGATGCCGGTCGTGCCCCACATATAGTTGACGGCGTAGGCGTTGCCGGGATCGTAGCTGGCCAGCCGCTGCGTAATCTCGGGCCACATATTGGCGAGGTTCGGCAGCCTTGCCTTGTCCAGCTTCTGAAAAATGCCGGCCTTGATCTGGCGCTCGAGGAAATAAGCCGTCGGCACCACCACGTCGTAGCCGGACTTGCCGGCCAGCAGCTTGGTCTCCAGCGTGTCGTTGGAATCGAAGGTATCGTAGCGCGCCTTGATCCCGGTCTCCTTGGTGAATTCGTCCATCACGTTCGGAGCGATATAGTCGGTCCAGTTGTACACGTTGACGATCCGCTCTGCCTTCGGCTGGGCGGCCGCAGGCATGATGCTCACGGCGATGCTCACGGCGGCCGCAACAAGGGCGGGGAAGATCGGTCGGCGCATGGATGGAATCCTCAACGGCAGCAGATGAACGTTATCGCCTCTGGAGCGAATGGGTCGTGTGCTTGGACGCTTGACTCGATTGGCCGTCATTAGCTCTCGGTTGGCAGACCGAGTTCTTTCCACGCCTTCATGCCGCCGGCGAGATGGGTGTCGTACGGCAGGCCCGCGGTCTGCGCGATCAGCGACGCGGTGACCGAACGGTTGCCCGAGCGGCAGGCGAAGACGACCTGCCGGCCCCGCGGATCGGGGATCGCGGCCGGATCGAACTCCGACATCGGAAGATAAAAGGCCTCGGGATAGCGCTCGATCTCGGTCTCGTTCGGCTCGCGGACATCGACCAGCAGGATCCTGCCCTCGGCCAGGCCGCGCGCGACCTCTTCCGGGGCCAGATCGTGCACGTTCTCGCGGCCAAGCTGAGCGGGCATGGGACTTCCTCCTCGTTCCAGCGCGGCAGCGGCGCCGCGCGCCAGAAGTCGCGCGTCACGGTCCGGGAATCAAGAGAGCTATCGACCGATTTTTGTGCCGGAAGCGCTCATACCGTGACCTGCGTGCCGACCTCGACCACCCGTCCGGTGGGAATCTGGAAGAAGTCCGTGGCGTCGCTCGCCGATTTCGCCAGCGCGATGAACAGATGGTCCTGCCACCGCGGCATGCCGGAATGGGCCGCCGGCTTGAGCGCGCGGCGCGACAGGAAGAACGACGTTGACATGATGTCAAATTGCCAGCCGTGCTTGCGGGCAATGGCGAGCGCCTTCGGGACATTCGGCGATTCCATGTAACCGAATTTGAGCGCCAACTGGCTGAAGCGCGGCGAACGCGCCGTAATCCGCACCCGCTCCTCGTCGCTCACGCGTGGCGTGTCCGTGGTGATGATGGTGAGGATGACGTTGTGGTCGTGCAGCACCTTGTTGTGCTTGAGATTATGCAGCAGCGCGGTCGGGGCGAATTCCGGCTGGCTGGTGAGAAATACCGCCGTGCCCGGCACCGTGTGCGGGGGATGCTTCTCGAGGCTTCCCAATAAAGTATCGAGCGGCACTTCGGTGCGCCGGGTTTTCTGGGCAAGAATGGTGGTGCCCCGCCGCCAGGTCAGAATGATCAGCACCATCGATGCCCCGAACAGGATCGGCACCCAGGCGCCTTCGAGCAGCTTGAGCAGGTTGGCGGAGAAGAAGATCGCGTCGACGAGGATAAGTGGCGCAACCACGGCAACCACCCGCCACAGCGGCCAATGCCACAGCTTCCAGATCACGATGAAGGCCAGAACTCCATCCACCACCATCGTGGTGGCGACCGCGATGCCGTAGGCGGAGGCGAGCGCCTCCGAGCTGCGGAACACGCCGACCAGCAGCAGGACCCCGATCAGCAGGGCCCCGGTGACGCGCGGAATGTAGATCTGTCCGGCCTGCGACGCCGACGTGTGCAGGATCGCAAGCCGTGGCAACAGGCCGAGCTGAATGGCCTGATGCACCAGCGAATACGCGCCGGTGATCACGGCTTGGCTCGCGATCACAGTCGCGGCAGTCGCGAGCACGACCATCGGCAGCAGCAGAATGTCGGGCACCAGCCGGTAGAACGGGTTCTCGATCGCGGTAGGATCGGCGAGCACCTTGGCGCCCTGACCGAAATAGTTGAGCAGCAGCGACGGCAGCACCAGACCGAACCAAGCGGTCTGGATCGGCTTGCGTCCGAAATGGCCGAGGTCGGCATAGAGCGCCTCGCCGCCGGTGACGACCAGGAAGACCAGGCCGAGCGTCACCAGCCCGATATCGCCGTGGTAAAAGAGAAACGTCACGGCATAGACCGGATTGATGGCCGCGATCACCCCTGGATCGTCGCGAATGTGGAGCAAGCCTGCCGCCGCGATCGCCAAGAACCAGATCACCATGACCGGCGCAAAGAAGCTCGCCACCCGCGCGGTGCCGCGGCTCTGCGCGCCGAACAGCACGATCAGGAGGACGATGGTCAACGGCACGACGTAATGGTCGAAGGCGGGGGTGACGAGCTTCAACCCTTCGACCGCCGACAACACGGAAATCGCCGGCGTGATAACGGCGTCGCCCAAAAACATCGAAGCGCCGACGACGCCGAGCAGGAACACGAGCGCGGTACGCCGGCCGAGTGCGCGCGTCGCCAGCGCCGTGAGCGACAAGGTGCCGCCCTCGCCGTTGTTGTCGGCACGCAGCAGCAGCACCACGTATTTGAGCGTGACCACGATGATCAGCGACCACAGGATCAGCGAGAGCACGCCGAGCACGACGGTGCGGGTGACCGGGCCGGACTCGGTCGCGGCCACCACCGCCACGCGGAACGCATAAAGCGGGCTGGTGCCGATATCGCCGTAGACGACGCCGACGCTGCCCAGCGCCATCGCCCACAGGCTCGATTTGTGATGTGACACGCCATGGCCCGGCACATGAGCCACGCCGGACGCGGTCTTTTCGTTCGCTACATGAGCCATCGGGGCAGGATCAGTCCGGCGCGCGGCCAAGAGAGGGGCGGCTTATATCACCCCTCACCCGCAAGCAACATGCTCCCGGACAACAAGTTCCGCATGCACAAGAATGAGGAATGCCCAGGGATGGGGCAATCCGTGGAGCACCACGCCTCAGGCCGCGATATTCCCGTATTCCTCCTTGAGCAGCCCGAGCCGGGCATACATGTCGCGGTCCGAGACCTGGAACAGCCGCGCGGTACCGCCGTTCGCCTGGTGAACGATGCGGTTGCCTTGCGGCAAGGTGAAGATGTCGCGCTTGCGCCACCGGATCGTCTCGTTGCCGATCTGGCTCTCGCCCGACCCTTCCACCACGCAGCAGACCGAGTTCGCGGTGGTGCGGAAGGGCAGCGTCGTCGCGCCGGGATCGAGTTGCACCAGGAAGCAGTCCATCAGCGCCATCCCGGGGCCGCCGGTGAGCGGATTGACGTAGCGCACGCGGCGCGAGCCATCGCGCGCAGGCGGGGCGGCGGCAACCGCAGCCGACGTGCTCGCATAGGGATAACGGAACACCGGCGAATAGTCCCTCGTGGCATAACTGGTATCCGGCACGACATTGGCCACGGCAAAGGCGGCGTCGGCGACGGTCTCCGGCATCTCGGCAACCGGCCCGGGCTGGAACGCACCCGTCCCCATATATTGCTGGAACGGCACGTCGAGGGCATCGAGCCAGATGATCGGACCGCTGCCCTGATGAACATGCTCGTGCCAGGTCCAGGCCGGCGTGAGGATCAGGTCCCCTTCCTCCATGGGACAGGACTTGCCGTCGACGATGGTGGCCGCGCCGGAGCCTTCGAGCACAAACCGCAACGCGTTCATGGTGTGGCGATGCGGCCGCGCCTTCTCGCCCGGCAACAGGATCTGGATGTTGGCGGCGAGGGTGCGCGAGGTCTGCTGCTCGTCCTGGCACTCGGGGATCGGCGGCACGAGTTGCAGCACGCGCCGTTCCACCGCCTCCGGCGAGGCGACCTCGATGGCGGCGGTGATCAGCGGACGGATCTTGTCCCACGACCACAGGTAGCCGGCGGCGGGCGGCGGCGCCGGCCGATGTGCCTTCGCATTTTCCCACAGCGGCGCCAGATTGGCCTCCTTCCATGCCTTGCGGACGTCGCTGATTTCGCGCGGGGCGGCAGACATGGCGGCAACCTTTCTCATCTCGGCAACGACCGATTGCATCGGAGTCTAGATCACGTCCCCATGCTGTCAATCGCGCCCGCAGGCGCGCCCGCGTTCGATTGACTGGCAGGCACGCGGCCCTATAGTCCGCTATTCCCCTCATCGCGGGCCAAAAGATCCACACAGAAGATTCCACGCGAGCGGGACAGGAGCACGGCGCCACATGCAATTCGGTGTGCAGTTTTTTCCCGCCGTCGACCACACCGACAAGCGCGCCGCCGATTATTACGCGGAATCGCTGGCGATCGCAGAAGAAGCCGAAACATTGGGCTTCCGGCATCTCCGCACCGTCGAGCACTACTTCACCCGCTACGGCGGCTACAGCCCGAACCCGATCGTCTTTCTCACCGCCATGTCGCAGCGCACGAAAAAGATGCGCCTCGTCACCGGGGCGGTGCTGCCGGTATTCAACCATCCGTTCAAGCTCGCAGGCGAGATCGCCATGCTCGACGGCATTTCCGGCGGCCGGATCGATGTCGGGTTCGCGCGCGCGTTCCTGCCGCACGAGTTCCGGCGCTTCGGCATCTCGCCCGATGAATCGCAGGCGCGCTTCCGCGAAGGCCTCGAGCAGATCGAGCTCCTGCTCACGCAGGAGAATGCCACCCATCGCGGCCACTTCCATTCGTTCGAGAACGTGACCTCGCTGCCGCGGCCGACGCAGACACCGCGCCCCAAATTCTACATCGCGGCGACGCAGACGCCCGAGTCGTTCGAGTTCGCCGGCCGCAGCGGCTATTCGCTGATGGCGATCCCGATCGGGCCAATCGGGCCCCTGCTCGAGCTTTATCGCAAGTCGTGGCGCGACGCCGGCCATCCCGGCGACGGCGAGGTCATGGTCGCGTTTCATATGTTCTGCCACGAGGATGCGCGGCTCGCGCGCGAGATCGCGCGGCCGCCGTTCGAGGAATATTTCCGCGCGCTCAATGAAGCCGTCGGCGACTGGTCGCGCGGCACGACCTCCAAGGACTATCGCGACTACGACACGTCGATGCGGCGGCTGCGCTCGTTCACCCTCGACGGCCAGATCGAGTCCGGCGGCGCATGGGTCGGCACCCCCGACGAGATCAAGGCGATCATCAGCCGCGTGGTCGGCGTCATCGGCAAATTCGAGCATGCCTCCCTGCAGATCAATTTCGGCGCGCTCGAGCTACGCGAGGCGCAGAAATCCATGCGGCTGTTCGCAGCCGACGTCATGCCGGCGTTTGCCGAAGCCGCGTCGCCGGCGCGACAGGCGGCACCGCTGGCGCACGCGCGCTAGTCTCGCGAATAGCTCCACCATTGCCGCGACCGGCGGCAAAGCGTACGAGGGCGGGATGAGCGGCACCCGTCGGGAATTTTTGCGCAGGGTCGCGCAGGTCGGCGGCTACCGTGCCACCTACCTCACCATGCAGGCGATGGGCCTCCTTGGCACGGCTGCCGTCGCCGAGCCGTTGGCGCTCGAGGGGGGCACCCGTCACGGCACCAAGGTCGTCATTCTCGGCGCCGGAATGGCCGGCCTGTCGGCGGCGTACGAGCTCGGCAAGGCCGGCTACGACTGCACCGTGCTCGAGGTCCGCGATCGCGTGGGCGGGCGCAACTGGACTGTCCGGCGCGGCGCCACGCTCGACATGACCGACGGCACCCGCCAGGTCTGCGAATTCGACGACGGCCTGTACTGGAACGCGGGGCCGGCGCGGCTTCCCAGCCATCATCAGGCCGTGCTCGGCTATTGCCGCGAGTTCGGCGTCGCGCTCGAGGTCGAGATCAATGCCAATCGCGGCGCGTTGCTGCACAATCCTGCGGCCAATGACGGCAAGCCGATCGAGCTGCGCCAGGCGATCAACGATACGCGCGGCGAAATCTCCGAACTGCTCGGCAAGGCGATCAACCGCGGCGCGCTCGATCAGGAATTGTCCGCGCATGACAAGGAGCGGATGCTCGCGTTCCTGCGGCACTACGGGGACCTCTCGCCGGACCTCGTCTACGAGGGCTCGGCGCGCGCGGGCTACAAGATCCTGCCGGGCCCGGCAAACCAGCCGGGCGTGCGGCGCGATCCAGTTCCGCTGAGCGTGCTGCTCGACGCCGACATGTGGAGCGAAATGCTGTTCGAGGAGAATTTCACCCAGCAGGCCACCATGTTCCAGCCGGTCGGCGGCATGGACCGCATCACGGATGCGTTCGCGCAAAGGCTCGGCCCGGCCGTGCGCCTGCGCAGCGAGGTGACCGCCATCCGGCGCACCGACAGCGGCGCCAGCATCGCGTTCGTCGACCGCAAAACGGGCGCACGCCAGGCGATCGACGCCGCCTATTGCATCGTCACCATTCCGCTCACGGTCTTGCGCGGCATCGACTGCGATTTTTCAGGCCCCCACCGCGCCGCGATGACCGAGGTCGATTACGGCAATGCCGTCAAGATCGCATGGCAGTCGCCCCGGTTCTGGGAAACCGAGGCGCACATCTACGGCGGCATTTCATGGACCGCGGGCCCGACGTCGCTGGTGTGGTATCCGAGCGACCGCTTGTTCTCGCCCAAGGGAATTTTGCTCGGTGCCTATGCGGTGCGGGCCGATGCCGACGTACTGGCGGAGCGCCCGCTGCAAGAGCAATTCGAGCTGACGCGCACGGCTATCGAAGGCCTTCATCCCGGCCGCGGCCGCGAGCTGGAAAAGCCGATGGCGGTGGCCTGGAGCAAGGTGCCGCACAGCCTCGGCATCGCCGCACGCTGGCGTCCCGGCCGGGAGAACGCGTACGCGCTGCTCAACCAACCGGACGGCCCGTTTCATTTCGCCGGCGAACATCTGAGCCAGCTCGGCGCTTGGCAGGAAGGCGCGGTCCTCTCGGCGTGGCGTGCGGCGAACATGATCGACAGGCGGAGGCGGGAACGACGGGGGTGAGGGGTCAACCGACGGTCTACTTCGGCGGACACGGCCCGGCATAGGGGGCGACCGCGGCGCTGCCCCGGCAGATCGCCACCCGCTCGGTCTTGTCCTCGGGACTGAGCGAATACGACCGCAAACTGTAATTGCCTGATGCGTTGATGTAGTTGCACAGCGGCAGCACGGTCGTGGTGCGCTCGACGAACCAGTCGCCGCCGGCCTGGTAGGGCGCGCCGTCCGCGACGTTGACGATCTCGTGTGAGGGCACCGTCGACCACCCGGGCTCGCCGAGCGCATCGCAGCTGTGATCCGCGCGCGCGGACGGCGAGAGCAGCGCGACGGCGGCTGCCACGAGCAGCACGCGGATCAGCAGTGCCTTGTACATCCCCACCCCTCACACCCGCCCGCAACGCCTTGATTCGCAATTCCGGAAGGCGGAGACTAAGTGTGGCGGATTTGACGTTCCTATCAGCATTGCCGCGAGTCACTCGTAGGAACGTCAAATCCAAAGCCACACTACAATGATATAGCTGCTAGTGTCCCTTTGGTTCCGACGTTCGTACGAGCGCGAGCTGCAAAGGGATACGAACGTCGGAACCGGGACACTAGTGCCATCGTCATCAAGCAAATAGCCAAAATCGGCATTCGGGAGGTTGAGGGATGAGCAAGCCAACACGCGCGTCCGGCAAGGCTGAGGTCAACCGGCGCAACTTCCTCGCGCGCGGCGCCGCCGCCGGCGTCGGCGCAGTCGCGATCGCCGGAACGGGAACGCAGGAGGCCGGCGCGCAAACCGGCAACGGCATCAAGTGGGACTACGCTGCCGACGTGGTCGTGATCGGCGCGGGCGTGGCCGGGCTGCCGGCGGCGATCACCGCGCGCGACAACGGCGCGTCGGTCATTGTCGTGGACGAGAATTTCGACATCGGCGGGCGGGGGATTCTGAGCGGCGGCCGCGTGCAGGTCGGCGGCGGCCACGCCTTGCAGCAGAAGCTCGGCATCAAGGACACGCCCGACATGCTGTTCGACGACTGGGTGCGCTTCGACCACTCCGAGAGCCGCTACAGCGACCGCGACCTGATCCGCGTTTTCGCCGACGAGAACGTGCCGACCTACGACTTTTTGATCGAGAACGGCGTCGAGTTCATCGAGAAACCGATCCGCTCTCCGGACGCGTCGACCGTGGACCGCATCTTCGTCACCAAGGAGTGGCACATCCCCAGCCAGGTCTACGCGCCGCGGCGCGGCCGCAATGGCTCGGGCCTGGTGCGGCGCATGGAGGAGAGCGCGCGCAAGAAGGGCGTGCAGATCTTCCTCAAGCACAAGATGACCTCGATCGTGCGCGAGAAGCACAATGCGGGTCGCGTGCTCGGCATCACCACCATCGCGGGCAGCAACGCGGTGAACATCCAGGCCCGCAAGGGCGTGATCATCGCCACCGGCGGCCACACCGGCAACGTCAACTTCCGCCGCATCTTCGATCCGCGGCTGACCGAGGAATACCAGCAGGCATGCTCGCCCTACGTCCACCAGGGCGCCGACGGTGAACTGGCCGCGATGGATATCGGCGCCTCGCTCTGGTCGACCGCCAATCAGACCGTTGACGAGGCAGCGCAGATCACCAAGACGCGGCACATCGGCTGCCGCTGGGGCTACTCGTCGCTGGTGTACGAGCCCGACAGCCCGATGTTCCAGCAGGCGCGCGCCACCGGTCTGACCGTACGCGACTGGCAGAACATGATCTTCGTCAATCAGAACGGAAAGCGGTTCTGGGACGAGACCGACGGCTCGCACGGGTTCTTCAACGCCGCGATGGCGTATAACGGCGACAAGACCAAGCTCAACGGCGGGGGCCCGATCTGGGCGATCTTCGACGCCGATGCCGTCACCCGCGAGAAATGGAAGCCGGAGCCGCCGCATGTCGACCGTGACGGCTATTTCTTCAGCGCCGACACGATCCCGGAACTCGCCGCCAACATCAAGAACCCGTACCAGAAGGCGCCGATCTCGGGCGCAACGTTGCAGGAGACGGTGAACCGCTACAACGGGTTCGTCGCGGCCGGCGCGGACGCCGATTTCAAGAAGCCGACGCCGCTCTACAAGATCGAGAAACCGCCGTTCTATGCGGCATGGACCACGCCGATCCTGCACGACACGCTGACCGGCATCCGCACCAACACCAACTCGCAGGTGATCGATATCCGCGGCGAGATCATCCCCGGTCTCTATTGCGCCGGCGAATCGCAGGGCGGCTTCGCCCAGCACGGGCTGACACGCTGTATCGCGTTCGGGCGCATCGCCGGCCGGCACGCGGCGCGCCGTCAGGTCGCCGAGACGTCGGGCACGCGCTGATGGCGGACGAGACCGGCGGCGTGCCCGTTCATCTGACGGTGAGCGAGCCGCTGCCGCTCGAAGCACCGGCGGGTAATAGCGTGGCGGTGATGGCGCGGGCATCGTGCCCGGACGGGCACGACCGCACCGGCATGGCGATTGCGGTCACTGCACCCGATGGCCAGGCGACCATGCACGCGTTTGCCGTGCACGCCGACGGCGTGAGCGAGACGGCCGCGATCGCGCTCGCGGCGCCGCCTCGTCTCGGCGTGCATCTGTTCCGGTTCACGTTGCCCGCGCACGAGATCGCGGGCACGCGCTATGCGCAAGCCGTGCTCGACGTGCCGGTGCGGGTGATGCCGCAGGCGACGAGCCTGGCGGCTTGGGATGTGCCCTCCCCGGTCATCGCCGGTGCACGCTTCGTCATCAAGGCCGGCGCGAAATCGGCGGCGAATGCGACACTCGCGGGCCGCGCGATCGAGGTCTGCGACGATGCAGGGGACGTCGCCGGGCGCGGCGTTCTCAGCGACGCGCCGCTCCCCGGCACCGGAGCGCTCTATTGGACCGACATCCACCTGCAAGCACCGCGGATTGAAGGGGTGGCGACATGGTCGGCGCGGTTCGAGGCGTCCGAGCTCGACCTTCCGCACGACGGCGCCAAGACCTCGTTCAGCGTCGCGGTCGTCCGCCCACCCGAGCATGTGCTCAGCGTGAAGGTGATCGAGCGGGCAACCGCGGCGCCGATTCCGGACGTTGAACTGCGGCTCGGCGCCTACCGCGGGACCACCGGCGCTTCAGGACTGGCGGAAATCGCGCTGCCGAAGGGCCGCTACGAGCTGCGCGTCTGGAAGGTCGGCTTTGAGGCGCCGCCGCGACCGGTGGAGGTCGGCGCAGACGCGTTCGTCGAGATCGAGGCGCTGGCCGTTCCCGAGGAAGACCCCGACGCACGCTGGCGCATGTAGATTTTTTCTCCCTCCCTGCGGATATTGAGTTCAACGACCGAGCGGACGATGAGCCTGCCCGCCGCCAATCTCGGAAACGGTTAGCGCCGCCTCGCGCGAACACATCATCTTGAGTGGAGACACATGAATGGCTGAACCGTCTAGTCCCGCCCGGCTGTGGTATCAGAGCTTCGTGCATCCGGTCGAGCAGGCACCCTATATTAAGCGCTTACAAGCGCTGCTCGACGCCTCCGCATCGCCCGGCGTCAAATTCGAGGTACACGGGCTCGACCCACCCGACCACCTTTTCCATCCGCTCACGGAATTCCGCTGCGCCGCGCAGGCGATCCGCAACGCACTCGAAGCCGAGCGCGCGGGCTATGACGGCTTCGTCGTCGGACACTTCCAGGAACCCGGCCTCTTGGAAATCCGCGGCACCCTCGACATCCCCGTGGTCGGACTGGGCGAAGCCAACTTGCTGGCGGCGCTGAGCATGGGGCGGCGGTTCGGACTGGTGACCATCGATCCGGTGTTCATTGACTGGCACGAGCGCCAGGTCCACGCGCACGGGCTCGATCAGCGCTTCGCGGGCGTGCGCGCGATCCACATGGACCTGCCCGGCTTCATGCGCGCCTTCACCGACGAGGCGAGCTACACGCGGGTCCGCGCCGATTTCATCGAGCAGGTTCGTCCGCTGGTGGCGCAGGGCGCCGAGGTCATCATCCCGGCCGGGGGGTTGCCAATGCTGCTGTTCGCGCGCGAATGCCCGTTCGTGATCGACGGCGCGTTGGTGCTCAACGGCATCGCCGTGGCGGCGAAGGCGGCCGAGATGGCGCTCGCGCTGCGCCGCCTCACTGGCGCCGTGGTCAGCCGCCGCGGCACCTATGCCAAGGCGTCGCCGGCCTGCGTGGAAGAGTATCTGGGCGGACGGTGGTGAAGGCGGCGGCGAATTATCTCGAGCCGGTAGAGCGTGAGCGAGTTCCACAGCGGCATCACCTGGGGCACGACGCCGAATACGACGTCTTGCAACTCGCGTGATTGATTCGACCGCCTCGGAGAAGAGCTTCCAACACACCGAGATTGTGAACGAAAATCGCCATGACGCCGGCGAAGGGACCCATACCGACCGCAACGACGAACATCAGTGCGCTCCGCAACGACGCTCGGCATCGTGGGCGCGGGGGGAATTGGTCAGACGCTTTACGAAAGCATCCGCAGCTTCCAATACGCCGAGACGGCCGCGCAGGTCATCATTGTCGTTGTAACGGTTGTCGCGATCGACATGCTCAGCGCTCGTATCAGGAAGCATCTCGTCTAGTGATGCGAAGCGTTGCCGCTAGAACGGCGACTTCGGCTGGTCGGCCTTGCAGTGCCCGTCAAAAACCAGATGCAGCGCCTTTTCCGTTCGATCGATATTCCCCGGCAGCGAAATGTGCGCAGACTTGAACCCGAAATTCACCGTCGCCTTATCGGCTTTAAGAAATTCGAGAATCACATCGTCGCCTTCGACCTCCAGTTCGTAAAGAACCTGCCGGCCGGCATATTTTTTGCTGATGCGGGATACATCCATCTTGAAGCGGTTCAAATAATACCTGGCATATCTGTTGAGATCAGGCTCGGGGACCACGACGATGCAGGCCTTCGGGTCCACGATTTCGGGGCCGTCCTTCGGATCGATGCGCCCGGTGAAGATGTAGTTGATCGCTTGTTGGAACACGTCATCTTCGCTCAGCGCGCTGGTTTGCAGCGGAACCAGCCACAGCATCGATGCGATGGCGGCGACGGCCAAGGACAGCCCGATCCTGCGACCGCTTTGTTTCCCACGCACCAAGCCCGTCATCGCCGCACTCCCGTGGTCACCCCAGGGCTCTGACCGTTTTATCCCGAATGCAGGACGGATGAGACGGCCAAATTATTGCGGAAAGCAGCCGTCCGCTACAGGGCATCAGGGGCGCGCGTCGCACGGCCGCGGGAACGGGGCGGCGGCTCAATCCTCTTTCATGCGTTCCCGCGCGGCCAGGCAACCGGACGCCACCAGCTTGAGCAGCCGGGGATCGAAGAGCGTCGCCATCACCGGCGCACAGCACCAGACCAGGACGATCCATGGGATCACCCGATAGGCGCCGGGCTGGGGCGGGTAGACGTTCACCCAGAACGTGTAGGCGATCGCCACAGCCGCAAGCGCGGGAATGAGCAGAAGCCATCGCAGGCCCCGCCCCGACGGACGTATGAGCGCGCCGGCCGCACTGAGCACGACAAGCAGATAGGCGACGAGGAGCGCGAGCGCGCCGAGCGTGGAGCCCCAGAAGAACGCATCCGATCCCGAGGCATGAAAGACGAGGCGTAGCGCGCCGTATCCGAGGATCGCCGCGACCAGGATACAGACGGCGGCGTTGCGGGGCGTCCCGCTCGCCGGGGAAATCCGCGCCACCGGGCTCGACGGAACGAGGTCCCTGCCCAGCGCGAACAAAATGCGCGAGGCCGCCACGATCGACGCCAATGCGCCTCCCAGGGCGGAACAGATGGCGAGGGCGTCGAACAGGTCTCCGGACCAGCCGCCGAAATAGCGCGCCGACAGGTCGGCCAGCAGCGAGGTGGAGGTGGTGAAGCGGGCGACGCCGGCGCGATCGGTGCCGAACCCGAGCGTCTCGGCCGCGGTCACCAGCGTGAACACGATCCCGGCGCCGAGCACGGTCCCGATCAGGACCCGGGGGATGGTGAACCTCGACTTCTTCACTTCCTCGCCCAGGGTCGCAACCTGCTCGAAGCCCGCGAAGGACAGCAGACCGAACGACAGCCCCAGCGCGATGGCGGAGGCTCCCACGCCTGCCGTCGGGATAAAGAGATCCAGCAGCGGCGGGTCACCCTGCGGTCCATGCCCCTGCGCGACCAACAGCAGCACCGCGCAGGCCATCAGCACCATGGCAACGACGGCAACGCCTTCGAGAATGATCAGCACCAGGCCGGCGCGCTGGGCGGGAACGATGCTCAGCGGCGCCACCACCACGGCGGCCAGCATCGTCAGGCCGAGGCTCGACGCATCGCGCCAGAGATCGAGGCGCTGCAGCAGGTTGGCGCCGAACAGACCGACGCCGGCGAGACCGACGATGACAAAGCAGAGATAAGTCCCGAGCAGCGTCCACCCGGCAACCAGCCCGGCACGCGGACCAAGGATCGCCGCCACGAAGCCGTAGGCGGAGCCGGCGTTGGGGTGCTCGTGGGACAGGCGCGCGAAGCACCATGCCACCAGCAGCACGACCAAGGTGGACAACAAGAAGACGAGAGGAACCACCCGGCCGACATGCTCGGCCGGCTCCTGCGGATTCAAGTTCATCGCCATCGTGGGCGCCATGCCCGCGACGGCGACAGCGATCGCACCCCAGGTGCCGACGCCCTTGAACAGGATGGCGGCAGGATCGACCGCGGGACGGTTGTTCATTTGGGTGAAACTGGCACGGGCCCGGTGTCAGGTCTACCCGGCGAGCCGCTGCAGCGCAGGCCAATCGATCAATGATAGCCCGCGCGTGCGCGTGACGCCGGCACCGGCATGGCGCGCGCATTGCGGATCATCGACAGCAACATAAGCGTCGTTCGCGAGGCTTCCCGCGCGATGCAAGCTGCGCTATCTGATACCAACGGTCGGTGGCACTATCCGTCACGGTCGGGCTTGGCCCGCCTATCCATCCGTTTCGAAAGAGTTTGCTTTTTTCGATGGATGCCCGGCCAAGCCCATGGCATGACGAGTCGGGGCAACGACCACGACAAAAACGGCTCGCCAACGCGAGCGCGGATCCGACGGAGGCACCCATGCGCGAGATCGGCCATTTCATCGGCGGCAAGACAGTGGCGGGCAGCTCCGGCCGCAGCGGCGACGTGTTCGACCCCAATACCGGCGAGGTGCAGGCCAAGGTCGCCTTCGCCAGCAAGCCGGAGATGGAGCATGCGATCGCCAACGCCGAGGCGGCGCAGCCGGCCTGGGCTGCGACCAATCCGCAGCGGCGCGCGCGCGTGATGTTCAAGTTTCTCGAGCTGGTGCAGAAGGAGTTCGACAGCCTCGCCAAGCTGCTCTCCTCCGAGCACGGCAAGACCTTCGCCGACTCCAAGGGCGACATCCAGCGCGGGCTCGAAGTGGTCGAGTTCGCCTGCGGCATCCCGCACCTGCTGAAGGGCGAGTTCAGCGACAGCGCCGGCCCCGGCATCGATCTGTTCTCGCTGCGCCAGCCGCTCGGGGTCGTCGCCGGCATCACGCCGTTCAACTTCCCGGCCATGATCCCGATGTGGAAGTTCGCGCCCGCGCTGGCCTGCGGCAACGCCTTCATCCTCAAGCCGTCCGAGCGCGATCCTTCGGTGCCGATGCGACTTGCCGAGCTGCTGGTGGAGGCCGGGCTGCCGGCGGGCGTGCTCAACGTCGTCAACGGCGACAAGGAGGCGGTCGATGCCCTGCTCACCGATCCGCGCATCCGCGCCATCGGGTTCGTGGGCTCGTCCGCGATCGCCGAATACATCTACACCACCGGCTGCGCACATGGAAAACGCGTGCAATGCTTCGGCGGCGCCAAGAACCACATGGTGGTGATGCCGGACGCCGACATCGACCAGGCAGTCGATGCGCTGATCGGCGCGGGCTACGGCTCGGCAGGCGAACGCTGCATGGCGATCTCGGTGGCAGTGCCGGTCGGCCAGAAGACCGCGGACCTGCTGGTGGAGAAGCTCATCCCGCGCGTCGAGAGCCTTAAGGTCGGGCCCTCGAGCGATCCGCAGGCCGACTATGGCCCGATGGTCACCAAGGCGCAGGTCGACAAGGTGAAGAGCTACGTCGATCTCGGCCTCAAGGAGGGCGCCAAGCTCAGAGTCGACGGCCGCGGCTTCAAGCTGCAGGGCTACGAGAAAGGCTTCTTCATGGGCGGCTGCCTGTTCGACGAGGTGACGCCCGACATGCGTATCTACAAGGAGGAGATTTTCGGGCCGGTGCTGTCGGTGGTGCGCGCCAAGAACTACGAGGACGCGCTGAAACTGCCCTCCGAGCACGACTACGGCAACGGCGTCGCCATCTTCACCCGCGACGGCGACACCGCCCGCGACTTCACCAACCGAGTCAATGTCGGCATGGTGGGCGTGAACTTCGCGATTCCGGTTCCGCTCTCCTATTACACGTTCGGCGGCTGGAAGCGCTCCGGCTTCGGCGACCTCAACCAGCACGGGCCCGACGCGGTGCGCTTCTACACCAAGACCAAGACCGTGACGTCGCGCTGGCCGTCAGGCACCAAGGAAGGCGCCGAGTTCGTCATTCCGACGATGAAGTGAGCGCACGGCCGCGTTAAAAACGCTCACTCTTCACCGCACGCCAAGGACCTGCAATGGCCGAATACCAGCTCTACTGCTTTGCCCAATCCGGGAACGCTTATCGCTGTGCCCTCATGCTTAACCTGATCGGCGCGGATTGGAAGCCGATCTGGGTCGACTTCTTCGCCAAGGGCGAGCAGCGCACGCCGGAGTACCGGACCAACATCAACGAAATGGGCGAGGCGCCGGTGCTGGTGCACGGCGACAAGAAGCTCAGCCAGTCGGGCGTGATCCTGACCTATCTCGCCGACCGGTCAGGCAAGTTCCGGCCCGACGGCGAAGACGAGCGGCTCGAAGCGCTGCGCTGGATCATTTTCGACAACCAGAAGGTCAACGGCTTTCTCGGCCCCTACCGCTTTCTGCGTTTCCTCGCCAAGCCGGCGGGCGATCCCGCGGTGCTCGCGTTTCTCAAGGGACGCATCGACAACAACCTCGCCATCATCGACAAGCGACTTTCGACGCGCCCATTCGTACTGGGCACACGGCCCACCATCGCCGATCTCTCGCTGGTGGCTTATCTCTACTACCCGGCGGAGGAATTCGGCTTCGATATCCCGGCGCAGCACAAGCACATCGCGGTGTGGCTCGATCGCATCAAGGCGCTGCCGGGCTGGAAACATCCCTACGATCTGATGCCGGGACATCCGCTGCCCGGGCGGTGAAACGCCATCGCCGCGCGGTCGATATCTGCTTTTCTGCGTGGGACGGTGTCTGTGACCCTGGGTCCCGGACGAGCGACGGCGAAGCCGGAGCGGAGATCCGGGACCCAGGAGTCCCACGTCGAGCTTCATGACATCGTTTGACGGCAACCGGAGCGGAGACACAGTTCGCATCCGCGCGCCGCCGCTTCATCGCGCGGTGAGGCCGCCGTCGATGGTGAATTCCGAGCCGGTGACGAAGCGCAATTCATCGGACAACAGATAGACGCAGAGGTCGGCAACCTCGGACGGCGTGCCGAGCCGTCCGAGCGGGATATCGCGCGCGAGCTGGCCGCGCGCGATCTCGGGCCGGCCGGTCTGCGCCAGAATGTCGTCCACCATCGGACCATCGAGAAACGCGGGATGCACCGAGTTGCAGCGCACCGGCGGCTTGAGGCGCGCGCCATGGAGCGCCACCGATTTGGTCAGCAGCCGCACGCCGCCCTTGGAGGCGTTGTAGGCCGCAAGATTGTGACCGCCGACGATGCCGGAGATCGAGGACAGGTTCACGATCGAGCCGCCACGGAGTTTCAGCAATCGGAGCGCGTGCTTGCAGCCGAGAAACGTGCCGTCGAGATTGACCGCCAGCACCCGCCGCCAGGACGCATAGTCGGTGTCCTCGATGCTGGCGAGGAGCGCGATGCCGGCGGCATTGACCAGGCCGTCGAGGCGTCCATGCGCGCGCTCGACCTCGGCCAGCACGTTGTACCAGTCGCTCTCGGCGGTGACGTCGAGCCCGTGATCGATGCCGGCCCGGCCCCCGAGATCGGTCGCGATCGCGACGCCGCCTTCGCGTTGCACCGCGGCCGCAACAGCCTGACCGATGGCGCCGGCGGCGCCGGCGATCAGCACGATCTTGTCCTCGAGACGGGCCACGCAGTTCCCCGATAGCAAGCGTCTATAGATCAGGCCGTTGGAACACCGATTTGCCCTGACCCGCAAGGGGCGAAGCAGGTCGTTGAACCGATGCGATCCCCAGCGAACAAAGTCTGTGTGGGTGCGCGATCCGACCTCCCCGGGGCCCCACCGGGGTAACAAGACACCGCGGCTGGACCTCGATGCAACGGTTAAGGTATGGTTTTGGGGCAGCGCTGGGAACAACGGCTCTCATGCACCACGGTGCTTCGGACATTGTTGTCATCACCTCATCGCCCGCGCGGACCAAGCCACGATGAGCAGCAATATCCCACGGCGCGCTGGCTCGATCGTCGAGGTTCTCAGGCATCGCGCGCATCACCAGGGTGAGCAACTAGCCTACACCTTCCTGCGCGACGGCGAGGCGCTCGAAGAGCCCATGAGCTACGGGTCGCTCGATCAGCGCGCCCGCACCCTCGCCGCGTCTCTTCTGGATCGGGCGCGACCGGGCGAGCCCGTCCTGATCGTGCTCCAGCCCGGGCTCGGCTACATCGTTGCGCTGTTCGCCTGCTTCTACGCCCGACTGGTTGCGGTGCCGAGCTTCCCGCCGCGGGCGCGGCGTCTGGCGGGGACGCTCTCGGCCATAGGCCGGGACTGCAACGCGGCGTTGATCCTCACCGATGCGAGCTCGGAGCCCGGCGTCGCCGCGCAGCTCACTGACGCGAGGCTGGATCAGGTGCCGCGACTCGTCGTCGGCGCCGATACCTGGACCTCGCAGGCTGGGTGGGACGGCGCCTCGCCCGATCCCGCGGATCTCGCGCTGCTGCAATATACATCGGGTTCGACCGGAAACCCCAAAGGCGTCATGGTGAGCCATGGCAACCTCATCGACAACCTCGAAGCGGCGGTGCGCCGGTTCGGCATCGGGGCGCACTCGCGCGGCGTCACCTGGTTGCCGCCGTATCACGACATGGGCCTGGTCGCCGGAACGCTGCAGCCGGTCTATTCCGCGTGCGTGACCACGGTGCTGTCGCCGATGCACGCCATGCAGCGGCCGATTCGATGGCTGAAGGCGATCCAGCGCACGCGCGCCACCATCAGCGGAGGTCCGCCGTTCGGCTACGATCATTGTGTTGCGGCCATCGATGAACCGCTCCGGCACGAACTCGATCTAACAAGCTGGGACTGCGCGTTCGTCGGCGCCGAGCCCGTCAGGTTCGACATGCTCGAGCGCTTCGCCCGCGCATTCTCGCCCTGCGGATTCCAGCGGCGTTCGTTCGTGCCCTGCTATGGATTGGCCGAGGCGACCCTGATGGTGACCGGGCGGACGAAAGGCGGCGGCGCGCTCCGCAATTCGACGTCGGGGCATGAAGAGCTGGGCCGCACGACCTGCGGACATGTCATTGACGGGCATGACGTGGTGATCGTCGATCCGGACCAGCGCGTTCCATGCCCCGATGGCAAGGAGGGCGAGATCTGGATCCAGGGCCCGAGCGTCGCCATGGGTTACTGGAACCGGCCGGCGGAGACGGCGGCCGCCTTCGACGCCCGCCTCGCCGACGGGCGCGGGCCCTATCTGCGGACCGGCGACCTCGGCGTGATGACCGAGGGCGAGCTCACGGTGACCGGACGCGTCAAGGACCTGGTGATCGTCGCCGGCCGCAAGCTCCATGCCGAGGACATCGAGGCGACCATTCACGAGATCGCGGACGACCGCCTGCGGCACGGCTCGAACGCGGTGTTCGCAGCCGAGATCGGCGGCAAGGAGCGCATCATCGTGGCGGTCGAGCTGTGCCGGCCCCCCGGACGCATGTCCGGCGATCTCGCGCCGATCCGCGCCGCCATCGGCGCGGCGGTCGCGCGCACCCACGATGTGACCGTCCACGACGTCGCGTTCCTCGCCCCCGGCGAAATTCCGCGCACGTCGAGCGGCAAAGTTCGCCGCCACCTCTGCCGCACCCAGTATCTTGTCCGACAGGAGAAGGGAGCATGAGCGCCCTCAACACGGCCTTGCCGCGCGCCAGTCGCCTGGCCGTGCATCGGCGCGTCGCGCTGGCCATGGTCGTGGTGCCGGCGATCGGGACGCTCGCCGCCCTCGTCCTGGTCTGGCACGTCGGCTGGCCCGGGGCGGTCGCGCTGTGGCTGTTCGCCGGCTTTTATCTCGTCAGCGCGATCGGCGTCGAGATCGGCTTTCATCGCTATTTCACGCACCGGGCGTTCAAGTGCGGACCGGCGCTGCGGCTGCTCCTCGCCGCTTTCGGCTCGACCGCCGGCGAGGGACCGGTTCTGTTCTGGGCGGCGACCCATCGCCGCCACCACTCTCACTCCGACACCGAACAGGATCCGCACGGACCGAACCGGCCGGGATTCGCCGGGTTCTGGCGCGCGCATGTCGGCTGGCTGTTCGAGCCGCAACCGCAGGACACCGGGCGCTACGTACCCGATCTCATTCGCGACCGGACGACCTCGCTGGCGAACCGGCTTTATCCCCTGTGGTTCACGTTGGGCCTGGCGCTGCCGGCCGCGATCGGCTTCGCGTTCGAGGGCGGGCGGGGTGCGCTCGAGGGACTGCTGTGGGGCGGGATGGTCCGCATCTTCGTCGCGCACCAGGCGACCTGGAGCATCAATTCGATGTGCCACCTGTTCGGCGCGCGGCCGTACGCCACCCACGACGACAGCCGCAATTTCTGGCCGCTCGCGCTGCCGACGCTGGGCGGGGCATGGCACAACAACCACCACGCCTTCCCGCGATCGGCATTCAACGACTTCACCTGGTGGCAGGTGGATCCGTCGGCTTGGCTCATTCGATTGGCGGCCGCGCTCGGACTGGTATGGGACGTACGGCAGCCGCAGGCCAGATCCATGCAGGGAGACCAAGTGGCATGAGCGTGCCCGACACGACCACCACGGGTGGCTTCGAGACCATCACCGCCGCGGCGCTCGAGGCCTGGATCGCCAACTGGCTGGTGCGCAACGCCGACGTTCCCGCCGCGGACATCAAGCGCGACCTGGAGTTCTTCGACTACGGCCTCGACTCGCTGCATGCGGTCGATCTCTCGGGTCACCTCGAAGAGTTGCTCGGCAGGCCGCTCTCGCCCTCGCTGGCATGGGAATTCCCGACCATCTCCGGACTCGCCGCGCACCTCGCCGCGGGCGGAAGCGGAACGCAGGAAGATTTGGACGCGAGCTGAATGGCGATGTTGCCGGTGCACGGCACATCTCGGGTTTCATAAGCGATGACCCTGCTGCACGCCGGCGATGCCAGACATTCCCGACGGCCCGCCGCGTTTCTCGATCGAGACGGCGTGATCAACTACGATGACCAATACATCGGAACGCCCGAGCGGGTCCGTTGGATGCCCGGCGTCGCGGCCGCAATTTGCCTGCTCAACCAGCGGGGATATTTCGTCTTCATCGTCACCAATCAGGCCGGCATCGCGCATGGTCACTACACGGAGCGCGAGGTCATGGATCTGCATAGCTGGATGCGACGAGAGCTGGCTGACAAGGGGGCGCGGATCGACGATCTGCGGTATTGTCCTTACCATCCAGACGCAGTCATCGCCGACTATCGGAAAGTCTCCGATTGGAGGAAGCCTGCTCCCGGCATGATCCTGGACCTGATGCGCCACTGGCCGGTCGAGACCAAGGGGAGTTTTCTCGTGGGCGACCGACCATCCGATATGGAAGCCGCGCGCGCCGCCGGAATCACCGGCCATCTTTTCAAGGGCGGCGACCTGGCGGCATTCGTGGAGAAATGCCTCCCGGCGGCGGCCGGACGCGGATGAACTGGTGGACGTCGACAATGAGACGCGCCGCGGTGGCTCGCGATTCCGCCGGAGATCGATCGGCCGTTGCCGGTGAATGCCTGAATGGGGCGGGCGCCAATGCCTGAAAGCGTTCAGCGCCGCGCGCCGGCGGCTCAGTTCAGCCGGGCGGGCCGGTGGGGAGGCTGGTCGGGCTGATCGGGCGAGAGCGATGGCGCCCCGCCCTGCGGCCGCAGGCGCGCGCCCGGGTCCGGGCTCGCCAGCGCCGCGCTCGCGGTCGCCGCGTCCTTGCGCTCATGCCTGCGGTAGGAGAGCCAGCCCACCGGCAGGCTGGCGAGATAGAGCACGGTGCCGATGGTGAGCACGATCCATGGATAGGACACCAGCAGCGCGAAAAACAGCACCACCGCCACGAACACCGGCAGCACCATCTCGGGCGCCACGCGCTTGCCGACCCGCTTGCCGGAGAATACCGGCAGCCGCGACACCATCAGGAAGGCGATGGCGAGCGTGTAGACCAGGGTCACCGGCGCCACGAACGCCAGCCGCGGCATGCCGAGGAAATAGACGTAGATCGGCAGCAGCACGGTAATGGCGCCGGCGGGCGCCGGCACGCCGACGAAGAAGTTTCCCGCCCACGCCGGCTTGTTCGGATCGTCGATCATCACGTTGAAGCGCGCGAGCCGAAGCCCGGTGCAGATCGCAAACACCATGGCCGCGATCCAGCCGGCATTGCCGAGCTCGTGCAGCCCCCAGAAGTACAGGATCAGCGCGGGCGCCACCCCGAAATTGACGAAGTCGGCGAGGCTGTCGAGCTCGGCGCCGAAGCGCGACGTGCCCTTGAGCATGCGCGCGACCCGCCCGTCGATGCCGTCGAGCAGCGCGGCGAAGACGATCGCGGCGACAGCCCATTCGAGCTTGTCCTCGACCGAGAGCCGGATCGCCGTCAGTCCGGCGCACAGCGCCAGCAACGTGATCAGGTTCGGCACCAGCGTGCGCACCGGGATGAGCCGGAAACGCCGGCGCCTGGCATCGACGCGGTCGGGATCGAACGGCGAGTATGGCATGCCGTGAGTATAGCGGACGGCGCGCGGCGGCACCAGCCGCGGCTTTGCGCTCCTTATCCTAGCAAGTAACGAGGTTAACCCACGCGGAAGGTGCGCTGGGGATCGCCGGCGCGCAGATCGGCGATGATGGTCTCGCCGGCGATGGCGGTCTGTCCCTCGGCCACCAGCGGCCGTACGCCGTCAGGCAGATAGACGTCGAGGCGCGAGCCGAAGCGGATCATGCCGATGCGCTCGCCGACGCCGACGGTGGCACCCGCGCGCACGAAGCAGAGAATCCGACGGGCGACCAGCCCGGCGATCTGCACGACGCCGATCCGGCCCTTATCGGTCGCGATGACGAGGGAGTTGCGCTCGTTGTTCTCGCTCGCCTTGTCGAGGTCGGCGCTGAGAAAGGCGCCGGGGTGATAGGCGATGCGCTCGATCTTGCCGGTCACCGGGCTGCGGTTCACGTGACAGTCGAACACGCTCATGAAGATCGACACCCGCGGCAGCGGCCGCTCGCCGAGCTCGAGGTCCTTCGGCGGTACCGCGTTGGTGATGCGGCTCACGCGGCCATCGGCGGGCGATACCACGATGCCCTCGCGCACCGGCGTCACCCGCTCGGGATCGCGAAAGAAATAGATGCACCAGAGTGTCGCCATGGTGCCGAGCCAGCCCAGCGGCGACCACAGCCAGAACAGGAACAGGCTGATGAGAGCGAAGACGCCGATGAACGGCAGGCCCTCACGATGGACCGGCGCCAGCTGGGAGCGGATGGAGGCGAGAACCGACATGATCACTCCGCTGCGTCGGCACGGTCGATCGGCGGCTCGGGCCGGGGCTCGTCATCCGGCGGCTCGGCCAGAACCTCGGCGACCGTCGGCGGATTGCGGTTGGGGGCAGCCGGCTCGTCGTCGACCAGCGCCAGTTTCTCGCGCGCCTGCGCAGCCTCGCGCTGCCGGTTCCACATGCTGGCGTAGAGCCCGGCCTGGGCGAGGAGCTGGTGGTGGGTCCCGCGCTCAACGATGACGCCGCGGTCGAGCACGATGATCTCGTCGGCGCCGATGATGGTGGAGAGGCGATGGGCGATCACCAACGTGGTGCGATTCTCGGACACCCGTTCGAGCGCGTCCTGGATATCCCGTTCGGTGTGGCTGTCGAGCGCGGAGGTCGCCTCGTCGAGCAGCAGGATCGGCGGCGCCTTCAGGATCGTGCGGGCGATGGCGACGCGCTGCTTCTCGCCGCCCGAGAGCTTCAGGCCGCGCTCCCCCACCTCGGTGTCGTAGCCCTTGGGCGAGAGCCGGATGAAATCGTCGATCTGGGCGAGCCGCGCCGCCTCCTCGACCTCAGTATCGCTCGCCTCCCAGCGGCCGTAACGGATGTTGTAGCGGATGGTGTCGTTGAACAGGACGGTGTCCTGCGGCACCATTCCGATCGCCGACCGCAGCGATTTCTGCGTGACGTCGCGGATGTCCTGGCCGTCGATCGAGATGCGTCCGCCGCTGACCTCATAGAAGCGGAACAGCAGGCGCGAGATGGTCGACTTGCCGGCGCCGGAGGGACCGACCACCGCCACCCGATGCCCGGCGGGAACCTCGAAGCTGATGCCCCTGAGGATTTCCCGCTCGGGGTCGTAGGAAAACGAAACATTCTCGAAGCGGATCGCACCTCGCTTGATGGCGAGCGGCTTGGCCCCGGGCTTGTCCTTGATCTCCGGCTCGCGCGCAAGAATGGCGAACATCTTCTCGATATCGATCACCGCCTGCTTGATCTCGCGGTAGACCATGCCCATGAAATTGAGCGGCTGGTAGAGCTGGATCATCATGGCGTTGATCATGACGAAATCGCCGACGGTGTTGGTGCCTTGCTTGATGCCGTAGGCGCACATCACCATGACGGCGGCGAGGCCGATGGTGAAGATGGTGGCCTGCCCGGCGTTGAGCACGGCGAGCGAGACGTAGGCCTGGACGCTCGCCTTCTCGTAACGCGCCATCGAACGGTCGTAGCGGCTGGCCTCGCGCTCCTCGGCGACGAAATATTTCACCGTCTCGTAGTTGAGCAGCGAGTCGACCGCCTTGACGTTGGCGTCGGTGTCGCTGTCGTTCATCCGGCGGCGAATATTGATGCGCCACTCGGTCGCCTTGTAGGTGTACGCCATGTAGAGCGCGACGACGCCGAGAATGACGACGACGTAGCGCCAGTCGAACTGATAGAGCAGCACGACCACGATCAGCGCGAGTTCGATGATGGTCGGCACGAGCTGCATGATTACCATGCGCACGATGGTCTCGATGGCATTGCGGCCGCGTTCGAGCACCCGCGTCAGGCCACCGGTCTTGCGCTCGAGATGGAAGCGCAGCGAGAGCTGGTGCATGTGCTCGAACGTGCGGAAGGCGAGCCGCCGCACGGCGTTCATCGCCACCTGGGCGAAGATGCCGTCGCGCGCCTGGGTGAGGAGCGCCATCAGAATGCGCATCCCGCCGTAGGCGATGGTCATCGCCACCGGCGCCGCAAACACCCACAGCAGCCAGGACGACGGCGCCACCGGCGCGGTTCCCTCGCCGGTAAGCGCGTCGGTCGCCCATTTGAAGGTGAAGGGCACCGCGATGGTCGCGAGCTTGGCCGCGAGCAGGAGCAGCATCGAGAATCCGACCCGCCACTGCAGGTCTGGACGGTCGGCCGGCCAGATGAACGGCCACAGGCCGCGCATGATCGCGACGAGCGAGCCGCCGTCCTCGACGGACACCTCTCGCTTCAACGCTTCGCTCGATCGCGGCTGGGAATCCATTCTCGCTGGCCCGGAGTGACGGGCCGCAGGGGCGAACCGTCGAACCTTCCTCATATAGAGATTTTCCAGACTGCAATCACCCCACAGGAGAAAATCCAGCCATCAAATGGTGATTGACCGCCATGGTTATGCCACCCGGCGGCTTGACGGGCCGCTCCGGTGAGGCCACATCCATCGCCTATGAGCATAATCAAATCGATCTGCGTCTACTGCGCCTCCGGTCCCGGCAATAACCCAGCCTTCATGGAAGCGGCGACGCGCTTCGGACGGATCCTGGCCGAGAACGGCATCCGGCTCGTCTACGGCGGCGGGGCGGTCGGCCTGATGGGCGCGCTGGCCGAATCGGTCCTCGACCACGGCGGCCTGGTGACGGGGGTGATCCCGGATTTTCTGGTCAACCGCGAGCACATGCTGGCGCGCGTGCAGGAGCGAATCATCACGCCGGACATGCACGAGCGCAAGCGGGTGATGTTCGAGCGCGCGGACGCCTTCGTCGCGCTGCCCGGCGGCGTCGGCACGCTCGAGGAACTGGTCGAGCAGCTGACCTGGGCGCAGCTCGGCCGGCACAAGAAGCCGATTCTGATTCTCAACGTCGCCCGGTTCTGGGACCCGCTGTGCGTGCTGCTCGACCAAATGGAGAAGCTCGCATTCATCCGCCCTGGCCTCTCGGTCAACTACCTGGTGACCGACCGGGTCGAGGCGATCCTGCCGCACCTCCTCGAGGCGGCGCGCGCGGTGTCGGAGGCGGACAAGGAGATGACCCCGGTCGCGGCCGAGCGGATGTAGCGCGCGCCGACGACAGCCCGGCGCGAGCGCGCTCTTCTTTCATCAGCGGCAGCCGGGCTTGCCATCGTCATGGACGAGCCGGAACGGCCCGAGCTCGGCGGCAACCTCGCCCACCCAGCCGGCAGGCGCGATCCTGCCGATCGGCACCCGGTCGGCGACAAGCCTCTCCTTGAAAAACGTGTCTTGGATATCGCTGACACTCGCTTCGAAAATCCGCCCGTGCACGTCGGTTGCGCCCCATTCGATCTGGTTGATCAGCGCGGGATCCTTGACGTCGGAATACTGCGCCAGAATGCGCGTGATCTCATCCCGGTTCGGACCGCGGTGGTAGGCGTTGCAATAGTCGCGCACCCCCCGCAACGTCGCCCGCACGAACTTCCGCGCCGCGTCCTCGTTCTGGCGCGTCCAGTCCGTGTTCATCTGCCACACCGACACCAGGACCGGCTGCGCATTGATCTTGCTGTCGGCATTGATCCATTTCACCCCGATCCCCTTGGCCTCGACCTGATCCTGCAGCGGAGAGATCATCAGCGCAGCGTCGACCGCGCCGGTCGTGAGCGCGGTCGCCATCTGGCCGAAGGGAATGTATTTCAATTCGATATCTCCGAGCGAAAGGCCGCCGGCTTCCAGGATCTTGACGAGCTCATAGACGAGGATCGCGCCGCGGGCGGCCACCGCCACGGTGCGGCCCTTGAGGTCGGCCGGCTCCCGGAGCTTCGCTTTCAGATCGGGACGAATCATCAGGTAATGGAAGTAGGGGCTGGTCGCCCGCGCCATGAGCAGGCCGATCGGGAGACCCTTGCTGAGCGAATTGAAGAAGCCGGCCGAGAGCGCGCCGCCGATGACCTGCAGCCGGTTCGTTGCAAGCAGCACGGCCATGTCGCTCGACGTCCCGCTCATCTCCATTTGCACGTCGAGGCCGGCCTCGCGGTAATATCCCTTCTCCAACGCCACATAGAGCGGCGCGCCGGACAGCGACGGGTTGTCGCCGACCACGATCTTTGGCGCGCCCTGACCGGAGGCGGCGGTGGACAGAGCGGCCGCGAGCATCATCGCCAAGGTCAGGACATGCACCAGCATCGATGTTCTTCCGTTACAGGTCACGCATCGGCCTTCAGAAACGTCACAGCTTCGACGCGGTTGCCGTCCGGATCGCGGATGAAGCCGGCGTAATAACCGTCACCGTGTTGCGGTCGCAAGCCCGGCGCGCCATCGGAGGTGCCGCCGGCGGCGAGCGCGGCCGCATGGAAGGCGTCGACCAGTTCCGCGGTGCGCACGCGCAGCCCCACATGCGAGCCGCAATCATTGGCAATCTCACCCATGCTCGTGCGCAGATTGATCCAAAACTCGGGGTAGGCCTTGCCGAAGCCCACGGTGGCCGGGCGGACTTCCAGCTTCCCGTAGCCGATCGCACCCAGCACCGTCTCATAGAAGCGGGCCGCCCGGTCGAGGTCGCGGACGGCGATGGAAACGTGGTCGATCATCGAAGGCTCACGCCGGTGCCCCCGAGCGCACCAGCTTGTAGATGATCGAATCCATCAGCGCCTGGAACGAGGCATCGATGATGTTGGGGGAAACGCCGACCGTGGTCCAGCGCTCGCCGCTCTCGTCCTGGCTCTCGATCAGGACGCGGGTCACCGCCTCGGTGCCACCGTTGAGGATACGCACGCGATAGTCGGTCAGCTCGAGCCCGTTGATATAGCTCTGATACTTGCCAAGGTCCTTGCGCAGCGCCAGGTCGAGCGCATTGACCGGGCCGTTGCCTTCCGCGGCGGAGATCAACGTCTCGCCGTCGACCTTGACCTTGACCACCGCCAACGAAACCGTGACGCGCTGGCCGACGGCGTTGTCGCGCTGCTCGACATTGACGTCGAACTTTTCGACATCGAAGTAGTTCGGCACCTTGCCGAGCACGCGCCGCGCCAGGAGCTCGAAGGAGGCATCGGCCGCCTCGTAGGCATAGCCGATCGCCTCGCGCTCCTTCAACACCTCGAGCAGCCGCGTGATACGGGCGTCGTCCTTGTCGACCTTGAGGCCGATGCGCTCGAGCTCCGCCAGCACGTTGGATCTTCCCGCCTGATCCGACACCAAAAGCCGGCGCCGGTTGCCAACGCGATCGGGCGATACATGCTCGTAGGTCGCGGGGTCTTTCATGATGGCGGAGGCGTGGATGCCGGCCTTGGTCGCGAAGGCGCTCTCGCCGACATAGGGCGCATGGCGATTGGGCGCGCGGTTGAGCATCTCATCCAGCGTGTGGGACGCATGCGCAAGGCTCTGGAGCTGCGCATCCGACACGCCGATCTCGAAGCGATCGGCGAATTCGGGCTTGAGCTTCAGCGTGGGGATGATGGACACGAGATTGGCGTTGCCGCAGCGTTCGCCGAGGCCGTTGAGCGTGCCCTGGATCTGGCGCGCGCCGGCGCGCACGGCCGCGAGCGAGTTGGCCACCGCCTGCTCGGTGTCGTTGTGGGCGTGAATGCCGACATGATCACCGGGGATCACCTTGACCACCTCGCCGACGATCGTCTCGACCTCGTGCGGCAGCGCGCCGCCGTTGGTATCGCAGAGCACGACCCAGCGCGCGCCCTGGTCATAGGCGGCCTTGGCGCAGGCCAGCGCGAATTGCGGATTGGCCTTGTAGCCGTCGAAGAAATGCTCGCAGTCGAGCAGCACTTCGCGTCCCTTGGCGACCGCGGCAGCCACGCTGTCGCGGATCGACGCCAGATTTTCCTCCGGCGTGGTCTCGAGCGCGACGCGCACGTGGTAATCCCAGGATTTTGCCACGAAGCAGATGGCGTCGGCCTTGGCCTCGAGCAGCGCCGCGAGGCCGGGGTCGTTCGAGGTCGAGCGGCCGGGCCGCCGCGTCATCCCGAATGCGGTGAAGGTGGCGCCGAGCTTGCGGTCCTCGGCGAACAGCTCCGTGTCGGTCGGGTTGGCGCCGGGATATCCGCCCTCGACATAGTCGATGCCGAGATCGTCCAGCATTTTCGCGATCGTGAGCTTGTCGCCGAGGGTGAAATCGACGCCGTTGGTCTGCGCGCCGTCGCGCAGCGTGGTGTCGAAGAGATAGAGGCGTTCGGGCGCCATGATGACTTACAAAAACTGGGATGCGACATAGAGCGCGAGCAGGACCGCGGCAGCGATCACCGCATATTTGAGCACGATGTAGTAGAGCCAATGCTTGGGAAACGGCGTGTCCGGCTTGGTCATCGCGCTATCCTTCGGGACGGTATCACCAGAGGTAATAGTTCAGCGCCAGCGCGACGGCCACGACGATGGCCACGATCGAGAGAATGATGTGGTGCCGCTGGAATCGCGGGGCCGGCATTTCGGATTTGTGTTTCATGGCGTGCGCTCCTTGGCGGCAAGCTTCTTTTCCATCGTGGTGTTCGCGAGCCACTCGTCGCCGAGCGGAACCGTGTTGCGCTGCTGCGGCACGAAACCGCGGCGCTTGAAGAAATCCTCGGCGCTGTCGCTGACATCGGCGGTGAGCCGCGCTGCGCCGCGCGAGGCCGCGAGCTTCTCCAGCGCATCGATCAGCATACTACCGACGCCGTGTCCCGCCGCCGCCGGATGCACATAGAGCATGCCCACGCGCTCGGGGCCTTCGAGCGAAGCGAAGCCGACCGGCGAGCCGTCCATCGTGCCGAGCAAAGTCAGGGCTTTCGCGAGGCGCGCGCCGAAGCCGGCCTCGTCCTCCGCCATGGCCGCCCAGGCCTCACGCTGGCTCTCGCTATAGTCGTCCGCGGTGAGTTCGTCGATGCTGGCGCGAAAGATTTCAGCCAGCACCGTCACGTCCGCCGGCAGGAACGGCCGCAGCGCCAGCTTCGGATGCGCGCGCGCCATCATGGCTTCACCTTCCAGGTGGTGGTGCCGTCCTTGTGGTCCTCAAGCTCGATGCCCATCGCGTTGAGCTCGTCGCGGATGCGGTCGGCCTCCTTGAAGTTTTTCGCCTTGCGAGCGGCGTTACGCTCATCGATGAGCCCCTCGATCTTTGAAGCATCGATGCCGTGCGTCGAGTGTTTGCGCGCAATCCAGTCGGATGATGTTTCATGCAAGAATCCGAGAAACGTTAGCGAGTCGACAAATGCATCGAGCGCAGGCACGCCGCCGCCATGCACGATTGCGTTACGAAGCTGATGAAGCTCAGTGATTGCCTTTGGAGTATTTAGATCATCACACAAGGCATCGAGAACCGGCGGGTGGAGTTTCCGGTTCTCTCCTCCGTCCGGAATAATCCTCTTCCTGCTCGTGACGGCGGAGAGCGCATACCACTCGTCCAGTATTTTCGAATTTTCTTGCAGGCCTCTTATCGTCCAATCCAGCGGTTGCCGATAGTGCGTGCGCAGCATGTTGAGACGCAGCACCTCGCCGGGCCAATCCGCGAGCAGTTCCCGGATGGTGAAGAAATTGCCCGCGCTCTTGGCCATCTTCTCGCCTTCGACCTGCAAGAAGCCGTTGTGGAGCCAGTAGTTCGCCATGACCGGCGTGTGCAATGCGCAACGCGATTGCGCGATCTCGTTCTCGTGGTGCGGAAACACGAGATCGATGCCGCCGCCGTGGATGTCGAAGGTCTCGCCCAGGTGCTGCCACGCCATCGCCGAGCATTCGATGTGCCAGCCGGGCCGGCCGGGCGTCGTAATGCCCGCCGGCGACGGCCAAGCCGGCTCGCCCGGCTTCGACGGCTTCCACAACACGAAGTCCATGGGGTCGCGCTTGTAGGGCGCGACCTCCACGCGCGCGCCCGCGACCATCTCGTCGAGCGAACGCTTCGAGAGCCGCCCGTAATCCGGCATCGCGGGCACGCTGAACAGCACGTGGTCCTCGGCGACATAGGCGCTACCGGCGGCCACGAGGCGCTCGATCAACTCCTTCATCGCCGCGATGTGCTCGGTTGCGCGCGGCTCGATCGTGGGAGGAAGGCAGCCGAGCGCGGCGACATCCTCGTGGAATTGCCGTTCGGTCTGTTCCGTGACCCTGCGAATCGCTTGGTTCAGCGGCAGGTCGGGATAGTCCTGCGCCGCGCGCGCGTTGATCTTGTCGTCCACGTCGGTGATGTTGCGCACATAGGTGACGTGCTCGGCGCCGTAGAGGTGGCGCAGCAGCCGGAACAGCACGTCGAACACGATGACCGGGCGGGCATTGCCGATATGGGCAAAGTCATAGACCGTCGGCCCGCACACGTACATGCGCACCTGCGCAGGGTCGAGCGGCGTGAACGCCCGCTTCGCGCGCGTCAGTGTGTCGTAAAGCGTCAGTTCCATCGCTCGACGTCTTACCCGATCGTGGTGTTTCGCTTTCGACCGCTGAGAGGGCGAAGCGGAACAGGTGCCTCCCGGCCTCGCTGGCCGGGCGTCCCAAACTCTCGATCAGGAGAACAGACGGCCGCAGCCAGCGCAGGTCGCTAGCAAATAATCTCGCGGCAAATGCCGCAGATATGGTCAAGGCCGCACATTGCGGCGGAGAATGGGCAAGCCCAGAGGGCACGTCAAGAGGCGCGGCGGGGCCCGGGCCCCGTCCGGGCGGTTCTCGCCCGGTCACCGGCGCCCGCAAGATAGGCCGCAAGATAGGTCGGTAGTGTGGCTTTCAGGTCCTAGTCACACACCGGCAAATCCAGGTAACACACAGCTCGGCTTGCGTCGGGAAGGGGTGGTTCGGTTAGGGGCGCCTTAAGCCTTTCCCACGCAAGATCGGCGTTGCGTTTCGATCTCCCGGAAAACCGGGAATGGGGGGGTCAACGATGCGGTATCTGTTCGCCGCGCTCGTGGTTGCGGGCGCTGTTTTCACCACGGCTGCGCAGGCCGAGACGCGCATTTTCATCATCAGCAACAATGCCGACGGCTATGGCGTCGACCGCTGCCTGGCGACCGGCGCGAGCTGCGGGATGATGATTGCGACCGCCTATTGCCAATCGCACGACTATCTCCAGGTCGCCTCGTTCCGCAAGATCGAGCGCGAGGAAATCTCGGGTGCGGTGCCCACGACCAATGGCACCAGCGCCCGCGACGAATTCGTCGCCATTGAGTGCCTGCGATAAGGGTTGGACCATCGAGTCGACCGACCTCCGCCCTCGCCCGCCGTTGCGCGGCCACTGATCTTCGGTCAATGTTTCGCTCGGCATTGCGAAAGATTGGCGGTCGGGCCCGAACCGAACCGCTCCACGCTTAGGGGCGCGGTCGATGATGAACTCCGGTCCAGTCCGTGACAGCGCCCCGCCGGCCGGCACCGCGCCATCCGAGGCGCCTCTGCTGCGGCTCGACGAATTTCTGCCCCACCGGCTCAACGTGCTGTCCAGCCTCGTGTCGCAGGCCCTCACGCGGGTCTATGGCCGTTATGGTATCGGAATACCGGAGTGGCGCGTGCTGGTCACGCTCGGCGAGAACGGCGTGATGACCGGCAAGGCGGTGGGCGCGCAGACCCACATGCACAAGACCAAAGTCTCGCGCGCGGTGGCCCAGCTCGAGGAGCGCAAATTCCTCGCCCGGCGGCCCAATCGCGCCGATCTGCGCGAATTGTTCCTGTCGCTGACGCCGGCCGGGCGCGCCGTCTACGAGGAGCTTGCCCCGAGCGCGCTTGCATTCATGGATCGGCTCGCCGAAGTGGTCGCGGCCGTGGACCGGCCCGCCTTCGACCGGGCCATGAAGCAGTTGACCAAGCGCTCGGCCGAACTCGTCGCCGAGGCGGAAGACGGCAAGATCTGAGACCGGGCCGGTCCCGCTGCCGCCCTCGACGGCCATCCTGCAAGGAGAAGACGTGCAGCTCTACACCTACTTTCGCTCCTCCGCGGCCTATCGGGTTCGCATCGCGCTCAATCTCAAGGGCCTCACCACAGACATGATCCCGATCCACCTGCAGAAGCAGGGCGGCATGAACAAGAAGCCGGAATACCGCGCGGTCAATCCGCAGATGCGGGTACCGGCGCTGAGGCTCGATTCCGGCGACGTGCTGATTCAATCCCTCGCGATCATCGAATATCTCGACGAGGTGCATCCGCAGCCGCCGCTGCTGCCGAGCGATCCGATCGAGCGGGCAAAGGTGCGGGCCCTGGCGCAGGTGATCGCCTGCGACATCCATCCACTCAACAATGTGGCACCGCTGCGCCATCTCAAGAACGAACTCGGACAGGATCAGGGCAAGATCGACGCCTGGTACCACCATTGGGTCGACGAGGGCTTCGACGCGCTGGAGTCGCTGATCGAGCCCGCGCCCTATGCCTTTGGCAACACGGTCACGCTCGCCGACCTCTGCCTCGTGCCGCAGGTCTACAATGCGCGCCGTCTGAAGGTGCCGCTCGACCGGTTTCCCAAGCTCATCGCCGTGGATGCGGCATGCGCGAAGCTCGCGGCCTTCGAGCAGGCGCGGCCGGAGAACCAGCCCGACGCGGAGTGACGCGATGCCCCTCGTCCATCGCCCTCCCCTCGCGGTCGGCTCCTGAGCGGCAACGGCCCGGAAGCGACATCCACGTGCCCCCCAGACATCTCGTTCGCGTCGTCCTCTGGATGACCGGGGCCTTGCTGTCGTTCTGCGCGATGGCCGTCTCCGTTCGTGTCCTCGCCGGGACGTTGAGCGTGATGGAGATCCTCGCGCTGCGCGCCGGCCTCGGTTTAGCGGTCATGGCCACGCTGGCTGCCACGCGCGCCGACCTGCGTGCGACCATCAACAGCCAGCACCTGCCGCTGCACCTCTTTCGCAACGCCGTTCACGTGGGATCGTCCTTTCTCTGGGCGATGAGCCTCCTGCTCATCCCGCTGGCGATGACCTTCGCGCTCGAGTTCACCACGCCCGCGTGGACGCTGCTGATCGCCGCGCCGGTCCTGGGCGAGCGGTTCACGGCGAGCCGGGTCGGGGCGGTGGTGTTCGGCCTGCTCGGCGTGCTGGTGATCCTGCGCCCCGGCCTGGCCGCGTTTCAGCCCGGCGCGCTGCTGGCATTGATGGCCGCGTTCGGGTTCGCCATCACGCTGGTGGCAACCAAAAAGCTCACGCGCACGGACAGCCCGTTCGCGATCATCTTCTGGATGATGCTCATCCAGTTGCCGCTCGCCTTGATCGCCTCCGATCCGCTTTTCGTGACCAGGCTCAATCAGGCGCAGATTCCCGCCGTCATCGCCATCGGCGTGTCGGGTCTGGCGTCACACTACTGCCTCACCCGGGCGTTTCGGGTGGGGGACGCCGGCGTGGTGGTGCCGCTCGATTTCATGCGCATTCCGCTGATCGCGGTGATCGGCTGGTGGCTCTACGGCGAGCCGCTCGATGTGTTCGTGTTCGTCGGCGCCGGACTCATCGTCACCGGCATCCTGTGGAATCTGCGCAGCGAAGCCAGGCGGGCGGTCGAACCGGCAGAACCGATGTTGGGGAAGACGGGTTAGCAGCTCCGGAATGACGAGGAGAGCTTGGCGCCAATCGAGGCTCTCTAGTCCTTCGACCCGATGAGGTCGATCTCGACCAGCGTGTCCTTCACCAGCAACGCGGTGCAGCCGATGGTGGTGCGAGGAGGCGGCTGCTTGAAGTACCGCTTCCACACCGAATCGAAACCATGGAAGTTGTCGAGGTCGGTCAGAAACACCTGCGCCTTGACCACCTGATCGAGCGAGGAGCCGGCGGCCTCGAAGGTCTTTTTCAGGTTCTCGAGAACGTACGTGGTCTGCAGTTCGATGTCCGAGCCGTAGAACGGAAAGCCGTCCTGCTTGCGCGCCTCCGGCGGAACGCCCGTCCGGTAGTCGCTGGCGATTTGTCCGGCCGCGAACACGCGGCTGCCGACGGTGAAGCCCTCGTTGTAGTGCGCGAGCGGTCGGGGAACCGCCGACTTGACGACCGCATGCTTGAGCCCGCGTGCCGGCACGTAACCGATGAGGTCGATTTCCACCAGCGTGTCTTTGACCAGCAATCCCGTGCAGCCGATCGTGGTACGCGGCGGCGGCACCTTGAAGTAGCGCTTCCAGACCGAGTCGAAACCATGGAAGTCGTCGAGGTCGGTGAGAAATACCTGCGCCTTGGCCACGTGATCGAGCGACGAGCCGGCGGCCTCGAAGGTCTTTTTCAGATTGTCGAGAATGTACGCCGTCTGCAGCTCGATATCCGAGCCGTAGAACGGAAAGCCGTCCTTCTTGCGCGCCTCGGGAGGAACGCCGGTCTTGAAGTCGCTGGCGAGCTGCCCGGCGGTGAAGATCAGATCGCCGACGACGAAAGCCTCGTTGTAGTTGGCGAGCGGGCGCGGGATGGAAGAGGTGATCACCTCGTGCTTGAGGCTCTTGCTTGGCACGTAGCCGATGAGATCGATCTCGACCAGGGTGTCTTTGACCAGCAGGCCGGTGCAGCCGATGGTGGTGCGCGGCGGCGGGACCTTGAAGTAACGCTTCCACACGGAGTCGAAGCCATGGAAGTTGTTGAGGTCGGTCAGAAAGACTTGCGCCTTGACCACGTGATCGAGCGACGAGCCGGCGGCCTCGAAGGTCTTTTTCAGATTTTCGAGGACATACGTGGTCTGCAGCTCGATATCCGAGCCGTAGAACGGAAAGCCGTCTTTCTTGCGCGCCTCCGGCGGAACGCCAGTCTTGAAATCGCTCGCGAGCTGGCCGGCCGCGAATACCAGATCGTCGACGACGAAGGCCTCGTTATAGTTGGCGAGCGGGCGCGGAATGCCCGATTTGACTACTGCAATCGCCACGTTTTCCCCCTCTGCCACAACCCGACCAGCCCCGACGGCAAAACCAGCAGGATCGCGATCAGCAGGATCATGCCAATGGCGTCCTTGTAGGCCGACGACAAGAATACCGTGCTGAACGTCTCGATCAATCCGAACAGGATTCCACCGAGCATCGCTCCGGCGATGCTGCCCAACCCACCCAGCGTCGCCGCGACGAATCCTTTCAAGCCGGTGATGAAGCCCATCTCGAAGAACGCGAAAAATCGAACCAAGCATGATGCCAGCCGCGCCCGCCATCATTCCGAGATCGCGAAGGTGTAGGCCATCATACGCGTCAGGTTTGCTCCCATCAGCTGCGCTGCCTCCGGATGGGCCACGGCCTGCATGGCAACGCCGGTGCGCGTGAATTTCAGAACACCTGCAACGCCCCATGATGGCGACGGCCATGACCATGATCCAGAACAACTGCGGCGAGATGCCTGACCTGGGAGGCTCGCCTGATCAATTCATAGGTCAGAGGCGGGAAAGGTTAGTGTTTCGATTTCGCGCAGATGGGTCGAGTGCGGCCGGCGGTTGTGTCGCGTCGGCATGCGGTCGTCGTCGCCGGCAGGCAGCGCGCCGACCGATGGGGATGCTCCCCTTCGGCAGGGGCGAAATCCGCCCACAGGGAGCCGGAGCGGCCAAGGTTTCCACACTTTGGTCACCATTCCGCCGCTTCCATCCCCGACTGTATCCTCTGGGCTGGGCTCCTTTTTCATGACTGTGACAGGCATCGCAGGATTGTTGCGCGGACTGGGCGTTGGGCTGCCCATCCTGACGCTGTGCGTTGCGTCCGCTTCGGCCCAGTATCCCGGTCAGAATCCCGGCGGCCGCAGCCAGACCTGCCTGCGGCTCGAAAGCCAACTCGCCACCATCGACCGCGGCGTCGCCGTGGACCCCGCCAGGGCGGACCAGATCAAGCGCTACGAGGACTCATCGGCGAAGCAGCAGGCCGAACTCGATCGTCTCGGACAGCAGTCGCAGCGCCTGGGTTGCCAAGGCGGCGGCTTCTTCGCGCTGTTCAGCGGCCAGTCGCCGCAATGCGGACCGCTTAACAACCAGATCCAGCAGATGCGGGCGAACCTCGACCGCTCCCTGACCGAGATCCAACGGCTGCAGGGCAACAGCGGCGAGCGCGAGGGGCAGCGCCGCGGAATCCTGGTGGCCCTCGGCCAGAACGATTGCGGCCCGCAATATCGTCAGTACGCCAACAGCGGGCCCGGCGGCTTCTTCGAAAACCTGTTCGGCGGCGGCGGTCCCGCGCAGGCGCCGGATGCGCCGCTCGCGGGCACCTACAGAACGTTGTGCGTGCGAACCTGCGACGGCTATTACTTCCCGATCTCCTATTCCACCGTCCCGGGCAAGTTCGCCGAAGATGAACAGCTTTGCCGGCGCCTGTGCCCCGCCGCCGAAGTGACGCTCTACAGCCACCGCAATCCCGGCGAGGACGTCGCGCGCGCGGTGTCTACCAGCGGCAGGTCCTACTCCGAGCTGCCCAACGCCTTCAGCTATCGCAAGCAATACAACGCCGCCTGCCAGTGCCGGGCCCCCGGCCAATCATGGGCCGATGCGCTGCGCCAAGGCCAGGGCGCAGATCAAACCGTGGAACGTGGCGATATCGTCGTCACCGAGGAGCGGGCGAGGCAGATGGCACAGCCGCGCTTCGACGCGCAGGGCAAACCGGTCAAGCCCGACCCCGGCCGCCCGGCACCCAACACTGTCGCGGGCTCCGCTGCCCAGCCACCAGCCGCGGCCGAAAAACCGGCCGCCCCCGCCGCGGAGGAGAAGGCCGACGAGGAGCCGGGCAAGCGCAAGGTTCGGGCGGTCGGACCGACCTTCTACCCGGTGCGCTGACGGCGCGATCGCCTCCGTCGTTGCTTGCGCGGTAGCATCGCCAGCATTGCTGCGATACCAACCGACCCTGCCCGCACCGTTTTCCTCTCGCCGCCGGGATGCCGAACGCACCGCCCGCGTTTGCGGCATCATGCGCGCGCGACAACTCAGGACAAAGCAGGTTACGCTCCCGGCAAAACAAACAAGACATAACGGGAGAACGTCATACGGGAGGACGTCATGGGCAAGCTCACCCGCCGCGCCGCGTTCGTTGGCATCGCCGCATGCGCCGCGGCGCCGGCTCGGGCCCAGAGCGTCTGGCCGGATCGCGCCATCACACTTGTGCATGGCCTCGCGCCGGGCGGGCCGAGCGACATCATCGCGCGCATCATCGCCGACGGGCTGACGCGCCGTCTGGGTCAGCAGGTCGTCGTCGATGCGCGGCCGGGCGCCGGCGGCAGGGTCGCGGCCGGACAGGTCGCCCGCATGGCGGCCGACGGCTATACGCTGATGGGCATTCCCTCCGGTCACGCCGTCGCCGCGGCGCTTTACAAATCGCTGCCTTACCGCACCATCGACGACTTCGCGATGATCAGCCTGCTCACCGAGTATCCATTCGTGCTGGTGACCTATGCCGATCATCCCGTCCGCACACTCCCCGACCTCATCGACATGGCGCGCTCGCGGCCGGCGCCGCTGCTGTTCGGCAGCGCCGGCAACGGATCGCTGCAGCATCTTGCCGGCGAACTCCTCGCCAAGACCGTGGGCGCCACGTTCCAGCACGTGCCCTATCGCGGCAGCGCCCAGGCGATCACCGACCTGATTGCCAGGCGCATCGACTTCATCGTGGACTCGCCGACCGCGGAGCTCGAATTCATCCGCGCCGGCCAACTGCGGGCGCTCGCGGTCACGAGCGCGGCGCGCTTCTTCGGCCTGCCCGACGTCGCGACCACAGCGGAGGCCGGCGTTCCCGGCTACGCCTTCACCTCGTGGCAGGGACTGGTGGCGCCCGCGGGCTTACCGCTGCAGGTGATCAATCGCTTGAACACTGAGGTTGCCGCAATCCTGGCGGAGCCGGCCACCATCGAGCGGATCAGGCTGGTGGGCAACGATCCGAGTCCCTCCAGTCCCGAGGCATTCAAGGCCCGCATCGCCGCCGACATCGACAAATGGACCAGGGTGGTCGACGCCGCCAGGATCGAGCGGATTTGAGCCGATGTCGACGCGATCTATTAGCTCGACGCGCCCGTCTTACGTCTTCGTCGTTGTGAGAGTGTAGCGCTGCTCGGCGGCCAGGCATTCGGCTTCCGGCAGTCCCAGCTCCTTGCGCACGATATTGGTGCCCAGCACCATCGCGACCATCTTATAGGTGGCGTGGCGGCGGCCCATACCTTCGCGGCCCATACCGCAATCCGACGAAATGATCAGCCGTTCCGGCGGAATATATTTGAGCGCTTCCCGTATCAGCGCGGCGATCTCGTCCGGCCGTTCCACCTGCAGGGTGTGGTGGTCGATCACGCCGATGACGACCTTCTTGTCCTTGACCACCTCGCCGATCGCCTTCAAGTCACCGGTACCGGAGGAGCAGGTCTCAAAGGTGAGCGCGTCGGCGTCGATCTTGTTGAGCGCATCCAGCGTCGGCTGATAGCTCTGCACGTCCCGGAAGATGCGCTGCTGGGACGGGTTGCCCCAGCAGGTGTGGCACCACACCTCGGTCTTGCTGCGCAGGCCCTTCACGGTGTTGTTGAAGATCTTCACCAGGTCATCGACGTCGAGCTTGCCGAAGGTCTTGCCGCGCGCCGGCACCATGTGGATCTGCGGCTCCTCCATCTGCAGGACGGGACAGCCGGCATCGGCGAGCTCATTGAGCTCCGCGTTGAGCGCATCGCTGATCGCCCAGGTGCGCTCGACCGGATCCTTGTAATAGTCGTCCTCGACCGAGGCCGCGATCAACTCGGGCAGGATGGTCCCGAACTTGATCGGCTTCTTGGTCATACGCTGCGCGGTCTTCCACATCGCGGCGTACTGCAACCTTCCGCGCCCTACCGGCCCGACGATCCTGGGGAACACGCGGGCTTCGAGGAAGTCGTGCAGGATGTGCCCGCGCGGATACGCGACGGCGCCGATCTTGTAGACCATCGCCTCAGCTTCTTCCGCAAACCCGTCCATGTGGGTGAGCGGATAGCTCTGCCAGCTCATACCCCCGACTTCCTCGTCGTAGTGCGCGTCACCGTCGGTGCAGATGTCGAGGCCGGCAATTTCCTGCGCCCGCAGAAAGCACGAGACCGCGTCCTCGTACTGCTCGCGGTATCGGGAGTTGACCATGGCTTCGAGGAAGCTGCGCGAGCCCAGCACCGCTGTGTACCAGTTCGGCCGCGGCAGCGAGCCGATGATCGAGGTTGGCAGAGCGATACCGGCGGATGCTTTGTACATCGTTTCCTCTCTTGTGCTGCGCCCTTCCCTTCCCTCGTCCGGCAGCGGCAAGGGAAAGGCGGGGATCATTGTGGGATGCGCCGCTCAGAAATCGTACGCCTCACTCTTCGGTGCGACGTCCCTCACCAGCGAGCGATCGGGCGCCGGCAGCGGCTCGCCGGAGTTGCGGAAGCGGTTCACGATCGGATAGCGCCGATCGCGGCCGAAATTCTTCAGCGTCACCTTGACGCCGGGCGCCGCCTGCCGGCGCTTGTATTCGGCGAGGTTGAGCATGCGCTCGACCCTGGTCACGGTCTCGCGGTCGAAGCCGTCCGCGACGATCTTGGCGATCGGCTCCTCCCGCTCGACCAGGCGTTCGAGGATACGGTCGAGCACGTCGTAGGGCGGCAGCGAATCCTGGTCGGTCTGGTTCTCGCGCAATTCGGCGGTCGGCGCCCGCGTGAGGATGTTGTCGGGGATCACCTGCCCGTCGGGACCAAGAGCGCCTTGGGGTTTCCAACCGTTGCGCAGCCGCGACAGCCGATAGACCTCGGTCTTGTAGAGATCCTTGATCGGGTTGAAGCCCCCGTTCATGTCGCCGTAGAGCGTGGCATAACCGACCGACATTTCCGACTTGTTGCCGGTCGTGACCACCATCAGGCCGAACTTGTTCGAGATCGCCATCAGGATGGTGCCGCGCGCGCGCGCCTGCAGATTTTCCTCGGTCACGTCGCGCGGCTTGCCCGCAAAGATCGGCGCAAGCGATTTTTCCAGCCCGAGCACGGCGGGTTCGATCGGCAGCACATCGTACTTCACGCGCAGCGCTTCGGCGACGCGCGCCGCGTCGTCGCGCGATTCCTGCGACGTGAAGCGGTACGGCAGCATCACGCAACGGACGCGGTCGGCGCCAAGGGCATCGACCGCCAGCGCGGCCACCAGGGCGGAGTCGACACCGCCGGAGAGTCCAAAAACCACGCCCTTGAAGCCGTTCTTGTCCACATAGTCGCGCAGCCCCAGCATGCAGGCGAGATAATCCGCCTTGTCGTCCTCTTCGATCGTCTCGATGGGACCATCGACGCAGCGCCAGCCATTGCCGGTGCGCTCCCATACCAGCGTCTTGACTGTCTCCTCGAAGGCCGGAAGCTGGAACGCCAGCGAGCGATCGGCATGCAGCCCGAACGAGGCGCCGTCGAACACCAGTTCGTCCTGGCCGCCGATCTGGTTGACATAGATGAGCGGCAGCTCGCTTTCGGTGACGCGGGCGACCGCGATGTTGAGCCGAACCTCGTCCTTGTCGCGTGAGTATGGTGAACCGTTGGGAACGACGATCAACTCGGCGCCGGTCTCGGCGAGGCACTCGACCACGTCCTCGTAGTCGCCCCATTCGGTCCAGATGTCTTCGCAGATGGGGACGCCGATGCGCACGCCGCGGAAGTTGACGGGACCGGGCGGCGGACCGGGCGCAAACAGGCGTCGCTCGTCGAACACGCCGTAATTGGGCAGGTTCACCTTCATGCGCACGGCCGCGATGGCGCCGCGGTCCAGCAGGCAACAGGCGTTGTAGAGCTTGCCATCCTCCAGCCAGGGCGTGCCGATCAGCAGCGCCGGGCCGCCGTCAGCGGTCTCGCGCGCAAGCTCGTCGATCTTGGCGCGGCAGGCTGCCTGCAGCGCCGGCTTGAGCACGAGGTCCTCAGGCGGATAGCCGGACAAAAAGAGTTCCGGCAAGACCACCAGATCGGCACCGTCGCGGGCGGCCTGCGCGCGCGCGCGACGAGCCTTGTCGGCATTGCCGGCGATGTCGCCGACGATCGGATTGAGTTGTGCAACCGCGATCGCGAGGCGGTCGGTCGGACGGGCGTTCATGGAGCTAGGTCTAGCGCGTCGGCCCGGCGCACGGCAATCGCTTCGGCGGTCGCAGTCAAATCAGGCCGAAGCGCTCGGCCAGCGCGAGCAACCAGGTGATCCCGGCGATGAGCAGCGCAAGCCCGACCGCGGCGGAGCCCATGTCCTTGACCCGGCCGATCTGGGGATCGATCGCAAGGTTGACGCGATCGGCGAGCTTTTCGATGGCCGTATTCAACAGTTCGACGACGAGGACGAACACCACCACGCCGACGAGCGCAAGCCGCTTCCAGGTCTCCTCGGCCAGGAGGAACGCGAGCGGGACCGCCAGAACGAGCGCGACCAGTTCCTGGCGAAAGGCCTCCTCGCTGCGCGCGGCGGCGAGCAGGCCGTGCCAGGTATTGATGGTGGCGCGCAGCAGTCGTTCCATGGAGACATTCGAAAAGCGGAAACCCGGAATGATCCTGTCGGCTCGCAATCTATCGCCCTGTCCCGCCAAATCCAGCATGGCCCTGGCGCGCGCCGGGCACGAACTGAACGAGGGTTAATGGACGTCGCAGACCGCTGGGGACGAAACCCCGCGCGGCACCGGCATTGCACCCTTTCCGGTCAGAGCCCGGCAGCGGCCGGCAGCGGCCGCGCCCTGGCGGTGCGCTCGGCCTTGAGCAGGTCCGCCAGCAGGAACGCCAGATCGATCGACTGCTCGGCGTTGAGCCGCGGATCGCAGACCGTATGGTAGCGGTCCTTGAAATCCGCGTCGGTGATCATGCGAGCGCCGCCGGTGCATTCGGCGACGTTCTGGCCGGTCATCTCCAGATGAACGCCGCCGCCATGGGTGCCTTCGGCGCGATGCACCGCGAAGAAGGTCTTCACCTCCGAAAGGATGCGCTCGAACGGCCGCGTCTTGTAGCCGGTTTCCGAGGTTATGGTGTTGCCGTGCATGGGGTCGCACGACCACAGCACGATCTTGCCCTCGCGCTGGACCGCGCGGATCATGGCCGGAAGTTGCTCGCCGACCCGGTCCGAGCCCAGCCGCACGATCAGCGTCAGCCGGCCCGGCTCGTTTTCCGGGTTGAGGATGTCGATCAGCCGCAGCATCTCGTCAATCTTGCTCGACGGACCGCATTTCAGGCCGAGCGGATTCATGATGCCGCGGCAGAACTCGACATGGGCGTGATCGGGCTGACGGGTGCGGTCGCCGATCCACAACATGTGGGCGGAGGTGCAGCAGAAGCTCCCGGGATGCGTGGAGTCCTCGCGCGTCATCGCCTGTTCGTAACCGAGCAGGAGCGCTTCGTGGCTGGTGTAGAACTCGGTGCTCTTGAGTTCGGGATGGCTCTCGAGGTCGAGCCCGCAGGCCTGCATGAAGCCGAGCGCTTCGGAGATGCGATCCGCAAGCTCCTCGTAATGGTGCGACTGGGGCGAGTCCTTGACGAAGCCGAGCGTCCATTGCCGCACATTGGCGAGATTGGCATAACCGCCCTGCACGAACGCGCGCAGCAAGTTCAGCGTCGCGGCGGAGTGGCGGAATGCCTCGATCTGCCGCGCCGGATCAGGGCGGCGAGCCTCGTCGGTGAATTCGACGCCGTTGATGACGTCGCCGCGATAGCTGGGGAGTTCCTTGCCGTCCTTCTTCTCCATCGGCGAGGTGCGCGGCTTCGCAAACTGACCGGCGATGCGTCCGACCTTTACCACCGGCAGCGCGGCGGCATAGGTGAGCACCACGGCCATCTGCAGGAAGACGCGCAGGAAGTCGCGGATGTTGTTGGCGCTGACATTGTTGGCGCTGGGCTCGGAGAAGCTCTCCGCGCAGTCGCCGCCTTGCAGCAGGAAACCCTCGCCCATGGCAACGCGGCCGAGCGCCTTTTTGAGATTGCGCGCCTCACCGGCAAAGACCAGCGGCGGGAAGCCCGCAAGCTGCCGCTCAACCGCTTCGAGGGCCGCCTGGTCGGGGTATTCGGGAACCTGGAGAACCGGCTTCTTGCGCCAACTGTCGCGCGTCCAACGCTCGGGCATGACGCCCCTCCACTACGCTTAAGCCCCGGTACGGGCGTGATTTTCCAAGTTTACGGGCTTATACACGACGGCGGGCGCGGCAAGCCAGGATTTCCGTCCCGGCCCCGATCCCCGCCCGGCGCGGCGACGACGGAGCTGACCTAACTCTTTGTTCCATCGGCACTTTGACGTCTGCGGCAACCGGCGGGCCGCCCGGATCCCGTCGCCAGATCCGGGTTTTGCCGAAGGTGTGCCCTCCAACAGCCCTTCCTGTAAACAACAGGAAAAATACAGGGAAACCGCGGCGGTCGAAGGCCCGCCCACGATCGCCCCCACCATCGCGCATGCTGCCTGGTCTGCAGCAATCCGGTCTGCAGGCAATAGAGCTCCGCCGGCCTGATCAAGGCCGCAGCCGCATCGATGGCGCATGTCCGGATGGTGACTAACTCTGCCAGATTCGTGTAACGCGCGCCAGAAAAAAGCGCCGGCCGGTCGCTTGTTTCTCGGCGTCGGGACAGCTGGATCGAGCTACTCCGCCGCCTCGCGGCGGTGGGTCAGGGCCTTGGTTCGCAGCGTCACGAGCTCTTCCGCGGCGGTCGGATGCACCGCCATGACCGCATCGAAATCGGCCTTGGTGGCGTTCATTTTGACCGCGACGCCGACGAGCTGAATCATCTCGGCGGCATCCGGTCCGACGACATGGCAGCCGACCACACGATCGGTTTCGCCGTCGACGACGAGCTTGAAGAACGCGCGCGTATCGCGGCCCGCGAGCGACATCTTCATCGGGCGAAACGTGGTCTTGTAGATGTCCACCTGCGCGAGCCGCGCGCACGCCTCCGCCTCGGTCATGCCGATCGCGCCGACCTCGGGCTCGGAAAAGACCGCCGTCGGCACGTTGACGTGGTCGACCGCGATCCGCTTGCCGCCGAATACGGTATCGGCAAAGGCATGCCCCTCTCGTATCGCCACCGGAGTGAGGTTGATCCGGTTGGTGACGTCGCCGATCGCGTAGATGTGCGGCACGCAGGTCTGTGAGAATTCATCGACTGCGATGCCGCCGTTCCTCGCGAGCGCAACGCCGGCCGCCGCGAGCCCGATGCCCTCGACGTTCGGTCGCCGTCCGGTGGCGAACATCACGCGGTCGACCATGAAGGTCTTGTGATCGGCCAATTCGACGCAGTAGCCGTGCTCGACCTTCGCGACGAGGTCGACCGTCTGCCTGGTGATGATCTTGATGCCGCGGCGTTCCATCTCCGAGCGCAGATGCTCCCGGACGTCGTCGTCGAACCCGCGCAGGATGTTGTCGCCGCGATAGATCAAGGTCACCTCGGAGCCGAGCCCGTTGAAGATGGCGGCAAACTCCAGGGCGATGTAGCCGCCGCCCTGGATGAGAATACGCCGGGGCAACTCCGGGAGATGAAACGCCTCGTTCGAGGAGATCACGTGCTCGATGCCGGCGATCCGGCGCCAGCATAGGGCGCGCTGCCGGTGGCGATCAGGATGGTCTTTGCTCGCAGCCGCTCGCCGGTCGCGATCAGACGTACCGTATGGGCGTCCTCCAGCACCGCACGGCTCGCGACGATTTTGACGTTCGCGCGCTCGAGCGCCGACGTATAGGCGAGCTCGAGCCGCGCTATCTCGCGATCCTTGTTGGCGATCAGCTTCGACCAGTCGAACGTCGGTTCGTCGAGGGTCCAGCCGTAACCCGCGGCGTCCTCGAAGTCGTCGGCAAAACGTGCCGCGTAGACCAGCAATTTCTTGGGAACGCAGCCGCGGATCACGCAGGTGCCGCCGACGCGAAACTCCTCCGCCACCATGACGCTCGCGCCATAGCCGGCAGCGATCCGCGCCGCACGCACACCGCCCGACCCGGCCCCGATGACGAAGAGATCGACCTCCTTGTCGGCCATGTGGTGCTCAGCAATCAGCCACGGAGTCGGTCATCGGAAGGAAATCGCTGCTGGAATTCCAGTCGTCAGAAGGAACATCGCAAGCTCCGACTTCGCACTCCTGACCCGTCTAACTAGATCTCATGCCCGCGTCGTTTCATTTCGGTGCGGATCTTGCCGATCACCTCTTGCGACAGCCGGTCGGCCCAACTCTGCGCGTTTCTCATGCTCTGGTCGAGAATGGACGGCTCCTCGACGAGAAGCTTGCTGGCCAAGCGGCGATTTGTAGAAGGCGAGCGTGTCCTTGAGTTCCTGCTCGGTGAACCGGGAGGCGTAGATCTTGGCGACGTCGTTCACGACCTCCGCGCTGCGGGGGGCGTACTCGGCCCGCAATTTCACTGCGACTTCGTTCAGTTCCTTGATCAGGGTCGGATTGGCCTGGATGAATACGCTCTTGGCCTGCTCGATGACGCCAGGAACGAGGGGCTCCCAGAGCGCCGTCGCGCCCTTGACCGTGATCAGCTCCTTGGCGGTGGCAATCGCGGTCGGCGAGGGTTGTTGCGCCTCGGCGCCGCCGACGCGCGGGGCGAAGGCTAGTCCAAGCGCAAGTATGATGGCGCAGAACGACCTCGCGATTGGGCTTGCAAACATGAACAGCCTCCTTTTGCGGTGATATCAACTCAACGCCGCTCGATGACGCGGACGCCATCCGAGCCGGCGATCACGACCGCGTGCGCGAGCCCGACGAACAGGCCGTGCTCGACCACGCCTGCAATACCATCGAGACGATCCGCGAGCGACCTCGGATCGGCGATCCGCCCCAGCGCGGCGTCGAGAATCCAGTGCCCGCCGTCCGTGACGAAAGCGTGACCATCCTGGGCGGTGCGCTGCACCAAGGGACCGGCGCAACCGGCGGCGGCAATGCCCGCCTCGAGCGCCCGTCGTGTGGCGCCCAGTCCAAACGGCACCACCTCGACCGGCAGCGGGAAGCGGCCAAGCGCGGAAACCCATTTGGTTTCATCGACGATGACGATCATTCCAGCGGAGGCCGAGGCGACGATCTTCTCTCGCAGCAGCGCTCCCCCACCGCCCTTGATCAGGCTGAGATCCGGCGCGACCTCGTCGGCGCCGTCGACGGTAAGATCGAGCTCCGGCGTCTCGTCGAGGTTGGTGAGCGGCACGCCCAGCCGCTCGGCGTCGCGGCGAGTCGCTTCGGATGTGGGCACGCCGATCACGTCGAGGCCGGCGCGAACCCGTTCGGCCAGGAGCTCGACGAAATGTTTGGCTGTCGACCCGCTGCCAAGGCCAAGTCGCATGCCGGGGCGCACGAACTCGAGCGCGCGGGCGGCGGCTGCACGTTTCTGGCCTTCGACATCCATTGCGATCGAGACGGTCCGCTCGCAGATCAGGGGCAACGATGGGTCTATCTAGCGCGTCGGATCTGCGGTTTCTACTATGCTGGCCGCGAGCTCGCGTTCAGGGACTTCACATCCAAAGACCGCACTAGAATCATGAACTTGCCGGGGGGCTTGCTGATTCCGAAGCTCGCATCAGAGGTTGCCGCGCGGGTTTGCGAACTTCGGAATCGGGACACTAGCGCCGTTCACCCGGGGAGCATAGTCTATTTGCCGTGGAATAGGGGCGGGCCGCGCCTTGCCATCCAGTCCCTCAGCGGATAGCGATCGCGAATGATGGTTACTCCCACCGTCGTTTTCGATCTTGATGGCACACTGGTCGATAGCGCGCCCGATCTCGTCGCCACCCTCAACATCGTTTTCGCCCGCACCGGTCTACCGCCTGTTGCCTATGATGCTGCCCGCAACATGGTTGGCGGCGGCGCGCGGGCCATGATTGTGCGCGGGCTGAAAGCGGAGGGCCGCACGCTCGACGTGGTTGAGGTCGATCGGCTGGTGAGCGATTTCATCGACCACTACGCCGCTCACATTGCGGATCGGTCGCGACCATTCCCGGGCCTGGAGTCGACGCTGGACGCGCTCGCGGCGCGCGGCTGCCGCTTCGCGGTCTGCACCAACAAGCTCGAATGGCTGGCGGTGCGACTCCTTGATGCACTGGCGCTCTCGAAGCGCTTCGCCGCCATCTGCGGCGGGGACACGTTTGGGTTGCAGAAGCCCGACCCGGAACTATTGCGGCGCACGATTGCCCGCGCCGGCGGTGACGCGGCCTCGGCGATCATGGTGGGGGATTCCGTCACCGACATCGCCGTCGCGCATGCGGCCGGGGTTCCGGTCGTGGCGGTGGACTACGGCTATAGCCAAACGCCGGTCGCCGAACTGGGTGCCGATCGGGTCGTCAGCGCGCTTTCCGCGCTTCCCAACGCTGTTTTCGACCTGCTGCGCGCCCGCCGGCCGGCGCAAGCGGCACAGCAATAATCGGTAAATTCACCTTATCGCCGCCACACTTAGGGGCTTTTTTGGGCGGGTAACCATACAACGCGGGAGCGCTGTCCCCACGTTGCGCAGGGCATGCCGCGCTTCTATGGTTGCACCTTGGGGATATGGCGGCCGTTGCCGCCCTAGTTGGTGGGATCTCATCATGAGCCGAGTCATTGCCGTCATGGCATGTGGCTTCAGTGTTGCCGCATGTTCTGCATCAATGCCGAGCCTGGACTTTCTCAAGTCGACTCCGCAGACCGAGGCGCTGGCGATCGAAACCGAGCCGCCGGGCGCGGAGGCGAAAGCCTCGACCGGACAGAGCTGTCGTACGCCCTGTCAACTCACCGTTCAGCCGGGCGGCGAGCTGTCGGTGACGCTGGCACTCAATGGGTACAAGCCGCAGACCGTATCGGTGCGCGAGTCCGAAGGCGCCTCCAAGCTGGCTCCGAACCCGGTCTATGTGGAGCTGCAGCCGGCCCCCGCGCCATCGGCGCGCAAGCCGGTTGCTAAAAAGAAGCCGGTGGCGGCAGTCGTACGTCAGCCGCCGCCGTCAGCGACGGCGTCCGCGGCAACTCCGCCCACGCCTGCACCGGCGGCAGTTGCGCCCGCGCCCGCACCGTCCGCGGAACCGGCAGCCTCCGCAACCAATTATCCTTGGCCGTCGCGATAGTCTCGGCTGTCGGCGAATAGCAGGCGACAATCACCGCCGCCCGGCGCATAGTCGGGCGCTGGACGCTCTGGCCGATCTCCGTCAGAATTCCCATATAGAGAGCGGCGGAAAAGGCCGCTCCTGCTGTTTGTCGTCCTCGGCGCTGACCGCATATGATGGTCCTACGCGACGAGGGTTGAAGGCTGTATCGGACCCAATGTGATGGCGTACGACGCGCAAACTCTCGCATTCGATCGTCTCGGGCGTGCAGCGGCCCCTGCCCTCGTCGATCCGTTCGGGCGCGAGATCACCTATCTGCGCGTCTCGGTGACCGATCGTTGTGACTTTCGCTGCGTCTACTGCATGTCGGAGAACATGGCGTTCCTGCCCAAGGCCGACCTGCTCTCGCTCGAAGAGCTGGACCGCTTGTGCAGCGCTTTCATCACGCGGGGCGTGCGCAAGCTGAGACTCACCGGCGGGGAGCCGCTGGTCCGGCGTGGGATCATGACCCTGTTCGCCTCGCTTTCGCGCCACCTTGCGACCGGCACGCTCGACGAGCTCACCTTGACCACCAACGGCTCGCAACTGCCGAAATATGCTGCCGAACTGGCCGGCCACGGCGTGCGGCGCATCAACGTCTCGCTCGACACCCTCGATCCCGACAAGTTCCGCGCAATCACGCGCTGGGGAGAACTCGACAAGGTCCTGGCCGGAATCGACGCCGCCCAGGCGGCGGGCCTCAAGGTCAAGATCAATGCGGTCGCGCTCAAGGGCGTGAACGAGGACGAGTTCCCCGCCCTGCTGGAATGGGCGCATGGCCGCGGCATGGAACTGACCCTCATCGAAGTGATGCCGCTCGGCGACGTCGGCGAAGGCCGCCTCGATCAATACATTCCGCTATCGATCGTGCGTGCGCGCCTGGGCGAACGCTTCACGCTCACGGACATCGACTATCGCACCGGAGGTCCGGCGCGTTACGTCAATGTCGCCGAGACCGGCGGCCGGCTCGGCTTCATCACGCCGCTGACTCACAACTTTTGCGAATCGTGCAATCGAGTGCGAGTGACCTGCACAGGAACCCTCTATATGTGCCTGGGCCAGGAAGACGCAGCGGATCTCCGCACTCCGTTGCGCGCTTCGGAGGGAAACGACTTGCTCGAAGCCGCAATCGAGGAAGCGATCTCACGCAAGCCCAAGGGCCACGATTTCGTCATCGACCGGCGCCATCAGCGCCCGGCCCTCTCCCGGCATATGAGCGTAACCGGGGGGTGAGGCGACGCCCCGCCGTTCCTCCGCCCCTATCTGTCGTCCCCTCCATCGTCCGTTTTACCAATTGACGTCCGCACAGGGGTCTAGGAAGGTTGTCCACTCCGGCAATCTGCCGGGACCTAAGCTCAGGGCGACAACTGGGCGTTGGGACCACCGCACGGGGGAACGGTCGTGGAGGGTTTGCTCAAGCTGAGCCGCGCCATTGACGCGGTCAATTTCCGGATCGGCAAGGTGTTGTCCTGGCTGATCCTGATCGTGGTGATCATTTCGGCTGCCAACGCCACGGTGCGCAAAGTCTTCGACATGTCGTCGAATGCCTGGCTGGAACTGCAGTGGGTCCTGTTCGGAGCGATATTCCTGCTGTGCTCGCCGTGGACACTTCTCTCCAACGAGCACATCCGCATCGACATCGTCAACAATATGCTGCCGAAGCGATGGCGCGACGGCATCGATGTGTTCGGACATGTGTTCTTCCTGCTGCCGTTGACGATCGTCATGATCATCACATCGGTCCCGTTTTTCCTCCGATCATTTCAGCTCAATGAGCAATCGATGAATGCCGGGGGCCTGCCGCAATGGCCGGCGAAATTCCTGATCCTCTTGGGCTTCGTACTGCTGTTCTTCCAGGGCATTTCCGAGCTCATCAAGCGCATCGCGGTGATGCAAGGTCTCATTCCCGATCCTTATGCTGCCGCCGGAACGCATTCCGCTGCCGAGGCGGAGGCCGAACGCATTCTTGCCGTGGCCAAACCCGATGGCCAATAGCGATCAGGGCTAGGCGCCGGAGCGACGACCATGTTGGCGATGCTCATCCACTACATGGCGCCGATCATGTTCGCGTCGCTGGTGATATTTCTTCTGCTCGGCTATCCGGTTGCATTCTCGCTTGCTGCCAACGGCCTCATCTTCGGCCTGATCGGCATCGAACTCGGATTGTTCCGCCCCGATTTCCTGCAGGCGTTGCCCGAGCGCATCTACGGGATCATGAACAACGACGTTCTGCTCGCCATTCCGTTCTTCACCTTCATGGGGCTTATTCTCGAACGCTCCGGTATGGCGGAGGACCTGCTCGATACCATAGGTCAGCTGTTCGGAACGATCCGGGGCGGGCTCGCCTATGCGGTGATCTTCGTCGGCGCACTGCTTGCCGCAACCACCGGCGTGGTCGCGGCGTCGGTGATCTCGATGGGACTTATCTCCCTGCCGATCATGTTGCGCTACGGTTACGATCGGCGTCTGGCGTCGGGCGTCATCGCCGCTTCCGGCACGCTGGCACAGATCATTCCGCCGTCTCTGGTGCTCATCGTGATGGCGGATCAGCTCGGACGCTCGGTCGGCGACATGTACGAGGGCGCCTTCCTCCCCGGCCTGATGCTCGCGGGACTTTATGCCGTCTATGTTGTGCTGGTGACGTTGCTGTTTCCCAAGGCCGCACCCGGCTTGCCGGTAGAGGCGATCGAGTACCGCGAGAACGACGGCAGACGCGGGCTCGTCTCGCTGGCCGCACTGTTCGTCGCCAGCAGCGTCGTAGCGGTGTTCGCGATGCGAGGCTCGGGGACTCACGGGGCGGATTACGTCGTGATCCTGATGTTCGCCGGCATCGTCTTCGCCTTCTGCGTCGCCGTGGTGAACTGGCTTTGCGACCGGTTGTTCGGAATCCGGTTCCTGTCACGGCTTGCACAGCAAGTAACATTCGTGATGGTGCCGCCGCTGTTCCTGATTTTTTTGGTGCTCGGGACCATCTTCATCGGGCTGGCAACCCCGACCGAAGGGGGAGCCATGGGCGCGACCGGCGCGATGATCCTCGCGCTCATCAAGCGGCGGCTGACCTGGGATTTGACGCGGCAGGCGGCGGAGATCACTGCCAAGCTCTCGGCTTTCGTGGTGTTCATCCTGATCGGCGCGCGCGTGTTCTCGCTCACCTTCTACGGCGTGGATGGTCACCGATGGGTCGAGGAGCTTCTGGTTTCGCTGCCCGGCGGAGTCGTGGGCTTTCTCATCTTCGTCAATGTCTTCATCTTCTTTCTAGCTTTCTTTCTCGACTTCTTCGAGATCGCTTTCATCGTGATCCCCCTGCTCGGGCCGGCGGCGGAGCGGCTCGGTATCGACCTGATCTGGTTCGGGGTGGTGCTCGGGGTGAACATGCAGACGTCGTTCATGCACCCGCCGTTCGGATTTGCGCTGTTCTATTTGCGCTCGGTCGCCCCGCGAGAGCCGTATATCGACCGCGTGTCCGGCACGCGCATGGCGCCGGTGACGACTGGGCAGATCTATTGGGGCGCGGTGCCGTTCGTGGTGATTCAATGCATCGCGGTCGGGCTGGTCATCGCCTTTCCGGCGCTGGTCATGCACTACAAGGGGGCGGGATCGACGGTCGATCCGTCAAAGATCGAGTTCGAAATCCCGCAGCCCGACATGCTGCCGCTCGATCTCGGTGAGTCGCCGAAGATTCGGTGACCCCCGCCGTGCCGAGGGTCGCACGAGGGCACCGAGCACCCTCCTGCCACGGAACCGCTGTGGTCGCGCCTTACATGCGGGTGCGATTGCGCACGAGATAATTGTCGTAGGTCAACTCCGCGACCTGCCACCACAGATATTCGTCGTTGCGGAAGGCAAGCATGGCGTCCAGGACCTTCTTGAAATCCGCGTTGGTTTTTCCGACCTCGGCATAGAGCTCGAACGCCGCACGCAAGGAGGCGTCCATCACCGGCTGCGAGAACGGCCGCAGCTGCGCGCCCCCCGCGACCAGCCGTTTGAGCGCCGCCGGATTTTGCGCGTCGTACTTTGCCTGCATCCACTCGTTCGCCATCGAGGACGCGGTCCGCACCAGCGACTTGTACGCCGGCGGCAGCGCATTCCACTTATCGATATTGATGAAGTTGTGGATCATGGGCCCGCCTTCCCACCAGCCCGGATAGTAGTAGAACTGCGCCACCTTCTGGAAACCGAGCTTCTCGTCGTCGTAGGGGCCGACCCACTCGCAGGCATCGAGCGTGCCCTTCTCCAGCGCGGGATAGATATCGCCGCCGGCGATCTGCTGCGGCACGACGCCGAGCTTGGAAAGAACGCGACCGGCAAATCCGCCAATCCGCATCTTGAGCCCGTTGAGATCGGCGACCTCCTTGATCTCCTTGCGGAACCAGCCGCCCATCTGGGCGCCGGTGTTGCCGGCCGGAATGCCGTAGAGGTTGAACTTCTTGTAGAAGTCGTTCATCAGCTCCATGCCGCCGCCGAAATACATCCAGGCGGTTTGCATACGGCTGTTGAGCCCGAACGGCACCGCGGTGCCGAAGGCGAATGTCGGATCCTTGCCGAAATAGTAGTACGACGAGGTGTGGCACATCTCGACCGTGCCGTTCTGCACGGCGTCGGCTGCCTGCAGGCCCGGCACGATCTCGCCCGCGGCGAAGACCTGGATCTGGAACCTGTTGTCGCTCGCCTCGGCGACCGCCTTGGCGAAGGCTTCCGACGCGCCGTAGATGGTGTCGAGCGATTTCGGAAAGCTCGAGGTGAGCCGCCACTTGAGCTCCGGCATCGATTGCGCGACGGCGGGCATGGCGACTGCGGTCCCCGCGGCGGCGAGGCCAGCAGCCTGGAGGAATTGACGACGCTTCATGGCGAGTACCTTCTTGAGCTTCTGAGTCGCGCGCACCGCGATCGCCGCTTATCCGCGCTTCCGACGCAACTCAGGCCTGCCCAAACCCGGGCAGGCCGGGATCCGAGGGAGCAGCGATCGTTCACCGGCGCGCAGGCTTACCGGATCCTCACGTGCGCGTGCGCGTCCGGATCATGAATCCGTCGTAGGTGTACTCCGCGACCTGCCACCACAGATACTGGTCGTTGCGGAACGCCTGCATCGAGTCCAGGACCTTCTTGAAGTCCGGATTGGTGGCCGAGATCTCGGCATTGACCTCGTTCGACGCCTTCAAGCACGCGTCCATCACCGGCTGCGGGAATGCACGCAGCTGCGTACCGGCCCCGATGAGGCGCTTCAAGGCGGCCGGATTGCGGGTGTCGTAACGGGCGGTTTCTTCGATATTGGACAGCCCCGCGGCTGCCGTGACGATCGCCTGATAATTCTTCGGCAACTCGTTCCATTTCGCCTGATTGATCAGGAAGTGTTGCGCGGTGCCGCCTTCCCACCAGCCGGGATAATAATAGTAAGGGGCAACCTTGTTGAAACCGAGCTTGTCGTCATCATAAGGCCCGACCCACTCGGCGGCGTCGATCGTCCCCTTCTCCAGCGCCGGATAGATATCGCCGCCGGCGATCTGCTGCGGCACGACACCGAGCTTCTGCAGCGTCCTGCCGGCCAAGCCGCCGATGCGAAACTTGAGACCCTTGAGATCGTCGACGGTCTTGATCTCCTTGCGGAACCAGCCGCCCATCTGCGCACCGGTGTTGCCGCCGACAAGAGCGTAGACACTGTACTTCTTGCCGAATTCGTTCATCAGCTTCATGCCGTCGCCATCATAGAACCAGGCATTCTGCTGGCGGGTATTGAGGCCGAACGGAACGGCGCAAAACAGCGCCCAGGTCGGGTCCTTGCCGACGAAGTAATACACCGCGGTATGGCCGATCTCGACGGTTCCGTTCTGCACGGCGTCGAGAACCTGCAGCCCCGGCACGATCTCGCCGGCGGCAAACGTCTGCACCTGAAACTTGTTGTCGGTTGCCTCGGAAACGTATTTGGAAAAGGTTTCGCAAGCGCCGAACAGCGTGTCGAGCGATTTCGGCCAGCTCGCCGTCAAGCGCCATCGCACTTCCGGCATGGATTGCGCGATGGCAGGTGCTGCCACCGCTGAAGCTGCCATTCCGGCCCCGGCGACCTTGAGAAATTCACGGCGTTTCATGGGTACGTTCCTCCTGATCACGGACGCTTGGAAATGCAATTCGGCGCCGTGGGTGATGTTGAGACTTTGGGACCAACAGCCGTCGGTTCGCGGCTAGTGTTCCGGTTCCGGCGTTCGTATCCCTTTGCAGTCGCGTTCGTACGAACGTCGAAACCAAAGGATACTAAGCAACTATTTGTCCTAGCGTGGCTTTGGATTTGACGTTCCTACGAACGACCTGCAGCAATGCTGGTAGGACGTCAAATCCACCTCACTAGATTGTCTCCCGGACGCGGCGCGCGCAAGGGGGCGAACTTGCGACATGGCGGTCATTTACGGCGCAACGTCCACGTAAAGCTCCATCTTCGGATGGATACCGCAGAAGACGAGGAACGAGCCGGTTGCGGGGAACGCGATCTCGACAGTCTCGCCGGGCTCCTGGGCGCCGGAATCGAAGTCGAGCGCGGAATCGAATATCCGCACATTATGGGTGCGGGTGTCGTTGTTGACGATCCATAACCGCCCTCCGCGTGAAATCGCGACGTGGCCGGGATGGAATGTCTTGTCATCCTGGGAGACCGTGCTGACCTGCTCCGCCGGCGCCGTCGGGCCGCTCGCAACCGGCACGATCCGGTCCGGCAGTCCGGGGGCCTTTTCGCTGGTCAGCGTGCCGAGGAACGCGATGAGGTCGGCACGCTCGGCGTCCGACAGCTTGATCCCGCGCGTCAGATCCTTGGACAAAGTCGGCCGATCGACGATGCCGCTGACGTAGTGGCGGAGCACGTCCTCGAGGTTGGCGAGCGAGCCGTCATGCATATACGGTGCGGAGCGACCGATCTCGCGCAGCCCCGGCGTTTTGAATGCATGCTCCGCCGCTTCGAGCCGCAGCACCGCGCCACGGCCGCGATCGTCGCCCGGCAATCCGATATCGTGGAACGCATAGTCGGTGAAGGCAAAACCGCTGTGGCATTTCACGCATTGCGCCTTACCGGCAAAGAGCCTGAATCCGGCGATCTCGTTGCGCGTCAACGCCTGCTCGTCGCCGTCGATCCAGCGGTCAAAACGCGTCTCAGGCGACACGAACGTCCGCTCATAGGTCGCGATTGCCTTGGCAAGACTAGAGGCATCCACCTGGGGCGCCTCGGGAAAGGCCTCCGCGAAGGCACGCGCGGTGGCGGGATCGGCGGCAAGCCGGCCGACCAGCGCCGCCACCGGTTGCGCCATCTCGTCCGGCGATTCGATCGGGCCGGCCACCTGCTCCTCGAGGCTGCGGGCGCGCCCGTCCCAAAACACGGGAGAAGACCAGGCGAGATTCCACAAAGTCGGGGTGTGACGCTTGAGCGGGCGCCCGGGCACGCCGCGGCCCTCGACTTTGCCGTCGGCGAAGCCCTTGCCGCGCTCGTGACAGCTTGCGCATGCCAGGCTGCCGTCGACGGACAGGCGCTTGTCGTGAAACAGCGCCTCGCCGAGTGCACGCTTTTGCTCAGAGAATGGATTGTTGGCCGGAAACGGCACCTTCGCCGGGCGGCGGAACGACGCCTTGAGGGCGATGAGATCGTCCGTGGAATGCACGGCCGGAGCGGCGTGCAGCGCCGGCGGCCGCATCACGAAGGCGGCGCCCGCGCCGATCGCACCGCCGGCGAGAAATGCCGCGGCGAGCAGGCGCATGGTCACCGGCGCCGGCATGACCTTCACATCAGTTTGCCGGCAGCAAGCTCGATGCGCGACACATCGGCGAGCACCCCGCCGTAGTCCTTGACCGGTGTGCGCGGCGGCATCGGCGACGGGAACGCCTTCTTCAACTCGGCCAGTCCCGCGCGCACCTGGTCGAGGGCTGCGGAATCCTTCCTTTGCAGATCCGGCGCGACGCTCTCGATCATGCGATCCGCCTGCAAGATGAAACCGCGCGCATCCTGATACTCGACCGGCTTGGCGATTTTGCCGCCGACCACCGCCTGCTGGTATTCGCCGGTCGCGGCCTTGAGCGCCTCGACCGCCGCCTCGACCACGAAGCCGGGCCAATCGGATTGCTTTGCCTTCATGCCGGCATCGGCGGCGCCGAGCGCGTCGTGCACGGCTTTGAGCGCCTTGGCGTATTCGGCGCCGCCCTTCTTGGCCTTGACGACGTCGGACAGCGCCTTGAGCGACCCATCGAATGGCGGCACCCGATAGCCGGCGAGCTGATCCCTGATGTCGCCGTAAATCTCCTCGGTCGGGTGCAGAAAGTGCGGGAGCGCCGCGTTCCATTGCTGCTGCCTGACCAGTTCGTCTCCGACCAGGAGATGGCCGCGCAGCAGTGTAACCCTCACGGCAAAAGCCAGATCGGGGGGCAGATTGGCAAGACCTTGGGATTCACCCCCCTCGCCCGCGTCATGGCCGGCATGCTGAGCGATAACCACACCGGGCGATGCCCCGGCGGCATCGCGGCGTCGGGCGACAGCGCGGACAGCCCGCGCTCACCGGACACGGTTTCGGTGGCGAGCGGAGACACAGCGCCCGTTGCACCGGTCCCCGCGAGCACGAAGGCCCCGACACCAAGCCAAATCTTGGTTTTTGCTTTCATCGAAAATCCCGACGAAGGGTCCGGTCGCCCCGCACCTGATTGCAGCCTGTCTCTGCCACGCCCAGCCACGAAGCGGGAAAGACACACGTCCGATAAATACGGTCGTGGCCTGAATCCGTCCAGTAACGTCTTAGTTTCACATCATTCCAATCAGAAAACCATTGGCTGCAGTAACCCAGGCCTCGGATGTTCGTTCTGAGAACAGGCACGCTGCGGAAGCGGGAGGGGCCTGCTGCCGGCGCCGCGTCCTGGTCAATATGGTACAGACGACGCGGCAACATTCGGTTAATCCTGCCTCAGATGAGTAGGGAAGCCGAATGCTCACGAGTCACGAGTGCCGGGCACGGGCCGAAGAAAAACTGGCGCAAGCGGATCACGACGGCCGAAACCGCAAGCGCCTCATAAGCGCTGCGGAAGGGTGGCTTTTTCTCGCCAGCCAAATGAGACGGCTTGAGGTGGTCTTGGCAGATGAAAAAGACGCCCCCAAAAGAGGCCCCGGGGCTCGCGTGAAAAACTAACCCCCCTAAATCGAAAGGATAAAGCCGCGCCTCGGCTGCCTCAGTGTGTGGATCTGCCTATCGTCACATAGGCCAATTGATTTCCCTCTTCATCGGTCACCGAAACTGCAAAGCCCTGTGACTCCGGCTCCGCCGCAAGCTCGGCGGCAATTTTGGCGGCGTGGGCTCTTGCGGCTTCTAGGCTAGGGAAATTCTCCCCCTCTTCATCCTTGATCGTCCTGCCGTTCGTGAAGTGAAAGAAGAAGAGCGCCATTGGCATCGTCCTTCCGCAGGATCATAGACCGCCTCAGCTGACGGCCTCGGCACGCCTCCAAGCATGAGGACATACCGCTGACTTGTCCTTGTCCAACGCGCCGCTTCCGCTCAGTCGTGAAGCCTTGGATCTGTTCGGGCGACCGTTTGAAAAAGTTGCGCACCCCGACCTCCTATTCATATACCTCGAACGGCGGGCGTGCAGCGCTTTCTTCTTTGCCCTGCCCGGCGTCTAGCATGGCCACCACATCGCCCATCTCCCAAAGGCAGTCAGACGCCTGCGGCTGTTGCTGAGCCAACCTTTCGTTTGATGTAAATAGCTTTCGGCCGTCCCACGTGCCCATATGCCGCACGACACAGGCGGTTCCCAGACCGAGCGCCCGCCTCGTTCAGCCTGACCTCCTACCCGCTCAGACAGGACTTGCCGGGCGGCCCGCATTGTGTGTTCGATCCCCGAAGCGGCTCATCGCGGACAGCCAAGGAAACCTGATGCACATCGCGATCGCCAATGTCCTCTCGGCGGAGGAGACCAAGACCGTGCGTGCCGCGCTCGAGCGCGCGCGCTTCATCGAGGGGGAGGCAACCGCGGGCTTTGCGGCGCGCACCGTCAAGAATAACCGGCAGGCGGCGGGATCCGATCGCTCGCTCGAGACCGTCCGCAAGCTGGTGGCCGAGCGCATTCTGGGCAACGAGCTGTTTTGCCTGGCGGCAAGGCCGAAGGCGCTCTCGCCGCTGCTGTTCTCCCGCTATGACACCGGCATGCAGTACGGCAGCCACGTCGACGACGCGTTGATGGGCGGCATGCGTACCGATATCTCGTTCACCCTGTTCCTGTCCGACGCAACGAGTTACGACGGCGGCGAGCTCATCATTGACAGCGCATCGGGCGAGGAGACATTCAAGCTCGAGGCCGGCGCCCTCGTCGCCTATCCCGCCACCTCGCTCCATCGCGTCGGCGCCGTGACACGCGGCGCAAGGCTCGCCGCGGTCGGCTGGGCGCGGAGCTTCGTGCGCGATCCGGCGCAGCGCGAGCTCCTGTTCGATCTGGACACGGCGCGACGGCAGCTGTTCGCCCGCGAGGGTAAATCGGCCGAATTCGACCTCATCTCAAAGTCGTTCGCCAATCTGCTGCGTATGTGGGCCGAGGATTGAACACCTTCTCTCCCACCCTACGCCGGCCCCGCTACGCCTCGATCACGATCTTCGGCGCGACGCGACCGGCAGCGGCGCCGCCCTTGAGCTGATCGCGCACCCTGGCCGCGATGTCGCGATAGATTTTGGCATGAGGGCCATCGGGTTCGGTCGCGACCACGGGAAGGCCGGCATCCGACTTTTCGCGGATGGTCATGTGCAGCGGCACCTCGCCGAGGAAAGGCACGCCGAGGCGCTCCGCCTCGTGCCGCGCGCCGCCATGGCTGAAAATATCGGAGCGCGTGCCGCAGTGCGGGCAGAGAAAATAGCTCATATTCTCGATGACGCCGAGCACCGGCACGTTGACGCGCTTGAACATGGAAATGCCGCGCCTGGCGTCGATGAGCGCGAGGTCCTGCGGCGTCGAGACGATGACCGCGCCCTTGAGCGGTACCTGCTGGGCCATGGTCAGCTGGGCATCGCCCGTACCCGGCGGCATGTCCACGACCATGACGTCGAGCGTGCCCCACTCGACCTCGCGCAGCATCTGGGTGAGGGCCGAGATCACCATCGGCCCGCGCCAGATCATCGGCGTCTCCTCGTCGATGAGGAAACCGATCGACATGACGGTGAGCCCGTAGCGCGTGATCGGCTTGAGACGCGTGCCGCCGAGCGTCTGCGGCCGTTCCTTGATGGCAAGCAGCTTCGGCAGCGACGGGCCGTAGATATCGGCATCCAAAATGCCGACCCGAAGGCCGAGCGCCGCGAGACCCAGCGCGAGGTTGACCGCGGTGGTCGATTTGCCGACCCCGCCCTTGCCCGAGGCGACCGCGATGATGGCCTCGACGCCCGGCACGCCCTGGACGGAGTCGCCGCGGGGAGCGGCACGCGCACCGGCCGGTCCCGCGCCTTGCGGCGCGCGCGCGGACGGCGCGCCCGCCTTGCGCTCCGCGGTCAATGCAACGAGCGCAGATTGCACGCCCGGCAGCGCGCGCACCGCCTCCTCGGCGCGCTTTCTGACCGCCTCCCAAGCCTTCACCTCGGCGGCGTCGACACTGATGGAAAAGAACACCTTGCCGTCGCCCGCGACCACGTCCGAAAGGGTTCCGGTCTTGGGCAGCGGGATGCCTGCGGGGCTTTTCACGCCCTCGAGGCACGCCAGCACCTGCTCTTTGTTCAACGCCATGGCACACTCTCCGCCGGGCCGCCGTCCATTCGGGGCGACACCATAAGGGCCGCGCGCGCTCGGTCAACGCGATCACGGTTGACGTCAGGCCCGGGCCGTCGCAATCACGGCACATATAGGTATCGGCACAGGCGCCTGGCAGTGCGCTAGTGTGGCGTATTTGACGTTCCTATCAGTATTGGCCGCAAGTCCTTCATAGGAACGTCAAATGCAAAGCCACACTAGGATCATGACTTGCTAGTGTCCCTTTGTTTCCGACGTTCGTAAAATCGGGTGCTGCGAAATGATACGAACGTCGGAAACGGGACACTAGAGGGAGGACAGGATGGCGAAAGTAGCTTTTCTCGGTCTCGGGGTCATGGGGTACCCGATGGCGGGCCACCTCAAGAACAAGGGCGGCCATGACCTGACCGTCTACAACCGCACTGCGGCCAAGGCGGAGCAATGGGTTGCACAGCATAAGGGGCGCAGCGCACCGACCCCCAAAGCGGCAGCCGAAGGCCAGGACTTCGTCATGTGCTGCGTCGGCAACGACAACGACTTGCGCGAGGTCACGCTGGGAGCCAACGGCGCCTTCCATGGGATGAAGAAGGGCGCGGTGTTCGTGGATCACACCACCGCTTCGGCCGAGATCGCCCGCGAGCTTTCCGCCGAGGCGAAGAAGCGCGGCTTCGAGTTCGTCGATGCGCCCGTCTCCGGCGGCCAGGCCGGCGCCGAGAACGGCGTGCTCACCGTGATGTGCGGCGGGGAGCCCGAACCCTATGGCCGCGCCGAGAAGGTGATCGCGGCCTATGCCCGCATGTGCAAGCTGCTCGGGCCAGCCGGCGCGGGCCAGCTCACCAAGATGGTCAACCAGATCTGCATCGCCGGTCTCGTGCAGGGGCTCTCCGAAGGCATTCACTTCGCCAAGAAGGCCGGGCTCGACGTCGATGCGGTGATCGAGACCATCTCCAAGGGCGCGGCGCAGTCCTGGCAAATGGAGAATCGCTACAAGACCATGGCGGCCGGCAAGTTCGATTTCGGCTTCGCGGTCGACTGGATGCGCAAGGATCTTTCCATCTGCCTGGGCGAAGCGCGCAAGAACGGCGCCAGCCTGCCGGTGAGCGCACTGGTCGACCAGTTCTACGCGGAAGTGCAGAAAATGGGCGGCCGCCGCTGGGACACATCGAGCCTGATCGCACGGCTGGAGCGGTGAGCGAAAGCATCAAGCTTTCAAAACTCGATCACCGCGCCGTCCTCCGCAACGAGCGCGCCAGCAGCCCGGACCTCGTCGAGATGGGCAAGCATGAGCGGATTCATATGGGTCAGCATGATCCGCCGTGCATTCAGATCAGGCAGTCGCGGCTTGAGAACCTCCCAGGTCAGGTGGCCCGGCATGTGACCGGAATAGCCGTAGCACTCGACGATGAAAAGGTCGGCCCCGTCAGCGACCGACCGCAAATCCTCGACCCATTCCGTGTCTCCAGAATAGGCGAAAAGCGTCTTGCCGTCGAATAGGCGCAGCGCGGTCGAGGGCGCGCCCGAATAGTGCACGACCTCGGTGGTCGTCACCGAATGCCCCATCACATCGGTCTCCTGGCCCACCTCGATCTCCAACACCTTCCACGGAAATCGCCATTTGTTGGTGGTCGACCGGGGAAAGAAAACTTCGAGCAACGTATCGAGCCGCGCGCGCGTTCCCGGCGGTCCCGCGATCAAGAGCGGACGCTCACGCTGCGCAAGGAACTGGGCGTCGAGCAGGAGGAACGGGAGTGCGCCGAAATGGTCGCCGTGCAGATGCGAAAGCACGATGCCGTCGACGTGATTGGGATCGAGGCCATGCGCCTTGAGCGCGACCAACGACGAGGCTCCGCAATCGACAAGAAGCGTGCCTTTCGCCAACTCGACGAAAAAACACGTGTTGAACCGGCCCCCTGAGCCGAAAGCATCTCCCGATCCTACGATCGTCAAGCGCATGCTCAGGCCGACGCGCTCGGCCGCGCGGAAACATCGGCGTGCCAGCGTTTGAGATTGGTGAGCTCGTCCGGCACCGCGAGCTTGGCCGGCTTCATGAAGTCCACGGCAACGAGGCCGGTAATGTCCGCGACCGAGAAAGCATCGCCCGCAATGAACGGGCGATCCTTCAACTCGGCATCGAGCAAGGCGACGAATTCTTGAATGCGCGGCTTGTTGGCCTCCGCCCAGGCGGGTACCTGCGGCACTTCCATCTCCTTCATCGCCGGATGTGAATTGCGAAAAACGTGGGACACTGGAAACAGGAGATGCAGCTCGAGGCGCCGGTTCCACATCTCGATGCGCGCCATCTCCAAGGCACCCCGCCCGAACAGCGGCGGATCGGGATGAAGCGCCTCGAAGTAGCGGCAGATGGCGATCAATTCCGTGATCACCGTGCCGTCGTCGAGTACCAGCGCCGGTACCCGCATGAGCGGATTGACCGCCGCGTAAGCCGCGGACTTGTGCTGCATGGCGCCAAGGTCCACCTGCTCGATGGGCAGTTCAATCTCCTTCTCTGCCAGGAAAATCCGGGTGCGCCGCGGGTTGGGCGCGCGCCCGCCGTCGTAGAGCTTCATGTGGATCGCCTTGCTTCGCGCCCGCCACATTCGACCATACTTACGTCAGGTTGTAAATTACCCATTCTGCACCAGAACGCGCGCTCAGGTTGTCCTCACGGTGAGCGATCCGCCGCCCATCAGTCCGGGATTGCCGCAGCGCCGGAAAGCGGCACGACGCACGCGCAAGAGCGAGTGCCACGGCGATTGCCTTCCGCGCCGACGTCCTTATCTTGCCCCACCATATTTCCGTGGCAACTCATGAGCGGCATTGAGAGCCCCTGCAACAAAGTGTGCACGCTTGATCCGATCTCGGCGCTTTGCATCGGGTGCGGGCGCACTCTTGCCGAAATCGCGGCTTGGAGTCGAATGAGCGGCGACGATCGTGCGCGCATTATGGCGGAGCTGCCGCGACGCCTTGCGGCGCCCGCTCGCCCTTGCGCCGGTCGCGCGGATCTCGGTTGAAGGGCATCATCCGTGCGCCGCCTCCTCTGGATCCTGCTGGCTGCGCTGACGATTGCCCTGCTCATCCTGGTGCTGCAGCAGAATGAAGTGGCGCTCGACGAACTCGCCCATTTCGAGAGCGCGTCGCTCGAAGCCAAGATCACGGCGGCGGTCCTCATTGGGCTCGTCGCGCTCACGCTGTTTCGCCAGCGTTTTTCCCACATCCTCGAATCGGTGCTCATCTGGACGGCCGTCGTGCTGCTCCTTCTGCTGGGATACACCTATCGTTTCGAGTTGCGCGATGTCGCCGACCGGGTGCTCGCCGAGCTCATGCCGGGTCGCGGAGCGACCAAGGGGCGCACGGTCGAAATTGCGCGGGGCGGCGGCGGCAGTTTTGCGGTCACGACCCAGGTCAACGGCGCGCGCGTCGCGATGGTGCTCGATACCGGCGCGAGTTCGGTCGTGCTCACCCAGGAAGCGGCCAAGGCGGCGGGCCTGCCGCTCGAAGTCCTCAACTATTCGGTTCAAGTCGACACCGCCAATGGCCGCGCCCGCGCCGCGCCGGTCACGCTCGACCGGCTCTCGATCGGCAATATCACCGAACGATCCGTCCCCGCGCTGATTGCGCAACCGGGACAGTTGCGCACGAATCTGCTCGGCATGAGCTTCCTCAACCGGCTGGAAAGCTGGGAGGTGCGCGGCGACAAGCTTCTCATGCGCGGCTATCCGTGAGGATCATCCGACCAAACTCGCGGCAAAGCGCACGCAGACGATCAGCAAGAAGCAGCCGAAAGCAATCTCGAGCCGACGCTTCGAAAGGGCGTGCGCCAAGCGGGCCCCGTACGACGCGGTAAAGCTCGACACCGGCGCCATCAGCGCAAAACCGATCAACGAGACGAATCCGAGCGAGAGCGGCGGCATCAGCGACTGATGCGGCAGGCCGGCAAGGATATAGCCGATGGTCCCGGCAATCGTGATCGGCACGCCGAGCCCGGCGGAGGTCGCGACCGCGCTGTGCAGCGATTTGCCGTGGAGGGTCAGGATCATGTTGGAGATCGAGCCGCCGCTGATGCCCATCAACGAGGCGGCAAGCCCGACGAAAAAGCCGTAGGCGGTCATGCCGCCGGGGCCCGGCAAATCGTCGGCGAGCCGCCAGCTGTCGCGTCCGACCAGGAGCTTGATGGAGATCACGCTTCCGACCAGAACAAACGCAAGCTTGAGCACCCCGGCGGGTGCGAAGGCCGCGATCGCCGAGCCGAGCGCGACGCCGATCACCGCGGGCGGCGCCCATGCCCGCACCACATCCATCATCACGGCGCCCTGGTCGCGGTGGGTGACGAACGAGAGCACATTGGTCGGCACGATGATCGCGATCGACGTGCCGACACAAAGCTGGAAGCGCACCTCGTCCGGCACATCGAGCGCGCGGAAGACCTCGTACAGGACCGGCACAATGAGCGCGCCGCCGCCGATGCCAAAAAGGCCGGCCAGGATGCCGGTGATGAATCCGCCGACGACGATCAAAGCCGCAAGCAGCAGCAGCTCGCTTACGGGCACGCCCAGGATCATGTCTTGCTCCGCAGGGCAACGGCACGGAATGACCGTCGAGAGCGCGTTCCGTTTACGTCGAACTCGATCGTCTGCCGAGACGCGCTCTCGATTCCTTTGCGTGGTCGCATTTTCTGCGAAAAACCGGAAGTCCACTTTTCCGGAAAATGCTCCAGGATCAAGCGGCGGCGGTTTGCGCCATTCGCGCGTCCACGTCCACAACGAGAGCGAGCGCATCGCGGAAGGTGCGAGCATCCGCGCCCGGCTTCACCGCCTCGATCGCCAGATGGCGGCGGAAGGCACGCGCGCCCGGGACACCACGGAACAAGCCGAGCACGTGCCGCGTCATGGCGTGCAGCCGCGTGCCGCGCGCGAGCTCGCGCTCGAGATGCGGGACCAGCGCCTCGGCCGCTTCCCTCGGCGATGCAAAGCGGGCGGGCTCGCCGAACAGCGCCGGGTCGACGGCGAGCAGACGCCAAGGCTCCTGATAGGCTGCGCGCCCCATCATGACGCCATCGAGGTGCGAGAGATGGCTCACGGTCTGCTCGAGATCGACGATGCCGCCGTTGAGCACGACCTGGAGATCGCGATGGGCGGCCTTGAGCCGGTAGACGCGCGCGTAGTCGAGCGGAGGGACGTCCCGGTTCTCGCGCGGTGAGAGACCAGCCAGCCAAGCCTTGCGCGCATGCACGATGAGCGCGCCGACGCCGGCCTGCTTCACCGCATTGGTCAGCGCTTCGAGCGCCTCCTCCGGATCCTGCTCGTCGATGCCGATGCGGCATTTGACGGTCACCGGCAGCTTGACGCTGCTCACCATGGCGGCGACGCAGTCGCCGACGAGCGCGGGCTCGGCCATCAGGCAGGCGCCGAAGCGGCCTTCTTGCACCCGATCGGAGGGACAACCGACATTGAGGTTGACCTCGTCATAGCCCAAGTCCTCGGCGATGCGCGCGCATTGCGCAAGCTGCCGGGGATGCGAGCCGCCGAGCTGAAGCGCAAGCGGATGTTCGGCCGGATCGAACGCCATGAGCCGCGCGCGGTCGCCATGCAGCACCGCGCCGGTGGTGATCATCTCGGTATAGAGCGTCGCCCGGCGCGTGAGCAGGCGATGGAAGAACCGGCAATGCCGGTCCGTCCATTCCATCATCGGTGCGATCGAGAAACGGCGGTTCATGAGCTCATATCATTGCAAGCCGGGGCGATGGGAAACTGCCAAGTAGCACAAGATCGCTGGCGAACACACTGCGTTGGACCGAGCGCGGAGGCCCCCCGGCATGGTGCCGGGCGGCACCACACCGGCCTGTGACCTGCGGAATTTCCGCGATCCAGCAACTAATTGCTGTCTCTGCCGGGGTGCCCGCGCTGAAATCGCGGGACTTTGAGGAGCCCGATATTGTCCGATCACTTCGCCAGCGATGACCCGACGACGTTCGACCCGGCCGCAGCACCTGAGACGATCGTGCTCAAGGTCGATCACATGCGTCTGGAACTCGCCTGGCGCGACGGCAAGGCAGCCGAGGTCAGCGCCGAATGCCTGCGCGCGGCCTGCCGGTGCGCGTGGTGCACGCGCGCCCGCATCGACGGAACGTTCGCTGCGTCGTTCGACCCCATTACCATCGACCGGCTGACGCCGGTCGGCGACTACGCGATCAACATCGCCTTTTCCGACGGCCATGCCCGCGGAATCTATCCGTGGGCATACTTGCACAGGATCGCAGAGACACATGATCGCCTCGTGACCAAAATCGCATCGGGCGCGGCCGCGAGGGCGCAAGTTCAGGGCGGAACGTGCGAATGACGAGCGCTGCCAGAACCGAAGTGATCGAGACCGATCTTCTCGTCCTAGGCGGGGGCACCGGCGGCCCGATGGCGGCGATCAAAGCCAAAGAGAAGAATCCCGGCCTACGCGTCGTTCTCATGGAGAAGGCGAACGTCAAGCGCAGCGGCGCCATCTGCATGGGCATGGATGGACTGAACAACGCCGTCATTCCCGGCTACGCCACGCCCGAGCAATACGTCAAGGAGATCACCGTCGCCAACGACGGCATCGTTCACCAGCAAGCCGTCATGGCTTATGCCCAGGGCAGCTACCCGATGATCCGTTTTCTCGATCAGCTCGGGGTCAAGTTCGAGAAGGACGGTTCCGGCGAATTCAACGTCCGCAAGGTTCACCATATGGGCACGTATGTGCTGCCCATGCCCGAGGGACATCACGTCAAGAAGATCCTGTACCGGCAGTTGCGTCGCCTGCAGGTCGCCGTCACCAATCGCTACATGGCGACGCGCCTGTTGAAGGCCCCGGACGGACGCATTGCGGGCGCAATCGGCGTCAACACCCGCAATGGCGAATTCCTGGTCGTGCGCGCCAAGGCGGTGATCCTCGCCTGCGGCGCCGCCGGCCGCCTCGGGCTTCCGGCCTCGGGCTACCTGTTCGGCACCTACGAGAATGCGGCAAATTCCGGTGACGGCTACGCCATGGCCTTTCACGCCGGCGCCGAGCTCGCCAATCTCGAATGCTTTCAGATCAACCCGCTGATCAAGGACTATAACGGCCCGGCCTGCGCCTATGTGACGGGGCCGTTCGGCGGCTACACCGCCAACAACCGTGGCCAACGCTTCATCGAGTGCGACTACTGGTCCGGCCAGATGATGCTGGAGTTCTGGCGCGAACTTCAGAGCGGCTCGGGACCGGTCTTCCTGAAGCTCGACCATCTTGCTCCGGAGACCATCGGCGAGATCGAAACCATCCTGCATTCGAACGAACGGCCGTCACGCGGGCGTTTCCATGAGCGCCGGGGCACGAACTATCGGCACCGAATGATCGAGATGCACATCTCGGAGATCGGCTTCTGCTCCGGTCACAGCGCCTCGGGCGTGTGGGTGAACGAGCACGCGGAGACGACCGTCCCGGGTCTCTACGCGGCCGGCGACATGGCCAGCGTTCCGCACAACTATATGCTCGGCGCCTTCGTCAATGGCGGCATTGCCGGTCAGACCGCGGCCGACTATTGCGCCGAGACCGATCTGCCGGCGCATGACGCAGCCGATGTCGCGGCCGAGCAGGAACGGGTTATGGCACCGACATTGCGCGAGGACGGTCTCACTCCCTACGAGATGGAATTCAAGACCAGGCGACTGGTCAACGACTACCTGCAGCCGCCGAAGGTTACCGCGAAGTTCCACATCGGCCAGGAAAAACTCGCCGAAGTGCGCGAGGATCTCGATCAGCTCGTCGCCCGCGATCCGCACGAGCTGATGCGCGCGCTCGAGACCCAGTCGATTCTCGACTGCGCCGATCTGGCGGCCGCAGCTTCACTCTATCGGACCGAAAGCCGCTGGGGCCTTTACCACCTGCGCGTCGATTATCCCGAGACCGACAACGACAACTGGTTCTGCCACAGCATGCACTACAAGGACGCCATGGGCCGCATCGCACACCGCAAGCGTCCGGTGGCCCCCTATATCGTGCCGGTCGCCGCGGACGAGATGTCCGCCTATCACCATCTTCGCATCAAGACGCCGGTCGCGGCGGAGTAGCGAGGCGACGATGCCGATTGCCAACCATGCGACCAGCGTTCCCGTCGTCGTCGATGACGAGAAATGCATCGCGCACAAGGGCTGCAAGGTCTGCGTCGAGGTCTGCCCGCTCGACGTGCTCGCGATCGATGAGAGCAAGGGCAAGGCCTACATGAAATACGACGAGTGCTGGTATTGCATGCCGTGCGAGGTGGACTGCCCGACCGGCGCGGTCACGGTCAACATTCCCTATCTGCTGCGGTAGCCCAGTCCATGGCTCTGTTCGATACTTTCGATTCCGACCTCGACGACATCGCTGCGCGCTGCGCGGACGAAGACGCCGGCGTGCGGCGCGTGGCCGTGCTCGAACTGGCGGAAGTCACCGACGAACGCGCAGTCCCGCTGCTGGTCCAGGGACTGCGCGACGCGGACCCGACCGTGCGCGAGGCCGCGGCCAAGGCGCTCGATGAGCACACCGGGGCGGGAGTGGTCGGTGCGCTGGTCGACGCGCTGGAGGACCCGGTTGCGGCGGTGCGGCTGAGCGCGGCGGAAACGCTGGCGGAAAAGAAGGACGCTGCGAGCGCGGCGCTCCTCATCGCCCGGGTCGACCATCCCGCGCCGTTCGTGCGTGCCGCGGCGCTACGCGCGGTGCGCGAACTGGTGACGCCGGACGCATTGCCCGCGGCGTTGCGCGCGCTCAGCGACGAATCCCCGGAGGTGCGGCGCGAGGCGGTCAGCGTGCTCGGCTATCTCAAGGCCGATCAGGCGCTGCCGGCGTTGATGGCGGTCGCAGGCGACGCCGATCCTGCCGTCCGGCGCGCGGTGATGTCCGCACTGGTTTTCACGCGGCCGGGCGGACCGGGGGTGGGAGCCTTGCTCGCCGGCCTCGACGACCCGCATTGGCAGGTGCGCGAGCAGGCGGCGGCGTCGATCGGCAAGGTGCGCATCACCGAGGCGATCGGCCCGCTGATCGCCTCCATGAACGACGAGAGCTGGCAGGTGCGCGCCAAGGCCGCGAACGCGCTCGGGCGGATCTGCGCCCTGCCGGCAATACCGGTGCTGGGCCAGGCGCTCTCGCACGACGTCAGCAACCTGCGCAAGGAGGCTGCGGCCGCGCTCGGCGAAATCGCCAGCCCGACCGCGCTGGTCTTTCTCGAGCCGGCCGCCGGCGATCCCGACCCCGACGTGCGCAAGCTCGTGCGCTGGGCCATCGGCCGATGCCAGGCGGCGGTGTAGTTTCGATGGTCATCGATCGCGGCGCCGGAGGACGGCATTCCATGGCGGAGGCGGCCGGCATGATTTTCTTGGCGTGCCCGCGACAATGTTCCCTTCCCGGCGATCGCAGCGGGAGGAAATTCGACGATGCATCAATAATTTAGAATTCGGCCTAGAACTGGCACAGCTTATGCTCCTACGGCAGCGACGCCAAATGGGAGCACCCCGATGGAAGACCAGCCCGCGCTTGCCGAGCCCGTTCTTTCGGTCGCGCCGCGGGAGTCGGGGTCGTCGCGCGGCAGGAGGGATGCTCAGAACTCTCCTTCTGGTCGAGAGCCGGGCGCTGGTCGGCGGACCTTCACCCTTGCTTGCATGGCTGACGCCGCGTGAGCGCGAACTGGTGTTGAGCCAAGGCCGTCGCCGCGTGCTCAACCGGGGCCAGACTCTTTTCAACCAGGGCGCCCCGCACGAAGGCATCTACCTCGTCGAGTCCGGACGTATCCGCGTCTTCTACATGGCCCCGTCGGGGCGCGAGATCACCCTCGCCTACTGGAATCCCGGCAACTTCGTCGGCGGGCCGGAAATCTTCGGATCAGGCCCGCATATGTGGTCCGGCGTGGCCGCCGCCAACAGCAGCGTGGTCCAGATCCCGGGCAAGACATTGCGCGCGCTGGTCATGCAGATACCCAGCCTTGCCGTCGGCCTGATCGAAGGCCTGACCTTCAAGGGCAAATGCTACTCCGGGCTCGCGCAGATGCTCGGTACCCGCTCGATCACGGAGCGCCTTGCGCACCTGCTGCTCCATCTCGTCGAGACTTACGGCGTGGAAGATCGGGACGGCGTCCTGATCGGAGCCGCCTTCACGCACGCCGATCTCGCCCACATGGTCGGCGCGACGCGGCAATGGATCACCATCAGCCTCAAGCGGCTGCAGGACCAAGGCGTCGTCACCTGCCAGAAATCCCGCATCGTCGTTCGCCGTGTTGACGCGTTGGAGGAGATGCGAGGGCAGGATGGATAGTCCAGGTGCCCACGGAATCGGCGCGTTTTTCCGCCGCTGCCGAAAATCTGCGCAACCGCCATTTTTGGGCAACTAATCGACCGCGCGGGCGACTCTCGATTTGCCGGCCATGCGACCCAGCCCAAAGATGACGAAAAGCGCGAGGAAGCCCCCGAGGCGCATCGAACCGCAAGAAAGGTGAGCCATGGGAAACCGTTACTTCACAGTTCCAGCGTTCATTGCCGCCGTGTTGCTGTGGCCCGGCGCTGCAAGCGCGCAGACCACCATCACCATCGGCATCGGCACCCAGGACACCACCACGAACACGGTGACGACCGGGACCATCGTTCGTGAATTGAAGCTGTTCGAGAAGCACCTGCCGAAAGACGGGAAGTACGCCAACGTCAAATTCCAGATCGAGTGGAACAACTTCACGTCCGGCCCGCCCGTCACCAACGGCATGATGGCGAACAAGCTGCATATCGGAATGATGGGCGATTACCCCTTGGTGGTGAACGGGTTCACGTTTCAGAGCAATCCGGAGAGCAAGGCCCAATTGATCGCCGTTGCGGCATACAACATCTACGGTTCGGGCAACGGGCTCGTCGTGCACAAGGACTCCGCCTACTTCGAGCTGTCGGATCTCAAAGGCAAGGTGGTGAGCGTGCCGTTCGGATCGGCCGCCCACGGCATGGTTCTCAAGGCCATGCAGGATCGCAAGTGGCCGGCGGACTACTTTCAACTGGTCAGCCAGAGCCCGGAGGTCGGTTCGACCAATCTGCAGGAAAAGAAGATCGACGCCCACGCCGACTTCGTGCCGTTCGCCGAACTCCTCCCTTTCCGCGGCTTCGCCCGCAAGATTTTCGACGGCGTGGAGACCAATGCCCCGACCTGGCACGGCGTCGTGGTGCGGACGGACTTCGCCGAGAAATATCCGGAAGTGGTCGTTGCCTACATCAAGGCCGTCCTCGAGGCCAATGCCTGGGTGCGGGCCGACCCCAAGACGGCCGCTGAAATGATCGCCAAGTGGACCGGGATCGACAAGGAAGTCGTCTACATCTTCCTCGGCCCTGGCGGCATCATGACGATGGACCCGACCATCAAGCCGGAACTCGTGCAGGACGCGGCCGAAGACGCCAAGGTGCTGCAGAATCTCGGGCGCATGAAAGAGTTCGACGTCGCAAAATGGGTGAACGACAGCTACGTCCGCAAGGCCTACGGCGAACTCGGCCTCGACTATGACAAGCAGCGCGCCAGCTTCGAGAACTACGAGATCAAGGGCGAGGACGCGTTCTGCAAGAAGCCGATCAGCGAACCGCGCAAGGCCGGCGAGCTCTGGGTCGACGGCGAGGGCATTGCATCCTTCAGCAGCCCGGCCTGCACGCTCGGCGCCTATGCCGACCTCAAGGCCAAAGGCAAGAAGATCACGGTCGCCTATGTCTTCGACACCGAACGCGGCATCAAGCTGTTTGCCGACCAGGCATTCTTCGCCGTGGGCGGCAAGGACGAGATCGCGCCGTTCCTGCTCAAGAAGGATGCCGAGGCCCACGCCGCCAAGATCGGGGGCAAGGTCGTCAATTTCACCGAAGCGCTCAAATCGGCGATGAGCGGAGGCTGAGAGTGGAGCGGCTCGCGCTCAAGGAGGACGCATCCGAGCCTGTTGAAATCTGCCCGCATATCGCGTCGGAGATGTCGCCACCGCACGTCACAGTGGCACCGGAGATTGCTGCCGCAACGTTCACAAAACTTGCCCGGCGCTGGCTCGCGCTCAACGGCGGCAGGCTTCGGGCCGTCGCCCTCGGCGCTCTGGCGCTTCTTGTTTTCCTCGTCGCCTGGCATCTGCTGACCAAATACCGCGTCAACGTCTACGTGCGATTTCTCAACGTCCCGTCGCCGGAACAAGTGCTCGAACGGGCCGCGCGGGCATTCAAAGATCCGAAATTCTTCTCACATGTCGTGCTGAGCTGCCGCCGGATCCTGATCGGGTTCCTGCTCGCGACCGTCGTCGCCGTGCCGCTCGGCTTGGTGATGGGCCGTTTCCGTGTCGTTCGCGAGCTCATCTTTCCAGTGTCCGAGGTGTTTCGGCCTATCCCCGCCATAGCCTGGGTGCCGATGTCGATCATGCTGTGGCCCTCGAACGAGGAGAGCATCGTCTTCATCACCTTCCTCGGCTCGTTCTTCCCCATTCTCATCAACACGCTCCACGGCATGAAGATGGTCGACCAGGTGCTGGTACGCGCGGCGCAATGTCTGGGCGCGCGCGAGAGCGCGATCTTCCGCGAGGTTTATTTCCCCGCCGCGCTGCCGCACATCTTTACCGGCCTGACTGTCGGTATGGGCGTCGCCTGGGTTTCGCTGATCGCGGCCGAGATGATCTCCGGCCAGTTCGGCATCGGCTACTTCACCTGGGAGGCCTATTCGCTCGTTCAGTACTCCGACATCGCGCTCGGGATGATCTGCATCGGCGTGCTCGGGCTGGCTTCGAGCGCCGCAATTCGCGGCCTCGGCCATGTGGTGATGCCTTGGGCCCGCGCGACATGACCAACGATCCAAAGGGATTTGTCGACATCCAGGATTTCCGGCTGTCCTACGATACGCTCCAGGGCGAGGTCGAGGCCGTCGGCAAAGTGTCGCTCCACGTCGATCCCGGCGAGTTCGTCTCGATCATCGGACCGTCGGGCTGCGGCAAATCCACCCTCCTCAACGCGGTCGCGGGCTTCCTCAAGCCGACGGGAGGGACGATCACCGTCGATGGCGACGCGGTCGACGGACCAAGCGCTGACCGCGGCATGGTGTTTCAGCAATATTCTCTGTTTCCCTGGAAGACGGTGCGGGGCAATGTCGAGTTCGGCCTCAAGATGAAGGGCAAGAGCAAGCACAACCGCGAAGTGGCGGCGCGCACGCTGCTCGGCCTCGCAGGTCTGCTTCCATTCGAAAATCAGTATCCGGACCGCCTCTCCGGTGGGATGAAGCAGCGCGTGGGCATCGTGCGGGCGCTCGCCACCGGCCCCAAGGTCCTGCTGCTGGACGAGCCGTTCGGCTCCCTCGACGCGCAGACGCGGGTCATCATGCAACAGATACTCACCAATATGTGGCAGCGCCTGAAGATCTCGGTGCTGTTCGTGACCCACGACATCGACGAGGCGATTTTCCTATCCGACCGCGTGTACTGCATGACCGCACGACCGGGCACGATCAAGGCCGAGATCATGGTCCCGCTCGAGCGCCCGCGCCAGCAGGCTATGATGATGTCGTCCGAATTCCTTGCCCTGCGACGTGGACTGATGTCGCTCATTCGCGAGGAAAGCTTGAAAGCGATGGGCGGCGAGATCAGCGACGGGGCGCTGCAGGGACTGAGCATCGACCTGCACGGCCAGAGCCTGGCTGACGTCATTTAGGCTCCGGACACGGGCCGCACCCGCCATTCGGCGCGAGTTACAACGCCGAAGCCGACGCGGCGTGTGCGTCGGGCGCACGCGCTTCGCTTTCAGATCGGCTTTCCTGATTTTCGGCGCCGACGTTTCCGCGTCCGCGTTCGCGCCCGCGGATAAGCTTGCCTGCCGGGCCGAGCGGGCTAGCATGGCTCGCAATTCCATCCGTCGGTCGCGACCCCGCGACATTCGAAACAGGAGGACCAATGCTCCAGTTGCCCGCCCACAAACGATACGCCTATTCGCCGATCGTCAAACGGCCGGATTATGCGTGGCCGGACGGCAAGCGCCTCGCCTTCTACATCGCGCTCAACATCGAGCATTTCGCGTTCGGCGCCGGCCTCGGGATGGATCCGTCCAATCGCAGCGGCCAGCAGAACTCGCGAAATTTCGCCTGGCGCGACTACGGCAACCGGGTCGGCAACTGGCGCCTGTTCGAAATCCTGGACGAGCTGAAACTGCCAGCGACCGTCCTTCTCAACAGCAGCGTCTGCTATCACTATCCGGAGATCGTCGAAAAGATCAAAGCGCGCGGCGATGACGTACTGGGCCACGGCCGCACCAATGCCGAGCTTCTGCGCCCGATGTGGGAGCACGACGAGGCGCGCGCCATCCAGGAATGCACCGAGGTGATCGAGACGCATGTCGGCGTGAGGCCCACGGGTTGGATGGGTCCGGGCGCGCTCGAATCCAACGTCACCCCCGATCTCCTGAAGGAGACCGGCTATACCCACCTGCTCGACTGGCCGCTCGATGACCAGCCGATCTGGATGCAGACGCGCGCCGGGCCTCTGCTATCGGTCCCCTACCCGATGGAATTGAACGACGCCGGCTCGCAGGCGCACCGCGATCATACCGGCCGCGAGTTTGCCGACATGATCGTGGATCAGTTCGAGGAGCTGCTGGAACAGTCGGAGCGCCAGCCCTTGGTGTTTTCGCTGGCGTTGCACGGCTTCATCGTGGGGCAGCCGTTCCGGCTGCGACCGCTGCGGCAAGCGATCAAGCACTGCGTCGAACACAAGCACAACGACCGGGTCTGGTACACGCGCGCCGGTGATATCGCCAACTACTGCTTCTCGCTCCCGAAGGGTGTCATTCCCGGCAGCTGAGTCCGGCGCTTTTGCGGCTGCAACTGCGCGGCCTTGATGGCGTCGCCGGACTGCGCCTGCTCCCGGCCGGTCTGGGCCACGAGTTCTTCCGGCGTGGTGCCGTTCGCCGCGATACCGAGCGCCGCCAACTGCGCGCGGTGGCGGGGTCCGCGCGCCCGGCGATGACGTGCTTGGCGCGCCAACCGTGACGGCGCGAGGCGGAGTGGTCTCGGTGCGCCTTGGACTTGTCGCGGCAGACCTATAGCATGTACTAATCTTGGGACCATCGTGCGTGGCTTCGCTTCATGCCGAGCCATTTTGTAGGACGGCAGGCATGGCAGCGCGCAGAATGGACCCGGACCGGCGCAACGAGGACTTTCGCGGCATGCTCGCGCGCATGGAGCGCGAGGGTCACCTGCGGCGGGTGACCAAGACGATCAGTCCCCGCCACATCACGGCCTTGTGCGGCCAAGCTCCAAGCGCGGTGCTCTGCGAGGCGGTCGAAGATTACGACATTCCCGTTGTGGGTGGCCTGTACTGGACCCGCGACCGTCTGGCATCCGCCCTCGACTGGCCGGCAGGCGAGCTCGGCAGCCGCTTTGCTGCCGCCGTGGCGCGGCCGCTCTCACCGGTGCTGGTGAACGATGCGCCATGCCAGGACGTTGTGGCGACGGGCGACGACGTCGACCTTACGGCGCTGCCGATACCGTTCATGCATGAAAAGGACGGCGCACCCTACATTTCCGCCGGCGTGGCCTTCGCCGACGATCCCGAGCTCGGACCGAATGCCGGATGCTACCGGCTGATGTTCCGCACGCGGCGGGAAATGGCCATTGATCTCTTCACGGCCTCAGACCTGCGCCGTTACTACACCAGAACCTACGAGCGCAAACAGCCTCTGCCGGTGGCGATCGCGATCGGCGTGCATGCGTTCGAGCACATGGCCGCGGCCTATAAAGCCCCGGCCGGGCTGAACGAAATGGAGATCGCGGGAGGCCTGCGCGGCGAGCCCGCGCACCTCGTGCGCGCCAAGACCGTGGACGTCATGGTACCCGCGAATGCCGAGATCGTGCTGGAAGGCGAACTGCTGCCCAACGGCTGGACCGCCGACGAGGGGCCGTTCGGCGAGTTCGCCGGCATGCAGGGCGATCTGAAGCACAATCCGCTGTTTCGCGTGGGCGCGATCACGCACCGCCGCAATCCCATCTTCTACGCGCTGCAAATGCCATGGGAAAACGACTGGCTGAACGGCCCCGCGACCGAGGCTGCGTGCAGACGGGTGCTGGGGCTTGCCGGGATCCAGGTTGCGGGCGTGCGTGCCACCGAAGGTGGATGCTGCGGCTGGTCGGTGGTCGCCGCGATCAAGAAGCGCGCCGGGGAAGGCAGGAATGCCCTCGCGGCTCTGCTGTCGCTCCCGGTCGTGAAGCAGGCGATCGTCACCGACGATGATATCGATATCTACAATTCCGATGAGGTCGAGTGGGCGGTCACATTCCGTTGCCAGGCCGACAAGGACATCATCATCCTGTCGGGCATGAAGGGAAAGCACGTCGACCCCAGCGTGCGGCCCTGGGACCTCAAGCCGGGCGAGCTGCCGACGACCGCGAAATTCGGCATCGACGCGACCATTCCTGAAGGCATTCCGGCATTTCGCTACGAGCGGATTGTTCCCGCGTTCCGGAGCGAAGTGCGCCTGGAGGATTACCTGTGACCAGCGGCCGGCAAGCGGATCCCGCGCTCGTCAAGCGAATCGAGGCGTGTCTGCGCGAGCCCGTCTACTTTCGCGACATACTCGATGCCACCCGCGACCAGAAGTACCGGGCGGTCCTCCTGGCCTGGAGCGACATCCGCACACGCCATGCCCTCGAACGGGACGAGCACGGACGCTACTGGCGTGCCGAGCGGGCCTGATCTTGCGGCGGCCGTTCGCACGTTGATCGCGGGATGCGCCCCGTTGTTGTTTGCGCGTCCGCAAAGGTACTATCATCTAGACCACAGGCCCACTGTCAGGGGACATCCGTGAGAGGAAACGTCGACTACGATAGCCAGAGCTTGCGTGGCTTTTTGCGGCTGGTCGAAACCGAATATCCGGACGAGCTGCTGCGGATCCGCCAGCCGATCGACTTGCGCTTCGAGTTCGACCGCACTGGTGTTCGAACTCGATCAAGCGGGGAAAAGTCCTGTTGTGGTGTTCGAGAACGTGCGTGGCAGCGGCATGCAGCTCGTCACCAACGTCGCCGGCAACCGCAAGCTGCTGGCCGCTTGCCTTGGCGTGGCTCCCGGGAACCTGCCCACGGCCTTTCGCGAACGCTGCCAGACGTATATTCCCTGCGAAACCGTTGACCGTGGCGCGTGGGACGACGTGGTGATCGAAGGCGACGACGTCGATCTGACGAAGCTGCCGATCCCACTGCAATTCTCGGTCGACGCGGCGCCCTACATCACCGCCGGCCAGATCGTCGCCCGCGACCCGGTGACCGGCATCGACACGACAGGCTTCCACCGCCTGATGCTGAAGGACAAGAACCGGCTCGGCGTGTCGCTGCATTCCCGCCGCCGGCTGTACGAATTCCACCGCCGCGCCGAAGAACGCGGAGAATCGCTGCCGGCGGTCATCACCCTCGGGGTTCACCCGCTGCATTATATGGGCTCGATGGTCTACGCTTATCCGCCGCAGGTGAGGAAATTCGAGATCATCGGTGGTCTGTTCGGCGAACCGTACCGGCTGGCTCGCTGTGGCGTGAACGATCTCGAAGTGCCCGCCGGGGCCGAGATCATCATCGAAGGCGAGATCCTCGCCAACGTGCACGAGCCGGAAGGTCCGTTCGGCGAGTTCACGGGTTATGCCTCATACCGCAGCACGCAGAACGTGTTCGTCGCGCACCGGATTCGCATGCGCCGCGACGCCATGTTGCACAGCGTCACCTCGGGCATGTCGCGGGATCACATCTTGGTTTCCTGCATCACCCGCGAGGGCGAGATCCTCAACGCTCTGCGGCGGAATCTGCCGAACGTGCGAGCGGTGCACGTCCCGCACACGACCTGCGGCGCGTTCATGGCGTTCGTTTCCATGAAGAAGATCGCCGAGGGCGAGCCCCAGATGGCGATCATGGCCACGCTCGGCACCGAGCTCTACACCAAATACGTGATCGTGGTGGACGACGACGTCGACATCTTCAACATCAACGACGTCATGTGGGCGGTTGCGACACGCGTGCGTGCGGAGAAGGACATCATTTTCATCCCCGGCGCAAAGGGTGCGATCCTCGACCCCACGTCGGACCCACAGACCTTCACCTTGACCAAGATGGGCATCGATGCCACCCGCCCAACCGGACGCGATTTCGCGGAGCGGCTGACCATTTCTGACGATCAGCGGACCCGCGCGCGCTCCATCCTCGAGGCCGCCGGAGTTAAATTCTAAGCGTGTCGGCTCTGGGCTCAATCGGCACTGCACGTCACCTGACCCGCGGATCCATCATTCTTCGGAGAAGACTTTTTCACCAGGATGGATGGTCGGATCACGCCGGACAACGAGACTGCGGCTATTCGGCCGCTGTCGCGTACTCCTCCGTCGGCGGACAAGAGCAGATCAGATTGCGATCGCCATAGATATTGTCGATCCTGTTCACGGGCGGCCAATACTTGTTGTGAGCTGACTGCGCCACGGGAAAACATGCTTGCCGCCTGGAGTACGGCCGGCTCCAGTCGTCCTCCGCCAGATCGAGCGCCGTATGGGGCGCATGCTTGAGCGGATTGTCTTCACGCGGCATCCCCCCTTCCTCGATGGTCCGGACTTCTTCGCGGATGGCGATCATTGCGTCGCAGAACCGGTCGATCTCTTGCTCTCGATTCCGATTCGGTCGGCTCGATCATCAAGGTTCCCGCGACGGGAAAGCTCATCGTCGGCGCGTGAAATCCGTAATCGATGAGGCGCTTGGCGATATCGTCCACGCTCACCCCGGCGCTGTTCTTGAGCGGACGGATGTCGATGATGCATTCATGCGCGACGCGTCCCAAGCGCCCCTTGTAGAGCAGCGGATAGTGCGCCTGCAGCCGCGTGGCAACGTAGTTCGCGTTGAGGATGGCCATCTTGGTGGCCGCGGTCAGGCCCTTGCCGCCCATCAGCAGACAATAAATCCAGGAAATGAGCAGGATCGACGCCGATCCGTAAGGCGCCGCAGACACCGGGCCGACTGATCCCGGGGCACGGGGCTGCTGGGGATCTCCTGGCAGAAACGGCGCGAGATGCGCCTTCACGCCGATCGGACCCATTCCGGGGCCGCCCCCGCCATGGGGTATGCAGAACGTCTTGTGCAAATTGACGTGGCTGACATCGGCGCCATAGTCGCCCGGGCGCGCCAATCCCACCTGCGCGTTCAGGTTCGCGCCGTCGAGATAGACCTGCCCGCCGTGGCCGTGGACGATGTCGCAGATCGCGCGCACCTCCTGCTCGAACACGCCATGGGTCGAGGGATACGTGATCATGATCGCGGCCAGGCGATCGCCGTGCGCGTCCGCCTTGGCTCGAAGATCGGACAGGTCCACGTTTCCGCTGCTGTCGCATCCCACCACCACGACTTCCATACCCGCCATGTGCGCAGAGGCAGGGTTGGTGCCGTGCGCGGATGCCGGAATCAGGCACACGGTGCGATGCGCCTGACCGCGACTGTGGTGGTAGGCACGGATGGCAAGCAGACCGGCATATTCTCCCTGCGCGCCCGAATTGGGCTGGAACGAAATCGCGTCGTAACCCGTGATCATGCGGAGCATGGCGTCGAGCTCCGCGATAACGGCGGCGTAGCCCTTGGCCTGCGATGCCGGCGCAAACGGATGAAGATTGGCGAACTCGGGCCACGTCAGTGGAACCATTTCGGTCGTGGCATTGAGCTTCATGGTGCACGATCCGAGCGGAATCATGCTCCGATCGAGCGCAAGATCGCGGTCGGCAAGCCGGCGCATGTAACGCAACAGTTCGGTCTCCGACCGATACTGCTGGAAGACTGGATGGCTCAGAAAGGTGCTGTCGCGGCGCAGCTCGGCGGGAATTTCGATCGCATTGCCTGTGAGCTCGCCGGCACGCTTCGCCGCCTTGGTGGGGGACTCGCCGAACGCGCACCACACCCTTTGGACCACTTCCGTCGTCGTCGTTTCGTCGCAACTGATGCCGATACACGACGTACCGTGACACGAGGGAATATCGCGCAGATTGATCCCGCTCTCGACGGCGCGTTCGAGGATGGCTTCGCGCTGCTCTCCGACTTCAACCGTGATGGTGTCGAAACAGGCCGATGAGCGAACGCTCCAACCCAGCGTCGTCAGGCCGGCCTTGAGATGGGAGGCCGTCTCGTGCACACGGCGCGCAATCGCTTTCAGGCCCTCGGGACCATGATAGACCGCGTACATGGACGCAATCACCGCAAGCAGAACCTGGGCCGTGCAAATGTTCGACGTGGCCTTCTCGCGCCGGATGTGTTGTTCGCGGGTCTGCAACGCCAGCCGGTAAGCCTTATTGCCACGGCTGTCGACGGAAACGCCGACGAGCCGACCGGGTAGCGCGCGCTTGTGCGCGTCCTTCGTGGCGATGTAGGCCGCGTGCGGACCGCCGTAGCCCATGGGGACGCCGAATCGTTGCGTCGAACCGATCGCGATATCGGCGCCGAGCTCGCCGGGCGGCTTGAGCAGCGTCAGTGCAAGCGGATCGGCTGCCAACACGGAGATTGCACCGGCAGCCTTCAGCCTCGCGATCGGCTCGCGAAAATCGCGGACATCGCCGAACGTGCCGGGGTACTGGAACAGGGCGCCAAAAATCGCGGCAGGATGGAGGTCTTGCATGGGGTCGCCGATGACGATCTGCCAACCCAACGCTTCGGCGCGGGTCTGCAAGACGGCGAGCGTCTGGGGGTGGCAATCCCGGTCGGCGAAAAAGACCTTTCGCTCCGACTGCGAAATCCGTTGCGCCATGGCCATCGCCTCGGCCGCCGCCGTGGCTTCGTCAAGGAGAGAAGCATTGGCAATGTCCAGCGCGGTGAGATCCGCGATCATGGTCTGGAAATTCAGCAACGCCTCCAGCCGCCCTTGGCTGATTTCGGGCTGATACGGCGTGTAAGCCGTGTACCAGGCCGGGTTCTCCAGAATGTTGCGCTGAATCACGCTCGGCAGGATCGTGCCGTAATATCCTTGGCCGATCAGCGACGTCAGCACGAGATTGCGTGCGGCAAGCTGGCGTGCCTGCTCGAGCGCCTCCGTTTCCGACAGCGCGGCCCCAAGATCGAGCGGGGCGTGCTGGCGGATGTCGTCAGGAATTGTCTGGGCGATCAGCTCGTCGAGGCTCGACACGCCGATCGTCTCCAGCATCGCGCTCACGTCCTGCGGCGACGGCCCAATGTGGCGGCTCTCGAAACCTCCGGGGGCCGATGGATCATTCATCATTGCAGGGTTCTTCCTCAATCAGCCAGTTTCCATTATGTGGACGCGGCGCTATCGACCAGCGTACGGTAGGCCTGCTCATCCATCAGCGCCTCGACCTGGGAGCGATCTGCGATCTTCATCTTGAACAGCCAGCCCTTTCCCATCGGATCCACATTCACCAGGCTCGGCTCGTCGACCACCGCTTGATTGATTTCGACGATCTCGCCCGCGATCGGCGCGTAGACGTCCGATGCAGCCTTCACCGATTCGACGACCGCCGCAGCCGCGCCGGCGTCAACCGATCGTCCGGGCTTCGGCAGTTCAACGAAAACGAGGTCGCCCAGCTGCTCCTGCGCATGTTGCGTGATCCCTATGGTCGCGGAGTCACCGTCGACCAGGAGCCACTCGTGATCCTGCGTGAACTTCAACATGCTCGATCTCCTGGCCCGTGCATCAGCGTTTATAGGTGGTGGGAATGAAAGGAAGCGCGGACAGCCGCAGAGGCACACGTGTTCCACGCAAATCCGCGTAGATTATTCCGCCCGCAGGCTCGTCGGCTTGCGTCACGTAGCCCATCGCAACCGGTGCATTGACACTGGGGCCGAAGCCCCCCGAGGTCACGACGCCGATCGCATCTGTCGCGTCTTGATCCGAGAAGAGCTGGGCACCGTGGCGAACCGGCGCCCTCCCCTCCGGGCGCAATCCCACGCGCCGGCGCGGCGCGCCGTTCGCAAGCTGATGCAGGATTTTTTGCGCGCCGGGAAAGTTGCCCTCGCGGCTGCCGCCGGTTCGGCGCACCTTCTGAATACTCCATTCGAGGCCTGCCTCGACCGGCGTCGTCGTCGCATCGAGATCGGAGCCGTACAGGCACAGACCGGCCTCGAGGCGCAGGCTGTCCCGCGCACCAAGCCCGATCATCGCAACGTCGCTATCCTCAAGCAGCTCTCGCGCCACCGTCTCGGCGTGCGATGCCGGCAGGCTGATCTCGAAGCCGTCTTCGCCGGTGTAACCGGAGCGTGAAACCGTACAGGCTGCATTCATGACTTCTATCGCGCGCACGTCCATGAAGCGCATCGACCTTATCTCAGGCATGAGCCGCGCCAACGCCGCCTCGGCGCCAGGTCCTTGAAGAGCCAGCAGAGCCTGGTCGTCGCGACGCTCGATCGTGCAGGCCCGGGATAGCGATTGCCGCAGATAAGCTTCGTCGGCGTCCTTACAGGCCGCATTGGCAACGATCAGAAAACTGTCGCCGAGCCGCGCGATCATCAGATCGTCGCGGACGCCGCCGTCCTCATTGGTGAGCAAGGCATATCGCTGCCGCCCAGGAACAAGGCCGACGACGTCCATGGGAACCACCGACTCCAGCGCGCGCGCGGCGTCCTCGCTGCGACCGGTGCGCGAGCGAATTTCGAACTGTCCCATATGTGACACGTCGAACAATCCGGTCGCAGCGCGGACGTGAAGATGCTCTTTCAGGATCCCATTCGGATACTGAACCGGCATCTCATATCCCGCGAACGGAACCATGCGGGCGCCGAGATCGCGATGGAGCTGATTTAGGGGCGTGCGCTTGAGTTGTGTGGCCGCAACGACGTCGCTCATGGCAGCACCCGCGCAACATGGACGGAAATCCTGGCGCGTGACGCCAAAGACGCGAGCGCGGCAACAATAAAACGGATTGGCTCGATAAAGACCGACGACATGCGAGGCACCTTCGATCCGACCCGATGGTCGATCTATATGGTGCCCCCTCTGTGATGGTGCCTGAGAGCGTTATCCCGTCGGCGGACGCCTGAGCGCCTCTCTCCAGAGTGTAGTTACCCTTGCGATTCTTTTGCCTGAGAGTTTCCGGGGCGGTTGCTCCTTCGGCGTCGGTCGGACCGATCTCTCCCGCAAGGGACTGACGTGCGTAGCCGTTCTAACCTTTCGATACGATGGTACGAAGCAAGTGTAACAAATGGGATGGCGCAAAGCCATTTCCAAGCATCGAACTTAAGAGATTTTAGGACGAAATGATGCCCAACCCCGCGAGAATCAGCATTCACGCGGGGTTTGCCCATGTATTCAACGATACCAGCCTTCGGCATCCTGCTGAGCGCGGGCCTTAAGCTCCTTCGTGCCCGCGCGGTCCGATGAGTGATTCGCGGCCATTCGCGCAGCGATATCGGCGCCGCCGACCTGCAACTGTGAGCCGTTGTCGGCGGATGCGCCTTCCGCGGCTCCAGATGCGGGCGCGACGTCCGGGCACCCCACCGCGCCCCGGATGAGGCGGTCAACCGGCGAGATACGCGCTGCGCACGTGCGGGTTGTCGATCAGCTCGCGGCCCGGGCCCGACAGCGCCAGGGAACCCGATTCGAGCAGATAGGCATGATCGCACATATCCAATGCCGCCGAAGCATTCTGCTCGACCATGAGCACGGTCGTGCCCGCGTCGCGAATGCCGGTAATGATGTCGAAGGTGCGTTCGACGATATTGGGCGCGAGGCCCAGCGACGGCTCGTCGAACATGATGAGTTTCGGCCGAGACATCAAAGCGCGGCCGATCGCGAGCATCTGCTGCTCGCCGCCCGACAGCGTTCCCGCCGACTGTTGCCGACGTTCAGCCAGTCGCGGGAACTGATCGAAAATGCGCGCCAAGTCCGTCGCGATCTCGACCCGGTCGGTCCGCAGATAGCATCCCATCTCCAGATTTTCGGCCACCGTCATGTGAGGGAAGACATGACGCCCCTCCGGACAATGCGCGAGCCCCAGCGAGAGAATCTGGCGCGCCGACGCATGGGTGATGTCGCCGCCGTCAAACAGAATCGTGCCGCTCGCCGCGGACAACAATCCGGAGATCGCCTTCAGGATCGTCGTTTTCCCCGCACCATTGGCGCCGATCAGGGCCACAAGCTGACCGCGGCCGACGGTGAGCGACACGCCTTTCACCGCGGTCACCTTGCCGTAGCAGCAAACAAGTTCGCGCAGCTCAAGCACGCTTTTTCCCCTGTCCGAGGTAGGCGCGGATGACCTCGGGGTTGTTCTGAATCTCCGCCGGCGGCCCCTCGGCGATGATGCGCCCGTAATTGAGAACGACAATGCGGTCCGACACCTTCATGACCATGGGCATGTCATGCTCCACAAGCAGAATGGTCACGCCGGAGGCGCGGATCTTCTCGACGAGTTTCATACACCGCGCGGTCTCGGACGCATTCATCCCGGATACCGGCTCGTCCAGCAACAGCATCGACGGCTTCGCCGCCAGCGCCAGCGCTATGCCCAGGAGACGCTGCTCGCCGTATGGCAGGGTGCCAGCGAGTTCGGACGCACGCTGCTCCAGACCGACGAGTTGCAGGATCTCATGTGCGTCATGCACGAGCTCTTGCTCGGATCGGCTCTCGCGAGGCAGCGCGAGCAGCGTATCCCACAACGTGGAGCGCCCGCGATCATGCAAGCCGATAAGCACATTCTCGAACACGCTGTTGTTCTGGAATACGCTCGTGCGCTGGAACGTTCGCACCAGGCCAAGCTTGGCAATTTCGTGCGGCTTTAATCCCACCAGCGACGTCGTGCGGTAGCGCACGTTGCCGCTCGTCGGCTTCAGGAAGCCGGTGATGACATTGAACGCCGTGGTCTTACCGGCGCCGTTCGGCCCGATCAGACCGACGATTTCGCCCTCGCGCACCGCGAAATTGAGATCGAAGATGGCAATGAGCCCGCCGAAATGCACGGCAACGTGCTCTAGCGAGAGAACGATGTCTGCCTGCGCCGTCACTCTTCGCGCACTTTCCGGCCGGCCAAGACGACGGCGTCACTCGCCGCGCGGGGCCGTCTCCAATTCGCGGCCCAGCGCTCGATCGCCGGCACGATCCCCTGTGGCAGAACAAATACGATGGCGATCATCAACGCGCCGTAGAGGATCCATTGGACCGCAGGCGCGGCGAACGACCGCACGATGACCGGCATGAAGCCGAAAATCACCCCGCCGACGATCGGTCCGGCGAGCGTGCCTTTGCCCCCAGTGATCACCATGATGACCATCGTGACCGTGTAGATGAACAGGAAGATGTCGGGATCGATGATCTTCACATAGTGCGCGTACAGGCTTCCCGCCGCGCCCGCCATGGCCGCCGATACCACCGCCGCCAGGACGAGGTAGCGCGTGACGTCGATCCCGACCGAACCGGCAAGAGATTCGTTCTCTTTCAAGGCAACCATTGCGCGGCCGATGCGAGAATTCACCAGACGCTTGATGATCACGTATGCCAGGAGGCCGACTACGGCGACCAGGTAGTAGTAGGCGGTCTTGTTCCAGAACTCGTATTCGCCGATTCCGGGAATCCAAAGCGTGTAGGGCGGAATGTTGGTCAGCGCGAGCGGGCCCTGCGTCAGTTCCACCCAGTTCAGAGCGACCAGCCGCGTCACTTCGGCAAAACTGATGGTGACAATGACGAAGTACGCGCCGCGCACCTTGAACGACAACTTGCCGATCGCATATCCGCTCAGGCCGGCGACCATCACAGCCATGAAAAACCCGACAACCGCCGGCCACGGCGTATGCACGACCGTAAAGTTTCCGGGCAACTCGACATTGAAGCCCAGGGTCGTCAGCGCGCTTGCATAGGCCCCGATGCCGAAGAAGGCGACGTGGCCCAGGCTGAGCTGCCCGGTATAGCCGAGCAGCAGATTTAGGCTCATCGCCGCGATGATGAAAATTGCGGTCGTGATCGTGACATGCAGGAAGTACTGGTCACGCAACCACAGCGGGACTGTCGCAATCACCAGCAGCCAAAGCAACGGGGCGAGGCGCTTCATCCAATGCGCTCCGCCCGCGCGAACAGGCCCGTCGGCTTGAACAAAAGCACGATGATGATGATCAGGAATCCCATCGCGTCGCGGTAGCCGGAGGAGATGTACCCGGCACCGATCTCCTCCACGAATGCGAGGATAAAGCCGCCCAGGGTCGCACCGGTGATGTTGCCGAGGCCTCCGAGGATGACGATGGCAAATGCCTTCAGCGAGGCGAGATCGCCCATCGAGGGCGTGACGAGGAACACGGGACCGAGCAAAGCGCCCGCGGCGGCGGCAAGGCCGGAGCCGATGGCGAAGGTCGCGGTGTAGATGCCCTTGATGTTCACTCCCATGAGGGCCGCGGTGTCGCGATCCTGAAACGTCGCGCGCATGGCTTTGCCGAGCTTGGTGCGGTTGATCAGCGCATAGGTGGCGCCGATGAGGATCAGCGCGACGACAAGTACGAACAGGCGCAGCCAGGAGACGAAGACCGGGCCGATCTGCAACGGCTCATCGGGGAACGGGGTCATGACCGCCTTCGATACCCCGCCCCAGTACAGCAGCTCGGTATTCTGCATCACGATCCACGCGCCGATCATCACCAGCATCGTGGTATCGATGTCAGCGTCCAGAAGCGGCCGAAGCAGTACGAATTCGATGACGGCGCCGACGGCGCAGCCGACGATCACAGCGAGGACGAGGGCGAGGAAAAAATTTACGCCCAGGGAGACTTCGAGAAAAAACACCGCGTAGGCGCCAAGCGCGTAAAGTTCACCATGGGTGAAATTGACCACCCGCATGATGCCGAAAATCAGCGTCAGGCCAATTCCCAGCAGCGCGTAGGTGCTCCCGAGGATCAGCGCATTGACAAGATGCTGAAGTAATTCGTCCACGCGCGTTCAATTCCCCGCTGACGGGACCGCGAGGAGCCGCCGTCTTGACCGTGCACTGACCCATCCGGCCCGGAGGCACCGGCCCCCCGGGTTTAGGTCCCGGAAGGCCGGAATGCAGTCACCCCTGCGGAACAACGACCTTGCCGTTATCGATCTTGATCAGATACACGGTCGGGATGCTTTGACCGCTTTCTTTTCCTTCCGGCCCGGCCTTCGTGAACTTGATTTTGCCGTTCAGGCCGGTGATGTCCAGTTGCCACAACGCCGCGCGAATGGCTTCCGGTTCGGCCTTGCCAGCCTTTTGAATTGCCGCAGCGATCGTCCTGATACCGTCATAGCCACGGAAGCTTTCGGTCACGCCGGCGAACTGGAAGCCGCGTTTCTTCCACTCCGCAATGAAGCTCTTGGTCGCTTCCGGATCAGGTGACACCTCGGGCACCCACGGCGCGAATGTGGTGAGATGCATCGTGCCGTTGACCGCGGTACCGGCCTGATCGATCAGCTGATCGGGATTTTGCGAGCCGCCGGTGGTGATGATCTGCTTCTTCAAGCCCAGCGCCGCCGCCTGCTTAAACACGAGCGTGAGCTGCTCAACCGCACTGGTCACGATCAAGGTATCGGCATCGGAATTCTTGAACTTGGCGAGCTGGGCGCTCATGTCCTGGGCCGCCTGATCCATGGTTTCAACCAGGCCGACGGTGATGCCATGCTCCTTGAACATTTTGCTGAAGTCTTGCGCGGTCCCCAGGCCCCAATCGTTGTTGATGACCAGGAAGTCCGCCTTCTTGATGTGGAGCTTGTCCACGATCTTGGCGAAGGCCACCGCCTCGACCGCTGACGGCGGCGAAATGCGGAAGATGTACGGATTGCCGGAGGTCGTAATCTTGCCGGACGATGACGTCTCGACCAGCATCGGCACCTTGTATTCCATCAGTTTGGGCATGACGGCGAGCGTCAGGCTGGACCCCCACGCGCCCATCAAAACCGGAACCTTGTCACGCACCATGAGCTTCTCGGCCACGGATGCGGCTTCGGTGGGATTGCTCTTGTTGTCCTCGATCACCAGTTCGATCTTCTGACCGAGCACACCGCCTTTTGCGTTGATTTCGTCGGCCGCGATCTTCGCGCCATTCGTCACGTAGTTGCCGGAGGCCGCGAACGGGCCGGTCAACGGTTCGATCACGCCGATCTTGATCGTTTGCGCGGAGGCGCTCGTCATAAGGCTCCCGGCCAGTACGGCAGCCGACAGGCTTGCCGCCATTACTGCAAACTTCTTCATGTCGACTCCTCCGATCCGTCGTCGTCAGTGACGACGTGTGCATGCGGTTTGAAAGCCACCCGGCCCGGTCGGACCGACTGGGATGACGAGAACACTTGTGCTTGGCAGTCCAACTGTTTCGGGCGCGAGAGGCATCGGCGACGAGAGGCGATCCATTGCGGGCCCGGCCGACATCCGTCGTGACGCGGGCATCGTCCTATTTTTAGGATGATAGTAAGCGTCCAAAAATGAGGCAAGGTGAAAGTTTGGCCAGCGTTTGCACGGCAGATGCCCATCTGGTTTCCGGCAGCGGTCACGGCAACCGGTCGTCAGCGTTCGATCACTCGACATCGGTTTCTCCCTGACGGCGCCCTCGGCGACTACGGCTCTGCGCCGGTTTGTCGCATCGACCCATGGGGTCCGATCCCGCGGTTGCCAGTCTTGAAGATATCGAACTCCAGATCACGGACGCGGCGCCGAGACGCCGGCCGCTTAGCGTTTCAGCCGCGGAATGATCTCGCGGGCGATGATCTCGATCTGCTCGGTCTGGTACTTGTAGGGGACGAAAATAAGCTTCTGCGTTCCAACCGCCAGATGCGCCTTGAGCTGCTCGACACACTCGTCGACTGTTCCCATGATGGCGCTGTCCTTGGTCGACTCGCTCCAGGCGGCAAAATCCCATTCCTTGGTCAGCCACTCCATCATCGGACCTTCCACCGCCTGCCGCGACTTGCCGATCATGATCGGGAGTTGCGAGGCGTTGAGGAGCGTGTCCGGGTCCTTGCCGCCCTCCTTCGCGAAATCCCGGATCTTGCCCCAGGACTTTGCGAAGCTTTCCGGCCGGTAGAAGTAGGTGAGCCAGCCGTCGCCGACGGTGGCCGCCCGTTTGAGAACGCGATCGACATATCCGCCGATCAGGATCGGCGGATGCGGCTTCTGCACCGGCTTGGGAAACATGACGCCGGCGGGAATGTCATGGTGGGGAAACTTGCCGCTGACCGTGTGCTCGGTCCAGAACCGCTTCAGGATGTCGAGGTTCTCGTCCATGATCTTGCCGCGCTGCTCGAACGGCACGCCGATGGCATTGAACTCGCGCCGGTACCATCCCGACGCCATCCCCATGAGCAGCCGGCCATCCGACAACAGGTCCATGCACGCGAGCTGCTTGGCAAGAATGACCGGATTGCGCATCGGCAAGACGAGAATGCCGGTGCCGAGCTTGATCTTCTTGGTCCGCGCTGCGATGGCGGTGAGCAGCGTCAAGGATTCAATGATCGGAAAGTTCGGCTCGACGCCGAGCAGGATGTGGTCCCACACCCAAAGCGAATCGAAGCCCATCTGCTCCATTTTGACGCCGTATTCGACCAACGCCTTGATGTCCGGCATTTCCGGATAGGCGGTGAAATTTGGCACGGCGATGCCGAAGGTTCCGCTCAGCGTCATTCCAATTCCTCCTGGTAGCGTGGGCGCGTGTCGCTACGCGATATAGAGACGCTCGGGATCGAGCTCGCGCAGCACCGTCAGCTCGTGATCGGTCGGGGGCTCGGTGACCCCGGTGTCGTGGTCGAATTCGAGCTTGAATCCGGTGTTGTCCTGCACCTGGTCGCGGGTCACGCCTGGATTGAGCGCGATCGGCTTCATCCGCCGTGTCTTCTCGTCGAAACCAAAGACCGCGAGATCGGTGATGACGCGATACATTCCCCCATTGGGAAGTCCGCTTTGACGGCGCGTGTCGTCTCCGCGAAGCCAGCCCGGGCTGGTGACGAAATCGACGTTCTCCACGAACCGCCGTTTCTCATGCTTTATCGCCACGATCATCTCGGTAAGGCTCGAAATATCGTTGCCGCCGCCGGTCCCGGGCAGGCGCGTCTTCGGATGCTTCGGGTCTCCGATGAAGGAGCTGTTGAGATTCCCGTACTGATCGATCTGCGCGGCGCCCATGAAGCCTACGTCCACGTAACCGCGCTGCAACAGCAGCAGGACCTCGGCGCTGCCCAGCACCATATTGGCGCGCCGCGTGCAGCGTTGATCATTGGTCGAGGGCGGAAGCTTACCGGGCTCGATGAACGCGCCGATGACCCCGCCTTCGAAAAGAATGGTCAGGCCGGGGCAGCGCAACCGCTGCGCCAGGGTCGCCGCCAGGAGCGGAATGCCGACCCCGGCAAATACCACCTGCCCGTCCTTGAGCTGGCGCGCACTCAGGATCGAGAGGAGTTCGCCGGCGGTGTAGGCCTCGGACTTAGGCATCGTAAATCGACCTTCCCGCGCGCGCGCTGTCGAGCAGCTCTTCGACTCCGATGAGGTTGAGAAATTCGGTCCATGAACTCGGCCCATACACGAACCGGTCCAGATATTCCTGCATGCCTTTGATCGGGTCCTTGTTCACCAAGCCGACGTAATACTCCATGTGCCGGATCATCGGTTCATAGACGCCGTAGCATTCGTGCGGCGCGCAGCCGAAAGGCAGTTCCACCACAGCGTCGACGGCGAAGAACGGAATCCTGGTGCGGTCCGGCGCACGCCGGATCTGGTCGTTGGAGACGACTTGCTCCGTGCTCAGGATCACCTTGTTGGCGGCCATGGCGAGGTCGATGTCCACGAATGGTAGCCCATCGATCTGGGCATTGCCGTAAGCATCGCAGCGCTGCACGTGGATCAGAGCCACGTCCGGATTGAGAGCGGGGATGAGCAGCAGCTTCTCCTTGGTGAAAGGGCAGTCCATCTCCACCGCGTCGGGACGCTGGCGCAGGACGTCCGATCCCAGCATGGAGCGGATCGGCATGAACGGCACGCCCATGGCACCGGCGCGAAATCGCATGCCGATCGCCATGTGGCTCCACTCGTCGTAACGCGCCTTTCCGGTCTCCACGTAGTGACGCATCACCTTCGAGATGCCCCACAGGATGCCCTGACTGAACCAGCTGGTGATCATGTGGTCGCAGGCGCCCGAGCCGAACAGAAGGTCGCCGTCGCTGGACACGATGCTGCGCGAGCAGGAGAGCTTCTTGCGCCTTGCGCGGATGACGGCCCAGATCAAGCCCATCGGGGTGCGCGACATGGTGCTGCCGCCGATGCCGACGGAGTCCTCGTCGCGGACAAAAGACGCCGCTTCTTCGAGCGAAACGACCTTCTCGCGCAAACTCCTGTCGCGTGCCGCCAAATCCTTTCGCAATTTGCTGTAAGACTGCACAGCGCTCATGTCGCGTTCCTGCCGCCTGCTTCGGCGTTGAAATCCTGGATCAGGCGGTCCCACGCCGGAATGCTGTCCACCAGCGATCGCCAGAAATCCTGGTCCTTGCGGCGGTCGAAATCCTCGACCGAGACGCCCTGCTGCTCGACCCAGGTGTAGTAGCCGAGATTAAAGACCCGCTTGCGATCGATGTGGCCAAGCTCCATCACGTGATCGTCGGCGATGCCTTCCAGATGGTGGCCGAAAATCTCACCCGCATTGACCTCATCGAATCCGCCGGGGTAACGCCGGGCGAGATAGGCCTGACGTTCGCTGTCGTAGAGGGCTGAACTGTCGGTCGCCACCGTCATGATGACGTCGTTCGGACCGTAGTCGAAATGCTTGGCAAGCTTGATCGCGGCGACGATGTTCGCCAGCCCGGAAATGCCGATGTCGTCGAACTGGCGGACCAGTTCCGGATCGATCTTCCGCCGCCCGCTGACGTAACCGCGACCGCGTTCGCTGCCGAACAACAGGTTGAGCGCGTCGCTCGCGGCATCCGAGACGCCGATCACGACATCGGTATTCATCACGTTGTGAATGAGCGGGATATGCTTGTCGCCGATCCCCTGAATGTTGTGCTCGCCGTGGCCGTTGTAGAGCATGGTCGGGCATTCGATCGCCTCGACCGCGGCAATCTTGCTGCCATGCAGCGCCTTGAGGCGATCACCGGCGGCAAGCGTTCCTGCCGACCCGCTGGCGCAGACGAAGGCTCCCAGCCGATAGTCCTGATGCTCGTGCCGGAGATGGCCGAAGACCCGGTCGAACGCGCTCCCGGTGCAATGATAGTGGATGAGATAGTTGGCGAACTCGGAGAACTGATTGAGGATGACGTTCTTCCGGTCGCGCGCCAGTTCGGCGCATTTATCGTAGATCTCCTTGACATTGCTCTCGGTACCGGGCGTGCGGATGATGTCGGAGGGCTCGGCAACCCACTGCTGCAGCCAGTCGAAGCGCTCGCGGCTCATGCCGGCGGGAAGCACGGCCACACCGCGGCAGCCGAGGATGCGGGAAATCGCGACGCCGCCGCGGCAGTAATTGCCGGTCGACGGCCAGACCGCGCGGTCGTGCGAAGGATCGAATTGCCCCGTGACCAGCCGCGGCACCAGGCAGGCATAGGCCGCCAGCACCTTGTGGGCGCCGATCATCGGAAAGCGGCGGCCGAACAGCACGACGATCGGCGCCCGCACGCCGGTCAATTCGGGCGGCAGCACCACGTGGCCCGGCACTGGGACCCGCTTTTTGCGGCTCGCATCATTGAACCAATGCACGCGCCAGAGGTTCGCCGCATCAGGCGCGTCGGGGTCCACGTGAGCGAGATCCGGTGAGGCCGCTCCGGCAATGTCGGCGGGATGAGCGAGCTCGCTCCAGGTCGGCAGCGTGACCTTCGCCTGGCGCAGTCGCGCAATGGCGGCGCGCCTGCGCCCGGCGTCAACGATCTCGGGCTCAATGAACAGGCTCATCGCGCGGGTCTCGTATCGCTGGTCCGGCCGAGCGCGCGAAAGGCCTCACCGAGCCCGGCAGCAGAGAAAGCAGGCATCATAAAATCGTACTATCATTGGAACAATAGGATTCTCGGCCCGCAGCAGCGAGATGTCCCCGCATACCAGTGATGGCTGCCGACGCCACCGCCGGGACACTCGCCCCCGAGGCCGAGAACGAAGCGCGGTAGCGCTCATCGGACACCTCCGAATAAAGCGTATCGCGCTGACGCGGAAGGCGCCCGACCGATCGAATGATGGCCTCCATCGCCGCCGGCGTCATCTCCTGACCGTGGGCCGCACCGGCCGAGCGCGTGATGGTTTCATCCATCAACGTCCCGCCGAGGTCGTTGGCACCGGCGCGCAGACAGGTCTTCACGCCATCCGGTCCCATCTTGACCCACGAGGTCTGGATGTTCGTCACCAGGGGATGCAACGCCAGCCGCGCGACCGCATGCATCAGCACCGCCTCACGGAAGGTCGGGCCGCGGCGCGCGCGTCCCTTCAGATAGATCGGCGCTTCCATGTGGACAAACGGCAGCGGCACGAACTCGGTAAATCCTCCCGTCTCGGCCTGCAGCATGCGCAGCCGCAACAGATGCCGCGCCCAATGAACGTAGCCGTCGACATGCCCATACATGATCGTGGCGGTCGTCCTGAAACCGATGCGATGGGCCGAACGCATCACTTCGAGCCAACGCTCGGTGCCGATCTTGTCGGGGCAGAGCACCGCGCGCACCTCGTCGTCGAGGACCTCGGCGGCCGTGCCCGGCAAGGTGCCAAGGCCGGCGTGCTTCAGGAGGCTTAGAAACTCCCCGACCGGCAATCCAAGCGTGGCAGCGCCTTGATGCACCTCGAGCGGTGAAAAGGCATGAACGTGCATGCCGGGAACGGCGGCGCGTACTGCGCGACATATCTCCACATAAGTATCGCCGGTGAAGCTCGGGTGGATGCCGCCCTGCATGCACACTTCGGTCGCGCCGCGCTCCCAGGCTTCGCGCGCGCGGCCGGCGATCTCATCCAGCGAGAGATTGTAGGGACGCCCGCGCAGGTTCTCGCTCATCTTGCCTTTCGAGAACGCGCAGAACTGACATTTGAACGAGCAGATGTTGGTGTAGTTGATGTTGCGCGTGACGACGTAGGAAACGACATCGCCGCTGGTGTCCCGTCGCAGCGCATCGGACGCCGTACAGACCGCGGCAAACTCGTCGCCGCGCGCCTGAAACAGACGCACGATGTCGCGTTCGGTGAGCATGCGGCCCGTCGCGGCGCGCGCGATGATCGGCCCGAGCTCGCCGGAGGCAATTGCCGGAGCCGCAACGCGCGCCGCATCCGACGGCAGCGAGACGGTCGTGCCGGGCGACCACTCGTCCGTGCGCGGCCAGCCGTCCGCATCGATTCGATGCAGCAGCGCTGTGCGCAGGGCCGGGTCGACCCAGGTCTGGGCCGCGCGGGCGTAGGCGGGATAGATCGCCAATCGCTCGATCAACTGCTTGCCCGCCGCTCTGGTGGCGCGCTCAAGCACTTGCAGATGCGGCCACGGCGCTTCCGGATTAACGTGGTCGGGGGTGACGGGCGAAACCCCGCCCCAATCGTTGATGCCGGCTTCAACGAGCCGGTGCAGCGCGCCGGGGCTCAGATTGGGCGGCGCCTGGATGTTCATGTCCGGCGCAAATATCAGCCGCGCCACCGCGATGGTCCACAGATGCTCCTCGGCCGTCGCCGCGGGCGTTTCGGCCATGCGGGTTCCCGGCTTGGGCCGGAAGTTCTGCACGATGATTTCCTGGATATGCCCATGGGCGTCGTGCAGGTCGCGAAGCGCCAGCAGCGCTTCGATTCGTTCGCGGCGGGTCTCGCCGATGCCGATGAGGATGCCCGTGGTGAAGGGCACGCGCTGCTCCCCCGCCATGCGGATGGTTGCGAGGCGCGCCGCCGGGTCCTTGTCGGGCGAACCATGATGCGGCCCTCCCCGCTCGGCGAGGCGGGACGCGCCGCTCTCCAGCATCACCCCCTGCGAGATCGAGACTTTCCGCAGCGCTGCGAGATCGGATGCATCGAGCAGGCCCGGATTGACGTGCGGCAACAGGCCGGTCTCCTCGAGGACGAGGCGCGCGGCTTCCGCCAGATACGACAGCGTCGTCCGATGCCCCAGGCGATCGAGCTCGTCACGCGCCGCCCGGTAGCGAAGCTCCGGCTTGTCGCCAAGCGTGAACAGCGCCTCCTTGCAGCCCGCCTCGCTCCCGGCGCGCGCGATGGCGCGCACCGCGGCATGCGGCAGATAGGCCGGCTCACCGGCGCGCGGCGCATGGGCAAAGGTGCAGTAGTGGCAGACGTCACGGCAAAGCTTGGTCAGGGGGATGAAGACCTTGCGGGAATAGGACACCAACGACCCATGCCCGCAATCGCGGCGCCGCGCCGCCGCCTGCACCAGCAGGTCGAGATCGTCCGCGTCCGCGAGCGCGAGCGCCTCGTCGGCCGTGAGCTGCCGCGCAGGCGGCAAATTCTTGAGCAGTTTTCTCATCTCGCGATCATTCACGATCAACGTCCGATGGCCGGATAGCCGACGCCCCGCAGCTTCGTGGCCGGGCCGGATCGGCTGGAGTCCGGCCGACCCGGCGAACGGCTGGTGGAAAGCATGCATGCGTCACGGTATCTCGGGCGCCGGCAAACCCGTAATGCGAATACCGGCACCGGGAACCTTGTAGCGCCGGTTGATGGCAATCAAGACCGAGGTAAGCGCCTCGGCCGCAACCGAATTGGCGAGGCTTCCGCCGTCGACGCCGCGGGTGGCGACGATCCCCGCCAGCGCGATGACCTGTTCGCGAACCTTAATATCATCGGCGAACACCAGCACGTCGCAATCGACCTTTTCACCGCCGTGGAGCTTCTTGGCGCCAACGTTGTGGAACGCCGCGGCGACACGCACCTGCGGGCCGAGGACGCGTTGCGCGACGGCGGCGGGCGAACCCGCCGCCGGCAGCTGAACGACGGACACTTTCGGCGGAACGAGCGGCACGACGGCGTCGACCAGAATCTTCCCATCCATCGCGGGCTTGATTTCTTCCAGTGTCGCGTCGTGGTTGGAATAGGGCACGCAGAGAACGACGACGTCGGCAGCCTGCGCCGCTCCACGGTTGTCATCTCCGCGTACGGTGCCCGCGGTCTGGGCCGCAAGCTCCTGGGCTTTGGCTTGCGCCCTTTCCTTCGCCCGCGATCCGACGATGATCGGAAAGCCGGCCGCGGCCCACAGCCGCGCCAGGCCCGACCCCAGATCACCGGTGCCGCCGATGACGGCGATCGTCGGCTTGTTCTGCATGTGCCTTCCAAGACATCGAAGCCCGGCCGAGCTGGACCATTATGGTACTATGTTTAGGAACACAATACCGGCCGACGCAACTCAGAGATCAGCTCACGCTCCCGGCCCCTCGACGCCGCACCAATCGCAAATGCTGAGCGCCATGACCTTGATCGACGTCATGTAGTCATCGATCGACACGTACTCGTCGTCTGCATGCATGACCGCGGTCGAACCCGGGCCGAAGATGACGGTGGGCGTGTTGGCGTACAGGTTGAGGAAGCGCGTATCGGCGGCGCCCTGCCGGCCGCTGATCTGGGGGTCGCGCCCGGTGATCTCCTTGTAATTCTTGCAGACGGTTTCGACGATGGCGTGATCCCGCGGAATCTCCGATGCCTGCGCGTCATATCCCACGAACCGCACTTTAGGCGGGTGAAGCTTCATCCAGGGATCCTCGGCTGCCGCGCGCGCAATCTGATCCACCAGGCTCTGTTTAACCCCTTCGTGGTCCTCGCCGGGGACGGTGCCGATGCTCCCCTTCAGCAGGCAGTTTGCCGGGAATGCGCTCGGATAGTTGCCGGCGGAAAAACTTCCGATGATGCATGGGAGCGTGTCGAGCGCGTTCGGATACAACGGGTGCGTTATGGTCGCGACCCGCTTGGCCTCCAGGTCCGCGACTGCCTTCACGATCTTGTTCCCGAGCTCGATGCCGCTGATGCCTTCGTAGCGCTTTTGGATGCCGGCGGGCTTGCCGTGGATCTCGATTTCGAACCAGATGCGGCCAATGCAAGCGGGCTGCACGGCCAGGTCGCTGGTTTCGCCGGAAATGCCGGCATCAGCCTTGTACCCGCGGATCACCGTATCCAATGTGCCATGACCGCTGACTTCTTCATCGATGACGACGTTGATATACACGTCGCCCTTGGGCTTCAGGCCGGCCCCCTTGAGGCATTCAACCGCCATGATGTGGCTCGCGACACCGCTCTTCATGTCGGCGGTCCCGCGGCCGTACATGCGACCGTTCTTGATCGTGGCCGACCAGGGGTTATCGCTCCACCCTTCCCCGCCGCCGACCGGAATGACGTCGGTGTGTCCGTTCAACAGCAATGAACGTCCCCCGCCCGCCCCTTTCCAGGTGGCGACGATGTTCGGCCGTCCCTCATAGCCCCGGTCGACAGGCCGGTATCCCGGATGCTTCTTGAGCTCTTCCCAATCGGTCTCCCACATGTCGACGTCGAGGCCGATCTTCGTCATATATTTCGACAGAAACGTCTGGATCTGCGCTTCATCCCCGGTGACGCTGGGAATAACGACCATGTCGCGCAAAAAAGCGACGGCCTTGTCGCGGCTCTGGTCGATCTTTTCAAGAAGCTTCTTGCGGGCGTCGGTCTTCATATCTGAGGTCCTTCCACGGATCATTCTGCAGGACGTGTTGGAGAGGCACGGCGCGCGCTCGGTCGACCACGCAGCGTTGACGACATGCGCCGAGGGACGGCGTCCGCTCCTCGTTATGTTTCCCTAGGACCGCCACGTTGGCTCCCTTCAATGTCTTTCGCTCTTCGCGAACAGGCGCGTCAACCGGGCACCGGTCCATTTCACCAGGACCGAAAACAGCAGCGGAATTGCCTTGAGTTCCGCCGCCGGCGGCAGGGCTTGCTCCGGTGCCGCCAACCGCGCTTCCAGATTCTGCGCGAACAAAACGATGAGGCGGCCGGCGATATCCTGCACCAGGTCAGACCGGCTGAATTGTGCGAGCGTGCCGGTCAATCGATAGCCGACGCTGAGCTCCACCCGCGTCGACTGCTGATCGACCGCCAGCAATCGATAGCGGATGACACCCTGGGTCGCCGAACTGCTTCGCCGGTCCTGACCGCTGCCCCGAATTGTCCCGGAACGATGCGCCGGATCACGGTCGATCTCGGCCGAACCGTGAAATTCGGCGGCGATCGGGCCGACCTTGACGCGCATCTTGCCGTTAACAATGCGGGCGCCGGCATCACCGGTTATGGACGCACCCGGGAGACACGCGGCGACCGCAGGCACATTCGCGAAAAAATTCCACACCTCCTCGACCGGATGATGGACGACAAAGCTCTGGTCGAACGACGCCTGCGGCGTAAAATTGGCTGGAACATTCTCGCCCACAGCAAGCGTGTCCCGCGCCTCCCCACGAGCAGCAACGTCTGGAACCGCGCGAACGGCGGCATCCGGCGTGTCAGCACCGTGACCATGATCGCAACCCGCGGGCCCGAGCGCGGACCGGCCGGCTCCCGGAATCGCCGTGATGCCGCGGGCCCTTCGATCCGCAATGACGCCGCGGATCGCATCGATGATGCCGACATATCCGGTGCAGCGACACAGATTTCCGCTCATGGCCACCCGAACGTCATGTTCGCTCGCAGCGGGCACGCGCAGAACGAGATCGCGGGCGGAGATCAGCATGCCGGGCGTGCAGTAACCGCACTGCAAGGCATGCTCGCGCGAAAATGCCGCGCGCAACTCCTTGGCGATCTCATCGTCGTCCAGCCCCTCGATGGTGGTGACGCTCGCGCCGTTGCAGGACACGGCGTAGGTGATGCACGAGCGCACTGGAACGCCGTCGACCAGGATGGTGCATGCACCACAGACGCCGTGCTCGCAACCGAGATGAGTGCCGGTGAGGTTCTGCCCTTCGCGAACGAAGTCGGCAAGGTGCGTGCGCGGTTCGACCTCCGCATTCACGTTCCGGCCATTGATCTTGAGGGCCAGCATTTTCACGATCCGTCGGCTTGCGCAATCGCGCGTCGTAGGACGGCGAGATGCACCTGCTGGTCGATGGGGTCGGTCAGACCGCGCGCACTCATGGTTGTGCGCACGAGGTCCACATTGATAACGGCTGCCGCGCCGCTGGTATGGGTGAACAGTCCCTCCGCATCTGTCAGAACGATCGGCCTTGCGCCGGTAGCGCCGATCACCGCGCGGCAGACCGAACGGGCCGGATCACGCACGAAAGCGCCGATGGCATGGGCAAATTCGCCGGTCTTTCGACACGCCTTGTAGTAACCCCAGCGCGCCGCGTCAGACAAGCGAGGCACATGGATTGCGGTGACGACCTCGCCGGGTTTCAGGCTGCTCTCGAACACGCCGAGCATGAATGTATCGATGGGAATTCGCCGGTCCCCCTGGCCGCTGCGAGCGATAGCCGATGCGCCAAGCGCGGCGAGAGCCGAAAGCCAGTCCGCGGAGGGATCGGCATGGACGATGCTCCCGCCGATGGTCCCCCGGTTGCGCACCGCGCGGTAGGCGATGCCTGCGGCCACCGTGCGTAAAGCGCCGCGGGTGACGTCGGGAACCCGGCCATCCTCGATATCGGCATGGGTAATGCAGCTTCCGATCGTGATTCCGTCGGCGGTCTCCTCAACCTGTTTGAGCTCGGCAATCGCGGTGATGTCGACCAGCAGGTCGGGCTGTACCAAGCGCAGATTCAACATCGGGCCGAGCGACTGCCCGCCCGCCAGAAACTTCACCACGACGTCCTCGCGCGTACCGAGCGTGAGGGCGGTGGCGAGGTCGCTGGGGCGTTCGTAATCGAAGCGTACCGGTTTCACGTCGTGCTCCGGCCCGCCTGCGCAATGGCCGTCAGGATCCGCCGCGGCGTAATGGGCGAATGCAGCAGTTCCACGCCCAATCGCCGCAGGGCATCGTTCACAGCGTTGACGATGGCCGCAGGCGGGGCGATTGCGCCGCCTTCGCCGATGCCCTTGACGCCGAACTCCGTGTACGGAGCGAGCGTCTCCATGTGGTCGAGCCTCGGCGCCGGCACTTCCGTCGGGCCCGGCAGAAGGTAGTCGGCGAAAGTCGAGGCAAGCGGCTGTCCCGACTGATCGAACGGCATCTCCTCGTAAAGCGCGGTGCCGATCCCTTGCGCGAAGCCGCCGTAGATTTGACCGTCCACGATCATCGGATTGACCAGCTTGCCGCCATCTTCGACGATCACATAGTCGAGAATTTCGACATCGCCGATGTCAGGATCGACCGCCACCAGGGCAGCGTGGGTGGCATAGCTGAAGGTGCCCGAGTCCCGGACAGGCTTGTATCCGATGGTGGCCTCGAGACCGCCAGGATCGACGTCGTTCGGAAGGTTCTGCGGTTTCAGGTACCAGGTGCGGGCGATCTCGCCGAGACTGATGGAGCCACCGGGACCGACCACCTCGCCGGCGTGCACCCTCACTCTGTCTGCATCCGCCTGCAGCAATTGCGCACCGACCTTGATGGCGCGCTTGGCGATCTCCTTGCATGCGGTCGACACCGCGCCGCCTGCCATCACCATGCAGCGCGAGCCCCAGGTCCCGGTCGAATACGGCGTCATCGCGGTATCGCCGTGCACCACCCTGATCCTGGCCACATCGATGCCGAGGATCTCGTGTGCAACCTGCGCAAGCGTGGTCTCCAGGCCCTGGCCGTGCGAATGCACGCCGACGCGCAATTCGAGTCCGCCGTCCGGCGTGACCCGCGCCGTGGCCTGCTCGTATCCCGGCACCATGGGAATGCCCCAGCCGTAGTAAACCGACGTGCCATGCGCCGCCTGCTCGCAATAGATCGATAGCCCGACGCCGATCAGACGCCCGTCGGGTTCGCCACGCTGCTGGCGCGCCCGTACCGCGTCGATGTCGATCGCCGCCAGGGCGCGGCGCAGAGATTGCGGATAGTCGCCGCTGTCGAAATGCTTGTTGGTGATGTTGTCGAACGGCATCTGCTCGGGCCGCACCAGAATCTTCGCCCGCACCTCGTGCGGCTCGACGCCGGCTTCGCGCGCGATCGCATCGAGCAGGAGTTCGAGCGCGAAGCAGACGCCAGTCCGCGCGACCCCGCGATACGGCAGGATCGGGCATTTGTTGGTGGCGACCGAGTAGGTGCGGCAGCGAAATGCCGGAAAGTCGTATGGCCCGGGGAGAATGCTGGCCACCTGCGCCGCCTCGAGGCAGGCGGAGAACGGATAGGACGAATAGGCGCCGGAATCGACCGTCGCCTCGCAGTCGATGCCGATCAACCGGCCGTCGCGGTCGGCGTAGCCAGTGATGCGGTAGTAGTGCTCGCGGCAGTTGGCGCCGGCGGTGAGGTGCTCGCGCCGATCCTCGATCCAGCGCACCGGATGACCACAGTGCATCGCCAGCCAGCCGAGGCACACCTCTTCCGCGAGCAGGATCCCCTTGTATCCGAAGCCGCCGCCGACATCGGGCGCAATGATACGCACCTGCGCTTCCTCGAGGCCCAGACAACCGGCAAGCCCGGTGCGGACGATGTGCGGCATCTGGCAGGCCGAATAGAGCGTGAGCTGTTCGAGCCGCGTGTCCCACAGCGCAACCACGCCGCGGCCTTCGATCGGCGCCATGCATTGCCGCGCCGTCCGGATCTCGCGCGTGACTTTGATCGGTGCATCCAATGCCTTGCCGATATCGACATCCACGAACGTTTCGAGGAAGACATTGTCGGCCCAATGGTCGTGCACCAGTTCCGACCCGGGGTGCGGGCCGCGAGCATGTCGTGCACGGCCGGTAATTCTTCGAGGTCGAGCGTGACGGAACCGGCGATATCCTCGGCCTGCGCACGCGTCGGCGCGAGGCACATCGCGACAAGCTCGCCGACGAAACGCACCTTGTCGGTTGCGAGCGCGGGCTGCTCGGAGACCTTGAAGCCGCGCAAGCCTGAAACGGCCCGGATCGGCTTGACGCCTACGAGATCGGGAGCGGTAAAAACAGCGTGACGAAGCGATTGCGGCGCCGCAATGCCGCGGATGCGCGCGTGCGCAAGCGGGCTGCGCACGAAGGCGACGTCCTGCATCCCGGCGAAGCGAAGATCCGCGACGAACTGCCCGCGGCCGCGCATCAGGCGATCGTCTTCCTTGCGGATGAGGCGCGCTCCGACGCCCTGCCCTGTCGCCATAAACTACTCCAGGCCGATCGAGCGAACGGCGCAAGATCTTCGGCTTGCGGGCGCCCGGGCACGCTCCGCTCCGGCGGAGCCAATGAGCGCCACCGTCGATACTATGATCCCAATCTTAGGATGATAGCAATCGCAACCGCGAAGCCCCGCGTCCGACGCTTCGGTTCTGCGTTCGCGCGGTCTCGGCCGGCAGCCGGGAGCGCTCCGCGCGGCGCGACGGCGCGCGTGAATTGGCCAACAGGTCGATATGCAGCTGAATGACCTCGCTGCGGTATGTGATATCGGCGACGTAGATGGCGACTCCCTTGCCGTCGATGACGACGCAGCGGCACTCCGCCGTCGGCGTGCCGAGAGCGATGCGCAAAAAATCGGCCGTCGTCGGGTTGGCGCTGCCGATCACGACGGTCTGATGGGCGTGCCGAATCTCGATATCCTTCCAGCCGGCGAGAACCGATAGTGCGGTGCGCTGAAGGAACGCATTCGGATCGCGCTCATAGATGTCGCTGGCGAGATGCAGATTGACGATGCCGTAAGGCTCGCCGTCCTTGTACTGAACGGTGCGCAGGAAAACATACTTCGCCGCGTGCTCTCCTTCACCTTCACCCAGACTTGGCAACGGCGGAGGATTATCCACCTTGATGCGCTTCGGCACGTTATCCTTGATCGATGCGACCAATACGTCCCAGCTGGTGGCGAGTTTCAACCAGTGCCGGCTCAACGGCTTGGCCGCAACGAAGGTGCCGCGGCCTTGCTGGCAATGAAGCAGCCCCTCTTCGCGCAGGATATCGATGGCTTGCCGTACCGTGACCCGCGCCACCTGAAATTCCTGCTCCAGCTCCACCAGCGTTGATATCTTTTCACCGGGCCGCCATTGCTTCGCTTCGATCCGCTGCCGCATCACCGAAGCGACCTGGATGTAGAGCGGAACGCGGCTTCGGTCGTAGGCCTTCAGCAGCTTGGACATCGTGGTTTCCACCAACATCTGAATCGAATCACTCTCAGCGATTCGGCATTGCTCCCGGCGGAGCGCAACGGAAGCCCCGCGACCTGCGCGCCGGAACGATAGCGAGGGCGGGCAAGTCTGTCACCCGGAATTGCCCTCGTTTGCTGCCCGCCCATGATTATACCCGATAACGCAAGCGAGGGACGCATCCCCAAGGTTCGATACGCGAGGCCGACGCCACGCCCAAAGCACGGTCACCGGCCCGACTGAAAAAGTTTAGCGAAGACTGCCTTCAATCGCGCCACCAGCACCTGACGCAGGAGCGATCCCGCCGCCAGCGGCGCTGACGCCTGCACTTCGAGCTCGGAAACGGATCCCGTGAGGCGAGCCTCCAGATTGCGGGCGAAGGCTTGCGCGAGGCGGGACACCAGATCCTGAACGATACCGCTGCGGCCGAATTGAGCGAGCGGACCGGCAAGCAGCGCCCGTATCACAAGCTCAACGCGGGTCCCCGTACCCGCCGGAAGCAGGACATATTCGATCTCTCCCGCCGCGCGCGACCCGCTCAGCCGATCATTCCCGGCGCCCACGACCATGCCGCGGCGCTTTTCATCGTCGCGCACGATGCGAGCCGCGCCGGTGAACGTCGCCGTGATCGGCCCGAGCTTGGCGGAAAACTTTCCTCTGACGTTCCCGCCATCGGGGCGTTGTGTCAGGGTTGCGCCGGGTAGGCAGCGCACGACCTGTTCGATGTCGCCGAAAAATGTCCAGACCTCCTGAGGCGGAGACGCGACCGTGAACGATTGCCGCAGTTCAATATTCGGCTGCCGTCCGTCGAGGCCGGGGCTGCCCTGCGCCGGGCTGTCATCATCCGCGCCTACGGCGGAGACCGCCCTCGTGGTGGAGGAACGCTCCAGCGCGGAGCGCGCGACGCGCGCACCAACCGGACCTAGCGGCATGCTCAGCAAAGGTTGCGCGGCGAACGCGCCCTCGCGGGCTTCCTTCAAGACTCGATTGACGGCGCGCACGATGCCGACATAACCGGTGCAGCGGCAGAGGTTGCCGCTGAGCTCGAGGCGAACGCGCGCGTCATCGGCTTCGGGTACACGCGCGACGATATCGCGCGCCGTCACCAGCATCGCCGGCGTGCAGAAGCCGCATTGCAGCCCGTGCTCCTCGGAAAAAGCACGGCGCAGCGCCGCCATGACCGGGTCGTCGTCCAGGCCCTCGATGGTGGTGATCGCAGCGCCGTCGCACATCACGGCATAAGTGATGCACGAGCGCGCAGGCTGACCGTCGATCAGAAGTGTGCAGGCGCCGCAGACCCCCTGCTCGCAGCGCAAATGGGTGCCGGTGAGGTTGAGCTTCTCGCGCAGAAAGTCCGCGAGATGCGTCCGCGCCTCGACGCTCTCGACGACCGACCGCCCGTTCACCGTGAGTTGGATCGGTTTCATGCGTCAGTTGCCTGGGCGAGTGCGCGCCCCAAAACCGCGATGTGCTGACGACGGGCTGCGCGATCGGTGATGCCGTGCTGGTCGAACAAGCGAAGAATGGGCGCCTCATCCAGACCGGCGCCGTCGGACCGCCTGACCTTGCGCGCGTCTGTCACAATGATGGGCCGACCGCGGGTCGCCCCAATGACCGCGCGGAAGCGGCCGCGCTCGCGATCATCCAGCACCGCCCCGATGGCAAGCGCGAACTCTCCGGCCTTGCGGCAAAGCTTGTTGTAGCCCCAGCGACCACGGGACGAGAGCCGCGGAACACGGATCCCCTGCAGCAGTTCCCCCGGCGCGAGGGCGTTCTCGAACGCACCGGTGACGAACTCTTCGATCGCAAGCCGGCGCGCACCTTGGGGGCCTGAGATCACGCATTCCGCTTCAAGCGCGCAAAGCGCAGGGACCCAGTCCGCGGCCGGATCGGCATGGCAGACACTGCCACCGATCGTGGCGCGGTTGCGCACCGCCCGGTAAGCGATGCGGCTCGCGACCAACGAGAGGGCCTGCAAGCCGCGGCCCGGCAGGCGGCCATCCTCGATATTCGCCGTCGTAATGCAGGCGCCGAGCGTCACCGCGTCGTCGCGATCCTCGATTGCGGTCAGCTCCGCGATGCCGGTGACGTCCACCAGGACCCGCGGCTGGACCAGACGCAGATTGAGCATCGGCCCAAGCGACTGCGCACCTGCCACCACCCTCGCAGCGCCATCCGATTCGAGCAGAATCGTTGTCGCCTCGGACAGCGTGCTCGCGCGTACGAACTCGAAGGCGGCCGGTTTCATTTGCGCATCAACCGTTGAGGGATTGCGCGCGGGCGGTATCGATGGCGGCGAGGATACATTCCGGGGTCAGCGGCAGATCATGGACCTCAACACCGAGCGTACGCAGCGCGTCGTTGACCGCCGAGACGATCGCCGCCGGGGGACCCACGGCGCCGCCTTCGCCCAGACCCTTCATGCCGAACTCGGTGTAAGGCGAAGGCGTTTCCATGTGCAGGATGCGAATGTCGGGGACTTCGGTCGGACCCGGCAGCATGTAGTCGAGCAGCGTCGAAGCGAGCGGTTGCCCCTGCGAGTCGAACGGCATCACCTCGTACAGACAGGTGCCGATGCCTTGCGCGGTGCCGCCGCACACCTGGCCGTCCACGATCATCGGATTGACCAGGACGCCGCCGTCCTCGACCACCACGTAGTCGAGGATCTCGATCATTCCGGTCTGGGGATCGACCGCGACGACAGCGGCGTGAGTGGCGTAGCTGAACGTGCCGCTGTCGCGCTCGGCGCGGTACCCCGCAGTGACCTCGAGGCCGCCGGTATCAACATCGGGCGGCAGGTTCTGCGGCTGCAGATACCAGGCGCGCGCGACCTCGCGCAGCGTAACACTGCCTTTTCCGGCAACCACCCGCCCTTCGGCCACTTTGGCGTCCGCAGCGTCGGCCTGCAGCAGCCACGCGCCGATTCGCGCCGCGCGTGCCGCCACCATGCGGGAGGCGCGCGCCACCGCCCCGCCGCCCATCACCATCGAGCGGGACCCCCACGTCGCCGTCGAATATGGCGTGTACAGCGTGTCGCCCTGCAGGACCTTGATCCGGTCGAAATCCACTCCGAGAATCTCGTGCGCGACTTGGGCGAAGGTCGTTTCGTGGCCCTGACCATGGGAATGGGTCCCGACACGAATCTCAATGTCGCCATCCGCCGTGAGGCGGACATTGGCCTGCTCGTAGCCGGGAACGATGGGACGACCCCAGGACGCCAGCACCGACGTTCCGTGCGCCCCTTGCTCGACGAAAAAGGACAGGCCGACGCCGATCAACCGCCCGTCGGGCTCGGGTTTTTTCTGGCGAGCGCGCACCTCCGGCAGGCGAATGGCCTCGACGGCGCGGCGTAAACATTCCGGGTGGTCGCCGCTGTCAAAATGCTTCCCCACGACGTTATCGAAGGGCATCTGGTCCGGACGGACCATGTTGCGCAGCCTGCACTCGTACGGTTCGAGTCCTGCCTCGCGGGCAATCGCATCCATGACCACTTCGATCGCCAAGCAAATGCCCGAGCGCGCGACGCCGCGATAGGGGATGATGGGACATTTGTTGGTCGCGACGGCAGCGGAACGGCAACGATAGGCCGCGAAGCTGTATGGCCCCGGCAGCAGATTGGTAATCTGCGCTGCCTCGGGCGCGGACGAGATCGGATAGTCGGAGTATGCGCCCGCATCCACGTAGCCGACGCAGTCGATGGCAAGAAGCTTGCCGTCGCGCGAGGCATATCCGGTGATGTCGTAGTGGTGCTCGCGGCAGTTCGCGTTCGCGCTCAGATGTTCGCGACAATCTTCCAGCCAGCGGACAGGATGGTTCACCTGCAAGGCCAGCCAGCCCAGCGCCACCTCCTCCCTGCACAGCAATCCCTTGTACCCGAAGCCCCCGCCCACATCCGGCGAGATGACCCTCACCGCGCCGTCGTCGAGCCCAAGGCACTCGCAAAGCCCGGTTTGAACGGAATGCGGGAATTGCGTCGAGGTAATGAGCGTGAGATAGCGCAGCCGCAGGTCGCGATAGGCCACGACGCCACGCCCTTCCATCGGAAACATGCAGTGCCGAGAGGTGCGGATTACCCGCGTCACCTTGATGGCCGCGGACCTGGCAATTTCATCCACCGGGCCATCTTGCGAAAATGCGATGAAGACATTGTCGCCCCACGCCTCGTGCAACAGTGGAGCGCCGGGTTCCAAGGCGGCCAGCATATCCGTGACGGCGGGCAACTCTTCGAGATCCAGGCTGACCGCGGCGGCGATGTCCTCCGCCTCGGCGCGCGTCGGCGCGAGGCACATCGCCACGAGTTCACCGACATACCGGACCTTGTCGGTCGCCAGAATCGGTTGGGCCGAGTGCTTGAACCCCTTGAGCGGAGGCGAGGAGATGATCGGCTTCACCCCGGCCAGATCCTTCGCCGTGAAGACGACATGGCGGACATCTTCCGGAATGTGGATTGCGCGCAGTCGCGCGTGAGCGACCGGGCTGCGCACGAAAGCGACCTCGCGCGTTCCGGCGAGACGAAAATCGGCGACATATTGCCCGCGACCGTGCAGGAAGCGGTCGTCCTCTTTCCGGAGAACAGAGGCTCCGATTCCGTATTTCGCCATCAGCGCAGTCCCGCGTGGCCAGAGCTAAAACAGGGAAATATGTGAGGCCATTTTTAGTACGATAGCAACACCGGCCAGTTGAGGTCGCGACGCCGCCGCTTGAATGAGAGACGTCAAGCTATCGGTGGCGAGCGCATGTTCGAACGACGGCGACCGACGTGCTGTCGAGCGCCGTAGCTGCGTTGGAGAAGAGAGTACATGTCCTGCTGCGCGCGCCGACTTTCTCGGCAAAAGCCTGCTCGCGTCCATCACGCGCTAAGATTGAGCGCGCGTGCGCAGAATTTCGGCACAGCACACGGGGTTTCAGCCTTGTCAGCGTTACCGCGCACCGTCATTGTGGTATGGTCTTTAGCATCATAGCATGACGCGTCTGGCGTGGTCTGAACGGCGGCCTGAATGCGAGCAGCAGCCTTGTCCGAGGCGTCCGCGGGTCCTGCCGAGCGCACGACCGATGGTCCGCCTTCAACAGTGCTGCGCATCAAGACCGTGCGCAAGTTCTATGAAGATCTCGAAGCGATAAGAAACGTCTCGTTCGACGTCACCGACGGCGAATTCTTGAGCCTGCTCGGGCCTAGCGGTTGCGGCAAGAGCACACTGCTCATGATGGTTGCGGGCTTGATCGGTGCCACCGAGGGCGAGATCTCCATCAATGGAAAAATAGTGTCGGGCCCGCGTCGCGAAGTCGGCGTGGTATTCCAACAACCGGTGCTGCTGCCGTGGCGCAAAGTGCTGGACAACGTCCTGTTTCCGATCGAGCTTCTGAAGCTGCCGCGCGCGCAATACGAAACGCGCGCGATGGATCTGCTGGCCATGGCCAAGATCGCAGATTTTGCTCACCATCTGCCGCGACAGCTGTCGGGTGGAATGCGCCAGCGTGTCTCGATCTGCCGCGCGCTGATTCACGACCCCAGCATACTGCTGATGGACGAACCGTTCAGCGCGTTGGATGCCCTCACCCGTGACGAGATGGGCGTCGAACTGCTGCGCATCTGGCAAGCGAATCGAAAAACCGTGATCTTCGTCACCCACAGTATCCGCGAGGCGGCTTTCCTCTCGGACCGCGTGCTGGTGATGGGACGGCGGCCGGCGACGATCGTGGAGGAGGCGGTCATCGATCTACCCCGTCCACGCCACATCGCTATGACCGAGGACGAGGGCTTCAATCGGTACGTGCGCAGGCTGCGAAAAGCGATCGAGGCGAGCCATGGCAGCTAGGCTGCGTCGATACGCGAGCGAACTGGGTTGGCCCATCGGCATCAGCCTTGCCATGCTGGCACTCTGGGAATTCGCAGTCCGCGAGCTCGGGATTCGCAGCATTATTCTGCCGCCGCCATCGGAAATCGCGCAGGCGATCATCGCGCGGCACGATCTCCTCCTGACCCATCTCTGGCCTTCGCTCTATCTGACCGTGGTCGGATTTGCACTGTCGGTTGTCGGGGGCGTGCTGGTGGCGGTGCTGATCACCTATTCGACCATCATGCGAAAGGGGTTCTACCCCGTCATCATCGTCTCGCAGGTGATTCCCAAGATTTCGATCGCGCCCCTGTTCATCGTGTGGTTCGGGACCGGCACGATGTCCGGCCTGCTGCTTGCTTTCCTGGTCGCGTTCTTTCCCATGACCATCAATGCGGCCATGGGCTTTCAGGCCGTCGATGAAGACATCCACCGCATGGCACGCACGTTCATGGGCACACGCTGGCAGATCTTCTGGAAGATCCGAATGCCCAATGCGCTGCCCTACATCTTTGCCGGCATGAAGATATCGATCACGCTGGCGATCATCGGTGTCATCGTGTCCGAGTTCGTAGCCTCGCAGGAGGGCATCGGCTATCTCATCAAACTCGCGGGCGGCTTGCTCGACACCCCCCTGATGATGGCCGCGATCACTGTGCTCAGCATCAGCGGTCTCGCCCTTTACGGCATGATCGCCGCCGCCGAAGGACGCGCGGTCTACTGGCAGACGCCAAACGACATCGGCGGCGCCGCAGGGGGCTAATGGCGCGCGAGCCGGCGGTCGGATGTTCGTGATCTCGGAAATGAAAATGATCCAGACAGAGGAGAACTAAGATGGCCCGGTTACATCGCCGTTCCTTTTTGATGCTGGCCGGAGCGACCGGCGCAGGCAGCGCGCTTGGTATCGCTGCGCCGGCGATCGTGCGCGCGGCAACGCCGGTGAAGATGACGCTGCCATGGCTGCCGCTCGGCACGTTCAGCTACGCGTTCGTGGCCAAGAAGATGGGATTCTGGGAGAAGCGCGGCCTCGACGTCACCATCGATCGTGGCTTCGGCTCCGGCAAGGTCTGCGTGCCGGTCGATCAGGGCCAATACGATTTCGGCATTCTCGACCTCGCGGTCATGATGAACTGCGCGGGACGCGGGCTCGACTTGGTTGCGGTTGCCGGCATTTGGCCGCGCTCCCCGGTCGGCATCTTCTCGCTCAAGGAATACGGCATCACCAAGCCGAAGGATCTCGAAGGTCAGACCGTTGCCTTTGACGTCGGCAGCGGGGATTTCCAGTTGTGGCCCGCGTTCGTGAAAGCGACGGGCATCGATGACAGCAAGGTGAACAAGGTCACGATGGATGCGGCTGCACTGATCAAGGTGCTGGTGGAGAAGCAGGTGAAGGCCGAAGGCAACTTCTTCGGCAGCATCGCGCCGAGCCTGTGGGCGCAAGGCCTGGAGATCAACTCGATCCTGTACGAAGATTACGGGATCAAGATGCTCAGCAACGTCGTGGCCTGCAAGCGCGGCACGATCGAAAAGCGCCCCGAACTATGCCAAGGCTTCGTCGACGGTCTCATGGACGGTCTCAAATACGTTTATCTGAACCCGGAAAAGTCGGTTCAGCTTCACCTCGAGAGCGTGAAGGAGTTCCAGGGCGGCAGTATCGCCAATCAGAAGGTGATCGAGTACGGCCAGGCCGTAAGCACGGCATTGGGCACGGTGCCTGCGTTCAAGAGCGACGGTCTGGGCTACATGGCGCCCGCGCTGGTGGAGCAGACGGCGCGCACCGTCGAGACCTACATGGGCGTGAAGAACCTGCCCAAGACCGATACGATGTTCACCAACAAGTTCGTCGGTTCGGCCAGGCTTACCGACGCGGAATGGAAGATCATCGACGAAAGATCTGCGAAGTATCTGCCGAAAGGCTCGTAGCGCAGTGGGGTGAGTTACGCCCGCCAGCGATCCGCTCTCGCTCCCGGCCAGCGATCACGCCCCGCCCATCCGACAAGCGGACGGGGAATCGGCTGACCGATGATCACTCGCGTGACCACGGTCGGCACCATCTGCTGCCGGGCGCAGCGACCTCGACGAGGAGGACGCGCGGAGCAAGCTCAGCTCAGGGGCACGCGCCACGGCCCGCTGAATTCATGATTTGCGCGACACGCACGACCGCTTCGTGGGTCCTCAGCTCCTCCAGGGCAATCGGAAGCCGCTGCCGCCAGTTCGGATGTTCGTCGACCGTCCCCGGCAGATTGACCTGATCCGTTATTCCAAGCAGGTCCTCGAGCGATATCACCAACAGCCGACACGGCGTATCCGCCAGAAATTTCGCCACCGCCGGAAAGTCGGTCCCCTCGATACCGTGCTGCTGCAACGCTTGGTTTAGGGCGTGGAACGCGCCATGGCGCTGCTCGCTTGTCTCGCCGGGGTCCATGCCGAGCGCCTGCTTGACCGTCAAGTCGCGGTGGTCCCGCCAACCGGCAAAAGTCGAAACGTCATGCGTTCCGAAAGTCACCAGTGCGTTCTGGCGGTAGTTCTCGGGTGGGGCAAACGTCCCGTCCCAGCGGCGTTCGAACAGCATGACTTGATATGACCAGAGGCCCCAGTCGGCGAGCGTTTCGCGGAAATTGTCGGGAACGGTTCCGAGATCTTCCCCGATGACGATACACCGGTGCTCCACGCCGGCGAGCGCGACGACGGCCAGGAGTGCCTCGAAGGGAAAGCGAATGTAAGCCCCCTGGATCGCCCGCATGCCATGGGGAATGATGTAGAGACGCTTCAATCCCAGGACATGATCGAGCCGGATTGCCCCAGCATAATGCATCGAGGCGCGCAGCATGCGGCAGAACGGATCAAACTGTCGATCTTCGAGGCCGACCGGATTGAACCCGGCCAAACCCCAATTCTGTCCCGCCGTATTGAGAATGTCCGGCGGCGCACCGACGGCGGTTCCGGACAAGACGGCATCCTGGTCGCACCATGCGTCAAAACCGTCGTTGCGCACGCCGACGGCGACATCCAGATAAAGCCCAATCGGCAAATTCCGCGCGCGAGCGCGGGCTCGACAAAGATCGAGTTGCTCGTGAGCGATCCATTGCACGAACTCGACAAAGCCGACATCCCTTGGCGCCTTCCGCCGCAGCCGCTTGATGGCCTTGTCATCGACTCTTCGCCATTCGTCCGGCCAATCCCACCAGGGCCCAATAAACGTCCTGCGCACCACCTCGAAGCACGCAAAGCGGGCGAGCGCGGAGCCACGCTGCTGCCTGAAATGATCGAAGGCCTCACGTCTTTCCGTGGTGCCATGCGCCCGAAACGTCTCATATGCGAGCTTGAGCGCGCGCGTCTTAACTTTGGCAACCCCGTGGTAGTCGACAATGCTATTATCCCGAAGCCGTTCGATCTCGTCTGCCAGCCCGACCGCGGCGGCCAATCCGGCAAATTCCGGCACCGCTTCGACGTCGATATAAAGTGGATTGAGAAAGAGGCGGCTATTGGGAAAATATGGACTTGCCTCGTGTGCACGATCATCGAACAAAGCGTGCAGCGGGTTGAGGCCGATGCCAGATGCCCCGAGATCGGCAGCGAGGTCGACGAGGGCGAGCAGATCGGAAAAATCGCCGTGGCCCCAATTGCCGGACGATCTGACCCCATAAAGCTGAACGGCGAGCGCCCACATCCGCTGGGGTGCTTTTTCACCACCCTGATAGGCACGATACGGGCAAACGACCAAGCATGCCGTGTCGGTCAAAGCACCTGCCGGCACTGCGGCCGTGACATGAAGGCGAAAGACCCCATGTGGCAGGCCTTGCGGCAGGTGGAGCACGGGCGAACTGCCCTCGCCGTGGGCTATGCTCTGGTCCGACCAGATTTCCCACCGAAGCGGCACGCCTTCGGGGATGGCCAGGTGGAGGACGCAACCATCCTGCCCGCGCACGACCACCGTCCGGGGCAGCAGTTGGGTCGGCTCCCCTGCGCCCGTTGCGAGCGAATCAAGAAGTCTCGCCAGGACCTCCGGCTCCACCGATTGCAGATGCCCGAACGCATCACGATATTCCGTTTCCAGGCCCCATCGGGCGGCACGCTCCAAGATATCGTTCATGATCGGCGCGCTCTACGGGGGAATTTAGCGGCAGCTGTGAGGCATAAAGAGGTAGCATTTTCCCCACAATCGGCCGACCGGCAACCTGGCCAATACGCCTTGGTTCCGCCCCCTGAGCCCGAGGGAAACTCGGAACCAAAGCGGGGACCTGTCGGTTCCACTAGCTGCCCTCCTGCCGTCCGGGTGGGCTGACGGGACGGCAATGCACGATCGAGACGTGACAGCGAACGTGAGTATCCCTTCCATCGGCGACCTTTCCGGTCGTCGCATCTACATCGAGGACATTTATCCGCTCGTCGATGCCGGCCGGTTTCCGATCAAGCGAATTGCCGGTGAGACGGTAGAGGTGTGGGCAGACATCTTTCGGGACGGTCATGCTGTTCTTGCCGCAGAGTTGTTGTGGCGGTCCGAAGCCGCGAACAAATGGTCTCGTGTTCCCATGCTTTCGCGGCCGAACGACCGCTGGTCTGCAAGCTTTACGCCGGCGAAGCCTGGCCGATACGTTTACGCCATCGAAGCCTGGACCGACGAGTTCGCGACCTGGCGACGTGACTTTATTGCAAAACGAGAGGCCGGGATGGACGTGGCGCTCGAAATCGCCGAGGGTCGCAATATCCTGATGTCTTTGAAGTCGCGCAATGCCGCTCAGGCCCGCCTCATTCGCGAGGTCTGCCGGGAATCGACCGATCCCTTGGCGCTGCTATCGGACGAGCTTGCCGCGGCGGCCGGCAAGGGCACGCAGTCCGACCTGAGCCGGAGTCCGAACTACCCGTTGCTGGCGGATCGACCGATTGCACGCGCCGGAGCGTGGTACGAGATGATGCCCCGCAGCCAATCGCCAACAGCCGACCGCCACGGCACATTCGACGACTGCATCAATCGGCTGCCCGACATCGCCGCGATGGGTTTCGATGTCCTCTATTTGACCCCTATCCACCCCATCGGCCGTATCAATCGGAAAGGTCGCAACAATTCATTGACGTCCGGGCCGGAGGATCCCGGGAGCCCCTATGCAATCGGATCGGCTGAAGGCGGACATGACGCGATCCACCCCCAGCTTGGCACCCTCGATGACTTCCGCAGGATGGTCGCGGCCTGCGCCGAGCACGGAATGGAAATCGCCCTCGATTTCGCCGTGCAGTGCTCCCCCGACCATCCGTGGCTCGCGCAACACCCGGAATGGTTCAAGCGCCGGCCCGACGGCTCAATCCAATACGCAGAGAACCCCCCGAAAAAATACGAGGATATTGTCAACCCGGATTTCTATGGCGCCAACCGAGAGGGCCTGTGGGAGACGTTGCGCGACGTGGTCCTATTCTGGGTTCGCCAGGGCGTCCGGATCTTTCGGGTCGACAATCCACACACCAAGCCGTTTCCGTTCTGGGAATGGTTGATCCGGGAAGTACAGTCGGTCGATGCTGACGTCATCTTCCTATCGGAAGCCTTTACCCGTCCGAAGGTCATGAAAGCGCTCGCCAAGCTCGGTTTTTCCCAGTCCTACACCTATTTCACCTGGCGCACGGGCAAGGAAGAGTTGCAAGCTTACCTGAGTGAAATCACCGACTACCCGGAGCGCGAGTACTTCCGTCCGAATTTTTTCGTCAACACACCGGACATTCTGCCTGTGCATCTGCAGACCGGAGAACCCTGGATCTTCAAGGCGCGCCTCGCGCTGGCTGCCACACTCTCGAGCAGCTACGGCATCTACAACGGATTCGAGCTGCTCGAACATGAACCGATACCCGGCAAGGAGGAATATCTCCACTCCGAGAAATACGAGCTGAAGGTGCGGGACTGGGATCAGCCCGGCAACATCAAGAACTACATCCGTCAGCTCAACCGGATACGAAAAAGCAATCCGGCCCTGCTACAGACCAGCGACCTGCGCTTCGCGCAAATAGACGACGCCGAAGTGATCGGATTTGTCAAAGAATCGGTAGCGCGCGATAATGCGGTCGCTGCGGCGGTGGCGCTGACAAAAGCCGGACCTCGGGAATTCTGGTTTCATTTCGGCGAGCTCGAGATCGGCCCGCCGGACGATCGGCGTCGCGTCAGATCGATCGAAAATCTGGTCACCGGCGAGCGGCATATGCTCGAATGGGGCGGCGTCCGGTTGCGTATCGATCAGGACCAGGACCCCGCCCTGCTGTTTCGCTGCATCGCGTGAAGGCCGTATCGTGAACTTCGTGCCCGAAATCAAAGTCGAAGGACAAGTCGAGAGCGACGAGCTCTGGTTCAAAGACGCGATCATCTATCAGCTTCATGTCAAGGCATTTGCCGACAGCAACAGCGACGGTGTCGGAGATTTCGCCGGGCTGACCAGCAAACTGGACTATCTGGAAGATCTCGGTGTCACCGCCCTCTGGCTGCTGCCTTTCTATCCGTCTCCGGGGCGCGACGACGGCTATGACATTTCAGACTACCGTCATATCAATCCCGACTTCGGCACGATGCAGGATTTTCGTCGCTTCATGCAGGAGGCCAAGCGGCGAAAGTTGCGGGTGATCACCGAGCTCGTCATCAACCACACGTCGGATCAGCATCCCTGGTTCCAGCGCGCGCGCCGAGGGCGGCCGTCGTCCGATGCGCGCAATTGGTATGTGTGGAGCGACACCGATCATCGGTTCGCCGAAACGCGCATCATCTTCAGCGATACCGAGAAATCAAATTGGACCTGGGACCAGGAGGCGCAAGCCTACTACTGGCATCGCTTCTTTTCTCATCAGCCGGATCTCAATTTTGACAATCCGCGCGTGCTCTTGGCCATGGTCCAGATCATGCGGCGATGGCTTGATCTCGGCGTCGACGGCTTTCGTTTGGACGCAATTCCGTATCTGTGCGAGCGCGAAGGAACCAACAACGAAAATCTGCCGGAAACCCACGCCATCATCAAGAAGATCAGAGCCGAGCTGGACGCCTATTCGCCCGGCAAGGTGCTTCTCGCCGAGGCAAACCAATGGCCGGAAGACGTCAACGCCTATTTTGGCGAAGGCGACGAATGCCACATGGCGTACCACTTCCCGCTGATGCCGCGCATCTACATGGCGATCGCCCAGGAAGATCGGTTTCCGATCGCGGACATCCTGCGGCAAACGCCGGACATACCCGCCAACTGCCAGTGGGCTCTGTTCTTGCGCAACCACGATGAGCTCACGCTCGAGATGGTGACCGATGTCGAACGCGACTACCTCTGGTCGACCTATGCGACCGACCCGCGCGCCCGCATCAACCTCGGGATCAGACGCCGCCTGGCTTCCTTGATGGACAACGACCGGCGGAAGATCGAGCTCATGAACTCGCTTCTGATGTCGTTTCCCGGCACGCCGATCATCTACTATGGCGACGAGATCGGAATGGGCGACAATATCTACCTCGGTGATCGCAATGGCGTGCGCACACCGATGCAGTGGACGCCCGACCGCAACGGCGGATTCTCCCGTTGCGACCCGGCACGGCTCTATCTGCCGATGATCATGGATCCCGTCTACGGCTATGAGGCGGTCAATGTCGAAGCCCAATCCCGCAGCTTGGCCTCTCTGCTGAGCTGGACCAAGCGCCTGATATCCGTCCGCAAGTCGAGCAAGGTGTTCGGCCGCGGATCGCTGAGCTTCATCCGCCCGGCGAACCGCTCGGTGCTCGTTTATGTTCGGCAGTATCAGGGTGAGGTCGTGCTCTGCGTCGCCAACCTGTCGCGGTCGGCGCAGGCCGCCGAGATCGACCTGTCGCCCTGGCGGGGACGCATCCCGTTCGAATTGCTTGGGCGCACGAACTTCCCGCCGGTCGGCGATGGTCCCTATCTCATCACGCTTGCGCCCTACGGGTTCTTTTGGCTCCTGCTCTGTGAACGAGACGCCTCGAAGGCAGAAGTCTCGACCACGCCGGCGGAATTCGAGACGCTCGTCCTCACCCAGGGATGGAGTTCCTTGGCGCAAGGCCAGTCCAGATCCGTGCTGGAACGCGACGTGCTTCCGGCATTTCTGGCCAGCAAGCGCTGGTTCGCGGAACGGGGAAACCTGGCGACGAGCGCGCGAATTTCATCGACTATCCCGCTCGTGCTCTCCGACCCGGGACTTGGGCTGGCGATTATCGAGACCAAAGGCAGCCACGCTCCGGCGAACTACCTGCTGCCGTTGACCATCAGTTGGACCCGGCTGGACCGTGGGCGTTACAACCCGAACGCGCTCGCCGCCGTCCGCCGCGGGTCGCGGGAGGGCACCCTGCTCGATGCCACGGCGGATCCGAACTTCATTGCGTTTCTGCTGGAGAAGCTGCGCGCCTCGGCAACGATTGAAACCGATCAAGGTCGCATCGAGTTCAAGCCGACGTCCGGGCTTCCGAAGAATGGCCAGACGGCAACGAACGACGTCCATGCCGTCGACACCGAGCAGTCGAACACCACCGTTGTCGTGGAAACCGATTGTGTCGTGAAACTCTTTCGCCGCCTCGAGCCGGGCGTGAATCCCGAAATCGAGGTCGGACGCTTCCTCACCGAAATGGTTCAGTTCCCGCACGCCCCGCCCCTCCTTGGCTCAGTTGAGCTCATGGCGAACGGCGCTCCCAGCGCCATCGCCGTGGTGCACGGTTTCGTGCAGAACCAGGGTGATGCCTGGACGGTCACCGGCGCGTATCTCGATCGCTTTGTCGAAGAGCAACGGCTGCTCACGGCCGAAGCAGCGGGAGAAAGCGATGAACAGGCGGCCTATCTTCGGCGCGCGCAACACGTGGGACGACGTGTGGCCGAGTTACAACTCGCGCTCGCGAGCCGGGATGACTTGCCCGATTTTGCCCCCGAACCGATCACCGCTGATGACGTCAAAACCTGGACCGAGAGCGTCTTGCAACGCGCTGAGCGCACGCTGGATGAATTGGCCGATCGGAGGTCGGACCTGACGGAGAATGACCGGCAACTCGCTGATGCACTGTTGTCCTACCGAGCGTCACTGCCGACGCGATTGCGCGAGCTGCTGCCAGACAATATCGACGCCGTGAAGATTCGCCATCACGGCGATTTCCACCTTGGACAGATGCTGATCGTCAAGGATGACGTGGTCATCATCGATTTTGAGGGAGAACCGCGTCGCAGCATCGAGGATCGACGTCGCAAGGCGCCTGCGGCGCGCGACGTCGCCGGACTCATCCGTTCGATCGATTATTCCGCAATCGCTGCGCTCGAACGCGCGCTCAAATCTGCCCCGGATGAATATGGAAAGATCGCACGTGCGCTCGATGGCTGGCGTGAATTGTCCGTCTCCGCATTTCTCACCGCTTACCGGCAATCTTTGAGCGATCCGAGGCTCTGGCCGCAGTCCTTGAATTCGGCGGATCGTCTGCTCGACTTCTTCCTACTGGAGAAGGCGTTCTACGAGATCGAATACGAACTGGCGCATCGGCCAGATTGGCTGAGGGTGCCCTTGGCCGGCACTTGGCGCATCCTTTCGCGTGGGGAGCGCCCGGACGAATGACATCGCTTACGCCGGAAGCCTATGCGGTGATCGAGGGTCGCCACTCCGATCCCTTCCGCTATCTCGGCCCGCATCTCGAGGGAGACGTGCCTGTCGTACGCGTCTTCCTGCCGGATGCAGAGGGAGTGGTCGTGGTCGACGACCATGGGCACGAACGCAATTTGCAACGCATTCACGACGCCGGCCTGTTCGAAGGTCGCTTGACCAACCAATGGCGACGCTACCGCGTGCGTGCGCGCTATGGCGAACGGCAGATCGAGATCGATGATCCTTATCGGTTCCCGCCCATCTTGTCCGATCTCGATCTTTACCTGCTGGGCGAAGGGACACATATGCATCTCTACGAAAAGCTGGGCGCGCATCCGATGGAACTCGATGGCGTATCGGGCGTGGCGTTTGCGGTCTTCGCCCCCGCAGCCAGGCGCGTCAGTGTCGTCGGCGATTTCAATTTTTGGGACGGGCGACGGCACGCGATGCGCGTGCGCGGTAACGGTTTTTGGGAGATTTTCGTACCTGAAGCCAAGGCCGGCGCCAAATACAAATACGAGATTGTCGGACCCGACGGCCGTTTGTTGCCGCTGAAGTCCGATCCACTGGCATTCGCCGCGGAGGTGCGGCCGCAGACTGCTTCGATTGTGGTCGATCCGAACACCGTTGAGCGGCCCCGACCTGCCCCCGCCCGCGTCAACGCGCTGAGCGCCCCGATCTCAATCTACGAAGTGCATCTCGGCTCGTGGCGGCGCCGATCGCAGGAGGGCAACCGCTGGCTGACATACCGCGAGCTCGCGGAAGAACTGCCGGCTTACGCGCGCGACCTGGGATTTACCCATATCGAGTTTCTGCCGGTCAGCGAGCATCCCTTCGACGGTTCCTGGGGCTATCAGCCGACCGGCCTGTTCGCCCCAACCGGTCGCTTCGGCACCCCGGCCGATTTTGCCGCGCTGATCGATGCATGTCACCGCGAAGGCCTGGCGGTCATTCTTGACTGGGTGCCGGGACACTTTCCTGACGATCCACACGGCCTCAGCCGCTTCGACGGAACGGCCCTGTATGAGCATGACAATCCCATGCAAGGCCGTCACCAGGATTGGAATACCCTCGTTTACAATTACGGACGGACCGAGGTCGCAAACTTCCTGCTGGCAAGCGGCGTGTTCTGGCTGGATCGCTACCGCATCGACGGGCTGCGCGTGGACGCCGTCGCCTCCATGCTCTATCTCGACTACAGCCGGCCCGAGGGCGGGTGGATCCCGAACAAGCAAGGCGGACGCGAAAATCTCGAGGCGATCAGCCTTCTTCGTCGGTTCAATTCGGAGGTGTACTCACGGTTTCCTGAGGCGACCACGGCGGCAGAAGAGTCCACGGCTTGGCCGATGGTTTCGAGACCTGTCGACTGGGGAGGGCTTGGCTTCGGGTACAAATGGAACATGGGGTGGATGCACGACACGCTCGACTACATCAGCAAAGACCCGATCTACCGCCGCCATCACCACGGCCAAATCCTGTTTGGCTTGCATTACGCCTTCTTCGAGAATTTCATCCTGCCGCTCTCACACGACGAGGTGGTGCACGGCAAGCGATCAATTCTCGGCCGCATGCCGGGAGATGAGTGGCAGCGCTTTGCCAATTTGCGCGCCTATTACGGCTTCATGTTTGGGCACCCCGGCAAAAAGCTCTTGTTCATGGGGAATGAATTTGCTCAGGAAAGCGAATGGCGTCACGACCATTCTCTCGATTGGCATCTGCTTGAGAAACCCGCACATGCGGGGGTGCAAGCGTTGATCCGGGATCTCAACCGCATGTACCGAGCCGTGCCGGCCCTGCACGCGCTTGATTGCGAAGAGGCGGGATTCGAATGGCTGGTCATGCACGACGCCGACCGGAGCGTCTTCGCCTGGCTGCGGAAAGGACGCCAGACAGAGGAGCGCTGCCTTGTGGTGGTCAACTTCACCCCACAGGTGTACCGCGATTATCGGATCCACGTCCCTTTTTCAGGCGTCTGGCGCGAGGTTCTCAACACCAACTCGGCCATGTACGGAGGCAGCGACGTCGGCAACGGCGGCGCGGTCAGGACATTGGACGAGGGCGCAATTCCCGAGCTCAGCCTTGTTGTCCCGCCCCTTGCAGCAATTTTCCTCGTCCCGGAGCGCTAACTTGCGGCTGTCGGCCGGCGTACCGCACCCATTGGGGGCGACGTGGGACGGCCGAGGCACAAATTTTGCGCTGTTTTCAGCGAATGCAGCGAAGGTCGAGCTCTGCCTCTTCGATAGCAACGGCCGCCGCGAAATCGAACGCATCGCCCTGCCTGAGCGAACTGAGGATGTCTGGCACGGCTACCTGAACGATATCGGGCCTGGACAGCTCTATGGTTATCGCGTTCACGGCCGCTATGAGCCCGAGCGCGGGTTCCGCTTCAACCCCCATAAGCTCCTCATCGACCCCTACGCCAGGGACCTGACCGGGCGCCTCGTCTGGAGCGATGCCCATTTCGGCTATCGCGCCGGCAGCGCACGGGCCGACCTGTCGTTCGATCGACGGGACAACGCGCGCGGGATGCCCAAGGGCGTCGTCATCGACCAAGCCTTCACCTGGGGGGAAGAACGCAGACCATCGATCCCGTGGGAAGACACGATCATCTATGAGGCCCACGTCAAGGGGCTGACCCAGCACCGCAAGGACGTTCCGCCCGCCTGGCGCGGTACATTCCGCGGCCTTACTGCCCCTGCCGTCATCAGCCATCTTCGACAGCTCGGGGTAACCGCGCTCGAGCTGCTACCGATCCATGCCTTCGTCGACGATCGACACCTGGTCGAGCGCGGATTGAGCAACTATTGGGGGTATAACACGCTCGGCTTTTTTGCGCCCGCGTCGCGCTACGCACTGAAGGGGCCGCTTGACGAATTTCGTTCGACCATCTCGCGCCTGCATGATGCCGGCATCGAAGTCATCCTCGACGTCGTCTACAATCATACCGCCGAGGGCAATCACCTCGGCCCGACACTGAGCTTTCGCGGCATCGACAATACGTCGTACTATTGGCTCCAGCCGGATCAGCCGCGCTATTACGACGACTTCACCGGCTGCGGCAACGCGCTCAATCTCAGCCATCCCCGTGTGCTCCAGATGGTGATGGATTCGCTGCGCTTTTGGGTCGAGATCTGTCACATCGATGGATTCAGGTTTGACCTTGCCAGCACCCTCGCGCGCGGCCGGAACGGATTTGACCGCGGGGCTGCTTTCTTCGCCGCCATTCGGCAAGATCCGGTGCTGGCCGCCGTCAAGCTCATCGCAGAACCATGGGACATTGGGCCCGGAGGGTATCAGGTCGGCAAGTTTCCACCGGGCTGGTCGGAGTGGAACGACCATTTTCGTCGCACGCTTCGCCGCTACTGGGCAGGCGAAGGCAACATCATCGGTGAACTCGGTCGTCGCATGACCGGTTCAGCCGATCTGTTCGATCACGATCGCCGCAGTCCGCGTGCGAGCATCAATCACGTTACCGTCCATGATGGATTTACCCTCGCCGACCTCGTCAGCTATCACCGTAAGCACAATCTGGCGAACGGCGAGCATAACCGCGACGGCTCGGACGACAATCATGGCACGAACTGCGGTGTCGAGGGAGCAACGGACAAGCCCGATATTCTCAGGCTCAGACGGCAGTTGCGGCGCAATCTGCTGGCAAGCCTAATGTTGGCACAGGGCGTACCGCTGCTGCTGGCTGGAGACGAAGTCGGCAACGGCCAGCGCGGCAATAACAATGCCTATTGCCAGGACAATGCGGTCGGATGGGTGGATTGGTCCGCGCTGGGCCACGATGACGAGGACATGACCCCCTTCGTGGCACAACTCGCGGAGCTGCGACGGCGTTTTCCCCAGTTGCGCGCGCGACGATGGGTCCAAGGACGGCTCGCCGACGGCTCCTTTGACGTCTTATGGTTGACGCCCCGGGCGACCGAGATGGCGGAACAGGACTGGCATTTTCCCGAAGGGCGTTTCCTGTCCTATGTGCTAGGTCCACTGAAGCAAGGAGCGCCACCACTGTATCTCGTATTCAACGCGGCGATTGAGACGATCGAGTTCACGCTCCCTGTTCTCCCGGAATACAGCCGCTGGACGATACTGCTTGAAACCGTGCCAACCTTGGGGGCGGGTGGAGAATTCAGGTCCGGCTCGAAGTTGGAGGCACCGCCGCGATCGATTCTGGCGTTTTCGGGGGCGACATGACGGCTGGCGCTCGTTTGGATGCAGCGCTGCGCCGCGCCTTTGGACGTGGATCGATCTGTGGCGGCGATCCGGAGCACCCGCTGGCACCCTGGGCGATGCTCTGGACTACTGGAGAGGGATGATGCCTCCCTCGATTCCGATCGCGACGTATCGGCTCCAACTTACTTCAGATTTCGGATTTGACGACGCAGCCGAGCTCGTGCCCTACCTGAAGGCTGTCGGCATCAGCCACCTCTATTCCTCGCCGTTTCTCAAGGCCCGCGCCGGGAGCACGCACGGATACGACGTCGTCGAGCACAATTCGCTCAATCCCGAACTCGGGGGCGACGATGCGTTTCAGCGCCTGTGCGATGCTCTGACGGCGGCCGATATGGGCCTCATTCTCGATTTCGTTCCCAATCACATGGGCGTTCACCACGCCGACAATCCGTGGTGGCTCGATGTCTTGGAATGGGGACCAAAATCCCCCTACGCGGCCACTTTCGATATCGATTGGCAGACCCTGCCCGGGCGACCCCGCGGCGGCGTTCTGATCCCTGTTCTCGGCCGTTCCTACGGCGAAGCGCTGGAACGCGGCGACATCGTGCTTCGATACGACAACGCCGAAGGCAGCTTTTCCGCCTGGTATTACGAGCATCGACTGCCGATCGGTCCAAATCGATACGGCGAGATACTGCAGAAGATCGTGGCCGGGGCGGGCGCCAACGACGAGCTTGCAGGCCGCAACCTCCTTCAGTTCGCCACACGCTATCGCGGCCCGCACAACCCTTCGCGCTCCGAAGCGCCGGCGTTCAAGGCCGAGCTTGCGGCGATCGCGGGAGGCAAGGAAGTCATCGAGCGCGGTCTGCGCGTGTTTCAACCGACCTCCGGAGAACCGGGAGCCGTGCTCGCCCTACATCATCTACTCGAACGCCAGCACTATCGGCTCGCATATTGGCGGTTGGCGGGAAGCGACATCAACTACCGCCGATTTTTCGACATTAACGCGCTAGCCGGACTGCGGGTGGAAGATGCCGGCGCCTTTCCCGCCATTCATGCTCTGGTCGGCCGCCTCATCGCCAAGGGCTGCCTGCATGGATTGCGGTTGGACCACATCGATGGGCTACGCGACCCGCATCAATATTTCCGCCGATTGCAGCGGCTCGTCGACCTCCAGATGCCGTCAGGGAACCGCCGTTTTTACCTGGTTGCCGAAAAGATCCTTGCCGATGGCGAGCGCCTCCCGCGCTTTGCCGGCGTCGCAGGCACCACCGGCTATGAATGGCTCAACGTGATTTCGCGCGTACTTGTCGATGACCGTGGTCTGTCCGTCCTGGAGGGCACATGGCGCGAGGTGAGCGGTGATGCGCGCAGTTTCGGTGAAATCGTCATCGAGTCCAAGCGCCGGGTGATCGCGACTATCCTGTCCAGCGAATTCACCGTATTGACGCGTCTGCTCGCCCGCATCGCGGCGGGGCATTACTCCACCCGCGACTATTCGGCTGAGCGCCTGCGCATTGCGTTGGAATTGTTCGTCGTGCACTTCCCCGTTTATCGCACCTACCTCACCGCTTCCGGACCCAGCCGTGAGGATCGCGCCATCATCGATGCAGCACTCGCCAGGGCACGGGCCGATTGGTTCGGCTCCGATATCGGTGTGTTCGACTTTCTGCGCGATGCATTGACGCTGGACCTCGTCGCCCCGGGTCGAATTGGGCATAGCACTTCGCGCAACCGCCATTTCGCATTCAAGGTCCAGCAATTCACCGGGCCGATGATGGCCAAGTCGCTGGAAGACACCGCATTTTATCGGTACCATCGCCTATTGGCACTCAACGAGGTCGGAGGCGATGCTGCTGCCAGCGGGCTTCCCGTTACCAGTTTTCACGAACGCATGCGGCAGCGAGCAACCAAATTACCTCATGGTCTCACCGCCACTGCGACGCACGACACCAAGCGCGGCGAAGACGCACGTACGAGGCTGATCGCACTCTCGGAGCTTGCCGACGAGTGGACGCAGCACATGCAGGAATGGCGCACGCTCAACGCCAAGCTCACCAGTTCTTCAGGTCTGCCCATTCCCTCGCCAGCGCACGAATACATGCTCTACCAGGCACTGCTCGGCGCATGGCCTGTCGACGGCGTGGACTCAAATTTTGTCGCGCGGATGCAGGCTTATGCCATCAAGTCAGCGCGAGAAGGCAAGCAGCAGACGAGTTGGCTGGCGCCTGACGAAACTTATGAGGGCGGCCTCAAGGAATTTCTTGGTCGCGTCCTCGACCGCCGGCATTCAGCGCGCTTCATCGACTCCTTCGATGCGTTCGCGCGGCGGGCGGCTTTGATCGGCGCCTTGAAAAGTTTGACCCAACTCGTGATGAAGACGACGATGCCCGGCGTTCCCGATTTTTACCAGGGCACCGAGTTCTGGGACCTGTCGCTCGTGGACCCGGACAACCGGCGACCCGTTGACTTTCAAGCCCGGGCGTCGCTCCTGACCGCCGACGACGAGGTGCCGGATTGGCCAGCCTTGATCAGCACGTGGCCAAGCGGTCAGGGCAAATTTGCCCTGATGCGCCGCCTTCTTGCTCTGCGACGGCGGCTTCCGAACGTATTTACCAACGGCTCATATCGTCCGCTCGAGGTTTCCGGCCGTGACAGCAACGAAATTCTGGCGTTTGCCCGGCTGAGCGGTCGCAAGGCCGTGATTGTCATCGGTGGGCGCCTGTTTGCGCGTGCGAGCGGTGGCGGTCGTCGATGGCCGTCCGGTGATGCCTGGGATGCATCGCTGGTCGCTGCAGGGTTCGCTGAAATCACAGACGTGCTCAAGGCCACAAGACTAACAAGCAGTCCCGAATTGGCTATTGCGGGGTTGTTCGACCCGCTTCCCGTTGCTGTTCTGGAGGCGCAGTACACGCCGGTCAGACGCGGGCGAGCGGCTGTCAATCCTGACAGGTTGGCGCATGTATAGGGGAAATTTCCGAGCCGACGTGACCTGTAAGAGCGCCGGGGAATCTATGCTGGCTCGAGGGCGACCTATTCCGCAATCGCCTCAATAATGAAAAGGCCGCCCGGGATCGCGTGCGCCGGGCGGCCCTGCGGACGTCGTGCCGACCGACCTAGGATCGGTTCCCTCCCTCCGCTGCCCCGGTGTGTATTCAAGGCGACATCCTTGAACAACCAGCAACTGGCACTCCCAGCTGCCTTTTCAACAACCTGCCCGCCGGCGTTGCAGCATCTTGCCAATCGGCCTGCTGGGAGCCTCACGCCCGCCGATCTCGCCTGGATCGGACCCGCGTTTATTGCGGTCCGGAGTGAGTGGATGGGATCGCGCTTCCATATCTTTCGAGGCATTGCGCCAGCACATGCTTGTAGGTGTCGAAGCTGGATGCGACGAAGAGATGCTGCTGAGGTTCAGTGAACAAGATGTCATGATTCGTCGCCTCGAGGGTAAAACGGTGCGTCTGAGGCGGATGTCTGAGAACCCCGTACGCCTCCCTAGGCGAGGACAGAATGGCGGCACCCACGATCACCGAGTCCCCTGGTTGTCCTAGAAGACCGAACTCAATCGACCAGAGGAATAGACGCGATAACCGCGTCGAGAGTTGCGGGGAATTACGCTCCAAAATTTCAAGTTCATTCAACCGACGATGGGCCTCGAGAACCGCCGGCGTCGCCGCATGCATGCCGCTGAGCCGGCCCAATTCTTTCCTCGCCTCGTACAACTGAACTTCCAATGAACCCTGCTCGGTGTCCACCATCGCCCCGGTGATCGAAAGCAGATATTCGCTGTACGTCTCATCGAAGAGGAACGGCAGGTGGCCCCAGATATCGTGGAGCGCGTCGGGACTGGGCGCGTGGTCGACGAATTCGAGCGCGCGTACCCCTGCCGAGACAGGAAAACAGCGGCCGCGAATGAGGTCTGCGAATTCGCGAGACGGGATAAAACCGGGAACCCATGCTGCACGCCATCCCACGGTGGCCAGCACATCGTTCACCTCTGGAAGAGTTGGAAATCTGTCGGGCCTCAGATCGAGCGCCTTCAGACCGCGGAAGTAGGCAGGGTGAATCGCATCAGCGCAGTCCCGCAAAAATTCTTGCCGCCTCCTCCATGACGCCTGCCATACAGCGACACCATTTTCGTTGACCATCTCCGGGTATATGGCGTCGAACGAGATATAGTCGTCGGCCGGCGTTGACAGAGAGGAAAGGTCTCGTTGCATAGGGCCTTTCGGGGGTGGAAACATGCAATGTCAGGAAGGATAGAATGTTAGAAGTTCCCAGGCGGGGTGTCAATTTGACCTGACTTTCCTCCATTGTTCAGCAACCACAGATCAGCGCCGCTAAGAATGATCATCACCACCGATCCCGTGTTTCAGTCAGCAATCGATACGCTGGCTCTCCCAGGCGTCGCGGTTGGCCATCGTCTGATCTCACCAGGTGATGAGCATGCTCTCTTGAAGGAGGAGGTACCGGCGCTGGCCGCCAGCGTCGTCAAAGTCCGACGGGCAAGCGGTGCCGCTCGTATCGTCGCCCGCCAACTCTTGACCCAACTCGGGTATGCCAACTGCGCGCTGCCCAAAGGCCCTGCCGGGGCGCCGGTGTGGCCGGCCGGCATCGTCGGCTCACTGGCTCACGATTCTCGTGTGGCGGTTGCAGCCGTCGGAATGCGGGCCGATGTCGGCGCGTTGGGTATCGACGTCGAGCCGGCGGAGTGCTTGCCTTCCGAACTGCTGGACCTGGTCGTGACGCCGCAAGAGCGGCTCAACCTGGGCGATGACGTTTATCGTGGACGACTGCTGTTCGTGGCCAAGGAGGCCGTGTACAAGGCGATCCATCCGCTGGACCAAACGTTCCTCGAACATCACGATGTCGAAGTCAATCTGTCCGAACGCAAAGCCGTAGTTCGCGGCGGACGCGTGGTCGAACTGCGCTTTTCGATATCTGCCCACCATTTGGTAGCATTGGCATTTCTCCGCGCGCGACTGTAGCGTACCGCGACACGACAGCGCGTGGCACATCATTACGGGCCCTACTATAATTACGCCCAGGTCGCGCTGCAAAGCGCGCATCGCGACCCGAGAACAAGAGGGAGGAATGATCATGTTGCGAATTGGTCTCGCAGGAATGGCGGCCGCCTTGACCGTAGCGGTTGGCTCGACGACCGCTCTGGCGCAGCAGGCGCAACGACCGCAAATCGAGACAACGAAGGTCGATGGCACCGACAACGTCTACATCTTTCGCAATGGCAATCATCAATCGATGTTCATTGTGACCAAAGACGGCGTGATCGCGACCGATCCGATCGGCTACGGCCGGCCGACCGGCGGGCAGGACTATGTCGCCGAGATCAAGAAGGTCACCGACAAACCGATCAAATTCCTGATCTACAGTCATCATCACTACGATCACATCGCTGGTGGCAAGGCCTTCAAGGATGCGGGTGCCACCATAATCGCGCACAAGCGGGCCAAGGAACGGCTTGCCATGCTCAATGACCCGAATACGCCGCTGCCTGACCAGGTGGTCAACGACACTGGCCGGACGATCAAGCTCGGCGGCACCACGCTCGAGCTGAAATATCTCGGACTCAATCACTCCGACTCGAGCTTGGTCATGCGATTGCCGAAGGAAAAGATTGTTTTCATTGTCGATACCATCCCTGTAGGAGCATTTCCGGGCCGCGGTTTCATCGATATCTATCCGCTTGAGACGGAGGAGTTCATCAAGAAGGTGCTCGCACTCGACTGGGACCGGCTAATTCCTGGTCATCCCGGACAGCCCAACGGCCGACTCGGCACCAAGAAAGACGCGCAAGATGTTCTGACGTTGATGCAGGACGCCTCTGCCGAGATGAAGAAGAGTGCGCAAGACGGGAAATGCTGGGAGCCGGCCGAGAAAGATTTCAAGCTGCCGAAATACGCCAACTGGCCCGGCTACGAAAACGGCCTACCGTTCGTCGCGCGGCGCTACTGCGGGCTCTGGGGGCGCGGCACCTGAATCGTCAGCCGGTCCACTTTCTGTGAGACGAGGCGTCACGCGCGTAAGAGCGCGTGACGTCTGACCCGCCATGCCGGTTGAACGCCGCACCACGCGTGGCCGATACCTTCAACAAGCGGCGATCCGAACGTTGAAAGAGAACCTGCACTATCGCGACTGCGCGCGGACAGCTTCTCAGTTGGGGGGCTTTGGCAGCGGCTCCATCGACGTTTCCGTCGGACCTACCGCCCGCGAAAGGAACGCTCGGATATCGTACAAGCTCAGGGGCCACAGCGCTCGTGGCTCGTCCGCGTTGACGGCCGGTGTTGTCGCTGCAGGCTGATTCCTGCTGGGGGAGTTCGTCGAGTCGGCTGCGGGTCTTCCATCCGACGACGAGGCTGGGCCAGCGGTAGTTGTCGTGTCCTTGGGTTCCGCGCGCCCCCCTTCGGGTGCGGAACCTGCCGCGCCCTGTGCCGGCGGCGTATCCATATTGCCTAGGATGAGCGGCAGGCCGTCCTTCGCGCTGCCGATGATCACGACCTTCGAGTTCGTGGATTGCGAAAGCTGCAGGGTCGCCTCGATACCGCGCCAACGCAGGTAAGAGTCCGATATCCCTTGGCTGACGACCTGCTGGAACTCGCGGATGCCCTCGGCCTCGATCTTCTTGCGTTCCGACTCTCGTTTCTCGCGCTCGACCCGAAACTTGTACTCCTCCGAAATATAGTACTGCTCGATCTTGCGGTTGATCGCATTGACCACCAGCGCAGGCAGCTCAATGCCATACACCAGCGTATCGTAGAGGATGACCGTGTCGCTCAGGGAGACGCGATACGGCTCATCACCCTCGCGTTCCATCATCTTCTCGCTCAACCTGTCCTGCGAGAGGCTGCGGATCTTGTCTTGAATTTCCTGACGCGCCGTCGAATAGACCTGCTCGGCGTTGTATTGAGATATGACCTCGCGCGTCAGACTGCCGATGCCAGGCCGCACCAGCAATTGCAGATAATTCGGTCCCATCGCCTGGTGAAGCACCGGAGCAGCCGCACGCTGCAGCCGAAATCGGATATTCATGGTCGCGATCAGGCTCACACCGTCGCTGGAAATCGCGTTGTAAGTCTCGGTGATGGATTGCAGCCTCAAGTCATAAAGAAACAGCTCGTTCCAGGGCCAAATAAGGTGAAGCCCCTCGTCTTTGATCTGACGCGGATCGAGCACGGTGCCGCCGCCGAAACGCTTCCATAGAACCCCGACATGGCCGCTCGGAACGGTCACCGCACTATGAGGATAGAGCACGACAGCGACCAGCATCACCAGCATCAGGTAGATTACAATGCTCGGCAGATACCGGTCGACAAACCGCCACCAACTGGAGCGTATCGTTGCAGGAGGGGTGATCCCGTCCGAGGACAAGGCGTGCGGCTTCATCAGCCGATCTCCGCCGAATTTGGCCCGACGAAACGGCCCTCGTCCATGCGAAGTTTGCGCGCAGGCAAGTCCAACTCGGCCAGATAGCGGTCGTCGTGAGTTATCACCACGATCGTTGCACCCGCCTGCTGCAACTCAGGCAACAGTTCATCATAGAATTTGCGTCGAAAGTCCGGATCTTGATCGGCAGTCCATTCATCCAGCAACAGGATCGGACGCTTCTCCAGCAGACTCACGATGAGGGCCAAGCGCTTGCGCTGTCCGCCCGAGAGGTCGAGCGTGCTGAATTCGCCGTCGCCGCCAAGGCGGGTCTTTTCTAACAGCCGGAATTGCGTCAGAAGCCGATCGACCTCGCCGGGATCGGGATCGGTTATCCCATAGAGCCGCTGAAACAGATGGTAATCAACGAAGATCGCGGCAATCAACGCGCGATAAGCATCGCGGTTGGCGTCATCGATGCGCACCCCGTCAAGCAGGATTTCGCCTGAATCGGGCTCGTACAGGCCAGAGAGCAATTTGAGAAATGTGGATTTGCCGGAACCGTTGCCGCCGCTGATGAAGACAAGGTCGCCGGAGTGCAAGGTGAAATTCAGGGGGCCCACCCGAAAGACGGCTTCGGATGATTTGTCCTTGTAACTGAACACGACATTGCGCATCTCGATCTTGTCGAAGCGCCGGCGAGGCTCGAGGGTGCCGACCTGCGCGGCGCCGGCGATTGCCCGCAACTTCGCCTCCAGCCGCTCGATATTGTCCGATGCGACATCCGCGGCCAGCAACACAGGTATCGTTTGCACGATACCCATGCACACTCCGACGACGAACATGAGAGCCGTTGTGACCTGCGTGATCGAACCGCCTTTGGTGTCGCTGAAAGCCGGCACCACAAACACGACGGCGGCGAGAAGCAGGTACATCGAACTCTGCGAGAAAACCAGCTGCTTGTAAGATTCGCTTTGGCTGCGAATTTTGATGTTCGCTGCTGTTCTCGACACCTCGACAACATCGTCGAACAGGTCGTCGCTGCGCGAGCGATTGAGCCTGACCTCCTTGAATCCGTCCAGGAGGTCGATCAAGCGATCGAACAGGCGGTTGTCCCATTCGGCGGCCTCACGCGTGCCGGCGGCAACTTGACGGCTCTTGAAGTGAAATATCACGCCCGCAACGCTGATGACCACCACGCTCACGGCAAAGGCCAGAAGCGACAGATACGCGATGTAGATTCCGACGAAGAAGACGAGAACAACCCCCTGGCCTGCAAACGCCACCATGTTCGTCGCCTGGGTGAGCGTCGCGGTCTCCTTGGTGATGGCCGCAACTATTGCGGCGCGCCCGATCTCGTCGAGCGGTAACAGTTCCGAGTGCCGCACCTCGTCCATGAGCCGCACCCGCAATTTGTGGATGATGGCTTCGATCTCGACGGTCGTGGCAATCAGAATGTAGTGCTGGGTCTTGATGAACAGGAGTAGCGCGACGACGAAGAGGGCCGCTGACGAGACGCTGACCTCACCATTTCCCGCGGCTTGGGCGCCGGAGTTGATGGCAGCTAGAATGGCCGCATTGCTGACTCCTCCGAGACCGGACATGACGGCCAGCCGGTTCAGGGAGCCGTGCATTTCGCGGCGAACGAGTTGGAAAAAGGACATCAGAGCGATGTGGCCCGTTTACGCCTGCGCAGGACGCCAACCCCGACGAATGCGGACAACTGCGTCGTCGACCGCAACGGCACTCAATTGCCCTGCGGGTATCGGTCCCGCTCGGTGCGTGATGGTCCGGTCAATATCAGGAGAAGCAGCACCAGCACGGGCGTGAGGAAAAGCGACAACAAGAAGGTGCCAAAAAAACCCATGCGGCGGTGACTGCCGCAGAGCCCTGCCAGGAGGCAGAATACGAGATACAATATGACGGCGATCGATAGCGTCATTAAGCCCTGTCTCCCTGTCCATCATTGCCAGTCCTGGGCCTAGCCGGCGGCGCGGGACAAGGCAAAGCGGTCAGAGCGGTATCGTCAAGAAATCGTGGGCGCCACGCCCGTGCTCGACGCACTCTGAGTGGTGGATCCTGGTGGAGGAGCGGAAGCTGATGCAGCAGATCGGGAATTCCATCTTTCCTTCTGAGCCTTGATGAATTCGCGATAGTCTGGCGGATTGAAGTCGAGCAGGGTCCCGCCCGAAGCGAAGTGCTGAATGAAGACCTTGCCGATCACATAAGTGGCGCCAGCAGAGAACACCGGCATCGTGAATGCAGAGATTGCCGTGCCGATTCCTGGAATGCTCTTGAGCGCACTGGTAATTCCCATCGCGGTGGTTGTAGCGGTACTGGCGGGAAGCACCGACCCTGCCAGGCTCGCAATGAGCGATTTGCCGCGATTTTCGACAAACGGAACGCCGTAGATGTCCGACAGACGGCGCAGCATCTCAAGTTGGACGCCGCCGACGGCGACGATGTCAACAATCGGCAGCGGGATCAATCCAGCGGCTCCGGACCACAGCGAGAAGCGGTCGACCAGTTTGGACGCAGCCTCATCGCGATCCCCGTCTGTCGTTTCGGTCGTGACGGAACCAATGCTGTCCTCCGCCGGGTCGCTCTTCTCGGCTGTGTCAGACCCAGTCGTTTTCTGTACCATAGGTGGATCCTTTCTCGTCACCCGTGCGCCGGGCCACCGATCGACAAGCTTCCCCGACCAAACCGATCGACGCATGTGCGGCGTACGCCCAGCGTAGTGCTGGAATAGTAACATACGCATATAGCCGGTGCTAGGCGTTTGTCCTGGCTTTACAGCTATGTGCGCCCCACTCCACTTGACAAAGCGGGCCACCACCATAACGATTTGGCGGAATAGTGCTGCAAAGAAAATTGAGCACTCTGCGGCGTTCGGATCGATCTTATCCGGGCGGACTAAAGGTGGGTCGGCCGCTCCCCGCGAAATCCAGTTCGCCCATGATTGGGCATGACCGACGCCAGACAGTGATCCTCAAAGGAGGACGACGTGACCAATCCTTTTGAAGACGAAAACGGCGTCTACCACGTTCTAATCAACGATGAGGGCCAGCATTCGCTTTGGCCGAGCTTTATCCAAGTCCCCGAGGGCTGGACCATCGTTCATGAATCCGGGAGCCGCGCCGCCTGCCTCGAATTCATAAATCAACATTGGACGGATATGCGTCCAAACAGTCTCGTCGAGCACATGAAAGAGTTGCCCGGAAGCGAGCAACCCAAGGGAACCGCCTCTTCCGATACGACTGAATCGAAGGGCAACGTTCTGCCTTGGGACCACAAGACAAGACATTGACTGAAGAATACGGCGAGGTAAACGGGCATTCGCGATCCACAGCACGCGCAATGGCGGCCCCGCCGCCGGTTGCGCGCTCGGCCCCGGAGACAGGCGGGTTGGACGGCATGATCGCGGGAATCGCGCTCCCCATTGTCGTCCCCGCGCCGAGGAGTGTCGCAAGGTGCGAGGGAGTCCGTCCTTTCGGGATCCGGCCCAACTAGGCCCGCGCGATGTCTGGTCGTAATGCCCAACCGCGACCTACAATCAAACCGAAGCGCCGAACGCGGCATCGTTTACGTCGACGTCTCCACGCCGCGGCGACACAGAACAATCGGAGGTCCCCGTGACCGGCTTCGCCTCGTCCCTGTCCACCATATGGCGGCTTGCCATCCCGTATTTCCGGTCCGAGGACCGCTGGGCCGGACGCCTCTTGCTCTCGGCCCTGATTGCGACCGAGCTAAGTCTCGTCGGCATTACGGTCCTGCTCAATCAGTGGTACAACACCTTCTACAATTCGCTGCAGGAGCGGAACTGGGATGTCTTCATTACCCAGCTCCTGTATTACTGTCTGCTCGCGGCGGCCGCGACAGTGCTTCAGGTTTACCAGCTCTATCTCAACCAATGGCTGCAGATTCGCTGGCGCCGTTGGATGACGAAGGTTTACATCTCCCATTGGCTCGAAAGTGCAACTCACTATCGCATGCAACTGTTCGGCGACGCCGCCGACAATCCCGATCAACGCATCGCTGAAGACATCAGGCTTTTCATCGAGCGCGCGCTCACTATTGGTGTCGGGCTTCTCAGCGCGATCGTAACGCTTGCGTCCTTCGTTGTGATTCTTTGGGCGCTTTCGGACGCAGCGCCGTTGACCCTGTTCGGGACGGCGATCGCGATCCCGGGCTATCTCGTGTGGGCGGCGCTGATCTATGCGATTGTGGGTACGGCGCTCACTCATCTGATCGGCTGGCCGCTGGTCCAGCTCAATTTCAATCAGCAGCGCTACGAAGCCGATTTCCGCTTCAATCTGGTCCGCGTACGCGAAAACTCGGAGCAGATTGCACTGCTGACCGGCGAAACGGCCGAGTCCGACCGTTTGCTCGCACGCTTCGGCAAAGTCGCAGCCAATTGGCACCTCATCATGTCAAGGCAAAAGCGGCTGACCTTCTTCACTACGGCCTACAATCGCTTCGCACTCGTATTTCCCTTTATCGTCGTCAGCCCGGCCTATTTCGCCGGCTCCATGCAACTCGGCGGCCTGGTGCAGACCGCGGGCGCGTTTGGCAGCGTGCAGACTGCGCTGTCGTTTTTCGTGACCGTTTACCGCGACCTCGCCGAATGGCGTGCCGTGATTGAGCGCTTGGCCGGTTTCGATCGCTCGATCGCGATAGCACGCGCTTCCGCGCCGTCTCCCCCGCTCCCGCAGGACGATGTCGTACCCTCCATCGCCACGAAGGCGGGGCTGACGATTGGCGGGATGTCTGTCCACCTGCCAAACGGCGCGCCGCTCGTTGCAACCGAAGATCTCTTCATCGAGGCGGGTGGGCGCGCCCTGGTCACCGGCCCGTCCGGCTGCGGAAAGTCGACCTTCTTCCGCGCGATCGCCGGCCTGTGGCCGTTCGGAACGGGCACCGTCAAGGTGCCGCGTGGCGCCAAGCTGATGATGCTGCCGCAGCGGCCCTATTTCCCGTTGGACAGCCTCGAAGCGGCGGTGAGCTATCCATCCGAACCTGGCGAGTTCCCCCCAGAGCGCATGGCGCAGGTGCTCGAGTTCGTCGGACTGCCGGCGCTGGCACACCGGCTCTCCGACGAGGTGCACTGGAACCAGGTACTGTCGCTGGGCGAACAGCAACGCCTGGGCATCGCTCGCGCGATCCTGCAAGCGCCCGATTATCTGTTCTTGGACGAGGCCACTGCCTCTCTCGATGAGGCGTCGGAAGCCAAGCTTTACCTACTGCTGCAGGAACTGCTTCCACGCACAACGATCGTCTCGATCGGTCACCGCTCGACGCTCTTCGCATTCCACGACCGGCATCTGAAGCTCTCGCCCGAGGGCGGATATCACCACATCCGTGAAGCCGTGCTCGAGGGATCGACGAAAAATTAGCGGCCTCCTGAGGGCGCGGGCATAACTCGCACTCGCTCGGCATCAACGGCTTTAGGATCGTTGCCAGTTCGGCTGTCTTGGTCGGTCGGCCAACGGCCCGCCGGCCTTGGTCTGCGGGGATAGTTTGGCAGTCGGTCCCCCTTTTTGCGGCCTGATGTCTGTCAGGTTCTCGCCGGCGCGGGAAGATCGTCCAGGCTCGACCCGCTTTCGAAGTGCTCGACAAAAATTCGGCCAATGCTGCGGGTGCAGGCAACCGCCGCAATGGACGAGACGGCGAGGCCAATGAGGCCGCTTCCGGGAACAACGTAGAAGAGTGTCGAGGTCGTGACCGCGCCCAGTCCGGTGGGCATCGCGCCGCCCATCAATCCGACCACGATGGCCCGCGCGCGGTCACGCTCGAACGGGATGCCATAGAGATCGCTCAGGAGCTTAACCATGCGCACGATGACGGCCGTGACGCTGGCGACATTCGCAATCGGCACCGGGATGATGCCTCCCACTGCCGCATAAGCGGTATGGCGTTCCACGATCACATTGGCCTGCGATCGCCGCCGCGTCACATCGATCCCGGCGCCCATCGGGGTTGCGCGCGCAAGCGCAGGCGGAGCAGGTGACGAATGGCCCTGCACCGGAACGGCCTCGACGACATCGCTCACATGCCCCGGCTTCACCGCCGCAGCCCGACTGTCCGGTCGCTCGCTAAACGCCGCCGGGGGGGCCGCAGGCGCCGCGTGCTGCTCGCCCGCAGCAGGCCCAGCGCTCGCCTCGGGGGAATTATCGGTCTTAGGTCTGATCGCCTTGGGAAGAGTTTTCTTGCTCACGCTCACGCCGCCCGTTTGATGCCCAGGATGCCGTCAACTTCGTCGGCGATGGCCGCGATATCCCGCGCAGCCGGCCCCGCCGGGTCGATGAGGCTCGGCGTCGCACCCCAGAGTGCCGCCTCCGCGTAGACGACGCGATTCGTCATCTCGCTCTGAAGGAGCGGAAAACCTGCCTCGGCGAGTTCCGCACGGATGTGTTTGGCAATGACCGACTCGCGCGTCGTCTGCGCGAGCAGGCAGCGGAACACCGGATGTCTGCCGCTGATGCCGTTGATGAGAATATTGAGTGTGTCCAACATGCGGTCGACATCGAATGGGGACGGTTTGACGGGAACCAAAATGAAATCGCTCATGGCGAGGCATGCCAGCGTCGTCTCAGAGCGAAAGCCGGGGGTATCGATGATGACCGGACCGCCGGCGGCGGCGAGACGCCGCGCCGTCTTCCATGCATCCTCGCTTGCATCCTCGACCACGGGCACGCCGCCAAGCGCCCGCTCCCGGGTTGCCAATCGAGCGATCGAGCGCTGAGGATCAGCGTCAATTATGGATGGGCGGCGACCCTCGAGCTGCCAATGAGCAGCCAGACAGCTTGCAACTGTGCTCTTGCCGCTGCCGCCTTTCATCGTCGCTACTGTGATGATAGAGCTCGTCACATCCGTCTCCTCGCTAAATGCCAAAGCGACGAATCTACCGAATCAATGTTATCGTTTTCCGGTAGAACTGCCTACGGCCGAACCCCTTAGTCGATGGCTATTCGCCATGAATTTCGATATTTGATCAGAAATCGAAATGACCCTCGGACGGGTTGAACCCCCAGCCGGGGCGTTTCCCTCAGAATCAGCATTTCTGTCGAGGCGAGGTGGTTGATGAACGCCCGCTGTCGCGAGCGCCACGCTCGTGAGGCTCAAGCCGAGCGTCCATCACAACACACGTAGACTTGATCGTGAGCCGCCTCGAAAGCGGTTGGGAAAACTGTCGATTTTGTCCCTGCTTTTCACCCTGCAGGCCTTGTCCCCGACGAGCTCATGCGACCATGTCGCCTGAGCGTTCTTGCTTGACGAGTCGATTGTGCATCCGCAATAAATTCTGCTGGTTCAAGATGAAATCGGCAGCGTAGGACGCCTCCACGAATGGCACGCAAGAGCTGGTATTCGTGGTCGCCCGCCTTGCCACGAGGACAGCAACGAGGCGGAGGAATACAGGAGAATAATCCTCTTCCTCTGTCGGATGCCCAGCTGGGAATCTGGTTCGCTCAGACCATCGACGAGTCGAGCCCGGCATACAATCTTGCCGAATACTTGGAAATCGGCGGCCCCGTCGACGCGACGCTGTTCGAGATGGCGCTGCGGCAGGTGGTGGATGAGACCGAGGCTCTGCATGTCCGCTTTGTCGGCACGGCTGACGGTCCAGGGCAGATCATTGGTTCTGCGCCCGATTGGTCGATGTCGCTCGTCGATGTCAGTGATACGCCCGATCCACAAGCGGCGGCCGAACGATGGATGAAGGCCGATCTGGCGGAGCCGGTCGACCTCACGCATGGCCCCCTCTTCGCGTATGCCCTGTTCAAAGCAGCGACCCGCCGTTTTTTCTGGTATTCGCGCTATCACCACATAGTAATGGATGGGTCCGGCTTCGCCCTGGTTGCTCGGCGAGTGGCGGACGTCTACTCGGCGCTCGCAGCTGGCCGGCCCGCCGCCCCTGCGACCTTTGGTTCTCTCGCTCTTCTGCTTGAAGACGATGCGGTGTATCGCGCTTCCAAGCGGTTCCAACAAGACCGTCTTTTCTGGACCGACTATCTGGCGGGCCTGCCAGAACCGACGACGCTAGGCGAGCACGCGCGACCGACTCCTCACGGCTTCATTCGTCATACCGGCTTACTGCCGTTTTCGCGCATTCAGCAGCTGCGCTCAGTAGCGCACCGTACGGGCGTGAGCCTGCCGCAATTGGTCACTGCGGCTGCAGCCATTTTTGTGCATCGTTTGACCAGTGCGCGAGACGTCGTTCTCGATATTCCGCTTACAGCGCGTATGACACCGGTTGCGCGACGCACGCCGGGCATGACGTCCAACGTCTTGCCGGTGCGGCTGGCTGTACGTCCGGACATGACCGTATCCGAGATGGTTCGCGAAACGACGCGACGGATGCGTCACGTGATCCGGCATCAACGCTACAACGTCGCGAACTTGCGTCGGGATATCGGACGGGCCGACCAAAGAATGTTCGGTCCGACGATCAATTTCATGCCGTTCGATTACGACCTGCATTTCGATGGCCATCCGGTCGCAGCCCACAACCTCTCGAATGGGCCCGTCGATGATCTATCGATCGTTTTGTACGACCGATTGGACAGTCGTGACGTCCGGATCGATTTCGATGGCAATCCGGCATCGTACGGCGCTGACAAGCTCGCGGGCCTTCACCAACGGTTCCTGAGACTTTTGGGCGCGCTTGACGAGCCCGACCAACCGATCGGCAAGCTCGACATTCTGAGCCCCGCAGAGCGTCACACCATCCTGCGGGAGTGGAACGACACCGCGCGTGCGGTCCCGGGCATGACCTTGCCTGAGCTGTTCGCGGCGCAGGTGGCGCGCACGCCGGCTGCGGATGCGGTGGTGTTCGAGGATGAGCGGCTGAGCTATGGCGAGCTCGATGCGCGTTCGAGCCAGCTGGCGCATCACCTGCGCGGGCTCGGGGTCGGGCCCGAGGTGGTGGTGGGGCTGTGCATCGAGCGCTCGCTGGCGATGCTGGTGGGGCTGCTCGGCATCCTCAAGGCCGGGGGCGCCTATCTGCCGCTCGATCCGGACTATCCGCCGGAGCGGCTGGCGTTCATGCTGGCGGATGCCGGCGCGCCGGTGCTGCTCACCCGCGCGGCGCTGCGCGCGCATTTGCCCGCGCATGACGTCAGCAGCGCCGACGCGCGCATCGATGACGCGCACATCGTGTGCCTCGATGCCGACTGGCCCGCCATCGCGCAACAGCCCACGACCGCCCCGGCCACCGGCCTCCAACCGCAACACCCGGCCTATGTCACTTACACGTCTGGGTCCACTGGAACGCCAAAGGGAGTTGTGATCAGCCACCACAATGTGGTGAGGCTCGTGAAGAGCGCTGACTATGTCGAGCTGACACCTGATGATGTTTTTCTGCATTTGGCGCCGCTTTCATTTGATGCCTCGACATTTGAGATTTGGGGCGCGTTGCTCAACGGAGCCAAGCTGGTCGTCTCTCCCGATGGCCCGCTCGACATAGCCAATCTCAAACTCATTATCGCGAAGGCCGGTGTCAGCGTGCTGTGGCTGACGGCAGCCCTGTTTCATCGGGTCGTCGATGAGGACCTTTCGGCCATTGCATGCATAAGGCAGCTGTTAGCCGGCGGAGACGTTCTATCTGTTCCGCACGTGCGCAAGTTCGTTGCGGCGCAGAATGGTGGTCGGTTGATCAACGGCTATGGTCCTACCGAAGGAACAACTTTCAGCGTCTGCTTCTCGGTGACTGGTCGGACCAACTTTCACGATTCCGTTCCGATCGGCCAACCCATATCGAACACGCGGGTTTACGTTCTGGACGGAGGTCTTGAGCCTGTCCCTGCTGGTGTGAGCGGAGAGCTTTACATAGCGGGTTCTGGCCTTGCGCGGGGCTATGTGGGGCGCTCGGGCCTGACGGCGGAGCGGTTTGTTGCGGACCCGTTCGGTGCGGCGGGGAGCCGGATGTACCGCACCGGGGACTTGGCGCGCTGGCGCGTTGATGGGGTGCTGGAGTTTCTGGGTCGTGCGGATGCGCAGGTGAAGGTGCGGGGCTTCCGCATCGAGCCTGGGGAGATCGAGGCGGCACTGGTGCGCCATGGGGATGTTGCGCAGGCGGCGGTGATTGCGCGCGAGGACGGCCCCGGTGGCAAGCGGCTGGTTGGCTATGTGGTAGCGGCGGGGGCAGCGGTGCCCGATGCGGCGGCGTTGCGTGCGCATCTGGGGCGCAGCCTTCCCGAGCACATGGTGCCATCGGCGTTCGTGGTGCTGGATCGTCTTCCGCTCACGCCCAACGGCAAGCTCGACCGTCGTGCGCTGCCGGCGCCGGAGGCGCGTGTGGGATCGGTGCGGCGAGTTGCGCGCACGCCGCAGGAGGAGATCCTTTGCGGGCTGTTTGCGGAGGTTCTGGGGCTTGAGCGTGTTGGGATCGACGACAACTTCTTCGCGCTGGGGGGTCATTCGCTGCTGGCGACGCGGCTGATCAGCCGCATCCGCTCGACGCTGGATGTTGAGCTTGCGATCCGCAGCCTGTTCGAGGCGCCGACGGTTGAGGCGCTGGTGCAACGGCTTGGGGATGCGCGGCCTGCGCGTGCGGCGTTGCGTGCGCTGGCGCGGCCTGCGGAGATCCCGCTGTCGTATGCGCAACGCCGGCTGTGGTTCCTTGACCGGCTGGAAGGATCGAGCGCGACCTACACGATCCCGCTGGCGCTGCGTGTTCGTGGGGTGCTGGATCGCGCTGCGCTGGAGGCGGCGCTGGGCGACCTGGTTGAGCGGCACGAGAGCCTTCGCACGATCTTCCCGGACACGCTGGGTGTTCCGCGGCAAGTGATCCTTGATGCGGGGGTGGCGCGCCCGCGGCTTTCGGTTACGGCGGTTGAGGAAGCTTCGCTTGCGGGGGCGTTGTCGGGTGCGGCGCGCACGGGGTTTGATCTGGCGCGCGAGCCGCCGCTGCGGGTGCATCTGTTTGCGCTGGGGGAGAGCGAGCACGTCGTTCTGCTGCTGCTGCACCACATTGCCGGCGACGGCTGGTCGCTGGCGCCGCTGCTGCGCGATCTCGGTCGCTTCTACGAGGCGCGCTGCCAGGGTCAGGCGGCGGCGATTGCGGCGCTGCCTGTTCAATATGCCGATTACACGCTGTGGCAGCACGCGGTTCTGGGCTCGGAGGAGGATGGGGAGAGCGCGATTGCGCGCCAGCTTTCGTTCTGGACCAGCCAGCTGGCGGGGCTTCCGGACCAGCTTGATCTTCCGCTCGACCGTGCGCGGCCTGCGGTGTCGAGCTATCGCGGGGGGAGCGTTGGGCTGCGGCTGTCTGGGCCGCTGCACGGTGCCTTGCTGGAGCTTGCGCGCGCGAGCGGAGCGAGCCTGTTCATGGTTCTGCAGGCTGGTCTGAGCGCGCTGCTGACGCGGCTTGGTGCGGGCAGCGACATTGCGATCGGGAGCCCGATTGCGGGTCGCACCGACAGTGCGCTGGACGATCTTGTCGGGTTCTTCGTGAACACGCTGGTGCTGCGCACGGACACGTCTGGTGCACCGAGCTTCCGTGAGTTGGTTGGGCGGGTGCGCGCGAGCAATCTTGCGGCCTACAGCCACCAGGAGCTTCCGTTTGAGCGTCTGGTTGAGGTGCTCAACCCTGCGCGCTCGCTGTCGCGTCATCCGCTGTTCCAGGTGATGCTTGTATTGCAGAACAACGCGGAGCTTCGGCCTGAGCTTTTGGGTCTTGAGGCGGGGTTTGAGGCGGTATCGACGGCGAGCGCGAAGTTCGACCTGTCGTTGAGCCTTGCGGAGCGGCGGGGTTTTGACGGGACGCCTGCGGGGATCGAGGGAGCGCTGGAATATGCCAGCGACCTGTTCGATCGTTCGAGCGTGGAGGCGATAGCTGGGCGGCTGGTTCGGCTGCTGGAGGGAGCGGTTGCCGATCCGGATCGTGCGATCGGCCGGCTCGACATTCTCAGCCCCGCGGAGCGTCACACCATCCTGCGGGAGTGGAACGACACCGCGCGTGCGGTCCCTGGCATGACCCTGCCTGAGCTGTTCGCGGCGCAGGTGGCGCGCACGCCGGCTGCGGATGCGGTTGTGTTCGAGGATGAGCGGCTGAGCTATGGCGAGCTCGATGCGCGTTCGAGCCAGCTGGCGCATCACCTGCGCGGGCTCGGGGTCGGGCCCGAGGTGGTGGTGGGGCTGTGCATCGAGCGCTCGCTGGCGATGCTGGTTGGGCTGCTCGGCATCCTCAAGGCCGGGGGCGCCTATCTGCCGCTCGATCCGGACTATCCGCCGGAGCGGCTGGCGTTCATGCTGGCGGATGCCGGCGCGCCGGTGCTGCTCACCCGCGCGGCGCTGCGCGCGCATTTGCCCGCGCATGACGTCAGCAGCGACGACGCGCGCATCGACGACGCGCACATCGTGTGCCTCGATGCCGACTGGCCCGCCATCGCGCAACAGCCCACGACCGCCCCGGCCACCGGCCTCCAACCGCAGCACCCCGCCTACGTCATCTACACATCCGGCTCCACCGGAATGCCCAAGGGCGTCGCCGTCACGCATCAAAATGTCGTGCGGCTATTCGGCTCCACCGAACACTTGTTTCATTTCGGCGCGCTTGACGTCTGGACGTTGTTTCACTCCTTCACCTTCGACTTTTCCGTCTGGGAAATTTGGGGCGCGCTTCTGCACGGCGGCCGTTTGGTGGTCGTACCTTATGCGATCAGCCGCTCCCCCACCGAATTTCTGATGCTGATGGCGCGCGAGGGCGTCACCGTCCTCAATCAGAACTCCCTCGGCGTTCTATCAATTGATGCAGGCCGACCATGAGCGCCCCGAGCTCGGACGAGGCCTCGCCTTGCGTCATGTTATCTTTGGTGGCGAAGCGCTGGACCCCGGGAGACTCGACGATTGGTACGAGCGTCACCCTGATGGCGCTCCAGCCTTGATCAATATGTACGGCATCACCGAAACGACGGTGCATGTTAGTCACATATTGCTCGATCGCCAGCTTGCTACTTCGGGTGCCGGCAATCTCATCGGGCGCGCTATTCCCGACCATGCGCCTACGTTCTGGACGGAGGTCTTGAGCCTGTCCCTGCTGGTGTGAGCGGAGAGCTTTACATAGCGGGTGTCTGGCCTTGCGCGGGGCTATGTGGGGCGCTCTGGCCTGACGGCGGAGCGGTTTGTTGCGGACCCGTTCGGTGCGGCGGGGAGCCGGATGTACCGCACCGGGGACTTGGCGCGCTGGCGCGTTGATGGGGTGCTGGAGTTTCTGGGTCGTGCGGATGCGCAGGTGAAGGTGCGGGGCTTCCGCATCGAGCCTGGGGAGATCGAGGCGGCACTGGTGCGCCATGGGGATGTTGCGCAGGCGGCGGTGATTGCGCGCGAGGACGGCCCCGGTGGCAAGCGGCTGGTTGGCTATGTGGTAGCGGCGGGGGCAGCGGTGCCCGATGCGGCGGTGTTGCGTGCGCATCTGGGGCGCAGCCTTCCCGAGCACATGGTGCCATCGGCGTTCGTGGTTCTGGATCGTCTTCCGCTCACGCCCAACGGCAAGCTCGACCGTCGTGCGCTGCCGGCGCCGGAGGCGCGTGTGGGATCGGTGCGGCGAGTTGCGCGCACGCCGCAGGAGGAGATCCTTTGCGGGCTGTTTGCGGAGGTTCTGGGGCTTGAGCGTGTTGGGATCGACGACAACTTCTTCGCGCTGGGGGGTCATTCGCTGCTGGCGACGCGGCTGATCAGCCGCATCCGCTCGACGCTGGATGTTGAGCTTGCGATCCGCAGCCTGTTCGAGGCGCCGACGGTTGAGGCGCTGGTGCAACGGCTTGGGGATGCGCGGCCTGCGCGTGCGGCGTTGCGTGCGCTGGCGCGGCCTGCGGAGATCCCGCTGTCGTATGCGCAACGCCGGCTGTGGTTCCTTGACCGGCTGGAAGGATCGAGCGCGACCTACACGATCCCGCTGGCGCTGCGTGTTCGTGGGGTGCTGGATCGCGCTGCGCTGGAGGCGGCGCTGGGCGACCTGGTTGAGCGGCACGAGAGCCTTCGCACGATCTTCCCGGACACGCTGGGTGTTCCGCGGCAAGTGATCCTTGATGCGGGGGTGGCGCGCCCGCGGCTTTCGGTTACGGCGGTTGAGGAAGCTTCGCTTGCGGGGGCGTTGTCGGGTGCGGCGCGCACGGGGTTTGATCTGGCGCGCGAGCCGCCGCTGCGGGTGCATCTGTTTGCGCTGGGGGAGAGCGAGCACGTCGTTCTGCTGCTGCTGCACCACATTGCCGGCGACGGCTGGTCGCTGGCGCCGCTGCTGCGCGATCTCGGTCGCTTCTACGAGGCGCGCTGCCAGGGTCAGGCGGCGGCGATTGCGGCGCTGCCTGTTCAATATGCCGATTACACGCTGTGGCAGCACGCGGTTCTGGGCTCGGAGGAGGATGGGGAGAGCGCGATTGCGCGCCAGCTTTCGTTCTGGACCAGCCAGCTGGCGGGGCTTCCGGACCAGCTTGATCTTCCGCTCGACCGTGCGCGGCCTGCGGTGTCGAGCTATCGCGGGGGGAGCGTTGGGCTGCGGCTGTCTGGGCCGCTGCACGGTGCCTTGCTGGAGCTTGCGCGCGCGAGCGGAGCGAGCCTGTTCATGGTTCTGCAGGCTGGTCTGAGCGCGCTGCTGACGCGGCTTGGTGCGGGCAGCGACATTGCGATCGGGAGCCCGATTGCGGGTCGCACCGACAGTGCGCTGGACGATCTTGTCGGGTTCTTCGTGAACACGCTGGTGCTGCGCACGGACACGTCTGGTGCACCGAGCTTCCGTGAGTTGGTTGGGCGGGTGCGCGCGAGCAATCTTGCGGCCTACAGCCACCAGGAGCTTCCGTTTGAGCGTCTGGTTGAGGTGCTCAACCCTGCGCGCTCGCTGTCGCGTCATCCGCTGTTCCAGGTGATGCTTGTATTGCAGAACAACGCGGAGCTTCGGCCTGAGCTTTTGGGTCTTGAGGCGGGGTTTGAGGCGGTATCGACGGCGAGCGCGAAGTTCGACCTGTCGTTGAGCCTTGCGGAGCGGCGGGGTTTTGACGGGACGCCTGCGGGGATCGAGGGAGCGCTGGAATATGCCAGCGACCTGTTCGATCGTTCGAGCGTGGAGGCGATAGCTGGGCGGCTGGTTCGGCTGCTGGAGGGAGCGGTTGCCGATCCGGATCGTGCGATCGGGCGGCTCGACATTCTCAGCCCCGCGGAGCGTCACACCATCCTGCGGGAGTGGAACGACACCGCGCGTGCGGTCCCTGGCATGACCTTGCCTGAGCTGTTCGCGGCGCAGGTGGCGCGCACGCCGGCTGCGGATGCGGTTGTGTTCGAGGATGAGCGGCTGAGCTATGGCGAGCTCGATGCGCGTTCGAGCCAGCTGGCGCATCACCTGCGCGGGCTCGGGGTCGGGCCCGAGGTGGTGGTGGGGCTGTGCATCGAGCGCTCGCTGGCGATGCTGGTGGGGCTGCTCGGCATCCTCAAGGCCGGGGGCGCCTATCTGCCGCTCGATCCGGACTATCCGCCGGAGCGGCTGGCGTTCATGCTGGCGGATGCCGGCGCGCCGGTGCTGCTCACCCGCGCGGCGCTGCGCGCGCATCTGCCCGCGCATGACGTCAGCAGCGACGACGTGTGCATCGACGACGCGCACATCGTGTGCCTCGATGCCGACTGGCCCGCCATCGCGCAACAGCCCACGACCGCCCCGGCCACCGGCCTCCAACCGCAGCACCCCGCCTACGTCATCTACACATCCGGCTCCACCGGAATGCCCAAGGGCGTGGTGGTCTCACAGCAGCGGCCTCGTCAATCACATGATGTGGATGCGGGCTGACTATCCCGATCAGTGACGAAGACGTCGTCCTCTGTCGCACAGCGATCAGCTTTGATGCCGCCGGCTGGGCAAATGCTGGCTGCCACTTATCTCGGGCGCTGCACTTTGCATTACGCCTTCGCATCTCATTCACGATCCGAGCCGCTTCAGCCGCTATATCAAGCATGACACCGAGTTACGATCGCGCAATTCGTTCCCTCGCTGCTCGCCCCGATGCTTGCGATCGACGCACCGGATCTGGCGCTACAGACTTCAGATCGCATTGTTCTCGAGGCGGTGAAGCGTCGCTCGCTGTCAAGCGTTGCGCGCGACGTGATCTCGGCGTGGAAAGTGCCCCTGGTCAATCTTTACGGACCGACCGAGACGACCATTCAAATCACCTCGCACTCGTTGCGCGACACCGATTTGCATGATGCGGCCGCTCCGATCGGTCGTCCGATCTGGAACACGCGGGTTTACGTTTTGGATAGTGGTCTGGAGCCTGTCCCTGCTGGTGTGAGCGGAGAGCTTTACATAGCGGGTTCTGGCCTTGCGCGGGGCTATGTGGGGCGCTCGGGCCTGACGGCGGAGCGGTTTGTTGCGGACCCGTTCGGTGCGGCGGGGAGCCGGATGTACCGCACCGGGGACTTGGCGCGCTGGCGCGTTGATGGGGTGCTGGAGTTTCTGGGTCGTGCGGATGCGCAGGTGAAGGTGCGGGGCTTCCGCATCGAGCCTGGGGAGATCGAGGCGGCACTGGTGCGCCATGGGGATGTTGCGCAGGCGGCGGTGATTGCGCGCGAGGACGGCCCCGGTGGCAAGCGGCTGGTTGGCTATGTGGTAGCGGCGGGGGCAGCGGTGCCCGATGCGGCGGCGTTGCGTGCGCATCTGGGGCGCAGCCTTCCCGAGCACATGGTGCCGTCGGCGTTCGTGGTTCTGGACCGTCTTCCGCTCACGCCCAACGGCAAGCTCGACCGTCGTGCGCTGCCGGCGCCGGAGGCGCGTGTGGGATCGGTGCGGCGCGTTGCGCGCACGCCGCAGGAGGAGATCCTGTGCGGGCTGTTTGCGGAGGTTCTGGGGCTTGAGCGTGTTGGGATCGACGACAACTTCTTCGCGCTCGGGGGCGACAGCATCATGTCGATCCAGTTGGTGAGCCGGGCGCGCAAGGCTGGACTGGTGATCACGCCGCGCGCGGTGTTCCAGCATCAGACCGTTGCAGCGCTGGCCGGCGTTATCGGCCTTGTTGCGCCGACGCCCTCCCCTCTTCTCGATATCTCTACCGGAGCATTGCCGGCGACGCCGATCATGCATTGGCTGCTGGAGCGTGGCGGCCCGATCGATCGCTTCTGCCAGGCGATGCTGCTGCAGGTGCCGGCGGGTCTGCAACGCGATCATCTCGTGGGCGCCTTGCAGTGCCTGTTCGATCATCACGATGCATTGCGGCTGCGACTGACCGGATCGGAGGCGCCGTGGAGCCTGGAGGTGGCGCCGGCCGGCGCGGTGGTTGCCGGCGACTGCCTGCGCCGGATCGACATTTGCGGGCTTGATGACGCGGGGCTGCACGCCTGCATTGTCGAGGCAGCGCCGGCGGCCGAGCGCCGGCTTGACCCCGCGGCCGGGGCGATGGTTGCGGCGGTGTGGTTCGATGCCGGCGCGCAGGCGCCCGGCCGGCTGCTGCTGACGATCCATCATCTCGCGGTGGACGGGGTGTCGTGGCGCATCCTGGTGCCGGAGCTTGCGGCTGCATGGGCGGCGATTGCGCGCGGCGGCATGCCGGCACCGGCGCCGCGGGGAACCTCGTTTCGGGGATGGGCGCAACGGCTTGCCTCGCATGCCCGAGATGGGGGGTGCGTCGAGGAGCTTGCGTTCTGGCGCGGGATGCTGGGTTCGCCGTCGCTGTCTCTGGTCGAGGGTGCACTCGATCCTTCCCGCGACATCAACGGCACGGCCGGGCGTCTCACGCTCACGTTGCCGGCGGCGCTCACGGGGGCCTTGCTGACCCGGGTGCCGGCGGCCTTCCACGGCGGCATCAACGATGTGCTGCTGACCGGATTGGTGGTGGCGATTGCGGACTGGTGCCGGCGGCGCGGCCGGGGCTCGGGCGCTGGGGTGCTGCTCGATCTGGAGGGACACGGGCGCGAGGAGGTGTTCGGGGATATCGACCTGTCCGGCACGGTGGGCTGGTTCACCAGCCTGTTCCCGGTGCGGCTGGATCCCGGCGCGCTTGATGTCGAGGAGGCGATGGCGGGGGGCGGTGCGCTCGGGCGCGCGCTCAAGAGCATCAAGGAGCAATTGCGCGCGCTGCCCGACAACGGGCTCGGCTATGGGGTGCTGCGTTATCTGAACCCGCAGACGGCTTCGCAGCTTGCCGGGTTTGCCGCGCCGCAGATCGGCTTCAACTATCTCGGGCGGTTTGCGGCTTCGGCGGCGGCGGACTGGGGCAGTGCCGGCGAGGCGGTGCGGCTCGGCGGCGGCGATCCCGCCATGCCGCTCGCCCATTGCCTCGAGGTCAATGCGCTCACGCTGGACGACCGCGAGGGGGCACGGTTCACGGCCACCTGGTCGTGGGCGCCGGCGCTGGTGACGGAAGCTGAGGTTCGCGATCTGGCGGAGCGCTGGTTTACGGCGCTGGAGGGTCTTGTCCGCCACGCGGCGGCGCCCGGCGCCGGCGGCCGCACCCCCTGCGATCTGCCCCTGGTGGCGCTGTCGCAGGAGGAGATCGAAGGGCTGGAGAGCGCGTATCCGCAGATCGAGGACGTCCTGCCGCTGGCGCCGTTGCAGGAGGGGCTGCTGTTCCATGCGCTTTATGACGTGCAGGCGCCCGACATCTATACGGTGCAGCTGGAACTGGGGCTGGAGGGAGCACTCGAGAGCGAAGCGATGGCGGCGGCGGTGCAGGCGCTGGTGGCGCGTCATGCCAGCCTGCGCGCGCGCTTCCGGCATGAGCATCTCAGCCGGCCGGTGCAGATCATCCTGCCGCAGGTGACAGCGCCCTGGCGCAGCATCGATCTCTCGTCACTGGATGAAGCGGGACGCGAGGAGCGCCTGGCCGCCGTCCTGGCGCAGGAGCGCGCCGAGCGCTTCGACCTGGCGGGCGCGCCGCTCATCCGCTTTGCGCTGATCCGGCTTGCTGCCGACCGGCACCGCTTGGTGCTCACCAACCATCACATTGTGATGGATGGCTGGTCGATGCCTGTGCTGGTGCGGGAGCTGCTCACGCTCTATGCGCACCAGGCCGATGCCACGGTGCTGCCGCGAGTGACGCCTTATCGCGATTATCTGGCCTGGGTGGCAGCGCAGGATCGTGCCGGCGCGCTCGCTGCCTGGCGGGAGGCCTTGGCGGGGCTGGAAGAGGCCACGCGTCTGGCCGCCTCACGATCCCGGACGCCAGCCGGTCGCGCCGGAGCAGATCAGGCTTTCGCTGACGGCGCCGCTCACCACGGCGCTGACGGCGCAGGCACGCCGGCATGGTCTGACGCTCAACACCTTGATCCAGACGGCCTGGGCAATCCTGCTCGGGCGGCTGACCGGGCGCGAGGACGTGGTCTTCGGGGTGACGGTGGCGGGCCGGCCGCCGGAGATTGCCGGCATCGAGAGCATGGTGGGGCTGTTCATCAACACGCTGCCGCTGCGGGTGCAGCTGCCGCCGGGCACGGCGCTGCTCGAGCTCCTGCGGCAGGTGCAGGACAGCCTGTCGCGGCTCATGGAGCACCAGCATCTCGGCCTGGCCGAGGTGCAGGGACTGGCCGGGCTGGGCGAGTTGTTCGACACGCTGGTGGTGTTCGAGAACTATCCGGTCGACCGCGCCGGCCTTTCGAGCGACGCCGGAGGTCTGCGGCTCACCGACTTCCGCGGGCTCGATGCCACCCATTATCCGCTCAGCCTGGCGGCGCACCCCGGCGAACGGCTGCAGTTGCAGCTGAGCTATCGACCCGACCTGTTCGATCGTTCGAGCGTGGAGGCGATAGCTGGGCGGCTGGTTCGGCTGCTGGAGGGAGCGGTTGCCGATCCGGATCGTGCGATCGGCCGGCTCGACATTCTCAGCCCCGCGGAGCGTCACACCATCCTGCGGGAGTGGAACGACACCGCGCGTGCGGTCCCTGGCATGACCTTGCCTGAGCTGTTTGCGGCGCAGGTGGCGCGCACGCCGGCTGCGGATGCGGTGGTGTTCGAGGATGAGCGGCTGAGCTATGGCGAGCTCGATGCGCGTTCGAGCCAGCTGGCGCATCACCTGCGCGGGCTCGGGGTCGGGCCCGAGGTGGTGGTGGGGCTGTGCATCGAGCGCTCGCTGGCGATGCTGGTGGGGCTGCTCGGCATCCTCAAGGCCGGGGGCGCCTATCTGCCGCTCGATCCGGACTATCCGCCGGAGCGGCTGGCGTTCATGCTGGCGGATGCCGGCGCGCCGGTGCTGCTCACCCGCGCGGCGCTGCGCGCGCATTTGCCCGCGCATGACGTCAGCAGCGACGACATGCGCAGCGACGACGTGCACATCGATGACGCGCACATCGTGTGCCTCGATGCCGACTGGCCCGCCATCGCGCAACAGCCCACGACCGCCCCGGCCACCGGCCTCCAGCCGCAGCACCCCGCCTACGTCATCTACACATCCGGCTCCACCGGAATGCCCAAGGGCGTCGCCGTCACGCATGGCGGCATCCCCAATCTTGCCGCGGCACATATCGATCGCCTCGCCATCACACCGATGCCCGCATCCTGCAGTTCGCATCGCTCAGCTTCGATGCTGCCGCTTCGGAGATTGCGACGGCTCTCGCGTCTGGCGCTGCTCTTGTCTTGCCTTCGGGGGAGCGCAGCGGCGATGCTCTTGCCAAGCCTCATCCGAGAGCAACGTGTCACACATGCGATCATTGCCGCCGGTGGTGGTGGCCGACCTGCCGGAGAGCTTAGGGCTGGCGGGTCTGCTCGTCGGCGGCGAGTCGTGTGGGCCGGACCTGGTGGCGCGTTGGTCGCGGGGGCGGCGGATGATCAACGCGTATGGGCCGACGGAGACGACGGTCTGCGCGACCATGAGCGAAGCGCTGGCGGGCGCGATCGTTCCTCCGATCGGCCGTCCGATCTGGAACACGCGGGTTTACGTTTTGGACGGAGGTCTTGAGCCTGTCCCTGCTGGTGTGAGCGGAGAGCTTTACATAGCGGGTGTCTGGCCTTGCGCGGGGCTATGTGGGGCGCTCTGGCCTGACGGCGGAGCGGTTTGTTGCGGACCCGTTCGGTGCGGCGGGGAGCCGGATGTACCGCACCGGGGACTTGGCGCGCTGGCGCGTTGATGGGGTGCTGGAGTTTCTGGGTCGTGCGGATGCGCAGGTGAAGGTGCGGGGCTTCCGCATCGAGCCTGGGGAGATCGAGGCGGCACTGGTGCGCCATGGGGATGTTGCGCAGGCGGCGGTGATTGCGCGCGAGGACGGCCCCGGGGGCAAGCGGCTGGTTGGCTATGTGGTAGCGGCGGGGGCAGCGGTGCCCGATGCGGCGGTGTTGCGTTCGCATCTGGGGCGCAGCCTTCCCGAGCACATGGTGCCATCGGCGTTCGTGGTGCTGGACCGTCTTCCGCTCACGCCCAACGGCAAGCTCGACCGTCGTGCGCTGCCGGCGCCGGAGGCGCGTGTGGGATCGGTGCGGCGAGTTGCGCGCACGCCGCAGGAGGAGATCCTGTGCGGGCTGTTTGCGGAGGTTCTGGGGCTTGAGCGTGTTGGGATCGACGACAACTTCTTCGCGCTGGGGGGTCATTCGCTGCTGGCGACGCGGCTGATCAGCCGCATCCGCTCGACGCTGGATGTTGAGCTTGCGATCCGCAGCCTGTTCGAGGCGCCGACGGTTGAGGCGCTGGTGCAACGGCTTGGGGATGCGCGGCCTGCGCGTGCGGCGTTGCGTGCGCTGGCGCGGCCTGCGGAGATCCCGCTGTCGTATGCGCAACGCCGGCTGTGGTTCCTTGACCGGCTGGAAGGATCGAGCGCGACCTACACGATCCCGCTGGCGCTGCGTGTTCGTGGGGTGCTGGATCGCGCTGCGCTGGAGGCGGCGCTGGGCGACCTGGTTGAGCGGCACGAGAGCCTTCGCACGATCTTCCCGGACACGCTGGGTGTTCCGCGGCAAGTGATCCTTGATGCGGGGGTGGCGCGCCCGCGGCTTTCGGTTACGGCGGTTGAGGAAGCTTCGCTGGCGGGGGCGTTGTCGGGTGCGGCGCGCACGGGGTTTGATCTGGCGCGCGAGCCGCCGCTGCGGGTGCATCTGTTTGCGCTGGGGGAGAGCGAGCACGTCGTTCTGCTGCTGCTGCACCACATTGCCGGCGACGGCTGGTCGCTGGCGCCGCTGCTGCGCGATCTCGGTCGCTTCTACGAGGCGCGCTGCCAGGGTCAGGCGGCGGCGATTGCGGCGCTGCCTGTTCAATATGCCGATTACACGCTGTGGCAGCACGCGGTTCTGGGCTCGGAGGAGGATGGGGAGAGCGCGATTGCGCGCCAGCTTTCGTTCTGGACCAGCCAGCTGGCGGGGCTTCCGGACCAGCTTGATCTTCCGCTCGACCGTGCGCGGCCTGCGGTGTCGAGCTATCGCGGGGGGAGCGTTGGGCTGCGGCTGTCTGGGCCGCTGCACGGTGCCTTGCTGGAGCTTGCGCGCGCGAGCGGAGCGAGCCTGTTCATGGTTCTGCAGGCTGGTCTGAGCGCGCTGCTGACGCGGCTTGGTGCGGGCAGCGACATTGCGATCGGGAGCCCGATTGCGGGTCGCACCGACAGTGCGCTGGACGATCTTGTCGGGTTCTTCGTGAACACGCTGGTGCTGCGCACGGACACGTCTGGTGCACCGAGCTTCCGTGAGTTGGTTGGGCGGGTGCGCGCGAGCAATCTTGCGGCCTACAGCCACCAGGAGCTTCCGTTTGAGCGTCTGGTTGAGGTGCTCAACCCTGCGCGCTCGCTGTCGCGTCATCCGCTGTTCCAGGTGATGCTTGTATTGCAGAACAACGCGGAGCTTCGGCCTGAGCTTTTGGGTCTTGAGGCGGGGTTTGAGGCGGTATCGACGGCGAGCGCGAAGTTCGACCTGTCGTTGAGCCTTGCGGAGCGGCGGGGTTTTGACGGGACGCCTGCGGGGATCGAGGGAGCGCTGGAATATGCCAGCGACCTGTTCGATCGTTCGAGCGTGGAGGCGATAGCTGGGCGGCTGGTTCGGCTGCTGGAGGGAGCGGTTGCCGATCCGGATCGTGCGATCGGCCGGCTCGACATTCTCAGCCCCGCGGAGCGTCACACCATCCTGCGGGAGTGGAACGACACCGCGCGTGCGGTCCCTGGCATGACCTTGCCTGAGCTGTTCGCGGCGCAGGTGGCGCGCACGCCGGCTGCGGATGCGGTTGTGTTCGAGGATGAGCGGCTGAGCTATGGCGAGCTCGATGCGCGTTCGAGCCAGCTGGCGCATCACCTGCGCGGGCTCGGGGTCGGGCCCGAGGTGGTGGTGGGGCTGTGCATCGAGCGCTCGCTGGCGATGCTGGTTGGGCTGCTCGGCATCCTCAAGGCCGGGGGCGCCTATCTGCCGCTCGATCCGGACTATCCGCCGGAGCGGCTGGCGTTCATGCTGGCGGATGCCGGCGCGCCGGTGCTGCTCACCCGCGCGGCGCTGCGCGCGCATTTGCCCGCGCATGACGTCAGCAGCGACGACGTGTGCATCGATGACGCGCACATCGTGTGCCTCGATGCCGACTGGCCCGCCATCGCGCAACAGCCCACGACCGCCCCGGCCACCGGCCTCCAGCCGCAGCACCCCGCCTACGTCATCTACACATCCGGCTCCACCGGAATGCCCAAGGGCGTGATGATTGACCACGCTTCGCTTGGCAATTACATCGCGTGGGGAATTCCGGCCTGCCGATTGAGCGTTGGGACCGGAGCACCCGTCCTCAACGCTTTGGCGTTCGACGCGACCGTTACCGCACTTTTCCTGCCGCTGTTCTCGGGCAAGCTCGTCGTGCTTCCGCCCGAACAAGACCAGTTTGAGATACTTGCAAACCGCTACGGAAGCTGCGGGCGACTTCAGTCTCCTCAAGCTGACGCCCTCTCATCTCGATATTCTCAACAACATAGGACCCATCGAGCGCCTTTCGCGACTAACCCACTGCATCGTCGTCGGCGGCGAGAGCGTGACCGGCGCGCACCTCGCTCCTTGGCGTCGTCACGTTCCACAAACCCAGATCATTATTCACTACGGCCCGACCGAGACGACGTGCGGCAGCACCACCTACGAGCTTCAATCCACTGATCCTGATGACGGCGTCATGCCGATCGGCCGTCCGATCTGGAACACGCGGGTTTACGTTCTGGACGGAGGTCTTGAGCCTGTCCCTGCTGGTGTGAGCGGAGAGCTTTACATAGCGGGTTCTGGCCTTGCGCGGGGCTATGTGGGGCGCTCGGGCCTGACGGCGGAGCGGTTTGTTGCGGACCCGTTCGGTGCGGCGGGGAGCCGGATGTACCGCACCGGGGACTTGGCGCGCTGGCGCGTTGATGGGGTGCTGGAGTTTCTGGGTCGTGCGGATGCGCAGGTGAAGGTGCGGGGCTTCCGCATCGAGCCTGGGGAGATCGAGGCGGCACTGGTGCGCCATGGGGATGTTGCGCAGGCGGCGGTGATTGCGCGCGAGGACGGCCCCGGGGGCAAGCGGCTGGTTGGCTATGTGGTAGCGGCGGGGGCAGCGGTGCCCGATGCGGCGGCGTTGCGTGCGCATCTGGGGCGCAGCCTTCCCGAGCACATGGTGCCATCGGCGTTCGTGGTGCTGGACCGTCTTCCGCTCACGCCCAACGGCAAGCTCGACCGTCGTGCGCTGCCGGCGCCGGAGGCGCGTGTGGGATCGGTGCGGCGAGTTGCGCGCACGCCGCAGGAGGAGATCCTGTGCGGGCTGTTTGCGGAGGTTCTGGGGCTTGAGCGTGTTGGGATCGACGACAACTTCTTCGCGCTGGGGGGTCATTCGCTGCTGGCGACGCGGCTGATCAGCCGCATCCGCTCGACGCTGGATGTTGAGCTTGCGATCCGCAGCCTGTTCGAGGCGCCGACGGTTGAGGCGCTGGTGCAACGGCTTGGGGATGCGCGGCCTGCGCGTGCGGCGTTGCGTGCGCTGGCGCGGCCTGCGGAGATCCCGCTGTCGTATGCGCAACGCCGGCTGTGGTTCCTTGACCGGCTGGAAGGATCGAGCGCGACCTACACGATCCCGCTGGCGCTGCGTGTTCGTGGGGTGCTGGATCGCGCTGCGCTGGAGGCGGCGCTGGGCGACCTGGTTGAGCGGCACGAGAGCCTTCGCACGATCTTCCCGGACACGCTGGGTGTTCCGCGGCAAGTGATCCTTGATGCGGGGGTGGCGCGACCGCGGCTTTCGGTTACGGCGGTTGAGGAAGCTTCGCTTGCGGGGGCGTTGTCGGGTGCGGCGCGCACGGGGTTTGATCTGGCGCGCGAGCCGCCGCTGCGGGTGCATCTGTTTGCGCTGGGGGAGAGCGAGCACGTCGTTCTGCTGCTGCTGCACCACATTGCCGGCGACGGCTGGTCGCTGGCGCCGCTGCTGCGCGATCTCGGTCGCTTCTACGAGGCGCGCTGCCAGGGTCAGGCGGCGGCGATTGCGGCGCTGCCTGTTCAATATGCCGATTACACGCTGTGGCAGCACGCGGTTCTGGGCTCGGAGGAGGATGGGGAGAGCGCGATTGCGCGCCAGCTTTCGTTCTGGACCAGCCAGCTGGCGGGGCTTCCGGACCAGCTTGATCTTCCGCTCGACCGTGCGCGGCCTGCGGTGTCGAGCTATCGCGGGGGGAGCGTTGGGCTGCGGCTGTCTGGGCCGCTGCACGGTGCCTTGCTGGAGCTTGCGCGCGCGAGCGGAGCGAGCCTGTTCATGGTTCTGCAGGCTGGTCTGAGCGCGCTGCTGACGCGGCTTGGTGCGGGCAGCGACATTGCGATCGGGAGCCCGATTG
>CAWIGD010000071.1:0-201386 GCA_963835165.1 uncultured Alphaproteobacteria bacterium
CGACGCGGACAGAATATCCCAGACCACCACGAACATCGCCGCGATCAACGGCCCGAGCACAATACCGTTCATACCGAAGATCTCGATGCCGCCCAGGGTGGATATCAGCACCACGTAGTCGGGCAGCTTGATGTCGGTGCCGACCAGAACCGGACGCAGGAGATTGTCCACCAGGCCGATGACGAGGACGCCATACGCGATGAGAACGAGCCCCTGCCAGACGGCGCCGGTCGCCAGGAGGTAGAGCGCGACGGGAAACCAGACCAGGGCCGCGCCGACCGCGGGCAGCAGAGACAGAAGCGCCATCAATGCGGCCCATAGCAGGGCCGCGCGGATTCCCAGGAACCAGAACATCAGGCCGCCGAGAGCGCCCTGCAGGATGGCCACGACGATGGTGCCTTTGACCGTGGCGCGGATCGACGGTGGCAAATTTGCTGAAGATGGCGCGCTGCTGTTCAGCCCGAAGCGGCACCGCCTCCTTGATGATCCTGAACAGCTCATCCCCGTCACGCAGCAGGAAGAAGAGCAGGTACAGCATGACGAACATTCGGACCACGAGCTCGAATGTGGCCTGACCAATATTGAGGGCCTGCGTGGCAAGGAATTGGCTGGCCCTCGCCAGGCCGGCAGACAATCCCTCCTGCAATCCGGCGAGGTCCGTCAGCCCGAAGCGCTCCAGCATGCTGACCGCCCATGACGGCAGGGTATCGAGGACGTGCTGAAGATTGCGGGCGAGGTTCAACTCTCCCGACTTGAACATCTCGTACACGCCGGAGGCTTCCTGCACCAAGGACGCGGTGATCAGCGTCGATGGCAGGATCACGATCAGCACGATGATCACGACCGTGGCGAGAGCGGCCAGGTTGGGCCGCATCGACCTGCAGAGTCGCCGGTACAGCGGCGCAAAGACGATGGCCAGGACCGTCCCCCACAGAATCGCGCCGTAGAACGGCCAGAGGAGCCACGCGAACGCGAGCGATATTGCCGTTATCAGCAACAGGAAGGTTTTGTCTTCGAGGGTGCTCAAGCCGATGCCCATGAGGTGATTTGCGGCGGATTCGGGCGAGCATAGCGCATGTGCCGGAGCGTCCGCTCTGCCTCTGCGTTGCGCGTCACGGCGTGCCGGGCGTCGAAAATGTCGCAGCTCAGCCCGCGGCCCCGGCGTCCCTTGACCAGTCGGCCGCCGATGACAAGGACAAAGGCGCGAAATTGGCCGCCTGCAGGCGCGGCGGCGGCCAGACTGCCGGCCTGCCCGGGCAAGCCCACCGCCGGCATCGCGCGCGTCCTTTTGGGGGCCATTTCAACCCTGTTCGTCAAGCATTCGCGGGTTTCGCGCCGTTTCAGCCGGAGAGCCGCCCGATGAGAGGCGGCGCGCTGCTGGTAAACCCGCCGGTGCGGGCATAACCTCCCGGCGCTTGAACCAAATCATCGCTCGATTGTTGAACGATGGACTCAATGCAAGAGGACATGACATGTCGATGAATCAGGATCGATTGGCCGGCACCGCCAAGAATCTCGGCGGCCAGCTCGAAGAAGGCTTCGGACGCGCCACCGGCGACGTCAAGACCGAGGTGGAAGGCAAGCTCAGGCAGGCGGCGGGCGCGGCGCAGGACCTTTACGGGCAAGCGCGGGACGCGGCCGGCGATGCCGCCAAGGCCGTGCAGGAGCGCGCCGCTCCGCTGGAAGAGGCATTGCGCAACACCATCGAGAACCGCCCCTACACCGCCGTCGCGGTTGCGCTGGCGATCGGCTGGTTCGTCGGCCGCATGAGCCGCATGGACTGACGGGCGGGCGCGGCCTCCCCGCAGCCATGAACACGCTCACGCAGGCACGCATCCGGATCCTGGGCCCCGACGAGGAAGGGGGCTTCGTGGTCGAATTTTGCAAGCACACGGGTCCCAAGCTTGTGTTCGTCATTCCGCCCAATGCGGACAATGACGTGCTCGCTTATTTCCAGGAGCGCATGCCCTACGGCATCGCCGTGCCCGACATCGGTGACGGCCGCGGCGTGACGGCCGCAAGCTGACGTCTCAGCAGGCGGCCGCCGCTTCTCCTTTCGGCGTGGCCGGCACGCGCCTTTGGCCACTCGACGCGACCCGCTGCGCTATCCGCCGCTGCGGACATACGCCCACAACAACTTGAGATCGTCGTCGCTGAGCTTGTCGCGCCACGGCGGCATGGCCGGCGGCTTGCCGTTGAGCACCGCGTTTTGAAAGCGCTCGAAGTCGTCCTTGGGAAATTTACGCAGATCGAAGGTGACGCCGCCGGGATTGACCATGTCGCGGCCGTGGCAGCTCACGCAGAAATCGCCATAGACGTCTCGCCCGAGGTCGGCATCATCCGCCTGCGCGCCGGCGCCGAGAGCAGCCCAAAGCGCGAGCGCCGGGGACACCCGGCGCCACGCACGATTTGGACACTGCGCGCGCCGCGCAGGCCGCACGCTAGTGTGGCGCATTTGACGTTCCTATCAGTGCTTGCTGCAAGTCCTTCATAGGAACGTCAAATGCAAAGCCACACTAGAATCATAGACTTGCTAGTGTCCCTTTGTTTCCGACGTTCGTAAATGTGCGTCCTGCGAGATGATACGAACGTCGGAAACGGGACACTAGACCTTCTTCTGCCGCAGCGACGCCACCTGGATGGGTGGGACCCAGGGCTTGTCGGCCCAGGCCACGCCCTTGCGCGCCACCTGCGCGTCGATGAGGTAGGGCTTGCCTTCGACCGTATGCTTGCGCGCGCGCACCAGCGCTTCACGCAATTGCCCCGGGCTCTCGACCACCTCGCCATCGACACCGAACCCCTTGGCGATCGCCGCCATGTTCATGTCGGGTTGGCCCAGATAGTCGTGGACGAATTGGCCGGTCTGCATCATGCGGCCGCCCGGCACGTTGGCGATCACGCGCGAGTGCGGTCCGCCATAGGCGTGGTTGTTGTAGACGACGGTGATCACGGGGAGCTCGAGCCGCGCCATGTTCCACAGCGCGGTGGGGCCGAAGATGAACGACCCGTCGCCGACGAGACAAATCACCTGCTGGTTCGGGACGCGCGAGCTTCACGCCCGCCGCGGTGCCGACGCCGGATCCGAGATGAGCGCCGTAATAGAAGAACAGCTCGCGCCCGCCCATGGGATTGAAATCGAACGAGTGCAACGCGACCGAGCCCGCTTCGTGCACGATGATGGCATCGGGATCGGCGAATTTCGCGATCTCCCAGGTGAGGCGATCGGCGATGATCGGACTCTGGTCCCAGTCCGGATTGTTGACCACCTGCGCGCGCGCCGACTTCGCCCATTCGCTGAACTTGCGCACGTCCGCCGTGCGCTCGGTCGCCTGCTGCCGCAGTCCCGGGGTGAGCAGTTGCTCCACCGCCGCGATCAGGTCGTCGAGCCCATAGCCGACGTCGCAGACGAGCGGCACCTCGGTGAGCATGACGTTGCCCATGCTGCCGTGATCGATGCGCATGTCGATGAATTTCGGCCCGCGCGGCACGATCGGGGCCGGACCATTGTGCTGGAACTTGTTGCCGACATTGATGATCACGTCGGCGCTCTTCGGGTAGTTCAGCGAGTTGAGAGTGCTTCCGGCGAGATTTCCGACCCAGAGCGGATGCGTCTCCGGGAAATTCGCATAGAGCTGGCGCACCTGCGTCACCGGCATGCCGAGCATCTCGGCAAGCTTCACCGCCTTGGCGGCCGCCTTGGCCTTGTAGATCTCGTCGCCGACGACCATGAGCGGCATCCGCGCCTCGACCAGGAGCTTGGCGGCGCGCTGGATCTCGTCGGGATTGGGCCGCACCCGCATGCGCGGATCGATCAGCTCCTGCGCGATGATCTCGGTGCGCACGCGTTCGTCGTTGAAATCGGAGTGCCACGAGATGTAGGCGGGCCCGTAGGGCGGCGTCCATGCCGCCTTGAAGCCGCGGCGGATGGTTTCCGGAATCATGTCGGCTCTGCGCGCGAGCCAGCTGTACTTGGTGATCGGCTGGACGATCTGCTCCTGGTTGGGCACCTCCTCGAACCCGTCGCGGCCGGCGCGCCGGGTCTGGTCGGTGCGGTAGGAGTAGACCACCAGCGGCGTCTGCTCCTTGAAGGCGTTGAACATCTGCCCGATGGCGTTCGCCATGCCGACGACCGCGGCCTGCATCACGATGGCGGGCTCGCCCGAAGCCTTGATATAGCCCGCGGCCATCGCGGCGCCGGGCCCTTCGTGCGGCGTGAGGATGTATTTGAGCTGCGGCCGGTCGACGAGCGCCTCGTAGAACTGCGCATCCTCGCTGGCGGAATTGCCGAACACATACTTCACGCCGCAGGCGATGAGCTGATCGGCGAAGGCGGCGCCGCCGGGGCCCTGGAACGGTTTGACGCCGGCGACCACCGACGCGGCGGGAGCGCTCGCCGCCGGCGCCGCTGCGGGCGCAGCCGGAGCCGGGTTCGGTTGCGGACCGGCGCCTTGCGCGTAGCTGACCGACGTCACCGCGGTCAGGACCGACTGGGCGGCGGTCGCGGTCAGGCCGGCCTTGGTCAGCCCGCCGACGAAACGGCGCCGCGATATCGAGTGCGACAAGTATTGCGCAACCAGCTCTCTCATCGTTCGCTCCCTTGAAGCTCAGCTCCGCGTCACGCGCGCCGCCATCATCTGGTCTGGGTGGCTGGCTTGGCGTTCGGACCGAAATCGGTGCCGAGGTAATCGGCCATCAGCGTGATCTCGTCCTTTGTCCACAGTCCGCCGCGTCCGATCATGCGGTAGATCGCCGCTTCCCATCCGCGGCGATCCTGCCGCTGATCGCGGAACATCGCATCGGTATGGCACTGGAAGCACTTGCTCATCACCACGCTGCGGCCGGGATGCTGCGGGCCCTGGGCGGTTTCCTGCGCCTGCGCCGGCACGATCAGCCACGGCAGCGCGCATACGAGCGCACAAGCGAGATTTCGCCAGATGATCATCGCGTTTCTCTCCGAGCGTTTTTTGTAAGCCTCACGCCGACGGGTTCGCATCCGCCGATATGCGAACTGAATCTTATTCCACGGCGCGCGCCGGCGCCAGTGAGCGGCCCGGCCACGCGCGCATGATTCCGGTGACGGAAAAAACCGCTAATCCTGCAGCGCAGAGTCCCATGCGGAAAGCGTCAGGCCTGCTCCGCCAGCGCCGTGTCGAGGAGCCGACGGCACTCCGTCAGGTCCTGGAGCGCGGCCTGCAGTTTCTGCGCGTCGGCGCGCGTGAGGCCGGCGACGGGCGCCAAAACGGGCGGCGCAACCGGCGTCGTGGGTGCGAACCGCGGCGCCCGCTCGCCGTCATCGGCGCCGCGCAACGACGGCGGCCGCACCGCATCGGCGCGCTCGTCCGCCTCGGCTTGCTCGGACGGCTCATCCTCCTCGGCCGGCCGGTGGACCGGCTGCGGCGCGCCCGGCTGCCAGACGTTCTGCACGAAGCGCACGCCCTGCTCGCGCAGCAGGCGTTGGACTCCGCGAATGGTGTAGCCCTCGCCGTAAAGCAGATGGCGGATGCCGCGCAGGAGGTCGAGGTCGTCCGGCCGATAGTAGCGGCGGCCGCCGCCGCGCTTCATCGGCTTGATCTCGCGGAAGCGGCTCTCCCAGAACCGCAGCACATGCTGCGGAACGTCGAGTTCCTGCGCCACTTCGCTGATCGTCCGGAATGCGTCGGGCGCCTTCTCCACCGCCGCCCACCTCCCTCAGCCCGTGGGTCAATCCGCTATTTCAGCGGCTCGGGCTCGCCGTTGATGCGCTGCTTGAGGATCGCCGATGGCTTGAACACCATGACTCTGCGCGGCGAGATCGGCACTTCCTTGCCGGTCTTGGGATTGCGCCCGACCCGTTGGCCTTTCTTGCGCACCACGAACGAGCCGAACGAGGACAGCTTTACCGTCTCGCCACGCTCGAGGCAGTCGGTAATTTCCTTCAAAACCAGCTCGACCAGCGTGGCCGATTCGGTGCGTGACAATCCTACCTTCTGGTAGACTGCCTCGCACAAATCTGCGCGTGTGACCGTTTTTCCCGTCATCGCCAGCCCCGCCTTCGGCGATCAAGATATCTCTCTGAATTATCTGACGATATTCGGTCGGACCGGAGCGGTCAACGGGGCGTGATGGGAAGATTTGAGCATTGGGCTCACCACCGCAGCAGCGTCGCCCCCCAGGTGAAGCCCCCGCCCATGGCTTCCAGCATGACCAGATCGCCCCGTTTTATGCGCCCGTCTGCGACCGCCACCGTGAGCGCAAGCGGAATCGAGGCCGCCGAGGTATTGCCGTGCTTGTCCACGGTGGTGACCACCTTGTCCGGCGCGATGCCAAGCTTCCTCGCGCTGTCGTCGATGATGCGCTTGTTCGCCTGGTGCGGCACGAACCAGTCAACGTCGTCAGCGGTATAGCCGGTTGTCTTAAAGGCTTGCTCGATCACGTCGGTGATCATCGCCACGGCGTGCTTGAAGACCGCGCGGCCCTCCATGCGAAGGTGCCCGACGGTTTGGGTCGAGGACGGTCCGCCGTCGACATAGAGCTTGGCCTTGTGGCGGCCGTCCGAGCGCAGGTGCGAGGTGAGGATGCCGCGATCCTCGCGCGTGCCGGGCATCTGCTGCGCGTCCAGGACGACCGCGCCGGCGCCGTCGCCGAACAGCACGCAGGTGGTGCGGTCGTTCCAGTCGAGGATGCGTGAGAACGTCTCCGCACCGATCACCAGCGCCCGCTTGAAGGCGCCGGTCTTGAGCAGGCCGTCGGCGGTCGCGAGCCCGAAGACAAAGCCCGAGCACACCGCTTGCAGATCGAAGGCGGCACCTTGGGTGATGCCGAGACCGGCCTGGACCGAAACGGCGGCGGCCGGAAAAGTATTGTCGGGAGTGGAGGTGGCGAGCACGATCAGGTCGATCGATTGCGCGTCCACCCCGGCGGCGGCCAGCGCCTCGCGCGCCGCGGCGATCGCCAGATCGGACGTGTTTTCCCCCTCCGCCGCGATGTGGCGCTCACGAATCCCGGTACGCTGCGTGATCCATTCGTCGGAGGTATCGACCATCCGCGACAGCTCGGAATTGGGGAGGACGCGGCGCGGCAGATAGCTGCCGCAGCCCAGGACCACCGACCGCAGCATGGTCACGAGGCTGCTCCCCCGACGGCACGGGGTGAAACCGCCTCGCGCTGATGGCGCGTGAGGCTGCGGCCGATCTTGGCGAGCAATTCGCGGCGCACCATGTCGTAGCCGAGGTCGACGGCACAGGCGAAACCTTCCGCATCGGTGCCGCCGTGGCTCTTGATGACGATGCCGTTGAGGCCAAGGAAAACGCCGCCATTGGACTTGCGCGGATCCATCTTCTGGCTGAGCGCGCGGAACGCGCCCCGCGCCATCAGGTAGCCGAGCCTCCTGATCAGCGAGCGGTCCATCTCGCGCTTCAGCAATTGACCAAGCTGGCGGGCGGTGCCTTCCGCGGCCTTGAGCGCAATGTTTCCGGAGAATCCTTCGGTCACCACCACATCCACCGTGCCCTTGCCGATATCATCGCCCTCGACGAACCCGACATACTCGAATTGCGGCCACTGGCCTGCGCGCAGGATTTGTCCGGCCTCGCGGACTTCCTCGAGCCCCTTCACCTCCTCCACCCCGATATTGAGGAGGCCGACCGTCGGCCGGTCGAGACCGAATAGCACTCCCGCCATGGCGCTGCCCATAGCGGCCATATCGACCAGATTCCCGGCATCAGCGCCAATCGAGGCGCCGAGATCGAGCACGATCGAGCGGCCCCGCAGGGTCGGCCAGATCGCCGCAATCGCCGGGCGCTCGATCCCTGCCATGGTCCGCAGGTCGATCTTGGCCATCGCCATCAACGCGCCCGGTATTGCCGGCCGAGACCGCCACGTCCGCCTCGCCCTTCTTCACGGCATCGACGGCGAGCCACATGGAGGATCTTCGACGTCCCTTGCGCAGCGCCTGACTCGGCTTGTCGTGCATCTGCACCACGACATCGGTGTGCACCAGGGTCGAGACCGCCTTGAGTTGCGGGCGCGCAGCGAGCAGCGGCTCGACTTCGGCGCGGTCGCCGAACAGCAGGAACTCGATGTCGGGATGACGCTCGAGGGACAGTTCCGCTCCCGGAACCACGACCGCTGCCCCATGGTCACCCCCCATGGCGTCGAGCGCGATGCGGACTTTATGGGGCATGGCGGAACCATACCGTGTCGGTGGGAGGCGCAACAGGGGGCCGGATACTCACCTCTGCCCGCCGCCCTGCCCTTTCTTGAGCCCGGCCAGCGCGGCGAACGGATGCGCCGGCTCATCGCCGGCGGGCGGGGTCTCGAACACCACATCGGGCCTGCGCGGATAGGGGTCGAGACCAAGGATCAGGAATTCGGTCGCAATCGCGCCGAGGTCGATCGCGTTGCCGACCAGCGGCTCGGGCGCATCCTCCAGCGTCACCTCGACCTCTCCGCTGCTGTAGTCTTCAAGCGACGTGGCTCCGGCGGGAACGAAGGCGACGTCGATTGCTTCGTCGACCTCGTTCTCGACCGGCTCGAGCGTCACCACGCAGGTCTGGCCCACGGTTGCCGACACACGGCCGACCACGTGCAGGCCGCCGCGGCCGCGCCGGGTCACATCGAAGCTGGCCTCGAGGCGCGGCAAGGCGGCAAGCCCGGCCAGCGTGGCGACCGCCGCGCGCGCCTGCGCATTGGCAACGAGATCGAGATGCCGGCCGGCTTCGGAGACATCGGTGATCGCGAGCGGCACGCTCCAGCCACGTGCCGATACACCCTCTTCACCCTTTGCACCCCTTGCGCCCCTTGGCATGGTTCCTTCCTTGTCCGTCACGCGCGCAGCAGCACCTGTTCGGGATCCGGAAAGGCGAGCTGCGCGCGCTCAAATCCGTCCTGCGCGGCGAGCCCGCGCACAACCTCCCGCACATAAGCCGCGAGCCGGTCCACGCCGGCGCCGTCAGATCCGCCGGCAAATACATTGCGTTGCAGGGCGGCGGCAAGCGGCCGTTCATCGGCCGCGGCAAGCGCCGCGCGGTAGGTCGCCTGCCGGCCGTAGAAGGCTTCCCCGATCCGGCGCATTTTGCGCGGAACCGTGAGATCGCCCACACCCATTTCCCGCATGCTTTCGTCCATGTCGCGACAAAATCGATCAAAAATCCCCTGGCCGAGTGCGCGCACCTTCGCCGGCTCGCGTTCGAGACGCTGCAGAATCAGCACCGCATGGAGCATGATCATTTCCAGGCGGCCGTTGACCGTATCCGGCACCCCGTAGATTTGGTAAAAGGCGCGCGTTCGCGCCTGTGCCACGATCGTGCCATAGAGGCACGCGATGGTGTCGACCCGCGGGGTGCGGCGAAATAGGCGCAATATCATCGGGTTAGTGACGGCCCAGAGCCGTATTCTAGGGGATCGATTGGCACGAGTGGCTCGCCGCGTAAGTCAAGACGCCAGCGAATGCAACCGTGATATGGGGATCGCGTATCGCATGACTAGACCGACTCGCCGGCCTCGCATGGCTGCCGCAGGCATTGCGGCAACGGTGGCGCTTGGCCTGTTGCTCGGCGGCTGCCTTTCGGAAAGCTACCAACGCGGCTACATCGTCCCCGACGGGGCGCTCGAACAAATTCCGATCGGCTCCACCCAGGAGCAGGTTCTGATCGTGCTCGGCACCCCGTCGACGGTTGCGACGGTGAGCGGCGAGGCGTTCTACTATATTTCCCAGCGGTCGGAGCGGCCGATTGGATTCATGCCGCAGCGGGTGGTCGACCAGCGCGTGGTCGCCATCTATTTCGACAAGACTCGCCGCGTGGAGCGTCTCGCCAATTACGGCCTCAAGGATGGCAGGGTGTTCGACTTCGTGAGCCGCACCACCCCAACCGGTGGCAAGGACTACGCGTACGTCAACGCAATGTTCAAGCTGTTCTAGAGCCGCTGCACCGCGGACGCGGGCGGGCCTGTGTGACACAAAAATCCCCGCGGCAACGGCCGCGGGGATTTTTCCGCCAAGGCGATTCAGCGCCAGTGCGAGAGCACCGCAAGCAGCAGCAGCGCCACGATATTGGTGATCTTGATCATCGGATTGACCGCCGGGCCGGCCGTGTCCTTGTACGGATCGCCGACCGTATCGCCGGTGACCGCCGCCTTGTGCGGCTCCGAGCCCTTGCCGCCGTAGTGCCCGTCCTCGATGTATTTCTTGGCGTTGTCCCAGGCGCCGCCGCCTGAGGTCATCGAGATCGCGACGAACAGGCCGGTGACGATCACGCCGAGCAGCATGGCGCCCACCGCGGAAAACGCCGCCGACTTGCCGGCGAGCCCGCCGCCGGCGATCCAGTAGATCAAGAAATAGACCACGATCGGCGAGAGCACGGGCAGCAGGGAGGGAATGATCATCTCTTTGATCGCGGCGCGAGTCAGCAAGTCGACGGCGCGGCCGTAATCGGGCTTGTCGGTGCCCTGCATGATCCCCGGCTTTTCGCGGAACTGCCGGCGCACCTCCTCGACGATCGCGGACGCCGCACGGCCGACCGCGGTCATGCCCATCGCGCCGAACAGATAAGGCAACAGGCCGCCGAACAGCAGCCCGGCCACCACGTACGGATTGTTCAGCGAGAAATCGAGTTGGACACCTTGGAAGTACGGGTACTTGGCCGCGTTGGCGATGAAGAATTTCAGGTCTTCGTTGTAGGCCGCGAACAACACCAGCGCGCCTAGGCCGGCCGAGCCGATGGCGTAGCCCTTGGTCACCGCCTTGGTGGTGTTGCCGACCGCGTCGAGCGCGTCGGTCGACTTGCGCACCTCCTTGGGCAGGCCCGCCATTTCGGCAATGCCGCCGGCATTGTCGGTCACGGGGCCAAAGGCGTCGAGGGCCACGATCATGCCGGCGAGCGCCAGCATCGTGGTCACCGCGATGGCGATGCCGAACAGGCCGGCAAGCTTGTAGGTGGCAAGGATGCCGACGATGATCACGATCGCCGGAAGCGCCGTCGCTTCGAGCGAAATGGCCAAGCCTTGAATCACGTTGGTGCCGTGACCGGTGACCGAGGCCTTGGCGATCGACTGCACCGGGCGGAAATTGGTGCCGGTGTAGTATTCCGTGATCCAGATGATCAGTCCGGTAACGATCAGACCGACGACGCCACAGAGGAACAGGTTCGTCCCGCTGTAGGACTGACCGGGCACGCTGCCGAAACCGACCAGGAGATAGGTCACCAGCGCCACGCCCGCGAGCGAAAGCAGGCCGGTCACGATGAGGCCGCGGTAGAGCGCCCCCATGATCGACTGGTCCGAGCCGAGCTTGACGAAAAACGTACCGACGATGGACGTGATGATGCAGATTCCGCCGATGGCGAGCGGATAGGTCATCATGTTGAGCAACACGTCGTGGCCGACGCTGCGAAAGAAGATCGCCGCCAGCACCATGGTGGCAACCGTCGTCACCGCGTAAGTCTCGAACAGGTCGGCCGCCATGCCGGCACAGTCGCCGACATTGTCGCCCACATTGTCGGCGATCGTCGCAGGATTGCGCGGATCGTCTTCCGGGATGCCGGCCTCGACTTTGCCGACGAGGTCGCCGCCCACGTCGGCGCCCTTGGTGAAGATGCCGCCGCCAAGACGGGCGAAGATCGAGATCAGCGATGCCCCGAATCCCAATGCCACGAGAGCGTCGATGACGGTGCGGTCATCGGGGGCCAGATGCCGCGTGCCGATGAGATAACCGAAATAGAGGGTGACGCCGAGCAGCGCCAAGCCGGCAACCAGGAGGCCGGTGATGGCGCCGGCCTTGAACGCCAGCTCGAGTCCATCGGCAAGCGAGCGGATCGCGGCCTGGGCGGTGCGGACATTGGCCCGCACGGAGACGTTCATGCCGATGAAGCCGGCGGCGCCCGAGAGCACGGCGCCGATGAGAAACCCAACCGCCACCAGCCAGCCGAGGAAGTACGCAAGAATGAAAAAGATCACGACGCCGACAAGGCCGATCGTGGTGTATTGCCGCTTGAGATACGCCTGCGCGCCTTCGCGCACCGCGGCCGCGATCTCCTGCATCCGCGCGTTGCCCGGATCCGCCTCGAGCACGGAACGAGCCGCCCACGCGGCGTAGATGATGGCGAGCACGCCACAGAGGACGATCAGCCAGAGAGCCGTCATTGTCGAAACCCCGGTTTTGTGAAGCGTACCGGGCAAGAAGACCTTTGCACGGTCGCCGCTGCGCCGAGCCCGATTGGTCGCCCAAAGCCCCGGCCGAAAGTGGCGCGGACATTGCCAAAAACGCTCTTGCGACGCAACGCTCGAAAATGCCCGGATTTGTTGAATTCTTCAGAGTTCAGGGCCACGAACGGCAAGAAAGCTGCCGCGTGAGAAGTAGTCCCGGGCTGCCGCTCACCAGTTGTTGGCCGGGCGCACCTTCGGCAACGTATAGGTCGACGGGGTGCCCGGTTGCCCCACCTGCATCTTGCGAACGTCTCTTTCCATCTCGAGGCAGGTGAGCCATTCCACATAGCTCGGGAGATAAACGGTCGTTCGCATGCACCGCGATTTATCGATCGACGAATAGGTCGCCCCGTCCTTGATGATCTGCTCGCGGGCCTTTTGTTCGGAGTTGAGACATCCCTTGATGTCCTGGTCGGTCGTGCTCCCGCCCAACAAGCTGACCATCACACCGGCGGCGGCCTGACAGGTTTTCTGAATGTCGACGGTGGGTACCTCCCTGCGCCCTTGCGCATCGATCGTGGCGACCTGGCGACGCGCATCCGCGGCGTATGCGCCGTTGCCGAAGTTCTGCAGATACGTGTTGTATGCAGAGGAGGTGCCGGCACGCTGAGCGTCCGCCCAAGCCTTGTCGTCCGCGTCCTTGCGCGCTTTCGCCTCCAGCGTAGCGGCGCGCTGGCGCGCCTCCGCGATGTGCGCGCCGGAGCTGAAGTTTTGAACATATCCGTTGAATGCCGCGGCGGTGCCCGCACGCTCGGCGTCGGTCCAGGCCTTCTCGTCCGCGTCCTTGCGCGCCTGCTCATCGAGCGCAGCGATGCGTTGACGGGCCTCGGCGACATGCGCGCCGGAGCCGTAGTTCTGCATATACGTATTGAACGCCGACGCGGTACCGGTGCGCACGGCATCGGCCCAGGCCTTCTCGTCGGCGTCCTTGCGGGCCTGTTCGTTGAGCGCCGTGATGCGCTGGCGAGCCTCTGCCACGTGCGCGCCGGAAGCGAAATTCTGGATGTAGCCGTTGAAGGCCGAAACGGTGCCGGCGCGCTGGGCGTCGGCCCAGGCCTTTTCGTCCGCCTGTTTGCGGGCTTGCTCGTTGAGCGCGGCAACCCGCTCGCGTGCTTCCGTCACGTGCGCGCCAGAAGCGAAATTCTGGATGTAGCCGTTGAAGGCTGCGGCGGTACCGGCGCTGACCGCTTCGGTCCAGGCCTTCTCGTCGGCGTCCTTGCGCGATTGCTCATCCGTCGCGGCTTGCTGCTGGGCCGGAGCCTGTTGTGTGTCCGATTGCTGGCCGCACGCGGAAAGAAGCGTGGCCCCCGCGATGGACGCCACAACCGCCAGTCTCAGACATACGATGCGAGGGACGAATTTAGGTTCGCGAGGCAGATCAGCATTCATGGCTGCGCTTTTGTCCGGTTTGCACGCTCCCCTCGCGCTTTTCCGAGCTCAATATGTCCCGAAATATTCACACCGTCAAAAGATAGGCCTCAGGACGCTGTTTCCAAGCGTCGCCAGCTGCGGCACTTCGCGCCGGCTGAACGACTCGACGGCAGGCGACGGAACGGCCATGCCTGCGTGCGGTCGATGGCGAGGATTTTCAGCAGCCATGCAAGCAGGGCCAAGCGCCGGCCGCGAAGCGCGGCGCCTGGCCCCTCTCGGACCTCAGGTATGACGTGTGCCTCAACCGCGTCCTGATGCCGGCGCGGCGGATTGCAGCCCTGGCCGCAAGCTCACCGGCGACGTCGGCGGGGCGGCGGGCCAGGCGGCACCTCGGGTGCCCGCTGCCAGATCGTTCCGTTGTCGAATTGGATGGTCATCCCATCCGGGGAGTAGATCGCGCCCATATTTGCTCGGGCGATCCAGATGCGGCCCGGGTAGTCCACCCAGCCGCGGGAGGCCTGGCCGGCCTCGTTGACCAGGTTGAGTTCCCACCCGTTCTGGGTGACGAAGGCGATATCGCCTGGGCGGGCCGCTACGCAGCCCTGCATGCATCGATATGGGCCGGTCAGATTCACGCCTTGCGCGGAGGCGTCGGTTGCGATCAAGGCTGCCGACACGGCAATCGCACCTAGTACAATTCTCATCGCCTTCTCCTTAGCCACTCTGTTGACAACGCTGGGTACCGAAACCCGTGGCAAGCGCATGCATCGACGCGTATCTCGAGCGCCAGTTTTGTGCTCACCAGCCCAGCCCATCCCGTCGCCATGGTGCTGCGCCCGCAAACGGACGAAGTCCCTTTGCGTCGTTCGCGGCGCAATCTGGAACTTTTGACCTGGGGCGGCAAGGTCGCTCACGAGCGCGACCGCCGCTTTGATCACCTTTGATTAACGCCAGCCCGCGGTCGAAGTCATAAAGCTTCGCACTTGGCGCGGAGTTCGATCAAACCGGCCGCCACTCGCGGGCAACACCGAACATCGGTCCGATGATACCACCATTGCCAACTCGATCTGCGCGGATCAGGCATAGCTCGCGCGCCGACGCAACGCGCTCCAGAGCAGCAGGGCAGACGCGGCCAGCACAACCGGGAACACCACCTCGTTCACCGTGGCCCAGCCGAAGCTCGCCAGCAGCTGGCCCGATGAGAACGAACCGATGGCCATCGAGCCGAAGACGAGGAAATCGTTGAACGCCTGCACCTTGTTGCGCTCGTTCGGACGGTGACAGTGCGTGACCATGGTGGTGGCGCCGATAAAGGCGAAATTCCATCCCACTCCCAGCAAGGCGAGCCCGATCCAGAAATGCCAGAGCGAAATGCCGGCGATCCCGATTCCGGCGGCGACGATGATCAATGCAAAACCCAAGCCGGTGATTCGCTCGAGCCCGAAGCGGGTGATGAGCGCGCCGGTGATGAAGCTCGGCGCGTACATGCCGAGCACGTGCCACTGCAGCCCCAGCGTCGCGTCCGTAATCGAATGATTACACATGACCATGGCAAGCGGGGCCGAGGTCATCACCAGGTTCATCATCGAATAGGCCGCGACGCCGCAGGCAACCGCCACGATGAAGCGCGGCTCCCTGGCGATCTCGGACAGCGGGCGACCGTCACCCACGGCCGAGCGCGGCGGCGGCTTGGGTATGTTCACGAACATCAGCACGCCGCCCGCGACCAGAGCGAGCGCGGATTGCCCGATATAGGTCGCGGCGAACAGATAGGGCGGCCAAAGATCCTGGGTCGCGATCACGAGTTGCGCTCCGACCACCCCGGCAAGGATGCCGCCGAACAGAACCCACGAAATTGCCTTGGGCCGGAACTCATCGCTCGCGGTATCGGCGGCGGCGAACCGATAGGACTGATGTGCCGAGGCGTAGAAGCCGCTGAATACAGCGCCGACATTGAACAGGAAGAAGGAGCCCTGCAGCACGGCAACGCAGCAGATCAACCCGGTCAGCACGCCGCAGCCGGTGCCGATCTGCAGCGCGTTGCGACGGCCCAGCCGACGCGCGAGCACCCCCATCGGCAGCGTCCCCATCCACATCCCCAGCACGAAGATGCTGATCGGAAGCGTCGCCAGTCCTTTGTCGGGCGCCAGCATGGTCCCGACGATCGCGGCCGTCGCCACCAGCACCGTGTTGTTGCCGCCGGCAAGCGCCTGCGCGATCGCCAGCACCAGCGCGTTGCGCCGGGCGAGGCGGTCGCCTGCGAGGGCATCTGCTACGGGTTCGGCAACAGCCGACATCCGCGTCCTCCAAAACAGATTCGCGTAGACCAGATTTACTTCTTAGCGGGGGGTCCGAGGTTAAACCAATGCCGCGTGCGCAGGTCAGAAGTGCATGGCGCCCGGATGACGGATCACCGCCGAGCGCGCCTGCGCCGGACGGAGCGCGCCGACTTGGCCGAATGCCGATTTCATCTCGTCGATCATGAGATCGAGCACGTGGCCGGGCCCTTCCGCGCCGAGCGCGCCCAGGCCCCACAGGAAGGCTTTGCCGGCAAACGCCGCGTCGGCCCCGAGCGCCACCGCGCGCACGACGTCGAGGCCTGAGCGGATGCCGCTATCCAGCATGACGGTGGCACGGCCGCCGACGGCGCGCGCGATGGCGGGGAGCACATCGATCGGCGCCGGCAAACCTTCGACCTGGCGCCCGCCATGGTTGGAAACGACGATGCCATCGACCCCGAGCGCGACGCATTTTTCAGCATCGGCGGGATGCAGAATTCCCTTCACCACCAGCGGACGCTTCCAGCGCTCGCGATAGCGGGCGACCTCGTCCCAGGTGAAGGCGCCACCCATTTCCCGCCGCACGAAGGCCGCGACCTCGTGCACGTCCGCCGTCCCGGCGGTGTAGGGCTTGAGATTGCCGAAGCGCGGCTGCCCGTGGGTCAACAACGATTTGAGATAACCGGGCGAGCTCAGAATGCCGGCGAGCATGCGCAGGTCCGGCCGGAACGGCGAGGTAATGCCGACGGCGACCTCGCGCGGGCGTGTGGTGCGCACCGGAACGTCGAGGGTGAGCACCAACACATGCGCCCCGACCGTGTCAGCGCGGCGGACGAGATCGAAGCCGATCGCATGTTCGTTGCGCGAACAGCGATAAAGCTGGAACCAGAGCACGTCGGGCGCGATCTCGGCCGCGCGCTCGACCGTCATCCCGCCGACGAGCCCGAGCGTGTAAGGCACACGCGCGCGCTGCGCCGCGGCCGCAAGATATTGATCGGCTCCTGGCCACACGATCGAAGGGCCGCCCATGGGGGCGACACCGATCGGCGCGGAGTAGCGCTTGCCGAACAGTTCGACATCGACGGGCGGCAACGCGGTGGTGATGCCGTAGCGCGGCACTAGTTCGACGGCATCGAGCGCGTCCCAGTTGCGGGCGATCCCGCCGTCGGCGCCCGCACCGCCGTCCATATACTCGAAGGCAAAGCTCGGCACGTGCCGGCGGGCATGGCGGCGAAGATAGGCCACGGTCGGAAAGCGGCGGTGGAGCTTGGGGAAGCGCGGATTGTCGGCCGGGTTATAGACGCTCGCCGGTCGCGCCAAGGCCGTGGTGTCGTGCATGGAGTGCCCTTCCCTGTTCCTCAGCTATCGACCATCGATCTCGCCGACGGATGCCGGCGGGAGCGCGCCCATCGCGGCGCAGCGGCGATCAGATACGATTGACGTCGCCCGCACTCGATCCTGCGACAAGGCCTGCTACTTGGCCGGACAGAGCGGCTGCTGCGGACTGCAGCGGTAGAGCTCGTATTCCACGAACTGCTGATTCTCCACCTTCCAATGCACCAGCGGCGGAAACATGTCGCCGGCCGCGTCCCAGTCGCCTGAATCATAAGCGCCTTCATAGTTGATCGGCTTGCCCTTTGCGATCAACCTGATCGCCGAACTGAAACCCTCGACCGTCGGGCGGACCTTCTGTCCGCTCTTGTTGTTGATCTTCGCGAGCCCGTCCCGGATGTCCGCAGGAGCCACGTCGCGTGGCCGCTTGGCGTCGCCCGCGGCCACCAGCGCCGCGAGCATGAGCGTGGCCGTGGCATCATAGGCACCCGAAGACGTCATTTCCGGAGATTGCCCCGTGGCGGCGCGGAATGCCTTGACGAAGGCCTCGCCCGACCCGCTCTTGTCGGCGAGCGTCACGGAACTGCCCTCCAGCCCGTTCGCGGCCGCGCCAACCTGCTTGAGAATATAATTCCGCCGGAAACTGTTGTTCGACAGGATCGGGATGGCGTGGCCACCCTGCCGATAGGTCTTGATCGCCTCCGACGCCGCTTCCGGCAGCATCGCGACGATGACGACATCGGGCACACCGTCCGTCCTTCCCGTGCTCTCGTTGGCGGTGTCGATCACCTTGGCCCAGTCCGCCCCGAGCTTGTCGAGCGCCGACATGTAGATGATCTCGGTGGACGACGGGTCCTTGTAGAACGACGGCAGAATCGCGGCGATGCCGGTGGCCAGCGCGCGATGGCCGCCGTCGGCAAGAATTCCGATCTTGAAGGTGCCGTCGCCATTTCCCTTGCCACCGCTCGTCTTGTTCAGGGCGATTTGCACCAGGACGGCGGCTTCGTATTTCGCGACGTAAAATACGCGGAACAGCCAGTTGTCGACATCGCGTTCCGCCGCCTGCGTCACCGGATCGGATTCAGTCACGTTGGCATCGTTGATGAAGCTGGACGAGCACTGAAAGCAGGTGATCGGCACTTTCTGTTTCGCGGACGTCGCCGGATCATAATTGAGCTTGTTGATCGCGATGGTGACCCCGCTGCTGTCGGTCACGAGTGCTTTCACCTGCTCCTGATTGATCAGTCTGAGCGCCTCGGATTGTGCGAATGGAGGGTTGCTCTTGGAATCCCCGAAGACCACCTCGAACTTCACCCGGCTCCCGTAGCGATCGAGGGCCGCGTTCATTTGCGTTGCCGCCAGCTCCACCGCGGCCCGGTACAGCGGCGACGTGCTGCCGCCGGTCTGATCCACCACCGCGCCAATTCGGATGATCCGCGGCTCCGAAGCCGCGGCCGCGGGCCGGGCTGCAGCTGCGACGAAGCTGCACACCAACGCGAGCGTCGACAGCGCTGCCAAACGCGGAAATGACATGACGTCTCCCTCCCCCAAGCTTCTTGGCGGGCAACATCACGACCTGGGCCGGGTTGCCCTGATCTGTCGAGACTAGCAGGCCGAAGGTTTGACCGTCATCCCGGCGCAGCGGGGCGCCGCTCAGAAGTGGCTGAAAGAGGGCCGCGCCAGCACCAGCATTTTTCCGCGCGCATCGACAAAGCGCGCCTGCCCCTGCCCGGCTGCCACCGTGCCGATGTCGGTGACCGCGACGCCGGCCGCCGCCGCCTGGTGGCGCAACGCTTCCATCTTGTCAGCCGGCACGCATGCCAAGACCTCATAGTCGTCACCGCCGGTGATGATCGTTTCGATCAGCGCCGGCTCCTTCGCGAGCGCGGCACGCGCGGCGTCGGAGAGCGGCACGCGTGCAACCTCGATTTCGGTTGCAACCCCCGAGACGCGGCAGAGCTTGGCGAGATCGCCGGCAAGCCCGTCGGAGACGTCCATGGCGGCCGACGCGTGCGTACGGAGAACTTCCGCAATGGCGGTGCGCGGCTCCGGCACCAGATATCGGCTCCTCAGGTGATCCTGCTGGTCTTGCGCAAGCCCCCACCGCGCCGCGACTGAGTTCTCCCGCCGCATGAGCAGACCGAGCGCGGCGTCGCCGATCGTGCCGGTCACCACCACGCGGTCGCCAGGCCGGGCACCCGCGCGCCGCACCATCTTGCCGTGCGGCACCGCGCCGAGCACCGCGATCGATATCGTGATCGGCCCTGCGGTGCGGTCGGTATCACCGCCGAACAGCGGGCACGCGAAGTGAACCGCGTCCGCGCCGAGCCCGCGCGCGAACGGCGCCAGCCACGCGTCGCCGATCTCCGGCGGCAGCACCAAGGTCAGCAGGAATCCGAGCGGACTTGCGCCCTTGGCCGCGAGATCGGACAGATTCACCCGCAACGCCTTCTTCGCCACGGTATCGGGGGGATCATCGGGGAAGAAATGCATTCCGGCGACGATGCCGTCGGTCTTGAGCACGAGGTCGCAACCCGGGGGCGGCGCGATTGCCGCGGCATCATCGAGCAAGCCGAAGGCGCCTGGATGGGTGGCGAGCGGCTTGAAATAGCGCGCGATGAGGCGATCCTCGCCGGACTCGAATGCTTGCGCTTCTTTCATCAGAATCGGCCGCTCAAGTGACTGGTGTCAGCCCTCATGATAGCCTCGGCCAGCTAAAATACGCGTGATTTCCGGGCCGCCCGATGGAAGCATTCGATCTCTACTCGCCTGCCATCGATGCCGATCCCTTTCCGTACTACGAAATCCTGCGCGAGCAATATCCCTGTTACTGGAGCGAGAGCGGCAAGCTCTGGATCCTCTCACGCTACGACGACATCGTGCAGGCGGCGCGCGACTGGGAAACCTTCTCCTCCTCGCAAGGCAACATGATCGATGAGCTTCCAGGTCGCGCGGGCGCGACGCTGGGAACGACCGATCCGCCCCGTCACGATCGCCTGCGGGCGCTGAGCCAAGCCGCTTTCGCCCGCAAGAACATCGAGCACCTTATTGCCCCGACGATCGAAATTGCCGACCGCTCGCTCGACCGCATATGCGAGGAGAAAGCGTTCGAGTTCGTCGCCGATTTTTCCAGTCAGATCACGGTCGGCCTGCTGTTCCGAACCATGGGCCTGCCCGAGCGCGATCATGCCGACATCAGGCGGAAGGTCATTCTCGCGGTCTCGACCGACAAGTCCGTGAAGGGCCGCAACCCGGAACATGTCGCCGCGTTCAAGGAACTCAGCGACTTCCTCACCGCCGAGGTGGCGGTGCGGCGTGCGAACCCGAGGGACGACCTCATCACCCACCTCGCCGAGGCCGAGATCGACGGCGATCGGCTGAGCGAGCGGGAGATCGTGCTCACGACCGCCACGTTCGTGATGGCCGGGGTGGAGTCGCTATCGAGCTTCATGAGCATGTTCGCGCTCAATCTGCACGATCATCCCGATGCGCGCCGCCGCATCGCTGCAAACGCCACGCTGATCGAGCCGGCGATCGAGGAGTTGCTGCGCTTCAATACGTCGGCGCAGCGCTTCAAGCGCGTCGTCATGCGCGAGACCACGGTCCATGGCCAAAGAATGCGCGTCGGCGACAAGGTGGCGCTCGCCTTCGGCTCCGGCAACCGCGACCGGCGGAAATTCCCCGACCCCGACGTGTACGACGTCGATCGCAGGCCGCAGGGCCATCTCGGCTTCGGGATGGGCAAGCATTTCTGCCTTGGCAGCCAGATGGCGCGCCTGGTCACCGCAGTCGCGATGAAACGCTTTCTCGCGCGCGTCCCCGATTATCAGCTTGCGGCCGGCGAGCTGGCTTGGAACTCGTCCTCGAATTTTCGTAGCCCGATTGCGCTTCAGTTCGTAATGCACTGATATCGCGGCATATTCCGAAATCTTCTCACGATCTCGCGACGCCCGCATCATCACGGTCGCTTCACACTCTTGTGCGTTGCACAATTCCATGGTGCGCCGCACATAACTCGCACTGAACCACCGAAGGAGACTTGCTATGAAGACTCTCATTCTTTTTGCAGCGCTCGCCACCGCGATTGCATCGCCGGCGCTGGCCCGCCCCGCCCACCAAACCGCCAACAGCGAGAGCGTGATTTCCGGTAGCCAGTACCTTGGCTCGGATCCGGATGCCAACGTGCGGTTCGACCTGTCGCGTGAAGCCGGTACCCGGAACGGCAGCTTCTAATACCGCGTTCTGTCGGTCCGCTTGAAAGCCCCGGGCCAAGGCCCGGGGCTTCTTCGTCCGCGCAAGTCCGTCCACGCAGGTGTGACCAAGCTCACATACGATCCCTGGCGCTCCCCCTACATTCGGCGCCGGGGCACAAGAACATGAGGCCCACCATGATGAAGCACATACTGGCCCTCGGGGTCGCTCTCGCAATCGCGGCACCGGCCGGCGCCGCTTGGGCCGGCTCCAATCCCGGCAACCGACTGTCCGCGCCGTTTCCGTCGAACGCGACGATCTACCGGCCGGATTGCTGGATCAAGGAAGACCCTTCCAATCACTGCGATGTCGGTGGTGGACGCATCAGGGACTGAACGCGCGCAAGCCGCCGGTCACCTCGCGGTGAACTCGCCGCTACGAAACCGCCGCGCAATCTGGTCAAGCACGGCATTGACCATCCCGGTTTCATCCTTGTCGACAAAGGCGTTGGCGACGTCGACGTATTCGGAAACAACCACCCGCGCCGGCACGTCGTTGCGATGACCAAGCTCATAGGCGCCTGCGCGCAGCACCGCGCGCAGGATCGCCTCGATGCGTTTGAGCGGCCAGCCTTCCGCCAGCGCCTTGTCGACCAGCGGATCGAGGCTGCGCTGCTCCCGCACCACGCCCGATACCACGTCGCGGAAGAATGCCGCCTCCGCAGGCAGGTACTGCGCGCCTTCGACCTCCCGACCGATCCAATGGCTTTCAAACTCGGCGAGGATATCGTTGAGGCCGGTGCCCGCGATATCCATCTGGTACAGAGCCTGCACCGCCGCAAGCCGGGCGGCGCCGCGGCGATTGGCCTTGCGATCGTCCTTCGGCGCGCCGGGACGGCTCATGGTCGGTCCGCGGCGAGCCGGCGCGCCAGCCGAACGAGCGAAAGCGCCGCACGCGCAGCGTCGCCGCCCTTGTCGCCTTCGTCCGGGCGCGCGCGCGACCAGGCCTGGACGTCGGTGTCGACGGTGAGGATGCCGTTGCCGATCGGGAAGCGGCGCGTGACCGCCAAGTCCAGGAGCGCCCGGGCCGATTCCTGCGAGACGATCTCGAAGTGCAGCGTCTCCCCGCGGATCACACATCCGAGCGCGACCGCCCCTTCATAGGGACGGCCGGAGCGCTCGGCGGCATCGATCGCGATGGCGATGGCGGGCGCGACTTCGAGTGCGCCCGGCACGCTCACGCGGTCGAAGTTCACGCCGACCTCTTCCAGCGCGCGCGTGGCGCCCGCAAGCAGCGCGTCGGCGATATCCTCGTAGAAGCGCGCCTCCACGACGAGAATGCGCGCACCCTTGAGATCGCTCGCAGCGCGACCGCTCGCATCCTTGGCGGTGGACCTGCGCGGCTCGGCCATGAAGCCCCGTCTCCAATGTGAAGTTGGTGGTACCAAGCGAAGCGGGGCGGAAGCAAGTGAGCGGCGCAATCCATCTCGACATGCCATTGGGAAGAACCCGGTGCGATATGGCACAATCGGGGCATGTCCTTCGCCGAACACTCAACGTTGCGCCGCGCCGTCTTCGTGGTGGCTTTGCTCAATCTGGCCTATTTCGGGGTGGAATTTGCGGTCGCGCTCGCAATCGGCTCGGTTTCGCTGTTCGCCGACAGCGTCGACTTCCTCGAAGACGCCTCGATCAACTTGCTGATCTTCATCGCACTGAGCTGGAGCGTGCCCCGCCGCGCTGTTCTCGGCATGGTGTTGGCCGGCATTCTGCTTATTCCCGGTCTTGCAACGCTGTGGACGGCCTGGGACAAGTTCTGGCTGCCGCTGCCGCCCGCCCCGGTCGCACTCACGCTCGCGGGCACCGGGGCGCTGGCGGTGAACCTCACCTGCGCCATCATCCTGGCACGTTATCGCGGCCATGCCGGCAGTCTGACCCGCGCGGCATTTCTGTCTGCGCGCAACGACGCATTCGCCAATATCGCGATCATCGCAGCGGGATTCGTAACCGCCGCGACGCTCTCGGGCTGGCCCGACCTCGTGGTCGGGCTCGCCATAGCGGCAATCAACGCCGACGCAGCGCGCGAGGTCTATGTCGCCGCGCGGCAGGAGCGCCGCGCCGCGGTCGAAGAAGCGGTCCCGTAACAGCCTGGGCTCGGAGCGCGCAGAAGCGAGGCCGCCATGCCCTTGCTACGAGCGCGCCATCAACCTTGCCGCGTAGCGCGCCATCAAGTCGACCTCCAGATTGGCATGATCGCCGGCGGCAAGCGCGCCCAGCGTCGTGACCTTGAGGGTGTGCGGAATGATCAGCACCGTGAAGGTGTCGTCGCCAACCTCGTTGACCGTGAGCGACACGCCGTCAAGCGCGACCGAGCCCTTGGGCGCGATGAAACGAGCAAGCTCCGCGGGCGTGTAGAAGGAGAACCGCGCCATGTCGGTCAGATCCTCGCGCGCAACCACCGTCGCGAGGCCGTCGGCGTGGCCGGCAACGATGTGCCCGCCGAGTTCATCGCCCACCTTGAGCGCGCGCTCGAGATTAACGCGTGTACCCCTCTGCCAGGCCCCGACGGTGGTCACTCGCAGGGTCTCGGCAGCAGCATCGACGGCGAACCAGGCGCGGTTGCCGTCCTTCCCGCGCCCGACCACCGTCAAGCAAACGCCGCTGCAGGCGATCGATGCTCCGATCGCAATCGTTTCCGGATCGTAGCCACAAGCGATCTTGAGCCGGGCGAGCCCCTCCGCGCGCGGCTCGACCGCAACCACTTCGCCGATGTCGTTGACGATACCGGTGAACATCTCACAACCGCTCGAACATCTCGATCCTGTCCGCTCCGACGGCTTCGCTATCGATGGCCTTGAGCCGCGGCGATTGAGTTAATGCCGAAAGCGGCAGGCCGTCGAGGGCATCGATCCCATCCGCGCCCAGGGCCGAAGGCGAGCGCAAGAGCGCAGCCTCGTCGACCAGATCGGCGCGCAGAAAGGCCGTTGCAGCAATGGGTCCAGCCTCGACCAGGAGCCGGGTAATGCCGCGCTGGGCCAAGAGCTTCAGCACCGCCGCCAGGTCGAGCCTGTCGCGTGTCCCGGACACCCGCAGGACAGCGATGCCCGCCGCCGCCAGTGCCTGTTCGCGCTCGCGCGCCGCACCTTCGCCGGCCATGACCCAGAGCGGCGTCTGCCGCGCGGTCTGTACCAATCGGCTCGTGAGCGGCAGCCGCAGCATGGTGTCGAGCACCACCCGCACGGGCGAACGTTCCTCCATGCCGGGCAAGCGGCAGGTGAGCAGCGGATCATCCGACAGGACCGAGCCGATGCCGGTGAGCACGGCATCGTTGGTCGCGCGCATGAGATGGACGCGCGCGGTGGCACCTTCGCCCGTAATCCTGACGGGCTTGCGTCCCGCCAGCGCGACCTTTTCATCCACCGAGACCGCCAGCTTGAGTGTGACGTTCGGCCGGCCATCCTGCACGCGCCGGATGTGGCCGGCGTGAGCGTGCCGCGCCTCCTCCGCGCCGATGCCGACCTCGACCACGACGCCGGCTTCGGCCATGCGCCAATGGCCGGCGCCCGCGACCTCGGGATTGGGATCGACCAGCGCCGAAACCACGCGCGCGACGCCGGCCGCGACGATCGCGTCGGCGCATGGCGGCGTCTTGCCGTGATGCGAGCAGGGCTCGAGCGTTACATAAAGCGTGGCGCCGCGCGCCGCAGCGCCGGCGCGCGCGAGCGCCTCGGTCTCGGCATGGGGCCGCCCGCCCGGCTGCGTCCAGCCGCGGCCAACGATGACTCCGTCCTTGACGAGCACCGCGCCGACTGCGGGATTGGGCCAGGTGCGCCCGAGCCCGTGCCGGCCGAGCGCAAAGGCGAGCCGCATGAAGCGGGTGTCTTCCGCGTTACCCGTTGGTTCGGCCACGTTCAACGTGTTCAACTCCAGGTTCCCTGCAGGCGACGGTTCCCCGTTATACCAAGGTCCGCAACCACACGGAGCATCAATGCTGATCAGCGGGAAAGAAAAGCTCGAGCGCATGCGCGACGGACGCGCCATCTATATCGGGGCCGAGCGGGTGGACGACGTCACTTGCCACCCCGCGTTCAAGAACGCCGCGCAGACCATTGCCGGCCTCTACGACCTGAAGGCCGATCCCGAACAGCGCGAACTGTTCTCGTTCGAGGAGAACGGCGAGCCTTGCGGCCTGCATTGGCTGCGCTGCCGCAGTCGCGAGGACCTGGCCCGGCGGATGCGCGCGATGAAGGCGATCGCCGACGCGACCTACGGTCTGATCGGGCGCTCGCCCGATCACGTCGCAGGTCTGATCACCGGGCTGGCGATGGACCCCGCACTGCTCGATCGGCTCACTCCCGGTTTCGGCGAGAACCTTACCCGCTACTACGACTATGCGCGCAAGAACGACCTCTATATTTCGTTCGCGGTGACCCCGCCCTCCGGCATCCGCAGCCGGGAGATCTTCGCCGGCGAAGCGCGCGATGATCCGACCCTGCAGGTGATCGCGGAAAACGACGGCGGCGTGACCATTTCCGGCATGAAGATGCTGGCCACCGGCGCGGTGTTCGCCGACGAGGTATGGATCGGCAATCTCACCGCCATCGACGACAAGCGTCAAAGCGAAAGCATCACCTGCGCGTTGCCGATCAACACGCCCGGCGTCTCGTTCTGGGCGCGCGAGCCCTATGAGCGCCACGCCCGCCACGAGGCCGACTATCCGCTCAGCTTCCGGTTCGACGAGACGGATACGGTGCTGGTCTGCGACCGCGTCAAGGTGCCGTGGGACCGCGTCTTCCTGCATAACAACGGGGCCATGTCGCGGCGCATCTACATCGAGACGCCCGCGAACTGTTACCAGAACCAGCAATCGAACGTGCGGTTCTGGGCCAAGATGGGACTGATCGTGGGGCTCGCGAGCCGGATGTGTCAGGCGAACGGCGTCGACAAAATTCCGGCCGTGCGCGAAACACTGGGACGGCTTGCCGCCCTCGAGGCGACCATCGGCGGGCTCGTCAACGGACAGATCGAGGCTTACGAGCAATGGCCGCACGGCTACGCCACGCCCAATCGGCGGATCATGTACGCCACCCTCAACTGGTGCCAGGAGCACCATACCGAAATCATCGATGCGCTGCGCACGCTTGCGGGCGCAGCACCATTGCAGATGCCAGCGAGCATCGACCTCGTCGCCGATCCCGAACTCAAGGAGCGCTTCGAGCGCTGGTGGTCGACGCCCGCGCTCCAGGCCGTCGACCGTCTCAAGCTCTACAAGCTCACCTGGGACTTGATCGGCTCGGAATTCGCCGGCCGACACATGCTGTACGAGCGCTTTTACGCCGGCAATTCCATCATCGTGCGCAACCAGAGCGACCGGGAGGCGCCATGGGAGAAATTTCATGCCACGGTCGATGGTTTGTTGGAGCGGATCGGAACCCCCGGTTGATGTTTAGTCCATGGGCTGCGGCAAGGCCGCATGCCGCCTCATTGCGCCTTCAAAGGCGCGGAACCCGCATGGCACTGGCGCGTGGCGAGGGCGACGCTGTCGTGCACCCTACTCCGGCGACTTGATGTTGGCCGCGCGCACGAGTTCACCCCACCTGCTGGTTTCACCTTGCAGGAAACGGGTGAATTCCTCCGGGGTGCTGCCGCGCGCCTGCGACCCGAGCGCGGCGAGCTGATCGATGGCGGTCTGCTTCTCGAGTGCCGTGCGGATCGCCATGCTCAAGCGTTCGACGACCGGCCGGGGCGTCGCCTTGGGCGCAAAGATGCCGTTGAAAGTGACTCCGTCCACCTCGGGATATCCCGCGTCCGCCATCGTCGGCACGTCCGGGAGGGTGGCGGCACGCACCTTGCCCGGCACCGCAAGGGCGCGCAGCTTGCCGCTCTGCAGATGTTGTGCGGCGTCGACGAGCTGCTGGAACCCGACATCGACATGACCCGCGATCAGGTCATTGATGGCGAGCGCATTGCCGCGATAGTGCACCTCGGTCCAAGTGATGCCGGCCTTGAGCTTGAACAGCTCGCCGAGGAAATGATTGATGCTCGCGATGCTGCTGGTGGCAAGCGTCAGCTTGTTGGGATTCGTTTTCGCATAATCGACGAGCTCCTTGACCGATTTGACCGGCAGCGAAGGACGCACCAGCAACATATTGGTGGCGACGGCGAGCGAGCTCACCGGCACGAATGCCTGCTCCCACTGGTAAGCGGGCTTTGCCATGGTGAGCGGACCAAGGATGATCGGCCCGTTCGATCCCACGAACAGCGTATGGCCATCCGGGTCCGCGCGCGCGACATAGTCGCCGGCAATCAGGCCCGCGCCGCCGGGGCGGTTCTCGATCACGACCGGCTGACCGAGCGCATCCCCGATCGCGGCCTGCAACACCCGGGCGGTGACATCCACGTTTCCGCCCGGCGCATACGGCACCACCATGGTGATGGGCTTTGACGGAAATTGTTGCGCGGCGGATGGCTGCGTCAGGACGGCCAGGAACAAGGTGCTGAGAACAAAGCGCAAGCCATGCATGGTCATCCCTCCTCGATTTTCTTGCCGCTGTCGTATGCGGAGCTAAAGCGCCGCGCGCGCAGACGCGCCGTTCTGCTGCGCCAGGATGTACTTCACCGCCTCGGAGCGCGTCCCGATCCAGATGTCGTCTGCTTGCTTGGCGACGTCGATCATCCGCTGGAACACCGACATGCCCACCGGGCGGCCGAACACATGGGAATGGATGGTCGGGTCGATCCGGGAGGCGCCCTGCTCATATTTGCGCGCGTAATCGAGCCAGTCCTGGAAAATCTCCAGCATGACCCGCGGAGGGTTGCCGTGGCGCATGTAGAGCGGCAGGTCGTTGCATTCCATGTTGCTCGAAAACGAGACCACCGTGCCCGCCTTGAAATGCACGAAGTACGGCAGGTCGTCGTTCAAGGAATCACCGTGCCACTCGAACCCCTCCTCCGCCAGCAGCCGGCCGGTACGCGGGCTCGGGGTGCCACGCGGACTGATCCATCCGGTCGGGCGCTTGCCGGTTGCACGCGCGATCAGATCGACCGTGCGCCGGATATTGGCCCGCTCCTCGTCCTCGTTGAGATAGATCGGGATCACGTCCATGGCGTAGGAATGCGCCACGATGTCGTGTCCCGCTTCCGATATCCGGCGAACAATCTCGGCATGGCGCTCCGCCATGATCCCCGAGACGATCATGGTCGCCTTGACGTTCTCGCGTGCCAGCGTATCAAGCACGCGAAAGATCCCACGCCGATGGCCGTACTCTGCAAACCCGATAGCGTTGAGGTCGGGTACGCCGGGTTTGAGCGGATTTCCCATCGGACCGACGCCGGGCCAATGACCGTCCGACCAGCCTTCGAATGCGCAACGAAAGAACACCGCCAATCGCTTGCCGCCCGGCCAGCGGAAATCGGCCGGCAGGGCGGTCTCCGTCGCGCCGGCGTGAACGCTGAGCTCATTCATCTGACCATCCTGTTTGTGGAGCACCGACGTGTAACGAACTCTGACATTTTTTGTTAGATAGGCAACGTAGCGCCGACCAGGTTCGCTCGACCTCGGCGCTTGAAGCGCCGTCGCCCGTTGCCGGACGAGAAGGCCGTGGCGCAAGAGCGAGGAACCAGGCGGCACGCGAGTTTGTCGGCTTCAGAGAGGACTTGATGAGGGTGAACCGGTTGCAAGCTTTTGTCATTGTGCTGATGCTCGCGCTTGCTTGCCTGCGCGCCCATGCGGAACCGGCAATTCCAGTCAATCCGCCGCTGCCCGATCGAGAACTGGTCATCGCGACCAGGGAAGTGCCGCCCTTTGCGATCAAGCGGAAGGACGGGAGCTGGCAGGGCATCAGCATCGCTCTTTGGCACCGCATCGCAGAACGGTTGCACCTGCGCTACCGGTTTTCGGAACAAACAACAAATCAGGCGATCCTCGATGGGGTCGCAAAGGGCACGTTCGATGCGGGCATCGCGGCTATCACCATCACCGCCGAACGCGAACGGATCGTGGATTTCACCCTGCCGTATTACACCGCGGGCCTCGGCGTTGCGGTATCGACCGGCGAGCCCCGCTGGCGAGCGATCTTCCGTACGCTCTTTTCATTCGGCTTTCTGCAGGCCGTGTCGATCCTGCTGGGTCTCGCGATGTGCATCGGGATTTCGTGATCTGGCTGCTGGAACGGCGCCAGACCGAGCATTTCAGCGGCGGCGCGCGGGGCCTGGGCACCGGCGTCTGGTGGTCCGCCACCGCCATGACGCAGGCGGGCGCTGGCCAACACGCACCGGCGACGCTGCCCGGCCGCCTCGTGGCCATCGGTTGGATGATCGCCTCGGTGATTGCGGTGGCGGTGTTTACAGCCGGCGTGACGTCGGCTTTGACGCAGCGCGAGATGCAGGGGGTGGTGCACGACGCCAACGACCTGCGGCACGTCCGCGTCGGCGCGGTGGCAAACTCACCGACGGTGACCTATCTCGACCGCGAGCGCATCTCGCACCGGACCTTCCCGACGGCGCTTGATGCCTTGAAGACGCTGGAAGCCGGCGAACTCGACGCCTTCGTCCATGACAAGCCCTTGCTGAGTTGGCTCGTGCTGCAAGACTTTTCTGCGAAGCTGCGCGTGCTGGCGATCGTCCTGCAGGACGAGCATTATGCCATCGCGTTACCCAAGTTCAGTACCCCGCTGCATCAGGTGCTCAATGCCCCGCTGTTGGAAGAGACCGAGACCGACTGGTGGGACCAGACGGTGTTTCAGTATCTGGGCAAACGGCAGCCGAACTAGAACGGCCGACACGAAGCATTAGACTCGGCCGAAGACTCCAGCCGAAAATCCATCCGTGCTCCCCCGACGGCGTGCTCTACGGCGCCGGGCAGTAACCGCCGGCAGCGGCCCAGGCCCGGACCAGCGCGCCGAACTCCGCCTGGCTGCCGGGCGCGGGCGTGCGGCCGGCGCCGGGCGCCCACGCCCAGCCGACCAGGGCGTCCTCGGCCATGTGCTGGACCCAGGGCCGCCATATCGCGGCCGCCGTTGCGCGCGCGATCCTTGATCTGCTCGCAGATCTGCGCGACGGAGCGGCCCTGCCACCCCATCGAAAGCGGCGCAAGATGCCAATCCGGGTGTCCCGGCACGCCGGCGGGATCGTAGTTGGCGGCGTGGTGGCAGGTGGCACACGTCATCCCCGGCGCGCCGTGGCCATCGGCACCGCGCACCACCAGGGGCAGGTGCGGTTGCATGCGCTCGGTCTGCGTCGGACCGCTCGCCGGCGGGGTGACAGTTCATGCAGCGCGGATGTGTGATCACTTTGGCCGCCTCCTGGAACAGCGCAATGGCGCGCGTGCGTTCATCCGCGATCGCGGCAAAGGCGGACGCGGGCCGAAGCGCGGTCGCGGCGGCCGCCGGCGGCGACGCCTGTTGCCCTTTCGTGTCCTTGATCGGCAATACCGCGCCTGCGACGCCGAGCGCGAGCGCCGCGCCCACTGCAAGCGTCACTTGCCGGCGCATCATGCGGAGCCCTGCAGACCCACGGCTCAGCCCTCCAGTGTCCGCGCCGCGTCGTGGATGGCGGCACGGATACGGACATAGGTGGCGCAGCGGCAGAGATTGCCGTTCATGGCGAGGTCGATGTCGCGGTCGCTCGGCTTCTTGATCGCCTTGAGGAGCGCCACCGCGCTCATGATCTGCCCCGACTGGCAATACCCGCATTGCGGAACGTCGCGGGTGACCCACGCGCGCTGCACCGCCTCGCTCTCGCGTCCGGAAATGCCCTCGATCGTTGTTATCTCCGCGCCGCCGACCGCTGAAACCGGGAGCGAGCAGGAGCGCAGCGGCTTTCCATCGAGAAAGACGGTGCAGGCGCCGCATTGGGCGATCCCGCATCCGAACTTGGTGCCGGTGAGACCGAGATTGTCGCGCAGCACCCACAGCAACGGCGTGTCACCGACCGCGTCCACGTCGCGGGCCTGGCCATTGACCTTGAGTTGGAACGCCATCGGCGGGATCTCCTCGCTCCGGCCGCATGCCGACATGAACCGCCCGCTTCAGTCATTCATATGGAGCGCCGAAAGTTCTCCAGGCCAATGCGCTCACTTCCTCGCCGTCGCCGTCGGGTCCTCCTCGCCCGACAATTCGTCGAGCACGGCCTCGAAATCCTTGGCTTCGCGGAAATTGCGATACACCGAGGCAAAGCGCACATAGGCGACATCGTCGAGCGCGCGCAGCGTCTCCATCACCATCTCGCCCACGGTCTCCGAGGACACTTCGCTCTCGCCCTGGCTTTCCAGCTCGCGCACGATCTTGGAAACGACCTGGTCGATGCGCTCGGGCTCGACCGGGCGCTTGCGCAAGGCGATCTGGACCGAGCGCAGCAGCTTGTCGCGATCGAACGGCACACGGCGGCCGTTGCGCTTGATCACAACGAGCTCGCGCAGCTGTACGCGCTCGAACGTGGTGAAGCGGAAATTGCAGGTCAGGCACACGCGCCGCCGGCGGATGACGGACGAATCCTCCGTCGGCCGCGAGTCCTTCACCTGCGTATCGAGGCTGCCGCAATTCGGACAGCGCATGGAATTCTCCTACCGCCGCGCTCTCGTGTCCCGGGCGAGGGAAGCAAAGCCGAAGGCTTTGCGCAGCGAGACCCCGGATCCAGCGAAAAACTCGCGAAGCGCCGGATCAGCCACCGGATCCATCCCTGGGTCCCGGATCTTCGCGCCGGCTTCGCCGCGCTCGTCCGGGACACGCGACACCTTCACTGCCATGCGATATCCGCCGTCACCCGTTATAGATCGGGAAGCGCGCGACCAATCGCTTCACTTTCTCGCGCACCGCAGCCTCGGTCAGGGAGTCCTCCTCGACGCCCTTCTGCGAGAGCACGTCGAGCACTTCGACGATCAAATCGCCCACCTCCTGGAACTCGGCGATGCCGAAGCCGCGGGTGGTGCCGGCGGGCGTCCCCAGGCGGATGCCCGACGTGATCGCCGGCTTCTCCGGATCGAACGGGATGCCGTTCTTGTTGCAGGTGATGTGGGCGCGGCCGAGCGCCAGCTCCGCGACTTTTCCGGTGAGGCGCTTGGGCCGCAGGTCCACCAGCATGAGATGGGTGTCGGTACCGCCGGAGACGATGTCGAGACCTTTCGACTTGAGCGTCTCCGCCAGCGCCTTGGCGTTCTCCACCACGTTGCGGGCGTAGAGCTTGAACGCGGGCCGCAGCGCCTCGCCGAAGGCTACGGCCTTGGCTGCGATCACGTGCATCAGCGGCCCACCCTGCAGGCCGGGGAAGACGGCCGAATTGATCTTCTTCGCCAGGTCCTCGTCGTTCGTCAGGATGAAGCCCGAGCGCGGCCCGCGCAGGGTCTTGTGCGCGGTGGAGGTGACGACGTGGGCGTGCGGGAACGGACTGGGATGCGCGCCGCCGGCGACGAGGCCCGCGAAATGCGCCATGTCGACCAAAAGCTTGGCTCCCACTTCGTCGGCGATCTCGCGGAAGCGGCGGAAGTCGATCACGCGCGGATAGGCCGATCCGCCCGCAATGATGACCTTCGGCCGGTGCTCCTCCGCGAGCTTGCGAACCTCGTCGAGGTCGATCCGGTGGTCGTCGCGGCGCACCCCATAGGGCACGGGCTTGAACCAGCGGCCGGACATGTTGACCGGAGAGCCATGGGTCAGGTGGCCGCCGGCGGCGAGATTGAGGCCCATGAAGGTGTCGCCCGGCGCCATCAGCGCCATGAACGCCGCGACATTGGCGGAGGCACCCGAATGCGGCTGGACATTTGCGAATTTACATCCGAAAAGCTTCGTAACCCGTTCAATTGCCAAATTTTCTGAGACGTCGACGTACTGGCAGCCGCCGTAATAGCGCCGCCCCGGCAAACCTTCGGCATACTTGTTGGTGAGGACCGAACCCTGCGCTTCCAGCACCGCCTTGCTGACGATGTTTTCCGACGCGATCAGCTCGATCTCGTCGCGCTGGCGGGAGAGTTCGCACCTCACCGCTTCAGCCACTTCGGGGTCGGTTTCCGCCAAGGATGCGGTGAACAGGTTCGCCACAGAGGCGCGGGCTCGCGACGGATCGGTCATTGCATTCACGCTGCTTGTCAGGGATGGCCTCCGACGCGGAGGTTCATCAGGGGCGATAGCATACCCGGCCGGGACCGCCAAGCTATGGGCGCTGCCGGCGATTGTTGCCCACATCTAGGGGCTCGAACTCCAAATTCGGCTCAGCATTGCGGCGGCGAGGAAAGCGACGGGCCGCGGCCCAAGTTCCTGCCAGCCCGGACGTCATCGACACAACGCGTCCTGTTAATAACAGGAAAATAACAGGACCTCTCACCCGACTTGCCGCGTCCTCCACCGTCCATTGGGCCACCGCCCGCGACGCGCCGAAGTCGCGAGCGACGGCCGCGAAAGCCGCTGCAACCAGAGCCGGATGCATTTCGGGATGATGCGTATCTCTACGAGATTCGCGTTACAATGTCGACCAAATCTTCGGGCCAAGAGATGCACGGGAGCGGGACTATTCCGCCCTCTCCGCCATGCCCGCTTTCACGCCTCCACCACCACGTAGTCGTTCTCGACGCTGACCGGCACGGTTTCCGCCACATAGGGCCCGGCAACCAGCCGCGTTCCCGGCTGCACCGAAACGGCATAGGGGCGCGCGCGAACGCGGGTGGGGTCGCACCAGGACTGGCCGGTGCGGATGTCGAATTCCCAGCCGTGCCAGGGGCAGCGGATGATCTCGCCCGGGCGGGAGTAGCGGTAGTTGCCGGGACCGTCCGATTCCACGAGCCCGGTCTGCCGGCCCTGGCACAAGCTGCCGCCGCGATGCGGACAGCGGTTGTTGAGCGCGAAGAACTCGCCGCCCAGATTGAACACCACGATGGCGCGGCCGTTCACTTGCGCAAGCCGGCGGGTGCCGGGCGGAATGTCACCGACGGCGGCGACCACATGCTTGGCCATGCCCAGAGCGCACTCTCTTCACGTTGACGGGAGCGCGTACTGAGACGCGCTCTGGATTTCTTCATGGTCGCATTTTCTGCGGAAAACCGGAATTCCACTTTTCCGGAAAATGCTCCAGCGGGTCATCAGTCGATCCGGTAGAGCGCCTTGGCGTTGCCGCTGTAGATCTTGTTGCGGCGCTCCTCGCTCAGGCTCGGCGGCAGCGCAAGAAACGGATCGTCGAAATCCCAATGCGGATAGTCGCTGGCGAACAGGATCTTGTCCCAGCCGATCCACTCCATGACGTCGATCACGTGGTCGGGCTCCTCGGCCTCTTCCATCGGCTGGGTCGAGACCCAGAAATGCTCGCGCAGATATTCCGACGGCGCGCGCTTGAGATGCGGGACCTCGTCCTTCATCCGCTTCCAGTTCTGGTCGAGGCGCCAGCCGAGCGCCGGGATCCAGGCGAAGCCGGCCTCGATCAGCACGATCTTGAGCTCGGGAAAGCGCTCGAACACCCCCTCCACGATCAGGCTCGCGACCGACGCCTGCAGCGAGGCCGAGTGCTCGGTGATTTCCTCGATGTAGAATGACGGCCAGCCGGTGCTGCTCATGGGGCGGCCGCTGGAGCCGAAGACGTGAACGCCGACGGGAAGCCCGGCCTCGACCGCCGCCTCGAAGATCGGCCAGTAGCGGCGCTTGCCGAGAAGCTCGCTGGTGCGGCTCAGGAACAGGACGTGGGCGAAACGGCGATCGCCGGCGCGTTTGCGAATCTCGGCGCAGGACAGTTCACTGTTCTCATAGGGAATGACGACGGAGGCCTTGAGCCGCGGATCGCGCCGGTTCCAGCCTTCGAGCTGATACTCGTTGGCGGCAAACGCCATGGCGGCGCTGAGCTCGTCGTTCTGCTCGCCCTGCCCGGTCGGCGAAAGCGGATTCATCACGCCCCATTCGATCCCGTAGAAATCGAGATGTTGCTCGCGCATGAAGTCGAGATCGCTCGCCGGCAATCCGCCGCCGGGCGGCCAGGAGTCGCGCCGCGACGCAAGCGGCTGGCTCTTGGGATAGGGAAAGCCCTTGACGTAGCCGTGGCGCTGACGCTGCCCGTAGGTCTGCAAATAGTCCCACCAGCGATTGCTGAGATAGGGACGCAAATCCTCGAGCGAGCTCTTGGGATGGATATCGCAGTCGAAGATGCCGACCCGCGCCTTGGCCCCGACCTGTGGCTGCCTCACCTCGATGTTCATGGCGGCTGCTCCTTCAAAGCATGTGCCGGCGAAAGCCCGCTCCGGCCGAGATATCCGGTACTTGGAACGCATGAACTCCCTGGAGCTAGCCGCTCCGGAGGCGATCATAGGTCGCAAGCGGATTCTCCACCAGGATTTTGCGATGCAGCGCGGCGGGTATTCCCGCCGGTACGGTCTCGTCGCCGTCGAACTGCCAGTGCGGATAGTCCGAGGCGTAGAGCAGTATGGCATCGGAACGCAGATGATCGATCACCCGTTCCACCTGATCGGGGTCGGCCGGCGCGTCGAACGGCTGGATGGTCAGGCGGACATGGTCGCGAACGATCTCGGCCGGCGAGCGGTCCACCCACGGCACCTCCGAGCGCACGCCGCGCCAGAACTTCGAGAACCGCCAGAGAAAGCCGGGAAGCCAGGTCACGCCCGATTCCAGCAAGACCACCTTCAGACCGGGATACTTGGCGAACACCCCTTCGCACACCAGGCTCGCCACCTGCGACTGAAACGCCTGGCTGTGGCTGGCATAATCCTCGATGTAGTAGCTCGGCCAACCCAGCGACGTGATGGAATGGCGGTAGCTCGAGCCGGCATGGATGCCGAGCGGCAGGCCATGGCGTTCGGCGGCGGCGTAGATCGGCCACAGGTGGCGGCGGCCGAGCGGCGTTTCCTGCATGGCGAGAACGAGGATCTGCACAAAGCGGCGGTCCTTGGCGCAACGCTCGATCTCGTCGACGGCGTATTCGGTGTTCTGCATCGGCAGCACGATCGACGCCCGCAGGCGCGGATCGCGATCGAGCCATTCCTTCACGATCCAGTCGTTGAGCGCGCGCGTGAAGGCCGCGGCCATGTCCTCGCTGAACAGCAGACCCACGCCATACAGGCAATTGCAGATCGCGATGCCCGCCTGCCAGCGATCGCACACCTGCGCCGTGAGCTCCGACGCCGCGGTGGCGGCGCGGCCATTCTCGCCGCGCCATTGCGACCGCGCCGTGAGCGGCGCGTTGGGCGGATAGGCGACGGTCTCGAGCGAATTGATGCCGCGCTCCTCCACCGTCTCGCGCCAGAAGTCGTCGAGATAGGGCAACAGCGCCTTCATGTCCGGCACGGTCGGATGCACGTCGCAATCGATGGCGTGAAGCGCGCCGCTCATGGATGCCTCGTCGCTCGTTTTGCGATGTCGAAGGCCGGCGCCACATCGTGCCCCTCCCCCGCGTGCGGGGGAGGCGACAGGGAGGGGGCACGCGACAAGATAGAGCATTCTCCGGCCACCCCCACCCCACCCCTCCCCCGCAAGCGGGAGAGGGAGCACACCGAGTTTGCCGCTCGCGCTGAGCTCATTGCAGCAACGCTCTCTAATCCGCCTTGATGTTGGCGGCCTTGGCGATCCCCGCCCAGCGCGCGATCTCCTTGCGCATCCAGGCATCGAGCTCCTGCGGCGTGTTCCCGAAGGGGAAGATGCCGAGATTGCGCACCTTGTCGGCGAACTCCGGTGAATTCACCACGGAGCGAATATCGGCGGACAACCTGTCGAGCACCGGCGCGGGAACGCCCGCGGGAGCAACAAGGGCATTGAAAGCAATGACGTCGAAGCCCGGATAGGTCTCGGCGATGGTGGGCACTTGCGGCGCATCGCCAAGACGTTGCGCGCCGGCGCCGGCGATCAGCTTGAGGTCGCCGGAATCGACGTGGCGCTTGGCCGAATGCCAGATGTCGAACATCAGCGGCACACGTCCGGCGATCACGTCGGTCAAGGCCGGCGCGCTGCCGTTGTAATTGATATGGGTCATGTTGATGCCGGCGCGCTGCTTGAGCATCTCGCCGGCGAGGTGCCCGACCCCGCGCGGCCCCGGCGAGGTGAAGTTGAGCGTCTCGGGGCTTTTCTTCGCGACGTCGACCAATTGCGCAATGGTGTCGGCGGGAAACGCTTTGTTAGCCACGAGCGCAACCGGCTGCGTGGCCACCATGCTCACCGCGGCGAAGTCTTTTTCGGTGTCGTAGGGCAGCTTTTGCCCGATCGCCGGATTGATCAGCAGCGAATTGGTCGCGACCAGCATGGTGTAGCCGTCGGCGGGCGACTTGGCGACGGCGGCGGTCGCCACGATCGTGCCCGCGCCCGGGCGGTTCTCGATCACCACCGACTGGCCGTTCCACCGCGCCGTCAGGAAATCGGCAAGGATGCGCGCCACCACGTCGGTCGGCCCGCCCGCCGCAAACGGCACCATGAGCTTCACCGGCCGGGACGGGAACTCGGCGGTCGTCTGCGCCGAGGCCGCGCCGGCCGCGATCCCCAGGAACAGCAGAACTGCCGCGATGACGTTCATTGGTCTCATTGCATGTGGTCCGCTGGGAAACTCTAACAGCGGCGACAGGAAGGGCAACGCCGCGAAACGCCGATAACAACTCGCCATGGCGACGCATGCGGGTCAAGCCCCATAGGCGCTAAGTTAAGCGTCGTGTCCCGGGCGCTGGCGCAGCGATGGAGCGATAGCGGAATGAATGCGCTGCAGACACCGATCTCGGGTCTACCCGAGATCGGCACTCAAGTCATGCGAAGGCGGGTAAACCCGACCTGCGTGGACCGTTACACACACCGCCTTCGCGACGGTCCCGGACCAGCGGTGCACCGCTTCGCTATCGCTCGCGCTGCACCGCATCCGGGACACGCCACACCTTATCTTAGCGCCTATGGGGCTTGCGCCGCGGGTGACATGCAGACGTAGCTGGATCGAATTAACTGGAAAAGCTCCAGGCAAAAAAAAGCCCCGGCATAAGCCGGGGCGAAGGGCCGACAATCGAACCGCCGATCACATGCGATAGAGGATCTGGTCGGTCCAGAAGCGCTCGAGGCGCTGCAGCGACTTGTTGAGCGTGGCGAACTCGTCGGTATTGATGCCGCCGACCTGCGTTACCGTGCCGATGTGCTTCTGGTAGAGCGTATCGACGATGTCGCGCACTTCGCGGCCCTTTTCGGTGAGCTTGATGCGCACCGAGCGGCGGTCGACCCGCGAGCGCTGATGATCGAGGTAGCCCATCTCGACCAGCTTCTTGAGATTGTAGGAGACGTTGGAGCCGAGATAGTAGCCGCGCGTGCGCAGCTCACCCGCGGTGAGATCCTTCTCGCCGATGTTGTACAGCAGCAGCGCCTGCACCGAATTGATATCGGCCCGGCTCCTGCGGTCGAATTCGTCCTTGATGACCTCGAGCAGGCGGCGATGCAGCCGCTCGACCAAGGTCAAGGTCTCGAGATAGAGCGAGCGGGTGGGGTCGAAGCGCCCTGCGCGCTCGGTGGGCTCCATCGCTTTGGTTGCTGCTTGCATCATGACGCTGTCCTATCCGTTGTCGTTCTTATGTGGCGAGGCCCTGTGCCCCCGCTCGACGTGCAACCTACGCCTCGGGGTCTAAAATCGGCTTAAGTAACACGATAAAGATAAGGTTTATTCGGAACGGTGAACGATCGATTGACGCCGTAATGGCGGGCACTTCTCGCACTTCCGTAACGTCTCGTTCACGATGCTGAGCGGCGGATGCGCGCCGGCCAGCAGATTTTTCAAGGGCCGCGCAGGTAGCGAATGATCCCGGAAAAATCGATGCTGCCGTCGTCGCTTTCGACGAAGCGCTCATAGACCGCGGCCGCGCCGGCGCCGAGCGGGGTCGTGGCGCGGGTGGCGCGGGCGGCAGATTGCGCCAGCTTCAAGTCCTTGAGCATCATCGCCGCTGTGAAGCCGGCCTGATAGTCGCGGTTCGCGGGCGAGGTCGGCACCGGCCCCGGCACCGGGCAATAGCTCGTCATCGACCAGCATTGGCCCGACGACTTCGACGCAATGTCGAAAAGCCGCTGGGCGTCGAGGCCCAGCTTTTCCGCCAGCAGGAAGGCCTCCGAAACCACGATCATCGATGCGCCGAGGATCATGTTGTTGCAGATCTTCGCCGCTTGGCCGGTACCGGGCCCGCCGGCATGGACGATGGTCTTGCCCATGTTCTCCAGCACCGGGCGCGCGCGCTCAAACGCTTCGCTGGAGCCGCCGACCATGAAGGTCAGCGTCGCCGCCTGCGCGCCGGCAACGCCGCCGGACACCGGCGCATCGACCATGGGAAGCCCCCTGCCCTCGGCGGCCTGCGCCACCGCGCGGCTGGTCTCCACGTCGATGGTCGAGGAATCGATGAGCAGGGTCGCCGGCGCGGCCGCCGCAAGCACGCCGGCGTCGCCGAGATAGACGTCGCGAACGTGCTCGCCCGCGGGCAGCATGGTGATCACGATCTCGGCGTCCCTGCATGCCTCCGCTGCCGAATTCGCCCGGGTGCCGCCGCTCGCCGTCAAATTCTCGCTTGCCTCCGCGTTCAGGTCGAAGCCCGCCACCGCGTGCCCGGCTCTGAGCAGATTCTGAGCCATCGGCAGGCCCATATTGCCGAGCCCGATGAAGCCGATCCTTGCCATGACGCTCCTCCACCCCGGTTGCTGTCGTTAACGGCTCACGCCGGCTGCTCGCGCGCGGCCATCAGCGCGAGCCACAGATAAGCGCCGAGCAGCACCGCCTCGATCGCAACCACCCACATGCTCCCGCCGTAAATCTGGGGAAACAGGATCTCGACCGCCGCCATGGAGATGATGGAAGTGAGCCACACCACCGCGCCCCACGGCGCCGCCAGCCACAATCCAACACCCGCAACCGGATCGATCACCGCGAAGAACACCGTCGCCGCCTGATATGGACTCGCATAGGAATCGAAGCCGGACGGGAACGGCGCACCGATCCCGCAAACGATCGCCCAATGATAGAGGCCCTTGATGAGCGACAGCACGGCCATGGCTCGCAAGAACAGCAAGAGCCAACGGGACCATTGCTTGCCCTCGGCCTCGTCGCCGCCGGCGTGTACGGGCTCGAGCGTCTGCGGCTGGTCGGTGTTCGTCATGGCAAATCGAGTTCCCGCGCCAGGGGCGCAAAATACCGTTCCACTTCGATCGCGCTCACGTCCGCGAGCGCCGACGGCCGCCAGCGCGGCGCCTGGTCCTTATCGATAAGCAAAGCCCGGATCCCTTCGTAGAAGTCGTGCCCACGCACGACCCGCGACACTATGCGGAACTCGGTGCGCATGCATTGCGCAAAATCGAGCGTGGCACCGCGCCGCATCTGCTCAAGCACGAGTTTAAGGCTCGTGGGGGATTTTGTGCGCATCAAGGCGGCGGTGCCGGCGGCAAAGGCCGCCTGAGTTCCATTCCGGCCTGCCTCGGCGTCAAGGGCGGCTAAAATGTCTTCGACCCCCGCGCCGGTGAACAACCGATCGATTGCGGCCTGCTGGGCCACGACCGACGCCTCCCCGGCCGGCTGTGCGAAGGCACCGAGCAGCGCATCGACCGGCACCGCGCCGCACAATGCGTCGATCAGGTCGGGAAACCGGATCGAGGCGACGCGGTGGGTCGCGATTCCCGCCTGCACGCCATCCGCGCCATTGAGCCGTTCGCCGGTGAGGGCGCAATAGGTGCCGAGTTGTCCCGGCAAGCGCGGCAAGAACCAGGTGCCCCCGACGTCGGGAAAGAAGCCGATGCTCACCTCCGGCATGGCAAAGCTGAACTTGTCGCCGGCGACGCGATGGGAGCCATGGACCGAGATGCCGACGCCGCCGCCCATGACGATGCCGTCGATGAGCGCGACATAAGGTTTGCGATAGCGCTTGATCTGGGCGTTGAGCGCGTATTCCTCGCGGAAATATTCGAGCGCTTCGTCATGGCGACCGGCACGACCGAAATCGTAGAGGGCGCGCAGATCCCCGCCGGCGGAGAAGGCGCGCCCACCATTGGCGGTGACGATCACACGGGTGACCGCCGGATCGCCTTCCCACCGGGCCAGTTGTTGCGCGAGCGCACGCACCATGGCGAGTGAGACCGCATTGAGCGCCTGCGGCCGATTGAGCGTGACGACACCGGCCACGCCGCGGCGCTCAAACAGGATGTCAGCCTCGTCGGCGTGCTTTGCCGTCACGCAGCCGCCCACAGATAGACCAGCGTGGCCGCGATCCCGAACGCGCTGCGTACGCCATGCAGGCGTCCCCAGTGCCCGACCGATGCGCGGGTGACGCTCTGGACGGCATCGCCCGCCGTCGCCTTCAGCTGGCGGTTGACCGGCATGATGACCAAGATGGTCCATGGCCACGGCGCAAGGATGAAGAGCGCACCCAGAAGCCATCGCCAGTCAAGGCTCAAGAAGAACGCCGCGACGCCGAGCGCGCACGCGACCAGCGCAAGACCTGCCTGCATGACGGATGCGTTGTCGTAGCTGCGCTTCCACTGTTCCAGCATCGCCCGATCGTCGAGCGCGAGCCGCGCCGGCTGCTCGGCAACGTTGACGTAGATGGCAGCGCCGGTAAACGCGGCGGCCGCGACCAAAGCCAGTTCGCCGACAATCATGTTCTTGTTCCCGCGCTCAATTCCCCAACAGGTCCCTGCTGACGATCAGTCGCATCACCTCGTTGGTGCCTTCGAGAATCTGGTGCACGCGCAAATCCCGCAGAACGCGCTCGATGGGATGATCGCGCAGATAGCCGTAGCCGCCGTGAAGCTGCAGGCAGCCATTGACCACGTCGAAGCCGGTATCGGTCGCAAGTCGCTTGGCCATGGCCGCAAGGCGGGTGGCGCGGGGGTCGCCCAGATCGAGCGCCACCGCCGCGCGGTGAAGCATCAGGCGCGCCGCCTCGAGCGCGGTCGCGTAGTCGGCGATGCGGAAGCCAAGCGCCTGGAAATCCGCCAGCCGCGTGCCGAACTGCTTTCGTTCCTTCATATAGGTGACGGTGCGGTCGAGGCAGAACTGGGCGCCTCCGAGCGAGCAGGCCGAGATGTTGAGGCGGCCGCCGTCGAGCGCGCTCATGGCAATCCTGAAGCCCTGACCTTCGTCGCCGATGCGGTTCGCGACCGGGATGCGGCACCCCTCCAATATGACCATTGCGGTCGGCTGCGAGTGCCATCCGAGCTTTTTCTCCTTCGCGCCGAAGGAGAGCCCGGGAGTGCCGCTCTCGACCAGAAAGCAGGAGATGCCGTGCGGGCCGCCCTCGCCCGTCCGCGCCATCACGATATAGACGTCGGAACGACCGCCGCCCGAGATGAAGGCCTTGGTGCCGTCGAGCACGTAATGGCCGTCGTCGCGCACCGCGCGGGTTTTCAGGCTCGCAGCGTCCGACCCGGAGTCGGGCTCGGTCAGGCAGTAGCTGCCGAACTTCGCCATGCTGCAAAGTTCGGGCAGCAGGCGCTGCCGCAGCTCGCGCGCGCCATACGCATCGATCATCCAGGCGACCATGTTGTGGATCGAGATATAGGCGGCGGTGGAGGGACAGCCCTGCGCCAGCTCCTCGAAAATCAGCGCAGCGTCGAGCCGCGAGAGCGCCGTGCCGCCGAGGTCAGCGGATACGTAGATGCCAGCGAAGCCGAGCGCCGCGGCCTGGCGCAGCGTGTTCTCCGGAAACACTTCGTCTTCATCCCATTGGCGGGCCAACGGCATCATCTCGTCACGCGCGAAGGCGCGCGCGGTGTCCTGAATGGCCCGTTGCTCCTCGGTGAGGTCGAAATCCATGCGGGCGACCGTTAATGCGCGCCATTGCGGCCGTCAATCGATGGCCGCGACGCCGTGCTCTATTCCTCCGCGCGCCGGTTGGCGATCTGGGCCTCGCGCAGGTCGAGCTCGCGCTCGATCCGCCGCCGCGCCTCGTCCTTGAGCTTGGCGTTGCGGAAGAGATCGTTCACGTGCTGCCGTTCGGCCTCGATCAGCTGCAGCTCGATATCGCAGTGCAGATCGGTGAGCTTCTTGTGCCCGGCGTCGCCGTCGCTGCCTTGCTCGATATGCTTGAGCCGATCCCGCTGATGCGCGCGCAGCGGCCGCACAATCTCGTCGGGGAGATCGCGCTCCGACGCGAGCCGGTCGAGCCGCGCGATCCCGGCCTCGATCGCCTGTCGCCGCGCCTGCTGCTCTTCGACCCGGTCGGCGTGGCGCTCGCGCCGGCCGGCATGCGCGAGGCCGAGCGCGCGGATGACCAAGGGCAGCATCAGGCCTTGCAGCACCAGGGTCACCAGGATCACGGAGAAGGTGAGGAACAGGATGAGATCGCGGCCGGGAAACGGATGGCCATCGTCGGTCGCAAACGGGATTGCGAGTGCCGCTGCGAGCGAGACGATGCCGCGAACCCCGGTGAAGGCCAGGATGAACGGCCACTGCCACGGCGGCGCCGGATCCTTGCGCCGGACCGAAGCGGAGAGCCAGCGCGGCATATAGATGGCGGGATACATCCATACGAAACGCGCAACAATCACGACGACGCTGACCACGGCAGCGGAAAGGGCAAGCTCGGACACCGGATAGTGTTCGATCCGGGCGATCAGCGTGCGCGCCTGCAGGCCGGTGGCGAGGAACACCAGGCCCTCGACCAGGTAGATGAAAAAGTTCCAGAAAAAAATTCCTTGCAGCCTCGTGGCGGCGCTGATCAGGCGAAGGCCGTTCCAACTGATGTAGAGCCCGGCAGTGACGGTTGCGAGCACGCCGGAGCCGCCGAGATGCTCGGGCGGCCAATAGGCGAGAAACGGCGTCAGCACAGAGAGCGTGATCTCGACCGGCGGATTGTGCACCCAGCGCCGCAGCCGCAGCATCAGCCAGCCGACGCCGACGCCCCAGAGGATTTCGCCGATGACGATGGCAACGAACGTGCCCGTCGCCTGACCGAGCGAAAACACGCCGGCGCTCACGGCGGCGACCGCGAACCGGTAGAGGATGAGCGCGGTTGCGTCGTTGGCCAATCCCTCGCCTTCGAGGACGACCAGGATGCGCCGGGGAAGCTGCATTCTGCGCAAGATCGACATCGGCGCCACGGCGTCGGGAGGCGAGACGATCGCGCCCAGCACGAACCCTACGGGCCACGGCAGGCCGAGGAGCCAATGGGCCGACGCCGCGACCGCGACGGTGGTGAACACCACGCACCCAACCGCCAGCAACGAGATGGTACGCAGATTGAAGCGGAACTCGCTCCAGCTCATCGCCACCGCGGACGAATAGATGACGGGCGGCAGCACCAGCAGCAGAACCAGCTCGGGCGCGAGCTCGACCGCCGGCAGGCCGGGAATGAGCGCCAGCGCGACGCCGGTGAGCACCAGCAGAATGGCAGGCGGAATCTGCGAGTCGCGCCGCGACCACCGCAACCACGGCGATCACGACCAGCAGCAAGACCAGGATTTGGAGGACCTCAACCATCAGCGCACCGGGGCACGATCATGGCGCAGCGCACACCGAAGTCCAGAGCACCCGGTTTCCGAACCTGCCGGATGTGGGCGGAGCTTCCGATGCGAACGCGGCGCTGGCGGGCATTTCCCGGAACCGCTAAAAAGAACCGTTCCACTCTGGAGTGCCCGCAATGGCCATCAAATACGGCCGTCCGATTGAAGCCCGTCTCGCCCCGGTCGAGGCCAGGCCCGCAAAACGCCTCGACCTCGTGACCCGCCCGCGCCGCAACCGCAAAGCCGAGTGGGCGCGGCGGCTGGTGCGCGAGAATGTCTTGACCACCGACGATCTGATCTGGCCGCTGTTCCTCGTCGATGGGACCAAGGCGCGGATCCCGGTTCCCTCCATGCCTGGCGTCGAGCGGCTGTCGGTCGATCAGGCGGTGCGCGACGCCGAACGGGCGGCCAAGCTCGCCATCCCGTGCATCGCGCTGTTCCCCTATACCGATCCCAAGCGGCGCGACGAGGACGGCAGCGAGGCGCTCAATCCGGACAACCTGGTCTGTCGCGCCATTCGCGCGATCAAGAAAGAGGTGCCGGAGATCGGCGTCCTCTGCGACGTCGCGCTCGATCCCTATACCAGCCACGGCCATGACGGCCTTTTGCGCGACGGCGCGATCATCAACGACGAGACCGTCGAGGTCCTGGTGAAGCAGGCCCTGGTGGAGGCCGAAGCCGGCTGCGACGTCATCGCGCCCTCCGACATGATGGACGGTCGGGTCGCGGCGATACGTGCAGCTCTCGATCAGGCCGACTTTGCCGACGTGTCGATCATGGCCTACGCGGCGAAATATGCCTCGGCCTTCTACGGGCCGTTCCGCGACGCGGTGGGCTCGGCCACCACACTCACCGGCGACAAGCGCACCTATCAAATGGATCCGGCCAATACCGACGAGGCGTTGCGTGAGGTTGAGCTCGACATCTCCGAGGGCGCCGACATGGTCATGGTCAAGCCGGGCATGCCCTATCTCGACATCCTGTGCCGCGTGAAGGACGCGTTCGGCGTGCCGACCTTCGCCTACCAGGTCTCGGGGGAATATTCGATGATCATGGCGGCGGCGCAGAACGGGTGGCTCGACGGCGAGAAGGCCATGATGGAAAGCCTGATCGCGTTCAAACGCGCGGGCGCCTGCGGCGTGCTCAGCTATTTCGCGCCACGCGTCGCCGAAAAGCTGAAGAAAGCGGGCTAGTGCGGTGGATTTGAAATTCCGATCGTGTAGCCGCGCGCTGATTTAGGACCCTCAAATCCAAAGACCGCACCAGGGCGTGTACTCATAAATCGCGATTGTCCGGCAATCGCTGGCTGATGTCCGCGTTACCCAGAAAGCGGCCATATAGCGGACGTCGGTGGACGTCTCAAATGTGCCAACAGCGGTCGTCAGCCACGCTCATTTTATCACCTCGTCGGCCCGCAACAGCAGCGATTGCGGACCCGTGAGGCCCAGCGCTCGCGATCATCCCAATAGCGGCAGCAAACGGACGTGGCGGCACGTTCATTCGTGCCAATAGCGCATCACCCGCAACGTGTTCGATCATCGCGAGTGGCTCAACTCGCCTCGTCGATGTTCGCTTGCAAAATGAAGCCTGCGCGTCCGCCTAATCCAGGGACGTGAATCCGGACGCCTTCACGATCGGCCCCCAGCGATCTGTGTCGGCCTTGATCTGACGAGCAAAGTCGGCCGGCGTGAGGCCGCCGGCATCTACCGATTGATTGGCAAGACCGGCCTGCATTTCCTTGGTTTGCAGTGCCGCGCGCAAGACGCTGCTGAGCGTCTCGACGGTCCCGTTGGGAGTCCGCGCCGGAACAAAAATGCCGAACCATTCGGCGAATTCGAGCGCCGGGTATCCCGCCTCGGCAACGGTTGGCACGTCGGGCAGCAGCGGGCTGCGCTGTGCGCCTGTCGTTGCCAGCGCCCGCAGCGTCCCGGCCCGGACGTGCGGAACGAAGGAGCCGATCGGCGAGATGCAGGAGGCGATTTGACCACTCAGCAGACTTTGTATGGACGGCGCCGTTCCCTGAAAGGGAACGTGGAGGTACTCAAAGTTCGCAGCCCGGGACAACATGACGCCGAGGAAATGAAGGGGCGAACCCGCGCCCGGCGATCCATAGGATGACTGATTGGGATTGCTTCGGCACCAGGCAATGAAATCAGCAAGTGTCTTCACCGTGCTGGGGACCAGCGGGCCGATCGCGATCAGCATGGACGTGGTGGAGATGGTCGTAACCGGGGCGAAGTCCTGCTGCGGATTGTAACTGAGCGACTTGTAGACGTGCGGGTAAAGAGCCACCGCCACGGCAGGCGTCAGGACCATGACCGACCCGTCCGCCGCGCTGCTCTTCAAGACATCCATCACGACGCGACCGCCCGCACCAGGACGGTTCTCGACGATCGTCGAAGACGCATACGCCTTCATCTGCTCCGCAAGGAGTTCTCGCAAATACGTCGCTGGGGCCACCCGCGGGAAAGCCAACCAAGATGCGCGCCGTCGAATGCAACGGCTGCGATAGAGTTGGCGAGAGACCCAGTGCGTACGACACGACACCGCCCGCACTCCCAAACAAGAAGCGCCGGCGATTGGGCCTGATCACGCGACGAACGTCAGTCATTGCTACCCCCTACAGTGATTCTTAGACGCTGCATTCCAACGAGGAAAAAGGGCCGACCGCACGATTGATGCCCATTCCCCGCGAAGATGTCGGCACGTTCTGCTTCAAAAGCGGCTGGAGAAGCCTAACCGATCTCGCGTCGCACAGAAATACGCTTCGAACTGGGCCGATGTCCGTTGTGGGTCAAACCCGGCCCTGCGGCCATGTCGGCTCGATGTCCGGATTACCCCTGAAAGCGGCCGTGTAGCGGACATGCCGGATCGGCAGGTTCGTACCAACCGGAACTCATTAGCGGAAATTCCGCGATACCCAGGCCACGTCCGCTATTACCCCGAAAGCCGACATTGCCCGCGCATTTATGAGTACACGCCGTAGTCCGTGTGGACGGATTCCGTTAACGGACGTTACGGAATATGTTGCCGGGATTGCCGCGTCATTCCGGCTTGATGCCCGCGAACTTGATCACCCTGGCCCATTTCTCGGTTTCGCTAGCGATGAGCTTGCCGAAATCAGCCGGAGAGCCCGCATTCGGCACGCTCCCCAACGACGCGTACCGCGATCTCACATCAGGATCGGACAGGCCCGCATTAATCTCCGTGTTGAGCTTCTGGATGATCTCGACTGGCGTGCCCTTCGGCGCGCCGAAGCCACCCGCTGCGCTGGCCTCGTAACCCGGTACGAATTCGCCAATGGTCGGCAGCTCGGGGAGCGCCCCGGAGCGTGTGGCCGTCGTCACAGCGAGGGCCCGCAACTGACCAGCCCTGATATATCCGATAGACGAAGGTGTAAGGTCGAACATCACCTGCACCTGACCGCTGATCAGGTCAGTGAGCGCCGGCGCGGAGCCTCGATAAGGTACGTGAAACATTTCGATGCCAGTCATCATCTTGAACAGCTCACCAGCCAGGTGCGTCGAGTTGCCGATGCCTCCCGAAGCCATGTTGAGCTTGCCCGGATTAGCCTTGGCGTAACCTATGAGTTCGGGGACGGTTTTGACTGGAACCGAGGGGTTCACTACCGCGACGAGGGTAGAGCGGGTGGTGCTCGCAACCGGTTCGATGTCGCGGATGAAATTGTAGGGAAGATTGGTTTTGAGTGTCGCGTTGATGTAGTTGCTTGTAACTATCCATAAAAGCGTATAGCCGTCCGGGGGCGCATTCACGACAAGCTCGGTAGCGATCGAACTGCTGGCGCCCGGTCGATTCTCGATGACGAAGGGTTGGCCGAGCCGGTCCGAGAGCCATTGGCCCAGCAAGCGTGCGCTGATGTCGCCTGTTTGGCCGGGAGGAAAGCCAACAATAATACGCACTGGCCGCGTCGGATAGGCTTGCGCACTCGCGATCCGCGAAACGGCCGGCAGCGCAGCAGCACCCGCTGCCAGGTTCAAGAAAGTGCGACGGGGAAGTTTCATATTGCCCTCGCAGCGTCGTCGTGCAATTCGCGCTTGGACGCTCAATATGCGAACGATGAACTATAATGCCCGCCGATGGCGCCCGTGCTGCCCGTTGCAATAATCGGGGATTTCGGCACGCCTGTCGACGCGACATAATGTGTGGCGGTGCCTCAATTAGCGATCATAGGCGGCTGGTGGTATTACGCGATGAGTGAGCTGCGCACTGTTGATGTTCAAGAGATCGTAGCCTGTGCGGGGGAAGCACTCTCCAAGGTTTCCAGTGGCGCGGTCAAGCTCGACGACGTAAAGGTCCTAAGCAAGGACAATAGGCGGAACTTCATAGCGCGGGCCACTGCCCTCTATGCCGACGGCAGTGCTCGGCCCGTCATTTTGAAATCGACACGTTCGGCGACTTACGATCCTACAGCCGAGAATGTGTTTCAGACATCGGGCCTAGCAAAGGAATGGGTTGCCTGCGCCTTCCTTGCCGCTCGCGCTCGTGGTCGTGGCCATGGTTCTGCGCTGTTGGCCGGAGATGTTGCCCGCGGGATCATGGTTTTCGAGGACCTTGGCGCGGATCTCACCTCGCTTGTTGATCCACTCCTCAAAGGGACCGCGGAAGAGGCTGAGCACGCGCTAAAGCTCTATGCGGCTGCACTTGGCCGCCTTCACGCGGATACTGTCTATTGCAGCGACGCTCATCATGAAACATTTCAAACCGTTTTCGGTTCAGATCGACCGCGTCGCCAGCCGGGATGGCGCGTTGAGAAAGAGGTCGAACTGGTCACGGGCAAACTCGGCGGAACTCCACCCGTGGGCGAACTGGAGCTTCTGTCGTCGCGGCTCATCGATCCGGGTCCATGGTTGACGCTTATTCATGGCGATCCATGCCCGGACAATTCGCTGCTCGTGGGCGGGCGCATTCGCCTGATCGACTACGAGTTCGCTCGACCGTCGCATGCGATGCTTGATGGAATTTATTGGAGAATCGGATTTCCAACCTGCTGGTGCGCGGGGCGCACTCCGGACGATGTTGCCACCCGTGTCGATGCGACCTATCGGATGGAGCTCGGCAGTTCGATCCCTTTGGCGCTCGATGACACTGCTTATCACATCGAATTGACTTACATGTCGGCAGTCTGGCTTTTCACCTGTCTGTCGCGGCGACTAGACCAAGCACTCAAGGGTGACGAGACGTGGGGCATTTGGTCGATCCGGGGACGGTTGCTCTGGTATCTTGAAGCTGTCATCGAGATGACCGCTGCTGCCAGCGTGTTACCCGGCATCAATGAAGCGGCACAGGGTTGGCTGTCGGAGCTGCGCCTGCGCTGGCCCGACGCAACGCCCCTCGGGTTATACCCTGCCTTCGCAACGAAACCACAGTGACCAAACCGCGACCGTCCGCTTCGGGTCATTCACGCCGTGTTGCGATGTCCGCGTTATGTCCGTTCATCCCCCAATAGCGGCGGCAAAGCGGACGTGGCGGCACTTCTCATTCGTGCCAATAGCGCGCATCACCCGCAACGTGTCGCGTCGCACAGAAATACGCAAGGCCGGACCCGGTGCCAGGCATGGCGAGCCGGGATTCCGAAGCGTGGCATTATTTCCGCGCCAGCGGACATTCGCCTTGGTCGAGCGGCCGCCAAGCTTCTTCCGCCGGAATGGTGGCGAGCTGCTGGTAATAATCCCAGGGACCCTTGCTCTCCTCGGGCTTTTTCACCTCGAACAGGTACATCGGGTGGATCTTGCGCCCGTCGATGCGCACGCTGCCTTTGCCCATGAGCTTGTCCTCGGTCGGCAGCTCCTTCATCTTCGCCACCATCGCCTTGCCGTCCGCATGGCTGCCGAGCGCCTCGACGGCGCGCAGATAGTGGAACACGGCCGAGTAGACCCCGACCACCGTATAGCTCGGCATGCGGCCGTGCGCCGCAAAATACTCCTTGGCGAATGCGCGGTTGGCGTCGTTCTGATCCCAATACCAGGGGTCGGTGAAAATGAGACCCTGCGCGGTCTTGAGCCCGAGCGCGTGGATATCGGTGATGAAGATCAAGAGGCCGGCAAGCTTCTGGCCACCCTGCACGATGCCGAACTCGGAGGCCTGCTTGATGGAGTTGATGGTGTCGCCGCCCGCGTTCGCGAGCCCGATGATCTTGGCTCCCGATGCCTTCGCCTGCAGCAGGAACGAGGAGAAGTCGGTGCCGGGGAACGGGTGACGGACCTTGCCGAGCACCTTGCCGCCGCTCTTGAGCACGACCGCTTCGGTGTCGCGCTCGAGCGCATAGCCGAAGGCATAATCGGCGGTGAGGAAGAACCAGGTGTCGCCGCCGCGCTTGACGATCGCGTTGCCGGTGCCGTTCGCCAGAGCCCAGGTGTCGTAGATCCAGTGTACGGTGTTGGGCGAGCACGCCTTGCCGGTGAGATCGGAGGTCGCCGGACCGACCGCGAGGAACACCTTGTTCTTGTCGCGGACGAGCTCGTTGACGGCAAGCGCGACGGATGAGGTCGGCACGTCGGCGATGGCATCGACCTTGTCGACGTCGAACCACTGGCGCGCGATGCTCAAGCCGATATCGGGCTTGTTCTGGTGATCGCCGGAGAGGATCTCGACCTTCATGCCCTTGGCGGCAGCGCCGAAATCCTCGACCGCTTTGCGCGCGACCCAGACCGAGGCGGTACCCGCGATATCGGCATAGAGGCCCGATTGATCGTTGAGCACGCCGATCCTGATCGTGCCGCCGCGATATTCTGCATGGACGGCGCCCGCGCCCGTTCCCGTCGCCAAGATGATGCCAACCCAAGCCCACCACTTGCGCATGATGATCCTCCCTGTTTCAGGGTGGTGCCACGTCTCCGTCCATCGTTTTTTGTGGCATCAGGCTATCCGACCGGGCGGATAGTGCACAAGAATGATCGGAGCGCGCGCGGCTCATCCTAGGCTTGCCGACGAGGTGATCGAATGAGGGCTCGCCGCATGTCTGGATTGGGTCATTCGCGAGAGACCCAGCCCACGCCGGGTGTCTAGGGTATGACCGCAAGTCTCTGAAACCCGACATGATCCAACCCACGACTACGCTCCGTGAGTCCGCAAGTTCCTTGGCCTCAGTAACCAAGGAGCAAGCACTCGGCTAAATCGAGAGGCGGTTCACGAGCCGCCGCGACAAGGGGCTGCTGCATGACGACACGCCAATACGCGCGGCTTGTCTCCGCAGGGTAACGAGGAAAAATCCGGCTGGCGATCAGGCCCGCGTCAGAGATTTCTGATGTTTCGGCGAAAGAATCTGACGCAGCTCGCGAAGAATATCATCGCCGAGATAGAGCGCGTCATTGAGTTCGGTGAGGACGCGCCGTATTCGCTCGGTTCTACCGACGGCTGGGCCTCCCGAGAAAGGCTCTCTCGCGAGCCGAGTCAGGTCGTCCTGGATCGAGGCAATCTGCGCATAAAAATAGGCGATCTCGCGCGGCACTGGCGGCGGCAGCTCGCCAAGCTTGGCTGCATCCGCCGTATAGATCGTGAACGGCGGCAGTGTCAGGTTTGGAAGAGCGACCAAGCTATCGGAAGCATCCAGCGCCTTTTCGAGCATTGATACGACATCGTGCGTTTCGATAAGGTGCAGAATGGCGGCGAGTTCGCCGACGAACGCAGATGCGACGCTTCGAATCTCTCGTCGGTGCGTGAAGTTGTGCAAGCTCCAATCCGAGAGAGACGCCATATTGGCCTCCTCGCGTAGCCGCTCGGAGTGCGCGATTTGACTTCTGATTGGCGCTTTTGTGCGCTCCTCGCGCGACGCTATGAACAGGCTAACACCAAAACCACGGGCGTAACAGTGGATTCGCGGGATGATGGACCATTGCCAAACCATGCCGCCATGTCTGCTGCGGGTCATCAGTGGAATACTCAAAACGTTCAGATGATTTCCGCTCCGCCTCGCTAAACGAACATGATCGTGCGAACTTGGCAGGTCCGCTTGGTGCCAGGAACGACTCATGCACCGCGCAAATATGCGCCTATTCGATCATGCGCGGGCGCGGACCGGCGGAGCCACTTCGAGCCGAGCGCCTTGGCGGTCTTGAATAGATCACCAGGTCGAAATCTGCTCGGTCGCTAAACGGGCAGGTCGGCAGGCCCGAGGCAGCGGGCGGCGATGATGTGGCGTGTTCCGTCGCGCCCCCCTTTTTGCTTGCGGGGTGATTATCGGTTGAGCGCAGTGCGTTCCAGACCTTGGACTCAATTGATCGGAGCCAAATTCGCGCGGCGGCGGTCTTGATGAAAGCGAAGAAGGTGGCGCCGGGTTTGTCGCAGCTACACTCCGCGCCAGAAAAAAAACGCAGTTAAGCCGGCACCTAACACGACGATGAATCCCTTGATCAGCCGTTGGTCGAGCCGCTGCGCCGCGTGCGCGGCGACATAGCCACCGACCACCGAGCTGACGAGCATTGGAAGCGCCTCCGGCCAGCGAACGACGTCCGCGACCACGAACGCCGCGATCGCGGTAATCGTCATCACGCCTACGAGTGCCATCTTGAGGCCGTTCATCGCGTTGATGTCCCGCATCCCGTACAGGGTGAGCGCCGCCAGCATGAGGAATCCTATGCCTCCCCCGAAGTAGCCGCCGTAGATCGAGATGATGAAATGCGCGACCAACGCGCCCCGCGGACCAAACTTGAGACGTTGGATCACCTCCAGTGGCGCGAAATTGCCGACTGCGAAGACGATCGTCGCGAACAGAACCAGCCATGGTACGAGGCCGGCGAAGATGGAGCTCGGGGTGGACAACAGCAAGAGCGCCCCGAGCAAACCGCCAAACAAACTCAGTATGAAGAAACCTGTCACACTGACTTCGGTGATGCCCAAGATGCTTCGGCGATACGCCCAGACGCTGGAGAACGTTCCAGGAAACAGGGCCACGACGCTTGACGCATTCGCATCGATCGGGTTGAGCCCGGCGAACAGGAGCGCCGGAAACGTCACCAGGCTTCCGCCACCGGCGAGCGCGTTGAGGGCGCCGCCGAGGAACGCGGCCGCAGTCAGTACGATGACGGTGATCACGAGGTACTTATAAACGTAGCTGCGAGCCCACGCGACATTGGTCTCACCACATCTGTCTCGGTGCTCGGCCCACGGTAATAGGACCTATACGGAGTTTCCGACAGGGACACCGGGGGGCGGACCGTGAAATATTGTCCGGTTTGAAACGCTCTGCGGACTCAAGCCAGAAGGCGAAGCCTGGTGAGCGATTTTATACAGACGCCGCTCGGCCATCGGAGCTAGCGTGATTACCATTGTCGTTTGCCCTACGGCAGGGGAATCTCATGTCTGTGCAGCATGGTTTGCAGGACCAAGTAGTCCGTGCTGATCCTTGGACGTTGTTTTGCGCAGAATGCTCGCAGAAAATGAGGGTCATGACGGCGACACCAGCCCAGGAGGGAAGGGAAACACGCGCCTACGAGTGCGTGTGCGGTCACAGCGAAAGGATCAATGTCGCCATTCATCGACGGGAAGCCGCATCCGCGTCGGATTCGCAGGTTTCCACGCGCGACCAAAGATCGTCCATGAAAATGACTGCAGCGTCACGTTCTCGACCAAGAGCCACAATCAGGCCCGCGACAATCCGGACGACAACGGACCGAGCTGACCCGCTTCAGCCATCTGTGCGTGATGCCATGCTCGCGGCCGTTCCGAGCTTGCGCGCGTTTGCGATCTCACTCAGCGGCAACATCGACCGCGCGGACGATCTTGTGCAGGACACCTTGCTGCGTGCCATGGCCAATATCGATTTGTTCAACCCTGGAACGAACATGTCCGCATGGCTCTTCACCATCCTCCGCAATCTGTTCCGCTCGGAATACCGCAAGCGACGTCGCGAAGTCGAAGACGTCGACGGTCTTCACGTCGGTAGTCTGAAATCGCCTCCCCAGCAGCACAGCCGGCTGGAATTCGAGGAATTCCGCAGGGCGCTCGAGAAGCTGCTGCCGGACCAGCGCGAGGCACTCATTCTCGTCGGCGCGTCAGGCTTCTCCTACGAGGAGGCCGCCGCCATCTGCGAAAGCGCGGTAGGGACGATCAAGAGCCGGGTCAATCGTGCCCGCGCGCGGCTCTCCAAGCTGCTCTCCGTCGAGAGCTCCGACATGTTCGGCCAGGACCACACAACTCGTGCCGTTTTGAGCGTGGGCGGGCGCGAGTGATTGGCAGGCAGCACGCAGTGGCGGTTGCTACTACTCTATCGAGACGGTGGTGCTGATATCACCGACTTGCGGGCCAGTTAAACCCCATGGGAGGCCATTTCCGATTTCCGACAGCGCTCCTAACGGTAGATCTTCCGTTGCGCAGTGGAATCGCTATGATCCTCCCGCCTCGCCCTGCCTAGCCAGGGGAAGGGCAGCCCTTGCGAGAAAAAGGGAGGCCTCTGTGAGGAAGAAAGTCACAGCTTCGTTTGATCCCAAAAAATTTCTCGCCAAGGTGGGCGGGGGAAAGACCGTGTCATCTTACCGGAGGGATCAAATTGTTTTCTCCCAGGGAGAAATTGCGGACGCGGTCTTTTACATCCAGCAAGGCAAGGTCAAGCTCACCGTCGTTTCCGAGCAAGGCAAGGAGGCGGTGGTTGCAATCGTAGGAGCCGGTCATTTTTTTGGCGAAGGATGTCTGAACGGCCATCCCGTGCGCATCGCAACCACGAGGGCGGTCGATGATGATTGCGTGATCACTCGCCTGGAGAAGGCCACCATGATCGCCACCATTCACAAAGAGCCGAAATTTTCTGAACTGTTCATGTCGTATCTGTTAACTCGGAACAGTCGAATTGAAGAGGACTTGATCGATCAATTGTTCAATTCGAGCGAAAAGCGCCTCGCCCGACTTCTCCTTCTCCTTGCAAATTTCGGCAAGGAAGGAAGTCGGGAGCCGGTCGTCGGAAAGTACAGTCAGGAAATGCTGGCGGAGATGATCGGCACCACGCGATCGCGCGTCAGCTTCTTCATGAACAAATTCCGCAAGTTGGGCTTCATCGAATACAACGGAAAACTCGAAGTCCATAAATCCTTGCTGAACATGGTTCTGCACGAGAAGCCCGAGATCAAAACGAGGGATGAAGCAATCAGCGCCGAATAATTTGACAAAATGTGAGGCATTATGACGGCCGGGCCTGCGGCCGATGTCTCACGACCGCGGCGATCGGCGTGATCCTGCTTAATCCCGGTGTGGGATTGTCCGTTCTGGCCGAGCGATCACGCCAACTGAGGCGGCATGAAGGGTTCGGCGGTGAGGCGCTAGACGCGGTTCGTCAGGGGAGCCAGGTAGACTTCTTCGCCATCTTCGTCGGTCACCCGAACGAAGCGCCCGAGAATCTCATGGGCGCTTCTGTCGCGTCCCAGCTTAGCCGCCAACTGATCGGCATGCGCCTTTGCAGAATCGACAAGACGCCACCACGATCGGCGTCTGCGTAGGTTGGGTTAAAGGAGAGAACAGCCGTGAAAAGGCCAAAGTGGCTATGGGAATCGCGCGCTACGAAATCCGACAACCAAAAAAAGGCACGGCGGCAGACTGATCAGAGGATGAAACAACAGGACGCTCAGAAAAAGCGGCGGGACGAGGCCGAGAAGAAAAAATGACGTCCACATGAGCAAAATTGCTCAGACTGTTGTCGCCCACGAGCGCAGGCTCCTCAGCTTCGGGGGGTGTCGTTGTCAGGAGGGTGGCAATGTCAAAGTCCGATCAGTTCCGGCAATATGCCGAAGAGGCCCTGCTTTGGGCCGCCCAGTCCAAAACCAAAGAAGAGAAGCAGCTCCTGCTGGAGCTGGTATGCACCTGGACTCAAGCGGCAGTCGTAAGCGAGAGGACGGTTGCCGGTCCGACAATTCAGGAACCGCGTAAGGACATCGGTTTGGCGGCTGGCGCGTAACGGCTCTGCGGCCAGCCGAGGCGGTGGATCACCCCGGCCGGCCCTGTCACCTGCAGCCCGCCGGTAGGGCCAGCAAATGACATTCTGAATAACGTCCGTGATTTTGTTTCGTTGCAGGCGGCGATGCACACTCGCCGGGTCCTCACAAATATCCGCGACTCGCATTCCGCCGGCCCGCCGCTATCTTTCGGGCCATGTCGTCGTTGCCGCGCGCGTACCTCTCTCAAAAGCTCGTCCAGCCGCTACCGACCAAGGAAGGCGTGACCCTGCGCACCGTTGGCGAGGCTGCGAACTACGTGCTGGCCCTCCCGCCTGAGCGGGCCGAGCACCGCAATCGCTGGCGCCATGCGGCCAAGCTCTTACTCGACCAGGCCGACGTTGCTGACGTGAGCCGGCAAGTGCACTTGGCGCTGTTCTATGACGCCGGCGCGTTTCTGATCGTCGCAGTCCTGGTTGTTGTCGTCGTCTGGCCGACGCTGGCGCCGTGGTTGTAAACCGACCAGCCGGCCGCCGACTTCTTAAATCGGTGAAACCACAGGCGTCACAGGGCTTGGCTTCTGCCGGTCACACCCCGTTCGGCGTGAGCGTAACCACCAAATAGGGAAGACCTCTGACATGGGACCGCTCACCGGCTATTGCTAGCGCAGAGCCCGGAGCTTGCATTCATCGACGGTTGCAGTCTGAGCAAAACTGCTCACTAAGATGATTTGCGAATCCGGAACCGTTTCATGTTTGGGCCTGTTGTGTGTGTATACCCAAGAAGGAACCCTAACATGATGAAGATCTCTCTCGCCGTGGCGATCGCTGCGGCGGTGCTGACACCTGCTCTATTGCTTGTCGGCACCTTTCCGGCCGAGGCTCAAAATCTGAAGATGGCGCAAGGCGTCGATGTTCAGATCGGGCGGGACCGCGACCGTTCCCGACGGAACAATTCGGATGTCACTGTTGGAATTGGCTCAGGTGGCGTCACTGTTGGCCCGCGTCAAAACTGCCGCATGGTGACTACTACGGTCGATCGGGCCGACGGCCGCTCAATCACGCGTAAAGAGCGCCGTTGCGATTAAACGACCGGCAAAAACGGAATTAGCCCCGACTTCGGGGGCCGTCACATCCCAACTGACCTATGATGGCCAGAAGGCTGGGGCGAGTTCGCGCTTGGAGGGCTGTCTGATAGCGTTCTAACCCCGCTTCGGCAGGTCTTTCTTTTCTCACTTCCGGTCCATTGGTCCAATTGGCTTGCATCCCACGGGGAACAGAGGTGCTGCTGAAAAAAAGAACGCTGTGATCTACGGAGCCGGCGGTCAACCACAGCCGGCCTGATGGGCCTTTGCCTCCTGGTCGCTTTGCAGCGCGCGCAACGAGCCGACGACAGGTAAAGCAAGAATGCAAAGCAGGGCCATTGCCCAAAACCCGCTCGGTCCGAAATGCGCAAAAAGCCATCCTGACAAGACCGTCAAAACGGCGGTGGCGCCGCCGACTCCTACGAGGCCATAGACAGCCTGCGCTGTTCCGGCCAACTCCCGCGGCACGGTATCCGCGATGACGCGCATGCAGGCCAGGTGGAGCAGCGCGAAGGTGAAACCGTGCAGGGGCTGGACCAGCGCGAGCGCCGCCACATCCGTGGTTTGCGCCATGACGCCCCAACGCACAAAACCGCAAACCGCCGCCAGGGCCAATGCACCGGCGGGGTTGAGCACTCCAAGGAGGCGAGGACCGATGAACAGAAAAACCACCACCTCGGCCGCCACCGACTCCGACCACAGCGAGGCCGTTGTGGCGGGACTGATGCCGGCGCCGGTCCAACGGATCACCGCAAAGGCATCGTACATGGCATGACTGCCGTGAACGAGGGCGGCAACCACGACGACGCGCACGAATGCCCGCAGGCGAAACAGCGCAAGCCAATGAACCCGCGCACTCCCGGCATCGGGGCGTTCCGCGGGGCCCGCGGGGAACTCCGGCACGAGGGTCGCAACGATCGACGTTGCAAGCAGGCAACCCGCGCTCAGCCAGATGACCGCGGAGAGCCCGTAAGTACCCGCGACCTGTCCGGCCAGCAGGATACCAGCAACGAACGCCGCCGAACCGGCACCACGGACCCATCCGTACTCAAATGCGCCGGGCTTACCTTTTCTTCCCACACGGGCGTGGGCGAGCGACAATGCGTCGGCGAGCGGAACGAGCGGCGCGAGTGCAGCGGCCTGGAACAGGCTGACGGCGACAACCATCCAGAGCGCATCGACCGCGAAGTACAACAACGCAGCGGTCGCCGCGAGGACGCAGAAAATCGCGAGCTCGGCACGGAAGATATGAAAACGGTCGGCGAGGCGTCCGGCAAGCGGACCGCATAGCAGTCTCACCGCGGTTCCGGCACCCAGGAGCATTCCGAGTTCTTCAGCCCGAAGGCCGCGCGCGCCGAGAAACGCTGGCAAGAACGGAGAGACGAGTCCAAACGCACTGAAGAGCCCGGAGTAGAGCAGCACAAATCGAATGAGCACGCCGTACTGAGTGTTCATCGCCATCCCGGCGCATGGGCGCGGTCACCGGGGCCATCCGGTGAAGTCAGAACTCAAGCCGGTAACGAAATATGGGCCTGCGTGTTCCGGCATCCGCCGTGGCACGCAGCCATTGCTTGCCTTCGTGCCGGATGGGTCGTGACCTAAAGCTTACGCCAGCGAACGCCGAACGAAAATCCGGGAAGGAGCAGGAGGGTCCGTCGACCAAGCCGCGGCAAACGTTCCAGTCGTAGTCGTCACACCGCGTCTTTTGCTGCCTTCACCGGGCGTGCCCTAATGATTTTCCGCGCCGGTCTCGCCTTGAATACTGTCGGCTCTTTGGTGAATGGATTGATGCCAGCACGCTCTTTGGTGGCGGGCTTCTTGATGACGACGAATTTTGCAAAGCCAGGAAGTAGGAAGGCGCCCGTCTTCTTGAGCTCTTTGTAAGCGACGGTCGCCAATGTCTCCATGACCGCCTTTACGTCCTTCTTCGTCAGGTCCGAGTGCTGGTCAGTGATTTTCTGGATCAACTCTGACTTCGTCATCATCTTCGACATGTTGTCCTGTCCCGGTTTTCGATCGAGCACTATAGTCGGAATTCGAACCGAGAAATCTAACACAACCCCCGATCTGCACAGTTTTGTTTCGATCTCGCGCCTTGGTCGTCTGCTGCTTCACCCCCAAAAGCGGATTGGCCGCGTGGTTCGCACGTGCGAGTCGGGATCGCCGGGGCCCTTGCGTGGCTGGGTTTTTCGAACCGATCAGGGGCCCCAGAAAGCGTAACCCTGAGTCTTGATGGTCAGGGGGTGGGCGAGTTTGTGATGAAACCATCGCCGAGCGGATCATCGACCCCGACGAACACGACCGGCACCTTCCCCGCCATTGGCTTGGCACTGCGAGTGCGAGATTACTGAGCAGTTCTGCAACAGCGGTCCGCTAAACCCGTCCCTACTTTTCTCCAGTCGAAAAATAGGCCCACAGCGCCTCGACATCGTTGGGCTTCAACACATCGCCCCACGGCGGCATGTTGTTCTTGCCGTTCGTCACCGATTCAACAAAACGCCGGCGATCGGTCTTCGGTATTGTCGCCAGATCGATCGCCCACGGCGGATTCTCCATCCGGTTGCCGTGGCAGGTCGCACAGTTTGTTGCATAGATTTCGGCGCCCGCTTTGATCTGCTCCGGAGGAAATGTCGTCTCCCCAGCCTTCTGCGCCACGGCGCTCGCGCACAGTGGCGCGAGGCCGAACATGAAAACCGCGAGTAAACGCATCTTCCCCGCTACTCCGGCATCAACGCAAACGTCCATACCGAGCCGCCGGTGGGCACGGAATTCGTGACGAAGCGGGCGGCAACGCTGCCGCCGCGCCCGGACAGCACCGTCACGTATTGCTGACCCTTATGGGTATAAGTGATGGGCGGCGCATTAACGCTCGATCCCGTCTTAAACTGCCACAGTTGCTTTCCGTCATCGCTGTCGAGCGCAATCACTTCGCCGGTCAGCTTGCCGGTAAACAACAATCCGCCGTCGGTCGCCAGCATGCCCGCCGAGCTGGCGAAGTCCATCATCGGAACCTGCCATGCTACTTTGCCGGTCGCTGGGTCTATGGCCATGTGATAACCGGCCGGCTCGTCCTTAGGCGTGGTCATGGTCGATTCGATTCCGGTAGATCCCCCGCCGAGCACGAATTTGAAATCCACATATTTCATGAGGCGCGGCAGATTCCACGAATTCAGGTAGACCAGCCCGGTCTTCGGATTGAACGCGATGAGCGTGGCGTTGGTGCCGCGTGATGGAAACACGTTGACCGTTTCGCCTTTGATGGCGCGCTCCAGAATATCGGTCAGCACCGGACGACCGGTTTCAAGGTCAATATGCGTGGCCCAGTTGACCTTAACAAACGGGTTCGCCGCGATCAGCTTGCCATTGGTGCGGTCCAGCACATACAGAAAACCGTTTTTGTGCGCGCTGATGAGCACTTTGCGCATCTGCCCCTGGACCAGAATATCGGCGATCAGGCTCTCGGCGTTGGCGTCAAAGTCAAAACTGTCGTTCGGCACGGATTGGTAATACCAAACCATTTCGCCCGTCTTCGGCCGGATCGCGAGGGTACTGGCGGTATACAAACTGTCCATGCCATCGCGATAGGATGGGTTATACGGCTCGGCGTTCCCAGTGCCGACATAAAGCAGGTCAAGTTGCGGGTCATAAGAAGCATATTGCCAAGTTGCACCTCCGCCATACTTCCAGGCTTCGGGCTTGGTCGCGTGCGGCCACGTTTCCGAACCGGGTTCGCCCGGCGCGGGTATGGTCCACGTGCGCCACAGTCTGTTCCCGGTATCGGGATCGTATCCTTCGATGAAGCCGCGGGTCGTACTGTCGCCGCCGGCCATTCCGGACACCAGTACGCCGTTGGCGATGATAGGCGCGATAACGCCCTTGTAGCCTTCCTTGAATTCGGCAAACTTTTGTCGCCAGATCTCCCTGCCAGTTTTCATGTCGAGCGCGACGACATGCGCGTCCAGCGTCTGCCGAAAGAGCTTCCCTTGATAGATCGTCGCCGGGCCGCGCATGATCGCGCCGCCGGTCGCAACCCGCAACGCCGCCCGATCGAAATCCACGGGCGTGCGCCAGATTTGCCTGCCGGTCGCGACATCGATCGCGAACGTCCAGTTGCCGTTCACCACGTACATCACACCGTCGTAAATCGTCGGCTGCGACAGTTCGCCCATGTCGTTGGCGAGACTGAAGCTCCAGACCGGCACCAGCCGTTTGACGTTCGACTTGTTGATCTGCTTGAGCGGGCTGTACATCTTCAGGTCGTAGCCCATGCCGAAAGTCGTCACGTTCTCCGTGTTCTTGCCGTCGGCGAGCAGTTCTTCTGCGCTCTGCGCAAAGGCAGACCCGCAGGCCGTACACAACAGCAATACCGCTAGTAGATTCTTCATGATCGCTTCCCTGGTTGAAGGTGCAACTTCATACCCAGCGCCCGTGCGCCGCTAGCTCCGTCGCAGCGGCACCCATCAGCATTATCGACCAAGTCATTTCCGTAGGATAGCAGACGCAACGACAACGCCCCCCTCCCCAGCCCTCCCCCAACGCAAGTCGGGTTTACGCGACTTGCGCAAGATAAGCCGCGACCCGGGCAGGCCCGGGACGCGTGGGGGAGAGAGCAGACCGAGACTGCCGCTCGAGCTAATTCCATTTCAACCGGACACTAGGGCGAAATCGCTCAGATTGAAGGAGGATTTCGCCCCAAGTATTTATTCGATCGCATGATCCGGTCCGAAAAGTCGGCAACTTTCCGGGATCACGCTCCTAGGTGCCGACGGCGTCGCCCACGCATTTCTTCATGTGGCTGGTCTTCGCGGCGCCGGCGAGCTTCTTGTCCTTGGAGTCGGTCTCACACGTCGTCGTGGCGTCCTTCTCGCACTTGGTCATGAAGCTCTTGAGCGCAGCGCCCGCAAGCTTCTTGTCCGCGGCGTCGGACTTGCAGGTCGCGAAAGCCGGGCCTGACATGATGCACAAAGCAAGCAGCAGGGTCAGTCTTTTCATGGACTCCTCCCTCGGTGGACTTCGCATCATTGTAATTTGCAACCCGACGATAGACCAGCCGGGTTCGGCCAGCGACGTGCGCCACGGCGCCGATACCGCCGCCCATGCGAGACGCCAGCAGCATCAACGCTGAGCGATGTCCTCATGATGGGACCGGCGCTGATACGCGATGCCGACGGCTGCGGCCACGGCCAGCGCGGCAGCGCCCAGCAAGTAGGTATCTCGATCCTCCTTGTCCGGGAGGGCTTCGTACACGCGATGAGACGCCTGCTGCGCCAGCACGGCTGCCTTGTCCGCCATGTGCGCGACGGTCTCGCGCGTGGCATGGCTCGCATCCGCAAGGCCATCGGATGCGCGATCCACCACCGAAGCAGCCTTGTCCGCAATCTGCGAGGCAGTGCCGCGCGCGGCATCGCGCGCGTCATGCATGACGCGCGACGCCCGCTCGGTCACCGCAGCGGCAGTATCGGCAACGCGTGTCGCGGTCGCACGTGCCGCGTCGCCCGCGCTGGCGCCCCAATCCTGAGCTTTCTCCTTTGCCGTCTCGGCCAGGTCCCCGGCGCGCGCCACAAGGTCGTTTGCTCCGTGTCCGGATCGCAAGCGGGGGTCTTCGTCGTGCAGGCCCATGTAGGGCTGCGAGCTACGCGCCGGCGACGTCCGCAACAAGCCCACCACCCCCATTCCGACCAGCAGGGTAGCGATCGGAGGTCGGTGCACGAGCCGCCACGCCAATCCGGCGCCGATCGCCAATGCGGCAACTGGATTCGCCGCGGCACGCTCCTTCAAGTCGGTGAAGAGGCGCTGCGCTCCATCCCTGGCCGCGTCCTTGGTCTTGTCGACCAGTTCGTCCTTGGTTTCGACGGCCTGCGCCCAGGCATCGTCCTTGAAGCGCGCCACGGTGGATGGCGATCGCAGCCGGGCCAGATCGCCTGCAAATCGCGCCCTGGCCTGCTCGACGTCGCGTTCCAGCGCGTTCAGGTCGCTCATCGGTTGCCCCGACCAGGTTCGTTGTTCGCGCGTGCCATATCAGGACTGCGATTGGTATCGCGTTTCTGTCCTAAATTTGCGCCTGCACCGGAGCCGCCTTGGCTGGCCGTGACGCCCGATGCCGAACTCTTCGGAACCATGGGAGGACTGTCCCGATCGCCGGACTTGCCGGCGACCGCGCCGGTAAAGGACTCCGCAACTTCGCTCGCCAGCCCCTGGAGACCCTGCGAACTGAAACCGCGTTCCTCGGCTGCCGCCTGCAGGCGCTCTTTCGCCTTTCCGGCCGCATCCAAAACCATTTCGCCGGCTTTGCCGGCCGCATCCGTCAGGGCTTCGCGCGCGCCGCCCAACGTGCGGCCCTCGATGTCGGTCGATGGGAAAAGCGCAGCCACCGCCGCGCCCGCGGCGAGCCCGGCGACCGCCACCGCAAGCGGCTGATCGCGCAGGACGCGTTCCATACCGCCTTGCAGCGTCGACTGGGCCTGACGCCCCAACCGGGTCGAGCGCTCCGACACACTACGGCCGGCGTCCTGGGCGAACTCCGAGATGGAATCGGCATAGGCGCTGGCCGTCTCCGAAACCCGGTCCTTGATCTCGGATGCGTAATCGGTCGCGCTGTCGGCGGCGCGTGACAGACCGTCCCGCATACTGGATGCCGTGCGTCCTGTGCTCGACGAAAGTCGGTTGGAGCCCGATTGATGGCCCTGCCCGACCTCGCCGTAGCTGCTATGCGACGCCGTCCGCGACGATGAACTCGTGCGGCCGCGCATCAGCAGACACGCGCCTGCGGCCAGCAGCAAGAGTCCCTCGGGATTGCGGCGGACCGTGCCCAGGAGCCAATCGCCGGCTTGGGAATAGGTATCGGTGTTGGAATTGCGGCTCATGTTAACTGCTCCTTGGCTGTCTTGATGTCTTTTGTGATCTGTCGGACCGTCCTGGTCGGGAGCAACTGCAGTCTCCGCGACCGAGCGGCCGTGATAGAACGCCGCGGCGCCACCGGCGGCGAGAACGGCGGCCACCAGCAGACACGCCCAGTGGAGTTCCAGCCCCAGGCTTGCCAGCGCGAAAACGGCGGCTTCCACCACCAGCAACGCAGCGATCAAGCCGAGAAAAGCGGCCGCCACCATCCAGACGCTCGCCCGCAGGCGGGACGTGATCGTTTCCGTCACCTCGGCCTTCGCGAGCTGGATTTCCTTCTGCACAAGGTCGCCGAGATCGGCGAGGAGATCGGTCAGCGCCTGCGTCAGCCCGGAGTTCCGCAATCGTTCATACGCCATGGAATTGTCTCGACCGTTCGAACCGGTCAGCACCGTGATCCCGAGACGGTCAGGACCGTGATCCCGAACGTTGTCGGGGGAGCTGCTCTTGAGCACGCGCAGGAGCACGAAGCCCGCGAGCGAGGCCAAGCCAAACACCAGGGCCGGCTGCCGGCGGGTAAAGTCGGATGCCGTGCGCATCAACTCGTCGACCGACTTTCCGCGCATATCGTCGGAGAATTCCTCCACCCGTTCAGCCGCCCCGCGCACCAGGTTGGCGATTTGCGGCGCACTATGATCGAGGTTGTCCGCAGCCGAGCGGACGGAGTCGGCGACGTGACCCACCAGGTCGGCGCCTGACGCCACCTGCTGATTCAAGAAGCCTTTTGCCCTTTGATTGGCGTCGGATGCGAGTGACGACGCGGCTTGCTTCGCCTGGCTGCCGGCTTGCTGGGCGACGTCCGCGAGCTTCGAGACGGCTTCGCCGGCCTTGGCGCGGACGCCTTGCTCGGATCCCGACTGGTGGGATCGCGCTGATTCAGTTGCCGAGGTGTTCATACCGGAAGGTTGTTGACTGTTCATTGGTTGCCTCCATTCGAGGGACCAACCTCCCTCGCAACCAAATGTTCCAGCGCGGCCGCCGGGATCGCGGACGCGTGACCCCACGCCCCCCACCCCGGCATTTTGCCAAGCGGCCGAGCGTCCCTGTGCAAACGCGTATCGCCGTCGGTGGACCCCGTCCCCTTTCCCACCCATATTGGGATCAGGCGACTTAACAGCGTTGGTCCGGCCATGGCTCATCCCGTTGCTCGCATCGCCACCCGCATCGCCTATGGGGCAACGCAGTTGCCGCGCGTTGCCTGGTACATGGGCCATGGGGTGGTCATGCGCCGGCTGTCCAAGGCCGTGCGGGAGCGGGCCGGCGGGAGCGCAGGTCGGCCGGCCCGCGCCGATGTCGCTGTGCCGGGACGCAACCGCCTCTATGCGGATATGGCCGCGCTGTTCCGGCGCGATCTCGCCAATGTGGAGGCGGGAATTTATCCCCTGCCCGCCGACCACGACGGTTCGTGGCCGGCCCTGCTCCAGCGCTCGCGCCTTTTCTTCGAGGATCTGCCCGACGTCCACCGCCGGCGCGAGAACCGCGATCATCGGCAGGTGCTGACCGAGGAGACGCGCGGCAAGCGGCCCGGTTACTATCTGCAGAATTTCCACTTCCAGTCGGGCGGGTGGCTGACCGAGGAGTTAGCCCGGCGCTACGACACCCAGGTGGAAGTCCTGTTCAACGGCACCGCAAATGCAACGCGCCGCCAGGCGCTGCTTCCACTGCACGAGGCGTTTGCGGGTCGCGATCAGCGCCGTCTCCGGCTTCTCGACGTCGGCTGCGGCACCGGACGCTTTCTCGATTTCTTCAAGCAGGCCTGGCCTCGCCTCCCGGCGCTCGGGATCGACATGTCGGAGGCGTACGTCGCGGAGGCGAAGCGGCATTTGAAGCATCGGTGCTGGATCGACCTTCTCGTCGCCAACGGCGAGGCCATTCCGCTCGACAACGAAAGCCAGGACGCGGTGACGAGCATCTTCATGTTTCACGAGCTGCCGCCCAAGGTGCGCCGCACGGTCTTTCGAGAGTTCGCGCGCGTGCTCAAGCCCGGCGGTCGCCTCGTGGTCGTCGATTCGCTGCAGATCGGCGATGAGCCGGATTACGATGGCATGCTCGAGCTGTTCCCGCGGAACTATCACGAGCCCTACTATATCGGCTATCTCAGGGAGGACTTTCGCGCGATCGCCGCGGGTTGCGGCCTGACCCATGTCCGCGACGTCAACGCCTTTGTTTCCAAGGTCATGGTCTTCGACAAGCCATCGCGCCAGGTCCCGCCACGGGGGAGAAAAACAGCATGAGCCGTCTCATCGTTCTGGTTTCGCTCGTGTCCACTCTTGCAGCGGCCGCGCCGGCACGCGCCCAGCAGCCCTATGCGGGTCTCGAGGAGCGCCCGATCAAGGCTCTTTCCGAACAGCAAACGGCCGACCTGCGGGCGGGCCGCGGCATGGGTTTGGCGTTGGCGGCTGAGCTCAATGGATATCCCGGACCGTTGCACGTGCTCGAACTGGCGGACGCCTTGGGCTTGTCCGATCAACAGCGCGCCAAGGTTCAGGACCTATTCGCCGCCATGAAGGCCGAAGCCATTCCGCTCGGCGAGACGCTGATCGCGCAAGAGGCCGGCCTGGACAAACAGTTTGCCGAGAAGACCATCACGCCGACCAGCCTCGCCACGTTCACGCATGCGATCGGCGCCACGCAGGCAGCGCTCCGGGGCGCGCATCTCAAATACCATCTCCTCACCCACGACGTGCTGACTTCGGCACAAGGCCAGCGTTACGCCGAACTGCGAGGCTACCAAACCGGGACTCAGCACGGCCACGGACGACACTAGGGCGCGTACTCATAAATCGCGACCGCTGGCATTCGACGAGGATCGGATCGCCTCACTTTCGCGGTGGGAGCTATTGGCCTCATGATGCTGTTCCCCACAAATCGTTGCGGTGACGGCTGCTGAAGTCTTCACCTTTCCGCTGCGCAAGTCCTTTTAAGAAGAGCTCAACCTCAGGGAGGACTCAATGACGAAACTCCGCGTGCTTCCGGCCATCCTGGCCGCCGCATTTGCGTTCGCCGCCGGCCCGGACTGGTCAGCGCCGAAAATGTCCGGTTGTTGGGGTTAAGCGGAAGTGCCCAGTCGCCGCTCGAAATGACGCGATTGACCCCTAACCGGACATTGGGGTCACCGGTCTTTGGTGCGAAACCGGTCCGCTGTGATGTGCTATTCTTAGTTCACCTAAGGCCGGAGGCAAGTGAGGGGCCAACCGCCCACGCCCGCGACGCTGCTCGCCCGTGCAGACGAGGTGATTGAGTAAGTCCGTCCGAGACCGCGACATGCTGCAGAATCTGCGAGTGCAAGCCCAGAGATCCGACGCGGGCGACCCCGCGTGGGGATGGATGAGCCTGAGTTGGCTCGCCGTTGTGATTGGCGGCGTCTATATCCTCTCGGCAAAGCTTAGCCTTTCCCTGCTCACTCCCGACGGCGTGGCCGTGTTCTGGCCGGCCGCCGGCGTTGCCGCGGGCGCGCTGATCGCTTTTGGGCCGCATGCGCGATGGGCGGTCGTGGCCGGGACAATGGTCGCGACCATCGTGGCCAATCTCCTGGGCGATCGGAACCTCTTGAGCTCCATGGTCTTCGCCGTATGCAATGCGGGGGAAGCCCTGCTGACAGCCGGCCTGATCGAGCGCTTCTTCAGTTCACCTTTCAATCTCGACCGGCTGCGCCACGTGCTGGGCCTGCTGGGGGCAGCGATCATTGCAACCGCCGTCTCCGGGATCGGCGGGACCCTGGGCTTTGCCTTATTCCACGGCGCGCCGGCATCGAGTTTCGTCACCTGGCAGAACTGGTTCGCATCCGACGCGCTCGGCATCATCACGATTGCGCCACTGATCATCGGGCTCGCCTCGGCAACACGCGAGCCGCCGGCGCGGAACGAAACCATCGAAGGTCTCGTCGCACTGGCGTCGCTTGTCGTTATGAGCGTCATCGTCATCGCACTGCCGCCGGAGCCTTGGACGACGGTCGTGCCGATCGCGCTGCTGTTTCCAGTCCTGTTGTGGATCGCGGCGCGTTGCCGGCCGGTGTTCGCTGCGGCGGCAGCCTTCATCGTCACGCTTGCAATCGTCTGGACGACGACGATCGGGATCGGTCACTTCGGCGATCCCGGTCTCCCGATGGCGGACCGCGTGCTTGCTGCTCGCGCCGGCATCTTGGCTGTCGCACTCTGCGCATATGTTCTCGCCGCGCTGTTCGCCGAGCGGCGGCAGCACGAAGCCGCGCTCGCCGAGAGCGAAGCCCGCTTGCAAGAGGCGCTCACGGCAGGGGCGGTCACGACGTTCGTATGGGACGTCGGCACGCGTTCGTCGCAGCGCAGCGCCAACGCTGCACAGATCCTCGGGTTCGATCCACGGCAAATCTTTACCCCGAACAATTTTCTCTCGCGAGTGCATCCGGACGACCGTGAGCGGTTCAAGGCGCTCGTGCGCGGTGTCATCCCCGAACGCCCTGCCTATACCGTCACCTTCCGCTTCAAGCACCCCGACGGCCGGGAAGTCTGGATCGAGGAAACAGCAAAGGCCGAATTCGACGCCGTGGGGCGCCTTGTACGCCTCCAGGGCCTTACTCTCGACGTGACCGCGCGCAAGCGATCAGAAGAGCAACAAAGCCTACTCATCGCCGCGCTCGATCATCGCGTCAAAAATCTGCTGGGGCGCGTTGCTGCAGTCGCCAAGGACATGCGCCATGGCAGCGATTCGCTCGACGATTACATTCGAGCACTCGATCGGCGCATGCAATCCATGGCCGGTGCCCACGCGCTGCTCAGCCGGAATCGCTGGGACGGCGTCGATCTCGCCGAACTCGTCCGCCGTCAGCTCGCGCCCAACGGAACGGACGCAAACACTACACTCGGTGGCCCGAATATCATGCTGCCGGTCGCGGCGACCCAGACGCTGGCGATGGTGCTGCACGAGTTGGCGACGAACGCTGCAAAATACGGCGCCCTGTCGACACCGCATGGGCGGGTGGACGTGAACTGGAACCGCGAACCCGGCGAGGATGCGGCGCACCTATCGATCGCATGGCGCGAGGTCGGCGGGCCCGCCGTTGCAGCTTCGCCCGACTGCAGATACGGCGTCAGCATCATTCGCGATCTCATCCCGCAAGAGCTCGGCGGTTCAGTCGACCTTTCATTCGCATCCAGCGGGCTTTGCTGCAAAATGAAGATTCCCCTCTAGCTCGCGGGCGACCGACGCACAAGCTAACCGCGGCGTTTGATGTCCGCTTATAGGGGACGAGCAGACATTGCGCGCCTCTGAGCTTTCGTGCCTGGCGTTTACCTGCTTGGGGTCATTGGTCGTAACGCTGAGCTTCACTCCATTCGGCAAGTCTTCCGTCTTGGCGTCCCAGCCGATCTTGACGAGTTCGCCGACATGCGCCGGGACCATGCGTCTGATCGCCTGAAGCGTACGGCCCTCGCCAGTCACCGCGATCTCGAAGCCGTTCTCAAGCGCTTGCTCGGTCGCGACCGCGCGCAGCGTCACCTCGTTCACGTCGATCAGGTGCTCGCGCAGCGCAGCGATATTCACCTTCGACCAGTCTGTGGTCGGATCGGCTTCCAGGATTTGTACGACCTCCTGGATTGTCCCGAACGCCTCCTGTCCCGGCATGGTGGGTTGACCGGCAGCCCCGCTTTGCGTCCCGCATCATTCCGTGCCGCATCCCACCGTGCACTCCCTGCTGGCCATCCTGCATCATCCGCATCATGCGGTCGTGCATCGACCCGTGCATTCCGCGCTCTGGGGACATTGGCGGCTGACCCTGAGCGCCGGGCCCCGCCTGAGCGTGCATTCCATCGTGCCCGATCGGCATCGGCGCTCTGCGTAGGCCATAGCTGCTACGACGTTGCGCTGGCAAGGCAGGTCTTCCGTGACCATGAAGTCCATGACGTTACCCATCGTAGAGTGCACGGTCCTCTCACATCTCGGCCCGATCACATGACTACGATCACCTGGCGGATTTCAGCACTCGATTGCTCATCTGCGCCGCTCGATCTCGCCATCCGTGACCCAAACCGGTCATCCTGATCAGCGTTCGGATATCGACCGTTAAGGAATATCGCGGGCCGTCCAAAGCTAGTCGGGTTTGATGCCCAGCTCTTTGATGACCGGCCCCCATTTGTCCAGCTCAGATTTGAGAAGCGCGGTCAACTGGGCTGGTGTCGAGCTTCCGGCAATCGTGCCAATGTCTGCAAATCGCTGCTTCGTTTGCGGATCGGCAATCGCAGCGACAGCATCGATATATACCTTTCCGACGATCTCAGCCGGGGTCTTGGGCGGCAAGAAAAGTGCGTACCAGGAAGATACGTCAAATCCGGGTACGCCGGACTCGGCAATACTTGGAATGTCCGACAGAAAGGGAGATCGCATGGCGGAGGTTACGGCCAGCGCGCGGATCGCGCCGCTATCAACCAACGCCCGAGCGGACGGCGTGGTCGCAAACATCACGTCAACACGTCCGGGAATAAGGTCGTTAATCGCGGGACCGCCACCGCGATAGGGGACGTGGGTCATCTCGACGCCGGCCATACGCTTGAACAATTCGCCGTTGAGATGCGGCGAGGCGCCAGTTCCTGAGGATGCGAATGTGACCTTGCCGCGGTTGTTCTTGCAATACTCAATGAAATCCACGACCGATTTCGCCGGAGACGTTTTTGGCACGACCATTACATTCGCGTATGTGCAAATAAGCGTTACGGGTGTCAAATCGGTGATTGGATCGATCGTCGGTGAATAGAGATAGCGGTTCGTTGCAAGAAAATCCCCGCCGCAGAAAAGGGTGTATCCATCGGCTGCAGATTGCGTCATCGAGACTGCGGCGATGTTGCCGCCGGCACCGGCCTTGTTCTCCGCGACAACCTGTTGGCCCCAAATCTCAGATAACCGGGCGGCGAGTATGCGGGCAACGGGGTCTGCCGATCCGCCCGGAGGGAACGGCACCACGATCCGCACAAATCGACTTGGATAGTTTTGCGCGCGGGCTATCCGCGAGTAGGTCGGCAGCGCGGCAGCGACCGCGGCCAGATGTAGAAATCGTCGACGGGGAAGTTTCACGATCATCCTCCCAAGGGTGCGCGAGGCCTCGCATGCTACCGGAGCTTCTCGACGATGCGAAAGGGTTCCGGTAGGCGTGTCGGCTCCCTTGCGACGGGAAGAAATGATCATATGACCGCTGCTGGCACTAAGCGGACCTACCGAGATGACTGTTATTTGGCTGCTTTCGGGAGCAAAGCGGACATCAGCCCGCGGTTGCCCAACAATCGCAATTTGTGAGTACACGCCCTAGAGAAAATCGTTTCAGACTAAATCAGGATTCCGTTCCAAGTCCTTTTGCGATCGCATGATCTTATCCAAACGGTTTCCCACTTTTCGGGATCATGCTCTTCGTGCGGTGATCAATCGCTACGACCGCTTGAGACCACGTCCATTGTCCAGCGGACAAAGGTGTCCAACATCTCGCCTCTGACGTCGGCATCCTTTCGCCCGGTGCGGGCCGGAACGTGAAACGAATGGTCGGCGTCCTGGATGAGGTGCAGCGACGCGCCTTTGCCCAGGCGGTTGATGACCGACTGAAGCAGTTGCATGTCCGCCAGTTGGTCGCGCGTTCCCTGAAGAAACAGCATCGGAACGTGCACGTCGAAGAGATGCGCGGCACGTTCGTCCGACGGACGCTTGGCCGGATGCAGGGGGAAACCAAGGAAGGCCAGGCCGCGGACGCCGGGCAGCGGTGCTGCCGCCTGCGCCTGCGACGTCATGCGGCCGCCGAAGGACTTGCCGCCGGCAATGAGCGGGAAGTTCGGGCACGAGCCGGGCCGCTTCGCCCGCGGCAGCGCGAACCGTCGCGTGGGCAAGCTTGGGAGGGTCCGGCCGCCTGGCACGCTGCTCCATATACGGAAACTGGTAGCGCAAGGTGGCGATGCCGCGCTCTGCGAGCTCGGTCGCCACCACAGCCATGAACGGGTGGGTCATTCCGGCCCCCGCCCCATGCGCGAAGAGATAGCACGCGCGCGGTCGCGGCGGCACCAGCAGCAAGGCGGAAACGCTGTGCGCATCGTCGACGACGATGGTCACTGGCTCTGCATCCGAAGAGTTCACCGCGGTCCGACCTACATTTGCGTGACTGAAGCATCGGGCCGCGCGCGGCAAGGAGATCGCCGTCGGCGCTCCGGCATCAGTCTGCTTTCGCGCCCGAGAACTTGATCACCTTGGCCCATTTCTCCGTTTCGGCGGCGATGAGCGTTGCGAGCTCGCGCGCAGACATCGGAAGCGGCACGCTGCTCAGATCGGCGATCCGCGTCTGCAGCCTGGGATCGGCGAGCGCGGCGCTGACCTCGGCGTTGAGCTTCGCGATGATGTCCGTGGGCGTGCCCCTGGGTGCACCCAGGCCGAACCACGAGCTCACCTCGTAATCCGGCACGAACTCGCTCACCGTCGGGAGCTCCGGCAGCATCTGCGAGCGCGCCGCCGTCGTCACCGCCAGGGCCTGCAGCTTTCCAGCCTTGATGTACTCGATCGAGGTCGGGAGGTTGTCGAACATGACCTGCACCTGTCCGGCAAGCAGATCGGTGAGCGCCGGGGCACCGCCCCGGTACGGCACGTGCACCAGGTCCAATCCCGTTGTCATCTTGAACAGCTCGCCGGACATATGGCCCGGGGTGCCATTGCCCGCGGAGCCCATGTTGATCTTGCCCGGGTTGGCTTTGGCATAGGCGATGAACTCCGGCACGGTTCTGGCCGGAACCGATGGATGCACCTCCATCACCAGGGGGCCTCGAATCAATCCGGCAACCGGCGCGATGTCGCGCATGAAATTGAAGTTGAGCCGCTCGTAGAGCGTTGCGTTGATGGTATTTGCCGCGCTGACCAGCAGCAGCGTGTAGCCGTCCGGGAGCGCTTTCACCACCGCTTCGGTGCCGATGTTGGTACCCGCGCCCGGCCGGTTCTCGATGACGAAGGGCTGGCCGAGCCGTTCCGACAGCCACTGGCCCATCAGGCGTGCGGTGATGTCGGCCGCGCCACCGGCCGGGAATCCGACGACCAGTCGCACCGGCCGCGTTGGATACGCTTGCGCTCGCGCAATCCGCGATGCCGCGAGCGAAGCCACAGCGGCTCCGGTGAGATATGCAAATCGGCGGCGTGTGAACGTCATCCCTTGTGCGGCCGTGCTCGGGTCGTGGCTCGATTGGATAAACTGCCCACGACCGGCATTCGAGTCCAGTCCGCCCGCGCGCGCGAGCAATTCGTGTGCGTTCCCGCGACGCTCCAGTCGATTGCGTCGGTTCGGTGATGACATGCTGTACGTTGGCCGCTTGACAGGCACCCGGCCCGGGACTAGTTAACCACGCGGTTAATTAACTCTCTGGTTCACGATGCCGACGGATCGCCTCAGCAGCACGTTCGCGGCCCTCGCCGACCCGACGCGGCGGGCCATCCTGGCGCGGCTCGCGTTGGGCGAAACCTCCGTGACGGCGCTGGCCGAACCGTTCGACATGAGCCTTCCCGCCGTTTCCAAGCATCTCAAAGTGCTGGAGCGCGCCGGACTCATCACCCGCGGCCGCGAGGCGCAGTGGCGGCCTTGCCGGATCGAGCCGGGCGCACTCAAGCCCGTGGACGACTGGCTGGAGCGCTATCGCCGCTTCTGGGAGGCAAGGCTGGACCGCCTCGACGATTACCTCCTCGAAACGCAAGCGAAGGAGAAGAAGCGCAGACGCAGGACATAGCGCGGCGCTGGCGCTCGCTTCGGCGTGTCGCGAAATCGTCGCACGCCGGCACTACCAGATCACCAAGCCAACACGAGGAGTAGACCATGCAATTGAACCCCTATCTGACGTTCAAAGGCCAATGCGAGGCAGCGTTCAAGTTCTATGAGAAAGTCCTCGGCGGCAAAATCGAGGCAATGATTCCCCACGAGGGCACACCGGCCGCGGAGCACGTCCCGTCCGAATGGCGCAACAAGATCATGCACGCCCGCCTGGTCCTGGGCGACAAGATCCTGATGGGCTCCGACGCTCCGCCCGAGCACTACGAGGAGATGAAGGGGTTCTCGGTGACGCTCGGCATCGATAAGCCGGCCGAAGCCGAACGCATCTTTCATGCATTGGCGGAAAGCGGCACCGTGCGCATGCCGATCCAGGAGACCTTCTGGGCGCAACGTTTTGGCATGCTGGTGGACCGGTTCGGCACGCCGTGGATGATCAATTGCGAAAAGACGGCCTAGCCCGTCTGCTCCCCAGGGGTAACGTGGCGGGCGCGTCGCGCTCCCGCCGCTCATCCCGTGATGTCGACACGCACGGAGAGATCAATGGTCAAGACCATCGCAATCGTCATCGCGGTTCTGGTTGTCGTTCCGCTCGCCGCGGTTCTCATCTTCGCCGCGACCAAGCCCGACACGTTCAGGGTGCAGCGCGCAACCAGCATCAAAGCGCCACCGGAAAAGATCTTTCCGCTCATCGCCGATTTCCACGGCTGGGGCGCGTGGTCGCCCTATGAGAAATTGGATCCCGCGATGAAGCGAACCTACAGCGGCGCCGCCAGCGGCAAAGGCGCGGTCTACGAGTGGGATAGCGACGGCAAGGCCGGCAAGGGCCGCATGGAAATCACCGATGCGCCAGCGCCGTCCAAGGTGACAATCAAATTGGACTTCTTCAAACCGTTCGAGGCCCACAACACCGCAGAGTTCACGCTGGAGCCCAGAGGGGACACCACTGATCTCACCTGGGCCATGTACGGGCCCAGCCTCTATATCGCGAAAGTCATGGGCGTCTTCTTCAACATGGACCGCATGATCGGGACGGACTTCGAAACCGGTCTTGCCAATCTGAAGGCGCGCGCCGAGGGCTGATCCGGAAGTCGCGTTCCGGCAGCGTCCACGCCAGGGCCCCTCGCACGTTGCGGGCACGCGTCGTCAAACATCCCGGCGGCCGCCGGGATGCCTTTCAGGGATGCGATCTGGACACAGTGCCTCGAGCGACAACGTCGCAATGGCGTCGTGAAGGCGAGGATCGAATGTATCGATTTGGTTCAAGTCGTCGTTCAAAGCTTGAACAGGTACAGGATGAACGGATCGGCCATTGCGCCACGGGATTCGTAGAGGCCCCTCGCCGGTCCGTTGTCGGTTTCGGTGCCGACCCAAGCCTCCTCGCAGCCCAACGCCTTGCCGAGCGCAAACATCTCGTCGAGCATCCGGCGGGCAATCCCGTGCCGTTGCAGCGCGGGTGTTACCCCGACCTCGTCGATGTAGAGCTCGGTCGGCTTGTCCGGATGCCGGTGAATGACCGCGGCAACCTGCGCGACCACCTCGCCGGCGTGGAGGCCCACGAGCATGTGGTGGCCGGGCTCTGCCAGGTAGGCGGCGAGGCGCCCCGGGTCGATCGGCTCGTCAAAAACAGCTTCCGCCACCCGATCGAAGACGGGCTCGTCGCCGGGTTTAACTCGTCTGATCTCAAGCTCCATCGGCGCCACCTGCACGCTCCGTCGTCGTTGCGCCTGCGATGCCGTCAGCCGACAGTCTCTCCCGGTCGACGACGCGGCGTCTTGCGCTTGGCGACGACGGCTTCGTAGCCGCCTGCAGCCTGGCCGCGACCGACATCCGATTTGATCTTGGCCGGTCACGTTGCCTACGCTGCAACCAGTTGCAATATGCAATCACTAAGGGGATCGACCCATGTCGCTCAAGCTCTATTTCCACCCGCTCTCCTCCTTCTGCCAGAAGGCGCTGATCGCCTTCTACGAGAACGACACCCCGTTCGAAGCCCCACATCGTCGACCTCGCCGACGCCAAGTCCAGCGCGGCGTTCAAGGCCATCTGGCCGATCGGCAAGTTTCCCGTGCTGCGTGACGAGGCGAACGATCGCACCGTGCCGGAGTCGAGCATCATCATCGAGTATCTGGCGCAGCACTATCCCGGCAAATCGCAGCTCGTGCCGGCCGATCCCGAGCTCGCCCGCCGGACGCGTCTGCAGGACCGCTTCTACGACCTCTACGTGAACGTGCCGATGCAGAAGATCGTCACCGACAAGCTGCGCCCGCCGGGCAAGAACGATCCGCACGGCGTGGAGGAGGCGAAGAGGTTGCTGCAGACCGCCTGCGGCCTGATCGAACGAGAGATGGCGGCGCGGACCTGGGCCATGGGCGATGACTTCAGCATGGCCGACTGCGCCGCGGCGCCGGCGCTGTTCTACGCCAACATGGTGACGCCGCTCGGCGACACCTACCCGAGCGCCGCGGCGTATCTCGGCCGCCTGATGGATCGTCCCTCCTACGCCCGCGCGCTCAAGGAGGCGAAGCCCTATCTCGCGCTCGTCCCGAAATAGCCCGCGTCAGGCAGATCCGGGGATCCGTTCGCCGTGGAAAACGCGTCGGCCCGTCCGCCTCGCTGCGGCACTGCTACCGTCGCAGGCGGACAACCTTATCGGAGACTTCCTCGACCAGGACGCTGCGCAGCTTGGTCGCGAGCTCGTCGTTGACAAACGGCTTGCCGACGATGTGGGTCTCGCTGACGCCGGCCAGCGCGGCGCGATCGGCAAAGCCGGTGATGAACAATATCGGCAGCGTCGGGCGCTTCGCCCGCGCCTGGCGGGCGACCTCCGCGCCGCTCATTCCCGGCATGGCAAAATCGATGATGAGCAGATCGATCGTCGGCTCGCGCGTGAGGATGTCGAGCGCCGCGCCGCCGCTTCCCGCCTCGACGACGGTGTAACCGAGGTCGCGCAACGTGGTGGATGTGACCTCACGCACCGCATGGTCGTCGTCAACCAGGAGAATACGGGCGGCCGGGGTATCCTTGTGTGCAGCGATCGCGGGCACCGACGGCGATCGCTCCTCGGCCTTCGCCTTGGTGCGAGGAAGATAAATGCGTATCGAGGTGCCATCGCCGACCCGCGACTCGATCCGTACGCCGCCACCGGATTGTTTGGCAAAACCGAGCACCTGGCTCAGTCCCAAGCCCGAACCCTTGCCGATCTCCTTGGTGGTGAAAAACGGCTCGAATACCTTGGCGCGCACCTCCTCGGTCATGCCGGTGCCGGTATCGGCGACGCAAATCGCGACATAGTCACCAGCCGGCGGATCCTCCGGGTACAGCGCCGGTCCCAGCGTGACATTCTCGGTGTGGACCGCCAATCGGCCGCCGACCTGCATGGCGTCGCGCGCGTTGATCGCCAGATTGAGCATGGCAAGCTCGAGCTGCGTGGGATCCACCATGGCGGGCCACAGACCGCGATGGAGTTTCGTCTCGATGCGGATGCTGCCGCCCATCGTGCTCTGCAACAGGTCGTGCATGCTCGCGACGGTCTCGTTGAGGTCGAGCAATTTCGGCTCGAGACGCTGGCGGCGGGAGAACGACAGCAGTTGATCGGTCAGCTTCGCGCCGCGCTCCGCCGCCGTGCGCATATAGCCGAGGCGCTGCGCCATCCGGCCGTCGACGCCAGCGGCGGAAAGTCCTTTCTCCAGAAAGCCGATATTGCCGAGTACGACGGTGAGAAGGTTGTTGAAATCATGCGCCACCCCTGATGTGAGCTGGCCCACGGCTTCGAGCCTCTGCATCTGTCGCAAGGTGGATTCCACCCGTTCGCGCTCCTCGATCTGCGCAAGCAACTGCCGATTGGCCGCCGCCAGCTCCGAGGTGCGTTCCTGGACGTGAAATTCCAGCTCCTCATTGAGCCGCCGGCATTCATATTGTCTTTGCCGGCCGCGCAAATTGGTCTGAACGACGCTCACGAGCGTGGTCGGATGGAACGGCCGTTCGATGAAGGTGACGTTGCCGAGGGCTTCGGTCAGCCGGGCCGCCGCCGGGTTGCGTTCGAGGCCGCCCCCGTGCTCGGTCAGCAGGATGAACGGAAAGTCGGACCAAGCGGGTTGCGCCGCAACCCATTCCATCACTCCGCGCACGTCGGAGCCGCGGGTTGCTTCCTCGGTCAAGATGGCCAAGTCGGCGCCGCGTCTGATCTCCTGCATCAACTCTGCCAGATCGAGGCAGATTTCGGAATGGATGCGCGCGTCCCGCAGGATCCCTTTGGCAACCACCGCGTCACGCCCGCGCGGCGCGAGAATGAGCGTCCGCTCTCCACGAGGAGCGTCCACCGCTGTCAAGCGCGCTCTCCCAATAGCGGCCCGCGCGATCCCACATAAGTGGGAACGCCGCGCAGCACACCCTGGAATTCCTCGAGCGGCTGGCCGAGCGTGATTCCCTTATTGTCGATGCGGAATTCGCGGATGGTGTCCTCATGCGGCCCGGTGCGCTTCTTGACCACCGACATCGCCCGCCGCACGCGACCAAGAGCCTCGAAGTAGCGCAGCATGATCACGTTGTCGGCCACATACGTGACGTCGATGGTCTGCGTCATCTCCCCGATCATTCCGTGCTGCGCCACGGTCAGGAAGGTCGCGGCCCCCTTGCGGTTCAGATACTGCAGCAACTCGTGCAGATGCAGGACCAGAAATTGCTCCTCGGGCATCGCGGCCTGGTAGCCGTTGAGGCTGTCGATTGCGACGGTCTGAATGTTTTCCCGGTCTACGCAGGTGCGCACGCGATGGATGAATTCTCCGGGCGACAGCTCCGCGGCATCCATCTGCTGGATGAACAGCTTGTTTGCGGCGCGCATCGCCTCGATGTCGATGCCCATCTGCTTGGCGCGAGTGATCAGAAGGCCCAGTTCCTCGTCGAACACGAACAAGGCCGCTCGCTCGCCGCGAGCGACGGCCGCGGCGATGTAGTGCAGGATCAACAAGGATTTTCCCGTGCCGGCGGGGCCGAGAATGAGGGTACTCGATCCTGCCGAGATACCGCCGCCCAACAACAGGTCGAGCTCCGCGATGCCGCTCCTGTGGGTTTTGCCGGCAAATCCTCCTCGATGCTCGGCGGCCACCAGGCGGGGAAAAATCTGCACCCCGCCCTTGTCTATGATGAAGTCATGATAGCCGCCGCGAAACGGCTGGCCCCGGCACTTGACGACCCGCACACGGCGTCGCTCCCCGCCATAGATCGGCGCGAGCTGATCGAGGTGAATGACGCTGTGAGCGATACTATGGACGGCACGGTCGGTCGTCTCGGTCGTGAGATCGTCGAGCAGGATGACCGTCGAATTGTGTCGCGCAAAATAGTGCTTGAGGGCGAGCACCTGACGGCGGTAGCGCAACGAACTCTGCGCGAGCAGACGGATCTCGGACAGGCTGTCGATCACCACCCGCTTGGGCTTCAGCCGCTCGATGGCGTCGAAAATGCGCCCGACGGTTTCGCCGAGCTCGAGGTCCGAAGAATAGAGCAGGCTCTGGTGGTGATCCGGATCCAGCACGCTTTCCGGCGGGACCAGCTCGCATATGACGACGTTGTCGCCGATCGTCCAGCCGTGTGATCTCGCGCCGTCCCTGAGCTCGTGTTCGGTTTCGGCGAGACTGATGTAGATGCCGACTTCGCCCGCCTCCGCGCCGGCCAGCAGGAACTCCAGAGCGATCGTGGTCTTGCCCGTGCCGGGGCTTCCTTCGAGCAGGTGGAGGCGGTCGCGCGCAAGCCCGCCCCCAAAAATCTGATCCAACCCGGCGACGCCGGTCGACGCTCGCGGCAAGAGAGGAGTCGTTGCGTTCATCGGTAGTGCTGCCTCGGAAAAGGGATGAGTCGACCCCGCTCGCCGCGCGCGCTGACTCGCGCGGGCGGCAGTCCTAACGCCCGGAGGCATGGCCGAGTTCCCCCGCCGGCGGATCCCGTCGCGGGGGGCCGGCCAGACCCGCTCGCCGGCGCGGCCCCAGCCCGGGCCCGAGCGATGTCAAATCGCTTGCGCGCCCGCGCTACGCGCGCGCCGCATCGGACCTAACCTGTTGTTCTCAAAGGAGTTGCAGCTCCCATAGCGGCCTGCTATCGGTTTTGCGGGAGCCGCAGTTTCGTTACACGGGTGGTGAGCACTTTGGAGGGGCTGCCCATGCCGCGCTATTACTTCGATCTCGTGGATGACGAGACCGTCTACGACAAAAAGGGCGTCTCGCTGCCGAACATCAAGGCGGCCGAGGAATACGCCGCAACTTTCGCACGCGAGCTCATGGAGACCAAGCCGAGCCTCATGGGTGAGGGTTGGAAAGCGTGGTCGGTCCAAATCTGCAACGGGAAGTTCGAACGGATACTCAAGATTCCTTTTGTCCAGATTAAAGGCGCGGACCGCAGCCCCAGTGATGACGCGCCACAGCAGGCCTAGACTGTGCTGCTGAGCGCGACGGCTGCTGCGACCAGGACGAGGCCGTCAACCGCAGGAGCAGGGTACGCAATGAAGCTACGCTGGAGACCTGCGGCGCAGGAGAGAGCTTTCGCCCGGGGTACAAACCTGCGGGCCTGGGCCGCCGTGCTCACGCTGCTGCTGGCGCTATCGAGCCAGGCGAGCCAGGCGCGCGACCAGCTGTCCGGCGACGTGCAGCGAGTCAAAATGATCGGCTTCACGGTTGCCGATATCGAGCGCCAGGCGAATTTCTTCACGAAGGTCCTGCAATTCGAGAAAATCTCGGACTTTCGCGTCGTTGGCGGCGAATACGACCAGATGCAAGGCGTGTTCAACGCCAACATGCGGATCATCCATTTGAGACTCGGCGAGCAGATCGTCGAGCTCACCCAGTACGTCTCGCCGCCTACCGGACGGCCGATCCCGGTGCCGTCCTACAGCAACGACGCCTGGTTTCAGCATCTGGCCATCGTCGTCGACGACATCGATGCGGCGTATAAGATCCTGCAGGACAACAATGTGCGGCAGGTTTCAGCCCATCCGATCACCATTCCCGCGTCGAATCCCGGGGCTGCCGGCATCAAGGCGATCAAGTTCCGCGATCCCGAAGGCCATGACCTCGAGCTCATTTATTTCCCGCGCGGCAAAGGCAACGCGTCGTGGCAGAAGCCGACCAACAGGCTGTTTCGCGGCATTGACCACACCGCGATGACCGTGGACAGTACCGACAAGGGCGTGACGTTCTACCGCGATCTGCTCGGGTTCGAGGTCGGCGGGGTCACGCTCAACACCGGGCCGACGCAGGCCGTGCTGGACGGCTTGTTCAACGATACCTGCCTGGTGACGGCGATGATGCCGGCCGCAGCGCCGCCCCACGTCGAGTTTCTCGAATACAAGACGCCGCCGGGCGGCCGACCGATGCCCCGCGACACCAGGGCCAACGATCTCTGGCATTGGCAGACCTCGCTGGTCACCAAAGACATCCGGGCGGTGACCGAACGGTTGCGCAGGGCGGGCGCGCAATTCATCACGCCCGACGTGGTGGCCATTCCGCAGGAGGCGCAGGCGCAACTCGGCTTCAAGAGCGCAGTGATGATCCGTGATCCCAACGGCCACGCCATCCGGCTGATCGAAGAATAGCCGGCGACCCGCCTTCGCTTTCCAGGTTGGTTTGCTTCAAAGTCTGCCTTTTGCAATGGACGAGCCATGACTCAGGACCAATTCCTCGCTTTCATCGCCCGGCTTTGTCTGGTCGTCATCTTTCCGTTCAGCGCACTCAACAAGATCTTCGACTACCAGGCTGCCATGACCCAAGCCGCGCAGGGATGGATACCGTTGCCGCCATCGCTCGCGGCGCTGTTGCTGGTGCTCGGCGGCCTGCTCGAAATCTTCGGCCCGATCTGCATCCTGTCGGGCTTCTATCGCCGCCAAGCGGCGCTGCTGTTCATATTCTACGTGATCGCCACCGCCGTGCTGTTCCACAATTTCTGGAGCTTTCCATTCAATGGTGACGCATGGAATCAGAACTTCTGGCCCTTCCTGAAGAATTTTGGTTTGGCGGGCGGCTTTCTCTACATCGCCGCTGACGCAAAGATGCAGTCCCTGCGCGGCGCGTTCTCGTTGAACCCGCGCTAGATCTGATCGGTTTTCCGGATGCACGGCTCCAACGCGAATGACGCTGCCCCCGGGCCAATGCCGTGTCCGATCCGCTTCACGCGCGCCATCTGCGGCGATCTCGGCCAGGCCGAGCGGCGCGAATGGTGGATCGCAAACGGTCTCGGCGGCTACGCCGGCGGGACTATCGCCGGGAGCTTGACCCGGCGCTATCACGGTCTGCTGATAGCGCCGATCGGTTCGCCGCTGGGGCGGCGGCTGATCCTCGCGAAAGCCGACGCGACCCTCATCGCGGGCGATCATTCCTGGCCGCTGTTCACCAACCGCTGGCGGAGCGGCGCGATCGCGCCGGCGGGTCATGTTCGCATCGGCAGCTTCCACCTCGACTACTCCGTCCCGGTATGGACGTACGAGATCGGCGATCATCGGATCGAGGCGCGCATCTGGATGGAGCCCGGCGCCCACACCACCTACGCGGCCTGGCTGTGGCGGCCCGGAGCCGATGTCCCCGCGAACGGTCTGTCGTTGCGGCTGACGCTGCTGGCCAACGATCGCGACCATCACGGCACGACATCGGTCGGGAGCTTTGCGCCCGACATTCGCGTCGACGGGGAAAGTCTCCTGCTCAACGACGCGGGGCTTTTTTCGCTGACCGTTCGAGCGCCCGGCGGCACCATCGCCGCCAAGCACGATTGGTATCGGGATTTCGATCTGCCGATGGAGGCCGAGCGCGGCCTGAACTCGACGGACAGTCACCTCTGCATCGGCGAAGTGACGATACCGCTCATCCCCGGAGAGTGGCGCGGCATGGTCGCCGGCCTCGAACCCGAGCCGTCGGCTGATCTCGAGGCTGCGCTGCGCCGCCGGCGCGATCACGACCGTGCGGCCGTCGCCACCGCGGCGGCCAGCGGTCCGGCCATGCGGGATGCGCCGGGCTGGATCGCCCGGCTTGCGCTCGCGGCCGACACCTTCGTGTTCTCACGGCCGCTCCCGAGCGTGCCCGACGGTCAGTCGGTCATCGCAGGCTATCCGTGGTTCGGTGATTGGGGCCGCGACACCATGATAAGCCTTCCGGGCCTGACCCTGGCGACCGGACGGCCGGACATCGCGCGGCGCATCCTCAGGACATTCGCGAGCTTCGTCAGTGAAGGAATGCTGCCGAACGTTTTCCCGGGCGCAGGCGATGACCCGGCCTACAATACCGCTGATGCGTCGCTGTGGTTTTTCGAGGCGTGGCGCGCCTACGTCGATGCGACCGGAGATATCTCCAGCTTGCGCGAGGTCTTCCCGGTGCTGTCGGACATGATCGAATGGCATCAGAAGGGAACGCGCTACGGGATCGGCGTGGACCCGGCGGATGGTCTGCTCAAGGCCGGCGTCGCCGGCGTGCAACTGACCTGGATGGACGCGAAGGTCGGCGATTGGGTGGTCACGCCGCGCACCGGCAAGCCGGTTGAAATCAACGCGCTCTGGTACAACGCTTTGCGGGTGATGAGCGCGTTCGCCGCCCAGCTGGGAGAGCCGGATCGCTTCGGCGCGCCGGCCGAAACCGCCAAGCGCAGCTTTGCGCGATTCGTGCGGGCGGACGGCGAGGGTCTATTCGACGTGATCGATGGTCCGCACGGCGACGATGCCAGCATCAGGCCCAACCAGATCTTCGCCGTGAGCCTGCCGCACAGTCCGCTGTCCGCGCACGATCAGGCGAGCGTCGTCGCGGTCTGCAGGCGCGAGCTTCTCACCGCGTTCGGCTTGCGCTCGCTGGCGCCCGGCAGCCCCGCCTACCATCCCGCCTACGGCGGCGGCGTGCTGGAGCGCGACGGCGGCTATCACCAGGGCCCGGTCTGGGGCTGGCTGCTGGGACCGTTCTGCCTCGCAGCGTACCGCGTCAGCGGCGACGCAACTGCGGCACAAGCGATGCTGGCGGGGATGAGCGATGCCCTGGAGGACCAGGGCGTCGGCACGATCGGCGAGATTTTCGACGGCGACCCGCCGCACCATCCGCGCGGCGCACCGGCGCAGGCCTGGTCGGTCGCCTGCACACTGGAGGCGTGGCGCTTGCTTGCAGAGGCCAAGCAGACGAGTGCGCCCTTGAACCCGAAGCTCGCACGCCCCGCGCGGCAAATGCCATCGCGAAATTCGGGTTCAAAAGGCGCACCAGAGTCATAGAGTAAATTCCGAAATTCGTATCTGAATGTGACGCGACGAAGTTCGCAAGCGGGCCACCAAGCACAGCTGAACTTGGCGAGATCGCAAACGCCAGACCGGAGCCGACTCCAATGCCGCAAGTCGACGAGGCCGAAAAGCGACGCATCGAGGAAAGCCGCACCGGCGCAAAGGATTGGCGCCGGTGGGGTCCCTATCTCAGCGAGCGGCAATGGGGGACGGTGCGCGAGGACTACAGCCCCTACGGCACGGCATGGGACTATTTCTCCCACGATCAGGCGCGCAGCCGTGCCTATCGCTGGGGCGAGGACGGCCTCGCCGGCTTTTCCGACGACCGGCAGCTTCTGTGCCTGTCGCTCGCGCTGTGGAACGGCCGCGATCCCATCCTCAAGGAGCGGCTGTTCGGCCTGACCAACGAAGAGGGCAACCACGGCGAGGACGTCAAGGAGGTCTACTACTACCTCGACGCCGCCCCGAGCTACGCCTACGCCCGCACGCTCTACAAGCTGCCGCAGGCCGCATACCCCTACGAATGGCTGATCGAGGAGAACGCGCGTCGCAAGGGTTCGGCGGCGATGGAGTTCGAGTTGGTCGACACCGGCGTTTTCGATGACGACCGCTACTTCGATATCGACGTCGAGTATGCCAAGGCCGACGTGGACGATGTGCTCATGCGGGTCACGGTCCACAACCGCGGACCCGATCCGGCGACCATTCATATCCTGCCGCAGGTCTGGTTCCGCAACACCTGGAGCTGGTCTGCCGGCGTTCACAAGCCGTCGCTGCGGCACAAGGGCGCCGGCCGGATGATGGCCCACCATGATGACCTCGGGACCTACAGCATCGAATTCGAAGCAGCGGACCGCCTGCTGTTCTGTGACAACGAGTCCAATTTCGGGCGGCTGTTCGGCTCGAACGCCGGGCCGGGTCACTTCAAGGACGCGTTCCACGACTATGTCGTTCACGGCCGCATGGACGCGGTGAATCCCGGCGGCAACGGCACCAAGGCCGCGGGGCTCTACCTGCGGACGGTTCCGGAGCGCGGCAGCGTGACAGTCCGGGTCCGGCTGCGCGCGGGCGAGCAGGGCGGGCCGGCCTTCACCGACTTTGACGACATCATCAGCCGGCGTCTCAGCGAGACCGATCTGTTCTACGCCGCCCGGCAGAAAGGCATCTCCGACGAGGACATGCGCCGCATCCAGCGCCAGGCCTTTGCCGGGATGCTGTGGAACAAGCAGTTCTACGATTTCAACGTACGACAATGGCTCAACGGCGATCCGCTGCAGCCGCCGCCGCCCGAGAGCCGCAAGCACGGCCGCAACTCCGATTGGCGTCACCTCGTGGCCGCCGACATCATGTCGATGCCGGACAAATGGGAATATCCCTGGTTCGCGGCCTGGGACCTCGCCTTTCATTGCGTCACGCTGTCGTTGATCGACCCCGAGTTCGCCAAGGGCCAGCTCGAGCTGCTCTGCCGGGTCTGGCTGATGAATCCGAACGGCGAATTGCCGGCCTACGAATGGGCGTTCGGCGACGTCAACCCGCCGGTGCACGCCTGGGCGGCGATGCGGGTATTCGAGAACGACCGCGATCAGAATGGCGGTCCGGGCGATCTCGATTTCCTGGAACGGATCTTCCACAAGCTGCTGCTGAACTTCACCTGGTGGGTGAACCGGAAGGATCCGCAGGGTTTGAACATCTTCGAGGGCGGCTTTCTCGGCCTCGACAATATCGGCGTGTTCGACCGTTCACGGCCGCTGCCCACCGGCGGGCACATCGAGCAGTCCGACGGCACCGCCTGGATGGCGATGTTCAGCATCAACATGCTGCGCATGTCCATCGAGCTCAGCGAGCGCGATGCCGTCTACGAGGATATGACCATCAAGTTTCTGGAGCACTTTCTCTACATCGCCGAGGCGATGACCGACATGGGCAGCGAGGGCATCGGGCTCTGGGACGATCAGGACAATTTCTTCTACGACGTCCTCTCCATGCCCTGCGGACAGAAAATCCCCATGCGGCTGCGCTCGATGGTCGGGCTTATTCCGCTGTTCGCGGTCGGCATCGTCCAGCAGGAGGTGATCAACAAGCGGCCCGAGCTCTGGCGCAAGATCGAAACGTACCGGGAGCGCCGGCCGGATCTGGTGAAGCTGGTCTCGCGCTGGAACGAGGTCGGCGCGGAGGGACGCCGCCTGTTCTCCCTCGCGCGCGCCTTCCGCATGACCAAGCTGTTGCGGCGCATGCTCGACGAAAGCGAATTTCTCTCGCCCTACGGAGTGCGAGCGCTGTCCCGCACCTACCTCGATCACCCCTACGATTTCGAGTACCACGGAGTGCATTATCGCGTGAAGTATCAGCCGGGCGAATCCGACAGCGGATTGTTCGGCGGCAACTCGAATTGGCGCGGACCGATCTGGATGCAGGTCAACTATCTGCTGGTCGAAAATCTGCGCCGCTTTCATCAATACTACGGCGACGGGCTCACCGTCGAATGCCCGACCGGATCCGGCGTCATGTTGACGCTCGAGCAGGTCGCCGACGAGCTGTGCAGCCGGCTTCTCAAGCTCTTTCGACGCGGCCCGGACGGGAGACGCCCGGTGTTCGGAAGCTACGAGAAGTTTCAAACCGATCCTCATTTCAAGGACTACATTCTCTTCTACGAGTACTTCCACGGCGATAATGGCCGCGGCTGCGGCGCTTCGCATCAGACCGGCTGGACCGGCCTCATCGCCAACCTGATCAGCCAGCTGGTTCCGGCAGCAGAGGCAACAAGTGCCGATCCGGCTGTTCCGGAACAACCCAAACCGAAGCCGGTCGCAACCCCGCTGGTGCACGCCTGAGGGGCAATCCGAACGATCCGATATCGATCATCGAGGAACAGTTATGGCGCTAAAGAACAAAGTGGCGATCGTCACCGGCGGCAACAGCGGGATCGGTCAGGCGATCGTTCTCGAACTCGCCCGGCAGGGTGCCAGCATCGTCATCGACTATGTGGCCCATCCGGAGGCGACCACCGCGCTCGAGCAGCAGATCGCCAAGCTCGGCGATCAGTCCATCGGCGTCGACGCCGATGTGAGCAAGCCCGCCGATCTGCAGAAGCTCGTTGACGCGGCGGTGAGCAGGTTCGGCCGGGTCGATATCATGGTGAACAATGCCGGCATCGAGACGCGCACGTCGGTGCTCGACACGACCGAGGCCCAGTACGACAAAGTGATGAACGTCAATCTCAAGAGCGCGTTCTTCGGCACGCAGATCGCGGCCAGCCAAATGATCAAGCAAGGCGGCGGCGGTCGCATCATCAACATCACATCGGTACACGAGGACTGGCCGATGCCAGGCAACACCGCCTACTGCCTCGCCAAAGGCGGAATGCGCATGCTCACCCGCACCGCCGGCGTCGAACTTGCCCGCCACAACATCCTGGTTGTCGGAGTCGGACCTGGCGCGGTAGCGACGCCGATCAACCTCAGCACGATGAACGACCCCGCCAAGCTCGCGCAGCTGGACGCCGCCATTCCACTGGGCCGCATGGCGCGTCCCGAAGAAATTGCCAGTGTGGTGGGATTCCTCGCGGGAGACGGTGCGAGCTACCTCACCGCCACCACCATCTTCGCCGATGGCGGCATCATGCAGAGCAGCGTCGGGCTGTAAGGGGAGCTGGAATGGACAAGCGCTTCGACGTCATCATCGTCGGCAGCGGCGCGGGCGGCGGCACCCTTGCCAGACAGCTCGCGCCCTCGGGAAAGAGCATTCTGATTCTCGAGCGCGGTGACTGGCTCAAGCGCGAGGCCAAGAACTGGGATGCGGAGGCGGTGTTCGTGCAGAACCGCTACGTCTCGCCCGACACCTGGTACGACCGAAGCGGCCGGCCGTTTCAGCCCCAGGTGCATTACTTCGTCGGCGGCGCGACCAAGATGTTCGGCGCGGCGCTCTATCGTCTGCGCAAGGAGGATTTCGGCGAGTTGCGTCATCACGACGGCATCTCCCCGGCTTGGCCGATCTCGTACGACGAACTCGAGCCGTATTACGCGCGCGCCGAGCAGATGTATCACGTGCACGGGTTGCGCGGCCGGGATCCGACCGAGCCGCCTGCCAGCGGACCCTATCCCTGCCCGCCGGTTTCCAACGAACCCCGCATTCAACAGCTGTTCGACAACCTCACAGCCGCGGGCTACCACCCCTTCCCTGCTCCCTGCGCCGTCATGCTTGACGAGCAGAACATGGCCTACAGCACCTGCATCCGCTGCCAGACCTGCGACGGGTTTCCTTGCCTGGTGCACGCCAAGTCCGACGCTGAAACCGTGGCCGTGCGCCCCGCCGTCGAATTTCCAAACGTGACGCTGCTGCGGAACGCAAAGGCGCTCAAGTTGCACACGAATGCGAACGGCACGGCTGTCACCGAGGTGGTTGCCGACGTCGCGGGCCAGCGCGACGTCTTCCGGGGCGACATCGTCGTGGTGTCATGCGGCGCGGCGAACTCGGCTAAATTGCTGCTGATGTCGGCCAACGACAAGCATCCCAATGGCCTCGCCAATGGCTCGGATCAGGTGGGACGCAACTACATGTTCCACAACAGCCAGGCCGTACTCGCGATCTCGCTCGAGCCCAACCCGACCATCTTCCAGAAGACGATCGCGTTGAACGATTTCTATTTTGGGATGGACGGGTTCGAATACCCGATGGGCAACATCCAGATGACGGGCAAGTCCCTGGGTCCGATGTACCGGGGCGAGAAACCGCTGGAAACCGCGCTGTTACCGATGGGGCTGCTCGACAACCTGGCGCGTCACGCGGTGGACTTCTGGCTCACCACGGAAGACTTGCCCGACCCGGAGAACCGCGTGACCGTGAACCAAGCCGGAAATCTGACCCTGAGCTACACGCCAAACAACCAGGTCGCCAGGCAGAAGCTGTACGACAAGCTCAAATCGATGCTGAGCGTTCTGGGCATGCACCCCCATCATCTGATCCCGCGCGACATCTACATGAAGACGGATATTCCGATCGCCGGCTGCGCCCATCAGGCCGGGACATGCCGGTTCGGCGCCGATCCGAAGACCTCGGTTCTCGATGTGAACTGCAAGGCGCATGAGCTCGACAATCTGTACGTCGTGGATACGAGCTTCTTCGTCAGCATCGGGGCCGTGAACCCGTCCCTGACCGCGATCGCCAATTCGATCCGGGTGAGCGACCATCTGTTGCAGAGGCTGGCGTGAGAAGGCGCCCGCACGGATGAGAGGCCGGCACCATATCGCTTGCGCGCCTGCGCGCGGCGTGCCGGGAGACTCGCCGGCGTGAGCGCTTCCGCAACCGCAAGCCGCACCGAGATCGGCGTGGTCTACATCGCCGCCGTCGTGCAGGGCCTGGCGCTGGTGACGTTTCCGGCCGCCAGCTCGATCTTCACCAGTGCCGACGGGTTTGGTTTCGACAGCACGCGCTACGGCGCCTTGTTCCTTCCCCAGGTGCTGCTTGCCATCCTCACGTCCGCTTTCGCTCCAAGACTGGCGCGTCGATGGACTCTGCGCCGGGTGCTGCTGGCAGGATTGGCCGGCGACGTCGTCTCGATGGTGCTGCTGGCCCTGAGCCGGCTGCTGCTCGCCACTCCCGACATGGCCTTCGGCGTGCTGCTGTTCGCCACCGGGGCGTTGGGTCTCGGCTTCGGCGCGACGGTCATGGCGCTCAACACCTACGCCGAGGCGTTCTTTCCGCGAGGCGCCGACCGCGCGGTTCTGGCGCTGAACGCGCTCCTTGGATTGGGAACCGCGCTGGCGCCGGTGCTGGTGGCGATCGTGGTCGGGCTGGGCGCGTGGTGGCTGCTCCCGGTCGTAGTAGCGTGCATTGCCGTGCTGCTCTTCGGCGTCGCTTACACGCAACCGCTGCGAACCGTCGCCGGCAGTGCCGACGGCCCCCGGCCGGCCTCTCTCAATTGGGTCGATCTGCCCCGCCGCTTCTGGCTCTATGCCGCTGCCGTATTTGTCTACGGGATCGTCGAAACCCTGAACGGCAACTGGGCCATGCTCTATCTCAGCGGCGAGCGGGGCGTATCGACGCAAGGGGCCTCATTCGCGCTCGCCGCCTTCTGGGTGATGGTAACGGTGGGACGCGTGCTCATCGCAGCGATCTCCCAGCTTCTGCCGGCGCGCTGGATCTACGTGGCGCTCCCTGCCCTGTTGCTGATGGTGTTTCAGCTCGCCGCACGCGTGGAGAGCGAAGCGGGCGGGATCATCGTTTTCGGCCTCGCCGGTCTGGCGTGCTCGGGATTTCTGCCGTTGAGCATCAGCTTCGCGGGCGGCGAGTTTCCCCACCTGTCGGCCGTGATGGCTGGCGGGCTCATCGCGTTCTATCAGCTCGGATACGGCGTCGCCGCGTTCGGGATCGGACCGTTGCAGGGTCTGCTCGGGCTATCGTTCTCGACGATCTTCGCGGCCGGCAGTCTGGTCGCGGCGCCCATCATCGTCATCGCATGGTTCGTTATCCAACGGATCAATCCGGATGGCCGCGGGAGCCGACGCAAATAGCGAAGGTCGCGGAATTCAACCCTCGAGGGAACAAATGACGTAGAACCGCGTTGATTCCTTTGATCACCCCAATGGGGACTATGTCAGAGGGCGTTCGTTTGCCCTGTCTTTCGTTTGCCCTGTCTAAGGAGCTACCAACTTGAGCATGAATTCTGATCAGCCTCAGGACCGCGCCGAGGCACTTTTCAAGAAAAAGCAGGAACGCTTGCGGGAGGGTCAGCAAGCGATGGCGGAATACCAAGCGGACCGCCGCGCGGAAGGTGAAAAGACCGCGCGATTGCGAGCGCTGCGCCTGGCACGCGACGCGGCAGAGAGCCAGCCAGACGCCGCGCGGACGCCTGCCCTGCCGAAAAAGACAAGGACTTTGCCGAAAGCGCCTCCGACTCTGCCGAAAACGGCGGCCCTCTCAAAAAAGACAAAGAAGCGCGCCCCGTCGACTGCGGCGTGAGCTTAGGGCCGCGATAAGACCGCAGCCGAGCCGGATGCTTCCGGCACGCAAATCTCCTCACCGCGGAGCCCGGATGTCGCCGCCGGTTGTCGTTCGCGACAACCGTCGACACATATTTGCATGTGTGGAGGCGCGCGAGCGCCAAATCGCGATTGAACGTGCGGATTTCGCTCTATTCGCCGAGCTTGTAACTCTTGATCGTTTCCGCGCCGCACGCGGTACAGGCGAGCTTGATGTCCTCGCGCCGGTCGATGACGCCGATGGTCCGGATACGCATAGGCCCTCTGCAGCTCGGACAGAGCGGAAGAAGCGAACGCGATTCAAGAGGTATCGATTGAGGCTGCATGTCCCCTCCCAGCAGCGGTAACCGGGGGTTCAATAGGCCCCCATGCAAGGCGAAATTATGGAGAGGGGAAAAGCAGGCCGCCGGCCGGTGATTTTGAGCCCCCCGTCCCACCCGGCGTGCTGGAAGCGCCAGCCTTCCAGGACATCAGCCGCGATCGCGAGGCGGCGGTGAGGGGGACGCTCCAGGACCAAGCGGCTTCAAAAATCGTTGGTTCTCCGGATTGAACTGCTCGGCTTCAAGCGCCAGTCTCGTCCAGGTCCATGCCATGTCGGTCAGGATGGAGCGCACCCTCAGGTTCGGCGCGCGATCCGCCATCTGTCGGCATTCGACGGCACGCTGTCTGCACTCGACAGGAGTAATCATCGACACCCAGCCGAACGCGCCCACTGACCAAGAGGTCGCCGGTCGCCACTATACGACAACTGCAACCGGTCTTCTCACATGGACCGCAGTTGGAATGAAAAAATTTGATAGCCATGAGTCGGATACCTGACAGACGACCGCGGGCTGGCGCCCCGGTTCCGGTTGGTGGAACCGCGCCTGCTATGGTTGGGGCGGGATGCGTTTCAATCAGGTCACCCTAGCGGGCGTCGTCGACCTGACGCCAACTCTATCGATAGCATCGCCATGCAGGCACACTGCGGTGCCTGACCCCGCAGCCGAACGAATTTGGAGGGCGATTTTTCAGGAACGCGCTCGGCCGCAGATGATTATACCGAGACCAACTGCTCCAGGTGACGACATGCCAAGCTTCTTCTTCCATCTCACCAACGGGGATACGTTTCCGGATGACCGAGCAACCCCATGCAGGACGCTTGAGGAGGCCAAGACGTTCGCCCTGGGGGTAGCCGCGGAATTGGGGCGCAACAGGCCTTCGAATGAAATCGAGCATCTCGTGGTCTGCGTCACCGACGAGTCCGGCAACGAGGTGTTCAGAACCAAGGTGGTGAACCTGCAACATCCGACCACCGCCGACGAGATGCTGAGCGCGGCACGGTTCAAGGCGAGTTGAAGAACTACCGCAGCAGAGCTGACGGCTCGTGTCGCCGCAAAACCTGCACATGAAACGAAAGAGCCCCGCCGTCAGAGACGGCGGGGCTTTCGGTTGCTCTGAGCCTTGACGCGTTTAGAGGCGCGTGGGGCCTTATCGCCGACCGTTTATCGCCTCGTATACAGCTCACGCTCTTTGCGAACTTGATCCGGAGTGTATGGAATCTCCTTTGTGTTGAAGGACTGCCATCCGGCTTGCCGATATGCCGCGGCGCGTTCGCGCACGTTCACAGCGGACCGATCCATGATGGCTTGCAGCCGCGTGGCATCTGCGTCCGTTACGCGGGCGCTGACCACAGCGCCGCCGCGGCGCAATCCTTCGGCGTAGATATCTGCATCCTCCTTGCTGATCCCGGCCTGCGTGAGGGCGCCAACGACGCTGCCCGCAACACCTCCAGCCGCGGCGCCGGCAAGCGTGGATACCAGCCATCCGGCAGCGACCACCGGACCGACGCCGGGAATGGCCATCAGGCCGAGCCCCGCCAGCAAGCCGGCCGCGCCGCCGACCGCCGCGCCCACTCCGGCGCCAGTGCCAGCCGCTTCTGCACGGTCATCCTTGCCGTCGAGATCGCGATCCGGAAACGTACCCTTGTCCGATTTGCGATCGGAGGAATACCAGTTGTCGGCGTTGCTCGCGATGATGGTGATATCGTTGTGTGCGACGCCGGCCGCCTCGAGGTTACGAACGGCCTCTCTTGCGTCGGAATAGTTGTTGTAAAGCCGTGAGATGGTAGTGGTCATCAAATTACTCCTGAACCCTGCTGAGGGTATGGTTTGTACGGGGGTGGCGGCCGCGGGCTAGCGCGCCGTGACGTTGCCCTGAAAGTCGAGGCTCACCGTGACGCTCTTGCCGTCCTTGACGGCTTTCCCACGCCAGACGCCCTGATCGTCTTTGCGTAGCTCGCTCACATTGGCAAAGCCGGTCGACTCGATGCGCGACTTGGCCTGTCCTTCGGTGAAGCTGTTCGATCCAGCGACCGGCGCTCCCGGATTGGGCGGGGTATTGGGAGTATTGACCGCAGGCGTATTGGCATCACGATTTGCCGGCTGGGCAATCGCGGTGCTTGTTATCATCGCGGCGGCTGCCGCGATCGCAAGATAAGTACGCATTTTTGTTTTTCCTCTGAAAGATGTAGACGCTCCCCAACTCTTACGATTCCAAAATGTTCCGGACTCGATCCGCGTCGATTTCGTCAGCAATTGTGAAGAGCAGGACATGAGCACCAGACTCAGGGAGGCAAGATAAGACTGGGCCAATCGTTCCAATGGCGGGATCGCTTGCTCGGTGATTTGTCGTACGTGCGATGCCGGAGCGAGCATAAGGACGAAGACGATCGCGACGCAGCATCCGCATGAACCTGCGAACGGGAGGCGCGTTGCCTGCGCAGTCAGAGAAGAAGAATGGCCGATGACGTGAAAAGCCGAGCAAGATCGCGCACGCATCAAATCGGATGAATGGGAAGTTCCGGTATTGGAACAAGGAAGGCGGGATATCGACGGAGCGTCTGGCATTGCCACCAGCACCCGCGTCGCCAATTCTGCCGAGACGGTCAGATCGTAGCTCGGCAAGTAGCACCGTCCACTCGCCGCCCTCGTTTCAAGCGCATGCCGTTAGGGCTCGACGCCAGAAGAATTGTTCCGCGCTTCTTCCGCTCGTGAGCCGTAGTTGCGGTGCTCGCGAACTGGCGCACCCATGTTGCCACGGGCACCCGTGAGGGACTTGCAATCCTCCGGCTATCAGAACGCCGCTGAGACCGCTGCGCTCGGCGCTATTGCGCCCTGCGGCGCTTGCGAAGGGCGTTTATCCACTTGGGAACATCGCCAAACTCCCCCGCGAGCCACAGAACAAAACCTCCGATCGCCAGAATGGCGATCTCCCCCGCCATGAGAAGCAGGAGAACCACCCACGTCGACTGATGCATGAAGCCGCCCCCTTGTTGTCGTTGGGCGACATCGCAACAGAAAATCAGCGCCGGACTGTGACCCGATTCAAAAAAACGCGGAGCGTTGCAAAAATCTCACAAGTTTCGCCGCGCGATGCGCGAACGGAGCATCGGCATACCGGGCAGATACACCGGCGTACCGCCGGGACCGTAGCGGTGTCCTTGGCATCAGTGCGCGCAAGCCAAGACAACCGTGAGCAGACGTATTTTTCAACGCGGTGATTCGCGCTTGTCTCCTGCGAAAAAGGGCCCGGGCATGTGCCCGGGCCCCACTCGTTTTCAATTGTTGTCGACGCGCTCAGAAGTCCATGCCGCCCATTCCAGCGCCGCCGCCGGGCATAGCCTGGCCCTGCTTCTTCGGCACTTCGGCGACCATTGCCTCGGTGGTAATGAGCAGGCCAGCGACCGACGCGGCGCCTTGCAGTGCCGCTCGCACCACCTTTGTCGGATCGATGATGCCCTTGGAAATGAGGTTGCCATACTCGCCCGCCTGGGCGTCATAGCCGTACGCGTACGTGTCCTTTTCCAGGATCTTCCCCACCACGATCGAGCCGTCCTCGCCGGCATTGATGGCGATCTGGCGGGCGGGCCAGGAAATCGCCTTGCGCACGATCTCGACGCCGGTCTTCTGGTCGTCGTTCTGCGTGCGGACCTTCTTGAGCAACTCTCCTGCGCGCAGGAGCGCAACACCGCCGCCCGGCAGGATGCCTTCCTCAACCGCGGCGCGGGTCGCGTGCATCGCGTCGTCGACGCGATCCTTGCGTTCCTTCACCTCGATCTCGGTCGCTCCACCGACGCGAAGGACCGCGACGCCGCCGGCGAGCTTGGCAAGCCGCTCCTGGAGCTTCTCGCGGTCATAGTCCGAGGTGGTCTCCTCGATCTGCGCCTTGAGCTGGGCGATGCGCGCCTGGATGTCAGCCTTCTTGCCGGCGCCGCCGACAATCGTGGTGTTCTCTTTGTCGATCATCACCTTCTTGGCGCGGCCGAGCATGTTGATCGTCACGTTCTCGAGCTTGATGCCGAGATCCGCGGACACCATGGTACCGCCCGTGAGGACGGCGATGTCCTCGAGCATGGCCTTGCGGCGATCGCCGAAGCCGGGGGCCTTGACCGCCGCGACTTTGAGGCCGCCGCGCAGCTTGTTGACCACCAGCGTCGCCAGCGCCTCACCCTCGATGTCCTCGGCGATGATGACGAGCGGCTTGCTGGTCTGCACCACTGCTTCGAGGAGGGGAAGCAGCTCCTGTAATCCGGACAGCTTCTTTTCGTAGATCAGGATGTACGGATCATCCATCTCGACCCGCATCTTGTCCGCGTTGGTGACGAAATACGGCGAGATGTAGCCGCGGTCGAACTGCATGCCCTCGACTACTTCCAGCTCTGTTTCGAGCGACTTTGCTTCCTCGACCGTGATCACGCCCTCGTTGCCGACCTTCTTCATCGCATCGGCGATGAAACGACCGATCTCCGCGTCGCCGTTGGCGGAGATCGTGCCGACCTGGGCAATCTCCTCGTTCGAAGTGACATTCTTGGAATTCTTCTGAAGGTCGGCGACGATGGCCTCGACCGCGAGGTCCACCCCGCGTTTGAGGTCCATCGGGTTCATCCCTGCGGCAACAGCCTTGGCGCCTTCCCTGACGATCGCATGAGCGAGCACGGTCGCAGTGGTGGTGCCGTCACCGGCCTGGTCGGAGGTCTTCGAGGCAACCTCACGCACCATCTGGGCACCCATGTTCTCGAACTTGTCCTCGAGCTCGATCTCCTTGGCGACGGTGACGCCGTCCTTGGTAATGCGGGGAGCGCCGAACGACTTGTCGAGCACGACGTTGCGGCCCTTCGGGCCGAGCGTCACCCGCACCGCATGGGCGAGAGTATCGATGCCGCGCAGCATACTGTCGCGAGCGTCGACGGAGAATTTGACTTCTTTGGCGGCCATCTCAGGATTCCTCTGTTGCATCTCACCTCAAGGGACGACCGCGGGACGCGTTCGAACGATGAGGATATCGATCCGATGTTTCGCAGTTATCCGAGGGGTCTTCCGCCGCCTCCGGACCGGGGAACAGGATCAGGCGGCCTTTTTCTTGGCCTCGACCTCATCCAGCACGCCCATGATGTCGCTCTCTTTCATGATCAGGTACTCGACGCCGTCGATCTTGACCTCGGTGCCCGACCATTTTCCGAACAGGACGCGGTTGCCAACCCTGAGGTCGATCGGGATCAGCTTGCCGCTTTCATCGCGGCCGCCCGGGCCAACGCCGACGACCCTGCCCTGCTGCGGCTTCTCCATGGCGGTGTCGGGAATGATGATGCCGCCGGCAGTCTTCGCCTCGGGATCGATGCGCTCGACGACAACGCGGTCGTGAAGTGGACGAAATTTCATGGGTTCCTCATAAAAGTTTCAGAACGACTCAGATTATCCGGGGCTCGCGCCAATCCCCCGCACCGTCCGCGGAAGTGAATGACTGCAAAATCCCAGTGCATTTTCCCTCGGGTCAAGGGCGCAACCGCGTCCCTTGCCCGAAGATCGTCTTTGTGAAGTTAGGAAAGACTCAGTGCGCAAGCGTGCGACACCGCTGTACAGTAACAGATGGAGATTGTGCCGGATTTCCGCAAGGACAACTTGCGTGACCGCAAAGTAAACTTGGGCGAAGCTGGGTGAGCAATTTTATACAGATGCCGTCGACCTCGGGCGGCCCATGGCGCTGCATCGCCGTCGCTCGGCGCCTGACACGCGTTACGCAAGGTTGAGACCAAGCCCCTCATCATCGGCTTTGCGATGAGATCCCTCCAGACAACCCGTTAATCTATTCCCCGTAGTGACAACAGGACCGCCGATGCCACTTGGTCCAGGCTCCAGGTGGGTATAAACGCCACTCCGCGTCCGGCAAGCGCTGCGCTCGCCCAGACGGAACCTAATTTCACGGCGCAACGTTTGTTTCCGGAGTCGTCGAGCGCGCAGGAAACGGGGTCGCGACACCTCGTGGTCGAGCCTGCGTCCGTCGTCGCCAGTCCGCTAAGTCAGGCAGGAGATCTCATGCAGGTATGGATCGGATTCAAACAGAACGAGGAATACGTGCACGAATGGACCGGAGAGGTCGCTGGAGAAGCGGAGGTCGGCAAGGCCATCGGCAACGCGATCGCAGAGTATCGCACCAAAAGTGGCAAGACCATTTGGGGAATGGCCATCATGGTGGACAAAGCGCGACCGCTCTGACGCAGTCGGTGTGGCACCTTTGCGACTTTGGGCGGACTCCGTGAGGCGGCCGTTTTGTCGCTCAGGTGATGGCACTCCACAACACGGCGTCAATGCAAGCTGCCGCCGCTACAAGGACGTTACGTAGGGGAGTTGCGCGGCTGCGAGGGAACACGTTTGGCTCGATCTCGCGGAATCACTCTCAAGATTGTCCGCACGACGCCTCCACATTCTATTGCATTGCACCATACGCGCTCCCACATCCGGACGCTGCCCGCGGAGATCAGCTCCCGCATTCAGGAGGATTTCACCATGCGAGAGAGTATCGCCGCCGCCAAGAGGACGGCTCCTAAAAACTCCTCCACGCGCAGTGGCTCCGGCCGGTCCCAGACGGGGAAAAACGGGGCAGCCCGAAAGCACGCACAAAACACCACCGCGTACGTCCAAGAGACATTCGAGAAAGCGAAAACAACAACCGAAGAAGGCAACAAGGTCCTCGAGCGGACCATGGCGACGGCCACCGAGAGCGCCGTCCACTTCAACCTCCGCCTGCTTGAAATGGTGCGCGACAATACCAATTCCGCCTTCGATTTTGCTCGCCGACTGATTGCCGTGACGTCGCCCTCCGAATTTCTCGAACTGTCGGTTGCGCAGGCTCGCAAGCAGTTCGAAAGCTTCACCGAGCAGACCCAGCACCTGGCAGCGCTCGCTCAAAAAGTGGCGGCCGAGACCGTTGCCCCTCTTCAGTCCGGCATGATGAGCACCTTCAATAAGGCGGCTTGATCCGAGCCGGTGTTCTGATCGCTCTCCCGCCGCGAATGCTCTGGCGGACGCCTTCCTCCGATTTGGGAGGCGCTCCCTGCCTGCTTTGGAACGTGACGTTCAGAACTCTCTCGGTGGCAACCGTCATGATGGCGCCATCTCTATCTCTTTGGGGTGAAAGGTTCCTCAATGCTCGGTCTCGGGAAAATGACTGCCAACCTGCTTCAACGGAACAAGTTGCGCACGCTCATGGGCGCGGCCGGGACGATCGGGCTCAAGACGTCCGACCTTGGTGGGGGACCGAGCCGCCTGCGTGAGATTCACGATTTCGGTACCAATCCCGGCGCCTTGCGTATGTTCACGCATCTGCCCTCCGGCCTCGCAGATCAATCCGCACTCGTGGTCATTCTTCATGGATGCGCGCAGACGGCGGCCAGCTATGACCACGGCGCCGGATGGTCGACCCTCGCCGACCGCTATGGCTTTGCGCTGCTGCTCCCAGAGCAACAGCGCGCAAATAATCCGAACGGCTGCTTCAACTGGTTTCAGCCCGGCGATACGCAGCGCGGGCAAGGCGAGGCTCTTTCGATCCGACAGATGGTCGACAAGATGGCGTTGGATCACGGCATCGACCGGAGCCGCGTCTACGTTACCGGGCTGTCGGCCGGAGGAGCCATGGCCTCGGTCATGCTCGCGACTTACCCCGATGTCTTTGCCGGCGGGGCCATCATCGCGGGCCTGCCGTATGGCGCGGCAACGAACGTCCAGGAAGCATTCGAAAGCATGTTTCAGAGTCCCGCTCGGCCCGCCAGCGTGTGGGGCGACCTGGTGCGGCGCGCGTCACCGCATCAGGGGCCTTGGCCGCGTGTTTCCGTCTGGCACGGCGGCATGGACACGACGGTGGTGCCGCCCAACGCGGCTGAGATCGTCAAGCAATGGACCGATGTGCATGGGCTTTCAGCCACGCCGACGCTCCAGGAGACCGTGGACGGTTATCCGCGTCAGGTCTGGCGCAATGCGGAGGGCGAAGATCTGATCGAGTCTTACGCTATTCCCAGCATGTCCCATGGCACCCCGCTGTCGGTGGGAGATGCCGATGACCAATGCGGGTCTGCCGGCGCGTTTCTACTCGAGGTCGGCATTTCCTCTTCCTATCACGTTGCGAAGTTCTGGGGCCTGGCAGAAGCCCCCCACGACGCGGCGAAGGATCAGGCATCTTTCGAGCGCGCATCACGCCGGTCGCACGACATCGCGGGCGACGGGGCGCCAGAGCAGCCGTCCTTTGCGGCCCCGGCTGGCGCGCCGCAAATTGTACCCGTCGATATCCGCGCGGTTATAAACCGGGCCTTGAAGGCTGCGGGGCTGATGAAGACGGATTGAGAGGCTGGCGCCGGCATAGGGCGGAAAGACCGTTTCAGAAATGCGCTGGCCGACTCGACTATCGCTCCCCGTCGGGGTGACTGAGTACGCTGGTCACGTACCCGCAGCCGGGGCACTCATACGCGATCAACCCGGGCTCCCCTGGCAGTGGGGCGATGCGAACCACCTCGTCCATCGCAGCCCCACATCGTGAGCATGCCAGCCCACCACCTCGTTTGCTTCTCGACAAGTTCGACACGATACCAACGCCTTGCGTCAGGGCTCTTTTGAGCTGCGTTTCTCCATTGTTGCCAACGCACGATCGGCCAGTTGGTTGCGGGGCGATGACACGTGGCCGGCGCCGCGCGCCGACCGCAAGGGTCCGGCCAGCGCTTCAACGGCTGGATCGGCAAGCGGGTCACCGAACTGGTCCGCACCGCCTGCCAACTCCGTGCCGTAAACGCGGCGGAAGGACCGCCTGGCGACCGTCGTCGCCACCGAACTGCCTTGAGATTTATCCTTTGGCACCCCACATATGGAGAGGCGGCAGTTGTCCGCGAGCCAAGTCGGTGACTGTGCGGACTGTGGAAAAGCTCCCGAAGACCAAGGATGAGATCCAACGGCTGATTATCGCCGAACTTCGTACTTGTGCGGAATGCGAGAGGGCCTGGGGCATTGTTGTGGTCCCAGTCGCCGACGACATCAGTATCGCAACGTGGACGGTGTCCCGCTTCCACCGTGGGCAGTCGAATGGCTATGCCTGTGATCGGGCATTGCAACGCATAGTGCCGCACTATCAACGGCTTTACGACCTGGCCCAGAAACATTAGTGATTTTCCCGGACTTCTGAGTACGCGCCAAACGGAGTTACGACGTTGAGCATGAATTCCCCTGAGACTTCTGATCGAGCCTCAACCGCCCTGCAAAAGAAGGAAGAGCGGTTGCGCGACGGCCAGCTGGCGATGTCGGAATACCTCGCGGACAAGCGCGCCATGCACGAGCGAACCGCAAGGCTGCGGGCGCTTAGATTGGCGCGCGACGCGGCCAACGATCAGACCCCGATCGTGCGCGCAAAGAAGCGCCCCGCCTGAAATATTGGCCTCGTTTTCCTCCAAGCCCTCTTTCCGATGCTTGGAGCGGTCTTGGTCTTGCCGGCGCTGAACTTGCTGCCAACATTGGCACCGTCGGCTTTGCGCGTATTTAATGGCGCCGCCGCTGCCGTTCATGCATAGTTGAGCGCGGTGCTGCATCGGGTCCGACGGTTGAGGTCACATCATGACGAAAGACGTCGATGTACAGGGATTGCAGAGCAAGGCGGAAGCACGCCTCGCGTCTTTGAAAGAAGAAAAATTGGTAACCCGGATTGCCGTGCTGTCCACTTTGCACGGACAGGACAGAAAAACCGAGCGGCTCATGATCCGCATGTCGATAGAGACGCACAAGACGTCTCCGGACTTCGATCAAAAGAAGTGCGACCAGGCCAAGAGCCGCATCATGCAGGCGCTGGCTGATATTGATTGCGACGTCTTTATCGAGACGGATCGTTAAAACAACTCTCGGTTCCTGCGTTGCGGTCGGGTCCTTTCCATGCGAGGCGGCCCGGCGCCTGTGTTTCCTAGTCCGACCCGTTTGACGTCACACGTCGGAAGCCGGTCTCGGCGCATCCAGCACCCTGTACGTCGGGCGTTGCCGCGAAGGCTAGTCGTGCAAAATTACGTTTAGCAGGGAGCTGTGAACTTCCAGCCCTTCGCCGTTGTAGTCGAGGAACCCCAAACGGCGGAATTTGTTCATGAAGAAGCTCACCCGCGAGCGGGTCGTGCCGATCATCTCCGCCAAAGTCTCCTGGCTGATCTTGGCGATGAGCGGCTCCGGCCTCCCCTCTTTGCCGAAATTTGCGAGCAGCAAGAGGAGGCGCGCCAGGCGCTTTTCGCTCGAATTGAAAAGCTGGTCCACCAGGTCCTCTTCGACTCGGATCGTACGAGCCAGGAGATGGGACATGAACATTTCCGAAAACGCGGGCTCCTCGTAAAGCACGCGAACGATGCTCGTCTTCTGCAGCCGCATGATCGTGCATTCCGTCAGCGCCCTGACGGTCGCGATCCGACGTGCCTGTCCGGCCAAGCATCCCTCACCGCAGAACTCCCCCGCTCCAAGAATTGCGACGACCGCCTCCTTCCCTTGGTCGGAAACGACGGTAACCTTGACCTTCCCCTTCTGGATGTAGAACACGGCATCCGCGGGATCGCCCTGCGAGAAGACAATCTGATCCTTGCGATATTGGGAAATGGTTCTGCCCTCGCCCACCTCGGCGAGAAAGGACTTGGGATCGAACGGTGGTCTTCGTTTTTTGGCCATACCAGGGCGTCCCGGCCTGCGGAGGTAATTCGTCGACCTAGGCGCTTGGGTACCCGCTGGCGCGGTAGAATTGACCGCCGCACCCGGCCGCTCAGTTTACGATTATTCTACGATTTTCTCCAGTAGATCGGCTTCTCCCCGGCCGGCAAGCGGCAGGAGAGGACCTCCTACCAACTGCCTGAACTAACTGCAGGAATAATCCCCTGGCAGGTGTCAGATTCGAGCCCATAGCCGAACGATCACGCCGCCGGGGTGGAGTTGGGATCCGCCTCTTCTGCCCAGACGCGGAAGCCCGGCAAGGTGCCGGGACCGAAGACGTGGGTCAGAGGCACATCGGCAGCATCGCGGCCGTGGGCGATGAGAATGCGCCCGATCCGGGGAGCGTTGTTGCGCGGATCGAAGGTGTGCCAACGGCCGCCGAGATAGACTTCCATCCATGCCGCAAAATCCATGGTCGCGTAGGGCGGCGGAAGGCCGATATCGGTGATGTATCCGGTACAATAGCGTGCCGGGATGTTGAGGCAGCGGCAGAACGTCACTGCCAGATGTGCGTAGTCGCGGCAGACGCCGTGTTGCTCCGTGTAGGCTTCCCAGGCCGTTCTGGTGGCGCGAGAGTGTTCGTAGCCGAAGCTCATGTGGCTGTGCACGAAGTCGCAGATCGCTTGCACCCGCGGCCAGCCGAGCGGCGTATGTCCGAACAGGCGCCACGCCTCGTCCGAAAGCCGATCCGTCTCGCAGTAGCGGCTGCCAAGCAGGAACAGCAAAGTATCCGCTGGCAGGTGCTGGACTTGGTGCTGCAGCGCGTCCGGAACGACCGGGTCCGAGGCACCCCCGTCACGAACGACGGCATCGGTGCCGATGCTGAAGCGACCGGCAGGCGCAACGAGGCGACTGCACCAGTTTCCGAAACTGTCGCGATAACCTTCGACCGGAACCGACGGTGTCGTCATCAGGTAATCCGGACGCTCCAGATCGGAGAAGCGTGAGAAGTGCACGTTCAGCGTCACGATCATCGGCGTCACCTGTGGAAACTCGAAACTGAGTTCACAGCCGACATGGATACGCATGGTTTGACTCCCTTCGTGGGATCAGGCCCGCGCCTCGGTACGACAGGCGAAGTGATCGCTAGCTTCGCTCCGATTTATTAATCATCGTGAGACCTCATTCGTTCATTCGATGAGCAATTTTATACAGATTAAATTCGCGAAGAGGCGCATGTTTGTTCTACCGAGACGCCAGCTCGAAGCGGCCGGGCTGTCAACTCAGCTATTTGATCGGACCTTTCGGGTGTCCGCTGCTCGCTCCGAAACTGGTCGAGCGAAAGGAAATGATCCATGGAAATGCCTTCAATCCTGCAAGGCGACTCGCTCACGCGTCTGTTGCAGGGCGCTTTCGCCGGCTTTGTCGCAACAGTGGTCATCGGCTTCGGCTGGGGCGGGTGGACATTGGGCAGCACGGCGAAACAAATGGCGGAAAAGAACGCCAGTGCGGCCGTCGTGGCCGTCCTCGCGCCGATGTGCGCTGACAAGTTCAGACAGGGCGCCGATGCGTCGGCGAACATGGTCGAACTGAAAAAGGTCAGTTCGTGGATGCAGGACTCCTACATCGAGAAGGGCGGCTGGGCGACATTTCCCGGAAACGCCTCGCCCGACCGCAGCGTCGCCCAGGCCTGTGCCACCCTGCTCACCACGCTCCAGTAGGGTTTGATCAAGCCGAGGCTGCAGAGGACCGCTGCGGGCCACTGGCACCGGGCGGGCCTGGCAGCGCCGTGGCCGACCGGGCGGCCGGCACATTGACCGGCCGCCATCTCGCTCCTCTCGACAAAGGAAATGCCCGCTTTGACCTCTGCCGCACCTGATGCCCGCGCCTTGACACAGACCCTGGCGCGCTATCGCGCTCCGAACCCGATGCGCAGCATCGTCGAGCTCATCATCACGGCCGGGCCGCTGATCGTGCTCTGGTTTTTGATGTGGGCAACCCTTGATCTCGGCTACTGGCTCTGCCTGCTGCTCGCGGTACCGGCCGCGGGCTTTCTCGTGCGGCTTTTCATGATCCAGCATGACTGCGGTCATGGTGCCTTCTTCCATCGCCGCGGTACCAACGACTGGGTGGGTCGCGTGATCGGGGTGCTGACACTTACTCCATACGATTTTTGGCGGCGCACCCACGCCGTTCACCATTCGACATCCGGCAATCTTGATCGCCGCGGGATGGGCGACATCGACACGCTCACCGTGCAGGAGTATCTCGCACGTTCGCCGTTAGGTCGGCTGCGTTACCGCGTCTACCGACACCCCATGGTCATGTTCGGCGTGGGTCCAGCCTATTTGTTCATTGTGCAGCACCGGCTGCCGGTCGGCCTCATGCGCAACGGCTGGCAGCCCTGGCTCAGCACGATGGCGACCAACCTCGCGATCGCCGCTATCGTGGCCGCGATGGTATGGCTCATCGGCGTCGGCCCTTTCCTGCTGGTGCATCTGCCGATCATGCTACTCGCGGCCTCGGTGGGCGTCTGGCTGTTCTATGTCCAGCACCAATTCGAGAACACCGTGTGGGCCCACGACGAAGCCTGGAATCTGCAGGAAGTCGCGCTTCACGGCAGCTCTCACTATGCCCTGCCCGGCCTCCTGCGCTGGTTCACGGCCAACATCGGCGTTCACCACATTCATCACCTGTGCAGTCGGATCCCCTGTTACCGGCTCCCGGCCGTGCTGCGTGATCACCCGAACCTCGAGGGTATCGGCCGGCTTACTTTGCTTCAGAGCTTCAGGTGTGTGCGACTGGTCCTATGGGACGAGCACCAGCACCGTCTTGTCTCGTTCCGCGAGGTGCGCCGGAATTACAGGTCCGCTTGAAGGCGGTGCCGAGCGCCTCTCCCAGTGCATCGCGGCGGCCGGCTTTGCGATATGGACTAAGGACGGCGCAGCGGCCGGAGCTTGCCTAGGCCTGATCGGGACAAAGCTCCTGCCCGCCCCCCACCGTCGACCGGTCTCGCTCCGAACATCCCGGGTGAAAGGAGATCATGTGGTCGGCCCGAAAACGCCACCCGAAGAGTCCTCGTCGACATGCCCCGAATGCGGAATGGAAATGGCTATTACGCGCGTCAAGCCGCTGCTGTTCGGGCGCAGATTTGAAGATCTCACGCTCGCATGTAAGGCGTGCGGCTTCACCAAGGACATCAGGATCGAGCGAAGTTGAGACTCAATCGCGTCCCGCGCTTGCGTCCGCATGTCGTGGAGAGACTTCCAAGCGCACAATCAATCCTGTCGGCGGCCGCGAAAGAAGCCTTTATTTGTCGTGTTCTGCTTGATGTTGGCGGTTTCGCCCTCTTCCGCCGCGTTGTGGTGATGCTCAGGCTGCTTCAGGGGCTCATCTTTCGATGCCGCGGGATCGCTCCCCGGGCCTTTCTTCGTGCGATTGGCTGGCGGAATCGGTGGCATGTGGCTGGAACCCATGAAAGCACTCCAGGCTGGGGTGAGGAGGCAAATATGTGCAGAGAACGCGCGCCCGTCCGCCAAACCTTCCCCGTCCTTTGAACCATTGCAGATGACATCTATTGCAGAACGCCGCCACCGGAACGCATCGCCCGGCGACCGGCGCGCGATCCCGATTGCTTCACCGTCTCTTTCTGATTTCGGGCTTGTCGTGCAGAACCACGTTCAACAGCGAATTATGCACTTCCAGTGTCCCATTGTATTCGATGAAGCCCAATTTCCGGAACTTGTTCATGAAGAAGCTGACGCGCGATCGGGTGGTGCCGATCATCTCGGCGAGCATTTCCTGGCTGAATTTTCCCACGATCGGCTCCGGCCTGCCTTCCTTGCCGAAATTTGCAAGCAGAAGCAGAAGTCGGGCGAGACGTTTTTCGCTCGAATTGAACAATTGATCGATCAAGTCCTCTTCAATTCGACTGTTGCGAGTCAACAAATACGACATGAAAAGTTCGGAAAATTCCGGCTGGCTGTGAATGGTCGCGAGCATCACCGCCTTTTCCAGGCGAGTAATCACGCATTCGTCGACCGCCCTCGTTGTCGCGATGCGCAGCGGATGGCCATTCAGACATCCTTCGCCGAAAAAGTGACCCGGCCCCACAATCGCAACCACCGCTTCCTTGCCTTGCTCGGAAACGACGGTGAGCTTGACCTTGCCGTGCTGAAGATAAAAGACTGCGTCGGCAATCTCTCCTTGTGAGAAAATAATCTGATCCTTTCGATATTTTGCTATCGTCTTTCCTTCACCCACCTTGCTGAGAAATGTCTTGGGGTCGAATTCGCTCTTACGCCTCTTCTTCACGCCACTCCCCCTTTTTCTTTCCCAACAGAATTCCCTTTCCTTCGACGAATACGGTGCGAAGTGGAGTGACGATAGCAGATTTCAACACCAGAATGAAGCTCTCGCTGGTCTTCCCTGGTGTCTCAGTATGAACACTGAGGTTTCACGTGAGTATTGCCCCGGTCTCGCCGGTCCAAGAGTAAGCGGACAACCGCGCTTATTGAAGGAATAACCTCTGCGGCGACGTGATCACGACGCGGCACCGGCCTCGTAAACTTACCGGGATCGCTTTGGAGGCGCCGCCGCCAAAGCCGAGCGGCGCTCGGCGCCGGGCTGGATCGGGTACGTCATCGTCGGCTGAGCGCTGAGTCTTCAGCCGTTGCCGCGACGCTGCCCGCCTTCACGCGGCCCGGGTCTTCGCCGAAAACGTGGCGCGGGTGATCGACACCGTTGTTCCCGTCGAGGCGGCCACCGTTTCCACCTGGGCACCGAGTTGGTGCGCGAGCGCCTTGACGATGCTCGTGCCAAGCCCGGTTTTGGTTTGGGCAAAAACCCCGTCCGGCCTGCCGATCCCGTTGTCGATGACCGACAGTTTCCAATCCATCCCCGCGGCGTCATACAGCACGGTTATCCGGCCATCGCTCCTCTCGTGTGGGAATGCATGTTTCAAAGCATTCATCACGAGCTCGGTGACGATCAAGCCCAGGCATTCGGCCTGGCGGGATGTCGTACTTCCTCCTTCGCCGCCGACCTTGAGCGAGATCGGTCGAACGTCGCCAATCATGGAGGTTGCCAGGGTCTCACACAGCTTTGAAAGATACGGCGTTATTTCGACCGGCCCGGCGGCGCCGGAGGCATGGAGGTGCTCCTGGACCGCCGCTATCGACATGACCCGCGAATGGGCGTCATGCAAATGAAGGCGCGTTTCCTCCGATTGCACCGTGCGTGCCTTCATCAGAATGATGCTGGCAATGATTTGCAGGCTATTGGCGACGCGGTGCTGCATTTCCTCGAGCAATATCTCCTTCTGCCTGAGGAGTTCTTCCCTTTCGCGCTCCGAGGCGCGCTGCCCCGTGACGTCCTCTATGCCAAGCAGAATGGTCGTGTCGGCACCGCCCTCATAGAACACCTGCCGTGCGTTCAAGCGCATGGTGCGGTGGCCGAGGTCGGGAAATTCATGCTCGACCTCGTAGTCCTCCATCACCCCCCGCTCCGGGATGATTTTCTCCAACAGCAGGCGAAGCCCCGGGATGTCCCATTGGCCGTTGCCTAGTTCGTAAAGTAGCCTGCCTTGGGTCTCCTGAAAGCTGACCTTGAAGGCCGAATAAAACGAGCGGCTCGCGGCGATCACGCGAAGGTCTTTGTCGAACACCAAAATGGGCTCGCGGACAGTGTCGACGATGGCTTGGGCAAGCGCAAACGCATCCTCGATGTCGGTGAATTGTCTTCTGAACCCGTTTGGTTCCATAAAAGATCTCCGGCTCCCCGCAGCACCGGTCGTCCAAGCCGGCAGCGGGCGCTATCGTCTGGCCCCCGCCGCATCCGGGCATCCGGAGTGCGTCAGTTACCGCGGACTAACCGCATGATTCCCGGGCCGAGACCGCCGCCGCCAAGCGGACGCTAGAACCCACGCCGGCCGGAGTCTGTACAATATTGAACACTTCTGTCTTTTGTGTCCTGGAGCCAAGATGAGGCCTGTGACGGACCGACAGTCGTGCGGCTTCTTTTCCCAAAGTGTTCAATTCTATACAGACCCGGATGGGCAAGTCGGGCGATGCTGGAGCGATCGAGTCGCCCCCAGCGAGTAGAGCGTCCCATGCTCTCTGCACATATCGCAAGTTTCCTCAAGCTCATCAGCGCTCAGCTCGAGGAGACATCGCACGGAATTCGCAGCATTCATCACATCCACAACGTGCACTGTGGAATTACCAACATCTTATCGCTTCTTGAACATAACAATGATGTGGTTGAGAAAGCGGATCAACTCTCCCGCAGAGCGTCCAATTACATCACCCATCGCGATCCGGTTTCCGCGACGGTTGGAGATGTGGACAGCAGCGAGGACACCGCTCGCCTCCAGGCCGCGCATACGGCGCTTGCCGGTTTCCGCCTCGCGGTAGAGCACAGTCGGCCGAATTCCAGAGTTCACACGCTTGGCCTGGCATGAAAATCGCCTGGGCTGGGTTGCGCCGGAGTCTGTATCGTCGCCGTTCGATGCCCGCGGCATCCGCGGGCTTGAGCCCTCGGATGCCTGAAGGAAAAGGACATCACCATGTCGCTCGGACTGATCCTCGTCATCATTCTCATCATCTTCTTGCTCGGCGGATTTAGTGGCCGTTTCGGCGGTTACGGATACGGATATGGCCACGGCGGCGTCGGGATCATCGGCATCATTCTGATCGTCCTTGTCGTCCTGCTGCTCATGGGACGGATTTAGCAAACGACCACCGCTTCCGCCGGACGGCACCAATTCGGCATGTCGTTAGGGATGCTCGACCGGTGCGGAAAGGAGCCTGGACTCCAGGCCGGCACCTCGAGCCAACGATCCGCGTCGACAATGGGTGGTTAGGCTATCGCGCGGTGGGTGAGGCTCGGCTCCGGGCGGGCAACCTTCACCAAGGCCGCCACCAGCGTTCGCACATCGCTCACGTTGAAATCTTTGCGAACGAAGATGCCGACCATGAAGCTGCCGAGTGGCGGAAGCGTATGCTCTTCGATCACGAGATTGGGTGGAACCAGTCGGCGCGTCAGCGGCAAATATCCGAGACCGGCCGCCACGGCCGCAAAACGTGCTCCGAAATCCACTGCCGAGAAAACGATTTGATAGCGCCGCTTGCTGCGCTTGAGCGCATCGGTGGCGATCTGATCTACGCGTAACACGTTGGGAGAGCTGATGAGCGGCACCGGCTGATCAGGTGAAGCCGCGAAACTGCTTGCTCTCACCCACCCTATTTCCTCCACCCAGCTGCCCATTGCATCGTCCATGTCGTTTGCCTCTCCGTATGCAAACGCGATGTCCAGATATCCCATGCGCAGCATGCGCAAGACGTTGGGAGAGTTGTCGCAGCAGACCTGCAACTGCGCCTTTGGATATCTTGCCCGAATTTCCTCAACGATCTTGGGCAGCACGCTTTTCGCGAACAAGTTCGGGATTCCGAGTCGGACGATTTGCAGGCCGGCTTCGTCTCCAGCTTCAGAAATGATCGTGTCGTTGATCGACAACAACTGCCGAGCCGATTTCAGAATCTCCACCCCGGTCTCCGTCAGATTGACGCCAGCCAATTGACGGTTGATGATTTCACTACCGATGATGATTTCCAGCTTTCTGATCTGCTGAAGTACGGCCGGCTGGGTGAGTTGGAGCAATTGCGCTGCCTTCGTAACGCTGCGGAATTCGCAGACCGTGACCAGCGTTCGCAACAGTTCGGTCGGAAGATTTGTCTTGATACTCTCGGCAAACATTGCTCGCCTCAGGTTCTACGACCGGCAATGCTCCGGAGCACCGCCATTCGCCCGCCGCGGTGACTTTGTTTCACTGCGTCTTCAAATCGAGCTCCTTGACTAGCGCAGAGTCCTTTTCCTGCTGAGTTTTGACGATGGCGGAAAACTCCTCGGGAGTGTCGAGCACCGGCTCCATCCCGAGCGCCAGGAAGCGCGCACGGTTGCCCTCGTCCTTTTGCGCCGACCCCAAGGCAGCCCGCAGCCGTTCGACGACGGGACGAGGGGTCTGCGCCGGCACAAACAGACCATGCCAGAGCGCGACATCGTATCCCGGCACGCCTTGCTCTGCGATCGTCGGAATGTCGGGCGCCAAGACCGAACGCGTGGCGCCCGATACTCCAAGGATGCGCAAGCCCTCGTTCCGCCGCGATAAGGCGTCCGGCGCCGCGAGCAAGCCGAACTGGAGCTCGCCGCTGATCGTATCCTGAACCTGCCCGGCCGAGCCCCGGTAGGGAATACCCACGAAATTGGTGCCTGCCGCCTTGTTCAGCAGGGCGGTCGCAAGGTGCGTGGCCGTTCCAGGTCCGGGGTGTCCATAGCGGATGACCTGACTCGGATCTTTGCCGGCCGCGACCAGGTCAGCGACCGTTTTCAATTTCGACTTTTCGGGCACCACCAGGAAAAACGGCGACGTCATCACCCGGGAGATCGGCTGGAAGGCGGTCGCCGGATCGTACGATACCGGCGCACTGAGCGCGTTCGTCACCGGACCGGATGTGCTGATGAGCATGGTGGATCCGTCGGGAGGCGAATGGGCGACGAAGCCGGCGCCGATGGATTGGTTCGCTCCCGGCCGATTGTCGACGATGATCTTTTGGCCGAGGCTTTGCGACATTACCGGTTCGATCAGACGCGCCACGATGTCGATGCCGCCGCCCGCTGCCGCGCCAACGACCAATTTGACGATGCGGGACGGAGATTCCTCGCAACTCGCGAACCCTTGGGCGCTCACGAGCAACGCGGCCGCCAGCAATGTTGTCGTTGTGACACGCTTCATAGCGATAGCGCCTCTCTATCTACACTTGACCGATCCGCGGTCATGCCGCTAACCAAGTTCAGTAGACACTATAACAACCTCCAGATGCTTCTTCACGTGTATTTTCATCCTCAGGCACGCATTATTACTGATTTCCCAACCATTGATTGAGTGGGCACAACGCAAGGACGCCATGCCAGAGAACGAAACGTCCATTCGGATCGGGACTGGTGAACGTGGCGGTACGTTTTACTCGCAAGGGCTGGCGCTCAAGGCGGCGATGGAGCGAATCCCGCGAACTCCCCGAATCGAGGTGGTGGAATCGCCCGCAGGGATAAGTATCGAAAACGTCTATCGGCTCGAAGCGGGCGATATCGACTTCGGCTTCATATCGGCGCCCTGGGTAGCCGCAGCAAAGCAAGGCGCGCCGCCCTTCACGCAGGCGGTCGACCTGCGCATCGCAGCACCGATGAATCTCGGACCGAATTTTTTCGTTGCCCGCGCCGACTCGGAGCTTCGCAAGGTCTCTGATCTGCGCGGCCGAAGAGTGGCCGTGGGCATGAAGGACGGCGGCATGGCGCCGCATGCCGAGGGGGTGTTTGCAGCCCTTGGCATGGGTCCGGACGATCTGGAGCGGATCTATGTCGACTTCGCCGAGGGCGCCGAGATGCTGGCCGCGGGAACGGTGGACGCGCAATTTCAATGCCCGATCCCCAACCGCGTGATGACGGAACTAAGCGAACGCATTTCGGTGCGCGTTCTCACCTATGACCCGCCGCACCTCGATGCGGCGCTGAAAGCCATCCCGCACGATCAACGCATCATGATGCGAAAAGGCGCATTGCGCGGGCTCGATCAAGATGTGCCGCAGCTTGGCGTGTTGAACCTGCTGGTCACTCACGCACGTATCGACGCCACCACCGTCGAGCGTGTCGTGGGCGCGATCATCCTGGCAGCAACCGAGCTGGGACGGCTCGACCCGCTGTTTGCAGGTCTTGCTGAACTCATTGAGACGTTCAGGAACCAAAATCGAGCCGTGCGGGAATTCGGCGGCGTAGAACTGCATCCGGGAGCGGTCCGGGCTTACCTGGAGACGGGATCCTTGCGGTAAGCCTCCTTCGCAATACTGTCGAAGGGCGAGATCGGACAGGCCATCGAGAGTCGTTATTCCGAGTTTGTGACCACCAAGTCTTTCAGACTTGCGTCCGGAGATGCATTGTATGTTCATCGGCGGACGAGAGGGAAAGCAACGGGATGCGAAAAGTTCTCATCATCGGCATCGGTGCCGGAAACCCTGAATACGTGACCGTTCAGGCGATCAATGCGCTCAATCGGGTCGACGTGTTCTTCATTCCGGACAAGGGAACCGAGAAGGAGGACCTTGCGCGCCTTCGGCTGGAGACGTGCGAGCAATACATCAGGGACAGGACGTATCGTCTCGTCAGTTTCCAGACGCCAGCGCGCTCCATGGACGAGTCCGACTATAAACGGAGCGTCCGGGACTGGCATTCTCGAATCGAGCAAGGCTACGAAAAGTTGCTGATGGAGGAACTTGGCGAGGGAAAATGCGGTGCGTTCCTGGTTTGGGGCGACCCAACGCTCTACGACAGCACCCTGCGGATCATCGAGACGATCAAGTCCAAAGGCAACATCGCGCTCGAATATGACGTGATTCCAGGCATCACCAGCGTGCAGGCGCTGGCGGCGAAACACCGGATCCCGCTCAATCGCATCGGCGAATCCGTTCACATCACGACCGGGCGCAAGCTGGCGGAAGGATTTCCGCACAACGCCGATAGCGTGGTCGTCATGCTTGACGGAGAGCAGGCCTTCAAGACCATCGACGGCACGGACGTCGACATCTATTGGGGTGCCAATGTCGGCATGACGGACGAGATCCTCATATCCGGCCGGCTGCCGGACGTCGCGCAGAAGATCGAAGCTGTCCGCGCGCAAGCGAGACGCGAAAAAGGCTGGATCATGGACACCTATCTTCTTCGCAAAGGCGCGCAGAAGTGATCAAGCGCGCGTGCGGTACCGAAACGGCGACCTGCGCTCGATTTGGCGACGTCACCTTTCGTGACCATCAGTAGAGCTCGGGCTGGTTGCGCATCGTTGAAAAATAACCGCGCATCTAGTGTGACAAGGAGCGCCTGACTGCCGGTGCCGCCTTGGCGCGCCTTTCCCGTCTTGTGTTCCTCCCGCCGGCGATGGGATCGTCAGGCCGGACGCCGCGACGCCTTCGCCTCTTGCGCGCCATCGGCCGGCGGAACGCTTCCACTCCCGTCGGGTTTTATGTCAGTATTATTTCAGTCGTGTGGGCGTTTGATGACAGGTATGGGTGGCTATGAACTTCGACTGGTTGGCCTGGTCAAATCCAGTTGCGATCTGGTGGTGTTTTCTGCTCGTCGTCAGCGCCACCAATATCGCACTGTGGTTCCTGCTCCATCGCCGCTTTCGCCGGTGGTCGCCCCGTGCTCGACGGGGACTTCTCCGCGTTGAGATTTTGGTACTGCTGTGCGCCGCCTACGTCTTCGGCTGCGCCTTTCGATCCGTCCTGCCGCGCGCAGACGTTCAGAGAATCAGTCTGTTCGACACTTGGCTTTCGAGCGTCTTGGTCGGACGATCGGTCGCAACGATCGCCGAGCTTTGCTTCGTGCTCCAATGGGCCATCGTGCTGCACCAACTCGCCCACATGACAAAGGCGGACACGTCCCGAAACATCGCGAAGACAATCGTTCCGCTGATTCTGCTCGCCGAGCTTTGCTCCTGGTACGCGGTGATCACGACCAACTACCTCGGCAACACGCTCGAAAATTCATTATGGGCGGTGACGTTCCTGCTGATCGCGGTGGCCCTGCTGCGGCTCATGAACGATTTCCGCGGCCCTGTCCGCCTTGCACTCGGATTGGCGATCGCCGGGATTACCGTCTATCTGGTCTTCCTGGTGAGGATCGACGTCCCGATGTATTTCGCGCGATGGCAAACCGATGCAGCAAACGGCAAGGAGCTGTTCGGCGTGCTCGCCGGCCTGCACGATCTCGGCACGCGTTGGACCGTCACGCACGACATCGCGCAATGGCAGGACGAAATTGCCTGGATGTCGCTTTATTTCAGCCTGGCGGTATGGTCGAGCCTGGCGCTGGGGGGCTTTGGCCTGGTGAAGCACCGGTTGCCGCAATATCGCCTGCGACCGGCAAACGCGAGCATGGTGAGCCGGCGACACAGCCCGCCCGTTGCGCGTGAGCCCAGGCCAGCCCCGACACCCCGGACACATTGACCGTCGCCCTCGGCGACCACAGTCGCCCGGCGGGATGTCAACGTTGATGCGGACCGGACCGCGCCTGAGCGATATCAGGCCGCTTCATTCCAGCCCAGCACGCGCGACACGATGGCGTCGCCCTCGCGCGGATCCTCGCAGGCCGCACCGCGCCATGCGATGTGCTGATCCGGCCGGACCAGGAGCAATCCGCGCCCATAGACCCTGACGATGTCGGGATCGTCGATCCTCAGGACCTCGAGCGGTATGCCGCGCCGCGCGGCGGCGGCCATGAGCGCCTCGCTCGCAGGCGCGCCGAAGCAAGCCAGGGTGAACCACAGTCCCAGACGATCGAAGATCGGCACGCCGTCGTCCGTGAGCACGCTCGGCATCCGCGCCCCGGGCGCGGTGGTCGGAGTGTAGTGCAGCGGGTCGTCGGGAATGTCCGCCCCGGGATCGGAGCAGACCACCTCGGACTCCGGGTAGGCGTAACCGAGTTCAATCCCGAAGCTCTCGTTTTCGGCGTTACCGATCGCTGCGATGCGCCGGCCGGTCGCAGCGCGGACCGCGTCGCCGGCGGGTGCGGTGAGGTCACCGGCGGCTCGATAAACGGCGGCAATCTCGGCGCGCGCTTCGCTGTGGCGCCGCGCGGCATCGCAATTGCGCCGCCCCACCGGACGGCGCTCCAGCTCGTAGGACGCGAGCAGGCGCGGGCCGCCGTATCCGTGCAGCATCGCCGCCAGCTTCCAGCCGAGATCGCAAGCGTCGCCGATTCCGGTGTTCATGCCGTATCCCCCCGTCGGGACGTATTGATGCGCGGCATCGCCGGCGAGCAGCACCCTCCCCTCCCGGTAGCGTTCGGCGACCACGAAATGCGGCGTCCAGGCATTGGCTACCAGAACCTCATGCGCAAAATCCCGTCCGGCAAATCCGCGCAGCAATGCTGATATGTCGACCTCCTCCGGCGCCACCTCCTGCGGCCAGCGCGTCTGCAGGGTCCATGTATCTTTGTCGTTCTGCGCGATCAGGGTGCCCGCAGGGGACTGGTAGTGCCAGGCGATCCCCCAGCGCTGGAGCAGGTCGACATCGCACGAGCGGAAATGCGTCAGGAAGCGCTGCTGCACTCGCCACTGGCCCTCGTGCCGGATGCCGACGCATTCGCGAACCCGGCTGGTTCCCCCGTCGCAACCGACCAGATAGCGGCAGCCGACCTTCTCGGTCGTCCCATCAGCCGTTCGAAGCGTCGCGATCACCTCGTTCCGGTCCTGGGTGAGGTCTTGCAGTTCCACGCCCCACCGCGCCTCGACCATCGGCGCCGCCTGCACCGCGCGCTGCAGGACCGGCTCGATCTCCACCTGCGAGACGCGCATCGGCGGCTCCGCCGGCATGCTGCCGTCGTTGCGCGCGCGGATCAGCCGCCGCCAGTCGGACACGCTCGGATAGCGGAACCGGTACAGCTCATACCCGGTCAGATGAGTGATCCAGGACACGTCGAAATTGCTGGTCTCCGGCACGGCGACGGCCCGCAACGCGTCGACCACGCCAAGCCGACGGAACAGCTCCATGCTGCGGGCATTGGTGATGTCCATCTTGGGATGGCGCGTGGTCGTCGGGTTGCGCTCGACCAGCAGGCACGCGATGCCGCGCCGTGACAGCTCACATCCGAGCGTCATCCCGACGGGTCCGCCGCCCGCGATCAAGACCGGTACCTGCTTCATTCCGGTATTGAAACAGCCCGCGCGCTCATTCGATCTTGATCTTGGCGTCGCGCACGACTGCCGTCCACTTGTCGGTCTCGGCCTTCATGTGGGCAGCCGCCGCACCGGGCGTGCTGCTCGCCGGATCGAAACCGATCGTCTGCAGGCGCTCCTTCACGTCGGGCAAGTCGAGGATGCGCGCGATCTGGCGGTTCAACACGTCGACCGTGTCTTTCGGCGTCCCGGCCGGCGCCAGCACGACCAGCCAGAAGCCGACCTCATGCCCGGGAATGCCGGCCTCCGCGAGCGTCGGCACATCCGGGAAGAACGGCGAGCGCTTGTTGGCCGCGACCGCGAGCGGGCGCATCGTGCCTTGGCGGATATGCGGCGCGACCGCCGGCAGCACGTTGTGGAAGATCGGCGTCTGACCCGAGAGCGTCGATTGCACCGCGGGCGCGGCGCCCTGGAACGGCACGTGGGTGACGTCGATGCCGTATTCGAGCTTGAACAGCCACTCGCAGGCAAGATGCGGCGTCGTGCCGTATCCGGGACTGGCGTAGCTGTACTTCCCAGGATTGGCTTTGAGCAACTCGATCAGTTCCTTCATGTCCTTCGCCGGCAAGGACGGATGGACCACGATCATCTCCGGAGCGGACACCACGAGCGTCACCGGCGTGAAGCTCTTGAACGGATCGTAGGGCACCTTGCTCTTGATGATCGGCTGAACGATCACATCCTGGTTCGCCACCAGAAGGGTGTGGCCATCCCCGGGCGCGCCCGCCACCGCGCCCGCGCCGATGGTGCCGCCCGCACCGGGGGAATTCTCGACATAAAACTGGCCGCCGAGCGCCTCCGAGAGCTTTTGCGCGATCAGGCGCGCCATGATGTCGTTCGGGCCGCCGGGCGCGTAGGGCACCACGAGCTTCACCGGCCGCGCCGGATAGGTCTGGGCGTCGGCGGGCCGCGCCGTCATCACGCCTGCGGCCAACAGCGCCGACAATCCCGCCGCAAACCACGCTCGCGTGGCTCTCATCGCTTCCTCCCTTGGGGCTCGGATGCTTGTTCGCCGCCCCAGCCGAGCTGGCGCGGTCGTACGGCCCGTTGATGCACGATATCACAGCCATTCCTGCTCGGCAGGCCGCTGGCGTTGGGCCCCTTCACGCAATCGAAGATCGATATTGTGATCGATCAGGCCCGCTTGCGCCTTTCACGCTCCAGCACGGGCAGATCCCGGGCGCTGGTGAACGTGCGCACCACGAGCCGCTCGACCCGGCCGCGGATCTCGATCTCGTGCCGTGGTGCATCGGCGAGATCGATGCCGGCGCGCAGAACGACGGCCTCGGAGACCACCAGCTGGCAGGCGTAGGTCTTGGTGAGGCTTTCGATGCGGCTCGCGGTGTTGACGAAATCGCCGACCGCGGTGATCGAGACCGCGGTGCCATAACCCATCTCGCCCACGATGGCAGGACCGGTATGGATGCCGATGCCGATCCGCAACGGCTCGGAAATGTCGTGCACCAGCGCGCGATTGAGGATCTCCATGCGCTCGGCCATGTCCCTGGCGGCGGCGAGCGCCTCGCGGCACCCCGCCTCGACGCCGGTGTCGAGACCAAACAGCGCCATCACGCCATCGCCGATGAATTTATCGATGCGCCCGCCTGCCGCCTCCACCGCGTGGCCCATCTCGGCAAAGTACCGGTTCAGGAGGAACACCAGATCGTAGGGGAGCTTCTGTTCGGAGAGCTGGGTGAAGGACCTGAGATCGGCGAACATGATTGCGATCTCTCTCTCGGCGCCCTGGAGATAGCCCGGACGGCGAAATCCGTCCCGGGCCTGGGCTGTGGCCGGCAAGAGCGGGGTCACGCGCAGGTCGCCGTGCGGGCGGAGCTGACAGGCGAGCCGAACGTCTGGGGCCGCGCCCACGCGGCGCAGCACCTTCACCTCCTCGGACGCCGCCGGCGGAATCTCTTCCTTCGCACCCTCGATCTTGATGCGGCAGGTTGAGCAGCGCCCGCGGCCGCCGCACACCGAGGCATGGGGAATACCGGCCATCCGGCTCGCTTCCAACACCGACACGCCGCGCACGATCTGGACCACGCGGCCGCTCGGATAGGTCATGCGGAGGACGCCGCGCCGCCGCTCCCAGCGCCAACGCGCGAGCCGCGCTCCCAGTACGGCGAGCAGCGCCGCCAGGAAACCGTAACGGACCCAGACCACCATCTGATCGAGGAAGGCTCTGTCCGCCGGCGCTGGCCGCGGATGTTCCGCCAAGAGCTGCGCGACCCAGGCCGGATCCTCGGCCATGGTCATGACCTGGCTGCCGCCCTCGAGAAAGCCGAGAATCGCAAACGTCGGCATCAGCAACGCGAACGCGTAGAGGATCGGCTGCCAGCGCTCGTACCACGGCTTCAGGCGCAGCCAGAACCGCAGTCCAATCATGGCGTGGATCCAGGCGATCACCAGCACCGTGAACTGAAGCCCGCCACGTAGCGGATCGGCCACGAAGAATGTGTAGAGCAACGTCACGTAGTAGCCGTAGTGCGCGCCATAGAACGTGTCGGCGACGCGGGTCTGGAGGACGTGTTCGGTGAGGAGAAAGGGAATCGAGAATCCGAGCACCAGCTGCGTCGCTTCCGCGGCCGGCATCTTGAGTGAGCGGCGCAGCCAGAGCGCCCAGAGCGCCAGGCTGTAGTGGATCGCGAAGGCGCCGTAGAGCAAGAAGGTGCCGAGCGGGCTCGCCCAATACTGATAGATGAACCTTAGCGCGACATCCATCGACTGGACCGAGACCAGGCCCAGGCTGTGGTTGACGAAGTGCGTCGTCACGTAAGCCAACATGACGAGTCCCGACGCCAACCGGAACCGCCGGATCACGCCCTCCATTAGGGCTCGTCTCTCATGGCCCGATCTCCGCCAAAGATGTTCACCACTGCCGGCACCGCCGTCCGAGAGCTCAAAAAAAGCCCAGCGACTCGCAGCCCGTGCCGGCGTGGAAACTGTGCTTCACCCGCCGCGCCGGAATATCGACGATGTGCACCGACCCGTCGCCCTGGCAGGCGACGAACAATTCGTCGCCGCGGAACGCCATGTCCATCGGCTGGCTGCCGACCCTGATGGCATGCTGCTGGCGGAATGACGGGTCGATCAAACTGACGGTGTTGCTCTTCAGGCTGGTGACGCCGATCATGCTGTTGTCCGGGCTGTAGCGGGCGATCTGCGCGGCCTCGGAAACGCCTTCCAGCCGCACGGTATGGGCAACACGTTCGCTTTCGGTGTCGATCAGGAACAGCGCCGGCTCGACGTCGTCGACCGCGACCACGGTGCGGCCGTCGGCCGATATCGCGATGCCCGCGAGCGGGCGCGGAGTCCCGATCTTGCGCAGGAGCTTTCGCTTCGGCAGGTCGATCACCGAGACCGTGCCGTCTTCCTCGTTCTCGGTATAGAGCCGCTGGCCATCCGGCGAGATGATCAGTCGGTGGCCATTGGTGGAGCCCGAACTCGATGGCGTCGACCACCTTATGGGTGGAGCGGTCGATCACCGCCACCACGGCACTGTTCTCGCAGGTGATGTAGATGAGGCCGTCCGGCCCGAGCTTCAACGTATGCGGCGCGATGCACGGCCGCAAATCGATGTCGCCGACATGAGCTCGCTTGTTGAGGTCGATGATGCACAGGAGATGGCCTGGATTGGGATTGCGGCCGTGGATCCCGTCGCCGAAGATCGGCACGTAGGCGAGGCCGGTTTCCGGCACCACCAGCAGTTCGTGCACCGTGCGTGGAAAATCGTCGAGCACGACTTCCGTCTCGTAGCTGGCGGGATCGAGGAACAAGACTTTCGTCCCCATCTTGTCGACCGCAATCATTCCGCGTGCGTCGCTTGCGTTCGCCATCGCTCCGGTGCTTCCCTGCTTGCTGCATCGCCGGCGCAAATAGTAGCGCGTGTCTCGGGCAATGTCCCTGCGGGCACGACGGCCGCCGTGCAGACCGATCGCGTGCCACGGCAAGCCCTAGCGACGACAGTTGCTGCGGCAAACCGCCTTGCACTGATTGAAATGAGTGAAGCAGTTCGGGCTGGCATCGGGGCGCTGGCACGCGTGTTGGGCGGCGCACTTGGCATAGCATGAGCCGTAGCATTGGTCGCGCTCGCGGCCGTTGGGGGAAGACGCGGGCGCTGCGAGTGCCATTCCTGGAAACGCCAGCGCTGCAATCATGATTGCGAGCATGCCACGACGGTTCATGGCAAATCTCCCTTTTGATCCACCAAGGCGACGTCGGGCCGGTCGCCCATGATGGTGCCGCCCGTGCAAGTGCATGTCCGCCTCCCGCCTCAAATCTGAACCCGCGCTGCTCCCCGAACAAGATCCAATTCTTGGGCGGGTACGAATGGGCCCGGGCACAGCATCCGCGGCGCTGCCACATCATGTGATCCAAATCACAGTCCCCCGCACCCGGACGTGCAAATCTCGATCCCAGAGGTCAAACGTGATCTGGATCGACGAGGCACCGCCATGGTCCGGGATATCGCCATCATGATTGCCGCGATCGCCGCTATAGTGGCATTCGCACCCAAAGTCTCAGGTCGAGCGGACCATCCGGTGACCCAGGCGGCCGACACGGCCTGCCTGAAGCAGCGCGCCGGGACGCCGGGATGTTTGACGCCCCGCGGTGACTGAGCGTGCAAGGCGACGGCGCACCGCTGTCTCAAATGCCGTCGAACTGCAGAATGTAGAGCCCGGCATTGGGGTCGGTGAGATACATCAGCCCGTTGCGATCGACGTAGCAATCGCAGGATTGGATAACCTTCGGCCGGTTCGGGCGCGGATCCATCATGTGCGTCGGATCGGGCGGCACGTAGTAGCCGACCTCGCGCGGCTGGAAGGGATTCTCGATGTCGTAGGCGCGCACCCCTGCATTGTAATAGGTAGCAAAGATCAGGCGCGAGCTCTGGAACGAGCCGGGCCGGTTTTCGTGCAGATTGTGCGGACCGAAGCTGCCGCCCTTGGCGCAGTAGTCCGCTTCGGCGGGCTGCGGGAAGGTCGCAATGCTGACCGGATTGCCCGGCTCGCGGATGTCGAACATCCAGATGTAGCGCAGTCCTTCCTTGCAATTGGCCGAGGTCGGCTCTTCGCCAAGAACCAGAAGATTGCGGTCCGGTAGCGGCAACGGCGAGTGCGTGCCTCCGCCGAACGGCGGATCCATGTTACGGTAGGCCAGCATCCTGGGCTTTTCCGGCTCGGAAACGTCGAGCACCGACAGGCCGCCGTCGCGCCAGGCCGCGTATGCGTGATTGCCGGCGACGAGCGCGTGATGGAGCGCGTAGCGCTTGCCGGTCGGCCAGTTCGGCGTCTCGCCGCCGGCGCGCCACATGCCCGGAAGCCAGAAGCGGCCGGCGACCTCGGGCTTGCGCGGGTTGCTCATGTCGATCACAGCCAGAATGTGGTCGGTGAAATCGGCGAAATGGATCGAGGCATAGGCGTAGCGGCCGCCGGTGTACCAGATCCGGTGCGGCCCGAGGCCATCGACCGGCATGAAGCCGATCTCGACCGGCTTCTCCGGCCTGGAAATATCGTAGACCCGGATGCCCGAAGTAAATCTGCTCTGATCCTTCAGCTTGTCCGCCGGCGATCCGCCGAAATAGGCCTTCTCGTTCTGAAATTCCTGCATCGTCCACACGCTCGGCGCGTTGACCGCCAGCAGGAGATCATCGTGCGTCTGCAGGTGAAAGGCGCGCGTGCCGGGCGGACACGCGATGAAATCGAGGACCTTCGGGCGCGCCGCATCGCGCACGTCGACGGTCGTGATGCCGTTGCTGAAGCCGTGGCCGATATAGGCGTAGCCGCGATGCACCATGATCTGCACGCCGTCGCTGCGCCCGCCGAGGTCGCAATGGCCGACGAACTTGATATTGCGGGATGCAACGGCATTCATGTCACTCTCTCCCTCGCTCCGACGGCGCTACGCCGCCGTCGTCGGTTCCAGCCCGCCGCCAAGAAACAGTTGTCCGATGCGCGGATCGGCGAGAATGGTCTCCGCTCGATCCTGGATGCGCGTCCTGCCGAGCTCGAGCACAATTCCAAAATCCGACTTTTCGAGTGCACGCTTCGCGTTCTGCTCGATCATCAGCACGGTCACTCCCCGCGCACGCATATCCCCGATCAGGCCAAACAGCTCCTCCACCAGGATCGGCGACAGTCCTATCGAGGGTTCGTCGATCAGCATCAATCTCGGTTGCAGCATCAGGCCGCGCGCGATTTCCAGCATCTTCTGCTCGCCGCCGGAGAGTGTCGACGCCTGCTGACGGGCCTTGCGACGCAGCACCGGGAAACGGTCCATCGCCGCTTCCATGCGCGGCCCGAGGTCGCAACCCCTGGGCGCGGCGACGCCGCCGAGCTCGAGATTGTGCAGCACGGACAATTCGGGAAAGATGTTGCGGCCTTGCGGAACGTAACAGATGCCGGCGCCGATCAGCTGGCGCGGCGTGTGGTTGGTCACATCTTTGCCGTCATAGACTATCCGGCCGTGACGGACCGGCAGCATCCCGAACGAAGCCTTGAACGCTGTCGACTTGCCCGAGCCGTTCGGACCGATGACGGTCGTGATCGCGCCGCGCCGGACGTGGAAGGAAAGTCCCCGCAGGATCGTCTCCCGGCCGTAGCCGGCGACGACGTCCTCGAACCGCAGGATATCGTCAGTGACCAAGATAGGCCTCGATTACTTTCGGGTCCCGGCGGACCTCCGCCGGATCGCCGCGTGCGATGATGCGGCCCTCGGCGAGCACCAGAATGCGATCGCACAGCGCCATGACGAATTCCATGTTGTGCTCTATGACGACGAAGGTCGCGCCCCGCTCGACGTTGATCGCCTTCAGCCGCTCGCGCAGGCTCGTCAGCATCGTCAGGTTGACGCCGCCGGCCGGCTCGTCGAGCAAGGCCAGGCGAGGTCCCGACATGAACGCCATTGCGGCGTCGAGCAGTTTCTGCTGGCCGTAGCTCAAGCTGCCCGCCTGCTCGTCGGCCAGATGATCGAGCCTGAAGAATTCCAGCATCCGGTCCGCCGGCTCGGAAAGCCCGGCATCGGGCCGGCCCATGAGGCGGGAGAACATGCTGCCCGTATGCTCCTGGCCCGCCAGGATCAGGTTCTCGCGCGCGGTCAATTGCGGGAAAATCTGCAGCAGTTGAAACGTGCGGCTCACTCCCAGCCGATTGAGATCGCACGGCCGCAGACCCGTCACTGAACGGCCGTCGAGATGCACATCGCCCGCGCTCGGCCGCAGCTGTCCGAGGATGCAATTGAACAAGGTCGACTTGCCGCTGCCGTTCGGGCCGATGATGCCGAGAATTTCACCCTCCGTGACGTCGAACGACACCCCGTCCACCGCGACAATGCCGCCGAAGCTTTTCTTCAGATCGCGTACCGCCAGCACCGTGCTCATCGCGCGCCCTCGCCTGCCGCCGCGTCCGGCGCTACGACGGACGTCTCCGCCGCCGACCTGGCGCCCGGCTTGGCAGCCGGCCTGGTCAGACGAGCGGCGAGGCCGAGCAGGCCCGAGGGGCACACCACCATCAGCACCACGACCAGCAGTGCATAGCCCATCAGATAGAAGCCCTCCGTGAAGCGCAGCCATTCCGGCAGCAGCACCGCCACCATCGCGCCGAGGAAGGGCCCGAAGAAGAAGCCGGAGCCGCCGACGACGACCATCAGCAGCAAATTGAGCGACAAGCCCAATGCAAACGGCGTCGGGTCGACGAATTGCACGAGCGGCGCGTAGAGCGCGCCGGAAATGCCGCCCAGCCCCGCGCCGAGCGCAAATGCCATCAGCGTATAGCGGCGGGTGTCGACGCCCAGCGACAGCGCCCGCATCGGATTCTCGCGCAGGGCGACGAAGGCGCGGCCCCAAGGTGAGCGGATGAGCCACCAGGTGGCGAGCGACACCAGGGCAAGATGCGCGAGACAGAAATAGTAGAACTCCCGCGGCCCGTTCATCGGCCAGCCCGCGACGTCCGGGCGCGGGACATTGCTGATCCCGTAGATGCCGCCCGTGAGCCATTCCTCGTTGCGGAAGATCAGATAGACCAGCGTGTTGAAGGCAAGCGTCACGAACGCGAGATAATGGTGCTGCACCCGCAGCGCCGGATAGCCGAGCAGCCAGCCGATCGCGAAGCACGACACGCCGCCGAGCAGATAGGTGGACCAGAACGGCCAGCCCTTGGTGGTCAGGAGAGCGGTGATGTAGGCCCCGATCCCGACGAACGCCGCCTGCGCCAGCGAGATCTGGCCGGCATAGCCGAGCGTCAGGTTGAGACCGATGGCGGCGATGGTCATCACCGCCCACATGCTGAGAATGAAGATGCCGTATGGCTTGAACGCGAACGGCGCGGCCAGGAGAAATGCGGCGACAACGACGAGGATGAGGCCCAAGAGCAGCCGCCGGCCCCCCCTCATACGACGCGCTCCTCGATCCGGCCGAGCAGGCCCTGCGGCCGGACCAGGACCACCACGATGAGGATCAACAGCGGTATCGCCATTCGGTATTGGGAGGAAAGATAGGCGGCGGCGAAATTGTCGATCACGCCCAGCAACACGCCGCCGACGATCGCCCCGCGGACCTGGTTGAAGCCGCCGATGATCGCGGCGATGAAGGCGTAGAGGCCGAGCCATTCGCCGTTCGTGAACTTGGCCAGGTAGATCGGGGTGATCAGGATCGAGGCGAGCGTGACGAGCGCGGCATTGATCAGGAAGGTGTAGAGGATCATGCGCTCGACCGGGATGCCGAGCAGGCGGGCGACAGTCGGATTCTGCGCACACGCCTGCATGCAGCGTCCGGTCCGCGTGCCGTTCAGGAAGAGCTGCAGTGCGACGACGGCCGCGATGCTGATCGCCAGCACGACGAGACTTTGCGCCGCCAGGGCGACCCCGAACACGGTGACGTCGGTCGCGGCGACCACGGGCGGGAACGGCTGCGCATCGGCGCCGTAGAATTCACGCACCGCCTCCTTGAAAAAGATCGCCAACCCGATCGTCGCGATGACGAGGGGCAGCACGCCGTGGCGGATCATCGGGTCGACGATGAGCCGCTTGAACAGCAACCCGAGAACGATGATGGACACGACGGTGGCGAGCGCCACCGCCGGCCAGAATGACATGCCGAAATAACTCGTGCCGATCAGCACGAAAAAGGCCGGCAGCATGACGAATTCGCCCTGGGCGAAGTTGATGGTCTGCGACGTCTGCCAGAGCAGCGTGAACCCGACAGCGACCAGGGCATAAATCGCGCCGGTGGCCAATCCGGCGACGAGCAGCTGGAGGATATCGGCCATCGGCTTGGTCCCGACTTCGGCCGGCACGACGCGCCGGCCGCCTCGACCCGCGGGGCGACGCCTCGGTTACTTGCCGAGCTTCGGCAGGATCTTGGTGATCTTCTGCTGGCCGCCAACGACCTCGGCGAGGAAGCTGATGCGGTCGATCTCGCCGGCATTGTCCCAAGTCGTTTCAATCAGGATCCCAGGCTCATCCTGGGGCGTGATCGTCAGTCCGTGCATCGCCTGGGCGAACGCCTTGCGGTCGAATTTTCCGAGCTTCTTCTCGGTGACGTACTTGATCGCGTAGACGGCGGTGTAGCCCTTGATACCGTTGTGATCCGGCTTGTAGTTGAAGCGCTTCTGAAACTTTGCGGTGAATTCCGTCACCGCCGGGATCGGCGCATCGGCCGTCAGACCGACATGACCCTGCACGCCGTTGGCGGCATCGCCCGCCAGCTCGATGGTCTTCTGGCTGAGCAACGTGGTATCGCCGACGAACGGCCCTTTCAGCCCCTGCTTGCGTGCCTCGCGCATGATGCGCGCGCACTCTTCTTCGTTGCTGTAGACGAACACCGCATCGGCATTCGCGGCCTTGAGCTTCACCACATCGGCGGCAAAATCGACCTGACCGGATTCGGTCGATACATCGGCGACGAGCTTGATGTTGCGCTCGGCCAGTTGCTTGATCAGATTGTCGCGGCCGCCCTTGCCGAAATCGTTGTTGACCCAGATCAGCGCGACCGTCTTTGCCTTGAGGTCGTCGCGAATATAGTTCGCGATCTTCGGCATGCCGATCTGCTGGCCGAACGAGGTGCGGAACAGGTAGCGATCGCCCAAGGCGGTCAGCTCCCCGGCCTCGCCGCCGATCAGATGCGGGATCTCGGCTTGCTGCAGCATCTGCATGGTCGCCTTGACGTTGCCCGAGAAGATCGGCCCCAAGATCACATAAGGATCGGCGTCGATCGCCTTCTGCGTCTGCGAACGGGCGACACCGGGGTTGGTCTGGGTATCGAGCTGGCTGAGCGCGATCTTCTCCTTGAGAATACCGCCCGCGGCATTGATCTCCTCGACCGCCAAGACGATCCCGTCGCGGAAATTACCGCCGGACACCGCGATGCTTCCCGATATCTCGCCGATATAGACAAGCTTCACGTCGGCCGCCGACGCACCCCCCGCCAGCACCATCAGCGTTGAAAGCGCGAGCCCGAGCTGTAATCGTCCCATGGATCCCTCCCTGATGATGCACCCTTTTCGGGTGTTCGATCTTTGGCCGGCCCACGGCCGCAGGAGCCGCGCCGCCGTTCTGGTGGCTATCATGCCCTGTGTGCACCGACGTGCCAAGCATTGGCGCCGGCCGTACGACCCGAACGCCCATGCGACCGCCTGGCACGACGATGACGAGCGTGCGCGCTTCAACGTCGGCATGAACTCAAGACCACGCCGGCGCGGAGAGCCGTCTTTGCCTGTCGCGGAAGCGGTCAGGCTGACGCCGGTCAATAACGGTCGACTTCGACCACAGCTTCGGCAAAGGCCTGCGGGGCTTCCTGCGGCAGATTGTGCCCGACGCCGCCGGTGATGATCCGGTTCGCATACTTGCCGGAGAATTTCTTGGCATAGGAGCTGGGGTCCGGGTGTGGCGCACCATTGGCATCGCCTTCGAGGGTAATGGTGGGCACGGTGATGACCGGACCCTCGGCAAGCCGCTTTTCCAGTTCGTCGTATTTCGGCTCGCCTTCAGCCAGGCCAAGCCGCCAGCGGTAATTATGGATCACGATGCTGACATGATCCGGGTTGTCGAACGCCGCCGCGCTGCGATCGAACGTGGCGTCATCGAAGTCCCACTTCGGCGAAGCGATCTGCCAAATGAGCTTGGCAAAATCGTGCCGGTGTTGCTCGTAGCCGGCCCGGCCGCGTTCCGTGGCGAAATAATATTGGTACCACCATTGCAGTTCAGCCTTTGGCGGCAGCGGCATCTTGTTGGCTGCAACGCTGCCGATCAGATAACCGCTGACCGAGACCATGGCCTTGCAGCGCTCGGGCCAGAGCGCCGCGATGATGTTGGCCGTCCGCGCGCCCCAATCATAACCGCCGATGGTCGCCTTCTCGATCTTGAGAGCATCCATCAAGGCAATGATATCGACAGCGATCACCGACTGCTGGCCATTCCGCACCGTCTCACTCGCAAGAAAGCGTGTCGTGCCGTAGCCGCGCAGATACGGGATGATCACCCTGTAGCCCGCCGACGCCAGCAAGGGGGCAACATCGACATAGCTGTAAATGTCGTAGGGCCAGCCGTGCAGAAGAATGACCACACGACCGTCGGCGGGGCCGGCTTCGGCGTATCCGACGTTGAGAACCCCGGCATCGATCTGCTTCAGCGGGCCGAACGACGTGTTCGTCCCCGGCTTGACCGCGGGCAGAGCTGCCGGTCCTGCGTTGCCGGATTGTGCGCGCGCCGAACCGGTCATGACGAGCTGGGCGGCAGCAATGGTCATGGCCGCGGTGCCCAGGAAGCGGCGGCGATGATGGTTGATGTCTTCGGACATTTTGATCGTATCCATGGTGAATCTCCGCGTTCGGCCGCGCCCGACAACCCTGATTTATGAGTACGTGCCCTAGCTAGCTGCCTGGCGTGACCTGACGCGAGATCAACCGCGCCATCTCCAGATCGTCGCCGGCACCTCGCGCGCTGAGGCCCTTCACGACGCCCTCCCGATCTTGCGCCTCGCGGTTCTGGCTCATCTTCCATTTGCCTTCGAGCCGCGTGATGGCAAAGCGGAAGCCGACGATGCCTCGCAACATGACCTCGATGTAACTGTCGGGCGCATCTGACAGCACCCACGGTCTGGCTTCGTTCCGCTCCTGCTGGGCAGTCAGCTCGGTGACGTGCCGAAGCAGCCAGCCTTTTTCCTTCATCACTTCGGGACGACCATAGGCGTGCACGGCCGCAAAGTTCCAGGTCGGCACGACCTTTCCGTGGACGGCTTTGGAGGGATACCAGTTGGGTGTGATGTAACCTTCGGGTCCTTGAAAGATCATCAGCGCCTCGCTGCCCACGGCGAGATCGACCCAATGCGGATTGGCACGTGCAAGATGGCATTCGATGACGCCGTACGGCCCATCGTCCTTGAGGACGGTCGGCAGGTGGCTGGCATAGAGACCGGCCGCGCCGGCGGATACGAGCGCGGCAAACGGCCTGCCACGCATCAGCGCGTGCATCTCCGGCACATCCTCGACACGAAAAGCATCGGGCTGGAACATGACGATCACCATAAGCTGGACTGCGTCATCGCCACAGGGCCTGACTGGCGAGGCGGGCGCCTTCCGCGAGGCTCTTGAATTTGGCCCACACGATCTCGGGCTCGATCTCGGGCGGCTCGTTCAGCGAGAGCGTCGAGGCAAAGCCGCAGTCGGAGCTTGCCATGACCCGCTCACGGCCGACAATCGCGGCCAGGCGAAGCACCCGTTCGGCGACAAGCTCGGGGTGCTCGACAATGACCGAGGCATGCGTGATGCAGCCCGGCATCAGCACCTTGCCGTCCGGGAGCTTGACCGTTTCCCAGACCTTCCACTCATGTTCGTGGCGCGGGTTCGCCAGCTCGAACGAGTAGTAGCCGGCTTTGATGGTGACGATCAGGTCGGCCAGATGCTTGAGCTCGAGGTCGCTGGTGCGCGGGCCCTGATTGATGCCGTAGCAGGTATGGTGGCGCACGCGGTCCTCCGGCAGGCCGCGCAAGGCGTGATTGAGCGCCTCGATCCGCTGCCGCGCCCAGGCGCGCTGCTGCACGATCGTCATGGCGGGATTGAGCATGTAGTTCATCGCCAGGCGCGGATCGTCGATCTGCACGATGAATCCCGCCGCGACGATGGCTTGATATTCCTCCCGCAGCGCCTCGGCCACGGCGTACAGATGCTCTTCGTCGCTCCCGTAGTGCCGGTTCTCCATCAACCCGACGCAACTCGACGGCGATACCGATGGCATGAACTTGTCGACGGGATTGGCGCCCGCGAGGCCTGCTTTGAAATTGTCGATGTCCTGTTGGAGCTGCTTTTGCCCGACATACTTGATCGGACCGGTACAGGCGTAACGGGTGGGTTGCGTGCCCGAATGCGATCCGTCCTTGTAGAAGGCCGGGAAGGCCTGGTTCTCGCGCGTGCTGCGTACGCCCGGTTTCGGCTGGAACGGTTCGAGCCCGGAAAGCCGGTCGGTGACATAGTATTGAAAGCTCGTCTTGGACAGCTCGCCGTCACTGACCACGTCCACCCCGAGCTCCGCCTGCTTGGCCACGATATCCTGTACGGCCGTGTGCAACTCGGCTGCGAGGGCGCCGGCGTCGTAGTTCTGGCCGCTCATGCGCGCCAGGAGCTGCGCGGACAGCGACATCGGCCGCGGCAGGCTGCCGACGTGAGTCGTGAGGATGCGGAGCTGGCGTTCGGTGCTGAGGGACATGGAGGGACCTCTGGAGGGAGGACCACTTTCGCATGGCGGCGGCGGTTTGTCGAAGCGAGCATCGTCCGATTCATTTGCGTCGGCGTATTCTATCTCGCGATCGTTGGCTTTGTTGCTGAGTTGCTCACTGCCAAGCGGCGGCAGTCATCGCGCACCGCGCCCTGTGCCGCAAGCCAGAAATGCGATGCGCTTGCTATGGCCGCGTTGACACTGGAGCAAGTCGAAGCTCGCAGACCCCTGTCCGATCGACATGGAACTTTTCGATCTCGACGCTGCCTTACTTTCGATCTCGACGCTGCCTTACTATTGACGGCTTCCGTTCAGATGCAGTTCAGCGCCGGCGCGGTCTAATATTCTGAGGCGGCCCGCTGTTGCGTCTGGGTGATGCCCTTTTGCGGTCTGGTAAGGGGATGCCATGCCAAGGATCCGCACGATCATCGCGGCACTGTTTGCCGTGCTCTCGATTGCGCTCGTTTTCGTGCCAAGCGCTGCGCATGCAGAAAAACGCATCGCGCTTGTCGTGGGCAATGCAGCCTATCAAGCGGGGACGCTCAATACACCGGCGAACGATGCCGGCCTAATCGCCCAAACCCTCCAGGCGGCCGGCTTCGATGTTGTCGGCGCGCGCGATCTCGATCAGGACTCGCTTCGTCGCGCCTGTCGCGATTTTCTGGAGAAGGCTACAAGCTCGGGGCCGGATACGGTCGCCTTCATCTATCTCAGCGGATACGGGGTGCAGCTCGAAGGCGAGAATTATTTCGTTCCGATCGACGCGAAGATCGCCCGCGATGCTGATGTGACGGCCGAAGCGCTACGGGTCTCCGACTACACACGTCCGCTCGCCGCACTGAAGCTGAAGAGCGGCATCGTCGTTCTCGACACTGCGCGCGCGAATCCGTTCGCCAAGTCCGGTCCGCCACTGGCCGGCGGCCTCGCAATGGTCGAGCCGGAGCCCGGCCTGCTGATCGCTTTTAATGCAGCGCCGGGGACGGTCGCGCCGGAGGGCCAGGGCCCCTAGGACCAACGCACGCGCTGGCCGATATGACCGAGGCGGGCTGTCGGACGCGAAGCTTTCGATCGCGCGCGGCTGCGTGTCAATGACGTGACCAAGGGCGCCGAGGTGCCGTGGCACGCGTCAAAGATCGAGGCCTCGCTGGCGTTCTTCGAACGCGCGTCCGATGCGCCGGCCCCCGCCGTTTCCCCCGAACAGACTGCAGCCATCCGTTCGCGGCCGATACGGGAACTGGCCGCGCAGGAGGCGTATATCGCGGCACTGGAGCGCGACACGCTCGACGGTTATTCGGAATTTCTCGCCGCCTATGCCGACGATCCGATGGCCAAGCGCGTGCGTGCAATCGTTGCCGCTCGCCGCGAGGCGCTCACATGGCGACGCACCCGCGTCGTTGATACTCCACCCGCCTATTGGTCGTACTTGCGGCGTTATCCGCAGGGGCCGCATGCGGCCGATGCGCACCGTCGTCTCGCGTTTCTGGCCGCCGCGCTCGAGCCGCCGCCGTCCTTCGAGCGCCTCGGCCGAATCTGATGGGGGCGCAGCGACCTTGGACCGAGTCCCACTCCAGGACGGACGAAGCGCGAACCGTCCGACGGTGATCAGCGCGGCGCCGACAGCGCCGCCGCGGCGATCTGCTCGGGTCTGATCGGCGTCGAGTTGAATTCCATCTTGAATGGCGCGAGCGCGTCGGACACCGCGTTGGCGATGACGACCGGCGGCGAGATGGCGCTGCCTTCGCCGACGCCCTTGACGCCGAGCGGATTGAGCGGCGAGGGAGAATGCTGATGGATCAGCTCGATATCCGGGAAGTCGCTCGCGGTCGGGAGCAGATAGTCCATGAACGAGCCGGCGAGAAGCTGGCCTTCGGAGTCATAGGCGAACTCCTCCAGCAGCGCGCCGCCCAATCCCTGGATCGTGCCGCCGTGAATCTGTCCTTCGACCAGCATCGGGTTCACCACCACGCCGCAGTCGTGCACGACGACGTATTTCTCGATGCTGAGCCGCCCGGTCCTGATGTCGACTTCGACGATGGCCGCGTGTGACGCGTAGGACCAGGTCACCGTCGGCGGCTCGTAGTAGTAGGTCTCCTCGAGGCCGGCCTGCATGCCTTGCGGGCGGCCATGATCCCAGCCCGGGCGCGCGGCCTTGGCAACGCTTGCCAGCGTGACCTCGTTGCCGGGAACGCCGACGACGCCGATCGCGCCGCTGCGCAGCTCGAGATCGCCTGGCGCGCATTCGAGCATGTTGGCGGCGATGGCGAAGGCCTTCTCGCGCAGAATTTCGCTGGCGTAATGGATCGCGGAGGAGAGCGTGACCGTGCTGCGGCTGGCGATGGTGCCGAATCCGATCGAGATCGCCGAGGTGTCGGCGAGCGCCATGACGACGTCGTCCGGCTTGACCTTCCAGGCGTCGGCGACCACCTGCGAGAAGATCGTTTCCATGCCCTGGCCCTGCGGGCAGGCCCCGGAGGCGACATAGACCTTGCCGGTCGGGTCGATGCGCACGGTGGCGCCCTCGAACGGGCCGACGCCGGTGCCCTCGACATAGCAGCCGAGGCCGAGCCCGAGATAGCGGCCCTCCCCGCGCGCCTTTTTCTGCCGCGCCCGGAACGCCGCGACGCCGCCGATGCCGTCCAGCGCCTGTTGCAGGGCCTTGGGATAGTCCCCGCTGTCGTAGACGATGGCCTCGCCGTCGCGATAGGGAATGCCCAGGCGATAGGGCATCTCTTTGTGCGGGACCATGTTGCGCAGCCGCACGTCGGCCGGATCGAGACCCAGCTCGCCGGCAATGAGGTCCATCGTCCGCTCCATCGCGAACGTGGCCTCCGGCCGTCCGGCGCCGCGATAGGGCGCGTTCGGCACCTTGCTGGTCGCAGCGATGCGAGCGTGGACGGCGAAATTGTCGAACTTGTACGGCCCGGGCAGATGCACCGCGGTGTTGTAGGAGATGCCGGCGCCGATCGGATTCCAGGCGCCGCAGTCGGCAATGAAGCTGTCGCGGAATGCGAGCAGCCGGCCGTCGTCGTCGAAGCCCGCCTCGACATCGTGGATCTGATCGCGCGAATGGCAGGCGGACATGAAGTGCTCGTGCCGGTCCTCGATCCACCGAACCGGCCGTTTCACGGCGCGCGCGAGGAACGCAATGAGCAATTCCTCGGGATAGACGTGGCCTTTCACGCCAAAACCGCCGCCGACGTCGAGCGCGACGCAACGGATGCGCGCCTCGGGCATGTTCAGCACGGTGGACGCCTCGCGCCGCAGCCAGTGCACGACCTGACAGGACGACCAGATCGTAATGGCGTCGGCGCGTTCGTCGTAAACGCTGACGACGCCGCGGCACTCCATCGGGATCGCACCATAGCGGTGGTGGTAGAAGCGCCGCTTGAGCCGGTGGGGCGCGCGCGCCAGCGCAGCTTCGACGTCGCCCTTGGCGAGGCGAAACTCGCCGATCAGGTTGGTGTTGTATTTGTCATGCAGGACCGGAGCGCCGGGCTCGAGAGCCGCTTCGGGATCCACGATGGCCGGCAGCGGCTCGAGATCGAGGGTGACCAGCTCGGCCGCGTCTTCCGCGAGATAGCGGCTCTCGGCCAGGATGACCGCGACCGCCTCGCCGACATGGCGCACCTTGTCGTGGGCGAGCAACGACTGCTGCGGATTGAGGAACTTGTGTTGGACCTGCGTGGCCCATTTCCGCGGCAGCGACAATTGGGTGTCGGGGACCGGCGGGAGCAGTTGCGCGAGTTCCGCGCCGTTGAGCACATACGCGACGCCGGGCGACGCTGCCGCGCGCGACAGGTCGACCGAGCGGATGCGCGCGTGCGCCACCTGGCTCCGCACGAACACGGCATGCAGCGTGTCGGGAAACTTCAGATCGGCCACGAACTGGCCGCGGCCCACCAGCAGGCGTCGGTCCTCGCGACGCGGCAGCGAGCGTCCGACGTATCCGTTGCCTTGCCCCTGTGCCATCCGCCAAATGTCCTAGAGCATGATCCCGAAAAGTTGCAGACTTTTCGGATAAGATCATGCGACCGAAAAATACTTAGAGCGAAATCCTGATTCATTTCGCTCTAAGCCTGTTCGCGCCGCATGGTCTCGGCGGCCGCCATCACCGCCTTGACGATGTTCTGGTAGCCGGTGCAGCGGCACAACACGGCGGACAGCGCCTCGCGCACCTCGGATACGCTGGGCGACGGATTGACGCGCAGAAAGTCCAGCGCGGTCATCAGCATGCCCGGCGTGCAGAAGCCGCATTGCAGTCCGTGATGCTCATGGAAGGCCGACTGCAGCGGATGCAGCACGCTCCCTTCGGCCATGCCCTCGATGGTGACGATGTCGGCGCCGTCGGCCTGCACGGCGAGCATGATGCACGAGCGCACGGCCTCGCCGTCGCAGAGGATCGTGCAGGCGCCACAGGCGCCATGTTCGCATCCGACGTGAGTGCCGGTAAGGGAAAGATTGTCGCGAAGGAAATCGGCCAGAAGGGTGCGCGGCTCGCAGCGCCCTTCGCAGGCCTTGCCGTTGACGGTCAAGCGGACATCAACCATACGCGTCATGTTGTGCTCATGTCCGTCTCATGCCGCCGCGGCGCGCCGCACCGCGCGCTCGGTCAGGACCTGCGTCAACTGCCGCCGATACGCCGCGGACGCCTGCCGGTCGGACAGCGGCTCGACCGCCTCGGCCGCCGCTTCGGCTGCTCGTGCGATGGCATCTTCGCCCAGCCCGTGCTGCTCGAGGATCTGCTCGGCCGCGCGCAATCGCTCGGAATGGGAGGATATGCCGGCCGTGGCGATGCGGGCCCTGGCGCAGCCCCGGCCTTCGCGCAGGATCACTGCGGTCACGGCGGCAATGGCGAAATCGCCATGCCGGCGGGCGAACTCCTCGATGGCAAAGCCGGCGCCGGCCGGCATCACCGGCAGGCGCACCTCGACGAGAATTTCATCGGGAGCGATGCTGGTGGTCATGGCGTCCTGAAAAAGATCGGATGCGGCAATGCTGCGTTGGCCCTTGGGCCCGCGCACGACCACGGCGCCATCGAGGACCTGCAGCACCATCGGAAGTTCTGCGGCCGGGTCGGCATTGGCGATGGAACCGCCGATGGTTCCGCGCGAACGCGTCGGCAGGTGACCCACCAGCTTGATGGCTGCCGTGAGCACAGGCAGCTTGTCGGCAACGACCGGTGAAAATTCGATCGTCCGCTGCCGGGTCATCGCGCCGATGCAAATGGCGTCGCCTTGGTCCTTGATATAGGCCAGGTCGGGGATGCGGTTGAGATCGACGATGACCGGCGGGGACGCGAGCCGGAAGTTCATCATCGGAATCAGGGTTTGGCCGCCGGCCAGCACGCGACAATCGGGACCATTTGCCTGCAGCAGCGCCAGGGCCTCGTCGACCGTGGTCGGCGCATGATATTCAAAACTCGCAGGCTTCATCGGGTGCTCTCGGAACTCATTACGCTATCCGATCGACGGGACGTCGCCACCCGGGTTTCAATGGCGTCATCGAAAGGTCAAGGTCTTTGCAGGCTTGCTCATCCGGCGTGCAACTCAAGCCGTCTTCGCCGGAAAGTGCTTGAGCCAGTGTTGTGCAATATCGATGCCACGGCAAAACCAGACGCCTTTGAAGCCGTGCATGTGCTCGAGCAGCCTGATCAGCCCCGTGCATCGTCCCGGCCTTCCGATCAGCCGGTCATGCAGACCAATGGAGAGCAGCTTCGGAGAGCCTTTCTCGCCCTCGCGGTAGAGAACGTCGAATGCGTCGCGCATGTAGGTGAAGAACTCCTGCCCGGTCGAAAACCCGCTGTTCTCGTTGAAACGATTGTCGTTGGCTTCGTACGAATAGGGGATGACCAGGTGGGATTTCCCCTGAACATGCAGCCAATAGGGCAACTCGTCGGCGAGCGAATCGCGATCGTACAGAAACCCTCCGGCCTCGACGATCAACCGCCGCGTGTTGGGGCCCGGCCGGCCGGTCATCCAGCCGGCCGGCTGCGCTCCGGTCAGCGTCTTCAGAATATCGATTGCCTGCCGGATGTGCCGGCGTTCGACGTCCTCGGGCACGTCGACGTAGTCGATCCAGCGATAGCCGTGGCTGACGATTTCGTGCCCGCGCTCGACGCAGGCAAGCGCCAACCGGGGATTTTGCTCGAGCGCGCGGGCGACGCCGAGAATGCTGACCGCAACCGAATGGTCGCGGAATATGTCGAGCACGCGCCAGACGCCGCGTCGGCTGCCGAATTCGAACACCGATTCGACCAGCGGCGCGCGCCGGCCGCTATAGGCCGGTACGCCGATGTCGTTGAGCATGCCCTCGGACACCTGGTCGCCGTTGAACAGCGATGCTTCGCCGCCGCCTTCGACGTTGAGATTGAAATTGACCGCGATCAGCGCGCCCCCCGGCCAGGCCGGGTTCGGCGGGAACTCGCCATATCCAACGAGATCGCGGGCGATCATCGGATCGGGTTTCGGCTCCAACATGGTCGAGATACCTTCGTCTCAGGCTGGTCGATCGAGCGGCGCCGTACAGGGATCGTAACAATAGAACCAGTCGGTGTCGGTCGCCCCGCGCATCCAGCTGTTCTCGATTGAAATACGCTGGGCGTCGCCGACCCGGTCGATCCGGGTGGCTTCGTACCAGCGATAAGCCTCGTCGGCTTCGTCGAACCGCGCGAGACAGCGGCTGAGGATGGCGGCGTCCTCGATCGCCATGGCGCCGCCGGCCGCCATGAAGGGGCGCATCGGATGGCAGGCATCGCCGAGCAGCACGATGCGTCCGCCGCTCCAGCGGTCGTTGCGCTCGCGATCGAAGATCGGCCAGACCGTCACGTCGGTGGTCACCTCGATGACCCGCAGCAGGTCGGCGTGGAAGTCGCCGAAGTTCTTGAACAACTCCTCGCGCGAGCTGGGCAGCGAAGCCGCGTCGCTCTCCCACCTGGCCCTGGGCGCGACGCCGATGACATAAACCTCATCGCGCCTGCTGGTCATGAAATAGACGAGGATGTGCCGGTCCGGACCCCACCATTTGGTGCAGTCCGGAATCTTGAAGCCCCGGAGCGCTTGCGTCGGGAAGATCGCCCGCTGCGCTGCCATCCCGATGTATCGCGGCGGCTCGAGGCCCAGCAGATACTCCCGGACCTTGGAGTTCACTCCGTCCGCGCCGACGACGATATCGGCCTCCACCGTCACCCCGTTGTCGAACGCGAGACGGATCGCATCGCGCCGCTCGTCCAGGGCGGCCAGGCGATGATTGAATGCGATCGATCCGGGCACCACGCCCTTCTCCAGCACCGCATGCAGGTCGCCGCGGTGAATGTTGGCGTAGGGCCCGCCGAACCGGGCCTCGCTCTCGGCATCGAACTCGATCTTGTACATCGTCTCGCCGGTGTCCCAGGCCCGGCTGATATAGCAGTCCGCCTTGATTCCGATGTCTACGACCATCTGCTCGAGGCCGAGGCGGCGAAGCACCTTCATCGCGTTGGCGCTGAGAATGATGCCGGCGCCGATGCGGGAGAAGGCGGGTGCCTGCTCGTAGATGGTCACCGCGAAACCGGCGCGTTGCAGGAAGCCGGCGACCGTCATCCCGCCAAGCCCGGCGCCGACGACCGCAATCCGCGTCTTCCGATCCATTGCCGATCTGTCCTGACGTGATGACTGAGCCTAATATGCGAGAAAATTTTTTGCCAACGCGCGCATCATGGTTGCGGAACTCGGATCATGGGCGTGTTGTGGAGATCGAGACGCAGTCCGGTCGAAGCAAACTCCGAGCGACGGCTGCCGCACATGGCGATCAGAGGCAGTGTCGGCTTGGCGATGCACGCGGTAAGGTATCCCCACGGAATAGGCTCGCGTTCGGGTCATGGCCTGCGAGGTCGCTGACGAGCCGGGCGCAGTGGGTCAAAATGACCGAATGCTTGGGGATGTGAGCCGCGTCCTTGGCACGAGACTTGAATGTAAAATGTCGATTTGCCGCTTGGGGGAGCCCGGTCCCCCCGCACAGGAGGTCATCGCATGTTTCAGACGCTTCCCGGCCAGTGCTCCATCCCTCGCGCGGTCGCGATCGCTGCGCTGGCGGTTGTGTGCCTGCAGGGCACACCCGCAGATGCGCAGAAGCGTGACGTGAGCTTGCGACTCGACTGGATTTACCAGGGCCCGAATGCCGGGTTCATGGTGGCCAAGGACAAGGGCTTCTACGACGAGGCCGGGCTCAACGTGGACATGGGGCCGGGAAAAGGCTCAGGCAGCACGGCCCAGCTGATCGCCAGCAAGACCAGCCAGTTCGGCTTCGCCGACGGCTTTGTGATCGGTGCCGGCGTCGCCAAGGGCATGGAGCTGGTCATGGTTGCGTCCATGTACCGGCGCAATCCGACCGCAGCCATCGTGCTCACGGAATCGGGCATCAAGACGCCCAAGGATCTGGAGGGCAAGACGATCGGAATCGCACCGGGCGGCACCCAGTTCCAGCAATGGCCCGCATTCGTCAAAGGCTGCAAGCTCGACAACGACAAGATCAAGGTCATCAATCTCGATCCCGCCGGCACGGTGCCCGCGCTGGTGGCAGGAAAGGTGCAGGCGGTCGCGAGCTACGCGCAGGGCGCGGTCCCGGGCATCGAAATCCGCTCCAAGAAGGACGCGACGTCGTTCTATTACGCCGACTGCGGCGTGACGGCCGTGAGCAACGGCATCATCGTGCACAAGGATTTGCTGAAGCAGGATCCGGAACTGGTCCGCACCTTCGTCAAGGCGACGTTGAAAGGTTTTCTCTATTCACACGCGCATCCCGACGAGGCCGTCGCCATCACCAAGAAGTACGCACCCGAGATCGTGCCGGAGATCACCAAACGCGAGCTCGAAATGTCGTTCCTCAACTGGCAGACTCCCAACACGGCGGGCAAGCAGATGGGATGGATGTCCGACAAGGACTGGGACTCGACGGTGGAGACGCTGAAGCTGTACGGCGGGGTGACGACGCCGCTGAAAGCGTCCGACCTCTACACCAACGATTTCGTTCCGACCGGAAAAGAGTTCGCCACGCCGCCGGAAAAGTAGGAAGCAGGACGGGGCGGCAAGCCTCGGCGCGCCAGACCATGATCCCGAAAGGTTGCCGACTTTTCGGATAAGATCGCGCGTCGAATGAGCCCTTGGAGCGAGATCGCGATGCAACCTGAAACGACTTCGCTCGGGCCGCTGTAAGCATGGCCAGCATCGCAATGGAGATGGAGACCGTCGCGAATGGGGCGGCCCGGTCCGCCCCGGACGAACCGCCGTATCTCGAGTTCCGCGATCTGTCGAAGATCTACGCGACCGACGATGGGCCGGTCAGGGCGCTGGACGGCATCTCCATCAGCCAGCGCAAGCGGGAGTTTCTGTCGATCCTGGGACCCAGCGGTTGCGGCAAGAGCACGCTGCTGATGATCGCGGCCGGGCTTCTTCCGGCATCCCACGGCCAGGTGTCGGTGCAGGGTCAGCGCATCGGCGCGCCGCGCACGGATGTAGGCATCGTGTTCCAGAACCCGGTGCTGCTGGAGTGGCGGACCGCGCTCGGCAACATCATGCTGCAGGCCGAAGCGCGCAAGCTCGATCGCGCGGCGGCCGAGCGGCGCGCCCACGAGCTCCTCGACTCCGTCGGACTGCAAGGTTGCGAGCACAAGTTTCCGGACCAGTTGTCGGGCGGCATGCGGCAGCGGGTTTCGATCTGTCGGGCGCTGATCCACAATCCGCCGCAGCTCCTGATGGATGAGCCGTTCGGCGCGCTCGATGCGCTGACGCGCGACCAGCTCGTGCTGGATATCCAGCGCATCTGGAACGAGGCGCGGATGACGGTTCTGTTCATCACCCACAGCGTGCCCGAGGCGGTGTTCCTGTCGGACCGGGTGATCGTGATGACGCCGCGGCCGGGACGGATCGATCAGGTCATTGATATCGATCTGCCGCGGCCGCGGACCCTGGCCATGCGGGAGACCCCGGAGTTCACGGGATACAACCGGCAAATCCTCGACCTGCTTCTGGCGCGCGGCGTACTGCGGGAACGTTGAGGGCGAACGACCATGGCACATGCAACCGGCACGAGCCTGCGCACCGACCCGAACGAGCATCTGTCGATCGAAGAGGTCGAAGCGCAGGAGAAAGACCGCCGTGCCCGGCATCGATCCTACGACCGCATCGCGGCGGTGTCGTACCCGGTCGCGACCATGGTGGGGATCATCGTCCTTTGGGAGGTCGTCGTGCGCGCGTTCGACATCCCCAGCTTTCTGGCGCCGCCGCCGAGCCAGGTCGTGGCCACCATCATCGAGCATGGCCCTCTGGTGCTGAGGAACACCTGGGTGACGACGGTGGAGATCCTGCTGGGATACCTGACCAGCATCGTCATCGGTGTGCCGCTGGCGTTCGGCATTTTCATGTGGCCGGCGTTCTCGCGCATCGTGCTGCCGCTGTTGATCTCGTCCCAGGCCATTCCGAAGGTGGCGATCGCCCCCCTGCTCCTGGTGTGGTTCGGATTCGGCCTGCTTCCGAAGGTTCTGGTCGCGTTCCTGATCGCGTTCTTTCCGATTGTCATCAGCACCGCGGTCGGCCTTGCCTCGATCGAACCGGAGAAGATCTATCTGGCTCGTTCGATGGGTCTTGGCGCCACCGCGACCTTCTTCAAGATTCGCCTGCCGAATGCACTGCCGTCGATCTTCGCCGGATTGAAGATTTCCATCACGCTGGCCGTCGTCGGCGCCGTGGTGGGAGAGTTCGTCGGCGGCGAAGCCGGCCTCGGATACATGCTGATGGTGGCCAATGGCAGCATGGACACGCCGTTACTGTTCGCCGGGCTGATCGCGCTGACGATCCAGGGCGTCGTGCTCTACGCCCTGGTCGAATGGGCCGAGCGTCTCGCCATTCCGCGCCGGCCGACGGCCGCGACCGCCGCCCTGCACGCGGCGACGGGGTAGCGCTGGGCGCGAAACCATTTGCCGCGCACTCGGTGGCCTCCCCTCCCCCTATGGTTCTCGCGGCGCTGGTTCCGCGATGTGGACGTTGACTCAATCCATCTGGAATCCGCTCGACTTGACGATCGGCGCCCATCGCTCCAATTGCGCCGCGATCAACGCCGCAAAGTCCTGCGGCGATCCGCCGGTTGGCTCGAATCCGACCTTTATCATGCTGGCACGAAGCTCAGCTGATTTGAGGCTTTCGTTGACTTCGCTGTTGAGTCTCGCAACGACGTCCGCGGGCATCCCCACGGGCCCGAGAAATCCGTAGTAAGTGACTGTCGTGAGGGCCGGCAGGCCGCCTTCGATCATGGTGGGCACGTCCGGCAGCTCGCTGGAGCGGGCGGGGCTCGTGACGGCAATGGCCTTGATCTTGCCTTCGCGAATGAGCGGCAAGAGCGTCGCCCCTGCGCTCAGGATCATCTGGATGCGGCCTCCCAGCATGTCCGTGACCGCCTGCGCGCCGCCTTTGTACGGAATGCTGGCGATGTCGGTCCCGGTCGCCATCTTGAACGCTTCACCCACCAGATGGGGCAGCGTGCCTTGCCCATAACCGAAGTTCAACGTGCCGGGATTTGCTTTTGCATAGGCGATGAACTCCTGCAGCGAATTGGCAGGGAGGGTCGGCGGAACCACCAGCACGAGCGTCGTGCTGCCGACTGTCACGATCGGAACGAAGTCCTTGATCGGATCATAGGTGAAACCGCGGGCGACAAGCTGCGCGATCACGTGGGTCGGAGTGTTCGTGTAGAGCAAGGTGTAGCCATCGGGCTTCGCCGTCATGACCGCTTTCAAACCAATCGTCGTACCGCCACCAGGACGGTTGTCGATGACGGCGGGTTGGCCCAGACGCGACGACAGGACGGGCGCGATCATCCTGGCCATCATGTCATTGGGGGACCCGGCTGTGTACGGAAGGATCACCTTGACCGGCCTGTCGGGATAGGACTGGGCCTGCGATTGGGCCTGGGCGAAGCCGATGCCGCTCATGCTGAGTCCGGCCGCCGTCGTTCCCGACAGCAAGCTTCGCCTGGTAATCATCGTTTTCTCCATTCCGAGGTGGTCCTCACCCTGGTGTCCCGTTTCCGACGTTCGATCCCTGCCTTCGGCGAAAATCTGCTACCTATTTGCAGCCTGTGACACCCACTCGGCAAGCGGGGGCGCATGTCGGTTTATGAGAGCCTGGTCAGACCGGCACTGTTCACCCTGCCGCCGGATCTGACGCATGCGATCGCGCATCTCGCGCTCCGACCGACCCTGCCGTGGCGCATGCTCGCAGCCGCCGCGGCATTTGATGTCGACGATCCCGTGCTCAAGACGACCTTTGCCGGCATCGACCTTGCCAGCCCCGTGGGCCTCGCCGCCGGCTTCGACAAGGACTGCGAGCTCATCGGCGCGCTGTCCTGGCTTGGTTTCGGCTTTCTGACCGTCGGCTCCATCATGCCGCAGCCGCGGCCGGGGCACCCCTATCCCAGGCTCGCCCGCTACACCGAAACGCAATCGCTCGCCGACTCCATGGGCCTGCCGAGCCGCGGCCTCGACTACTGCGTCAAGCACCTCGAACGGCTCGGCCCCCGTCGGGTCCCGGTCTTTGCCAATATCGGCGGCTTCTCCGCCGGGGAGATCGCGACCAGCCTGTTCGCGGTCGAGCCCTTCGTCGATGGCGTCGAGATCAGCCTGATGTGCCCGAACGTGCCGCGCGACGGCGAGCGTTTCGACGACGTGGGCCTGCTGCGTGACATCCTCGCGCGCACGCAAGGACGTCGCAAGCCGGCCATCGTCCGCGTGCCCAACGATACCGCGCGCTCCGATCGGCTGGGAGAATTGATCGAATGCTGTGTCGCGGGCGGCATCGACGGCATCAAGGTCGCCGGCGGACGCCCGGTGTCCGAGCCCCGGCTCGGAATGAAGCAGGGAACGCTGCACGGACCCGCCGTGTTCGATACGGCGCTCGACAACGTCGCGCGCGCGGCCAAGCTCTCCCGCGGCCGCCTCCCGATCAAGGCCAATGGCGGTATCCGCAGCGGCAGCGACGTCCTTGCGATGTTGCGCGCGGGCGCGACCTGCGTCGATCTGTATTCAGCCTTCATCTATCAGGGCTGGAGCGTCGCGCGGCGGATCAATCTCGAGCTCGCCTCCCTGCTTCGACAGCACAACACGGCGGAACATGCCGCCGACGCGGCGACGGGCGCCCGGCGGGCTGCGGCGCATCGCATTGGCAAGCTAGATCGAAGCGATAAATCAGCTTCTGGAGAATGATCCTGTTTGAAGACATCCGATCCTGGTGGCGCCGAACGAAAAACATTCGAGCTGAGGAGGCGATTCTTTCCAATCTGCCCCACACCGAAATCGATACCAGCAAACTAAGAAAAATCGATAAAGGCGAGATCGAGCGAATTCTAACCGAGCCAAAACTGCACGAAGAATGGCTCGTTCTTGCCAAGGAAATCGACCAGCTGATTTTGATTGAGGATATGAAGACCGGTGGCGTAAATCCCGGAGATAGGCGGGCTTTGTACTATTTGGTGCGCGCGCTTGGTCTCAAGCGCGTCTTGGAGATCGGCACAAACGTCGGCGCATCTACGATCCATATCGCTGCGGCGATGAAAGCTAATTTGCTGGCTGACGAGAACCGAACAAGCATTCGCTGGTGACTGTCGATATTGTGGACGTGAACCACGCCCCGGATGCTTTCTGGAGACTTGGAGGTCTTCCACGCTCACCTCGCGACAATATCGAGGCCATGGGCATGATGGAGCATGTGACATTCGTAACGAATAGCTCTCTGACATATTTGGACGAGTGCGATGAGAGCTTTGATCTCATTTTTCTGGACGGCGATCATTCGGCTGCAATGGTATATCAAGAGGTTCCGCGGGCCCTCCGGCGCTTGCGCGAATCCGGGCTCTTGCTTCTTCATGATTTTTTCCCGAAGAACCGTCCGCTTTGGAGCGATCGAGCGGTTGTACCAGGGCCGCTCTTGGCGGTTAAGCGATTGGTTCGCGAGCAGCCAAGCGTCAGTGTAATTCCGCTAGGCTCTCTGCCTTGGCCGACGAAATTACATTCGAACGTCACGTCGTTAGCAGTGTTGCGGGCGGCCTGAGCGTTCGGCCTGCTGTGCAACGCCCAAACCACCGCAAATGCGGCGTCACGCCATTAAGTTAAAACTGGCGCAGCCTGACGCATTTCACCAAGAGACTGCCGTAATACAGTTGACGCGCCTTGCAGCGCGAGAGCCGCCATCGTGGCGGCGACCAGAATATCCGGCCAACCCGTGCCCGTGCCGAACACGCCAAGAGCCGCGAGCAGCACCGCCAAATTCCCGAGGACGTCGTTGCGCGTGCAAATCCACGCGGAGCGCATATTCGCGTCGCCCGTTCTGTAGAACCACAAGATGCCGAACGATACGGCGTTGGCTGTGAGGGCGGCGAAGCCGACTGCGCCCATCATGACCGCGCTCGGCAGCGTACCCTGTACTGCGTGCCAGACGACCGTCGCAATCACCCAAAGGCCGAACGCACCCATGCTCACGCCCTTGGCGAAGGCCGCCATAGCGCGGTAGCGCAGCGCCATTCCCACCACGAGCAGGCTGATGCCGTAGTTCGCGGCGTCGCCTAAAAAGTCGAGGGCGTCGGCTTGCAGCGATGCCGATCCGGCAGCTAACCCGGCCCCGATCTCCACCAGGAACATGCCGGCATTGATCGCGAGCACAATCCAAAGGGCGCGGCGATACGAAGGGTTCCCGCGTTCGGGATCGAAGGTTTGGCAGTGATCACAGCAATCCATGATCGGCCTCTCGGTCCGACATCTTATATGGATGCGGTCCCGGGCGTGGACAATGCGGGTCTGCGTCGCGCGCCAGTGGTCTACCGCGAACAAACCGCCCTGACGATGGCGTGCATGATTTTCAATGCCTCAGCTGTCCCATCGGCTTCACCCTTTTCGAAATCCTGCTGGTTTCGTCCCATCGCATTTGTGACATGGGCCAAGCACAACACCGACGCGTCCCGCGCCTGCGCGAATGCATAGAGAGCAGCCGCTTCCATTTCGACAGCCAGCACACCACGCGCTCGGGCGCTCTCAATGGCTTCAGTTGTCTCCCGGAACGGCGCATCGGTTGTCCAGCTCGCTCCGGCAAAAACGCGCAGTCCTTCGCGTGCGACAGCCTCCATGGCGATCGCGACAAGGCGAGGGTCAGCCTCGGCGAACTCCGATGGCGCGATATAATGGTAGCTGGTCCCCTCGTCTCTCAGCGCGCGATCGATGACAACGAAGTAAGGAGGCGCCGCCACGGCATCAATCTGACCAGCCGAGGTGAGGTTGAGGAGAAAGCGGCATCCGCATGCAAACAGCTCCTCGGCAACAAGGACGGCGAATGGGGCGCCAACGGCGTACCCGACGATTCCGACGGCGTCTCCCGCCAGCTCAAAGGTGTGAAGCTCGGTGTGGTAGCAGGGCCAAGACGCGAACCGACGCGCCTTCCCGCTGGCTTTGAGGTGTCGGACGACGTCGCCGTCGGGATCAAGGATGCAAACCGCCGGGACATCCTGGACCGTCAAATGCTTTTGACGACGGGCTTCGCGCAGGAGTGCCTTCGGATCGAAGACCGATGGCTCGCCATGGTTCTTATGATCGAGAATGGGAGCACGTTCAGCCATGTCACGCCTGGGACGATCGCTCGAAGACTGCGCCATAGTGAAAGCGGCACTTCGACCGGGTTACAATCTCGTTGGCTGAATCGCACGTTCATATTAATGGAAAAATCGCATGGACGGTCGGCATCGAGAAGGTTGAGCTGCTTCGTAAGGACGGCAACACTCTCGGTTTCGATGCGTTCGTGACCAACGTGTTCGAGAATCATGACGGCCGCTGGCTGTTGGTGTCCCATCAAGCGACACCGACCTTTCGAGGGGCACAGTAATTCAGTGGCTCAATGTCGAGTCGGGTTTATTGCCAAGCGATCTCTTGAGCATGATGCGCTCGCCAGTGCGCTCGATCGCACCCGCCCGCTCGAGGCTGGCGAGCGTTCGGTAGAGGGCTTCACGGGTGAGGCCCAGTTCACTCGCGATATCTTGAAGCTGACCTCTTGGGGTTACCGTGTGACCATCAGGTCCGGCGTTGAGATCAAGGTACAACGTCACCCGCTCCTTGGCGGAGCGGACCTTCATCAGCTCAATATGCTGCCGAAGCGCGATGACTTGATGAGACACAAGCGCCAGGAACGACATGGCGCTTGCCGAATCCGTGCGGAGGGTGGTGAGAACTGTGGTCTTGGGATAGATGCGGACCCGTGAAGGTTCAGTCGCCACGGCGTCGCAATGGAAGATGTCGGCAAAAAGTGCCGCTTCAACAAAGAACTCCCCGGCCGGCGCGGTTCCTACAATCAACGTCCGACCGTCGAAGGTACGCCGGTCCAACCGCAGCCGCCCCGTTTCGATGAAATAGATAGCAGTGACCTTGTCGCCCTGCCTGAACAGCGCCTCGTTTCGCGCGAGCGAGCGCCTTTCAAGCGCTTGTTGGTCCAGCGCCAGCATGCTCCATCAAGACCCTCGGCCATTTTCCAGGCCGGAAAACGCCTCAACCGAGCGTCACAGGAAAATCCTGCGCGCACTCACTATGATGGATTTCTAGCTGTTACCTTCCAGGAACTGGACTCCATCATCAGGCCGTTCGAACGCTGATACTTTGCAAGTTGTGATTTGAGCGCATTTGCAATCTCGTCATAGCGCTGCTCCGCGAGTTTGCCGGCTTCGCGGTACACCTCGCCCGCGGGGCCGATTGCAAGCTGAAAGGCTGCTGCATCGTCGAGGTCCTTGCCGACAAACACTTCCGCATCAATCTGCTCGAACTGGATGTCCCTGTAGCCAGCAATTTCGAGCTGCTTCGTCACGACACCAGTGTCGGCCATGGAAAACGGTCCCGGCCCGCATGTCTGCGCGTTTTCACCGGGCGGTGGCAAGAATTGCAGCACGATGTCCTTGGCGTGTCCGAGCCAAGGATTGTCCTTGATGCCGCGCCAAACGACCATTGTCATGATCCCGCCGGGCTTGAGGCTGGCGCGCATGTTGCGCAAGCCGGCAACCGGATTCTCGAAAAACTGGGTGCCGAAGCGGGAAAAGCAGAAGTCATGCACCGGCTCGAACGGATATGTCTGTACGTCAGCTTCCAGAAACGTGACGTTGCTGAGCCCCGCGGCACTCGCGTCGCGCCGCCCGTATTCGAGAAAGCCATCGCAGCAATCCACCGCGAGCACCGAGCCGGTTGGCCCAACCAAACGAGCGAGTTCAATCGCCGTATCCCCAAAGCCACAGCCGGCATCAACCACCCTGTCGCCTTTGTTCACCTGCAACGAAGGAAAGATTCTTTCGCTATGAAGCGTCAGTCCGCCCACGAGGATGTGCCGCCACCGCACGAATTTTGGCACCAGGATATTGTTCCAGAACTCTACGTACTGGCTTCGTGACTGCGCCGAGACTTGGGCATCGCTCATGGTGGACCTCACTCGTTGATTTCAGAAGCTATATGGATGCTCGCCCTTCCATCGCCAGGCGAACGGCAGTCGATGACCTCACGCACCTGTGACCACCGGCAGCCCTGCCGCACGCCATTCCGGCAAGCCGTCTTCCAAGCGGCGAGCCTTGAAGCCAAGCCGGCGGAGGACTGCGACTGCTTCGTAGGACAATACACAGTACGGCCCGCGGCAGTAGGCGATGATCTCCTGCGAGCGCTTGAATTCCGAAAGCCGGGCCTTGAGTTCCCGCAGCGGGACATTCACCGCTCCCGGCAGGTGCCCCAGTCCGAACTCGTCTTTGGGACGCACATCCAGAACCACGACTGCGCCGCCGCGCAATCGCTGCATCAGCTCTTTGCGCGTAACCGGCTCGAGGGAATCGAGGTTATCGAAATAGTTACGGACCAATTGCTCGACCACCGCGGAGTTGCGTTCCGTGATCTTGCGCAACGAGGACAGCAAATCGAGCACCGCGTGATCGGCCAGTTTGTAAACGACAAACTTTCCCTCCCGCGTGCTCGTCACCACGCCGGTGCGGAGCATATTTCGTAGATGCTGTGAGGCATTCGCGGTCGAAAGACCTACCTTTTGCGCCAGGATTTCGACGCTGCGCTCACCTTGCGCAAGCTGTTCCAATAGCTCCAGCCGATGCGGATGGGACAGACATTTCGCAACAGCAGCGAACTGGCCGAAAAGAACCTGTTTTGGACTTTGCGTTGACATCGCGCGGCCGGCCATTAAATCATTCAAGTGATTAATTGAATGTTGTCTCTCGGTCAAGCCGATTGTCCCATGGCCAGCCGTCACCCCGCCTTCTTCGAAGGTACTGAAATGCCGACGGCCGGTTGGTGGGAGACACTATGGCCCAAACCTGCCCGGGTGCTTGAGGCTGTCGGCCTCAAGCGCAACATGGATGCAGTCGATCTCTGCTGTGGTGATGGTTGGTTCACATCGGAAATGGCGAAGATCGCCCGCCGCGTGCTCGCAATCGACATCGACCGCAACATGTTGGACGTGGCGCGGGATCGCCTCATCAAGGCCGGCACGACGAATTTCGAGCTTGTGGAAGGTGACGCCTACGAACTCACCACGCTTGCAGGCAGGTTAGTTGATTTCGTGTTCATGGCGAACGCCTTTCACGGCGTCCCCAATCAGCTTCGACTAGCGCAAGCTATACACAAAACGTTGAAGCCGGGCGGGCGCTTTGCCGTTGTCAACTGGCATCAGCGGCCGCGCGAGGAAACCACAATCTTGGGCGAGCCACGGGGACCAAAGACTGACTTGAGGATGTCGCCGGAGCAAACCATCAAGTCGGTCGAAGCGGGCAGCCTCATATTCGGAGAACTTGTCGAGTTGCCACCCTATCATTACGCCGTCATCTTCGAACGCTCGTGGCTTTGAGCCAACATCAAGATGCACGGTAGCACGTGCCGAATGGGGCCCATGGGCTGCGCCCCCTGATCCGCCGCGCCGAGACCGATAGCCACGCGGTGATGCACCATTGAGGTCAGCCTGATTTAGGCACGCAATATTTTGAGAAGATCAGCTTGAGTGCACTTCTGGTGCGCTCGATATCGCCACGAAGCGTGATGGAGCCCTTATTATCCTTGTCAACTTTCGGCAGTTGTTCAAATGAGTGTTCTACGACCGTGTTGTCACCTTCAAACGATATTTTGCCGGTAGTCTCGTCAACCACAATCGAGTCCGGCTTAATCTCTTTCAAATAGTACAGAAAAGAGTTGCCAGGGGTCTCGACCGATATGATGCACTTGCTTTCGTCAACGATTGAGGTCAGCAATTGAGGGGTTCTTCCCCCGGCGTTTCCGGAAAAAACGTAGTTGACGGCTTGCTTGAAAGCATCGTCGCCGGAAATCGCTGTGCCAGCCCACGCCGTTACAGCCACCAGAATCGCCGCACTCAAGCCTCGCATGTTTGCCTCGTTTTGATCTACAGCAGATTGGCCTAACTCTGCTGCCAGCCTTATGCGGCAGCATTTTGCTTATCCCACGAGAACGTCGGGCGCCCAGGCAGGCCGCCGTCGCCGCAGTGAACCGACAGGTCACCTTGCGCGGTTCTGTGATTCGCACCTGGGGTGCGTACTCATAAAATCGGCCATGCCCACTTGGCCACCAGAAGCGGCGGAAAAGCGAACATGATTGGAATTAGCCCAATCTCTGATTAGGATGCGGGATAGAGGCGTCATGACTTTCAATTCGACGACAACATGGGGGTGGCCCGCGAAGGTCCTGCATTGGATCGGTGCGGCGATCATCCTGGTGTTGCTCGTCCACGGCTGGTGGATGACGCATATGACGCCACGGCCCGAGCGGCTAGCCAACTATGCGTGGCACTCCGCGCTCGGCTACGACCTATTGGCGCTGACCGTGCTGCGGCTGTTGTGGCGATGGTTCAATCCGGTGCCGGAGCTACCTGCCGATCTCAAGCCGTGGGAGCGGGCAGCCGCGCGTGTTGGGCACGTTTCGCTCTACGTCCTCATGTTCATCGTTTCGCTGACCGGATGGATGGTCGCCACGACGTTCCGCGTCCCCATGACCAAGGACCTGCTCGGGGTCGACGTGCCGGCGATCGTTACCACTGTGGATCGCTCGGTGCGCCAGTGGATCGAGGAATCGCATATGGTTCTTGCTTACCTGCTTGCCGCGGTCGTGCTCGTTCACGTCGTCGGAGCGCTGCGTCACCATATGCTCAAACACAACGACGTTCTGCGGCGGATGACTTGGAGTGCACGCGCCTAGCGGAGATGCGGTTCGCATCCCTGAAGCGCGTCGAAGCTCGGTCACGCCAACGCATTCAACCAAAGTTCATCGTCGACACCCGGTGCTCTTGTTGTTGAGCACGAGGACGTAGGAAATCGCCGCACATCGTTCGGCGCGCGCCGAACGATCGATACTTCACGCGAAAAGCACGAAATCGTGATGGCGATCACAGGACGCTGCCGCGTCTTGTCCTAGTGTTTGCTCGGGAGCGCAGTGTGCGCCGGCGATGCCGGCGACGCGGGAAACCTGGTCTGACAGGAAGCCTGCCGCGCGGACCATAACTTTGTCCTCGGCGGAATCCACTCACGGAGGACAGCATGACCGCGACTCCCAAGATTTGGAAATCCCTGACGCAAGTCAACGCCACGGACTCGGGCCCGGACGGCGTGGCCCAGGCCGATGGCCAGATCGTCGCTCTCAAGGATGGCGGTTACGTCGTCATCTGGGCAGACAACAGTGGGGCGTTTAACCCCAACGGCACGGCCGTGATGGGGCAGCGATACAATTCGGTGGGCAACAAGGTCGGCGGCGAGGTCCATCTCAGTACCGGCTTTCCTGGAACTGTGTTCCGGCCCGCGGTCACGCTCCTGGGCGACGGAAACCTCGCGGTCGCATTCGTCAACGAGATCAACGGCGACAACGATATCTACGTGCGCATTTTCAGTCCTTCGCTTACCGTTGGCAGGACTGACTTTATCAACACTGGGGCAACGCAGACGGTCGACCCGTCGATCACCGCCTTGGCCGATGGCGGCTACGCCGTCTCCTATACCGTCGATGACGCCCAAATCGCCGGGCGTACCATGAGCATCAGCGGCTTCCCGGGCCCCCAGTTCGGCGCCTCAGGTTCAACTCACTCCGAGCTCGCGACGCTATCCAACGGCAACTTCGTTGTCGTCCATCAGGGCGCGGCTGGTACCATCGACCTCGAGGTCTTGACTCCGAACGCCGGTCTGGCGGGTCTGGCCAGTGCGGGTTTTGGCTCCGATCCGGACGTCGCGGCGCTCCGAGATGGCGGCTTTGTGGTCGTATGGACCGACCCCGCGAGCTCCAGCGGCGACATTCGGGCCACGATCTTCTCCAACGACACCGGCGTCCCCAACTCCGACGCCTTCCAATTTCTGGTCAACACGAACACGGCGGGACCGCAGAACGAGGCGAGTGTGGTGGGGCTGGCCGACGGCGGCTTCCTCGTGACCTGGGAGAACGACAACGCCAATCTCGTGCGCGCGCAGCGGTTCGATGCGGTCGGCGACAAGATCGGCGCCGAGTTCACGGTGAAGAGTGGGGTTTCCGTGGACAGTCCCGACGTGGCCCTGCTGCGCAATGGCAAAATCGCATTTGCCGTCGGCGATGTTTCGACCGGCGACCCCGACCTGATGACTTCGATCTATTCGACTAAAACGCCGAATGACTTCAATGCCAACGGCATCAGCGACTTTCTGTGGCAGGGCGCCGATGGCACGCCGGCGGTCTGGCTGATGAACGGCAAGGACGCGGTGACCGCGGGTGCCGTCGGCTCCAATCCGGGGCCGAGCTGGGAGGTCAAGGACAGCGGCGACTTCAACGGTGACGGCAGGGCCGACATTCTGTGGCAGGGCAGCGACGGCACGCCGGCGATCTGGCTGATGGACGGCACCAACGTGCTATCCACAGGCGCGGCCGGCTCGTTCAATCCGGGTCCGAGCTGGGAGGTCAAGGGCAGCGGCGACTTCAACGGCGACGGCAAGGACGACATTCTGTGGCAGGGCAGCGATGGCACGGCCGCGATCTGGCTGATGAACGGCACCGACGCGATGACCGTGGGTGCCGTCGGCTCCAATCCGGGGCCGAGCTGGGAGATCAAGGGCAGCGGCGACTTCAACGGCGACGGCAAGGACGACATTCTGTGGCAGGGCAGCGATGGCACGGCCGGCGATCTGGCTGATGAACGGCACCAACGTGCTGTCCACCGGCGCGGCCGGCTCGTCCAATCCGGGGCCGAGCTGGGAGGTCAAGGGCAGCGGCGACTTCAACGGCGACGGCAAGTCCGACATTCTGTGGCAGGGCAGCGATGGCACGGCCGCGATCTGGCTGATGAACGGCACCACCGCAGTGACCGTCACTGCCGTCGGCTCCAATCCGGGGCCGAGCTGGGAGATCAAGGGCAGCGGCGACTTCAACGGCGACGGCAAATCCGACATCGTGTGGCAGAGCAGCGATGGCACGCCGGCGATCTGGCTGATGGACGGCACCAACGTGCTATCCACCAGCGCGGCCGGCTCGTTCAACCCTGGATCGGATTGGGAATTGATCGTCTAACTTGAGAACACCGCGGCCAGCTTGTTGAGCCCCTTCGTCGATGGCGTCGCTCATGCACACAGATGCGGAGTCCGCACTCTAACGCCGCTCCTTGAGCGCCTCCGATGGCAGCATCGGCCTCGGTCAGTCCAATCGCAACTTGTCCGCCCAATGTCGCAAGGCGGACCGTATCGCCTATCGCCGGCAACCGGCGCTCGTTTCGACCGCCGACGATAAATCGATTGAACAGCTCGCCTCGCGGGTCCATCGCTGTCACCTCGATGCTCGCGGCCCGGTGCGACTACCCGCCGAGCTCGTCGAGGCGTTGCCGCAAACTCGCGATCAGCTGCTTGCTGTGGGTGAGGTGCCGCTCCTCGACATCGAGAATGCGGCCGAGGCCGCGCCGCTTGAGCGCCAGCACGTCGATCCCGCCGGCACCGGGCTCGATCCCGGCGGCGTCGCAGACGATGTCGATCAGCCGGTCGAGAGCATGGAGGCGAGGCCGCGTCGCAGACGATGTCGATCAGCCGGTCGAGGGCATGGAGGCGGCCCAGGAGATAATCGTTCTCGCGATAGGCGCGCGAGAAAAATGCGGCGAAATGACCAAAGCCGGTGCCCTTGAGGCTCTCGCTTCCGTCGAAGCCTTTGAGGGCGTGGGCGTCCTGCGGGCTGATGCGGTCGATCAGGATCTCGTTGAGCTCGCCGAACGGGCGCGCGCTCGTGATCGGAAACGTCAGCACGTCCCAGAACGGAAAGCCGAGATAGTTGATGAGCACTTCCCGCCGCGCATCCGGATGCCATTCGTTCGGGATCGAGCGAGGCGAGAAGATCGTCGAGCTCGCGGGTCTTGGCGTCGAGATCGATCTCGGCGGCCAGCCGCTCGATCAGCCGGTCGAGCTTGTCGGCGTGCTGCTCCACGAACCGGGTGGCATAGGCAGCAAGATGCTTCACCTCTCCCGACGACGGCTCGCCGGGAAAAATGTCCGCCACCAGGGCGCGCAGCTCCGGGCTGTAGAATGCGGTCCTCTCGCGACGCCGAAGCCCGTCGAGGCGCGCATAGAATTCGCGCTTGAGCCGGTCGATCACGACCGGATTGAAGCCTGCGAAGCGTTCCTGACCGAGCAGCTGGTAGAGCCTGTTCTGCCCCTCGATCAGAAACTGCAGGCGGCGTTCGCGGTATTTCACGTCGAAGGCAAGGAGGTACTTCACCCAGGGCGGGAGCTGATCCGCGGTCTGCGGTTCGAATTCGAGCGCTGCGCTGTCCGCGCGCGCGTAGACGATGCCCTTGCGCACCGCCCAGGCGTCGATGATCTCGGCCACCACGCGCGCCAGCGGGGACTGCGGCGGCATGCCCCGCAGCCTGACGATGAGCTCGGCGCCGAAGGCGCGCACGGACGCAAGCTTGAGCCGGACATAGGCCTGGTAGGCAAATCCGGCGTCGCGCGCGACATGCGCGTTGACCTGCTCGCGCCAGCCCCTGAGGTCGTCGGTGGAGATCGCGCGATCGAACGTGGTGGTCACGACCTTGGTCACCAGTTCCCCGACATGGGGACGCGCGCTGTCGATGATCGCACGCAGCCGCCGCACCTGGTCGTTGAACTCGATCACGCGGGCGAGTTCATCGGTCACCGGCTGCGAGCTCGGAATATCCGACAGCGCGGCGCGCAGGGTGGCAAAGAAGCCCGGGACCTGCTGCCGCCGCGGCGAAACCGGCGGCGCCGGGTGCGGATCGATGTAGACGAGCCGGCGATCGACCTCGCGATAGGCCGGCCGGCCGTGGATCGCCGAGATCGCCTGCAGGAACGGCCGGTTGTTGAGCACCGAGCCGTCGAGGAAGGATGCCGTGGCCGGGTCGATGTCGGCGCGCAGGTGTTCTGGAAAGCCCTTGGCGATGAACTCGGCGCGCCGCGGCCAGGTCCCCTGCCGCTGCGCCACCACCTCGTCCATTTCCACGATCCGCGCCGGCGGAAAGGCGCCGGGGAACGAGGAGGTCGCGCGTGCGGCAAAGGCGAGGCCCGGGGCGTTGTCGAGCTCGAAATCGCTTTCGACCTCGCCGTTGGAGTGGCGGCGATAGTTGAAGCGCAAAACGTGGTGATGGTCGAGCTCATGGATGAGCGGCGGATCGTGGATCTGCACGAGCTCCTGGTAGCCGTAATAGTCCGTCAGGGTGACGAACAGGTCGAGCACCTGGCCGGAGGGAAGCAGCGACCTCGCGGGATCCTTCCCCGCGCCCATCGAGGTCACGGCGTCATACATCAGGCCCGCCATCACGCGGCCGTCGAGCGGCGGCTGGAACCAGCGCGAGCGCACGAACAGCGACAATTTTTCCCGCACCTCCATGTCGGTGATGGTGCGGAACCGCCCGGTCGCACCGGCGGCCCAGAACAGCGGCTGCAGGAACCACTTGCTCCACCGGCGGGCCCGCGCCTGCGGCGACAGCAGGACGTCCACATCGGCATTCGTGAGCCACAGCTCGCGCAGCGCTTCCATCGGCAGATCGTGGCTCAAGGCGCGCGCCAGCATGGTGCCGTTGATGCCGCCGGCCGAGGCGCCCGCGATGATGTCCACGATCACGCGCAGTTCGAGCGTGCGGCCGATCTCGCGCAGCAGCTCGAAATACACCCCCTCGGTGTCGTATTCGGGATCGCTTCCATCGAAGCAGTCGAAGAAGGTCGCGTTCGCGCGCCGGGAGCGATCCGCGATGGCGTGCAGCGCGCGCGAGGCCCGCACCAGCTTGAGGATCTCCTTGCTGATGCCATGCATGTAGACGGCGAGCGAAATGCCGCCGAAGCAAACGAGCGCAATGCGAAGTTCCTTCTCCCGCAAGACCCAGAGCCCCTTCCCTCACTCCATCGTGCTCGCCGTGTCGATCCATACCGGCTGGAAGCCTTCGGCCTTCAGCGCTTTGAAAATCTCCTCCGCGTGCGGCCGATCGCGCGTTTCCACCGTCACGTCGAGCTTGGCGCCCTTGGCCGGCACATCGAGGAACAGCCGCCGATGCTCGACCTCGAGAATATTGGCGCCGAGGCGCCCGAGCCGGGTGGCGATCTGCCCGAGCACGCCGGGCCGGTCGGGAATGGTCAGGCGGAAGGAGACGATACGGTGCTCGCGCTCGAGCTCGCGCACCATCACCGAGGCGAGAATGCGCGGGTCGATGTTGCCGCCGCACAGGATCAGCCCCACCTTGCGGCCGCGGAACCGGTCCGGCCTGGCCAGCATGGCGCCGAGCCCGGCCGCGCCGGCGCCTTCCGCCATGGTCTTCTGCAAGGTGAGATAGGCGTTGACCGCCCGCTCGAGATGCGCCTCGTCGACCAGCATGATCTCGGTGACGAGCGCGCGCACGATCGGCAGCGTAAGCGCGCCCACGTTCTTGACCGCGATGCCTTCCGCCAGCGTCGGGCCGCCGAAGGGCCGGTCCTCCCCGCTGAGCGCGTTCCAGAACGAGGGATAAAGCGCCGCCTCCACCCCGATGATCTCGATCGCGGGCGACCGCGCGCGCGCCGCAATGGCGTTGCCGGCGATCAGCCCGCCGCCGCCGATCGGGATCACCAGCATTTCGAGGTCGTGGGCGTCTTCCAGCATTTCGAGCGCGATGGTCCCCTGGCCCGCGATCACCAGGGGATCGTCGTAGGGGTGCACGAAGGTGAGGTTGCGCTCGCCGGCCAGGGTCTGCGCGCGCACCTGCGCCTCCGCCACGCTTTCGCCGTCGAGCACGACCTCGGCGCCGTGGGCCTGCGTCGCCTCGACCTTCACGAACGGGGTGGTCACCGGCATCACGATGGTGGCCGGGATTCCCAGCCGCGCGGCGTGGTAGGCGACCGCCTGGGCGTGGTTGCCGGCGGACATCGCAATGACCCCGCGCCCGCGCGCCGCTGCATCGAGCGAGGCGAGCTTGTTGAGCGCGCCGCGATCCTTAAACGAGTTGGTGACCTGGAGGTTTTCGTATTTCACATGGACGTCGGCGCCGGTCAGCGCCGAGAGCTTGGGCGCCGGCAGCATGGGCGTGCGCAACACCTGGCCCGCGATCGTGCGGCGCGCGGCCTCGATGTCGGCAACGGTGACGCTCATGTGCCTGCTCTCCCGCCCGCGCGCCGCGCCGTCCCGGATGGCGCAAATGCCCGTGCCTCTTGCGCCCGGACCGTCTATTCTCCATTTGCCGGTAGCGCAAAGATAGCAAGGATCGCCGGCGGAGATACCGGTGATGACGCAGGAGCGGAGGATCGGCGTGTCGATCGACGTCAAGCCCCATGCCTACGACCCGGCGGTCAGTCCGGAACTGTTCGAAGGGGTGCTGGCGCGCCGATTCGTCGCCTTTCTGATCGACGTCACCATCATCGCCATTCCGGTGATGTTCGCGGCGGTGTTCATCTTCATCATCGGCGTGGTCACGCTCGGGATCGGCTGGGCGCTGTACTGGCTGCTCTCGCCCGCGACGGTGATCTGGGCGGTCTGCTATTACGGGTACACGTTCGGCAGCCCGGCCTCGGCGACCATCGGGATGCGGATCATGGATCTGGAGATGCGCACCTGGTACGGGGCGCCGGCCTATTTCGTGCTCGGCGCGGTACACGCGATCGTCTACTGGGTCACGGTCTCGTTCATCACGCCGTTCATCCTGCTGGTCGCCTTCTTCAACCGCCGCCGGCGGCTGCTGCACGACATGCTGGTGGGCACCATCGTGATCAACAACCCGGCGCGCGCGCAGGCGCTGCGCGCGCCGCCCGGCTGGGGGAGCGAGCGCTGAGCGAGCGCGCGCCGAGCGAAAGAGATTTGACGAGAGCCGCCGCCCGCGCGATCCTGCCAGCGTCGGCAACGCGTCGCCGTTCGAGAGTCCCGTGACCCAGCACTCGCGAAATACCCCGCAATTCTATCTCACCGCTCCCTCCCCGTGCCCCTATCTGCCCGGCCAGGAGGAGCGCAAGGTGTTCACCCACCTGGTGGGCGAGCGCGCCTCCGAGCTCAACGACCTGCTCACCCACGGCGGCTTCCGCCGCAGCCAGTCGATCGCCTACCGCCCGGCTTGCGAGACCTGCCGCGCCTGCGTCTCGGTGCGGGTCGTTGCCGAGGATTTCCGGCCGACCCGCAGCATGCGGCGCATTCTCGATCGCAACCGCGACCTCATCGGCGACATGCGGGTCTCGGTTCCCACCGCCGAGCAGTATTCGGTGTTCCGCTCCTACCTCGACGCCCGCCACCGCGACGGCGGGATGGCTGACATGAGCCTTCTGGATTACGCCTTGATGGTGGAGGACAGCCACGTGGAGACCCGCATGGTCGAGTACCGGCGGCGCGGGCCCGACAGCGCCATCAATGGCCGCGGCAGCGGGGAGCTACTCGCGGTCGCGCTCACCGACCTGCTCAGCGACGGATTGTCCATGGTCTACTCGTTCTTCGAGTCCGACCACGCGTCCCGCTCGCTCGGCACCTTCATGATTCTCGATCACATCGCGCGCGCGCGCCAGATGGGGCTTGCCTACGTTTATCTCGGCTATTGGGTCCAGGGGTCGCGAAAGATGGACTACAAAGCCCGTTTTCTGCCCCAGCAGCGCCTGTCCCCCGACGGATGGGTCCGGGTGGAGGACTAGGCACGCCAGCCTAGCTGAGGAAGTCGATCAACAGCTTCACGTTGAGCGCGATGATGATCGCGGCGACCAGGACGGCGAGCGCCGTGACCCAGCGCGGCGCAACCAGTTCATCCATCTTGCGACGGTCGGCCGTGAACATGACCAGCGGAACCACCGCAAAGGGAAGCTGAAAGCTCAGCACCACCTGACTCAGGATCAGAAGCTGGGCGGTACCCTTCTCGCCGTACCAAACGGTGACGATCGCGGCCGGTACGATGGCGATGGCGCGGGTCACCAGCCGCCGCAGCCAGGGCGGCAGGCGGATATCCAGGAAGCCTTCCATGACGATCTGGCCCGACAGCGTGGCGGTCACCGTCGAATTGAGCCCGCAGCACAAGAGCGCGATGCCGAACAGCGTCGGCGCGATGGCCGAACCCAGCAGCGGCGCCAGGAACGAATGCACCTGCTCGAGTTCCGCCACATCGGTCTTGCCGGTCTTGTTGAACGTCGCGGCCGCAAGAATCAGGATCGAAGCGTTGATGAGCAGCGCGAACATCAGCGCGATCGTGGAATCGAGGGTGGCGAGCTTGATGGCCTCGCGCCGCTCCGGCAGCGTGTCCCCGTAACGGCGGGTCTGCACCACACCCGAATGCAGGTAAAGATTGTGAGGCATGACGGTCGCGCCGAGGATGCCGAGCGAAAGATAGAGCATCTCCGGATTGGTGACGATGTCGGTCGTCGGCGCAAAACCGCGGATCACCGCGCCCCAATTCGGATCGGCCATCGCGATCTGGACGCCGAAGCAGATCGCAATGACGCCGAGCAGCGTCACGATGAAGGCCTCGATCCAGCGGAAGCCGAGGTTCTGCATCCACAGGATCAGGAACACGTCGAGGGCCGTGATCAGGACGCCGAGCTCGAGCGGAATGCCGAACAGGAGGTTGAGCCCGATCGCCGTACCGATGACCTCGGCCAGATCGGTCGCGCAGATCGCGATCTCCGCCATCGCCCACAGCGGCCACGATACCGCGCGCGGAAAAGCGTCGCGGCAGGCCTGCGCCAGGTCGCGGCCGGACGCGATCCCCAGCCGCGCGCACAGCGCCTGCAAGAGGATCGCCATCAGGTTGGAGAGCAGCGCAACGGTGAGCAGCGCGTACCCGAACTTCGACCCGCCCGCGAGCGAGGTCGCCCAATTGCCCGGGTCCATGTAGCCGACGGCGACGAGATAGCCGGGTCCGAGAAAGGCGGTGAGCTTCTTCCACAGCGGCCCCTGCGGCCGCGTGGCGATCGAGCCGAAGACTTCGGAGAGCGAAGGCTCGCCCCGCCGCCGTCGCCAGCCGGATCCGGAAAAGCCTGGAGAGGGTGATCGCTCTTCCGGCACTGGTAGGACGGCCATCTACATCAATCCTTCGGCCCCTCCATAACCTTGTTGCAAATAATTTGCAATTGCATTCGCACCCGCTAAATCCGGTGTCACTACCGAAATCCTAAACAGCCGAATAAGTTGGCCGGGGCCGGATCGTCGAGCCCCGGCGGATTGCCCCGGCGGTCACCCCCTGACCTGGCTCTTCGTTGCTCAAGCTCGGACGCCGGGATTGCGCTGGCGACCGCCCGGGGCGCGGCTGGGCTTTCGGCCGCAATCTTAATGTTGCGAGCTAGGCTGGCGCATACCCGAAGACGATCACTTCTCCTCCCGCGCCTTTCCGTTCACCGGCACTTGGCTGAACGTGTTGCTGCGCGGGAAGCCCTTCGGGGCCAGCCGGCCGGCATCGGCGCGGTTGCCGCGCCAATCAGCAAGCTCCTTGAGCGTGAGCGAAAATGCACGGCCGGCGGTATCTGTCCACGACAGCCCCTCCTCCACCTTGAAGGCCTTGACGTCGGACAGCCCACCATCCTTGTAGCGTTGCAGCCGGACGCCGCGTCCCCGCGTCATCTCCGGGACCTGTTCGAGCGGGAAAACCAGCATCTTGCGATTTTCGCCGATGGCCGCGACAAGCTCGCCCTCCACCACCGCGATGGCACGCGCTTCGTCGGGCATCGCCACGTTGAGCACCTGCTTGCCCTTGCGGGTGTTGGCGAGGCATTCGTCCTCCGGCACGACAAAGCCGCGACCTTCGGTGCTCGCGACCAGGAACTTGCGACCGCCCTGATGACGGAATACGGCGACGACATCCGCCTCCTGCTCCAGGTCGACGAAAAGACGGATCGGTTCGCCGTGTCCGCGGCCGCCGGGAAGCTTCGCCGCGTCGAGCGTGTAAAAGCGACCGTTGGTGGCAAATACCAAACATTTCGAGGTGGTTTCGGCGGGGAAGGCGAACTTCGGCCCGTCGTCGGTCTTGAACGCGACGCCCGACAGGTCGCTCACCGTTCCGCGCAGCGTACGGATCCAGCCCTTCTCGGAGACCACGACGGTGATCGGCTCGCGCTCGACCAGCGCCTCCTCGATCGCCGCCTCGTCATGCACGGGCGCCTGCGCGAAGGCGGTGCGCCGCTTGCCCAGCGGCGTCTTGGGCCCGAACTTCGCACGCACCTCCTTGACCTCGTCCGCGATCCTTTTCCATTGCTCCGTCTCGGAACCGATGAGATCCTTGAGCTTCTTGCGCTCGGCGCGTAGCGCCTTGTCCTCCTGCCTGATCTCCATTTCCTCGAGCTTGCGCAGATTGCGCAGCCGCATATTGAGGATGGCGTCCGCCTGCACGTCGGAGAGCTTGAACGTCTTCATCAGCACCGGCTTGGGCTCATCCTCGCTGCGAATGATCTTGATGACCTTGTCGAGGTTGAGATAGGCGACGAGATAGCCGCCCAGCACTTCGAGCCGATGCTCGATCCGGTTGAGGCGGAAATTCGACCGCCGCAGCAGCACCTCGCGGCGATGGGTGAGCCATTCGGTGAGCGCCTCGGCGAGACCGACAACCCTGGGAATGCGCCCCTTCAACAGGACATTCATGTTGAGCGGGATGCGGCTTTCGAGCTCGGTGAGCTTGAACAGCGACTCCATCAGCAGCTCGGCGTCGACCGTGCGCGAGCGCGGCTCGATCACGAGCCGGATGTCCTCGGCGGATTCGTCGCGGGCATCGGCAACAAGCGGCAGCTTCTTGTCGTTGATGAGCTCGGCCAGCCGCTCGACCAACCGGCCCTTCTGCACCAGCCAGGGAATCTCGGTGATGACGATGAGATAGGTGCCGCGGCCGGTGTCTTCCTTGTGCCAGCGTGCCCGCACCCGGAATGAACCGCGACCGGTGGTATAGGCCTCGGCGACGGCTTCGGGTGGATCGACGATCACGCCACCGGTCGGAAAGTCCGGGCCCGACACGTATTTCAGGAGCGTGCGACTTCTCGCGTTGGGCGTAGCAATGAGATGAAGCGCCGCGTCGCAGAGTTCGGCGACATTGTGGGGTGGGATCGCCGTCGCCATCCCGACCGCGATGCCCTGCGAGCCGTTGGCCAGCAGGTTGGGAAACGCTCCCGGCAACACCACCGGCTCGTTCTCCGAGCCGTCATAGGTCGGTCGGAAATCGATCGCGTCTTCGTCGATACCGTCGATCAGGAGATGCGCGACCTCGGTCAACCTCGCTTCGGTGTAGCGCATGGCGGCCGGGTTATCGCCATCCACATTGCCGAAATTGCCCTGCCCGTCGACCAGCGGATAGCGCTGGGCAAAATCCTGAGCGAGGCGCACGAGCGCGTCGTACACCGCCTGATCGCCGTGCGGATGGAACTTGCCGATGACGTCGCCGACCACGCGCGCGCATTTCTTGAACGCAGCGCCGGGGTCGAGGCGCAACAGCTGCATGGCATACAACAGCCGCCGGTGAACCGGCTTGAGCCCGTCGCGTGCATCCGGGAGCGCACGGCCGGTGATGGTGGAGAGCGCGTATTGCAGATAGCGCTCTTCCAGCGCTTCGCGTAGCGCAATCTCTTCGACGTCGCCGTCGCGGGGGGAATCAGTTGCTTGACCATGGACAAGAATTAATGTGTGGCCGTCCAATGAACAAGCGATGAATGAGTCAGCCACGCGCCGTTCTGATTGCCCGGCGTAGATTCGGCTCAATGGCGTTTGTCGTCGCGCTGCGGGGCGATTTGGCGACAAGCCGGTTGACGGATGCGCGGCGCTGCCGGCCGAACCTCGGAACCGCAGCTACGCGGTCACCAAACGTCAGATCGCGGGAGACGCCTCGGTCGGCGCCTCTCTTGTACTGCAAGGAGAGTATAATGCGCGCAATCGTCATTCCAGCGCTCGTCGCCTTCGGCATCGGGCTGGCCGGTATGTCGCCGACCTTGGCGGCACCCGCCAACGGCGAGGTCATCGGACAGGCAGCCCACCTCAATCCCGGGGTCGAGCAGGTGTACTGGCGCCGGCACCATTGGCATTGGTGGCGGCACCGCTATCATCGTCGCTGGTGGTAGTAACCGCCGACGACGGGCCGGGCGGCCGGAGCCGCCCGGCCCGTTCGTTTCATCCGGCCGCGAGCGACGGGCTAACGTCGCGTTGGAGCGCGGCGATGAAGTTCGCGCGCGCGTCGGCCAGGCCGAGCCCACGCGGTTCGAGTACATGACGCAGCAAGAAGAAGCCGGTCAGCGCGAAACCATCGGCGACGTCCTGCGGTGATGGATCGTCGAGCGCCTCGTAGAGGAACGCCGGCAGCACCAACAGTTTGTGCTTCCATGGTTCGCCCGCCTCCCGCGAGACCGCGCGTCCCGATTTCGGCGATACATAGACGAGATCTTTATCTTCTCCGGTCACCGCGCAGGTCGCGAGGTCAAGACCGAAGCCGAGCTCCGCGAGAAGTTGAAATTCGAACCGCACCACGCTGGGCCCGGCTTGGTGGGGATCGAGAAGACCATCAAGCACGTCATCGAGCGCAGCATGGATCTGCGGGTGCGGATCGCGCTCGGGCAACATGCGGCAGAGCGCAGCGAGATGAGTGATGCCGTAGAGGGCATGCGAGACCGGCAAGAACGACGCCGCGCGCGCATCGAGCGCCTCGACCACGTAGTGGCCAAGATGCTCATCGAGGCGTGCGCGCCAGGTGCAGGTGATGCGGTTGCCCGGCTGCAGCACCGGTCGCAGCCGCGAGCCCGCCCCTCCCCGCACCAAACCGAGATGGCGACCATGCGCGCAGGTCATCAGCTCGAGGATGGCGTTGGCCTCCCCGTGGCGCCTGGTGCCGAGCACGATGCCCTCATCGGTCCATTGCATCGCTATTCCTTCGGGAGCTCCAGCCCCATCCCGCGATAGCGTTCCGGGTCGTCCGCCCAATGCTCGCGCACCTTGACGAACAGGAACAGGTGCACGGCCCCCTCGATCATGTCGGCGATCTCGCGCCTCGCATCCGCGCCGATCGCCTTGATGGTCTGACCGCCCTTGCCGAGCACGATCTTACGCTGGCTCTCGCGCTCGACATAGATCGTCTGTTCAATCCGGGTCGAGCCATCCCTGAGTTCCTTCCACGACTCGGTTTCGACCGTGGACTGATATGGCAGCTCCTGGTGCAGGCGCAGAAAGAGTTTCTCGCGCGTGATCTCGGCGGCCAGCTGGCGCATCGGCGCGTCGGTGATCTGATCCTCGGGATAGTGCCACGGCCCCGCTGGCACGTGCGCGGCGAGCCAGCGTTTGACGTCGGCGACACCATCCCCCGTGAGCGCCGAGATCATGAAGGTCGCTGCGAACGCCACACGCTCGTTGGCTGCCTTGACGATGGCAAGCAAAGCCGACTTGTCGACCAGATCGACCTTGTTGATCAACAGGATTTTGGGCTGGCGGATCTCGGCGAGCCGCGCAAGGATCGAGTCCGCCTCATCATCGAGGCCGCGTGCGGCATCGACCAGCACAGCGGCGATGTCGGCGTCGTGCACCCCTGTCCACGCGTTCGTCACCATCGCACGCTCAAGCCGGCGCTTCGGCGCGAAGATGCCGGGCGTATCGATGAAGACGAGCTGCGAACCGTCAACGATGGCGATACCGCGCAGCAGCGCGCGCGTCGTCTGCACCTTGTGGGATACGATCGCGACCTTGCTGCCGACAAGCGCATTTATCAACGTCGATTTGCCGACATTAGGCGCGCCGATGAGGGCGATGAATCCGCAGCGGGTTTGCCCCTCTTGCATGGCGGCGGACAAAGCATCAGCTGCAAGGGACGGCGCCGCCACGCGAGGCTTCTCGGTTGTCCGATCCCGCGCCTGCAGGTTACGGCGTTTATTCTCAGCCATCGAGGCGACCCGCATCGATACCCGCGCGCGTCAGCATGGCAGCCGCGGCCGCCTGCTCCGCCGAGCGCTTCGATCGGCCAAGCCCTTCCGCCGGCGCAAGGTCGGGAAGCTCGACGGTGACGCGGAATTCCGGATCGTGGTCGGGACCCTTGCGCTCGACCTCCCGATAGGCCGGCGTCGGGAGCCCGCGCGCCTGCGCCCATTCCTGCAGCATGGTCTTGGAATCGCGCAATGGCCGCGCCGGTGTGCGCATCCGCTCGCTCCACAGCCGCTCGATCAAGGCGGACGCTGCCGGATATCCGCCATCGATGAACACTGCTCCGATCAGCGCCTCGCAGACGTCCGCCAGGATGGCGGTGCGGCTACGCCCGCCGGCATTGGCCTCCGAAGCGCCAAGCCGGATTGCCGCGCCGAGTTCGATCGTCCGCCCTACGTCCGCGCACGCTTCCTTGCGCACGAGGTCGGCAAGACGGCGCGACATTTCTCCTTCATCAGCCTTTGCGAACGCGCGAAACAGCATGTCCGAGATCACGAGGCCGAGCACGTGATCGCCGAGAAATTCAAGCCGCTGATAGGAGCCGGCACGGTTGCGAGCACCGCTCAGCGCCGAAATGTGAGTGAGCGCCTGTTCGAGCAGGGCGGGATCCTTGAAACGATACCCGATCCGCTCTTCGAATTCGGCCGTGCTGCGGCGCCGACGCTTGGTCTCTTTCGCCGCGGGCTTTCCGCTCTGGTCAGCGGCGGTCGGGCTGGCCGGCTTGCCGTCAGCGGCTGGATTGAGCGCCTCGATAGAAGCCGGTTTGCCAGTCCGCCCCCGGCTCATCTTACGATCGTGAACAGCCGATTCCAGCGCACGGACCATGGCCAGCGCCACACCATCCAGGCGTGCTCGCCCTCGAGAATCGAGAAAAAGATGATCTGGGCACGCCCGACGATGTTCTCGAACGGCACGTAGCCGACCTGGCTGAGCACCCGGCTGTCAGTGGAATTGTCGCGGTTATCGCCCATCATGAAAAAATGGCCGGCGGGCACGTTATAGACCGGGGTATTGTCATAAAAGCCGTTGTCGACGAGATCGAGCGTCGTGTAGCTCACGCCGTTCGGTAAAGTCTCGCGCCATCGCTTGACGCGCGTGCTCCGCGAGCCTTCCTCGGTTTCGATGAAGTCTTCGATGCGCTCGCGCTTGACGGGCTCTCCATTGATATGGAGCACCCCGTCGATCATCTGGATGCGGTCACCGGGCAATCCGATCACGCGCTTGATGTAATCGGTCGAGTCGTCCTTCGGCAGCCGGAAGACGACAACATCGCCGCGGCTGGGCTGAGACGCCCAGATACGCCCGGGGAACAGCGGCGGAGAGAAGGGCAGAGAATAGTGGCTGTAGCCGTAGGAGTATTTCGAGACGAAAAGATAGTCACCGACGAGCAGCGTCTCCTTCATCGAGCCTGACGGAATATTGAACGGCTGGAACAGGAACGTGCGGATGACGAGGGCAATGATGAGGGCGTGAAAGATTACGCGCCCCGTCTCGGCAATACCGCCCTCTTTCCTCTTTGCCCCTGATGTCACGCTCATCTGCCTCTCGTCCTCTTGGTGCCGCGCGCCCCGCGGCGCCGCCGAGTTGGCGACCCCGTCCGTTGAGATATGAAAATCACAGTATTTTCAGCGTGTTAATTCCGTGGCGCCCCGCCGGCCGGAAGGACCGCAGACCGCTTTGGCCGCGCCCTTGTAGCCGCTCGCAGGCAAAGGCGCAAACCGAGGGCAATATGGGGTTGCGAGCGGAGGCTTGCAATCAAAGGGAACCCCTGCAGTCACCGTGCCTTCCGCCCCGACCAAACCCATGCCGGACGCGGCGCTGGCGCCCGCGATCGAGACCGGACCTGTCGGTGTCGCCCCACCACCCGGGTCGGGCAATCGATCGCTGGCGGCCGGTTGTCGCGGCCGCAGCCGACAGGAACATCAAAAACGATCCGCAGATCAGAGATATCTTCGTGTCACCCAATGCAGACGAGCGGCGATGTCGGATTGCGCGCGCTAGCGGGCGCGTCGCGCGGGACTGCCGAGATCACCACCAATGCCTGGGCCATCGGCCCCTCGTCGCTGATGGTCAAGTCGATGCGCGGCTCGCAGCCGGCCGGCGTGATGGCGTTGAGCCGCGCGAGCGCGCCCCCGGTGAGTTTCATGGTCGGCCGTCCCGACGGCAGGTTGACGACGCCCATGTCGCGCCAAAACACGCCAGCGCGCAGACCGGTGCCGAGCGCCTTGGCGCAGGCCTCCTTGGCGGCGAAACGCTTGGCGTAGGTTTCGATCCGCCTGGTGCGGCCTTCGGCCTTCGCCCGCTCGATCGGGGTGAAGATGCGCTCAAGAAAGCGCTCACCGTGCCGTTCGATCGTACGCTCGATGCGGCGGACATCGATGAGATCGGAACCGACCCCGAGGATCATGCGCGGCCCCGATCCATGGCTGCCCGCATGGTTTTCACCGCACCGGCAAGACCGGAAAAGACGCCCTCCCCGATCAAGAAGTGTCCGATATTGAGTTCGACGATCTCGGGCAACGCGGCGATCGTTTCGGCGGTCTGGAAATTGAGACCGTGGCCGGCATGAACTTCAAGACCGAGACTTTGCGCGAACTTCGCGCCGTGGCGGATCCGCTGCCATTCAGCCTGCGCCATCGAGGTCCGGTTGTCGGCCAGCGCGTCGCACCAGGCGCCGGTGTGAATCTCGATCACGGGCGCTCCGATCGCCACCGCTGCCTGGATCTGCCGCGGCTCGGCGGCGATGAACAGTGAAACCCGGATGTTCGCGTCTCGCAGCCTGGCGACGACGGACGCAAGCGCATCGTGCTGGCCGGCGACATCCAGGCCGCCTTCGGTCGTGCGCTCTTCACGTCGCTCGGGAACGAGGCAGGCCGCGTGCGGTCCGGTCTCGAGCGCGATCGTGACCATCTGCTCGGTCGCCGCCATTTCAAGATTGAGCGGCTTTGTGATCTCCGCCTTGAGCCGCGCAATGTCCTCGTCGCGGATGTGCCGGCGGTCTTCGCGCAGATGCGCGGTGATACCATCCGCACCCGCTGCGATGGCGATTTGCGCCGCGCGCACCGGATCCGGATGCCAACCGCCACGCGCGTTGCGGATAGTCGCGACGTGATCGACGTTGACGCCGAGGCGTAGTGCCGGCGATGTCATCACAGGTCGCTTCGAGATCGTTGCAGTGAAAGCAGCGTCATCTGCCTGGCCTTGATCGCACGAAATTTGCGTGCTCGGGCAATTGTCAACATCACGAGGATAGCTCGTGAGCGTCCGCACCATGCAAGATTTTGCCGGCTAATCCACAAGAGCCAAGCCGGGGGTAATGGTGAAACCGAAGCGGCTCCGCTCTACGTTTCTCAAGCCTTAAGCGTTCACCCGCTCGGCATGGGCCACCACGTCCTTGGCCCGTAGTTGCGCGATGATGGAGTTGAGATGCTTGATGTCGAAAACTTCGAGATCGATGGTGACCGAGGTGAAATCCGGAGATGAGCGCTCCATGCCGATATTGTCGATGTTGCCATCGTGCTCGGCGATGATCTGTGCGACCTGGGCAAGCGATCCCGGCTCGTTCACGGTCTGCAGCACGATGCGGGCGGGAAAGCGCTGCGGCGTGCGCTCCTCCACGTCCCAGCGCAGATCGAGCCAATTCTCGGGCGCATCCTCGAAATCCTTCAGCGCCGGCGATTGGATCGGATAGATGGTAATGCCCTCGCCCGGCGTGAGGATTCCGACGATGCGGTCGCCCGGCACGGCGCCGCCGTTGGGCGCGAACCGCACCGGCAAATCGGTGTTGATGCCGCGGATCGGGATCGCCGCACCAGGTTCACCCGGGACTTTCACCTTAACGGACTTCGCTTTCTTGAGCCCGAACCAGCCGCTCTCCTGCTTCGGCTGCTGCGCGATCGTGGCGGCCCTCTCCTCCTTGTAATCGGGATACATGGCGCGCACGACGTCGGCTGCGCGCATCTCGCCGCGACCGACCGCGGACAGCACCTCCTCGGTCGAGGCGCGCGCGAGGCGGGACAGCGCGCCTTGCAGCTTTTCGTCGGAATAGACGATCTTCGCGCGCTGGCAGAGGCGCTCGACGATGCGCCGCCCGAGCCCGACATATTGATTGCGCACGGCGGCGCGCGTAGCGCGGCGAATGGCGGCGCGGGCCTTGCCCGTGGTGACGAGCGACTCCCAGGCCGCCGGGGGGGCGGGCTGCGCCCTGGACGTGATGATCTCGACCTCGTCCCCGTTGGTGAGCTCCGACACCAGCGGCGCGATCTTGCCGTTGATCTTGCCGCCGACCGCCATGTTGCCCACGTCGGTGTGCACCGCATAGGCGAAATCGATGACGTTCGCGTGCCGTGGCAGGGCGATCAGCTTGCCCTTTGGCGTGAAGCAGAACACCTGGTCGTGGAACAGCTCAAGCTTGGTGTGCTCGAGAAACTCCTCCGGATTGGAGCCCTCGGCGAGCAGCTCGATGGTCCGCCGCAGCCATGCATATGCGCTGGATTCGCGCGACAGCAGTTCCGTCGGCGAGTCGACGTCGTCCTTGTAGAGCGCGTGCGCGGCGATCCCGTAGTCCGCGATCTGGTGCATGTCTTTGGTGCGGATTTGCAGTTCGACGCGCTGCTGGCTCGGGCCGATGACCGTGGTGTGAATGGAACGATAATCGTTCTGTTTCGGGGTCGAGACGTAATCCTTGAAGCGGCCCGGCACCACCGGCCAAGTCGTATGCACGATCCCGAGCGCCTGGTAGCACTCGGGTAGCGTCTGGACGATCACGCGGAAGCCGAAAATATCGGAAAGTTGCTCGAAACCGATCGATTTGCGCTCCATCTTGCGCCAGATGGAGTAGGCGCGCTTGCGCCGCCCCGACACCTCGGCATCGATGCCGCGGTCGAACAGCTTGCGCGTGAGCTGTTGCTCGATCTCAGTCACCAAGCCGACGTTTTTCGCTTCGAGCGCGTCAAGGCGCTCGCTGACGACCGTGTAGGCTTCGGGATTGAGCTCGCGGAACGCCAGATCCTCGAGCTCCTCCCGCATCTCGTGCATGCCCATGCGGCCGGCGAGCGGAGCGTAGATGTCGAGCGTTTCCTCGGCGCTGCGCCGACGCGCCTCGGGCGGCATGTGGGACAGGGTGCGCATGTTGTGCAGGCGGTCGGCGAGCTTGACCAGCAGCACCCGGACGTCATCGGCAATGGCCAGCAGGAGCTTGCGCAGGTTCTCGGCTTGCTTGGCCTCCTTGGTGACGAGGTCGAGCCGTTTGAGCTTGGTGAGGCCTTCGACCAGCGTACCGATGTCCTGGCCGAACATCTGGTCGATCTCGGCCCGGGTGGCGGCGGTATCCTCGATGGTGTCGTGCAGGAGCGCGGCAGCGATGGTGGCGTCGTCGAGCTTGAGATCGGTCAGGATCGCAGCGACTTCCAGCGGATGGGAGAAGTACGGGTCGCCGGATGCGCGCTTCTGCTCGCCATGCGCCTTCATGGCGTAGACGTAGGCGCGGTTGAGCAGTGCCTCGCTGGTCGCGGGATTGTACCGCTTCACGCGCTCGATCAGGTCGTATTGCCGCATCATTGGCGGCTTTGACGCCTTCGGCTTTGCTGTTTTTTCAAGTACTTGTGACACAATGCTAAGACTTCGCTCAAGCGGAGCCCGGGCCCGTGACTGGTTCTGCATACGGGGCAGGTCGGTTGAGGAACGCGCCATCGTCACCCTTGGGCCGGCCCGGACCATCGGCTGGCATCCACAGCCAAGGATATCATGACGTTGCGCAATCGCTACACGGAGCCGCGATCATCGTCTCCAAAACGACAACGGCCCGGACAGAGCCGGGCCGTTTTGGCAGTGGTCGCGCGAAAAGTCGCCTTCTATTCTTCTTCCTCGGGCTGCTCCTCAGGAGGAGTGAGCCCTTCCAGGCCCTTGAGGAGTTCTTCCTCGGTCATCCGGTCGACGGTGACCTCGGTGTCGTCGGCGTCGACCGTGCCGCCGGCAGCGCCGATGAGCGGAGCAGCCTCGGGCTCGGGTTCGTCGACCTCCACGTATTTCTGCAGCGAGTGGACGAGTTCCTCCTTGAGGTCGTCGGGCGATATGGTCGTGTCCGCGATCTCGCGCAGCGCCACGACCGGATTCTTGTCGTTGTCCCGCTCGATCGTAATCTGAGAGCCGGACGAGATCATGCGCGCGCGGTGGCTTGCCAGCAGAACGAGGTCGAAACGGTTCTCGACCTTATCGATGCAGTCCTCAACGGTGACACGGGCCATGGGCAAATCGCTCCTGCAATGGAACTGCTGAAAAGTGGGCGTTACGTAACGATCTGGCGGCCAAAGTGCAAGAGCGAAACGCGCGCCTCACATTTTCCTTGGCGTCCCGATAGGCCTCTGTTAGGCAGACCGGGGACCACAATGCGATCCTTACTATTATACTTGCGCATTGGTTGTGACGGCGAGCGTGCACCCGCAATTGAGCGGCACACGAACTCTCAGCCCCGCTGACGACACCCGGCGCTGTTGTCCGGCGCCGCGCGCCGTTTCAGGCCGGCACCGATGTTTTGATGACTTCAGACGAGAGCAATCATGGAACCCAAAACCGAAAAAATCGCACTGTTCATCGACGGTGCCAATCTATACGCGACCGCCAAATCCCTCGGTTTCGATATCGATTACAAGCGCCTCCTGCGCGAGTTTCATTCGCGCGGCTATCTCTTGCGCGCGTTCTATTACACCGCTGTGATCGAGGATCAGGAATATTCGTCGATCCGGCCCTTGATCGACTGGCTCGACTACAACGGCTACAGCGTCGTGACCAAGGCGACCAAGGAATTCGTCGACCAGACCGGCCGCCGCAAGGTCAAGGGCAACATGGATATCGAGCTTGCAGTCGATGCCATGGAAATCGCGGGCTCGATCGATCACATGGTGCTGTTCTCGGGCGACGGCGACTTCCGATCGCTGGTCGAGGCCGTGCAGCGGCGCGGCGTGCGCGTGACCGTGGTCTCTACCATCTCCACGCAGCCGCCGATGGTGGCCGACGAATTGCGCCGCCAAGCCGACGTCTTTCTCGACATCGTGGAACTGCAGCCAAAGATCGGTCGCGATCCTTCCGAGCGAGCCGCGCGGGAGGCCCGCGAACCGCGCGAGCGTCATACGCCGCAATTCCTGCAACGGCCCGCTGCGCCGCAGCGGGCGGGCGCTGGTGCCCCGATTGACGACGACGACTTCGAAGACTGAGCTTTCCGATTTGTCGCATTTTCCGCGGAAAAACGGTGCCCACTTTTCCGGAAAATGTTCCAGGCGCCGCGATGCCCGACGCGTCCGGCAAACCCGGCCGCGACTGCCCGCGCTGTCCACGTCTCAAGGCGTTCCGAGACGATTGGCGCCGCCGCGAGCCCGACTGGTTCAACGCGCCGGTAGCCTCGTTCGGTCGACGTGATGCCCGGCTTCTGATCGTGGGCCTGGCTCCCGGCCTCAGGGGCGCGAACCGGACAGGCCGGCCCTTTACCGGCGATTACGCCGGCGATCTGCTCTACGAAACCCTCAAGCATTTCAGGTTCGCCCGCGGCAGCTATGAAGCGCGCCCGGACGATGGCCTGACCCTCGTCGACGCGCGGATCACCAACGCGGTGCGTTGCGTGCCGCCGGAGAACAAGCCAACTCCGGCCGAAATCAAAACGTGCCGGCCTTTTCTGGAAGCGACCATCGCCGAGATGCGAAATCTTCGCGCGATCGTCACGCTCGGGCGGGTTTCCCACGAGAGCACCGTGGCCGCGCTCAACCATCGCCGCTCCGCCGCGCCGTTCGGCCACGGCACGTCGCACGACATCGGAAAGCTGCGCGTCTTCGTCAGCTATCACTGCTCGCGCTACAACACCAACACGGGCGTGCTGACGCCGAAGATGTTTCAAGATGTATTCGCGGCGGCGCGCGCTTTCCTGGACGCTGACGCGCGATAGCGCCGTCGGCAGATTGAACGCAGCGAAGCGCGCACGCCGCAGCGACAAGATCGGTCCGATGTCCACCGCAGCCGACGCAGCCCGGGCGCTCGATCCCGTCCTACGGGCTGCGAAGCCAGGCAATCACCTCCTCGGCGTTCTTGTCCGGCGGGAACACGGGATAGAACACCTTCGTGATGACGCCGTCGTCGATGACCAGGGCCATTCGCTTTAGCAACGTCATGCCGGCGGCCGTGAAAGTCGGCAGCTTGATCGCGCGCGCCAGCTCGAGGCTCTCGTCGGACAGGATCGGGAATGGAAGATGCAGACGCTCGACCGCTTCACGCTGGTAGGCGGTGTCCTGCGTCGAGAGGCCATAGAGATTGGAGACCGCGAGCCGCTTGAGCTCGGCGAAATGGTCGCGGAACGAGCACGATTGCGGCGTGCAGCCGCGCGCGCCTGGAATCTGATCCCAGCCGTCGGGCGGCGACTGCCCGGGCACGCCCGTGCGCGGGTAAATGTAAAGCACGGTGCGGCCGGCAAGCTTGGAAAGGTCGACCCGGGAGCCATCGGTCGCCGCAAGCGGCACTGAAGGAAGTCTTGCTCCCTGCAAGTGGCGGGCACCGCCATCGTCCAGCGGGGCCGGAATGTCCGCCGGCAGCACATTGGGATCGTGCACGGTCGTCATCGAGCAGTCTCCGCGTCAACGCAATTATATGCTCCGCGATTTCGCCCCAAGCACGTGCTTGGTCGCATGAGCTTGTCCGAAAAGTCCCGCAACTTTCAAGATCACGCTCTACCTCTGATAGGAAATGAATTCCAGCAGCGAGCCGTCGGGATCGCGAAAATAGACGCTGGTCCCCGCACCTTGCGCACCGAAACGCTCGATCGGCCCCGCGTGGATCGGAACGCGGCAGCGTTCGAGATGGCCGATGGCGTCCGCGATCGGCCCGTTCCATTGAAAGCACAGATCGCTGTTGCCGGGCTGGACCGGAAGCCGCGCCACCTCGGCGGGGTGAAATCCCGGCCCGTGCAGGTTGAGTTGCACCGCGCCGAAGCGGTAGGCCCAACCCTGCGGGCGGCGAACCAGTTCGGCGCCGAGCACGTCGCGGTAGAATATGTTGGAGCGCTCCCAGTCGGAAACATGCACCACGCAATGGTCGAATGTGACGGGCAGCGCCATGGATGCTCCTATCCGAAAACAAACCGCAAATCCTGGATCGTGCGTACACACCGATTTGACGGCCAACGCGATCCGCCACCACGCGGCGTGCGCTTCGTTCAAGTCCGCGAGCCGGCAACGCAGCGCGTCGACCGTCTCCGGCGGCGCCGTGCGTGGGCTGAAACGCCGCCGGCCCGCGGGGCAAATCCCGCGGGCCGGATAGCCTAGGTCATTGCAGGCGTGTCAGTCGACCCAGGCGATGTCCCCGAGATTGCCGCTCAAGCCTTCGATCTTGCCGACCATGGCCGCCTTACCGGTCTTGAGATCGATCGCGTACAGCGCGCCGCCGGCCACGAGCCACGCGTCGTTCTTGTCCTCGCCGCTCGATACGATGTTGAAGGCGACGGGCCCGCTGACCGGCATCCCGAGCGATCCCACCGTATTGAGCACGCCGTCATTGGGCGGAGCCTGGGTGACCAGGGCGCCGGTCGCGGCATCGATATTGTAGAGCGCGGTGGCCTTGGTCCCTTTCGACGAATTGGTGTAGGCGCCGGCCACGACCTTCGGGGTCTTGCCGGCATTGGCATCGCCCTCCTTGTATTTATGCGACCCGTCGACCGTCGCTTTGCCGTCGTCGACATTGACGCGAAGGCTGGTGCCGTCGGAGCCCATCACCCGCAGGCGATCGGCAACCGGGTTGAAGTCGACGGTAGCGGTCACGCCAGGCTTGAGCGTCTCCGACATCTTGCTTTTCATGGTGGCCTGACCCGACTTGATATCGATGGTGAAGATCGTGCCATCTGCGGCCACGCCGTAGAGCATGCCGTCGGCCGGACGGACATCGATACCTGTCAGCGGGCCGGCGCCTTTGACCTCGACCTTCGACGCCACCTTGCGGCTCGCCGGATCGATGGTGACGATCGACTTGCCGTCGACCAGACCGACAATCCAGCCGGCCGCCTGAGCGCCGGTGGCAGCGAAGGTCGTCGCAGCAAGCGCGCCGGTGAGCGCGAGTACTTTCATCTTTCCGAACATGGAGGTCGCTCCCTTGAGAATGATCCGTGTCTGCCGGGCCGAGGCTTGCGAACAGCCTCCCCGATGCGACCAGCTACGCGGACGGCACGACGCGGATGCAGGCCTCAGGCGCCTTTTGCACGCGCATCATTCACGTGTTCGTGAGCATGAGTCCGCAGGCCGTCCGAATGGATCGGCGAACCGCGCATATTCGAGGGTGTCCGGGGCCGTCCGGACAAGGGCGTACGTCAGCCCTTGGCCCGAAGCAGGCGGCCGCGCTCGCGCTCCCAGCTGCGCTTTTTCTCGGTTTCGCGTTTGTCGTGGAGCTTCTTGCCCTTGGCCAGCGCAAGCTCGAGCTTGGCGCGGCCCTTGTCGTTAAAATAGAGCTTGAGCGGCACGAGCGTCATGCCTTCGCGCTCGACCGCCCCCATCAGCTTGTTGATCTGGCCACGGTGAAGCAGGAGCTTGCGGACGCGCTTGGGCGCATGATTGAAGCGGCCGCCTTGCAGATATTCAGGGATATTGGCGTTGACCAGCCAGATCTCGTTGCCGCGAGCGTCCGCGTAGGATTCCGCGATCGTTGCCTTGCCCCCGCGCAGCGCTTTCACCTCGGTCCCCGTGAGCGCGATGCCGGCTTCGAACGTCTCGCCGATCTCATAGTTGAAGCGCGCCTTGCGGTTATGGGCGACCACGCGCGTCCGGTCATCCGATTTCGCAGCCATTCAAATCTCCTGCGGCCCCAAATCTTCCGGGTGCCGTTTCCTGGGCGGAGCGCCGTCGGGAATACGGATCTCATCGGCATGGCCGCCGTGGCCGCGACCTGCGATAGCGAACAGACGCCATGCTGCCAAGCCGTTCAAGCAGGAAGAATCAGCGGTATATCGGGAACGGTGGGGCCGTCGGCGGTGGCACCGCGTGAGGATCAAGGCGAGGGCTCACTCGACCGGGCGGCCGTCGCAAGGCCTAGCGTTCCGCGACCTGATCAATCTGCCGACGGATCGCCTCGTAGCATTCGCAGGCTCGCGCCTCGAGCCCCTGCCGGTCGACAATCTCGATTTGCCCACGATGGTAGCGAATGAGACCGGCTTGCTGCAGCACATTGGCGACGACGGTCACGGTGGTGCGGCGCACGCCGAGCATCTGCGACAAAAATTCGTGGGTAAGCTTGATGGTGTTGCTGTCAAGGCGGTCGCGGGCCTGCAGCAGCCAGCGACTCAGACGCGCCTCGACCGCATGCAGGGCGTTGCAGGCAGCGGTTTGCTGGACCTGAATGAGCAACATCTCGCCATAGCGGACGACGATCCTGCAGACCGCGTCGCTGTCCTGGACTGCCTTGCGAAAATGCGGGGCCGCAATGCGCGTGGCGGCTCCCGCCACCTGGACGACCGCGCGCGTATGCGATCGGCGCTGCCCGAGCCCGGCGAATGAGCCGACTGCGCCTTCGTAACCGATGGTCGCGGTCTCGATGGCATCGCCCTGCCGCATTACCGCCAGGAGCGAGATGATTCCATCGTGCGGGAAATAGACCTGATCAATGGGCTCGCCCTGTTCCTGCAGGACCGTGCCCTGTTCGAGCACGACGTCCTTGAGCTGCGGAGCGAGCAGTGCCAAATCCGCCGCAGGGAGGCCCGCCAGCAGCAGGTTGCGCCTGCCGGTACGGGATCGATCCAGCTGCACGTGTGCCCTCTCATGGCCGAGCTGGACACCGCTCAAATGCACAGCGCTCCGACCACGCGCCCGCTCCCGCCGGCGACTTGGTATGCCACCAGTAAGGAACTTGTCTGTGCGGTATCCGACAAAGATGCTAACGGGAGACGAGAGCAAATACCCTCGCCCCAACTGCTCAACAGTCGCCGGAAAATCACGTTCTCTTTTCAATGCGCAGGTATGCGAAAAGTTCCATGGCTACCGATCCGTACTACTGCTGAAACCTGGGCACCTGATCGCCGTTACATGCGATCACTTCGGTTTCACTCGCTGATTTTCGTCGCCGCCGCACCAAGAGATGATCAGTGATTGCACGGTCGGCGCCTCGGCCTCTGGCCGAGCACGATTCGCCTAGTCTACAGGCCAGCGGACTAGCCCTCTGACCTAGGGCAACCATAAGCGCGCGGCCAGACGCGGATCGCTGCGAGCTTGATGACGCGAGGTCGGTTACTCGCCGCGGGCACGACATGGCGCCACCCCGAGACGGGGCCAAAATCGTTACCAATCGGACGAGCGGCGCGTCCATTGGCGTACGACGATCGCGGAGTGAGCGCGATCAAAGTTGCCCAGGGAATCGTGACGCAATCGCCGGCGCCTCGTAAAGATGCGCGCCGAAGTGCGGTTACGAGGTTACGCGCTGGCTAGTTGATCAAGCCGGCGTGGACCATCGCTTCGCGCACGGCGGTCTTGGTCTTATCCGCCAAACGAACCATCGGCAGCCGCACCGTGTCCGCGCATTTTCCCAGCAAGGACAGCGGCGTATTTCGCCGGCGCCGGATTGGTCTCGATGAACAAGGCCGTGTGCAGGGGCATCAACTTGTCCTGCAGCTTGAGCGCCGTCGCGTAGTCCCCCTTCAGGCAGGCATTCTGGAATTCCGCGCACAGCCTCGGAGCAACATTCGCGGTGACCGAGATACAGCCATGACCGCCATGTGCCATGAAGCCGAGCGCAGTGGCATCCTCTCCCGAGAGCTGGTTGAAACCCTCCCCCATCGCGGCACGTTGCTGCGATACGCGCACCACGTTGGCGGTCGCGTCCTTCACGCCCGCGATGTTATCGAGCTCGAACAGCCGCCTCATGGTCTCGACCGACATGTCGATGACCGAGCGGGCCGGAATATTGTAGATGATGATCGGAATGCGGATGGCGTCGTTGATCGCCTTGAAGTGCTGGTACATCCCCTCTTGCGTGGGCTTGTTGTAATAGGGCGTCACCACCAGCACGGCGTCGGCGCCCGACTCTTGCGCGTGCTGGGCGAGTTCGATCGCCTCCTTGGTGGAGTTCGAGCCCGCCCCGGCGACCACCGGCACGCGGCCCTTCGCCTGCTCGATGCACCACTGCACGATCTGCCCGTGCTCGTCGTGCGACAGCGTCGGGCTCTCGCCGGTGGTGCCCACCGGAACGAGGCCGCTGGTGCCCTCGGCGATCTGCCAGTCCACCAGGCCGCGAAAAGCTTTCTCGTCAAGCGCGCCATTGCTGAAAGGAGTGACGAGCGCGGTAAACGAGCCCCTGAAGCTCGTCCTGACGGTCATGATACGATCCTCTGAGTGGTTCAGCGGGCGCGGAGCGAAGGCCTGGCGCCCGACTAAAGAGCCAATTGCTTAGCTGTTCGCGGGCCACGTCCGAAGCCCGCGACATTGTTACCGGGAACCCCGGGCCGAAGGAAGCCCCCGGCCACCATGCCGCCGCCTTTTTGCCGCGGTGCGGCGCGATGGTCCGGTAGTTAGGTCTTCCTCAATCTTATCAAATGAATAAGTATTGGATTGCGGCGGAACCGTAGCAAGGACGACACCTTGACCCACACCGGCCCACACGGTTGTTGACCGCGCTGCTGGCCGGCGGGGCCGTGGTTATCGCGTTGCAGGCCGACTACGGCCTACGCGTGCCGGTTCCGAAGCCACGGCCTGCAAGCGCGCCCGCGAAGACCGGTGCCAAGCCCAGCGAGACCGCGGCAGCGCCGCGTGCGGCGACCCCATCCGCTCGGTTCGCGGTCGCCGCCAGTGAGACGATCTCCTCCGCGGACCTCGCCGTCCCTGAAGGAAGCGGTCAGCGTCGCGCGCCGGGGCAAGACGACACAAGCCGAAGATCTGCAGAAGACCATCACCGATCCGGTCGCGCGCAAGCTGGTCGAATGGGCAATCCTGCGCAGCGACGGCACCAACAGCATCGACTTGCGCCGCTACATGGCTTTCATCAACGACAATCCGAGCTGGCCGGCCGTCGGCCTGCTGCGCCGCCGGGCTGAAGCCACGCTGTGGGCAGACCGTCTCGATCCGGCTTTCGTGCGCTCGTTCTTCGCCAAGGAGCGACCCACCACGACGAAGGGAAAGTTCGCGCTCGCCCGCGCGCTGCTGCTGCAGGGCGACCGCGCCGGCGCACAGAGCCTGGTGCGCGAGGCCTGGCGCAATGACGAGTTCTCGGACGACCTCGAGGGCTTGGCCCTCGATGTCTTCCAGGGTCTCATCACGCCGGCCGACCACAAGGCGCGCATGGACATGCGGCTGTATGCGGAAGATACCGAAGGGGGGCTGCGCTCCGCCAATCGCGCCGGCGGCAATGCGCCGGTCATCGCCAGGGCGCGCATCGCCGTGATCAACAAGGCCGCGAACGCCAAGGCGCTGCTCGATGCAGCGCCGGCGGAAGCGCATCGCGACATCGGATACATTTTCAGCCGCGCCCAGTTTCTTCGTCGTGCCGACAAGGCAGCCGAGGCCGCCGAGCTGATCCTGTCGGTGCCGAACGACCCCGGCCAAGCGATCAACTCGGATCAGTGGTGGATCGAGCGGCGTCTGGTCGCCCGCAAGCTTCTCGACCTCGATGAGGATAAGACCGCCTATCGCGTCGCGCGCGACGCGGTGATCCCGAGCAAGGACAACTACCGCGCCGAGCATCAGTTCACCGCCGGCTGGATCGCCTTGCGCTTCCTCAATGATCCCGCGACCGCGCTTGCCCATTTCGCCAAAGTCGGACAGGGCAATCACAACCCGATCACGCTCGCGCGCGCGGGTTACTGGCAGGGACGCGCGGCGGAGGCGATGGGGCGCCGAGACGAGGCGCGCGCGCACTACGAGGCGGCCGCACGGTACTCCACCGCCTATTACGGCCAGATCGCGCGTGCGCGCCTCGGCCACAAGGACCTCGTGCTGCGCCCGCCGCCGGAACCCGCGCCGGATCGCGCCCGGCTCGAGGTCGCACGCGCGATCGAACTGCTCTATGCGATCGACGAACGCGATCTGATCGCGGGCTCGCTGGCCGATCTCGGCGAACGCTCGAGCGACGCCGTCGGGCTCGCGGCAATCGGCGAGGTCGCCGCCCGTCAAAGGGACGCACGCGCCATGGTGCTGTTGGGCAAGTCGGCGCTCGGGCGCGGACTCCCGCTCGAACATTATGCCTTTCCGACCTTCGGCATTCCCGACTATCAGCCGATCGGACCGACGACCGAACCGGCCGTGGTCTACGCCATCGCGCGCCAGGAGAGCACCTTCAATCCGCGAACGGTATCGAGCGCGCGCGCCATGGGCCTGATGCAGGTCACGCCCGAGGCCGGCCGCTACGTGACCAAGAAGTTCGGGGCAACGTATGACGAGAAGCGGCTGCTGGGCGACCAGGCCTATAACGTCGCGCTGGGCGCGGCGGAGCTCGGCGATCTCTACGCCGACTATCGCGGCTCGCATATCTTGACCTTCGCCGGCTACAATGCCGGGCGCGGCCGGGTGAAGGAATGGATCTCCAGATATGGCGATCCGCGCGATCCCAAGGTCGACCCGATCGACTGGGTCGAGCGCATTCCATTTTCCGAGACGCGCAACTACGTCCAACGCGTGCTGGAAAATCTCCAAGTCTATCGCGTGCGCTTCGGCGGCGGGGCGAAGCTGCTGATCGAGGCGGACCTGCGGCGCGGCGCGGCCACGAATTGATTGCCCGCCCGACACGACTGGCGTCACGACCGGATCAGCGCTCATGCGCCGCAACTTGCGCCGACAAGGCCGGGCTGTTGAATAATCTCGGACGATACGGCGGGCGGCCGCCCGCCGCTTACGGCAGGTTGAACATGATCAGCTGGTCGGTGATTCCGCCACCGCCCGGCGTGAGTGAGCCGCCGACGAAATACGCATTCGATCCAATCACCGCACCGCCGAAACCGTGCCGCCCCGCCGGCATGGGCGCGAGCGTGACCCAGCGGTCGAGCTTGCCGTCGTAGCCTTCGTTCTCGGGGAAGGTATGACTGGGCGGAAGCTCCCCACCGAGTACCAGGATCATGTCCTTGTAGAGCAGCGCAGCGACGCCGCTGCGCGGCGTCGGCAGCGGCGCCGCCGACGTCCATCGGTCCGTCGCGGGATCATAGATGTCATGCTGGCCAGTGCGGTCGGCCGGGCCAGCCAGGCGTCCGCCAATGGCATGGATTTTTCCTCCCGCAGCGACCAAGGCCATGTGGTCGCGCGGACGAGGCAGCGGCGCGGCCGTGCTCCATTTTGCGGTCGTGGGATCATAGACGTCGTGCGTTGCGACCGTTACGCCATCGAGGCCGCGTCCGCCGACGACGTGAAGCCTGGCGTCGAGCACGGCCACTCCGACCGACGCGCGCGGAGCCGGCATGGGTGTGAGGGTCTGCCAGTTGTCGCCGGAGGGATCATATTCGAACACCACATCGCCCGCGCCTTGGTGGACGGACGATGTGAACCCGCCAAAGGCATAGATTTTGCCGTTGAGCACGGCGACGCCGAGGTGGTCGCGCGCCTGCGGCAACGGCGCACGTGGGCGCCAGCGATCAGTGGCCGGGTCGTATTCCTCGTTGCGCGGCACCGCTTTGCCCGCAACGCCACCGCCGAGAGCGAAGAGTTTGTCTCCAACCGCCGCCGCTGCCACCTCCCCGCGCACTGCCGGCATCGGCGCTTTTTGCGTCCACGTTCCGGGCGGCGTTTGCGATTGCGCTGGAGCGAGCGTGGCGACCAGCAAACCACCAGCGAACAGCAACGCAATGACCGCGATCCCCTGCATGCGAACCTCCCGCTCTGGCTCGGGCTTTGGCCTTCTCAACCGACGCGACGGATCGCGTACCCGTCGAGCAGGCCGCGCCCTCTCTACAGCCGGATGAAGGCTATCATGCAATGACCGCGACGCGCTCACGAGCCTTCTGGTCCGGGCGCGGCATGCCAGACCTGCATGTGCTCCAGGCCCTGGAAGATGGGCAGCGAGAGCCCGTGCCCGGGCGTAGTACCGGCGATCGCATCCCGCGGCGCACCTTGAGCCAGGAAGCGCGCTCCGAAGGACTGACCCAGGGGACCCTGCCAGTCGGCATAGGTCCTCGAACCGGGCGCGGCGCTTCGATGAAGCGCCGCGACTGGTGGAGATGACGTGCGCCTCGATCGTATGAACGGCGGCCGCCCCTGCAGCCGCGACAGCGAGAGCCGCCACCATGAATTTGGTGATCGTTTTCATAGTCTTTTCCTGCGTGTGAACACTGAGCTCGGGTTGCGCGGGTAAACGGCAGCCTCGGCCTGGGGATGAGATAAGTGTCGTATGCTGCGTTGCAACAGGCCACTTGCTGCGCCGCAGCTATGCACTGCGCGCATGAGCCAAGATGCTGATTTAATTATGTAAAAACAGACGGCCCGCTCTGGCATCGCGCACGGCCAGCCGCATTTCCCTACCCATTCTTGCGCACCCAGAACTGGTACATGCCGGCAAACGCGCCGGGATTTTCGGTCTCGAAGTCCTGCCACAGGCCCAGATCGCTCGTCGCATCGGGCTGCGGGAAGCGCGCACGGAACCGGCGGATGAGGCTGGGATCGCAGATGAAGCCGAGAAACTCGATGTCGTTTTGACGGATGAAATCCGCGACCTCGGACAATATCATTTGATGCTCCTGCACATGGAAGAGCATGTCGCGGCATTCGCTGACGGTGAAGAAGTCGAGATGCTGGGCAACGCCTCGTGCCAGCTCCCCCGCCGGAAGCTGCAAGATATCCTGTCGGCTGCGTCGAATGTCTTGTGCGGTTGGAGCGTAACCGCGCTCGGCAATGAGGGCGCGCGCCGCATCGACGTCCCGGCGGCCGAGCCTGCTGTAGAGTCCGACCCGCATGAAGCCGCCGGGCCGCAACAGCGAGAGCAGGACCCGCCAACCGGCCCAGGGGTCGGCCATGTGATGGAGCACGCCGCTGGCGTCCACGATGTCGAAGGTTCGGCCAATCCCTCCGAGCTTGAGAATGTCGGCTTCACCAAAGGCGATATTGGTCAATCCCAGAGCCAACGCCTGGCGCTTGGCATAGCAGAGGCTCGCCAGGCTGAGATCGACGGCCAGCACCAGAGCACCTTTGAAGTCTCGCGCCGTCTCGACCAGATTTTGCCCGGTCCCGCAGCCGGCAACGAGGATGTCGGTTCTGTCGTGTCGACCCAACTCGGGACGCGGCTTGAACCAGTCCCCGAAATATTGCGGCATGGTTTTCGGCTCACCGGCCGGCGCGGGCCTCACCCATCTTGGATATGGATTGTCCTCGTATTGCTGCTTGACCTTGAGCGAGACGTCATCGGCGATGGCGGTGAGGTGCGGAATGAAATCGCGCGCGAGCCGCTCGTCCAGGGGCTCGCGCACCTGCTGGGTCAGAAGGGCACCGACCGAAGGAGACCAAGCTCTCTCGAGCAGCGCGTCCGCCCCGGGTAGCGAATGGAGCGGCAGGTAGGAGCCGACCGCGATCATCCAGAGCACCGGGACGGCGGCTCCGGAGGCCATGGTGCGCACCAAACGCTGGCGCATCCGCTCCAGCTGTGCCAGTTCCTCGGGCGTGGCATCGAATACGTATTCGTTGATGAAGCATTGCCGTGCCAATGCACAGCAAAAGCGCAACAGGCCGTCTTCGGTGGGTGTCGCCGGCCCCTCGCCCGCGGCATCGAGCAGGATCGCGCGTATCCCGGTGAGACAGCGCTCAAGCTCGACGTCGTACACGGGTACGTTTTCGAGCAAGACGCGCAACAACTCATCGTCGGCGATCGCGGCAAGGCGACCAGCCAAATCCTCGATCTTGAGCCGCGTCGGCCACGCGGCGGCTGCGCGGGCGCAGCAGTGCATGACCGCAGGGTTGAGCTTGACCAGGCTCGCGGCCGGAAGCGCGAGGTCGGTCGATCGGTCCCATGGCTCCGACAATGCCCGCAGCATCAGGGGGCGAATGCCGAGAGCGTCGGAGGTGAATTTCCGGTTCCTGACGCAATCCACAAACAGCGCCTTGGCCGCATTGGTTTCCTTGACGGCAAGGACGCGTGTCACAGCCGCCAGTGCGCGTGCCCTGGAGGCAGGGTCCGGGCTATGGGCCAGGAGCGAATGAACCAGGTGATCGAGCGTGGCGGGGTGGTCAGGCGCAAGCGCAAGTGCACTTTCGAAATTTGCGACCGCCGCTTCGATCCGACCGAGCTTCAGAAGCACGCTGCCGCGGCCGTTGAAGGCATCGACGTAACGGCGATTGGCGGCGAGCGCCAGGTCATAGCTCGCCAGCGCCTCCTCGTAACGCGCAAGCTGGGCGAGCACATTGCCGCGGTTGAAGTGGGCTTCAGGAAAGTTATTTCGCAGCGCCAAGGCCCGGTCGTAGCTGCTGATCGCGTCGTCATGGCGGCCGAGCCGATGCAGCGCGGTGCCCAAGTTGAGCCAGTCGCCGATCGAGGCGGGCTGCAAGGCGACCGCACGTTCGTAGCTCGTGACCGCTTCCGCGGTGCGACCGAGCTCCATCAATGCGCTCGCCCGGTTGCCGTGCGCATCGGCAAGATCCGGCTGATGGACGATCGCATGGTCGAAGCTCGTGAGCGCTTCCTCGTGCCGGCCGAGCCGGCTCAACGCCATGCCGAGAAGATTGTGCGCGCGGGGCTGATGCGGCTCGCTCGTGAGCGAGCGCCGTGCCAGCTCGATGCCTTCGCCGAAGCGCCCCTGCTGGCATTCAATCACCGCCAAATGGTAGAGCGCCGTCGCGTGATCAGGTTCGCTCCGCAGCACCTGCCGATAGCAGCGCTCGGCGTCGGCCACCGCCCCCTGCCGGTGCAGGCGACCAGCCTCCTGCAGCAAGTCTGCGCTCGGAACTTCCATGGGATAATCCTGGGCCTAGTGCGGTGGATTCGAAGTTCCTATCATCGTAGCCGCAAGCTCGCTTAGGAACTTCAAATCCAAAATCCGCACTGGAATCATGATTGTCTAGTGTCCCCTTGAGTCCGAAGTTCGCATTAGGGGATGCGAGGGTTCGCGGACTTCGGAAACTGGGCGGTCGGCGCAGCTATATACCGCATCGCGCCACCGCCACGAAACACGAATTGTCGCGGATCGAGAATCGGAAATGAGCGCCAGTCCTGCAACAAGCATCTTTGTCACAGCCCAAGACGGGCTCAGACTCCATGTGCGCAGCTATGGGCCGCGAACCGGCGCCGGCCTGCCGGTCGTCTGTCTGCCCGGACTTGCGCGCACCGGCGCCGACTTCGACATGCTGGCGGCCAGGCTTGCGAGCGATCCGGAAAGACCGCGGCGCGTGCTCGCCCTCGACTCGCGTGGCCGCGGCCGATCCGATTACGATCCCGATCCGGCAAACTATAGCTTGGCGGTCGAACTCGCCGATCTTATCGCGGTGCTGACCGCGCTCGGCATCGCCCGGGCGGTCTTCGTTGGAACGTCGCGCGGCGGGCTCCTGACGATGCTGCTCGCGGTGGCCCGCCCGACGGCGATCGCCGGCTGCGTGCTCAACGACATCGGCCCCGTGATCGACCTCAAAGGGCTCGTTCGAATCAAAAGCTATGTGGGCAAACTGCCGCAGCCCGCGAGCTTCCAGCAAGCAGCCGACATCCTGCGGGGGTCGTTCGGAAGCCAGTTCCCCAAGTTGGACGACGACGACTGGGACGCATTCGCGCGCCGCACTTTCAAGGAGGCCGGCGGACGCATCGTGCCCGATTACGATGTGAAGCTGGCCACCGCGCTCGAGGCAACCGACCTCGAACGGCCGCTTCCGGCGCTGTGGAAGGAATTCGACGCGCTTGCCCGCGTGCCGGCCATGGTGATCCGCGGCGGCAATTCGGACATTCTGTCGGCAGCCACCGTCGAAGCCATGCGGACGCGCCGCACCAGCCTCGACGTCGTCGAGGTGCCGGACGAGGGGCATGCGCCGATGCTCACCGGCGACGACATCATCGGCCGCATTGCGTCATTCGTGAAATTTTGCGAGCGGAGCAACCAGCATTGATTCGAAAGGTATCCATCACGCATTACGATGATCGGACGGTTCCGCTGCCGGATGCCGGCGTCGGATCTGTCGCACATGATGGCTAAATTCGGCCGGTGTTTACAGCCGGCGACACCTGTCTCCACGTCCTTCCACATACGTGGCGGCCTTGGATGACTTTGGGTTCTTCCCGCAAGGCGATCTCGTTTTCCGTTTCGTCGTTGCCGCAGATTCTTCCGCAAGCAGCGGCCAACAGCAACCGAACTGCAGGGATTGCGGAAGCTCGGTTCTTCCAACTATTTTTCGGCGATGAACGTCAACGAGCCCAAGGTCGCCAGGTTAAAGGCGCGCTCGTTAGGGCCGGGCCGGTGATGAGTATTTTTTCCAAATCGGATGGTCGGCGATCCGTGCGACCGCGCTCTTATAGGGTTCATCGACCATCTCGGTGAGGGCTCGCGCCTCTCGATATGCCAATTCGTCGAGCCCTTCGTTTCCCAGCGCTTCAAGCAAAAACAAAATTGCCGCCATTTCTGCGGCAACTGTCTCGGCCCCGTTCGGGTGGGTTCGCATATAGGTTGCGTGGCCGAGCTCGTGCAAAAATGACGAAAGTGAGCTTTCGGGCGCCATCTTGCCATTCACAACGATCATATAGCCGCGCACCTCGCGCGTCACGCCGGCAACGGGCAATCCCTCGGCGCCGAAAGAAATACCAGGAATGTTGAGGGGGACGGACGCGTTCGGCATTGCTACTATTACCCAAATAAACGGCGCGCCGGACCCGGCTCCCCAAGCTTCAAGATATTTTTTTGCGATTCGCTGAAAATCCTCATTCGTGAGTGACTTCTTGCCTTCCTGCGCAGGCGCAATGGCACAAAGCCAAAACAGCGAGAGGGCGCAAAGGATGCCAAAGGTCAGCCTTTTTTCAGTCATGGCGATCCTTCTCAATTTGGCTGTTCCGGGGGAGATATTATTGCCGGCCCCTCCAAGCTTTATTTCGAGTTCCTTCACTCGTCGTGTCAACCCCTTGTTCAAGCCGCGCTATGCAGTCCGATGAGGGCTGGTTAGGGCCCGTGCTTTCCGAATGCAAAAAACCCCCGGCGGTTTCCCGCCGGGGGTTTGTAGCTTGCCAGGATCGCTCAGGCGATCATGGATAGAAGTTGCGCTGCCAGCGGAACATCGCGGACCATGCGTCCTGGTCTTCGAGGACGAAGACCGGGGGCCGCGAGCCCGACGCGGGCACGATGGCGGGGCCTTTGAAGGCGGTGTTGCGCTTGGAGTAAAGCACTTCGAGGCCGATATCGAGCTGCGGCACCGGGTTCCACTGCGTCCGTGTGCCGGCTTCCCAGAAGTCGTAGTCGGGGCTGCAGCTGTTGCCCGGGAGGGGCTGGATCGTGCTCAGAGCGGGCGCGATCGCGGTGCGGCCGCATCCCACCGCCACGCCAGGCAGGCGCTGCTGGATCAGGGCGGTCGCATTGTCGTTGTAGTTGACGTTGACGTAGCCGCCGAAGAACGAGGTGCGCCATTTCGGGTTCCAGATGTGCTCGTACGCGGCGAGAGCGCTCCACACCCGGGTGAGCTCGATTTGGGTGCCGTTGGCGAAGACGCCGTCGGCGATCCAGCCCGCGCCCACGCTGGTGTTGGAGTTGTAGAGCGTGAACACAGCGTTGTTGGTGCAGAAGCCCGGAGCGCCTTCGGCGTAGCAGACGTTGAAGCCGATCATGTCGCCGCCCGGCAGGTTGAACTTGGCGCCGCCAGCCAACGCCCAGCCGTACTTGTCTTCGGGATGGCCGTTGCCCACCCCTCCGAAGGGGGGGACGTTTACAGCGGCGTTGGCACCGTAGTAGGCGCCGCTGACATCATGCAAGGCAGCGCTGATGCCGGCGAAGCCCCAGGCCTGATCAACGCGCAAGTTGGCGATGATGTCAGGGACCCGGAAGCCGAAGGCTGTGGCGCCGTTGTTGATCGTGAACGCGTTGTCGGCGACGAGCGCGGCGGCCGGGATCGCGAAGCCGACCGCCGCCAGGTCCACCGTGCCACCCTTGCGGGTTGCGGGGTCTTCGAGCGACAGCGTGCCGGAGAAGCCGTTGCCGAACTGGGCGGTATAGGCCCAGAGGTTCTGGCCCGAGGCGCCGGTATCACCGGAGACCCGCACGTTGTGGTAGCTGTAGGCGCCGCCGTAGGTGAAGAGGTCGAAGAACGACTGCGACCGGCCCACCGTGAAGCCCGCAAACTGGATGAACGCGCGATCCCAGAAGGGAGTTGACGGTGGTGCCGCCGCCGGTGGTCGTCGGCGTGGTGTTCTCAACGCCGAAGCGGATGTAGGTGCGCAGCGTGCCGTATTCGGTCTGCTGGCGGATGTCCCACGAGGTCACCCCGCGAACACGGTAGTTGATGTCGTTGGTCAGGTCGCGGGTGAAGCGGCCCTGGCTAAGCTCGCCGCCGGCGCTGTCGCCGACGACGACACCGCCGCCGCCCATGTTGTACTCGGCCTGAACACGCAAATACCCGCCCAGCTTCAGGCAGGTGTCGGTGCCGGGAATGTAGTAGAACCCATCCCCGTACAGGCTGCAGATCTTCACATAATTTACCGGCGCTGCCTTCACAGGCATGTCGGCGGCTTGCGCCCCAGCGACCGCGACGAGACCCGCGGCGGTACCGAGCAGAAGACTTTTAACCATCTTCATCTCAACCTCCATTTGTTGTCGTGGGAGGATCGGTCTCCGTCGGGCGCTGCTCACCCTGGAAGGTCCCCTTAGCTCCCCTTACCGCCCGGCCCTTCCGTTGCCCTCTTTGTCCCCTGGGCACCGGTCTGACCGGAAGTAGCGACATGGGGACGCCCCCCTCCGTCGCCCGCTCACTATTAGCTGGCGGGTTCACACAGGCAACGACGAAGAGGCATTTTGAACACTGCTAAACTCAGTTTCCGACTGGGTGTTGCCGAAACAACACTTGGCCGCGGACCGCCCGAGAGAGCCTCGGCAACGCCGAATCTTGCCCTCGACTTCCTCTCAGCATCTTCTGGCAAATCCCCGTGGTAACGAAAGAATCCAGAATCTCGACTAGCAAGCGAAAGGACCGGCGCGGATGGAGCCGAAAGGCCCCGCGACCGTGTCTAACGACGGCCCCGGCGATCAAAGTGAAGCTTTGAACCAAAACCGCGCCACCGCGAGCACACACTGAACCCCGCGCTGTCCTGCCGACGATTCTCGGTACCAATTCTGCGGTGGGCGCACCGGGAATAGGCGTTGGCCTTGAGGGCTGGTCAGGGAAATGTGTCAGCTCAGCGCGGGCGCGGGCGGCATTGACCCGTCATGGCCGCGGAAAGCGCGCTCGCTATCGCGATCTCGCGCACCGTCGCGTCTGCAAACACCGCCTCCTGGGCGGAAGGCCCGGAGCTGAGGTCTTACAACGCGGCGATCGGCGACAGCTCCATCTCGGGAATATCTTCCGGCGCGTTCATGGCTGTTCAATTTGGCGGTTCCGGACCCGGACAATCTGTCGCTGAATGAGATCAGAGCTGTGCTAGGACGGCCTTAGCCTCGTTGAGGTCCTGCGTGTCGAAGCCTTCGCTGAACCGGCCGTAGATGGATTCAAGAACGTCGCGCGCCTCGGCACGCTTGCCTTGATTTATCCAAAGCCTGGCAAGATCGGTTGCCGCGCGCAGCTCGAGCGAGCGCGCCTGTTGGCCGTGGGCCGTTATCAAAGCCTGTTCGAGGAGGGACTCCGCCTCGGCGTCCGGTGCGCCGCGCATGAGAACGGCACGGGCCTTTAATCGATAAAGTTCGGCTTCAAGGAACCGCTCGCTGTTGTGGCTGACGATCGACAGCCCGCGATCGATTACCTCCAACGCCGTCTCGGGTTCGTTGCGGAGCAGCAAGGCCGGACACAGTAGCACGAACTGCGCCGTGATACCGAGCTGATACCCAGCGCGCTGATACTGATCCAACTCAACCTTCACCTCGTCGAGTCGGCTGCCAGATACATCCTGTGCTGCCGCGCAAATGCCTCGGATCGCGCGCGACAGTCCGAGCCACTGGCGGAATCCGTGTTGCTCCGATATGGCGAGACAGCGCTCCGCGTAGGCCTGAGCAATTGCCGGCTCGCCGCGCAGAGCATGCAGAACAGACGCATAGTACCATGCGTAAGCGTGGGTGTGCGCATGGTGGACCACGTCCGCGCGTTCAAGCGCGGCAGTCATTCGTGTGACCGCCCCGTCGACATCGCCGAGAACCCAGAGCACCCACGACATGAGGGCCTGCATGGCCACTCCAGCGTCCTGGCCAGCTGCTCGAGCAGCCATCCTGTCGGCGTCCTGACTTGCGCTGAACACCTCGACAGCGCGTTCGATCGCCTCGCGGGCTTCGACGATGCGTCCCAAGAAAAGAGAATCATCGCCCGTCCGCGTATCGCGTTGATTAACGCCGGCCGGTCACCGCGCGCTTTGGCGGCACTCAGTAAGGCCGCCACCGCTTCGAGGGCCTGCGGCAACTCGCCCCGCACGACGCTCACAGTCGCCAGCCAGAACATCACCTGAAGGTATTCCGGTGGCTCTCCGAGCCGCTCGCACACCTCACGGGCACGGGCGAAGGTCGCGACGGCCGCGCTCGCGGCCGGCCCCTGCGTGGCAATGAGGCACGGCCCCAAGACCAGCTGGAAATCAAGCTCGGATCGGTCCTTGCCCTCGCCAGCCGGCAAATGGCCTATCACCTCGATGCCTCGCTGCAGGTGTGCGATGGCCTCGAGGTTGGCCGAGCGCAGGGCCGCATTCTTGCCAGCCTGTAGCCAGTATCCGATCGCTTTTTCGATCAGTCCGGCTTCCGTGAGATGGCGTGCCAGAGTTTCGGGCTGAGTTTGCACGATGTCAGGGAACTGTTGCTCGAGCGCGTTCGCAATGGCGGCGTGCAGGTGCCCGCGTCGGCTTTTCAGGAGGCCGGCATATGCGGCGTCCCGTACCAGCGTGTGCCTGAAGGTATAGACCGCGTGTGGAATCTCGCCCCGGCGGAAAATCAATTCCGACCGCACCAGCTGCCCAAGCGCCTCTTCCAGTTCTTCCCTCGGCAATCCGGCGACGGCGTTCAGCAATTCGTAATGGAACTCGCGACCCGCGACCGCGCCGATCTGTGCCACCTCCCGCACCGGTGCCAACCGATCAAGACGCGCCATTAGCGACGCGTGCAACGTCGTCGGGATCGCCAAAGGCGGTAGCGGACGCTCGAGCACATAATGCCCATCCCGTTCCTGCAACAGTTTGCTTTCCAACACCGTCTTAGTCAGCTCCTCGATGAACATAGGCACACCATCGGCGCGAGCGAGAATCTCGTCCATCACTTCCTTCGGCAGCGTCGTACCGCCCGTCACCCGCTCGACCAATGCCGCACCGTCGTGTCGGCCAAGGCGTGCGAGCGGGATCGTCGTCATGTGGGAGTAATTCGGCCAAGGCGGCGTGAATTCTGGTCTCGCAGTGACGAGCAGCAGCACCCGAAGCTGCGGCATGTGCTCCACTATGGCGCCAAGCAGCTCCAGCGAGGTTGGATCGATCCAGTGGATATCTTCGAAAATCATGAAAATCGGCTGCCGTGACGCCGACCCCTCGAGCTGAGCCAATAATGCCGCCAACGTCTTCTCCTTGCGTTTCTGTGGACTCAGCTCCTGTAGTCGGTAGCGATCGCTCGCCGGCAAAGCGAGAAGGTTGGCCAGAACCGCCCCGTGTTCCGGGTCTGCCGTAGATTGTGCAATTAGAGCGTCAAGTTTGGACAGCTTCTTGGTAGGCGAGTCGCCGCGCTCAAACCCGGCAGCACGTTCAAGGTGGCCAATGAATGGGAAGAGAGCACTGTTGGTATGATGCTCCGAGCAGAAATAGCGCAATGTGATGTGCTGTTCGCCCTGGAGCCGCTCGTCTAGCGCGAGCGCAATGTGCGACTTGCCGATGCCCGGCTCCCCCGTAAGCAGCACCACCCGTCCTTCCTCCTGCGTGGCGTGTCGCCACCGGCGCAACAGCAGCTCTATCTCCTCTTCACGCCCGAACAGCGGCGGCAGCTTGGTCTTGTGCATCGCCTCGAAGCGGCTCTCCACGCCGCTCGCGGCTAGCACTTGCCAAACCGGTACTGGCTCCGCCCGACCTTTCAGCGCGAGAGGGCCGAGATCGCGGTAATCGAAGTGCCCTCCAACGAGCCGGCGCGTGCTCGGGCAGATCAACACTGTCCCTGGCTCCGCCAGCGTTTGCAGGCGCGCGGCGAGGTTCGGTGTCTCACCAAAGACGGCCTGCTCCGCCCGGGCTTTATCAATCAGAAGCTCGCTCACAACGACAGTGCCCGTCGCAATACCAATGCGAACCTGCAGCGAGGTGTCGCCATTTGTCCGCAGGGCCGCTACGGCATCGACGAGTGCGAGCGCGGCGCGAACTGCCTGTGCGGCATCATCCTCTTGCGCGCGCGGATAGCCGAAATAGGCGAGCACGCCATCGCCCATGTATCGGGCAATCATGCCCTGGTAGCGGCCGATGACCTCACCGGTGCAGGCCTGATAGGACGCGGTCACCCGCCACACGTCCTCCGGGTCCAACCGCTCCGAAAGGGCAGTCGAGCCGACCAAGTCGCAAAACATCACCGTCAGGTGGCGTCGCTCCGACTCGTCCCGCGGCACCGGTTCGGTCGCCGTCTCGGTCGGTGCAGGAGCCACCCCATCAAGCTCCGCGATGGCGCGCAGCATTTTGCGGCGATGCCCCAGCAGGACGCCGAGTTCCTTGAGGTCCTGCTCCGTAAGATCGCGGACGACCGAGAGGTCAATGGCGTTCTCGGCGAAGCGTTGGGCGTACTCTCCCAGACCGATCGATGCTAGCCACTCGGCAATATCTGTCATGGCGACGATCAGCAGCTTGGCTGTACCGAGCTCTTTTTGCGGCAAGCGTGGTGCCGCGTGAACGCATGGCGGAGTGGAGGACCGAGGTTCACTGGCAAGTTCAGGAAGCTGATTCCGGGTTTTCCAACTGGCCCCACATCAAGGGGACGACGAACGGCGTCGCAAGCGCAACCGCAACAACCACAAAAGCCAAGAGACTGAGCATCGGGGCCTCCTTAGGTTGAGGGAAACTCTTGATGTTCAACGATGCCCGCTGGCCGTACTTTGCTCGGGTTTGCCCGCGAGCCCAAAGAAATTATGCGGTGGTCATGCCCGGCTTTGATGTCGGCGAGACGCAAGTCGATGTTTGATGGGGAAGAGCCGGCAGCGTGATGGGGACGAACCGCGAGCTGGTCGTGGCCGTGGCCGTTGCCCGCGCAGCCGCTTCCAACCGAAGCATGTAGATTTCTGCCAACATCGCCGTGCTCCTGATTGAGAGGGCCTAGCCTCTGGTATCGGGGAGCATGACCAGCCTTTCGCAGAACCGATGTGATGGAGATCACAACTTGGGTGATTTGGGCTCGGGGGCTGGTGCAATTTGGTGGGTCCCGACCCCAGGAATTGTCGGTGAGCGGGGACCGTACGGCCTAGGAATGGCTGTCCATGACGCTAATCCAGCCGTGGCCGCCCTCCATCATGCTAGATTGCATCGCCGGTGCTCCGCCGCTGCACTGTTGCGCAGCAGTCGCCCACAGCAACGCCAACTGAGTGAAGGTCTCTCGCCGCTCGGGCTCGTTCGCCTGCTCAGCGATGCTTATGCTCTCTTGCGCAAACCACGCAAACACACTTGTGAGGTCCAACGGATCCTCCCACAGCAGTTGAAGCACCTCTCCACAGAAGCAAGTGGCTCGGAAGCCGCGATCTCGCTCAGTAAGGATGCGACCAGTATTCTGACGGGAGGCTACCGCCCAGTTTCACCATAATCACATGCGGTGAGATCGGAGCCGACGCCGCAAGCACATCCGCCTTCCCAACCCTCGACTGCGCAACCGTAGAGGCCGACCAGACGCCGAATGCGGTCGCGGCGACAATTGCCAAACCGATGATCTCGAGTTTACGCATTGGATTGTCCCTTCCGTCCCGTGTGAAAGTGCCTGAACCTCACACAGAACCCACCCCCCGCCTGTGATCGCTGTCACAAAATGGCGGAATCTCACCGAACCGCGAGCAGCTGGCGAGCGGCAGGTGAGCACCGGCTCGCAAGCCGGGCGGAGCGGGGAAGGGCGAATTACAAGCGGCTCGTCGCCTTAGACCGCACGTCCCAGTCAATCGCGTGCATATTTTTGAGTGGGCGCCTGGCTGGCCGAAAGATGGGCAGAGACCGTGGGCTGATCGCCGCCCACCTCTTGGCCATCGCGGGGCACCATGGCCGAACCCACCGGCAACCTTCCGAGTCTGGACTGCGATCAAGGGGCGTGCGCGCGGCGGGAGATTGCCGCGGCCTATCTCGCGATGAGGGCTGGTCGGGCGCCGCCGCCGTCCTCATTGCCCGGTCCGCTGCCGGATAGCTGTTGCCGCAGGCCTGCCGCCCGAGGTCGATGCGATGGTGGCCTGACGAGTGTTGCGCCGTCGCCACAGCGGCCGCCTAAGTCATCTATCCTGGCTGGCGCTGCCAGTTTTGGTCATGGTACGGGGATGCGCTTGGGGTCGGGGGCAAGCCGCTGCCGTTTGGCGCAGCACGGGGGCAATCATGGGCAACGTCGTCTACGATTTTCTGCTGTTCTCCTGTATGGCATTATTCGTCACGGGGATTGTCCTCGCGGCCGCGAGCCTGCTCATCTGATGCAGCCCCTCTGCTTAGCGACGCTCCTCGGGCAGTGTGTGCAAGTAGGTGAGAATGTTGCTGGCGATTGAATAACAAAACCAGCCAAGCACAAGTCCGCCTATCGCAATACCGATTTTGGCCCAAGTGCCAGGGGGTTTATCTAAGAAAAATGCCCCAGCCATCCCGACAATGACCATGCCTGCTCCTGTATTATTCCAGAACGACGCCGCCAACTTGACCCGCTCGTTGCGTTGTAACGTCGAGTCGCTCCCAAAGTGATCATCTAACCGCATGTCCGTTGCTCCGTGCTCTGGAGCGGGGGCTTCATCCGACCGCTCGCTCTTGCCGCCGTACATCCAACCATCTGCGCGATCGGCTCGGAAGTGAGCGCCGCCAATGCCGATCGGGCGGCGTCCAGCCGTCCAAGGTGCTGGTGAAGGTCCGCGGGCACCATCGTGCAGTGGGATGACCCTGACGAGAACGCCTATATTCGTGACCCTCGGCGGCTGGAGAAGATCATTCCCCCTCGCCCGACCTTTGGCTTTCGGTCGACCTTGGCGCGCAACGGCATCAAGGGCGACAAGGCCACGATCGAGTGCATCGGCCAGCTGCCGAAAAGGCCCGAGCGGTAGCGCTCGTACCTCCCGCTCAGTCGATCGCATCTACGCCAAGCCTCTCGGCGTCCTCGGTCCATTCGCGCGCCAGCTCGACAAGAAGCTCACGACGACGTGGATCGCCTACCGAGGCAGCCTCGTGGAGGCAGTTCTTAAACGATCATCCATCCTGGTAAGGACCGATTGGGGGCCAAAGAAGCCCTCAGGACTGATTTATCGTTCAGCACCAAAGGTTTAAAGCAATGTGCTGGCGGAGAGGAAGGGATTCGAACCCTTGATACGGCTTTAGACCGTATAACGGTTTAGCAAACCGCCGCCTTCCGGACGGCTGTTTGCGGCCTTGAGCACGGGATTAGCAATTTCAAGGGCTTAGCTGCCACGAGATTGCCTGCCCGCCCGCCAATTTGCGCCGCTGCGACCCTGGTTTTCAAAAAAATGTGGACTCGCTGTGGACTCGAAACAGTACGTTCAAGCTTCGTTCGGCCCGCTCTTGCGGATCAGGTGGGCGACCGATTCCGCGGCCGCCTGGTCGCTTTGCGGGAGGGCGTGCGCGTAGACGCTCAAGGTCACGGCGGGGCTCGAATGTCCGAGCCTTTTCGACACCACCACCGGGTTCGTCCCGGATGCCAGGAGGATGGTGGCGTGTGCGTGGCGAAAGCCGTGGACGGGATCGACACCCTTCACCCCTGCCCGCTTGCGGACGGCATCGAGTCGCTGCGTCATCAGATACGGCATGATCGGCAGCCCGTCGGTGCCAGGGAACAGGTACAGAGGCTCCGCGCGCGAATGTCGCGCCAAAGGCTAACGCCGTTTCGAGCAGCCGCTTGCGGTGCTCGATCAGCATGTCGACGAGCTCGCGCGCGATCGAGAAGGTACGCAGCGAGGCTTTCGTCTTGGCAATCGGCCGGACGATCTGGACGCGCACGCCGTCGACCCGTGCCTCGATCACGGTGCGCTTGATGGTGATCGTGGCGTTCGCCATGTCGATTGCGTCGAAGGCGAGCCCCAGCAGCTCACCGCGCCGCATGCCGGTGGTGGCGAGCAGCGCAATCGCCAGCATCATCTCCGGGCTACGGGCGACGTCATAGAGGTTGTCGATGTCCGCGGCCGCGTATGCCGTCGCCTGCGACTTACCAACCGCGGGCGGCTTGACGTCACGCGCAACGTTCTCGCCGACGAGGCGCCAGCGCCGCGCTTGCTCGAGCGCGTTGTGGCAGACCGAAAAGACATGGTGCACGGTGCGCGGTGCGAGCGGCCGACTGTCGGCCACTGCGCCCTTCTTGAGCCGCTTCTGGACCTTGCCGCCGCTCTGGCGCAGCCGCCCGAGACCTGCCTCGATCTCGACCGGCGGTGAGCTTTTCGAGCGGGATCGCCCCGAGCTCGCGCATCAACATTGCGGCATGGCGCTCGTATCCGTCGATTGTTACTGGCGACAGTTCCGCGCGGTCGCGCAAAGTCGCCAGCCAGGACTTGAGGTAGGAACCGAAGCTACGCCTGTGCGGGTCGCCCACGCCTTTGCGCTCGACCTCGGTTGTCTGACGCGCGGCGAACGCTTTTGCGTCCTTTGCGTTTTCGAAGTTTTTCGTGCGCTGCTGGCGCTTCCCCGCCGGGCCTGGCACGGACCACCTCGCTTGATAGATCGTCGTTCCGGCCTTGGTCTTGAGTTTGCGAGTCGTCGCCATGGCTAGCTGTTCCTTTCCAGGCCTGTGCCTTGAAAACCTTGATTCCGGTGACGTTGCAGGATTGCGAGCAGTAGAGCGCGCCGGTGCGGCGCACCGTGAACCACGACGCTGCACTGCGAGCACGTGCCTCATCATGTTGGCATTGCGCAGGTCGTAGAGCGCTGACAGCACCATGAAGGCCCGCAAAGTCACTGCGCGCGGCTGGGGCTCGAATGGTATCTGCAGTCGGACGGCACCAACCGCGTTTCGTCCCAGACTTCCTTGGGCGTGTCTCGGACCAGGGCGCGGGCGGCAAGCTCGTTGCGCGTCGTGTCGCAGCGGCTGATGCCAGCGGCATCCACCGGCAACCAGACTTGCGCGGCGGCGCGCAGCGGGGATTGCACCGGCAGCCATAGGCTCAGGGCATAGTCGGGTGACGTGGTGCCAAGCACGCCGAGCGGGCAGCCGTAGCGCTGGACGAAGCTGACGCCCATCGCGGCGGTCGGCCAGGTCGATCTCGCTGAATGTTCGCCAGAAGCTGTCCGGCCTATTGAGCTCGTAGCCCTGACCTTGTCCGTCGCTCGCGATGATGGCGAAGCTGCTGATAATGGTCGGCTGTTCCTCCAGACGCTCTTCCAATTCCGTCTGCACTCCGACGTAGCGAGCTCGCGCGCCGGCGTGTCCCCGAAAAATACAGTCGTTCGCGTTTCACTGGATTGGCTCCCTGCGCTAGGGCTTGCGTAGTTGCTAGCCTATTTATAGCAGGTATAGAAGACGCTCATTTAGCGGCTTGACGGCATTTTTTCGCTCAACCATCCATATTGGCATGGTTGAAGCTAAAGGATTCCACCCATGCAACCCAGTGGAACGACAGTCGATGAGCTGGCTGGCCGTCCGGTACGTCTCAAGGACGGGGCGCGTCGGTTTAAGCGGCCTGAGCACGAGTTTCGCCGCGCTCACCTTTCCGGTGAGCTCAAGACGCTCGCTTTCAATGGCGTCCTGATCATCCCTCCGGCTGAGCTCGAGCGGCTGCGAGAGACATTCGGTGAAGGCGGACTCAGCCGGGACCTGCAGAAGGCGGCTGAGGAGCTCGGCTGGCCGTATGAACGAGTCTACGCCGCGGCTCGCCGTGGCGACATCCGAACAGAGATGTGGTGTGGCCGCCGTCGCGTGACTGATGCCGAGATGGCCAGGCTACGCCGCGAGATCATTGCCGCCTGAAGCAGAACGCCCCCGTGAGGGGGCGCTTGCATTTTGGGGCGGGCAGGTTCGCCCGGCGACAGCTCCTGGAAACCGCAGCGGCCGGTTCGGTTCGAGCCCTCGGCCGTCCCCACCAATCTCGGGCTACCACAGTCTCTGGCAGCGCTGTGTAGCCGAAAAGCGGCCAAGACCGCAACAGGAGCTGCACATGACGAGTTCGCCCCCTGCTGAAGACCTCCAACTGGACTCACACCGAACTCTGGGACGCTATCGCCGTCATCGAGCTTGCGGTGGATGGGCCGATCGGAGTGGCGCTGGAGGAGGCCGATTATGTCGATGGGGAGCGCGTGGTCATGCGACCGCTGATGCGATCCGACATCGTGGCCCGGCTGAAATCTAATCGCCGATCTTCTGGCCTCCGACCTTTACCAAGGGCGCGAGACGCCATGACGGAGCAAATCGAGCACCTGTTCCAAGAAGGTCGCGGCATGGCGCGCGGTCGCTCGACCTCATCGTGGCGATGTACGCGGCGGCCGAAGCCGGCGCAACCGATCACCGGCCGCGGCATTCGGCTACAAGCTGTTCACCCGCGGCCTGATCGCCTCGATGGCCAGGTCGGAGATGCAGCGTGTCTATCGCTTGCTCAAGGAGGCGCGCGAGCAGTGGCGTCATCCGTGGCAGTGGATCGTCGACGAGACTCGCGAGTTCGAGCGTTGCTCCGTCTGGGATGATCCCCAAAGGTTGCCGCCACGGTGAGCCGGGCATACCGGCGCGACTTCTGGACACAGCAGCCGAACCGCGTGGAGGTGTGGAGCGAGAAAGGAACCGTGCGCGGAGTGCTCGGCGCCCGTTCTCGACGAGTACGCGGTGGGTTTCAGCGTCATGCACGGATTCAGCGGCGCGACCACGATCCACGATGTTGCCGAGGATGATGACGGCCGCGACCTGATCGTCTTGTACGTCGGCGATTACGATCCGAGCGGGCTATACATGTCCGAGCACGATCTGCCCTGATCGGCTCGACCAAGTATGGCGGCGACCACGTCACCCTTAAGCGCATCGCGCTGACGCGGGAGCAAACGGACGGCCTGCCGCCGTTCCCCGCATCCGACAAGCGGAAGGACCCAAGGTACAAGTGGGTCGTCCGAAGTTTTGAGTCGGTGTTGGGAACTGAATGCGCTCGACCCCAACGATCTCCGGATCTCGTCGAGGAAGCAATTAAGAGCGAGATCGAGCCGATCGCGTGGGACGTTGCGATCTGGTGAACCGGGCGGAGCAGGAGTCGCTGCAGACGATCCTCGCTAAGTGGAGGAACCCATCGTGAGCGCGCACATCATCCGATTCCCAGCGCGCAACGCGGCCGCGATTTTTATCAGCGAAGCGGCTGGAGGCGGGTGGCTCGTGCTGGCGCGCGATCACGGATGGCTCCACGGTGATCGCCGCTCGGCGATCCGGATACGCAATGGCTGGCGTGGAATCTCGGGCTTCCGGTGCGGGAGGCGTCATGTACGGCGGCTGACCAGCTCCGTAGTCATGCCCGGATGTCGCCCGATTCGGGGCGAGCCGAACCGCCGCCACTCGAGCCCTAAGGAACTGCGCTCGGGGGACCAACGGCGCCCGCAGTGTCGATGTCGGCAAGGGCACCTGGTTCGACGACGAGGCCAAGGAAGGCGGCGGCGGGGTTATAGACTTTCTCAAGCGCGAGGGCGTGCGGGAAATTCGCAGTGGCTCAAGCAGCACGGATTCAGCGACACAGACGACGATCGTTCGAACGGTTCAAGATCGTCGCGACCTACGACTACACCGACGAATTCGGCATGCTGCTATTCCAGGTCTGCCGCCTCGAGCCGAAGTCCTTTCGCCAGCGGCGCCGGGCACGACCGGACGATCCACCGAACAAGGTGAAGGACGGCCTGGGTGTGGAGCGTCAAGGCGTGCGCGGAGTGCCGTTCCGCCTGCCGAGCTCTATCGGCAGGCGCTGACGCTGGAACATCGGCTGTTCGTGGTCGAGGGCGAGAAGGATGTCTCGACGCTCGCCCGCCACGCAGATCGACCTGCAATGCAGGTGGTGCGCACAAATGGGACCCGGCCTTCGCCGAGCACCTGGCCGACGCCGACTAATCGTCATCCCGGACAATGACAGGGACGGCCACGAGCATGCGCAAGAAGTGGCCTGGCTGCTCGCCGGCAAGGCGGCGCGCATCCGCCTGCTGGCACTGCCCAGCCTCGCCGACAAGGGCGACGTGAGCGACTGGTTCGCCGCCGGGCGGTACCGCCGAGGGCTTCAACGCGCTGGTCGATCAGGCGCCCGACTGGATCGACAACGGCACGCAAACGTCCGACGAGAACTCCGCAACACAACGGTCGCATCCTGCGCGGCACGGAATTCGCCGACCTGAGCACGAGCAGCAGGAAGGTCTGGCTCGTCCACCATCTTCTCGCCATCGGCGAGATCAGCGTCTGGTACGGCGAACCGGGCTCCGTACGGTGGGCATCGAGGACCTCGGCTCGCACGTTGCGGTCGGCCGCGCCTGGCATGGGCGCCAGGTGAACAATGCGCCGTGCTGTATGTGGCGCTCGAACGCGCCAACGTGGTGCAACGCCGCGCCATTGCCGGCTCTCAGCACGGCCTCTACGCGAGCAATCGCCGTTCAAGGTGATCCGCGGGCCGCTCTACTTCCGTACCCCGCAGGTCGCCGCCGACATCGTCGCCACGCTCGAGGACCTGGCGCGGCGCCATGGTCGCGAAGTTGGTCTCGATCATCGTCGACACCGTGAGCCGCGCGCTGTGCGGCGGCGAACTGAAAGTTCGCCCAAGGACATGGGCGCCTCGATCGCCAATATCGGCCGCATTCAGTCGGCCATCGGCGTCCACATCGCCCTGATGCACCATCAGCCGGTCGACGGCAAGGAACGCATGCGCGGGCATGGGGCGTTGCTCTGGGCCGTCGATACCACGGTGCATGTCGTCAACAAGGACGGCACGCGGCTCGCCGAGGTGGTGAAGTCGAGCGACCATGAGGAAGGCCAGCGCATCGCCTTCCTGAAAGTTCGTCGTCATCCATCAGGACGACGGCTACGGCGATCCGGTCTCGACGGCGCTGGTGGTGGTCGAGGACCAGGCGCCGACCACCGCCAAGGCGGCAAAGCGAGCGGCTGAAGACTTCCAAGAACGCCACGCTCGCCCTGAACGCCCTGCGTGACGCCGTGTCCGACGGCAGCACGCGGCCAATGCGCATCCCCGCCAGCGTGCAGGTCGTCACCCTCTATCAATGGCGCGACGACGCATACCGCCGCGGCCTGGGGCGGTGAGGAAGCCATAGTTTGGCAGTAGCTTTTACCCGCGCCGCCGAGTGCCTCGCCGCAAGAAGCGGGCTCGTTGGCATTTGGGAGCCTGATGCATGGCCCGTGTAAGGGAGAACAGCCTGGAGACAAAAAGGACAGGGTCGAGACCCCTGTCTCCTTTGTCCCCTCCGTGGCCAGGCGATCGTCTCTTTTGTTGCTTCTGTCTCCCTGCGCCCGCCGCGCCGGCCGGACGCCGGCAACCGAAGGGAAGGACTGAGCAATGACCATCCAGACACCAGACGACGGGAGCGAGACGGCGAGCTTCAAGATCGCCGAACAGAAGATCGAGAACCTGTTGAAGCGGCTGCACGACAAGCGCGTCTGCCCGCTGGACGGCGCGGGCGCTGACATATCATGGAGCATCCATGGCTGAGCACACGATGGGCAGCGCCGAAGCAATCGAAATGTTAGAGGCCATCATCACTCGCCTGCATGAGGATACGTTCCGGCACCCGAGCCGATGTCGTCATGAAGCGCATTGAGCCTGACTATCGGGGTGGCTGAAGATCAGATCCGCACCTCGCGCCATACCCCGGCCTTCGTCATCGTATATTTTC
>CAWIGD010000072.1:0-119066 GCA_963835165.1 uncultured Alphaproteobacteria bacterium
TGGCAGGCTCGCGCCCACCGTGAAGTCGACGTCGCCCGGCAGCGGCGCGAGGTTGCGTGCCTCGATGGCTACATACTCCGCCAGGGTGCCGTCGCGATGCCAGTCGGCGAGACCGAACACTCGCTGTCCTACCGACAGTCCCGTCGTGCCGTAGCCGAGAGCGGTGACCACTCCGGCCAGCTCGTGGCCGGGGATCGACGGTGTTCGGTCACGGTCGCGGCGATCGGTCCAGGTCGAGGGCCACGCCAGCTCAGTCGGGACGAATCCCGACGCATGAATCTGAACGATGACGTCGTTTATCGCTGCCGGCGGCTCGGGCCGCTCCACCAGCTTCATCCCGGCCGTTCCCGCAGCCTGGTCCGTCACCACAATCGCCCTCATGATAATTTTCTCCGCGGTCATTTGTCTCTTTGGTGGACAACGTTCCAACGGATGGGGGCGCTAGGTCCCGCGCGCCAGAAAGTCGCGGATTGCAGACGCATTGATCTCGGCATCTTTTTTGTCCGCGGCCGGCAGTGCCCAGGCTTCGCCGGTGCGCCGGACCAGCATGGTGTGACAGACCTCGACGCCCGAAGCACGGTCGACGGCGGTGTCGACCGTGACGTAGGAGACGTCTGACAGCGGCGCCTCGATCGGTTTCAGTCTCCAAATCAATAGCTTGCGCTGCAAGGTTGCTTTGCCGGCATCCTTGTCGAGCGTCAACGTCGTCGAGCCCGATTTCAGCACCATTTGCCGCGGCGTGTTTTCTGTGACGGGCATCACAGGTTCCCGCTGTTCTCGCAGTGGAGTGGAAGGATACAGCACGCCGGCGCGGAGGGCCATCTGGCGCGCGGACAAGATGTCGCCGCTTGACACCCGCTATGATATTTACTCGCCGGCCGCGCGGCGGAGGTGCGTCATGGACAGATCATTGTTTCTCGCCAGGCTCATGGGGCCGACATTCGTTGCCATCGCGCTCGGGATGCTGATCAATCTCGGCATGTACGAAAGCATGATCGCGGAGGCGTTGCACACCGGCATCGTGTTCTATCTGTCCGGCCTGCTGTCGCTGCTCGCGGGCCTCGCTATCGTCAATCTGCACAATATGTGGTGCGCGGACTGGCGCGTCATCTTCACCATTCTTGGCTGGCTTATGACGATCGGCGGGATCATCCGCATCGTCATACCGCAGGTTGCTGTTGCGATCGGTTCGACCATCTATGGAGGTCACGGATCTACGATTGCGGTCGCGCTAATCATCGGCGCGCTTGGCGCTTTTATCAGCTTCAAGGGCTACGTGGGGCGCGTGTGAGCCGCCGGAAAGCCGCCATGACGTTTGAACTCAGGATACTCGCCCTAAGCGTCGTCCTTGGACTGGTACAAATCGTGCTTGCCTCGCATGCCGCGAGCTTGCAACGCGGTTATCTCTGGACCGCCGGTTCACGCGACGAGGCTGTGCCCCCGTTGACTGGAATAGCGGGCCGGCTGGAGCGGGCGCTACGCAATTTTATCGAGACGTTTCCGCTGTTCGCTGCAGCCGTCCTGATCGCACATGTTACGAACACCCACAGCTGGATGACAGAATGGGGCGTCCAACTCTACTTTGGGGCTCGTGTTGCCTACATCGCCTTGTATGCGGCGGGTGTATTTCTCTTGCGCTCACTCGTGTGGAACGTGGCGACCCTCGGGATCGCGATGGTGCTCTTGTCACTCGTTCTGAACCATGCGTCTGCCGTCGAACATGCGGCTCGCTCAGGACTTTATTGTCGTTCTCTTGCTTGTGATCATTCGTTCTCACTTGGGCACTGCACATCAGTCCAGTCGGCCTTTGTCCTAAAGGGCGCGCACTCATTAATTGGTTTTGTAATCGCGGCTCGCTGAATGTCCGCCTCGCTCCGAAAGCGACTGAATTGCTGCGCCGCCGCGGTGCCGAGTCCGAAGAGAAGCGAGAGCCCGCGAGCGACATTGACACCGGAGTGGTGGATGGCCTGAAGTTGCTGGACCCCGAACGGCCGATTAGAGAAGCGGCCGTGTAGCGGACATCGGTGGATGTCGCAAAAGTGCCACTTCCGGACTCATGCACCGCAGCAAAGTGCGTTCAGCATATGGATGTTCTGTCCGATCGCGCGCGACCGCTTCCTGCACGTCGGTGACGTGACTGACTGGTGACAAGGCCACCTTGACCGGATCGGCGCTGTGCCCACAAGGTCACGCGGCGCGCGCGCCTCGCACCTCTCCGGCGAGGATGAGCGCCGCCCGGTCGAGCGCGGAAGTGGTGAACTCGCCCATCAAGCAAATCTGGATCAAATTGCGATGTCTGAGATAATCACTCGCATGAGCCACAAGTATGCCACGACTAGCGAGTTCTTCGGCCACGGCCGAGGGGTCGATCTCCTCGGGCAAGGCGATTGTAAGAACGTGCGGTGCTGAAATCGAATGCGGCGCTACTATATCGATTTTGTACCTATCGAGTTGACTGCGAAGCCGGTGCGCGGCATTGGCGATTGCGTTGTACCGCGCGGTTCCAACCGCGGTGAGCGCAACGCGCAGCGCCGCCAGCAAATTCGAAGACATCGTGTACGGAACGCCTGGGCACATATAGGCGGCAAGGTCCAGGTAGCGAGGCAAACGCCCCCGCGGGACAACCTCCCCACCGATAAAGACCATGCTCAGGCCCGGCAGGGCGGCAATCGCCTTGCCGCTGGTACCGGCGGCGAGTTGGACCCCAGACAGGTTGACGTTGAGCGCGCCGATGGAGCTCACGCAGTCCATGCACAGGTTGAGGTGATGCCGCCGAGACAGAGACTTAAGTGCCTCCAAGTCGTTCAGCACACCCGTCGAGGTTTCACAGTGGACAGCCCAAAGCCACCGCACCTGCGGCCGCCGTGTCAGCAGCCGATCGATCTTCCCCAAGTCAAATGCCTTGCCCCAGCCGGCGTCATAAATGACGTGATCGAGTCGAAAGCGCCTCGCGTGATCGCACAGGCGCTCACCGAATTCACCATTCGCGAGCACGACACCGGGTTGTCCGCAAAGCGAAAGCTGTGCGCCGATGACGTCATTTGCGAGCGTACCAGATCCTTGCAGGATCACAACGTCGCCCGCACCGGTGAGGGAGCGGAGCGCCGCCTTGACCTCCTCAAGCATTACACCAAAACTTTCAGACCTATGCGAAGCAGGATTCTGTGCAAAGGCTTCGCGTACTTTCTTGGAAACGGCAACTGGCCCCGGAAGAAAATTTGCCGACTCCTGAAGCCGCTCCCGTCGCTCAAGAAGTGCGCCGACTTGCGCTTCGAAAGCATCCCAGGTTAGGTACATCGGTTGGAACATCGCCTCAGGCGTACCGACAAGTGGGCCGAACGGCTCGAAGCCAAAATGTTGGTAAAGCTTGATTTGGCGTGTTGTCCCTGAGATGAGTGCGATGTCGTAACCACGCGCCCTCGCAACCTCGACGCCACGTAGCAATATCCCAAGGAGAACACTTGTCTTGCGATATCCGGGCTCGATGGCGAGCAATCTTATCTCAACTGGTTTGCTGTTCTCTGGGACATAGGAATCGAGATTGTCGAACTTGAAATCGAGCGAGAATGGACGCTGGCCGCGTAAGGCAACCATCCCCAGCAGTTCCGCGCCATTCATGCAAACGATGTAAGTGTTCTCCTCGTGAAAGCGGTCGATCAGCCGCTTTTCTCGATTGGCAGAGTGCTGCGGAATCTCTTCGACAAATGTGCGGTAGTTCAAACGATGAATCAGTTCAAACTCGTGCGGTTCCGTTGCGATCTTGTAGATCAGCGGCTGATAAGTCCCCATGATCGCCCCCCTGCCAACTAGTACCCGGAATCATGGATATGCACAGTCAACAGCCGACGCTAACCGACTCTCGCGCCTCCACTTTTGACATCGACTCCTGACTCACCCAGGTCTGAAAGTGGGTACTAGGCTCGTATGGAACAGGGTACCCGAATTCGCTGAGATCAGCCAGACTGCTATGCCCACCGTGATGCACCCGGAAAGTATGATGGCATTGCACAAGAGAATTCCGCAGTGGGTCAATCGCTACAGGTTTGGCCGAGACCACTTGTCTACCAATGTCCGCTTTCCATCCAATGCCGACCGTAAATTCTCGGCTTGAGATTTGTCGCGAAGTGCCAAATCCAGACATTCGAGCAACGCATTTCCCGATTTGGCAGCAGGCTGCGCAGCTCCAGCCACTTCACCCCGGTCGCGGTTCTCAAAGAGACTGAATCCGGTCAGGTTGCCGCGCCGCCCGTCAGGCTCGCAATGAAGCCGCTTCCGATTGAAGCTCCTTCTTGCCGGTCCTGGCGAAGACGCCGAGCGCCGCGTTCACGGCGGCCCCGTCCTTGAACGGGTAGCCCATCTGCCGGATGACGATTTCGAAGGCCGCGAGCGCGGCGACGATGTCGGCCTCGGAGACGACCCCCATCGTCCCCCAACGCCACATCTTCCCGGCCATCTTGCCCTGTCCACCGGAGATCACGACGCCATGCTCGTCGAGCAGCTTCGTCAACACCGTTTTGTTGTCGAGGCCGTGCGGCGTCACAATGCCCGTGACGGTGACCGAATGCACGCCGTCACGTGAGAAGATTTGCATCCCAAGTGCCTTAATAGCTTGATGAAGCGCGTCGGTGTAGCGTGCGTGACGTGCCCAGACGTTCCGGGGCCCTTCCCTTTCGTAAAGGTCGATCGCGACGTCGAGCGCAAAAGCGACCGAAACCGGCGGCGTCCAGGGCGGCTCGCCCTTGTCGAAAAACTCCTTGTGCTTCTGTAAATCGAAGTAGAAGCGCGGCGCCTTGTTCGCCTTTATCTTCTTCCATGCGCGCGAGCTCACCGCGACCATCGCGAGGCCGGGCGGACACGCGAGCGCCTTTTGCGACGCAGCGCAGACGATATCGAGCTTCCACTCGTCCATCTTGAATTCGCTCGCGCCCAACCCGCTCACCGAGTTGACGACGACGTACGCGGGATGATCCCCGATCGCACGCGACATCGCGCTCAGATCGATCTGCACGGCGGTGGAGGTCTCGTTGTGGGTCAACAGGATGCCGGTGATCTTGTTTTCGCGGTCGGCACGCAGCCGCGCGGCCAACGCTTCAGGGTCGACCCCGGCGCCCCATGGTGTCTCGAGCACCTCGACGGTGCAGCCCCACTTCTTCGCGATCGTGGCGATCCGCTCGCCAAAAACGCCGGTCGGGCACGCGAGGAGGGTGTCACCCGGGCCGAACATGTTGGTCACCGCCGCCTCGAGGCTGCCCGTCCCCGATGAGCCCAACAACAATACATCGCCTGTCGTTGCGAAGATCGATTGCATGCGTTCCGCGATGCTGTGCAGCAGGCGCGCGTATTCGGGGCCGCGATGATTGATGAGCGGCTTCGCCATCGCCGCCAGCACCGGCTCGGAAACGGCCACGGGTCCAGGGATGAACAGCAGGCTCTTTCGCATAGGAACAGATTTCGGGCGGTAAGGGCTTCGGTGTCGGTGCTGCCACCCAAACGATAGCACACCTCGGTCCTGCTGCGCTGCGGGATTTCGACCCGGCTCATGACCGCAGTGGGTCACAAGCGGTCGTCGCGGCATGTCTGCGTCACGTCCGGTTTACCCCTGATAGCGGACATGCGGCGGACGGGCTTAGATGTCGGCTTCGTGCCAAGAACGGCCGTGAGCAACTGCAACAAATCGTCGAAGCTAATTTCCTGCAATCGGGGTGCTGGACCATGGTGCCCGTGTAGGACGAAGCCCGCGTCGGCCAGCAGGGCTCGGTGCCAATTTCTGTCGACGTGACATAATGTGTGGCGGCATGTCTTCAAAGCCGGGGCCGCGTAAGCACATGGAGATTCGACGGATACGTGCTGATGAGGGCTTACGGCTGAGAGCCCTTCGACTCCGCGCGCTCGGTGACTCGCCGACGGCCTACGGGTCAACATTGGCCAGCGAGGAATTATACCCAGAGTCCATTTGGCATGAGAGAGCCGCAAGCGGAGCTGCCGGCGATAAGGTCGTGACCATTGTCGCTGAGCATGACAATCGTTTACTAGGCATGGCGACTGGACTCGCTGCGGATTCACCAGCTCATGACGAGCTAAATCCAATGATGGTCGCCGTATTTGTGGACGGCACAGTGCGTCAACAAGGTGTTGGAGTTGGGCTGGTCGAGAAGGTAATTGACTGGGCAAAGGCACGCGGGTCGGCTCGGCTGTTTGTGTGGATCACGTCCGGCAATGAACCTGCCGTTGCGCTTTATCGTCGCTGCGGATTTCGAGTTACCGGTGCAACCAGACCGCACGCGCACACGTCTTCTCTTGTCGAATGCGAGATGTTGTTGGACCTTTGACGCGCGTTTATTTGAATTCCATAATGGACCAAGGCGTGTGACCGCTCAGGGTCAAAACCAGTATTGCTGTGCTGCATTGACCCCCGGCTTCGTGTCAATTCACCTTGACCTGTAACAGCGAATCTCATAGACAAACGACACTCCAAAACTGCGCATGAACACCGCTCCGCCGCTGGCGCCGCTCCCTTAGCGTCCCGGTTTCGGAGCGAAACGCTTTTGCGGTACGCGCGAGCGGGCCACGTTTTTGCTCGTCCGCGTGGGCGGCGGCGCTGTCGTTTCGCCATGGCTTCCGCCGTGAGGGGCCGTCAATGCGCGCTGGGGTGTGCAAACCGCTCAAGTGTCCGGAACAGCCATGCCGAAAATGTCCGATGCAGAGCTGCGAGCGATGCTCGCCGCGGAAAAGGCCGACGCCTTGTCCGCGATGTCGGCGTCCAAGCTGTCGGAGGAGCGCGCGGCCGCGCTCGACTATTACCTCGGCGACATGTCGCGCGATATGCCGGCGCCCGACGGCCGCTCGAAGGCGGTGTCGACCGACGTCGCCGACACGGTGGAAGGCCTGATGCCGACGCTGATGGACATCTTCACGTCCGGCGACGAGGTGGTGCGGTTCGAGCCGGTCGGTCCGGAGGACGTTGCCGCCGCCGAGCAGGAGACCGACTACGTCAATCACGTCTTCATGCAGCAGAACGCCGGCTTCATCGTGCTCTATTCCTTCATCAAGGACGCGCTGCTCTCCAAGGTCGGCATCGTCAAGGTGTGGTGGGAGACGCGCGAAGAGCACGAGCGGGAAACCTATTACGACCTCGATGACGCGGCGTTCGCGATCATCGCAGCGAGTCCGGACGTGGAGATCGTCGCGCATACCGAGCGGCGGCCTGCGAACAGCGAAACAGCGAGTGGCGAAGACGCCCATCCCGATTCGCCACGCGCTATTCGCCAATCGCTCCTCCACGACGTCACCGTACGGACCACCCGCACCCATCAATTCGCGCGCGTGGAAGGCGTGCCGCCGGAGGAATTCGGGATCGCGCGGCATGCGCGCTCGATCCGCGACGCCGACTACTGCTTTCACGACGTGCTCAAGCCGGAAGCCAGGCTGATCGCGCAGGGCTACGACCGCGAGCAGATCAAGCGCCTGCCGTCCCACGGGGTGACGGATACGATCGAGGCGCAGGCCCGCGATACCGTCAACGAAGGCGCGCAGAAGCAGGGCGACGACGGGCACAGCGCCGCCAGCCGCCTGATCCGGGTCACCGAACACTATGTGCGCATGGACTACGAGGGTAACCAAAGGCCCGGGCTCTATCGCGTGACCACGGGCGGCGAAGGCGAGGTGCTCAAGCGCGGCGGCGAGCCTGATGTCATCGAGGTGGACGAGATCCCGTTCGCGGCGATGACGCCGGTCATCGTGACGCACCGGTTCTTCGGCCGCTCGATCGCCGATCTGGTGATGGATATCCAGCGCATCAAGACCGCGCTTTTGCGCGCGCTGCTCGACAACGCCTACCTGGCCAACAATCCGCGCACCGAGGTGCCGGAGAGCCACGCCACCGAGACCACGCTCGATGACCTGCTGGTGTCACGGCCGGGCGGGATCGTGCGCACGAAACTGCCGGGAGGCCTGAGCGTCATCCAGCATCCGGATGTCGGCGGCCACGTCTTCCCGCTGCTGCAATACCAGGATGCCACGCGCGAGTGGCGCACGGGCGTGTCGCGACAGGGCCAGGGCGTCGATCCCAACGTCCTGCAGAACCAGGTCGCGACCATCGCCAACCAGATGTTCAACGCGGCGCAGGCGAAAATGAAGATGATCGCGCGCATCTTCGCCGAGACCGGCATCCGCGACCTGTTCTCGCTGCTGCACGCCGTCGTCCGCAAGCACGGCTCGCAGCCGCAGACGGCGCGGCTGCGCAACCAGTGGGTCACCGTCGACCCGCGCGACTGGAAGGCGCGCAACGACATGACCATCAATGTCGGTCTGGGCACCGGCACCAAGACCGAGCAGCTCGCCCATCTCAACATGGTCATCGGCGCCCAGGAGAAGGCCATCGCGGCCGGGCTGGTGAGTTCGAAGAACCTCTACAATTCGGCCAGGGAGCTCACCAGGCTGGTGGGCCACAAGAACGTCGACCTGTTCTTCACGCCGCCGGGCACGCCCGCCGATCCGAACGACCCGGCGTCGGCCCCGATCCAGCCGCCGTCCGATCCGAAGGCGCAGGAAGCGCAACAGCGCATCGAGCTCGAGAAGGCCAAGGCCGGCGTCGATGCGCAGCTCAGCGCGCAGAAGCACCAGGCCGACCGCCAGATGAGCGCGGCCAAGATCGCGGCCGATACGCAATTCAAGCGCGAGCAGCTGAAGACCGAATTCGAGCTGAAGGTGCAGCAGATGAACGCCGAGTTCGCGCTCCGGCGCGAGCAGATGGCGGCCGAGATGGCGTTGAAGCGCGAGCAGATGCAGCTCGACGCGCAGGCCAGGCACGGGAGTCGCGAGGCCAATTCGGGCATGGCCGGTGCGAGCACGGTTGCGCCGAGCGGGATCGACGGCGTGCGCATGGGAGGGGAGGTGGGATAATGCTGAACTTGGCCGCAGCCGGGCTGACCACAACTAGACGCTTTGCGTCGTGTGGGAACGCAAGGGTCATAGCGCTGCTCGGTGCGGATAGTTGTCGACATTGTAACGCGAATCTTATATAGAAGGCGCATCATCCAATAGTGCGCATGGAAGAAGCCGCTTCGGCGCCGCAAGGTCGATCATCGACCGGCGGCCGGCGCGGCCCATACGACATGGCTCCGCCGCGGAGCCCTTGAACACGGCCTGCTGCGCGCGGCGCAGGGGTCTCCGGACAACCAGGCAGAAGCGTTCGACGGCGATCCGTGCATGCAGCGGGATCGACGGCGTCGCGTGGCAGAGGAGGTCGGATGACCGATGCAAGCGTCAATCGCGTCGGAAGTTTTACTTGTACACGTAAACCCTACAACAGGAGGTGAGATTGTTCCCATATTGTTGCCCGTTTTTTTGGATCGCGGTGGCGCATGCTACCCGCGTCGCTACCCATGTCAGTCCCAGTTTCAACGCGTTGATGCGTGCTGCAGCCCACGGCCGATATGCGTACATGGCCGCCAACGGGATTGATCGTGACGCGTCCACAAAAATAAAATTCTCTTTCTGGTATGGCAAACATCGCTGACGACAAAGGATAGCGGCGCGACTCTCGCGTGGTGCGCGACGACGAAGATCAAAATGGGAGATACGAAATCGTCCCATTGTCATGGTATAATCAACCGTCGATGGTAACGCTTTGAAGGCCAGCCGCGTGGAGGTATAAATAGGGAGGACGGCGATGAGCAGTCTAACGAGCGATCCAGTGATAAGCGATGCTGAGACCAGTAAGGACATTTTTGAATACGACAAGAGCGTGCTTGAGGGGATCAAACAACGACACGATGCGATCCTCAGCTTCGCCATTCAGAATTACACCGCGTGCGGCGCCATAGCCTTCTTCTTTTTCAATAGCAGCAACAAGCTGCCTTTCTGGCTGGCGGCCGTCATCATATTTATACTCAACATAAATTTCTCCTATGGAATTGCGGCAAACTACTTCGTTGCCAAGAAATTGTATGTCATGCACCGCATTGCGGTTAAATGTTGGATGGAAGGAAGAACCAGAACAGACCTGAAGAAGGCGCTGGAGGCAAATACTGATAGCAATGCTATTCTGAGCAATACAGAAATCCCCAAGGGGTATGATTTCGGGCATCCCGCAGTATTTGCAAACATTATTCCCGGCATTGCGCTCTTGGTGGAGATCCTGGGTCGCGCGTTCAGGTTCTATTAGGGCTGTCCTTGCCTTTGACAGGCGCAACCGAACCGGCGTCGCCCGGCAGCGTTTGATGGCTGGTCGGCACCAATGCGGTGCACCAGGCCCCAGCGGGGACCGGGCACTCCCGAGCGTTGGGACCTGCTGAAACCGAGCAATGATGATGGATTTGAAGAGCGAGGCCGCCGCTGGCGGCAGCGAGCGATCTCCTGTCGCGATCATGCCAGCGCGATCCGATGGTTGTGCATGGCAGGCGCGTGATCGGCAGCGTCGTGGTGGCGCAGATACCGCCCTAAGCGGGAGCAGCACGATTTGAAACTGATCGACCATCTACGGATATTGACACATGAGCGAGGACAAGCTGCAGGCATCGATCTCGCGGGCCGCCCGCGCCGAGGCGCTGCTCAAGAACGAACTGCTGCAGGAGGCGTTCAGCAAGCTCGAGGACGACTACACCGCGGCCTGGAAGACCTGGCCGGCAGCCGATCGTGATGGACGCGAAAGACTTCTGGCAGGCGGTGAACGTGCTCGGCAAGGTGAAAGACCATCTCACGCGCGTGGTCGCGGACGGCCGGCTCGCGCAGCGTCAATTGAGCGACTTGGTTCACAAGCCGCAATAATCGAGGACCATCATGGATGTGAATAACGAGGCCCTTTCGGGCGGCAGCGAGCAACAGCCTGTGACTCAGATTACGGTCGATGGCGAGGGGACACTTTCCGTCACCGAGGCGGCGCGGGCTCTGGCCGGCGCGCGCCAGAAGCAAAAGGATCAGCCGCAACCGAGCGGACCGCGCGCCGAAGGCGCCGCGCCGCATGAGGTTGCGCAGGAATCGACCCCCGCGCAGGCGGGGAACGACGCCGGCGAGCTCTTGGCTCCCCCCGGCGAGACCGAGCGTGCCGATCCGGCAGCCTCCGAACTGCCGCCCATCGAGCCACCGAGGTCCTGGACGAAGGAAGACAAGGATCTCTTCACGAGCCTCCCTCGCGATACGCAACAGCGAATTGCGGAGCGCGAGCGGTCACGGGAGGGCGACTTCAGCCGTCGTCAGCAGGAAGCCGCCGAAAAGAGCAAGGCCCTCGAGGCCGAACGTTCGAAGGCGGAACAGGCAAGGCAGCAATACGAAGGCGCGCTGCCGCAGCTTCTCCAGACCCTGCAACAGCAGCAGGCGGGCGAGTTCGCCGATATCAAAACCTTGGCGGATGTCGAACGCCTGGCGCGGGAAGACTGGCCTCGCTACGCGCTGTGGGACGTGCAGCAAAAGAAAATTGCCGAGGTCGCACAGCAGCTGGTGCTGGCGCAGCAGCGTCAGGCCCAGGAGCGCGTGCAGCAATTCTCGGAATTTGCCCGGCGCGAGGACGATCTCTTCAAGGAGAAAGTCCCCGACATGGCGGATCCCAGGAAGGTCGCGGAGCTGCAAACCGCGGCGCTCGCCGTGCTCAAGGATTTGGGTTTCCAGGAAACGGAACTGGCGCAGTCGTGGCAGGGGCAGAGGGATTTGTCTCTGCGTGACCACCGCGTGCAGCTCCTGATCCGGGACGCAACCCTGTGGCGCGACGCCCAAGCCAAGGCGAAGGCGGCCGCAACCAGGCCGGTCCCGCCTGTTCAGCGGCCCGGCGTCTCGCAGCCCAAAGGCGCCGCGCTTGATGCACAGATCCAGCACCTCACCCAGAAGCTCGAGAAGACCGGCAACCTCAAGGACGCCGCGGCCCTGCTCAGGGCCCGCCGCGTCGCGACCCGGTAGAAAGGCACGATCATGACTGTTCCTAGCAATACGTTCCAGACCTATCAGGCGATCGGAAATCGCGAAGACCTGTCCGACGTCATCTATCGCATCGATCCGACCGATACGCCTTGCATGACCGCGTTCGAGCGGGAAAAGGCATCCGCGGTCAATCACGAATGGCAGACGCAGGCGCTTGCCGCCGTCGATACCGCCAATGCGGTGGTCGAAGGCGACGACGCCACGTCAGACGCGGCCACGCCCTCGGTCCGGCTCGGAAACCTGTGCCAGATCTCGGACAAGGTGGCGCGCGTGTCCGGTACCCAGCGTGCGGTCGAGCACGCGGGTCGCGACGACGAGCTCGAATACCAGGAGACGCTCAAGGGCCTCGAGCTCAAGCGCGACATGGAATTGATTCTCGTCGGCAGCAACCAGGCCAAGGCCGCCGGCGACGGGACCATCGTCCCACGCAAGACAGCCTCGGTCCTCTCCTGGATCAGGACCAACACCGACAAGGGCACCGCCGGCGGCGCAGCCGATCCTGCGGCGGCGGATGGCACCGGCACCCGCACCGACGGCACCCAGCGCGCCTTCACCGAGGCGCAGCTGAAATCCGTGCTGCAGAAAATCTGGAACAGCGGCGGCAAGCCCGACACGATCTTCACCGGTGGCTTCAACAAGCAGGTGTTCTCGACCTTCACCGGCCGCGCCACGCCAACCGAGGATACCAAGGCCAAGAAGATCGTGGCATCGGTCGACTTCTACGAGAGCGATTTCGGCCGCCTCAGCGTCACGCCCAACCGCTTCATGCGCCCGCGCGACGTGCTCGTGCTGCAGACGGAGATGTGGGCGGTCGCGTTCCTCAACGGCCGGCGCATGGTCTCCATTCCGCTCGCCCGCACGGGCGACTCCGAGCGTCGCCAGATGCTCTCGGAATACGCGCTGGTGGCGCGCAACGAGAAGGCCTCGGGCGGCGTGTTCGATCTCACCACGTCGTAACTGCAGCGAAGTCCGAAGTAGCGAGTAGCGAAATGGCGAATGGCGAATAGAAGCCATCCGTTACTCGCTATTCGCTATTCGCCATCTTCCTTCCAGGAGAACACTCATGGCTCTTCCCGAACTCCATCCCGTCAACGAGGCGGTCGTCTTCGCCCATTCCGGGCAGATCGGAGCCACGCCGGCCGCCGCCTACGCGCGCGTGCCGTTTCGCGGCAAGGTCCTCAAGGTCGGCGTCGTCCAGAGCGGGGCAGTGACCGGCACCGGAACCGTGGCCACCGCGGTGAACGGTAATGCGATCGCCGGCGGTTCCATCTCGGTGACCGGCGGCGCGGCCGGAACGCTGTTCACCGCGGTTCCGACCGCGGCCAACGACGTCAACGAGGACGATATCATCTCGTTCACGCCATCCGGTGCCACCGGCTCCGCGACCGGCGCGTTCTTCGCCGTGATCCGGAGAGCATGAAAATGCGCGCCGCATCCCGCCTAGGAACCGTGCAGGAGGTTGCGATCGGGGCGGCTTCGGCCGCCTCGGCTGCTTTCGGCGCCCAGACCTATCAAGTCCGGGTCGTGGCCACGAGTGCCTGCCGGGTCAGGATCGGCGACGGCACGCCGACCGCGCTCGCCGCCGACAGTTACCTGCCCGCCGATCGTCCGGAATACTTCACCTGTACGCCGGGCCAGAGGATCGCGGTCATCCAGGAGTTGGCCGGCGGCAAGCTCTCCGTGACGGAAGTTGCGTGATGCGCACCGACGTCCTGCTCGATCGGAGCGACAGGAAAATCATCGCGGTCACCACCCAGGACGTCGGACCGATCCTCGATCGCAACGCCGAGCTGCGAGCGCAGCCGCAGCGCGGCGATTTCGGCCGGCACGTCGCCAGCATTCCCAACGTGATCCTGGTGCGGTGGCTCAACGAGGAATATGCGCGCGGCAATACCGACCTGCGCATGTTCACGCCGGCGTTCAACGAGCTGGTGGCGCGCAAGCTGCGGGATCCGGATTGGAAGCATCTGCGGGTGGATAAATGAGCATCGCGACTTATGCCGAGCTGCGGACCGCGGTCGAGAATTGGCTCGATCACACGCTGTTCACCGCGCGGGTGCCGGAGTTCATCGCCCTGTTCGAGGCCGCCGCCAACCGGCGCCTGCGGGTGCGGCAGCAGGAAGCCTCGAGCGCGCTCACGCCGTCCTCCGGCACGGTTGCGCTCCCGGGCGATTATCTCGCCTGGCGGCGGGTGACCTGGACGGGCTCGCCACGCGTGGAGCTGCAGTACGTGCATCCGTCGTACCTGCAGGCGGCTTATCCGAGTTCGCCCGCGGACGTGCCGCGCATCTTCACGATCGAGGGGTCGACGCTGAAAGTCCGCCCGGTCGACGGCGCCGCGCTCGAATTCGACTATTTCCAGAAGATTCCCGCGCTGTCCTCCGGCGCGGACAGCGGGACAAACTGGCTGCTCGCCGCGCATCCCGACCTTTACCTGTTCGGCGCCCTGGTCGAAGCCGAAATGTTCGGAGTGAATGACGAGCGCGCACCGGTCTGGAAGGCGCGCCGTGACGAAATCTTCGACGAGATCGAGAAGCTGAGCAACAAGACGCGCGGCGCAGGCGCCATTCGCGTGACGGGGGTGACGCCGTGATGCTGCCTTTCGGAGAGTACCGTCCCGACATCGCCAACCACAACGGCGCGACCTCGCAACTCGTTTCGAACGTGGTGCCGCGCGCCGACGGCTATGGACCGTGGAAGAGCTTCGTTCCCTATTCCAATGCCATGCCGGGAGCGACGCCAAATCGCGGATTTTTCTATGCCCGCAAGTCCGACGGGTCGGTGGCGGCGTTCGCCGGCACCTTGAACAAGCTCTACCGGCTCAACGCCACCACGCTGCTGTGGGAGGATGTCTCGGGCGGCACCTATTCCAATCTGCCGACGAGCTATCACTGGCAGTTTGCCCAGTTCGGCAATTTCGTCATCGCCGTGCAGCCGAACGTCTTGCCGCAGGTCTATGACCTGACGTCGTCGGTGACATTCGCCAATCTCGGCGGCTCTCCGCCACAAGCCTCGTATGTTGCGGTCGTCGGCCGCTTTCTGGTGCTGAGCGGATTGCTCTCGAATCCCTATCGCATCCAGTGGTCCGGGCTCAACGCCACGACGACGTGGACCCCCGGGGTGAATTCGAGCGATTTTCAGGAGTTCCCCGACGGCGGCATCGTACGCGGCGTCGCCGGCGGCGAGTTCGGCGTGATCTTCCAGGACGGCGTCATTCGCCGCATGGTCTACGCGGTCGGCGCGCCCTACGTGTTCCAGATCGACCGCATCGCCGAGGACAAAGGCCTGCTCGCCCCCTATTCGCTCATTCGGGCCGGGGACAAGATCTTCTTTCTGGCCTCGCAAGGCTTTCACGGAATGATGTCCACCGGCATCCCCGAGCCGATCGGGAAGGAGAAGTTCGACCGCGCGTTCTTCGGCGACTACGATCCCGCAAGCCTGCAACTGATCATCGGCGCGGCCGATCCCGAGCAAAGCCGGGTCTACTGGTCCTATCGATCACTGACCGGAGCGTCGGGCCTGTTCGACAAGCTGCTTTGCTACGACTACGGGCTCGGCCGGGCCTCGGTCGTCTCCTTGGTCGGAGAATATATTGCAACGCTGTCGCGGCCGGGATTCACGCTCGAGGGATTGAACTCGGTCTCGCCCTCGATCGATGCGCTGGCGTTCTCGCTGGACGATGTCGCCCTGTCCGCGCTGCCGAAAATCGCGATCTTCGACAACAATCACAAGCTCGGGTTCTGCACCGGTGCCAACCTCGAGGCGACGCTCGACACGGCCGAGCAAACCCTGGATGAACGCCGCGTCCGGGTGAAGGGCCTGCGCCCGATCACCGACGCGGCGACTTGCTACGGCGCGATCGGCACGCGCGAGAACATGCAGGATGCCGTGGCCTACAGCGACGAGCAGGCGGTGAACGGCAAGGGCCTGTGCCCTGCCAACGTCTCGACCCGCCTGGCGCGCGCTCGTCTGCGCATCCCGGCAGGCGTGGCCTGGTCGTTCGCGAGCGGCTTCGAGCCCGCCTTTGCGCAGGAGGGCAGGCGATGATCCGCCTTCACCTCACTTTGTCCGGCTACGGCGGACGTGTCCGCCGCAACTCCAGTGGGAGTGGCGAATGACCGTCGGCACGCTCGCACCCAATGAAAAGGACCTCTACAAGATCGTCAACATCGTCCGCCAGTTGGCCGAGGGCCGCAACAATGCGCCCGAGATGTCGGGCGACGCCACGCAAAATGCCGCGGGCGTGCTGACAATCGCCGGCGATGCGGTCACCAACGCGAAACTTGCCGATATGACACAGGCCAGCGCGAAGGGGCGTGCGGTCGGGGCCGGCACCGGCGACCCGGTCGACCTGTCGCCCGCGCAATTGTTCGAAATCGTGGCCGCGGGCAGCACCAAGCCGACCGTCCGCAAGTTCACCTCGAGCACGATTTACACGCCTTCGTCCGCGGCGGTGACGTGGTGTCTCTGCATGGTCAAGGCAGGCGGCGGCTCCGGCGGCGGCTCAAGCGCGGCACCGCCGGTCGGCGGCGGCGGCGGTGAGGGCGGCGTGGCCTGGAAGGTGGTGCCGGTTGCTGCAATCTCGGGCCAGAGCATCACCGTCGGCGCGGGTGGTGCGTCAATCCCCGCGGGCACGTCGTCGGAAGGCAGCACTGGTGGCACATCGAGCATCGGAGCGGTGGTCACCGCGACCGGCGGCATCGGCGGCACGCGCGGTCAATTCGGCGGCGCGGGCGGCCTCGGCGGCACCGTCGGCGCGGCCGATTGGGGAATGCCGGGATGCTGCGGCGCCTGCGGCTCGGATAGCAATGGCACCTTCGGCTTCAACTCCAATGGTGGCGGCAATGGCGCCGGCAACTTGACCGCCGCCGGGAGGGCCAACTCGGGCGGTGGCGGCGGCGGCGGCACGGCAGGCAGCGCATCCGGCCCCGGCGGCTCCGGCATCGTCGTCATCATCGAATTCTACGACTGAGGAAGATTCAGATGCGCCATGCTGTGGTTGACGCCAATTGCAATGTCGTCAACGTCGTCGAGCTTGCGGACGGAGCCGAGTGGACCCCTCCGGCAGGATGCACCGTTCACGCGTCGGAGTCGGCAATCTTCGGCGGCACGTTTGACGGGGTGGCGTTTTTCCCGCCGCTCGAAGCAGCACAACCGCCGCGTCGTCGCCTCGTGCCGCGATCACTCATCGTCGATCGGCTGGCGGCGGCGGGGAAGCTTGCAATGGCCCGCGCGGCACTTGACGCCGCCGACCTTCACACGCGGGAGCGCTGGAACACCCGCGCCGCGATCTATGCCGACGACGCGGCCGCACTTGCGCTGCTGCAAGCTATCGACGCCGATCCGGACATGATCCTGGCGCCGGGCTAGTCCAGATGGCAACGACGACATGCGAGGCGATGTGCATTCCACCGGACAAGGTGGCTCTCGTCTGGCCCCACGTCCGTGGCCTGATCTACGCAGCGATCGAGCGGGGCGGTCTCAGTTCGTTTCGACCGATCGAGGAGCGCGTATTGTCAGGGGACGCGTTGTTGTGGCTCGCCGTAGCCTGCGAAGGAACGCCTCGCGACACAGCAGCCCACGAAGACGGGTGTGACAACCCTGATCCTCGTGAGCGGCCCGATGAGGACGGTACCTGCGTTCAAGCGGCGGCAGTGACCGAACTGCAGCGAACCGAATGGCGCAAGGTCTGTGTGATCGTCGCCTGCGGCGCGCCATCACGGTGTTCACGAGCATCACGGCGTTTACGCGCATCAGGGCGTTTACGCCCGTCTTCGCGGGCTGCTGCTTCGCGGGCTTCTGCTTCGCGAGCTGCGGATATGCGCCGCTGGATTGGGCTCATCGAGAAGATAGAGGAATTTGCGCGCGCCGAGGGCTGCAGCGCCACGCGCATCATGGGCCGCAAAGGCTGGGCGCGCGTTCTGGCTTCCTACCGGACGAAACGAATAGTGCTCGAGAAGGATCTGTGATCATGGGCGGCAGCACCAAGGAAACCAATACCACGACGTCGCAGTCCCAGGCGACGCGGCAGGCAACCGAGCAAGCGTCGCAGCAGGCGACGCAGCAGGCAACCACGCCGTGGGCGGCGACGTCGGGCCTGCTGGGAAACCTGCTCAACCAGATCGGCGGTCTGTCGCCGAATTTGACCGAAGCCGAATCTGGTGCGCTCGGGCAGCTCTCGGCCAATGCCTCCGCCGGCAATCCATGGGCTTCCCAGATCGGCGGCGTGGCGAACACGCTGCTCGCCGGCGGCGGCCCGGACCGGACGCCCATGGTCAACGGGGCATATGATCAATATCGCGTTGCGCTCGCGCCATTCGCGCGTGGCGACTACGTCGATCCGGCGTCCGATCCCGCCCTGCGGTCTTACCTCGATGTTCTCAAGAACGATGTGAGCACCCAGGTCAACGGCATGTTCGCGGGCGCCGGGCGGGACCTCTCGGGGATGAACCAGCAGGCCCTCGCGCGCGGCATCACGCAGGCCGAGGCGCCGGTATTGCTCGATGCGTATAACCGCGCCCTCGCCGGCCAGCGCAGCGCGATCGATTCGCTCTACGGCGCGGGCGGTCAGACGGCGGGACTATTGTCGAATCTCGACCAGGCCCGGCTTGCAAATCAGCAGGCCGGAATCGGCGCGGCTGACGCCGCGCTGACCGCGCAGAATTGGGGGCCGACGCAACAGCTCGCGGTCGAAGCCCAGCGCCGCGGCATTCCGCTGCAAACGCTGGCCGCGCAATACGGCATGGTGTTGCCGGCGGCGCAAGCCTTCGCCACGACGGCAGGAACGTCATCGGGGTCGTCGTCCGGAACCACGTCCGGGACATCGGTCGGATCCGGCACGCAGCAGAAGACCGAGAGCACACCCTTCAATCCGTGGTCGCTCGTCCCGCTGGCGCTCATGCCGCTCACGGGCGGAACGAGCCTGGCGGGTGGTGCGGCGTCGGCGCTGGGCGGCGGTCTCTTCAGCTCGCTCACCGGCGGCTTCATGGGGCCGAACAGTTTCAACAGACGATAGGACGGTGGACCATGTCTGGCATCTTTCCCGACATATTCGGCGCCGGTGCTGGCGACGGCTTGCTGCCGTTCGGCGAGGCGCGCTGGGCGCCGAACGTCATCGACGGCAACCGCAATGCCATCCTCGGCTATCTCGCCGGCGCGCTCCAGGGCGGCAATCTCGGGCAGTCGATCGGGCGCGGGCTGCAAGGGTGGACCGGCGGCGCGCAGAGGGACACGGCGGAGCAGGGCCAGCGCGCGGCGTTGCAGTATGTCGGAGAGCAGCAGGACATGGATCCCGCCCTGAAATCCGCGCTGATGCAGAACCCGGCGCTTGCAATGCAGTACCTGCACATCCGTGCCAGACCGCACGTGACGAACGACATGGCGCACTACGAATATGCCAGGAAGCAGGGCTTTGGCGGCACGCTGGCCGACTTCATTCAAAGTAAGCACTCTGGCAGGCGGGGACCGCAGCGGTGAGCGCCGCTGACTAGCTTCCTCGCCCTCCACGGCCGGACGAATTTTGAAAAGCCCCGCCAGGGGCTTTTGTTTTGAGGTGCAGGCAATGTCCTTCTTCAAATGGTCGAAAACCGCCAACAACAACGCCAATGCCGACGGCACGATCAACTGGGCGGAGGGCCAGGCACCTTCGACCGTAAACGACTCGGCCCGTGCCATGATGGCGGCGGCGGCGAAGTACCGCGACGACATTGCGGGTGTCACCACCGGCGGGACGGCGACCGCTTATACCGTGGCATCGAACCAGGCGTTCGATTCGCTCGTCAGCATGGATGGCAAGTTGATTGCGCTGGTGCCGCACGTGACCAGCGGCGCCGGGCCGGTGACGCTCAATGTCGACGGACTGGGTGCCAAGGCGCTGCGTTCGGCGCCCGGCGTCGAACTCGCAGCCGGCACCTTGATCTCCGGCACGCCTTATGTGGCGAGGTACGTCAACTCGGCGTCGGAATGGATCTTATTCAGCTTCTTCGGCGCCAACCCCTACAACGTCCCGCTCGGCGCCGGCATGCCGTATTTCCTCCCTGCCGCCCCCAACAGCAGCTTTGCTTTTCCTTCCGGACAGCCGATCTCGCGCACGACCTACGCGCCGCTGTTTGCGCTGATGGGCACGACCTATGGCGCCGGCGACGGCTCGACCACGTTCAATCTGCCGAGTCTTGGCGGCCGGTTGTTGGCCTGCCGCGAGAACATGAACGGAGCGGGCGCGGAGGGGCGCATCACGTCCGCTGGATCCGGCATTACGGGCACGACGCTGGGCGCAACCGGCGGGGCGCAGAACGTCGTGCTCGGCGTCGGCGAAATTCCATCGCACGCGCATGCCAATTTCTTGAGCGACCCCGGCCACGCGCATGGTGTGAGCGACCCGACGCATTCGCACGGGGTGAACGACCCAACTCACGCGCATGGCGTGCTGCAGGGCGCTTCGCCAGCGGGCAGCGTTGGCACGACTATGAACTTGTCGGCGAACAATGCCGTCTCCACCATGGGTTCCGACGCGGCCGCGACTGGCATCTCAATTCAGGCTTCCGCGACAGGCATCGCACTCCAGGTAGCCGGGACTGGTGCCTCAGTTGTCAACGCTGCGGCCGGTGGTGGTGGGGCGCACAACAACATGCCGCCAACCATGATCGTGAACTATATTATCCGGGTGCTTTAACGTTGCCGCGAGCTGCTACTCGTCGCAATAAGAACCAAATAGCCTTTTCACTGCCGCCTGCTGTTGAAATGATCATTAAGGGAAAACCCGTGCCTCTCATAAAGAGCTGACGCATCTGTATCGTCGGCAGGCAGGGATCGAAACGCTGGCGAGAGACTTATCAACGCGCGATCCATGCGCCAGCTCCACGCGCTGAGGAATAAATCCATACCACTGCGACCAGTCCTGCCGACAGCGCCAAGGGCCGCACCATGAAGGACGAATGCAATATTGTATGATTAAGAAATACCAGATACCAAGCAAACGGGATCATCGCTGCGCCAATCATAACTAGAAGTTCGAGTGGCCAGTTTTGGAAAGAACGCCCCCGGGTAGCAAAGTAGGTCAACAACAGTAGCAGCGGAACTGGCAAAATTACGATCACTGCACCGAGCACATGAGAACCCCACCCAAGCACGAATGCTGAATAAATAACCATAATGCCCGCAAAGATAATACGAGAGCCAAAGTTCGAATCCAGCCACTGCAGGCTTAACCCAACCTCTTTAAGTCGGTGTTTCACGCTGTCAGACAACTCTTCGGCGACTCCACCGCCAGTGCGCTTCGCAAGCCTGTTCGCGAAATCAGTCACGGGGTCTAGGCCCCAAATCGCGAAAACTAAAAGCTGTTTACATGCTAAACATGTGACAATTGCCGCGAGGAAAGCTGCGAGAGCGAGAGCGAGGCGACGGATCAGCGATCTTCTATCCTGCGACTCTCCAACAGTCACCAACACAATCAAAGTGACCAGCGAGATCGGAATGCCGCCTGCTAAATGGTCGAAAATAGCAATAGCGGTTCCGAACGAGGCTGACGAAAGAACTAATTTTGTCTCCGAAACTCGTGCAAGTGGTTGAAATAACCCGAACAGGACGAATCCAATAACAACTATATCTATCGGCGCAAAAGATAATGACCTGCCAAAAAGCGGAATCGCGTAAAAGAGAGAAAGCGACAGACCAAGAAATAAGAATGCGGCGGCCCGGCGCTGTTCTGACTGTAATTTCGACCGAAAGCGGAATCCCGTCGCAATGATCAGGCAAGCTAGCAATGCATAGCATGTTCCGAGTAGCACAATAGAGGCGCTCTCGAAAGAGAGCATGCTCAGAAGGACTGCCGCGATCGTAACGGTGCCATGAATATACCGGTGATAGTAGGCCATTTCAGGCAAAGAACTAACACTCTCCCCAAGGCCCAACTGCGCGTGGAGCATGGCCGCGAGAGCGTCACAAAAAGGATGTGGAGGGAAATCGCCTCGGCCGTCATCTCCAATGTGGACTTGCCCGACCGGCGCCATTGGAGAAACTGCTGCCTTCAGTCGTGCTTCCCGGGGCGCGATCAGCATGGCCAAGGTCAAGCAATCGTCACCCCCATGCGGATAAAACTCTTTGCTGGGCGCGAAAGGCAGACGGTAGATATCAACGAGGGATCCAGTCGTTGCAGCTTCGTTGACCACTTCTCGATAGCGCGCTTGGTCGACTCCCATCACTGCGAAGCTGATCGTTAACCAAATTGCCATTCCAGACAGCGCAACTAAAACTGCTAGTAAAAAAACGCTCGTATAGGCTAAAGCCGATCCTCGCGAGGGGGTGGAATACTGCGCCGACGCGTGCGATTTAGTGATCTTTGACAAGCCGAATGCCTCGGATCTGCAGTTCTTCAGCAAAGTGCAGTTTTTCGGCTTTCCGCGCAAATCAGTTCGAACTTTGCCAACAGGCTGGTTCGCGAAGTTGTATCGCATTCTCGTTTGATCCGCTCTGCGAGCTGATCGAGGAAGCGCTCATATGCAGTTATCGAGATCGCGACCACAGGAAGCCTCCATATTGGAGTCTATTAAGATGTGCGATCAACATGCGTCTCTTCCTCTGGGGCCCGCCGCAGCTAGGCCGAAACGTTGCAAACTCGGCAAGAACTTCAAGGGAGTGGGCAGCCGTATTCGAGCGCCGGCATATATCACAAATGCCGTTCGATGTCCTATCACCTATGGATAGGTGATCTTACCACGAAGAAGTCCAGCACTTTCGGTGCTGGTTACATAAATACGCGACGACAGACTAGCTTCACCGCAGGTTTTGTCGACGCCGTATTGGGCGCGCGTCGTCGAACCGAGCCACGTATGAGGGGTTCTCTCGAGCCCACGTTCTCACTGCCCGACGCCTCCACGATTCGTCGCAGGTGCGCCGCGGGCGTGGCGAACTTACCCTAACTCGACAAGCCGCCTGCGGGCGGCTTTGTCGTTCTGCCCGATCGTTAGTCGGAGCCGGACGCCGCTTACGGCGCGGCGGGCATCCCGGCTGCAAGCACTCACAACATGAGGACTGACAATGACAGCATCGTCTTACGACGAGGCGCTCAGACGCGTGCTCGTGCATGAAGGCGGCTACTCCAATCATCCGTCCGATCCCGGCGGCCCCACCAATTGGGGCATCACCATCCACGACGCGCGCGCCTACTGGAAGACGCAGGCGACAGCCGCCGACGTCCGCAGCATGCCGGTGGAGGTCGCCAAAGACATCTACCGCTCGAAGTATTGGGATGCAATGCGATGCGACGATCTTCCGGCCGGCGTCGACTACGCGGTGTTCGATTACGGCGTGAACTCCGGCATTGGCCGCGCCGTAAGGGTGCTGCAGCGGCTGGTCGGCACCGACGTCGACGGGGAGATCGGTCCGAATACCATCGCGGCTACGGCGCGCACGGCTGCGGTCAAGCTCATCAATCAGATCTGCGACGAGCGACTGGCGTTCCTGCAGGGCCTCGAGACCTGGGGCGTGTTCGGCAAGGGCTGGGGCCGCCGCGTCCGGGAGGTGCGGGTCGCGGCCCTCGCCATGGTCGATGAAACCCCGCGTGACATTGGTGCCTCTCCGCCCTGGCTCGCAACCATGCGGGAGATCAGCGGCACCCGGGAATATTCCGGCGGCGCCGACAACCCCGTCATTCTCGGGTGGGCGCGGTTCATCGGCGAGAAATATCCGGAGATGCGCAGCTACTGCGCCCAGTACAATCACGATGCCATCGCGTGGTGCGGGCTCACGGTCGCCTATTGCATGGCCAAGAACGGCATACGGCCGGTGTTCGGTACATCGGAGAACGAACGATTTCTATGGGCCGACGCCTGGCGGACATTCGGAGTTCGTCTCGACAAGCCGAGGCTCGGATGCGTCATGGTCTTCGCCCGCAACGGCGGCGGGCATGTGGCGCTCTACGAGGGTGAGGAAGGCAACGACTACCTGATCCGCGGCGGCAACCAATCCGACGCCGTCAACCTCATGCGGATGCCGAAGAGCAAATTCGCCGCAGCCATGTGGCCGGCGACTCTTGCGATCACGACACCGGCTTCAGCGGGCGCCAGGGCCAAATCGTCAAAAGCCTCCGGCCCGATCGGTGTCGGCGCCGCCGTCGTGGCGGCCGTCGCGGCGACGGCGCACTGGATCGGCGCGCACCCCGCCCTCGCTCTCGCGGCCGCACTCGTCGCAGTGCCGCTCGTCCTGTGGGCCATACGGACAATATGGAGATTCAAATGAACCTTCTCGGCTTTCTCATGCTGCTTGCCATCATTGCGGCCACCTATTGGCGGGTCGTCCTTCCCCGATTGCGCAAACTCGCCTGGTGGAAACGGTTCGTCGCCCGCGTCTGGGCTGTTGCCGGCAACTCGAAAACCATCGCCGTCGCTTATGCCGTGGAGCTGATCGGCGTGATGGACGAAGCCAGGATGCTCGACTGGTCGCAACTGGTGGGGGCCGAAAATGCCGGCCGGGTCATGATGATGATGGGAGTCGCGATGATCCTGCTGCGGCTCGCCACTCGCACCGCGGTCAGCTTCAGGGCGGAGGCGTAAGTCATGTGGCAATGGCTCGCAAGCTTTCTGACCGCGCCGATCATCAACGGCTTCCTCGACGCCTACAAGGCGAAACTCAATTCGCAGAATACGCAGGGCGCCCAGGCGGCCGAGGTCGCGCGCGCCGCGCTGCTCGCCGAGGTGGAAGCCCGCAAAAGCGCCAACGCGATCATCATCGCCGAGCAAGGCCGTTGGTATACCGCCATGATCCGCCCGCTGCTGGCGCTTCCCGTCATTGTCTATCTCTGGAAGGTGATCGTGTGGGACAAGGTTCTCGGGTGGGGCACGACCGACGCAATTGCAGGTGACGTCGGCGTATGGGCGGGAACAATCGTCACGACCTATGTCGGCGGACGCTCCCTTGAGAAGATCGCCAGGACCATCTGGAGCCGGCCATGAAAGCCAGCCGCTCGCCGAATGAACGGCTCGCCATCCTCGAGCAGAAAGTATCCCACATGGACGAAGAGCTCGACCGAATGTCGGCCAAGGTCGACGAGATGCACGCCATACTGCTGCAGGCGAGGGGCGTGCGCTGGGCCATCATCGCAGTGTCCGGCCTGGTGGGCTTCCTCGCCGGCATCTCGCATTGGCTGATCTCGAAAGCCTGAGCGCGCATCGATCATGAGCAAACGCGTCACCTATGACGTCATCTCCTATGGAGACTGGACGCGGCCGCGCATGGCGAATTTTCGCGAGCAGTGCTGCGACTGCGGGCTCATCCATCGCCTCGATTTCAGGATCGTGGATGGCAAGGTCGAATTCAGAACGCGGCGGGACGATCGAGCGACCGCGGCCGCTCGCCGCGGCTTCAAGTTCGCAGCGGATGAATGAGCAATCGGTCACCGCGCTCGTGTGAATGGGAGGGGGTGCGTGGGCGTACGGAACCAACCGCTCCTCACACCGCCCGGTTGCGACCGTGGATGTCCTTCACGTCGGTGAACACGATACCGGGGCTCTCCTGCCGCGTGTAATCGAGATTGAACGCATTGCGCGCCAGGAAGACGAGGTCGCCGTCGAGATCCTCGGCGATCGCGGAGCGATAGGTCGCCACGAATCGATCGAACGCTTTCTTGTCTTCCGCCGCGATCCAGCGCGCGAGCTGGAATTCGGCCGTGTCCCAATTCACCTCGAGCCCGTATTCGTCGGCGAGCCGCACCCGCAGGACGTCGAGTTGCAACGGGCCGACCACGCCGACCAGCGCAGGCGAGCCGTCGGTGGGCCGAAACACCTGCACGACGCCTTCCTCGGCCATCTCCTGCAGCGCCTGCTTGAGCTTCTTTGCCTTCATGGCGTCGGGCAACCGGACCCGGCGCAGGATCTCCGGCGCGAAGCTCGGCACGCCCACGAAGTTGAGGTCCTCGCCGGCGGTCAGGGTGTCGCCGATGCGCAGGGTCCCGTGGTTGGGAATGCCGACGACGTCCCCGGCATGGGCTTCCTCCGCCAGCGAGCGGTCCTGAGCGAAGAAGAATTGCGGCGCTTGCAGGCTCAGGGTCTTGCCGGTCCGCACCTGCTTGACCTTCATCCCGCGAACGAGTTTGCCCGAGCACAACCGCACGAACGCGATGCGGTCGCGGTGGTTCGGGTCCATGTTGGCCTGCACCTTGAAAACGAATCCCGTCATGTCCGCTTCCGCAGCCGTCACCAGGCGCTTATCGGCCGACTGCGCGCGCGGCGGCGGCGCCATGGTGCCGAGCGCATCGAGCAGATCGCTGACGCCAAAGTTCTTGAGCGCGCTGCCGAAGAACACCGGGGTCAAATGCCCCTCGCGGAACGACGTCATGTCGAAGCGCTTGCACGCTTCGCGCACCAGATCGAACTCGCCTTGGATGGCGGCGGCGTCGAGGTTGGGATTGAGCGCGGCGACCTCGGGTATCGTCATTTCAAGCTTGCCGGGCACACCGGTGTCGCCGTCGAGCAGACGGACCTTTCCGGTCTCCACCTCGATCGTGCCGGCAAAATCGCGCCCGCGTCCGATCGGCCAGGTGATCGGCGCACTGTCGAGCGCGAGCGTCTTCTCGATCTCATCCAGCAGGTCGAAGGGGTCGCGGCTCTCGCGGTCCATCTTGTTGATGAAGGTGACGATCGGAATATCGCGCAACCGGCAGACCTCAAAGAGCTTGCGCGTGCGTGCCTCGATGCCCTTCGCGGCGTCGATCACCATGACGGCGGAGTCGACCGCGGTGAGCGTCCGGTAGGTGTCCTCGGAGAAGTCCTCGTGGCCGGGAGTATCGAGCAGATTGAACACGCGTCCGTCGTATTCGAAGGTCATCACCGAGGTGACCACGGAAATGCCGCGTTCGCGCTCGACCGCCATCCAGTCTGAACGCGTCGCGCGTCGGTCACGCTTGGCCTTGACCTGCCCCGCCAGCTGGATCGCTCCGCCGAACAGCAGCAGCTTCTCCGTCAGCGTGGTCTTGCCCGCGTCCGGATGGGAGATGATGGCGAAGGTCCGGCGCCGCTCGACCTCGGCTGCGAACGCCGACCGGGCAGGCGCGCCTTCGGCGGCGCGAATGGGCATGTTCATGGCAGGGCTGGATGTGGCAGTTCCGGCCGCCGCAATCAAGGTCGGAGCGCCGGGAACAAGGTTGGCGGCGTCCTGCCGCGCCACAGCCCGCGCCGATCTATCGGCAGTTTCATGGGACGGCGCGGGCCCGGCGGCAAACCTACTCCGCAGCCTTGATATTGGCCTTCTGCGCGATCGACTTCCAGTCGCGCAGCTCGTTCGCGATCAGCGTCCTGAACTCCTCGGGAGTTCCTCCCGCCGCGGTCGTGCCCTGGAGCGCCAGCTTGGCCACGACGTCCGGTTCGCGCAGCGCGCGGTTCACCTCGGCATTGATCTTGGCGACGATGTCCTTCGGCGTTCCCGCCGTCGTGAGCAGGCCGAGCCATTGCACCGCCTCGAAGCCGGGGAAGCCGGATTCGGCCGCGGTCGGTAGGCCGGGAAACTTCGGATCGCGGGTCAGGCCGCCGGTGGCGAGCGCGCGCACCAGCCCGGACTCGATCTGCGGCAGGATCCCGAGCGGCGAGAGCAGGACGAGCTGGACTTCACCGGCGGCGACGGCCAGCGCCGCCGGCGCCCCGCCGCGATAGGGAATGTGCTGCATTTTGATGCCTGCCCGCGCGCACCACATCTCAAGCAGGAGATGGGCCTGCGTCGACGCACCTGAGGTCCCGTAGTTGAGCTTGCCGGGTTCGGCCTTGGCCAGCGCCACGAATTCTTCGAGCGTGCGCGCTGGCACCTTGGAATTGACCGCGAACAGAAGCGGATTCTTGACCAGCACGGTGATCGGCTCGAAATCGCGTTCGAGGTCGAAGGACAGCTTGCTGTTCAAGGCCGCGTTGACCGTGAACGTCGTCGGCACGATCAACAGCGTGTAGCCATCGGGCGCGGCCTTGGCCACGGCGTCCGTTCCGATCATGGTGCTCGCGCCCGAGCGGTTTTCGACGATGATCGGCTGTCCGAAGGCCTTCTCCAGATACGGCTGCAGCAGGCGAGCGATAATGTCCTGCGCCGCGCCGGCCTGCGTCGGCACGACGATGCGAACGGGCCGGCTTGGGTAATTGTCGGCGAAGGCGCCGGCAGTACCGGCGAGCATGAGGAATGCGATGCCGGCCAGGCACGCTTGCAATCGAGCAAAGCGGAAAAGAGAACGTGAACGTCGATTCGACCGCACTACGACCGCTCCCTAGATTTTCACGCCGCGACAGCGGCTGCGCTCCCTTAGTGCGGCGAATTCTCCGTCACCTCGCCGGCCGTCTTCAACCGGAGCCAGCGATCGGGGTCCACCAGCCTGCAGGACTTCTTTCCGCGACGATATCGAGGCGGAGCGCCACGCGCAAATAACGGAACCCGCCTCGATGCGATCTGTTAACGTTGCCTCGCTTTACCCGCCTCCGACGTCGTTCAAAAAGGACCGGATGAGAACGCTGACCAGGGCGGCACGACGCAGCGCGAGGCGTGCCCTTTGGGTGGCCCTCTCCCTGTGCCTTGCTGGCAGCGCTGCCGCCGCCGATCTCCGCGTCTTTAGTTCGGGCGCTCCGGCAGCGGTGGAGAGAGTGCTGGCCGCGCAATTTGCGCGGGAGAGCGGACATCACGTGGAGTTCACCGTGGCCAATCCCGCGGTCATCCAGCAAAAACTTTCAGGCGGGGAGAAGCCCGATATCGTGATCCTTCCGGCCCCCATTATCAACTCCTTGGCTAAGGCGGGCGTGCTGCGCCCGACCAGCCGGGTCGACTTGGCGCGGGTTGGAGTGGGCCTCGTCGTACGTGAGGGAGCGCCGCTCCCCGACATCTCGACCGCGGCTGCCGTGCGCACCACGCTCCTCCACGCGCGCTCGATCGTCATTCCCGACCCGGCCGGAGGCGGGCAGACCGGAGCGGCGCTCGCGCGCATGATCGCGCAAATGGGCATCGCCGAAGCGGTCAAGCCGAAGCTCACGCTTATGCAGGCGATCGCCGGAGGCGTTGCGCTGGTCGCGAACGGCGAGGTCGAACTCGGGATGTTCAATATCAGCGAAGTCTTGCCGGTGAAGGGCGTGACGCTGGCCGGACCGCTCCCTTCGGAGCTGCAGAGCTACATCGTGTTTGCCGCCGCCATTCATGCCGACAGCACGTCGGTTGCGGCAGCCGAAGGCTACATCAAGCTCCTGTCCGGTCCCGCCGCGCGCGAACACTGGACGGCGGGCGGGCTGGAATCGATGGCCCGCTGAAGCTAAGACGTGTCCGCAGGGAATGCCTTGTCGGTCGTTGAAATGGCGGTCGGTGCGGTGAAGCCGGCTCGCAGGAGAGACTTGCATGCAGACGCTCGGGCTTGGGTTCACGTGGGAGCAACTGTCACCGGGACAGCGGTTTCGGACGCTCAATCGCACCCTCACCGAGACCGACCTCGTCCTCTTCACGGGCGTGACCGGTATGCTGGAAACCATTTTCATCGACCGCACGTTCGGCGGCGAGAAAGGTGCGATCCAGGGACAGTTCGTGCCGGCGGCGTTGACCTACAGCCTGATCGAAGGGTTGCTGTGCCAGAGCATGATCCAGGGAACGGGCCTCGCCATGCTCGAGCTCAAGAAGCAGGTGCTGGCGCCGGTCCTCGTTGGTGACACCGTGCATGGCGAGATCGAGGTGGTGTCCGTCCGACCCACCTCGAAAGGCAATCGCGGCATCGTCGTTTCCAGGATCGAGGTGAAGAACCAGCGGGACGAGGTGGTGATGAGCTACGAAGCAACCCGAATGCTGGCGGGTGGCTCCCCCGATCAGGGCACGGTGCAAACAGCGTAATCGCGGAGCAGACATGCGTGGATTAAAGGATCGCACCGTCCTGGTGACCGGCGGGGCCAACGGCATCGGTGCCGCGATCGCGCGTCGGCTGGCGCAGGAGGGCTGCGCGGTCGGTATCCTCGACCTCGACGCGGCCACCGGAGAGACGCTCGTCGGCGAGATCAAAGCCGCCGGCGGGCGGGCAAGCCTGCACGCCGTCGACATCACCGATTACGACGCCGTCGCCCGCGCGGTCGAAAGTCTCGAAGCCGCCTTCGGGCCGCTTGCCTTTCTCGTCAACAATGCCGGCTGGGATCGCGCCCAAAGCTTCCTCGAGACCACGCCGGAGTTCTGGCGCAAGATCGTCGCCATCAATCTGTTTGGGCCGCTGAACGTGAACCATGTCGTTCTGCGCGGCATGGCGGCACGCGGTTTCGGGCGCGTCGTCAACATCGCATCCGACGCCGGACGGGTCGGTTCCTCGGGTGAGGCGGTCTATTCCGCCTGCAAGGGAGGCATCATCGCCTTCACCAAGACGGTCGCACGCGAACTCGTCGGCAAGGGCGTGATCCTCAACACGCTTTGTCCCGGCCCGACCGATACCGCCATTCTGCGCAGTTTTCTGGAAGGCCCGGATGGTGCCCGCATCGCCGAGGGGCTCAAGCGCGCCATTCCGATGCGGCGTCTCGGTGTGCCGGAAGATTACCCGGGGCTTGTCGCCTTCCTGCTGTCGGACGATGCCGCCTACATCACCGGGCAGACGATCAGCGTCTCGGGTGGTCTCACCATGCATGGATAGTGGGCTTGACCCCGCAATCCATCGTTCTTACGAAGGCGATCCTCAAGAAAAGAAGATCAGCGCGCGCGGGTCAGCCCACGCATACGGGCGGGACACTCTCATGAGATTGCAGTTCAGTATCGGCGTCACCTCGAATCCGCGCACATGGCCCATCATTGACGGACAGATAAAGCCGGACGGCATCGACTTCGTTCCCACGGTCTTGCATCCGTCCGAGCTGTTCTGGCGGCAATTGCGATTCGCGGAATTCGATGTTGCCGAAATGTCGATGTCCTCGCTGATGATGGCGAGATCGAAGGGCGATGAGCGGTTCGTCGGCATCCCGGTGTTCACGACGCGACTGTTCTTCCACACGACCACGCTCGTCCGCCGCAACGCAAAGATCGATCGGCCGGCTGACCTCAAGGGCAAGCGCGTCGGCGTGCCGGAATATCAGCAGACCGCAGCGCTGTGGGCGCGCGGCGTGATGCAGCACGAGTTCGGTGTTGCGCCCACGGACATGGAATTCTGGATGGAGCGGCCGCCGTCACGGAGCCACGGCGGCGCGACCGGATTTGTGCCGCCGCCGGGGGTGACGGTACGTCAGATACCGCCGGAGAAAAATATTGGCGCGATGATGCTCTCAGGCGAGCTCGACGCCGTGATGTACTATCTCGTCGATCCCAATCTCATCGATCGCAGCACCGCCGATCTGCGCAATCATCCGGACATCAAGCCGCTTTTTTCCGACCCGTGGGCCGAGGGCGTGCGCTACTATCAAAAAACCGGCCTCTATCCCATCAACCATGGCATGGTGATCAAACGAGAGCTGGCCGAGCAGCATCCCTGGGCCATGACCAATATCTTGAAGGCATTCAACCGTGCCAACGACCTCGCCAACCGGCAGCGCATGGAGCATGTCGAGTATCATATTGAAACCGGCTTGCTCCCGGCGCAAGCGAAGGAGGCTCTTGCTACGCCCATCGTGTCCCACGGCATCAACGCCAACCGCCACGTGCTCGAGACGATCGCGCAGTATTCACTGGAACAAGGGTTGACGCCGCGGCTGATGAAGCTCGATGAGCTGTTCGCCGCAAGCGTCATGGCACAATAGCGCGTGGGACAATAGGGACATCCGCGTTTGTCTGGGGCCGGCTGCACATGATGATCGACATCTTCAATCATTTCATGCCGAAGCCGTATCTCGATCGCCTCGGCGCCGTCATTCCCGGCCATGTGGCGCTCACCGCTTTTCCCCGCCTGAAGACGCTGTGGGACGTCGATGCGAGGCTTTCCCTGCTCGACGAGTTCGATGGCCTGCAGCAGGTGCTCTCGCTCGCCAACCCGCCGCTCGAGCTCATTGCTCCGCCCGACCAGACGCCAGCGCTCGCGCGCCTCGCGAACGACTCGCTCGCGGAGCTTTGCAGCCGGCATCCCGACCGATTCCCGGCGTTCATTGCATCGCTCCCCATGAACAATATCGAGGCGTCGCTCGCCGAGATCGATCGTGCGGTGACCGCCCTCGGCGCGCGCGGCGTCCAGGTCTTCACCAATGTCGCGGGCAGGCCGCTCTCGGAACCCGAGTTTCGCCCGATCTTCCAGCGAATGGCGGCGCACGACCTGCCGGTCTGGGTGCATCCGATGCGAGGCGCGAATTTTCCCGACTATGCCGGCGAGCAGGCGTCCGAGGCGGAGATCTGGTTCAGCTTCGGCTGGCCCTATGAGACTACGGCGTGCATGACGCGCTTGATCTACTCGGGACTGTTCGACGAGCTGCCCGATCTCAAGGTCATCTCCCACCACATGGGTGGCATGATCCCGTACTTCGCCGGCCGGATTAATCTCGGCTTCCGCCAAATCTTCTTCGGCACCCCCGAGCGCAACCCTAACGCCGAGGAGGCAGGTCTCAAGCACCGCCCGATGGACTACTTCAAGATGCTCTATGCCGACACCGCGCTCAACGGCGATGTGGCGGCGACCCGTTGCGGGCATGCATTCTTCGGCACGTCGTCATGCCTGTTCGCGACCGACGCGCCCTTCGATGCCGAGCAGGGTCGTGGGCTGATCCGCAACACCATCAAGGCGATCGAGGCGCTGCCGATCACGGCGGGCAGGCGCGAGATGATATTCGCCGGCAATGCCCGGGCGTTGCTCAGATTGCCGGGCGCAACCGGGGCCAAGGCGGGAACGCGGGCATGAGGACACAGAACATCAGAGTGAAGCTGCGCGACGGCGAGATGGGGGCGTATCTCGCCTTTCCGGACCGCACACCGGCCGGCGCCATCATCGCCATCATGGAGATCTGGGGCGTCAACGACACCATGCGCGCGCACGCGCACGAATTCGCCGAAGCCGGGTTCGTCTGCCTGGTGCCGGACCTGTTCTGGCGCCAGGAGCCGGGCGTGGAACTGTCGGACCACAATCCCGACGACGTCAAGAAGGCGTTCGATCTCTACTACGACTTCGACTACGACCTCGCCGTGCGCGACATGGAGGATACCTGGCATTTCCTGGCGAAGCTGCCGGAGTGCAACGGCAAGGTCGGCGCGGTCGGCTACTGTCTTGGCGGCAAGCTCTGCTACCTCATGTGCTGTCGCACCGACATCGACTGTGCCGTTGCCTATTACGGCACCTATATCGAGCATCGCATCCGGGAGGCCAAGAACCTGCACCGGCCGTTCGTGCTGCACATGGCGATGAAAGACCGTTGGGTGCAGGCCGAGGTAAACGATCTCCTGGAACGGCGGCTCTCACCCAATCCGCTGGTGACGATCCACAAATATCCCGGCGCCGACCATGCCTTCGCGCGCCACGGCGGCAAGACCTACTCGAAGCCGGAAGCGGACCGGGCGCTGGCGCTGACGATCGAGTTTTTCAAGAAGCATCTTGATAGCGATGCGATTTGATATCGAATCGATTGGTCACTCAATCAGGTGTCGTCCCCGCGAAAGCGGGGACCCATCGTGCCCCATGCGCCGCTCTCTGGAATATGGGTCCCCGCAACGGGGTCCCCGCGACGCGAGCGTCGCGGGGTGCCCCGCGCGGGGACGACGAACCTTGCAGCGCGCTTGAACGACAAGCTCAATCGTACACCGTATCCACATAGTGATCCGAATCGACCACGGCCTCGATCACCGTCGGCCCCTTCGCCGCCAGCGCGGTCTTCACCGCTTGCTCGAGCGCACCTGAACTGTTGGCGGCAACCGCTGGCACGCCGAAATAGTGCGCCGGCGGTGCGCGGTAATCTTCCGCCTGCAGCTCCGTGCCGTAGAGCGGGAACTGGCGGCGGATCTGCTTGACCTTGATCAGCGCGAGCCAGCGGTCGTCGAGCACGACGATCGGAAGGGTGATGCCCAGCCGCTTGGCGGTCGCGACCTCGCCGCAGGTCATCTGGAAGCAGCCGTCACCCAGGAGACAGACCACCGGCAGATCGGGGCGCGCGAGTTTGGCCGCGATCGCGCCCGGCAATCCGAAGCCCATGGACGACCAGCCATTGGTGATGTGGAAGGTCTTGGGCGCATGAGCCGGCCACTGGCTGGCGATCTGGTGCGTGTGCGCGCCCACGTCGAACGACAGCAGTCCCTCGCGCGGCAGCGCCCGCCGCACCGCATCGATGGCGGCATGGGCGGTAAAGGACTTGGCCGCAGGACGCAAAGCTGCCTGGAATCTGGAGCGGTGCTCGGCCAGTATCTCTTTGTCCCAAAGGTTCGTGGCCGCTGGATGCGCAAGCAGCGCCGTGAGCGAAACGTCGAGATCGCCGCTCACCTGATGAACGAGCTTGACCGACGGCGCCACATCCACCGGCTCGATGTCGATCTGCAGCAGCGGCCGGTCATCGATCCACGCCTCGTATTCCACCTCGATCGTGTCGTAGCCGAGCCCGACGATCAGGTCGGCGGAGCGCAGGAGCTTGCGCTGAACCTGCCGGCACGCCCGCTCGATGCAGCCGAGCGAGAGCGGGTGATCCTCGTCGATCATGCCCTTGGCCATGGTCGTGGTGGCGAATGGCAGGCGGTGGTGGTCCACAAATTTGCCCAGCAGCCGCGGATCGGCGAGGCGCATGGCGGATGACCCGATGACGGCGATGGGCCGCTTGGCCGCGGCGATCAGCTCCGCGGCCCGGGTGATGGCGGCGTCGGGCGCGGCAGCGAGCTTCGCCGGCTGCACCGGCGCCGCGACCGGCTCATTGGTGGGAGCGAGCGCCACGTCCTCCGGCAGATCGAGATGCACCGGCCCCCGCGGCTCGCTCAGCGCGAGGGCGATGGCCTGCGTCAGCGTCTCGACGATGCAACCCCGCTTGAGCGGCAGCGTCGCCTTGGTGATCGGCTTGAACAGCGCATGGTGGTCGATCCACATCTGGATGCGCCGGCCGAGCTGATCGGTGTTGAGGTTGCAGGTGATCGCAATCATCGGCGAGCGGTCGAGATAGGCCGAGCCGATGCCGGTGGCGAGATTGGTCGCGCCGGGTCCGAGGGTTGCGATGCAAAGGCCGGGCGCGCCGGTCATGCGGCCGGTGACGTCGGCGGCGAAGCCGGCCGAGCCTTCGTGGGCCGTGAGCACGAATTCGACCCCGCCCTTGCGCATCGCCTCCATCAGCGGCAGCACGTTGCCGCTCGGAATCCCGAAGCCGCGGGTGATGCCGTTGGCCCTGAGCGTTGCGACGATCAGATCGGCGTTGTTCATGCGATGGATATCAGCATCTGTGTGGGCGCCTGGAGGCGGATCATTCAGCCTGTGTTCGGTTCGGATTGCTGTCGTGCGGAGAACCGGCGCAGTAGAATCAAGGCAACGGCTGCGGGCCGTGGACCGGGCCGCTCCATCGCCGGGCTTGACTACACCAGGCGCAAGGGAATGTCCTCAGCGGACTTTCGCTCGCCGGCCGGCGAACGCAATCTGGGCGTGGGGGTAAGGCGCATGGATCTCGGGCTGCAGGATCGGGTCGCCGTCGTCACCGGTGGGACCTCGGGCATCGGGCTTGCCACCGCGCGCCTGCTCCTGCGCGAGGGCGCGGCGGTCGCGATCTGCGGCCGCGACGAGGCGCGGCTCGCGGCGGCCAAGGCGTCGCTGCTGGGGAACGCGGCGGAAAAACAGTTGCTCGCGCTGGCCTGCGATGTGCTCAACAAGCATGCCGTCGAGCGCTTCGCCGGCGCGGTCGAGCAATGGGCGGGGCGCTGCGACATCCTGGTCACCAATGCCGGGCAGGCCCGCATGTCGACCTTCGCGGATACGTCCGATGAGGCCTGGCGTGAGGAGCTGGAGCTCAAATTCTTCAGCCAGATCCATCCAATCCGCGCCTTCAAGCCGCTGCTGGACCGCAGCGACGCGGCGGCGATCCTGGCGGTGAATTCGCTGCTCGCCTACGAGCCCGAGCCGCACATGGTCGCGACCGCGGCGGCGCGCGCCGGCGCGCAGAGCCTGGTGAAATCGCTGGCGCGCGAATTCGCGCCCCGCATCCGCGTCAACTCGGTGATGCTCGGCCTGGTCAACTCGGGCCAGTGGGAGCGCCGCTTCGTGGCGCGCAAGGACCAGGCGCAGACGCGCGAGCAGTGGCTTGCCGACGTCGCGCGTGACAAGCATATCCCGATGGAGCGGCTGGGCGAGCCCGATGAGGTCGCCCGCGTCATCGCCTTCCTCTGCTCTCCGGCCGCGGGCTTCATCACCGGCGCGCAGCTCGAGATTTCCGGTGGAGCCTCCCGCCATATCTAGAGCTGGGTGCCCATCGCGGCCTCAATCCTTCGGGCCGAATGCCGCCTGCGCGACCGCGGTCGGCAGCGCGATGCCCAATCCTTGCTCCACCGCCTTCTGGTAGATGCGCCAGGCAATGCCGATGTCGTGCGACACCATGCCGGTGGTGTGGATGAGGATCCGCTCGTCGTCGCGCTCGCGGCCGGGCTTGAGCCCCGCGACCACCTCGCCGATGTCGGCATGCAGGCGCGCGCGGTCGAATTGGCCGGCGTCGATCATGTCGCGAAACTCGCGCACGGTCATGTTGCAGTCCCAGTCGTCGATCACGACCTTGTCGAACTGGGCCCAGCCCGCCGGATCCATCTCGCGACGCGCCAGCGAAACGAACGTCGCACCCGGTCGCACCCACGGCTCGCGGCTGACGATATCGGTCCGCGTCGTTCCGCCGATCGCGATATCGGCGTTGCGCACAACCTCTTCGATGCTTTCGAGCGGGCGCACCGGGATGCCGAGGGTCTTCGACCATTTGGCAGCAAAGGCCTCGCGGGTGTCCGGGCGCCGCGACGTGCAGATGACTTCGTCGAAGCGGTATAGGTGCCGCAGGCAGCGCAGGCAGTTCTCGCCCATGGTGCCGACCCCGACGAGTCCCAGCCGGCGCGGCGACTTGGGTCCCAGCCATTTGAGCGCAACCATCGCGGCGGCGGCGCTGCGAATGGCATAGGTCCAATGCTCGTCCAGGATGGCGATAGGGTGTCCGCTCCTGGGATCGGCCAGCACGATGTAGCGGGCGCAGTCGAGACGTCCCACCGTGTTGCGCACGCCGTCGTCGTAATAGGAGTAGAGGCGCACGCCCGCGATCGGCTCGTCTTCCAGGATCACGGTCTTGACGTGCCAATGATTGTGGAACGGCGCCCCGACGTCGAGCTTCTGGCTCGGCGGCACCGACCATTTCACCGAGTTGCGCGCGTGCATGCGAAAGACGTCTTCGCAGATTGCCATCGCGTCGGGCACCGGCAGAAGCTTCACCGTGGTGGCGTAGTCGATGAAAAGGACGCTCTCGGCCGCGTTCATTGGCAAAGGTAGTCCTCGATCATACCGACATAGGACACCGCGCCGCCGACCAGGTCGGATACCGCGATGCGCTCGTCCTCGGAGTGCCACTGCTCGATGGCGCCCGGCCCCCACATGCCGGACTCCCCACCCTTGAAGCAGAAAAAGCCGGCGTCGAGCGCGCCATGACTGTGAAAAATCTCCGGCGGCTGCAGGCCCATGCGACGGCACCCGCCGCTGGCGGCCCGCATGAAGGCGCCGTCTGGGCGCGATCTCGGCCGGATACATGAAGGGGCCGAACTCGGTCTTGACCTGCCAGGGCTCGCCGATATCCGCCGCCGCGGCGATGGCGGCAAAGGCCGCCTGCGGATCGTCGCCGGGGAGGAGACGCCGGTCGAACACCAGCCGGACCTCGTCCTGCACGGTGTGGGTCGCTTCCGGCCATGAGCGCACGGCCGTGGGCGTGAGCGTGGCCTGGCCCAGGCCGGGATGTTTGCTCCCTCCGACATCGACGGCCATGACGCGCTCGAGCACCCGGCGCGCGCCCTCGATCGCGTTGACGCCCACCCACGGCGTGCTGCTGTGCGAGGCCTTGCCGCGCACGGTGACGATGACGTCGACGCGGCCCTTGTTGGCGAGCGCGACCCGGCTGGTGGTGCCGATCACGATCACGGCGAGGCGTGGCGCGAAACCGATTGCGTCGCAGATGCTGATCGCGGCGTCGTGCCGGCCGGTCTCTCCAGCGGTGCTCACCGTGAACACGAGACGGCCGCGTAAGGCGAGGCGATCGGCGGCAGTCTTCACCGCCGCAAGCGCCGCGGCGAGCGACCCTTTCTGCTCGGACACGCCGCGGCCCCGGACATGGGCGCCCGCCGCATCCTCGATCAGCTCGCCGGCATAGGGATTGGGCATGCGGTTCGCCGGATGGGTCATGGCATAGGCCATCAGCATCAGGCTCTTGTCGGCACGCTCAGGCCCGAGTTCGACCAGGAGATTGCCCATCGGATCGCGCCGCCATGGCAGGCCGAGCGATTGCACCAGCGGCACCACCTGCTCGGAGATGAAGCTTTGCACCTGCGGTTCGTGCTCGAAGCGTTCGGTCTGGGGACTGGGATGGCGGACGAAGGCACGCGTCCACGCGACGATGTCTTTTGTCGGGACGCTCAAATGTCCGGTCTCTTCGTTCGCCATCCATGGCTCCTTTGCCGAAAGCGCCAGTCACCCCGTCGTAGAGCGCGAGCGATCCTCACGGCTTCGCCGGAGGCGCGGCCGGCGGAAGACCAGGCTCGCCGAGGTCCCAGAACAATCCCGCCATGGCGCCCAGCCCCTCGCGCACGATCGGGCCGAGCATGTGCTCATCGGGCGCGTGCTGCGAGCATCCGGCATAGGAATGCGGGATCCAGATCGTACGCAGGCCGAGCACGTCGATAAAGCTGTCGTTGGGCAGCGATCCGCCGATATTGGGCAGGATGGCCGGCGCCTTGCCGGTGGTGTGCTCGATCGAGCGGGCGGTGAAGCCGACCCAAGGATCCTCGGGATCGAGCCGGCTGGCGCGAAAAAATCCATCGTCGCCGCCGCGCACCTCCACCTGCGCAAAGCCGTGGCGGTCGAGGTGTCGACGCAGCGCCGGAACGATGTCGTTTACGTTCGTTCCCACCACGTATCGCAGCTGACAGTTTGCGCGTGCGCTGCCCGGGATGGCGTTGACCGGATGGTCCGGCGTGCCTGTGGTGAATGCCAGCACCTCGAAGCTGTTCCAGCCGAACACCCGCTCGGCCGGCGTGAGCTCCGGTTCACCCCAATCGCGATCGACTGTCGGGCCATTCCCGCCGCCGTCGACCTCCACGCCGGCCAGCATCGTGCGCACCGACGGCGGCAATGGCGGCCGCCATTCCGGCACCCGGATCGTCCCGCGTGAATCCGTGATGCAAGCAAGGGCATGCGCCAGGATGATCCCGGGATTGGCGAGCAGGCCGCCCCAGTTGCCGGAGTGATGGCCGCCCTCGCGCAGGTCGACGATGAGGTCGATCCGGTAGCCGCCGCGCGCGCCGAGAAAAAGCGTCGGCCGCTCGGGTGCGATGCGCGGGCCGTCTGAGGCAATCAGCAGATCCGCGTGCAGCAGGTCCTGCTTGTGTCGCATGCAAAGCTCGCGCAGTCCGGCCGAGCCGACCTCCTCGCCCATCTCGATCAGAATCTTGGTGTTGAAGCCCAGGCGCGCGCCGGAGCGTTCGCGCTCGGCGAGCGCCGCCGCCAGCGCCGCAATGTTGATGCCGTGCTGCCCTTTGTTGTCGGCCGTGCCGCGGCCATAGATGCGTGGGCCCTCGACGGTCAGCACCCAGGGCGAAAGGCCCGGTCGCCACAGGTCGTCGAGGCCGCGAACCGTGTCGCCGTGGCCGTAGATCAGAACCGTGAGCAGGTCCGCACCCTCGATGCGCTCCGCGACCAGGAACGCAGGACCCAACGGATTGTCGAGAATACGCGACGTGAATCCCAACGGGGCGAGGCTCGGCACCATCTCATCCTCGAGATAGCCGCGCAGCGCGCCGGCGCGTTCCGGCTCCTGACTGGTGCTCGGGATCGCGACGCGCCTGCGCAGATCGACGAGAAATTCGCCGCTGTCGAAATACCCGTGCGCGCGAGCGATGGCGGCGGCGCGGCTCATGATGTCACCTTCTGCGCGATATCAACCTTCGCCGCGGCTGCACGCTTGAGTCCGTGCGGATGGCCGATTACGGTCGAGCGATATTGCATGTCGTCCGCTGCCGCGGCAAGGACGGCGGTGCATGCTTTCCGCGACTCGCTGAGGGAGACGTGCGTGTTCAAAATCCTGCACTTGGATGAATGTCCGACCAGTCCGATGGAGCCGGGTCGCGGCGAGCAGGTCAAGCTCGTCAATCCGAGCCTCGGCACCGAGAAGGTCGACGTCCATCTCAACCGGCTCGTGCCCGGCGGCCCGCGCGGCAAGCTGCATCACCACACCAAGGCCGACAATGTCTACATCGTGAAACGCGGCCACGGTACGCTGACGGCGGATGGAAAAACCTATGTCATCCGCGAGAACGATGTCGTGTATATTCCCGCCGGCATGACCCATTCCCTCGCCAACCTGAGCGAAGACGTATTCGAGATTTTCGAGATCTACGCTCCGTCGGGGAGCCATTTTGATTTCGTGCTGGACGAGTGAGAGATTCAACGCGTGACTACGCATGAGCGAGAATAAAGGCGTCCTTTTTGTCCCCTACAAAGACACGCTCGGGTTGCTGAACGTCGAGGACGCCATGCGCCTCTGCGAGCAGGTCTACGCCATGCATGCCCGCGGCAGCGTGGTGCTGTCGAACCCGCCCAGCTTCAAGCTCGACGTGGCGGACGGCTTCAACAACCACTGGCATGTGAAGTCCGTTTTTCTCAAGGATATCCCGACCACCGGAGTTCGGATCTACAACTACTTCGACGATGGCGTGCGCAATACGGTCGGCGGCCTCGGATGCACCCGTTACATCGTGCTGTCGGATCCGCATAGCGGCGAGCCGGTCGCCATCGTCGACGAGCACTGGAGCTATGCCATCCGCAGCACCGCCGCCGCGACGGTTGCCTGCAAGTGGGTCGGGCCCAAAAACCCGAAGATTCTCGGGCTGGTCGGCGTCGGCACGATGGGAACGAATACGCTGCGGTGCCTTTCCACCATGTACAAGTTCGACGAGATCCGCTGCACCTCGCGGCAGCCGGAGACGCGGGCGGCGTTCGCGCACAAATGGTCGCAAGCGCTCGGGATCCCGGTCATTCCCAAGGATTCGGTCGAGGAGGTGGTGCGCGGCGCCGATATCGCCGTCGGCGGCACCACGTCAGGCGACGTGGTGAGCCGCGAGCCCTGGCTCAAGCCGGGCTGCACCTTCATCTCGCTTGCGCGCCGCGAGCTCGATCCGGCCGGCTGGTCGAAGATGGACAAGGTCGTCATCGACAGCTGGGAATTCAACATGCTGCAGCGCGAGTTCAGGCGCATGGTCGAGGGGGGCCTGTTCTCGCGCGAACAGCTCCACGGGGAAATCCAGGAGCTGGTCGCGGGCGAGAAGAGGGGCCGCGAGCGCGACGATGAGCGCATCCTGATCCATACCACCGGGCTTGTGTCGCAGGACGTCGCACTGGCACACTTCTTGTATCGAAATGCGCTCCAACAGGGCCTCGGGATCTGGCTGCCCACCGCACACTGAACGGGTCGTGACGCGTCAGGGCCCCCGCAACGAACAGGAGCACGGGATGAGCAGCAGTTCGCGGGTCGATCGGCGCGGCTTCTTGCGCAACGCGGGCCGGACCACGCTCGGCGCCGCCGCGGCCGGCAGCCTCGGTCCATGGGCATCCTCGGCCATGGCGCAGGAAAAGTTCCCGGCGCGCGACATCAACTGGATCATCTATCAGGCGCCGGGCGGATCGATCGATACCACTGCGCGCATCATCCAGCCCTATCTCGAAAAGAACGGGATCAAGACCAACCTCGAATACGTCCTGGGCGCGGGCGGACGCGTCGCGCGCAGCAAGCTGTTCACGGCGCGGCCGGACGGCTACGTGATGATGACGGAGTCCGCGCCCGGCGGCGCCATCGACGAGGTGATCGGGCGCGCGGCCTACAAGGCCAGCGACTTCATTGCCATCTACGGATGGAGCGTGGTGAGCTGGCAGCTCTGCGTGAAGAAGGACTCCCCGATCCAGACCTTCCAGCAATTCGTCGACGAGTGCAAAAAGCGCCGCGTGGTCGTCGGCACCATCGGACGGTCGGGATCGAGTCACATCCAGCTGGCCGCGCTGCAGAAGGAATTGAACCTGCCGTTCGGGATGGTGCATTTCGAGGGCTCGGGCAAAGCCTATCCCGCTGTCCTGGGTGGTCACGTCGACGCCGCGATCAGCGGACCAGGCTCGGGCTCGCGCATGCGGGACAGTCTGCATTTTCTCGCGGTCACCGGCGAAGAGCGTGAGAAGGCGTTGCCGGATGTGCCGACCTTGACGGAGCTGGGCTTCCGGGTCACGCCCATCGATCAGATCTGGTACGCCATGACCACGCCGAAGGTGCCGGACGATCGCATCGCGATGCTGTCGAGCGCATTCGCCAAAGCGTTCGAGGACAAGGTGCTGTGGGAGCAGATGCAGAGGGCCGGCGAATATCTCAAGCTGCTGACGCGTCCGCAGGTGGAGGACATGGTGCGGAAACAGGCCGAGGTGATCGAGCGCTACAAGGACCTGCTGGGCTGAGCGCGATCATCATGCTCGTAATGACGAACGCCGGGCAAGTGACCATCGACGCCTTCCTGTGCCGGCGCCGCGTTCCCGGTGGAGATCTGGCCAGGCTCGGGCTGCGGCGGCCAGCGCGCCAGGCGAGCAATCACAAGCGACGACAATGTCCCTAGATACAAACGCCAGAGCCTACTGGCGTGAAGAGTTTTCTCTTATCGCGCTGCTCCTGCTGTTTTTCATCGCCATCGTCGCGTTCGCCTGCACGCTTCCGTTCGACGCGCGGCTGTTCCCGCTCATCATCGGCTGCGCCGGTATTGCTCTCACGCTTGCGGTTGCGCTCGAGCAAGTGCGCCGGCGCCGGGCCGGCGCTGCGGCGGTGGTCGACGCGGACGACCCGGCCACGAGGGCCGATTGGCCGCGCTATGCCACCGCCCTCCTGTCGGCGCCGGCATTCGGCCTGCTGTTCTGGCTGTTCGGCTTCATCATCGCCTCGTTCGCCGCGATGATGCTGATCCCGCTGCTGATGGGATATGGCAACCGGCGGCGCCTGGTGGTGACGGCGGCGATCACGGTCGCCGTCCTCGCGGTCATCGGCCCGTACCTGCTCAATGTCGAACTGCCGCAGGGCGTGGTGGGGGACTGGCTGATCGACAAGCTCGCCCTGCGCACGGGCTGAGCGGCGCCATGCTTGATCACCTCATCCTGGGTCTGACGGCCGCCCTGCAGTTCAAGCAGTTCATGTTCATGATCGCGGGGACGGTGATCGGCCTTTGGGTCGGCGTCTTGCCGGGGCTCGGCGGTCCGGTCGCGATGGCGATCCTGATCCCGTTCACGTTCTCGATGGACCCGCTCTCTGCGCTCCTGATGCTGGCGTCCATTTCGGTCGGCGCCGCCTTCGGCGGATCGGTCACCTCGATTCTGCTCAATATTCCGGGCGAGGCATCGTCGGCCGCCACCGCCTACGACGGCTATCCCATGGCGCAGCAGGGCAAGGCCAAGGTCGCGATGGGATTGTCGGCCGGCGCTTCGCTCGCCGCTGCCATCGTCGGGGTCCTCATTTTGATGTTCGCGTCGGGGCCGGTGGCAAAGGCGGCTCTGGCGTTCAGCCCGGCGGAATATTTCGCGCTCGCGATTCTCGGCCTCACCGTCGTCTCGGTGGCCGCGCTCGGCTCGACCATCAAGGGATTGGCGATGGGGGCGCTCGGGCTTGCCATCAGCCTGATCGGCATCGATTCGATCCTCGGCGCGGAGCGCTACACCTTCGGTTTCGTCTACCTGCTCGACGGCATCAGCTTCGTGCCGGTCATGGTGGGCCTGTTCGCGATCACCGAACTCATCAGCATGATCCTGGAGGGCGGCACCATCGCCAAAGCGGGAAAGCTGGAGGGATCGCTGTGGGACGGATTCCGGGACACGTTCCGCTATCCGTTCACGCTGATCCAGAGCACCGCGGTCGGCGCCTTCCTCGGCATGATCCCCGGCATCGGCGCGACGGCCGCGAATTTCCTCGCCTACAGCGTGGCGCAACGATCCTCGAAGCATCCGGAACGGTTCGGCAAGGGCGCGCCGGAAGGGATCATCGCCCCTGAAGCATCGAACAATTCCTGCATTCCGACCAGCCTGATTCCGGCACTGACGCTCGGAATTCCCGGCGGAGCGACCTCAGCCATCCTCCTGGTTGCGGTCACCCTGCAGGGCTTGCGCCCCGGACCCATGCTGTTCACCTCGAACCCGGAGCTGATCTGGGGCTTCTTCATGGGCCTGCTGATCGGCGCCGTCATGGCAACCATTCTCTATCTGATCATGATCCCGTGGTTCGCGTTGATCACGATCGTTCGCATCGAGCTGATGGCGCCGATGCTCCTGATCGTTACACTGTTCGGCGCCTACGCCAATGAGCGCAACATGATGGACGTGTTCGTTGCGATCTTCTTCGGCCTGTTCGGCTATTTCCTGCGCCGCCATGGCTATCCGCTGATCAGCCTGGTCATCGGTCTCATTCTCGGCAAGCTCGCGGAAGGCTCGTTCCACCAGGCGCTGATGATCTCGGATCACGACTACTCCGTCTTCTTCCTGCGGCCCCTGTCCGCAAGCATCTTCGCGCTATGCCTGGTGCTGGTGCTATGGCCGGGCGTGAAAAAGCGGCTCGGCCACGGCGGCGCCGAAGTGACGTGATAAAGTCACTGGCGTTTGGTTATCGCTGGGCATGAAACGGGGACGCGCATGAACGACGCCGAGATCAGGAAACTGCTGGACGCCCGCATCTCGCGCGAACGGGCGAAGGAACTCCTGATCGAGCTGGTGAAAGTCCCGAGCCCGCAGACCGAGCTCTTGGAGGACGAGCCGCTGCTCAAGGCCTTCATCAAGACCGCGATCGAGCCGCGCCTGCGCGCCATGGGCTTTGTCGACATCCGCTACGACGCGATGGGCAACCTGATCGCCACCTACGGGGCGGGGACGAGCGGCAAATCGCTGATGTTCATCGGCAATGCCATGAACCAGCCGGCCTCGACCATGCCGAACCCTTACAGCGGCGACGTCGTCGACGGCGCGAAGTTCGACCTGCCCGGCGAATGCGTGATGGGGAAGGGGGCGAGCGAGCAGAAGGCCAACCTCGCCGCCATGCTGCACGCCATGGAGACGGTGATCGCGAGCAAGGTGGCGCTCACGGGAACGCTCATCTTCACCTGCTGCCTGTCGGGCGAAACCGGCAAGCATGATGCCATCAAGAGCGTGGTCGAGGGCGCCGGCGTACGCGCGGACATGGCGGTGCTGGGCGGCACCGGACTCAAGGTCACGCTCGGCAACCGCGGCCGCATCGACGTGTTCGTTACCGTGAAGGGTGCGCCCTGCCACTCGTCGCGGCCGTGGGACGGGATCAACGCCATTACCGGGGCGACCGAGACCATCCGGGCGCTGCTGGCGCAGGTGAAGGTCGACAAGAGCCATCCGCAGCTGGGCAAGCAGTCGCTCACGGTCAATCACATTCGCAGCTTTCCGGAATCGACCCATACCGTGCAGGATCGATGCGAGTTTACGCTCGACCGCCGTCTGCTGCCGGGCGATGATCCCAGCGTGGCCTTCGCCGAGATCGAGCGGATCGCCAAGAAGGTCGAGCAGGTCAAAGACCCGGTCAGCGGCAAGAGCTACAGCGTGGACGTACGGCTCGGGCCGTTCATGTATCCCTCACTGGTAACGACGGAATCTCCGATCGTGCGCGCGATCCTGCACGCCAGCGAGGTCATGCTGGGAAAGCCGGTGGAGACCTATTACTCCCCCTCGGCGTTCGACCAGGGCTACCTCAACCATGTCGGCATCGCGACCGCGAACTTCGGCGCCGGCGAGCATCAATACGCCCACACCGACTACGACATGGCGTCGGTCGAGCGCACCACTGACTCGGCGCGGGTATATGCGTTCATGATGCTAAATTATTTGGCGTAAGCGACGAGCCCCGTTCCGTGTTGCGGGCGTCTGGTGGCGTATCGAGCCGGCGCAGAAATATTCCTTTTCATATAATCTGGTTTTGCTAGCATGACGTTTTGTTGGCGGTCGTGTGGCCCGGACCGCGTGCGCAGGAGACACGGTGTGCCCACAGCCGCCCCGCTCGGGACGTCATTGGCCCAGTCGCAATCCCGCAACGGCGGCACGCCCAGCGTGGTATTCCTGCATGGGATCGGCGGTGCGGCCCGTGGATGGGCGCCGCAGATCGCGGCTTTCAAGGGCGCAGGCTTGCATCCGGTTGCGCTCGACCTTCCGGGCTATGGTGCGCGGCCGGCCGTCGACAAGATGGATTTCGAGGAGCTTGCGGCAGATCTCGAAGTGACGATCGATCGGCTCGGCCTTGAGCGTCCAGCGCTCGTCGGTCACTCCATGGGAGGAATGCTCGCGCAGACCGCGATGCGCCGCCGCCCCGACGGTTACCGCGCTGCTGTGCTCGTCGGCACCAGCCCCGCCTTCGGCGATGCCAAGGGTGAGTTCCAGCAAAGGTTCATCGCCGACCGCCTCGGCCCGTTGGATGCCGGCGCGACCATGCCGGAACTTGCGGCAGCGATCGTCGACGGGATCATCGGACCAAGCCCCGATGCGGGCGGCCGTTCGCTCGCGATCGAAACCATGGCGTCGACACCCGCCTCCACCTATCGCGCGGCGGTCAGGTGCCTAGTAACGTTCGACGAGCGCGCCAACTTGCCAAACATCCGCGTGCCCGTGCTCTGTCTCGCGGGTGAGCACGACCGTAATGCGCCGCCTCCCATGATGGAGCGCATGGCCGCAAAGATACCGGGCGCGCGCTACGTGTGTCTGCCCGGCGTCGGCCATTTGCCCAACCTCGAAGCGCCAGCCGCCTTCAACGCGGCGGTGCTGGCTCTCCTCGTCGATTCACCGTCGGCCGCGCGAGCCTGAGCGGAGGCCATCCGGTGCACCCTCCGATCAATGCGCACGACGTTGATGCCCCGATGTTCGCGGCCGACGCGTTCCGCTTGTCCGATGTCCAGGCCGACCTGATCAGCAAGGCGCGGCGGTTCGGGCAACGCGTGCTCGCGCCGCGCGCCGCAGAGCACGATCGCGACGCGACGTTTCCGATCGAGAATTTCCGCGATATGCGCGGCGAGGACCTGCTCTCCATCTGCATCCCGAAGTCCGACGGTGGCACCGGCGCGGATTTCCAGACTTACTGCATCGCAGCGGCCGAGCTTGGCCGCTATTGCGGCGCGACCGCGCTCTCGTGGAACATGCACGTGTGCTCGACCCTGTGGTCGGGTCCGCTCGCGGACGATCTGCCGATGAGCCCTGGGGATCGCGCCGCCCACAACGCGCGCCGCGGCCTGCACTATCGTCGCATATTGAATGATGGCGCGGTCTACGCGCAGCCGTTCTCGGAGGGCGGCGCCGCCGCCGCGGGCACGGTCGCGTTCGGCACCGAGGCGCGCCCGGTCGAGGGCGGTTTCATCGTCAACGGCAAGAAGATTTTCGCCTCGCTCTCGGGCGCCGCGGATTATTACGGTGTGCTGTGCACCGAGCGCGCTGGGTCCGAGACCGCCAGCCGGCGCAACACGCTCTATCTCGCTATCCCCGCAAACGCGCCTGGCGTGCAGGTCGTGGGAGACTGGGACCCGCTCGGCATGCGTGGAACGGTGTCGCGCACGTTGCTGTTTAGCGACGTATTTGTGCCGGAGGCCGAGATGCTGATGCCCCACGGCGTGTATTTTCAGGCGGCGACGCGCTGGCCGCACATGTTCCTGACGCTCTCGCCGACCTATATGGGGCTCGCGCAGGCGGCCTACGATTTCACCGTCCGCTATCTGCGCGGCGAGATCGCCGGCACGCCGCCGGTCAAGCGCCGTATGTTCCCGACCAAGCAGATTGCGGTCGCGGAGATGCGCGTGATGCTCGAGCAGACCAAGGCGCTATGGTTTCAGGCCATCACCGAGGCGCGCGCCAACCCGAGCAAGGAGCAGGTGCTGCGCGCCTATGCCGCGCAGCACACTGTGATGGAGAATGCCAACGCCATCGCAACGAAAGCGATCCGTACCTGCGGCGGTCAAGCCATGCTGAAGAGCCTGCCGCTCGAGCGCATCTACCGCGACAGCCGATGCGGCTCGCTCATGCTGCCGTGGACCGCCGAAATCTGCCTCGACCGGCTCGGACGTGAGACCTTGTACGAACCGGGCGAAACGGACGAGTGATGATGGGTAGGGCACAATGTCCGCCTCGGACCGCCTCGCGGCACAACACGAGCCGCATCTAATCTTCGAGAGCTGAGCCCAACATCGTTATGGACCTCTCCGATCTCATCGACCGCCATGCGGCCTTCGCGCCCCAGAAGGCCGCCATCCGGTTTCAGAGCCGCACGCTCACCTATGCGACCTTCGCTGAGCGCATTGCTGCCGCAGCGCGCGCTCTCAAGTCGGGGCTTGGTATTGGCCGCGGTGATCGTGTGGCGATGCTGTCGACCAACCATCCCGACTACCTCGTCCTGCTCTATGCCTGTGCGCGACTCGGCGCGATGCTCGTGCCGCTCAACTGGCGACTCGCACCTCCGGAGCAGGTCTTCATTCTCTCCGATGCCTCGGTAAAGGCCCTCGTGGTCGAGGAGGGGCTCGCCACCGTGATTGCCCCGCTGATGGAGGCGTTACCAGACGCCCGCGTCATCGGCCTCGACTTCGCACCGGCGCGCTGCACGTCGTTCGAGCAGCTCCTGGCCGCCGGCAGCGGTGACGGCCGCAATGCAACTATCGATCTCTCCTGTCCGCTACTTCTCGTCTACACCTCCGGCACGACCGGCCGGCCGAAAGGGGCGGTGCTGCGCCAGGAGGCGCTGGTATGGAACGCGGCGATGAGCCAGCACATGCACGGGCTTACATCCGACGATCACGTGCTCACCGTGCTTCCCTTCTTCCACGTCGGCGGGCTCAATATCCAGACCACGCCCGCGCTGCAGCTCGGCGCCACGGTGACTATCCATCCCCGTTTCACACCCGACGCGGCGCTCGCCGCGCTGGACGAGGACCGTCCCACGCTCACCGTGCTGGTGCCGTCGACGATCCAGGCCCTCATCGAGCATCCGCGCTGGAACGGGACCGACGTGTCGACCCTGCGTGCGGTCACCACGGGCTCGACCCTTGTGCCGCAGCCGCTCATCGACGCGGTGACGGCGCGCGGCGTGCCGGTGCTGCAGGTCTACGGCTCGACCGAGACCTGCCCGATTGCGATCTACACCCGGCTCGGCGGGGATCTATCGCGCGGTGCGTCCACCGGCCTGCCCGGCCTCCACTGCGAAGCCTGCCTCGTCGACGAGGCGGGCCATGAGGTCCCGAGCGGCACACCGGGCGAGGTGGTGGTGCGAGGCCCCAACGTGTTGTCCGAGTACTGGGGCAACGCGGCAGCCACCCGCGAGGCGCTGCGCGATGGCTGGTACCATACCGGCGACATCGGCACCCGCGACGCCGACGGTTACTTCTACGTCCGCGACCGCAAGAAGAACATGATCATCTCGGGCGGCGAGAACATTTATCCGGCCGAGATCGAACGTGTGCTGCACGAGCATCCCGCCGTCGCGGAGGCGGCCGTGATCGGCTGTCCGGATCCGAAGTGGCAGGAGGTCCCGGTCGCCTATGTGGTGAGGCGCAGGGGCATGCCGGTCGACGCCGAGGATTTGCTGCGCCACGTCGCGGCGCAGCTCGCGCGTTTCAAGATCCCCCGCGATGTCGTTTTCGTTGACGATCTCCCAAGGAATGCGCTTGGTAAGGTGCAGCACTTCCGGCTGAAGGAAATGGCGAAGGCCACGTGATCGCCCGATGCCTGACGCAGTAGCCCCGATGCAGATCGCCGTCCTAGGCGGAGGAAACGGGTCGTTCGCGGCCGCCGGCGATCTCACCATGGCCGGGCACGAGGTGCGGCTGTGGCGCCGCGACGCGCAGGCGGTTGCCGCACATTGCGAAGCCGGTTGCCGCATCCTGGTGAAGGATTTCAAAGGGCGCCATGACGTTGCCGTGGCGTGCGTCACCGGCGACCTGGCCGAGGCCGTGCGCGGCGCGGAGCTGATCCTGTGTCCCGCGCCCGCGACCGCGCAGGCGGACATCGCCAAGGCCCTCGCGCCGCATCTCGTTGACGGGCAGGTCGTGTTTCTGCCACCGGCGACGTTCGGCTCGTTGCTGTTCGCCAAGGCTGCCCGTGACGCTCGCCATCGCCCAGACGTGGCCTTTGCGGAAACCGGGACGCTTCCATGGCTGACGCGCAAGCATGGCCCGTTCGAGGTTGCGATCACCGTGCGCGCCAAGCGCCTGCCTACCGGCGTGTTTCCCCTCACGCGCAAGAACCACGCGCTGGCCATCATCTCGAAGGCCTTCCCCGGCGTGATCGAGGATTGCGGCGACGCGCTCTCCGGCGCGCTGATGAATGCCGGGCCCGTGATCCATCCGCCGCTCATCACGATGAATGCCGGCCCGCTGGAGCATTTCGACCGTTGGGACATCCACAAGGAGGGGACGCAAGCCTCGATCCGCCGCGTCACCGACGCGCTCGATGCCGAGCGCATCGCGGTGCGCAAGGCGCTCGGCTATGGCGCCCCGCATTTTCCCTTGGCCGATCACTACGCGAAGGAAGGCGAGGAGTGGATGTACGGCCGCGGCTCGCACGACCGGTTGACCGATTCGGGCGACTGGCGGGAGCACATCGTGCTGACCACGCACCGTTACATGCTGGAGGACACCCGGATCGGCCTGTCGTTCCTCGTTTCGGTTGCCGAGCTTGCCGGCGTTGCCGCGCCGCTCGCGCGGGCCTTCGCCGCCATCGGCAGCGCGATCTGCGGCGAGGATTTCATGGCGACGGGACGGACGCTGAAGAGTCTCGGGTTCGGTCATTTCGACCGTGCCGGTTTGCAGTTTCTCCTGCGTGAAGGCTTTCGATGAACGAGCGCGCCCGTATCGCCTCGCTGGGGGCGGGTCGCATGGGGCGTGGCATTGCGGTCGCGTTCGCCTATGCAGGCCATGCCGTGACGCTCGTCGACTTCAAGCCGCGCGATGCTGCATCCTTTGCCAAGCTCGCCGCCGAGGCGACGGACGAGGTGCGCGCCACGCTCACGAGCCTCGCGCACATCGGGCTGTTTGACGAGGAAAAGGTCGATCGCATCGTTGCACGCGTTGCGGTGGTGCGCGAAGCGCAGGCGGCCGCGGCGCTCTCATCCGCATCCGTGATCTTCGAAGGCGTCCCGGAGGTGCTGGATCTCAAGCGCGAAGCGCTGGCGCGCGCATCCGCGCTTGCGGGGCCGCAGCCGATCATCGCCTCGACCACATCGACCATACTGGTCGACGATCTGTCGGGCGCGCTGGCGCATCCGGATCGGTTCCTCAACGCCCACTGGCTCAATCCGGCCTATCTCGTGCCGCTGGTCGAGCTCTCGCCCGGTGCCGGCACTGATCCCGCCGCCACCGCGAGGCTCAAGGCGCTGCTCGAAGGCATCGGCAAGGTTCCGGTCGTGTGCGCGCCGCGGCCCGGCTATATCGTGCCGCGCATCCAGGCGCTTGCCATGAACGAGGCCGCGCGCATGGTGGAGGAGGGAGTGGCCTCGGCCGAGGACATCGACAAGGCGATCAAGTACGGCTTCGGCTTCCGCTTCGCGGTGCTCGGCATGCTGGAGTTCATCGACTGGGGTGGCGGCGATATTCTCTACTATGCCAGCCGTTATCTCACGCAAGCGCTGGGCAGCGAGCGCTACGCCGCGCCCGAGATCGTCGAGCGCAACATGCGGGAGGGCCGCATCGGATTCACCACCGGGACGGGCTTTCTCGACTACGCGAACCTCGACCTCGACGCGCATCGCCGGGACCGGCTCAAGGCATTCGTCGCGATGTTGGCGCAGCTTGGGCTGGCAAGGCCGCCCGTGGTGGAAGATTAGAACATTTTCAGTTGGTTTGATTCAGCACTTCGCACCTCGGGCGTCACCCGCGGGCCTGACCCCCGGGTCCTTCGCTTCGCAATATCCAATTGCGTCTTGCTCAGAGACTTTTGCCAAGGAGATGGATGCACGGGTCAAGCCCGCGCATGACAACTCATGAGGGCAGCACGTGCGCCAGGCTAAATCCTCATCATCCAAACACGTCCTGCAGCACGCCGTCGCGCACGACCACGGTGTTGCCGACCGTGATCGTGGTGCGCATGACCGGAATGTCGAAGTGCCCGGCCGTGTAGCGCCCTGCGAACTCGTTGGCGCCGGTCGAGAACAGGAAATTGCCGGCGACCGCCCGCAACTCCGTGCCGTTGAAGTCGCGCTGGTCGTACATGGCCAGCGCCTCGTAGCGCGCGTTCGGATTCATGCCGAAGCCGACATGCGACACGGCATAGGCCTCGCGGTCGCCCCACGCGTCGAGGTAGCGGCGCATCATCTCGGCGTCGGCGCCGTCACCGTCGATCCTGGTGACAAAATCCTTATCCAGGGTGAGCCGGATCGGTGCCGCGAGATAGCGCTTGAAGGTCAAGTTGACGTCGCCGCGATCGAGCACCAACGTTCCATTGACGGCCCCGCTCTTGGGGAAGCTGACGACGAGACCGCCGGGCCAGTGAGCGAGCGTGCCGGGCTTGTCGGTCCAGCCCCAGATTCCGACCGTCGAGGCCCCCTCCATGGCGACGTCGAGATCGGTGCCGGCGGCCGACGTCACCGTCATGCGTTTCGATCCACGCAGCATTCTTGCCGCCGCGCGCACGCGCGTTTCCAGCCCATCGTCCGGACGCAGTCGCTCCAGCGCCTCGGGATGCTCGTTGGAGATGTAGAGGATGCGCGCGCCTGACTTGAGGATGCCCGGCGTCTCCGGCGCGTGCATCAGGCCTTCAAGCGTGCAGTCGACGATGAATCCGGCCTGACCGAGCGCCGAAACAACCGGGGCGAGGCCGCCGAGCGCCACGCTGGCGCCGGTCGAGCGAACCGGGACCGGATGCGGATTGCGCGGGGTGGGAACCACGAGGTGGAAGGGGCGGACACCGAGCCGCAGCAGCGCCAACTCGGCGAGGTGCACGTTGAGCGGCCGCGATTGCGTCTCCGAGAGGATCGCGGCGCAGTCGCCCGGCTTGACGCCGCAGCGCACGAACGTCTCGCAGAAGGCGTCGATCCACTTTCCCTCGATCCGGTCGGCGAGCATGCGATCCCCCCGTTGCGCTCTCTGCCTTATGTTATATGAAAAAGAATATTTCGTCGCGTATCCCGCCTAGTCGACGTCCGGCTGCACGCCGGCGCCCCAGGGAGCCCCCATGCCGAAACGCCGCAGCGCCGCGTCCGCCGACCGCGCCAAGCGGGCGGCAGCGCGGGCGTCGCGCGTGAAGAAGTCGGGAAGCTTCGCCGAGACCTACCTGTCCTATCTGCTGGCGCGGGCGAGCCATATTGTGGCGAGCGGATTCCATGCCAAGCTCAAGACCTGGAACCTGTCGGTGCCGGAGTATCGCGTCGTCTTCTGTCTTGCCGGTGCCGACGGCCTCGGCGTCGGTGACCTTGCAGCCATGGCGATCATGACCCAGCCGCGCATGACCAAGGTACTCGACCGCATGGAGCGGCAGGGCCTCGTGGGCCGCCACTCCGACGACGGCGATCGCCGCCGCGTGCTCATCCATCTGACCGCCGCCGGCCGCAAGCGCGCCGCCCCGGTGCTGCGGGCCGCCCGGGCCCACCAGGCGCGCCTGCTCGCGCCCTTCACCGCCGAGGAGCGGGCCGTGATCAAGCGCGCACTCGGCCTTCTGATCAACGGCCGGGCGTGAGCGACTTCACCGCTCCTCCGGAAATCCGATCAGCAGGCGCGCGCGCAAGGCGTTGAAGCCGACGTTGAGCAGGAGGCCGAGGAGCGAAATCGTGATCAACGGCACGAACATGTCGATGGTCTGAAAGCTGCGCGAGGCGCGCACCAGAAGATGGCCGAGGCCGTCGGTCGAGGTGATCATCTCCGCCAGAAACACCACGATGCAGGAGATAACGAGCGCGATGCGGCAGCCCGTCAGCACGGACGGCAGCGCCGCCGGCAGCACCACGGTGACGAGGCAGAGCAGCGGCGAGGTGCCGGCCGCGCGCGCCGACCACGCGAGCTTCGGCTCGACCGCCGATGTGCCCTGGTGGGTGGCGAGCAGGATGGGGAACGCCGCATCGGCGACCACGAGCGCGATCTTGGACGCGTTCTCGAAGCCGAGCGTGAGAATGAAGGCCGGATAGAGCGCGATCTTCGGCACCGGCGCCAAGACCCGGACGAGCGGCCGCACGACTCCCTCGACCGCCCGGCTGCCGGTCGCGGCGAGGCCGATCGTGACGCCGATCACGACCGCGATGGCGAAGCCGGCGAACAGCCGGAACAAGGTGGTCGCGACGTGATCGAGGTAGGCGGGCGAGCCCAGCTGCTGAACCAGGCGCGCGAACACCGCCGCGGGCGCGGGCAGGAGCGACGGCGGCGCAAGGCCGGACGCCGCGATCGCCTGCCAGATGCCGATGATGAGCGCGATCGGGATGACACCGATCAGCGTGCCGACGCTGCGGTCCGAGCGCGTCATGTCGTTCCCACGACGAGATCGTGCGATGGCTCGGCCCAGCGGACGAGCCGGCTGCGCAGCGCCTCGAACGCGGCATCGAGCGCGAAGCCGAGCGCGCCGATGATGACGATCATGGCATAGACCGTGTCGTACTGCGCCATATCGAGCGAGTTGAACAGGATGTTGCCGACGCCGGTCTGGCGCGTGATCATCTCGCTGGTGACCATGGTGATGAGCGCGAGCACCAGCCCGGTGCGGCAGCCGACCAGAATTTCCGGCAGCGCCGCCGGCAGCACGATGTGCGTCAGCCGCGCCAGTGGTCCCATGCCCATGGCGGCGGCGGACCACAGCATCCGTTCTTCCACCGCGCGTGCGCCCTGATAGCTGTGGTAGATCACCGGCAGCGTGACGCCGAGAAAGATCACCAGCGTCTTCGACGCGTCGCCGACGCCGAGCCACAGCATGATGATGGGCATCAGCGCGGCCTTGGGCACCGGATAGATGACCATCAGCAGCGGATTGAAGAAGGCGGCGACGTATTGGCTGCGCCCCATCATCAGGCCGATCGGCACCGCGAAGGCAACGCCCAAGGCAAAGCCGACGGCCATGCGCCGCAGGGACGCGGCGATGTTCAGGAGCGCCTCCGGATCGCCCAGGATCGCTGGAACCTGGGCGAGCGCCGCCGAAGCGGGCGGAAGTCCGTCGATCGCGAGGAGCCGCGCCGCAATTTCCCACGTGGCGAGCAGCGCCAGCGCAGGCAAGGATCGGCGGCAGGCCGGGGATCGATGCGAGGCGCTCCATCAGCCTCCGTCCTCCGCCGGTTCTTCCTCTCCCGGTTCGTCCATCAGCCGCTCGATGCCGACCACGTAATCCTGGTAGCGGCGATCGAGCAGGAGCGTGGCGCGGTCGCGCGGCCGCGCCAGCGCGATCGGGATGATCTCTTTCAGGCGGCCGGGCGAGCGCGTGATCATCACGACACGGTCGGACAGGAACACTGCCTCCTCTACGCTGTGGGTGACGAACAGCACGGTCTTGCGACGGCGCTCCCAGATCGCGAGCAGGTCGTTCTGGAGCCGCGTGCGGGTGTGGGCGTCGAGCGCGCCGAATGGTTCGTCCATCAACAGGATGCTCGGCTCGTAGGCGAGGGTGCGCGCGATCGCGACCCGCTGTTTCATGCCGCCGGAGAGCTCCTTCGGATAGAAGTTCTCGAAGCCGGAGAGATGCACCATGGCGAGGAGCTCGCGCACGCGGCTTTGCGCCTCCGCCTTTGCGACGCCCTGCTGCTTGAGCCCGTACATGACGTTGCCGAGCACCGTCTTCCAGGGAAACAGTGCGAATTCCTGGAACACCGGCCCGCGATCGGGGCCAGGGCCGGTCACCGGTTGCCCGCTCACCGTCACCGACCCGGTCGAGGGCGCCACGAAGCCGCCGACGATGTAGAGCAGGGTCGATTTTCCGCAGCCGGATGGGCCCAGGACGGAGACGAACTCCCCTTCGGCCACCTGCAGCGAGATATCGCTGATCGCGAGGTGCGGACGGCCGCGCTTGGTTTCGAAGGTCTTCGATACCGCCTCGATGGCGATCTTGGCGGTGCTTGTCACCGCTGCCCCGTCTCGGCTGGGAACGACCAGCACGGTTACTGCAGCGGTGCGACGATCGTGGGATGCTTGAACTTCTGGGCGTCGAGCTTTTTCGACAGCATGCCGGTCTCGGCATAGATGTCCAGCATGGCCTGGATGCCGTCGAAGTTCGGCTTGGCTCCCGGTTCGCGCGCGAAGTCGTTGGGCTTGAGCAGATAGGTATCGAGCACCTGGACCGGCGCCTTGGTCACCTCGGAGACGACCTTGAGCGTCTGGTCGCGATCCGCCATCGCCTTGCCCATGCCGGCGGTGAGATCACGCACGTAGGCGCGAACCAGATCGGGATTCTTGTCGACGAAGTCTTTCCGGCACACCTCCATGATGTGCACGATGTTCTTCTGCTGGTCCTCCAGCGCGAACAGCTTGCGCAGGCCGCCCTTGGCCTCCGCGCGCGCGGCGAACGGCTGGTTGAGCACGCCCACGTCGACGCGCCCGGAGCGGATCGCATCCTCGGAGGCGGGGAATCCGGTCTCGACCAGCTTGATGTCCTTCTCGGCGTCGACGCCGTTGCGCTTGAGCAGCAGCGCCATCGGGCCATAGATGCCGGAGCCGAACACATTGATGCCCACGCTCTTGCCCTTCATGTCGGCGATGGTCTTGATCGGCGAGTCCTCCTTCACCGCCCAGTAGACCGAGAAGCTGCCCGGCTTCTCACCAACATGCTGGGCGACGATGTAGGTTTCGAGATTGGCCTGGATCGCTCCCTGCGCCATCGACAGCACGCCCTGGGTCGAGCAATCGAGCGCGCCCGCCGCCATCGCCTGCACCATCGGTGCGGTGCCCTGGAACTGCACCCATTCCACCTTGTAGCCCTTGCCGAGATCGGGGAACTGCTCTGGACGGCGCATCATCCAGTATTTCGATTCCTCGGCCGGGATGGTCCAGCCGACGCGGATGGTCTGCTGCGCCGAGGCCGTCGATGGTCCGAGCAAGGAGGCCGCCGCGGCCAACGCGAATACCAATGTTCTGGTCATGTCGTCTCTCGCTCTCCGTCGTCCTCGAGGAAGGTCGCGGCGCAGACACGCCGCGGTGGTCCCGCTTTCGCGCAAGAACGATCGCCGCCGGTCGCGCCTGCGCGGCCAACTCTACTACGATGAAAGCATATGAAAAATGATATTTCTAAGCTTGAAATATCGCGCCGCTGCAGCATTTGTTTGCAGGGCGTGACGAGCGATTGAGCATGGTTGCACGCTCGAGGTCGTCCTGCGGGACCGGAGGACGCCGATGCGGTGGCGCGGTCCGCTATGGCTCAATCAGGCTGGATTTTGAACTTGCGCGGCATCGGCTCTTTCGACCCTGGACCGAACCAGGCATCGAAGATCTCGGCGGCCTCGCCGGACGCCTCGATGTCGAGGAGCGCGCGGTTGACGGCGTCCTTGAAACCCGGCTCGCCCTTCTTCAAGGCGAATCCGACGCTGCGCGACTTGGTGAAGTCGGGCAGGAAGAGATAGTCGTCCGGGCTGCTGTCCTGCTGCACGATCGCGCGCAGCACGCTCTCATCGGTCGGGAACGCATCGACGCTGCCGTCCTTGAGCGCGGCGAAGGCGACGGCATAGTCCGGCACGTACACGATGTCGACGCTCGGCACGACCTCTTTCAGGTTGCCGCCGGCGGTCGACGTGCTGGCAGATGCCGCTTTCCGGCCGGCAAGCTGCTGGACCGAGGTGATGCCGCTCGATTTCTTGACGATCACCGCATGCGGGGTGACGAAATAGATCAGGCTGAAGTCGATTTCGCGAAGCCGTTCCGGGGTTCTCGTCATCGAGGTTGCGACGAAGTCGAGCTTGCCCTGCTGCAGCATCGGGATGCGCTCGGCGCTCGATAGCGAGACGGTCTCCACCCCGACGCCCAGCCGCTTCGCCACCGCCCGCACCAGATCGATATCGTAACCGGCATGCTCGTTCTCGCCCGGCCGCTTGAAGCTGAACGGCGGCGTGGTGTCGCTGACGCCGACGATGATCTTGCCGCGCGCTTTGACCTCATCCAGCCTCTCGGCGGTCGCCGGCAGCACCAGCGTCAGCAATACGGCCGATACCGCGGCCACGGCCAACGCTATCGGGCGTTGCATCGTCGTTCCTCCCCATTGTCTTTGGCGGGCCATCTTACCCTGCTGGCCCAGGCAGCTGGCAAAATTCGCCGCGGGGGTCCGTGTGTCGCCGGAGCCTCGATGGAGCCGGGGCGGGACGACAAGAGGGAAGGAATGAAGCAGGCCGGACCATCGTGCACGGGAGCGCGCACGCCGCCACCCGAATACGGCGTACAGGCAGGCCCGCGATTCAGCGCACCCGCATTTGGCTGACCAGGGAGGTCCTGAATATGCTGTCGTAGAGCGCAAGCCCGAGCGCCACTCGTCCCTGGGCGCATGCCTTGCGGGCGCGCATGACGGTCATGAATGCCTCGAACATGATGTCCCCGGGCACGCTCTGGGCCTCGCCGATCTGCTCGATCTGCGTCACCAGCTGCACGTCGCGCTGGGCGCATTCCACCGGATAGTCCTGCGCTGCTGCTGGCATCACGGCGGACGCGAAGAGCAGCAGAGCCAACGCGGCAACGACGGGCTTGATCGGTTTCATGGCCGTTCTCCGAGCGTGAGGCATCGCGAGATGTGCTGCGGACGCAGGCAAGCGGCGACCGGCGTCACGCCCGCCGTCCTATCGGCACCGCTTCGATCGTCCTGCGCCCGGCCTGGGCCGCTCCAGCCGTGACGTTCGGGGCCGGCCGGATGTTCTGGTTCATGCGGAACAGGTTGTCGGGGTCGTAGCGGCCTTTGATCTCGGCCAGGCGGCGATAGTTCATGCCGTACGCCTTCTCGACGCGGTCGTTTTCATCGTCGGGCATGAAATTGACGTAGACACTGCCGGAGGCAAAGGGTGCGGTGGCCTCGAACAATTGGCGGGTCCACGCGACGCAGGCGCGATCCTGGGCCTTGTCCCGCCAGCGCGTATGGACATTCATGATGAAGTGAGCATCGCGGTTCGGCCACGCGGTTGCGTCGGCGGCGACGCGTGCCATGGCACCCCCGACATGCGCGATGAACACCTCGCATTCCGGCGACGGCAATGTACGCATGGCGTGGAGGATCACCCTGATGGCCTCGTCCGGGAGACCGGCGAAGTCATGGCTCTTCCAGTAGTTGCGCGCGCCGGACGTCAGCAGCGGATCGAAGGCCGCCTGCCATGCGGTGAACGGGTGAGGGGAGATCACGTCGACGATCGGCTTGCCCAGGGCGCGCAGGGCTTTGAGAGCCTTTTCGCCTTCCTTCATGTCGCCGCTGTAGCAGGTCGCGAAGATCAGGACCTCCTTGCCGTGCCATTCCGTGGGCAGGAAAGGAAGCGGCGGCGCCTTGCGCATCACGACCCAGGTTGTGAGCTCGTCGGGTGCGTCATTGGCGATGCGTCGGAACTCCGGCAGGAGCTCGCTTGCCTTGTCGAGCGGATGCACGATCAGCCCGGACAGCACCTCGGGGCCCAGCCGATGCAGCTTGAATTCGAAAGAGGTCACGACGCCGAAATTGCCGCCGCCGCCGCGCAATGCCCAGAACAGGTCCGGGTTCTCCTTCTCGCTGGCGCGAACCAGCTTGCCGTCGGCGGTGACGACGTCCGCCGAGATCAGATTGTCGACGGTCAGCCCCAACTTGCGGGTGGTCCAGCCCATGCCGCCGCCGAGCGTGAGGCCGGCGACGCCGGTGGTGGAATTGATGCCGAGCGGCGTGGCGAGCCCGAACGCCTGCGCCTCCTTGTCGAAGTCGGCCAGCGTAGCGCCGGGCTCGACGCGAGCCGTGCCGAATGCAAGATCGACGCGCACCGATCTCATCAGGGACAGGTCGATGAGGAGACCGCCGTCGCACACCGCATGGCCGGCGATGTTGTGGCCGCCGCCGCGCACGGCAACGAGCAGCTTTTCGTCGCGCGCGAGCTTGACCGCATGGATGACATCGGCGGCACCGAGGCAACGCACCACGAGGCCGGGCCGTCGGTCGACCATGGCGTTCCAGATCGTGCGGGCGGCGTCGTAACCGTCCTCTCCGGGCAATGCGACAACGCCGCGCACCTTGGTGCGCAAGGCCGCAACAGTGTCCTGCGGGATGCTTTTGGTTGAAACATCGGGCGTGCGGACGGTCAGGTTTGTCATGTTCGTCTCCGTGAAGCGTCGGGTTCGATCGAGTTATGCCCGCCGTGCCCCCTGGCATCGCGGCATATGTGCGGCGCCGCGGCCCCTTGGCCGGTCGCGGCGGGTCTGCAAGGTTTCGGTCGCTGCCTTGGCGGCGAGGCTCGGGCTATCGCCCGGTCGGCCCGCTGATATTGGCCGGTGTCAGCGCGGCGGGGATGATGAGAATGAGCTTGCGCATGGGAGATTTCGTCAAAGCGACATGCGAGTTGGCCGAACCATCGCGCGGACATCTACCGGCAGGAGAGACGATAAGCTTGAAGAGGATCTGGAATTTTCCTGCAGGATCTCTGGAGATTGGGGGAAAGGCGGCCTGAGCTTCCGACGGCGTCGGCCAGGCCGACGTGCTGGCAGACTGATGTTCCCGCTTCACGCCGCGGCGGCGACCTCCGGGCTGAACGAACGATGGCACATCGCTTGCTTTTGATTCGGGTCTGTATCGGGGCTGTAGTGGCTCGGTACCGGCCCGGTATTGGCTGCGTGCTCGCAATCCAAAGCCGCCAGGCAAGGTAGAACGCGAGGAATTAATGACCAGGGCTCGGACCAAGGTTTGGACCAGATCGCTGCTGTCCGTCATTCTTTTCGCGCTGGCCCTGTCCGGCGAGCGCGCTCGTGCCCAGCCCTATCCCTCCGGTCCGGTCAGGGTCATTTCCGACTCCGCTCCGGGCAGCGCTCCCGACGCGATCCTGCGCATCGTCGCGGAGCGGTTGAGCGAGGCGTGGGGTCAGCAGGTGGTGGTGGTGAATCAGCCCGGAGCCGGCGGTTCGCTGGCCGCGCGAGCCGCTGCCGGCTCGACGCCCGACGGTACCACGCTGTTCATGGCGGTTTCTTCCGCGTTCGTGACGATGAAGGGCGCCGCGCCCAACATTCCCATCGAGGTGCCGGGCGATTTCGCGCCGATAAGTCTGATCGGCGAGCAACCGATGTTCATCACCATCGCGCCGCAGACGGGCATCAGGACCCTGCCGGCGTTGATCGAGGCGGCAAAGCAGAAGCCGGGCGAAATTTCCTACGCCGTCTCCGGACGCGGGCGTCAAAGCCATCTCACCGGCGAGATGCTGCAGAGACGGGCCGGTATCAAGCTGCTGATGGTCCCTTATTCCGGCGGTCCGGCACAGGCAATGAGCGACCTGATGGGAGAACGGGTCCAGATGCTGATCGAAGGCGGCACCGCGCTGATCGGCGCCATGCAGTCCGGCAAGCTTCAGGCGCTCGCGGTAGGATCGCAGACCCGGCTTGCGGAATTCCCCGATCTGCCGGCGGTCGCGGAGACCATTCCGGATTTCAGGTCCGCGGGCTGGCTGGCGATGGTGGCACCCCCGGGAACGCCGGAAAACATCGTTCGGAAGGTGAGCGACGATCTGAAGATCATCCTCGGCAATCCCGAGGTGCGCAGCAAGCTTGCGGCGGTCGGCAGCTACGCGCGTCCGATGTCGCCGCAGGACACGACCGATTTCATCCAGACCGAGCAGCGCACCTGGGGCCCGCTGCTGGAGGAACTGTCTCGCGCTCAATGAGCGCAAATCCGCGCGGCGCACTCAGCGACTGGCGCGTTCGAAGTTCCTGTCGGTTGCTGCGGCACGATCGCCGGACCGCTCGCCGGTGGCCCGCCGAGGCTCGGCGCGTCTCCTTCTCCCCCAGGCGCCGCGCTGCATGCCTGAACTCTTTGGCCTGCGTGCGCTAATTCACATCCGGTGTTCGGAATTGGGAGTACGAGATGGTATGGCGATCCGGGTGGAGGTGATCATGCCAACCGTCAAGCAATTGGCTGCAATCGCGATTGCGATCGCAATGGCGATCGTAGCCGCAAGCGCGTTCGGTATCAGCGCTGCTGATCACAGCGCCACGCGGGTCGGCGCCAGCCGCATCACGCCTGCAAAAGCTGATTTCCGGCTCGACGATCATCAGCGGCTCAGAGCAATGCTTCTGGGCAAGGAACGCATTGGGCCGCCCCTGAGATAGCAGCCAGACCCGCGACCGTGAGAGCCGCGGCCGAACGCGCCGCCTCCATCTGCCCGGGCATTCTCCACAGGCCCGATTGCCGATTGCGAAGGCCAGCGGCGCTCCGCTTGTCTGACAGCGGCCGACCGCGACCTCGTGACGGCGCACTTCCTTCTTGGCGGCGGCGCGAATTTAGGTGAAGATGGGGGCCTGATCACGCATTTATCGGCCCTCGTCAGCCGGCGGTCCAATCAGAATCGGACATAATTCACCGCTGTCTCGACTCAGTGCCTGGCTTCCCCGGAGATTTCCGTTGCGCCTGACCCGTCGCTCCATCCTTCGCACCGGCACGCTTGCTGCCGTCTCCCCCTTGTTTGGCCAGGCGCCGTGGCCCGCAACGCCGGCGCGCGCGCAAAACTCCGAGCCGCAGTGGCGGCATGGTCTGTCGCTGTTCGGTGACCTCAGATATCCGCCCGGCTTCCGGCATTTCGACTACGTCAACCCGCAGGCGCCGAAAGCTGGGGCGGTTCGCCTGGTGGCGCTCGGCACTTTCGACAACTTCAACCAGGTCATGGCCGGGCTCAAGGGCATGCTCGCTGCGGCTGCCGGCACGATTTGCGACACGTTGATGGTGCCATCGCTCGATGAAGCGTCGACCCATTACGGGCTGATCGCGGAAGCGGTCAGTCACCCCGCGAACTTTGCCTCCGCCTCCTATCGCTTGCGCGCCGCCGCCCGCCACCACGACGGCAAGCCGGTGACGGTCGAGGACGTGATCTATTCCTTCGAGGCCTACAAGAAATACAGCCCCTTCATCGGCGCCTTTTACCGGGACGTCGCGAAGGTCGAGCAGAGCGGCGAGCGCGAGGTCACCTTCACGCTTGAATCCCCCGGCAATCGGGAAATGCCGCTGATCCTCGGGCAACTCAGAGTACTGCCCAAGCACTGGTGGGAAGGAAGCGACGCGTCGGGCAAGAGGCGCGACATCGGCGCGACGACGCTCGAGCCGCCGCTCGGCAATGGCGCCTACCGCATCAAGGAATTCGTCCCCGGCCGCTCGGTGACCTACGGGCGGGTGAAGGACTATTGGGCCAAGGACCTGAACGTCAATATCGGGCGCGACAATTTCGATGAAATTCGCTTCGAGTATTTTCGTGACCCGACGGTCGCACTGGAAGCCTTCAAGGCCGACCATGCGGACTGGCGCATCGAGAACAGTGCCAAGAACTGGGCCACGGCTTACGATTTTTCTGCGGTCAACGAGAAGCGGGTCATCCTCGAGCGATTCCCCCAGCGCGACCGGGGGCTCATGCGGGCCTTCGCCTTCAACACGCGGCGCGACAAGTTCAAGGATGCAAGGGTGCGGCGCGCGTTCAATTTCGCCTTCGACTTCGAGGAGATGAACAAGCAGTTCTTCTTCGGTCAATACAAGCGGGTCAACAGCTACTTCGAAGGCACCGAGCTGGCCTGTTCCGGGCTGCCGCAGGGGGAGGAGCTCAGCATCCTGGAACCACTGCGCGACAAGGTGCCGCCCGAGGTCTTCACCACCCCGTATGCCAATCCGGTCGCCGGCACATCCGAGAATGTGCGCGCCAATCTGCGCGAAGGGATGAGGCTCATGCGGGAGGGAGGCTACGAACCGCGCGATCACAAGCAAGTCAACGTCCGGACCGGCGAGGCGCTGAGCGTCGAAATGCTCAACGTAACGAGCGATCCGATGGGAGCGGAACGCTTCAGCCTCTTCTACAAGTCCGCCCTTGCTCGTCTCGGTATCGACGCCACCGTGCGAAGTGTCGACGATGTCCAATATGAGAATCGGTTACGTGACTTCGACTTCGATATCATCATCGCCTCGTGGCCGCAGTCCCTGTCGCCCGGCAACGAGCAACGCGACTTGTGGGGCTCTCAGGCGGCCGATGCCCCTGGCTCGCGCAACTACGTCGGCATCAAGAATCCCGCGGTCGATGCCCTGATCGAGCGTGTGATTTTTGCCAAGAGCCGCGGCGAGCTTGTGGCAGCCACCAGGGCGCTCGACCGTGTCCTGCTGTGGAATCACTACGTCGTGCCGCAATTCACCGACGACAAGGTGTCCGCGGCACGCTGGGACCGCTTCGGCCGGCCCGGTTCGCTGCCCGAGTATGGCGGCGCGGCCTTTCCAACCGTCTGGTGGTGGGATGCCGAACGGACCGCCAAATGAGGGATCCTGTGGCAGCCATCCTGCGTCCGTTCGAGCGGGAACCGCTTTAGTTCAGATTCTCCCGCAGCGTCGGGCCGGTATATTTCCTCTTGGACAGTCCGCGGCGTTGCAGTTCGGGAACGACGAGTTCGACGAACTCGCGGATGTTGTCCATGGCCGCGTAACCGCGCCCCAGGATGAAGCCGCCATTGGCGCCGGACGCAAAGTGTATCTCTTCCAGCTTGTCGACAATCGACTTCGGCGTACCGGTCGCGACCAGGATCCGATCGACCAGAAAGCGGCGGCCGAACTCCTCCACGGTTTGGGCGGGGTCGGTCGTCTTGAGAAGTTCTTCGAAGCTTCCGTAGTTTCCCTTTTGCGCGCGCACCTCGTCGGCAAAGTCGGCCAGGCGCATGCCGGGGCGGGCCTTGGAGAAATCGACGTTGTATTGCGCCGACATTTCCACCAGACCTGCTTCCGGTCGTATCGCGGCGAGATAGCGCCGCTCCTTCTCATTGGCGTCAGCCTCTGATTCGGCGACCTGGATCCGGATCGACCAGAGAATACCGACGTCGCGCGGCTTGCGGCCGACCGAGGCCAGTTTCGCATCGAGCGCCGCCCGATGCTGCTTCATGGTGGTAAGCGTGCGGCGCGTGCTGAACTGCATATCGGCGTAGCTGGCGGCCAGGTCCATGCCGGGACCCGAAAGACCGGCCTGGATAATGACGGGCCGCCGTTGCGGCGACGGCAATGCCGGAAGCGGACCGCGGACGTTGAAATACCGGCCGCGGTGATCGATCCGGTGCACCTTGGCCGGATCCGCGAATATGCCCTTCTCGCGATCGCCGATCAGCGCATCTTTTTCGACGCTGTCCCATAGTTTGCAGGCAACTTCGAGAAACTCCTGCGCGCGTTCGTAGCGCTCGTCGTGGTCCATCATGATGTCGAAGCCGTAGTTCGCAGCCTCGTTCTTGTAGGCCGAGGTTACGGCGTTCCAGGCGATCCGCCCGCGCGTCACGTGGTCGAGCGCATTGAAGAAACGCGCGATGTAGAACGGGTGATGATATGTCGTCGACATGGTGAGCGCGAAGCCCACGCCGGGCGCGGCCTTGGCCATGAGCGGAATCATCGGCGCCATGTCATGGCGAGGCCATTTGGCGCCGTAGCGGACGGGGGCTTCGTGGTTGCCGCCGTAGTCTTCGGGGGTGCCGCCGGTGTCGCCGAAGAACAGCATGTCCATCACGCCACGCTCCGCGATGCGCGCGATGTCCTCGTAGAACTCCGATGTGCTGTAGTAGTCGTATCCGATCCACGAGCCTGGCATCCGCCACAGGTAATCCGTGTGCAGAAACGACAGATCGGCCGCGAGATGGATGGTCTGGGATTCGGACATGAAGTTGGTTGCTTCGCAGGGGCGCGATGTTAACGGAACGACAGACGTTGTGCCAGCGAAGCTGCCTCACACGCGAGTTGCATGAAGCGGATGGTCGGAACACGAAACTTGCAATGATATTCGTGCGAGACCACGATGCAGGACGGATGCCGGAGGCTTACCCAGGTGCCCAAGCTTCAGATCAGCTTCGCCAGTTGTCCCTACGATCGGCTCAATCCTGTCATGAGCGGTCGTGTGCCGATCGAGGGATGTGACGTCAACTTCTTTCCGTTGCGGCCTGAGGAGCTTTTCCCGCGCGTCTATCATACGCAAGATTTCGACGTGACCGAGCTGTCCGCCAGTTCGCACATCCTGACGAGCTTGCGCGGCGATGCGAACTACCTCGGCATACCGGCTTTCGTGTCGCGGGTGTTCCGGCACGGCGACATCTACATCCGCACTGACCGCGGGATTGGCGCACCGGCGGATCTGCGCGGCAAGATCGTCGGCGTTCCGGAATATCAGATGACCGCCGCGCTGTGGATACGCGGTATTCTTTCCGACGAATATGGCGTCAAGACCTCGGACATCCGCTGGCGTAATGGCGGCCTCCAGCGTCCCGGCCGGGGAGAGCGAACGCCGATTTCGCTCCCTGCGAGCATCGAGCTCAAGACTATTCCGGCCGACAAGACGTTGTCCGGGATGCTCGCCGATGGCGAGATCGATGCGCTGATCACGGCGGTGCGGCCGCTGTGCTTCACCGAGAACGCGCCGAACGTCGGGCGATTGTTTCCCGACTTTCGCCCGGTCGAAGAGGCGTACTATCGCAAAACCGGCATGTTCCCGATCATGCACATGATGGGCGTCCGCCGGTCGTTGGCCGCGGCGCATCCGTGGCTTCCCGGCAGCATCCTCAAGGCATGCCTGCAGGCGCGGAACATCGCGCGGGAAGAAATGAAATCGACCGGCATGTTCTACGCCATGCTGCCGTGGCTGTCGGACGATCTCTCCCGCGCCGAGGCCGTCATGGGCCCGAACATGTGGCCTTATGGCGTGACTTCCAATCGCAAGGAGCTCGAGGCGATGCTGCGCTGGTCCTTCGAGCAGGGATTGGCGCCCAGGCAGGGAAGCGTCGAGGAATTGTTCGCGCCAGGTCTCACGGAAGCCAGGTGGGACACCGGTCATTCCCCGTGACGCCAACCCGCGTCACGACGGCTTTGACTGCGGCCCATCAGGGCGGCGTTCAAGCGACATGAGACAAAGCCTCGCGAGACATAGAGCTGACTCGCGCGACCTCAGACGCCGTTCTTGGCACGACCGTTTCTTGCGGCTGTCTTCGGCGTAGCTGCGACCACGCCAAAGTCCTTCGATCTTACCCCGGCTGCGGCGACCTCAACTCCCTCGGCCGCCAGGCCAATTCTTAATAGCTCGCGAATAGCGGACGCGCGGCTCGGCATCCGTTTGGCAAAGCGCCAATCATCGAGCGCTTTCACCTCATCTTGGGTGAGCATGATTTGCAGTCGTTCGCCGCGATTGAGATCCATGTCCCCCTCCTACCTGGGCGCTTCGAGTTAACGTCGGCGACCCATTAATCATCAAAAGCGCACTTGGCGTCAATAGCAAATTCGACGTTTTCTACTCATTTTCCTCCTGGTTAGTAATTGATGGTTGAGTTACAAAATTACTAAAGACAGTTTGAAGTGACGGTAGCGCGAAATACTTAAAGTCATCAAATATAGCCAAATATTACCAAAATTATTCAAAATAATGATCGTATTTACTTGCAGTAGATGTTAATATCACTTTGCAGCGAGATCGCGGAGAGCCGACATGCCCCAATATTTCTTCCATGTCAGCGACGGCCACAGCAGGTACAGGGATGAGGAGGGATCGCTCCACCTCTCGTTCGCAGACGCCTGCGCAGAAGCGTCGCGCATCGCTGGCGAACTGGCGCGCGACGGGGCAGATCCTGGCTTCATGGTTTGCGTGGTTGACCACGACGGAAACGAGATCGCGCGCGTGCCGATAGATGAAAAAACCCGCTGACGCTGCCTCAGGACCAGGATCGCCCCATGCCCATCACTCGGCTTCTGCAGGACACCGCATTCGGCCCGGACGAGATTGCCGTTCTGGTCGCGGCTTACGAGGACGCCTTGCGCGCGCTGAGCCTGGTTAATCGCTCTGATCTGGCGACGGAGATGGTGGCCAAAAGGATTATCGAGCTGGCCAAGCAGGGAGAGCGTGATCCAGTACGATTGCGGGAGCGTGCCATGGAAGCGGTATCCAGCCCACCGCCGAGCGTGGCTCCCGCGTCCGCGATCGTGACATGAAGTACCGCCGTCCTTATGAGCCGCGCATCGTCGGCGGCAAGGTCGTCATGATGCCGGCCGAGTTGCAACGGCTGCATCGATATTTGCTCGACACGGACGTGATCGAGGTCATCTCAGATGACATGCGCGAAGTGGTGGAAGCCGAGTGGCCTGAGCTCGGGCATAAGCTGCCTCAGAAGAAGCCGCACAGCTGATCTGGCGGCCGCCGATGCTCGGATGCAATAGCGCTCCGAGCGGTTTTCTGTCACGACGCGGGCCGGCACTTCGCGCTCGCTGCGTCAACAGCTTGCAAGCCTCATTTCAGCCCAAAAAATTGAGCCTTCGCCTGGCGAAATCGGCGCGGGTCACGCGATCGTTCAAGATGTAAGAACGGCGATGCCATCCAGTTTGTGGCAGCCTGACGACTCCCGATTTGGCGAAGTTCGTCATGTACGCAGCGCACGGCACGCTAGCGCCTCACGCCGGCGATCGCGGCTGCCTGATTCGGTTTCGGCGGGAAGGCGGGATTGACCCGGGTGCCATGGATCAGGTCCAGCGCCAGGCGAAGCGCCTTGTCGTTCTTCGGGTCGACCGGCACGTAGGATTGCGACCCGGTCTGCTCCTGTCCCTCGGCCGAGAGATGTCCCGGCAAGGAGGCTTCGCTGGGCATATCCGCGCGCGCCTTCAGCTCTTCGGGGACGTCCTGCTGCACGACGATATCGGGCGAAATGCCCTTCGCCTGGATCGAGCGGCCCGACGGGGTGAAGTAGCGCGCGGTGGTCAGAAGCAGCGCTCCCTTGCCGGAGCCGAGCGGCATGATGGTCTGAACGGACCCTTTGCCGAAGGAGCGCGTGCCGACGATGGTCGCACGCTTGTGATCCTGCAAGGCGCCGGCCACGATTTCGGAGGCCGAGGCCGAGCCGCCGTTGATCAGCACGATCACGGGCCTGCCTTTGCTCAGATCGCCGTCGGCCTGGGCGGTGAAGCGTTGATTATCGTCCCAATGGCGACCGCGGGTCGATACGATTTCGCCCCGCCTCAAAAAGGCATTCGAAACCGCGACTGCCTGCTCCACCAGGCCGCCCGGATTGTTGCGCAGGTCGACAATGAAGCCCTTGACCCTGTCGCGCTTCTGCGCCGTGAGCGTGCTGATCGCGTTCTTCAAGCCCGATGCGGTCTGCCCGTTGAATTGGGTGATACGGATGTAGCCGACGTCGCCATCCTCCAGATGCGAGCGGACCGAAAGAACGCGGACCAGGTCGCGGGTGATGGACACCTCGATCGGCTTGTCGTCGCCCTTTCTCATGATCTTCAGCTTGATCTTGGTATCGCGCGGCCCGCGCATCCGGTCCACCGCCTGGCCGAGCGTGAGTCCAAGAGCCGGCTCGTCGTTGATATGGGTTATGATGTCGTTGGCCATGACGCCGGCCTTCGCCGCCGGGGTGTCGTCAATCGGTGAAACGACCTTGATCAGGCCGTCCTCCATGGTGACCTCGATGCCCAGTCCGCCGAATTCCCCGCGCGTTTCCATCTGCAGGTCGCGAAAGGTCTTGGCGTCCATATAGCTCGAATGGGGGTCGAGCCCAGCCAACATGCCGTTGATCGCCGACTCGATCAGCTTGCCATCGTCGGGCTTGTCGACATAGTCGGAGCGTACACGCTCGAATACGTCGCTGAAGAGGCTGAGTTGCCTATAGGCGTCGGCAACCGCCGCTTTCGCGCTCGATCCGTCGAACACGATCCGTGGCTGAACCGTCATCACCGTCAGCGCCGCGCCCGCAGCCGCGCTGAGGAGAATCAGGGAGGTGTTGCGCATCATCGCGACTTTACCCCATCACGTGGCCGCCCGGCGCAGTTCATCTGCCTATCAAAAATCCGGTCTTGAGTCACCATTCCGCTGTCCCGCCGGTTCGACCACTGCCGTTCCGGGAAGCGGTTGACGTCACGGGCTGGCTGGGTGGCTACAATTTTCAGTGGGCCTGGTCCAGCGGCTGGTGTGCGGGGCAGGCCGTTTCATAGTAGAGAAGCGGCTCGGCCGGGGACGATGCAACATGGGTCGATCCACCTGCCATGGTCACGACCATCGCATGTCGGCCACGCAAGGGCAGGGCACAGCGCCGCCGCGTGTCTCGCGGGGAATGCCGACCAAAACCGTCGACCGGCAGTCCATTTGTTATGTGTCGTTCGTTTATGTGAAGGAGGAAGCCATGAGGGCCTTGGTCGCGCTGCGGATGACGATCGCCATGCTGGCATGTCTGCCGGCCTTCGCAGCAACCGCCTGGGCTCAGGCACAAGGTCCCGCACTCAGCGGCAAGGTCGTCTCCGATCGCGAGGGTCCGATGGAAGGCGTCCTGGTCAGCGCCAGGAAAATCGATTCGACCATTACGGTGACAGTCGTGAGCGATGGCAAGGGCGAGTACGGCTTCCCTGCATCCCGGCTGGAGCCGGGCCGCTACACACTGGCCATCCGCGCTGCCGGCTACGCACTCGAGGGTGCACCGAATGTCGACCTCGCCCGAGGCCAGGCGGCGGTTGCGGACCTCACGCTCATTCCTGCCCAGCCGCGCCCCGAGCAGATCGCCAACGCCGAATGGATGATGAGCGCGCCGGGCTCCGACGAGATCAAACGGGTGATGCTCAACTGCACGGACTGCCACACGTTGCAGCGGATTTTCGAGTCGCGGCATACCGAAGCCGACTTCCTCAAGGTGTTCGAGCGGATGGCCGGCTATTATCCCGGGGCCTCGGACCTGCAGCCGCAGCGGCTGGTCGGCGAGCACCGGCGTCCGCCGGTGCCGGCCGCCGTCGCGCAGAAATTCGCCGAATATCTCGCGAGCATCAACCTGAATGGACGCTCGGCGCATCCGTTCGAGATCAAGCAGCTTCCGCGCCCCAAGGGCCGCGCCACCAAGGTCGTCATCACGGAATACGATCTGCCGCGGCGGGAGATCCAACCCCATGACGTCGTCGTCGATCCCGACGGCATGGTCTGGTTCTCGCATTTCGGCGAACAGTTCCTCTCCAAGATGGATCCGAAGACGGGGAAGACGACGGACTATCCGATCCCGGTGCAGAAGCCGGATCATCCGAAGGGCACCCTCGACCTCGAAGTCGACCAGGATGGCGATATCTGGGTCGGGCTCATGTACCAGACCGGACTTGCGCGGTTCGATCGCAAGACCGAGACCTTTCGCATGTACCCGATTCCCAAGGAATGGCAGCGCGACGCCACGCAGCAGTCGCACTTCTCGGTGGCCGCATCGAAGGTCGACGGCAAAGCCTGGGTGAAGAATTCCGACGGCTCGCAGATCATGCGGCTCGACATCGCCACCGGCGAGTACGAGAACCTCGGCACGTTCCGCAATCCCCGCAACGACCGGCCGATCGGCATCTACGGCATCTACGCCGACCAGCAGAACAACTGCTACATCCTCGAATTCCCGGCCGGCGGCATCGGCAAGATCGACGCCAAGACCGGCAAGCTCTCGTTCTACCCGACGCCCACGCCCTACGCCCGGGCGCGGCGCGGCCGGGTCGACGCGCAGAACCGGCTGTGGTTCGCCGAATTCGGCGGCAACGCCATCGGCATGTTCGATCCCGAAACCGAAACGATTACCGAATACCGCAATCCGTTCCAGTGGGAGGCGCCTTACGACGTCGTGGCCGACCGCAACGGTGAAGCATGGGAGGTCAACGAAACCTCCGACCGCGTCGGCCGGCTCGACCCGCGCACGGCCGAGATCACCAATTATCTGTTGCCACGCAACGGAAACATTCGCCGCGTGTTCGTCGACGATCGTTCCAACCCGGTGACGGTCTGGATCGGAAACAACCTCGGCGCGTCGGTGATGCGGATCGAACCGCTGGACTGACACGGCCATAGACCCGTGACAGGTCGCGCGTCGGGGCTTTCGGCGACCCAAAACCTTAGCAGGAGCGCGCTTGCAGACTTCTACATTGTGCAAGACAGCGGAACAAAACGCTGCTCCATCGTCGAGCAGCGGCCGACCACTCAGACGAGCGTCATCGTCGGGGACGGCAAGGTCTACACGTCGCGGACGGAAGCGGAGGGTGCCTTGAGGACCGTCAAGGTCTGCGAGAGCGGCGGAACGGTTGGCGGACCCGCGGTCGCGCCCGCCGTGCCTGCACCACGATAAAACGCGCAGAAGTCGTCTCTTTTTCCAGAGGGCGTTAGGCTGACGCGTCTCACTTCCACGTCAGCCCACGCAACTCAGCCCCGCCCTCGGCGGGGCTTTTTTCTGCAAGGCACTCTTCCGTGCCCCACCGAAGGATGCTCATTTTTGCGGTTCTTTCGGGGGAAGCTTGTGCGCAAGCACGGGCCATTCGCTTTCCACCAGGTTTCGCAGCTCATCGGAGATGCTTGAGATGCCGTCGGCTTCGAGCATATGTCTATGCAGCTGCCGCAGATCGCGGGGCTCCATCACCTTGCCGTCGATCACGTAGCGCTTCACCGGCCGGCGATTCTTCATGCTGCGTCGCACCACCGAAATGTCGGGACCGCAAAGTCCGAGCGGCGAATTAACGTTGTGTTGCGACAAGCGTTCCGCGCGAAGCCAAGTGTCTAGCGTGGGACGATATGGGGAGAGGGTTCTTGCACCCCGGGCCACTCCCTTCACCGCTCACAAACTCGGATGGTCAAAAATTTGAAGCGATAGAAAAGCGGGGAGTTGTCACCGTCGGCAACAGCCTTGCCGAGGCTCCATCGCCGAATCGGATGGCATGGCCGACGAACTCGTGGGCTGATTCCATGATGGCGTTAATGCTTCCTCGTCGGACAGCTTGGTACTCGTTCTAAAGGCAAATGAACCTGGAGGAACTTTCGCGCCCGGCTCAGCGTTTGACCGTTGTCAATTCAAAGGAGGCGGCCGGATGGGCTTGGGGGGACTCGCTCTCGCTGCCGTTCTCCTGTTGGCATGGACCGGCGGGTCCACGGCTTTTCCCCTGATCCCCTTGCAGGCCCGCATTTCGCTTCAGTCGCAAGACCGCATCGAAGCCGTCCGGTGGCGTCACCGCCATCGGGGTCATGCGTGGGCCGAACAGGGCGATGATACAGGTGGCACGGTCCGCAGTTTTACGGCTGAAAGCCCCTCCGCCACTCCAGAAGTTGTCCCGCCCGACCTTGGCCGTCGCTACCACCGGGGGCGTTTTTGGGGTGGGCGGCGCGGTGCAAACCGCGACCAGACCGGTGGCCTCGCTCTCAATGGTGCAAATCGTTTCAGCCCTTCTGACGTGGTCCGGCCCGATCCTCGTCGTCGCCGCGGATGGGTAGACCCGCCCCCCGCTCAATAGGGTGAATTTCATGAGCACGGCACCGCAGGTCGGATCGCAGTCCGAGCATGACTGGCTCGTTGTTGGTACGACCACCCCTCCCTCCCACGTGGCGCCAAGCACAACGTGGCAGCAACGGCTTGACGCCTTGACAGCGGCGCTACGGAACCTTTCGGATCGCTCAACCAATATCTTTCGCGACGCGTGCGCCGCGAGCGGCGTGGCAGGTATCGCTCTGCTTCACAAAGTTCGGGAGCAATCTTTCCCCAATTTGTTGCCCGCCCTCGGCCACAGGCTCGCTGGAGTCGGCAATCATGCTCACAGCATCTGGCGCTGGCTGTGTAAAAGGGAGTTCACCTGGCTGCGAGCGCATCCGATCGTGGCCATGTTCGCTTTAGGAACAATTTTCCCCCTGGCATATCTGATCTACTGCATTGCGACGGTGCCGTCTGACGGAGGACTGGTGATCGAACCGACGCCGAGCGCGCTCGTCGTTGAGGCCGACGGCGGACAAGTCTTCGCTACCCGGGGAGTCTTCAAAGGCGACAAGCTGTCATCAGAAGATGTACCGCCTAACCTTTCGCGAGCCATTATCGCCATCGAAGACCGCCACTTTTACGATCACACAGGCATCTATCTGCCGTCCCTGCTGCGTGCGGCGTATCGGAATTTTCTTTCAGGCAGCGCGCGCGAGGGAGGTAGCACCATTACGCAACAGCTCGTGCGCATGACGTACCTGTCCCAGGAACGCACAATCAAGCGCAAGGTCCAGGAAGCGATCCTCACTTATTGGATCGAGCACCAGCTCCCCAAGCAGGAGATTCTCACACGCTATTTGAATACGGCGTATTTTGGTGCGGGCGTTTATGGAGTAGATGCCGCCGCGAGACGCTACTTCGGCAGGACTGCAAAGGAGCTTTCACTCGGTGAATCTGCGATGCTGGCGGGACTTGTCCGGGCACCCTCGGCGCTTGCTCCCACGCGCAATTTGGAGGGCGCGCGGCAGCGGGCCGGTCTGGTGCTGGATGCGATGGTTGAGACTGGCGCCATATCGCGCGAGCAGGCAGATGCCGCTCGCCAGCAGCCGGCCACTTTGCGGGTGCCCCCGGACAACCCGCCGGGAACAAATTACTTCGTGGACGCGCTCAACGGGGACTTGAAGAAGCTCGTCGGTTCCGTATCCGAAGATCTGACACTGCGCTCCACCCTCGATCTCAATCTGCAGAGCATTGCCGAAGGCGTCATTGCGCGGCGGCTCCGGGCCGAGGGGCACGCCAGGAAAGTCAGCCAGGCCGCGCTCGTCGCAATGGCTCCTGACGGTGCCATCCTGGCGATGGTGGGAGGGCGCGATTACAACGAAAGTCAATTCAATCGCGTTACGCAAGCAAAACGGCAGCCCGGCTCGCTGTTCAAGCTGTTTGTCTATCTCGCCGCTTTCCAGAAGGGGCTGACGCCCCAGATGACGATGGTCGATCGACCAGTTCAGATCGGTAATTGGGAACCGGAGAACTATGGCGGCGGCTTCCGCGGGCAAGTCACCCTGCGCTCCGCCTTCGCGCACTCGATAAACTCGGTTGCAGTTCAGCTTGCCGACGCGGTCGGAATTCAATCCGTCATCGACACTGCACGAAAACTGGGCGTGCAATCCGAATTGCCCGCCGTGCCTAGTCTGGCACTCGGTTCAGGTGAGGTAACTTTGCTGGAGATGACGCGCGCCTTTGCCGCCATTGCGGCCAACGCCGAAAGTATTGAGCCGTACGCCGTCCGTGCCATTCGCAAGGGTGATCAAGCTTTGTTCACCCGGCCCAAATCCGAACTTCAGCCGGCAAGCAACCAGGACGCCCGGGCAGCGATCCGTGATCTTCTCGCAAGTGTCGTTCGCGAGGGAACAGGCCGGGCGGCGAGGATCAACGGCCCGGCCGCAGGAAAGACAGGGACAAGTCAGAGTTATAGAGACGCGTGGTTCATCGGATTCACATCCGGTCTCGTCGTAGGGGTTTGGGTCGGCAATGACGACAACAGTCCCACCAAGAGTGTCGCTGGGGGCGACCTGCCAGCTCGCATTTGGAATGAATTCGTCACTCAGTCCGCCGCTGCCCGGGCGAAAGGCGCTCGGGTTCAGCCGCAAATGGTCTCGCTTGCGGCGTCAACAGATGGGAAGCCAGGGTCGGGTACGTCCGTCGTTCGAGGCGTGCCCCTGGTACAAAATACCGGTACGCTCGAGCTTCAGGGTCGCGTGATCCGATTGTTTGGAGTTGAGGGCGCCCGTGGTCGGGCCGCGCGCGATTTCAGGCGTTATCTCGGACGTCGAGAGGTGGAGTGCGAGCCTGCTGGCAGCGGTAACGAGTACCGATGTCGCGTCGATGATCAGGATCTCTCGCGAGTGGTGCTGTTCAATGGCGGCGGTCGAGCGAGCGCAAACGCGACACCGGAATTGCGAGCACTCGATCAACAAGCGCGTTCAACCAGGGTGGGCATCTGGCGCGGAGGCGATCGCGATGATGATTAAGGTACTCTTCGACCCGGAGCGCCCCAGCACGTCGTGTCGATCGCGCAACGGTTGCGCCAGAGCATCTTAGGAGCCCTCCCAATGCGTAACTTGCTTTTGGCCTGCGCCGGGATCATTGCGTTTTGCGCGCTTGCTCATGCCGGGCCGCTCGCACCAAAAGACATTCAGGCAACCTTCTTTACCGGGCAGCCTTTCACCGCATCGACCCCGAAGGGCATCAAATACAAGATGGTGTTCACCGCCGACGGCAAGATCACGCGAGAGCCGGAGGGCAGGGCGGGTACCAAGGACGAGGGCACGTGGACATCGTCCAAGGACGGTTTCTGCACGACTTGGAAAGGTAGCAAGTCCAACTGCTATACCGTGGTCACGTCGGAAAGTAATAAGTGGTCAGTGATGAAGGGCAAAGAGGTAGTCGCGAATTGGTCGAAGTAGGATCGTGCCGGACATTACGACAATGGCGCTGCAAGAGGGGGGCAGTTCGATGTGACCGCTTCACCTGAGGCGCTCTACGGAAGTGGGAGATGGACCGCAGCAAAATCGTGAAATGCATTTTGCTTGCGGTGGTGCCGCTTCCTGACGCGCCGGGTTTCTTTCGCGCTGCCGCGCCTACGAGCAGGCCAACAAAGCGGAGCCCAGCGCGCGCCGCCAGTTCGGGCACCTCGAAAGGCGTTACGGCATCTGACGGACCGATTACCATGTGCTGCTGGCGGGCAAGGTGATCTTGCAATGGAAAGATAAAGAGTAGTCCCGATCCGGGCCGACTATCGGCCTCGCCGCCAGTCAGCGACCAATCGTTGGACATTGCATCAAACTTCGCGAACAGTTTGCGAAGGCGATGGACCCCAGGGTCAAAGCCCGGGGATGACGCATACGTGGGAAGGGTGATGCGCTTGGCTCGCGAAATCCGTCTACTCCGCCGCCACCATCTTCGCCGCCGCGGCGGTCTGCTCCTCCTGGTAGAGCCGGTCGAGGATGCGGCGCGCCTGGATCACGCCGCTGTCGGCGTTGATGTCGGTCTGCGGCGGGTTGGGAATGAGCTGCAGATTGCGCTGTTGCGCCTCGAACACCGCGACGTCCTCGAGAAACGCCGTCCTGATCTGCTCGGTGATCATGTCGGTGGTCTTGGGATTGTGGACGTCGAAATTGTGCGCCTGGCCCCAGAAGTAGTGGCTGGTGGTCTCGGTTTCCGGCGTGATGGCGTTGAGATTCCACATGCCGATGCCGCCGACGCGCTGTCCCTGCGGCGCGCCGGTGCCGGTCGGCGTCGCGCCGACGTCGAGACGCAGGAACGCCGGCGGGGTGAAATTGATGATCTGCCAGCGATCGACGTTGGAGGTGAAGCCGCCGGCCTTCACGAAGGTGGGTGGCGCCGGCGCGTCGACGATCCAGCGCGTGACGGTCACGTTGTCCTGGGTGCGCTGCACCTTGACCTGCGCCTGGTCGACCAGCGCCGAGTTGCCGATCGTGGTCTCGTGCACGAACGCGAGATGGGTGAGATCGAGCAGGTTGTCGACGACGAGCTGCCAGTTGCCCTTGACGTGGAGGTACTGGCCCTTGGCGCCCCAGTTCGGATCGTCCAGCCAATGGTAGTCGGTGATCTTGGCGGGATCGGCGAGCGCGGGATCGCCCATCCAGATCCACAGCCAGTGATAGCGCTCGACCACCGGATAGCTGCGCACCCGGGCCGAGCGCGGGATCATGTCCTGGCCCGGCACCCGCACGCAGGTGCCGGTCTTGTCATAGCGGAGGCCGTGATAGTGGCACTGCAGGGCATCGCCGACCAGTTTGCCCATCGACAGCGGCAGGTGGCGGTGCGCGCAGCGGTCCTCGAGCGCGACCGGCGTGCCGTCCTCGAGACGATAGAACACGATCGGCTCGCCGAGAATGATCCGGCCGAGCGGCTTGCGCTCGACCTCGGTGTCGGTGGCGGCGACGTACCAATAGTTCCTGAGGAACATGGGTTTTCCTCCAACCGCTCCGCGGCGGCCTTGATTGGTGTCCATGCTAAGCGCGCACGCCCGTGTTTTCAATCATGCCGGTGCAGGTCCCGTGCACGCGTTGCCGCGGCGCAGTGGAATCAGAGCATGTCCTTGATCGCCTGGATCAGGTTGCGGTCGACGCTGATCATGTCGCCGTCTGCGGGCAGCCCCAGTGCCTGCCGCGCCTGCGGCGCTACCGCGCGGCCCTGCAGGATGACGCGCCCGTCCGCCGTCAGAGAAGATCGACGATCCCGGCGCTTTCCTCGGTGTCCTTCCAGACCAGCTCCACCCGGAATTTCACGATCGTTCTCCTCAACCGCCGCGGCTGCGTCGGCACCAGTCTGCGGCGCAATGACGGGACCGGCAATGGCGCAGCGGGTTGGTTTGCGCACGGTATTAACCCGCCGTGGTTGTAGCGCCGCGCGCGACAAGGTTGACCGTTGAACTCGACCGATGGAACCGACTAGTCTTCGAGCCAAGAACGATAAAGCACAGAGGGAGGAACGACGTGGCCAATCATCGATCCGACATGCCGGGGAGGGAAGGACGCTTCCTGGTTTCGAGCCTGGCCATAATGGCCGGCCTCGTGCTCGCGTGCGCGCCGGCGCGGGCGCAGGACTTCACCATGAAGTTCGCGACCCAGACGCTCAACGACATGCAGCATGAATACATCAAGGTGTACAAAACGGAGCTGGAGAAGGCCACCAACAACCGCATCAAGGTCGAGGTCTATCCCGCGAGCCAGCTCGGCGGTGCGCAGCGCCAGACCGAAGGCCTACGGCTCGGCACCATCGAAGCGGCGATCGGTCCGGTCGAGCTGTTCGTCGGCGCCGACCAGCGCTTCCAGGTCCCGGCGCTCGCCGGGCTCTACAAGAACCGGCAGCATCTGCAGCGTGTGGTCGAGGTCCCGGCATTCCGCCAGGCGATCTTCGACGTCGCGGCCGCGCGCGGCATGGTCGGGTTGAGCGTCGACGCCTACGACATGCAGTCGTTCGTGTTCAAGGCGCCGGTCACCAAGGTCGCGGATTTCGGTGGCAAGCGCATCCGCGTGCTCGCGTCCGACGGCGAACAGAGCGCCATCGCGGCGCTCGGCGGGTCGGGGGTGCCGATGTCGCTGCCGGAGGTGCTGCCGGCGCTGCAACAGGGCACGATCGACGGCGTCAACTCGGTGCTCGGCGTGTTCGTTGCCTTTCGCTACTACGACGCGGCGCCGAACATGGTGGACACGGCGCTCTGGCCCATCCTGTCGGTGGCACTGGTCAGCAAGGCCTGGTTCGACCGGCTGCCGCCGGACCTGAAGAAGATCGTGCTGGAGACCGGCACGAAGATCGAGCCGGAGCTCCTGAAATGGCAGATCACCCGTATCGATACCGACACCAAGGCGTGGACCGACAAGGGCGGCAAGATCGTCCAGCTTGCACCGGCGGAGCAGGAGGAGGCTGTTCGGCGCGTGTCCGCCGCGGCGCAGTCGGTCGTGGGCAAGAGTGCTCCGTTGAAGGAGTTCTACGATAAGCTCAAGGCCATCACCGCGTCCGTGAACTGACGCGGGCGCATTGCCTGACCTGGTTTTCTGACCTGGCTTCCTGACCTGGATTCTTGCGCCTTTCCCGCGATCCCTGGGCGAAATCATCATGGATGCAAAGCCTGCTCGCCGTTCGCAATTCGGACGATCCCTGTTCTGGCTCGGAACGCGGATCGCGGACGTCGGACTCTGGGCCGCGGCCGCGGCGCTGCTGGCGATCGTCGTGCTCAACGCCGTCAATATCGTGCTTCGCTACTTCTTCAAGACTCCGCTGTCCTGGGCGGAAGAGGCAATGCTCTATCTGATGATCTTCGGCGTCTATGTCGGAGCCGTGTCGGTCGCCTGGCAGCAGGCGCATATCCGGATCGATGCCGTCCTGGATTTTGCCCCGCCCGGCCGGCGCAAGATCCTGGAGATCGTCAGCACCCTGGTGCTGGCGGCTGTTCTGCTGCCGGTGGTGTTCGCAAGTTTCAGCGTCGTCAATCTGCTGTTCGAGTTCGATCAGGTCAGCGATGCGCTCCACGTGCCGATGTGGATACCGCAGAGCGTGGTGCCGATTTCGCTTCTCCTGATCGTCTTGATGGCGCTGTTCCGCATCTTGATCCAGGCGACCGGGACCGGCAGCGACGTCAAAGACAACCGCGGCCAGGTGTAGGGACACGTTCAAATGGCCGCCCTCGTTCTGATCGGTCTGCCGGTCTTCCTGCTCTGCCTTGGCGTTCCGATCTTCGTCGCGCTGATCGCGGCGGCATCCATCGGCATCGTCACCATGGGCATCGGGTCGATGGCCCCGGTCCATGTGGCCTTGTTCGGCGGTCTCGACAATTTCCCGCTGCTGGCGGTCCCGCTTTTCATCTTCGCCGGCGAAGTCATGGGGCGCGGCGGGATCGCCCGCCGGCTGGTGGAGTGGGCGCTGTCGATCGTGGGGGGCGTGCGCGGCTCGCTTGCCCTGGCGACGGTGGCGTCGTCGGAATTGTTCGGATCGATGTCGGGCTCGAGCGTCGGCTGCGTCGCCGCCATCGGAAGGCTAATGGTCCCGGAGCTGACCCGGCGCGGCTATACCGCGCCATTCGCGGGCAGCCTGATCGCGTCGTGCGGCGCCATCGCGACCATCATCCCGCCGTCCATCACCATGATCATTTTCGGAATCGCGGCCCAGCAATCCGTTCCGAAACTGTTTCTTGCCGGGATCGTGCCCGGGCTACTCATCGGGGTTCTGGTCTCGATCTACCTGTTGATCTACGCGCGGATCGAAATGATCCCGCTCACGGATTCGATGCGCTGGAAGAACATCCTGTCGTCGACCCGCGAAGCCGGCTGGGCGCTGTTCGCTCCGGTCGTCATCCTGGGCGGCATTTATGGCGGCATCTTCACACCGACGGAGGCGGCGGGGATCGCCTGTATCTACGCGATCCTGGTCGCCCGCTTCATCTACAACGAAATGTCGTGGACCGAGCTGTGGCAAACCGCGATCAACTCCGCCAAGGTCATATCGCAAATCCTGATCATCGTGTCGGCGGCCGGGGCCTATTCGTGGCTCATAACGACGAGCGGCTTTCCGATGAAGCTCGTCGACACGATCGCGAGCCTTCATCTGGACACGTGGCTGCTGCTGCTGATCATCAATATCGTGCTGCTGTTCGTCGGGACCGTGCTCGAGCCCCCGGCGGCGATATTGATCCTGACACCGCTGCTGATGCCGCTCATCGTCCAGGCGGGCGTGGACCAGATTCATTTCGGCATCATCTTTACCGTGAACCTCGCCATCGGCATGTTCATCCCGCCGTTCGGGTTGAACCTGTTTGCGACCCACGCGCTGTTCGGCATCCCGCTCGGCAAGCTCTACCGCGACATCCTGCCGTTCATCGCGGTCTATCTCATCGCGCTCGCGCTGATCACCTACGTTCCCGCGATCACGCTGGCGCCGCTGCAGCTGTGGCGGTGAGGGTCTCGCGCACTGCGGCGACATTTGCCGCTGTGACTTGATATGCGTTCAGTTGCGCCCGAACTGCGCCGCGAGATAGGCGGCGATCGTCTGCGCTTCCTCGGGCGCGGATACGCCCCAGCGTTCGTACATTCTGGAAACGATGTGGTCCCAGTCGCCCTTCTGCCGCTTCACCACCGTGACCCGCTCCAGGGTGTGGCAAACCGCGCAGCGGGTTTCGACCAGCTCCTTGCCGGGTCCGCCCGGCAACGCGACGGTAGTCGCGGCCGGCGCGCCCGGCCCGAAATTCGTGACGAGATATTGAATGACGGTGTCGGCCTCGCGCGGCGTCAATTGCGCGCCGCGCAGGACCATGTTGTAGACGTGATTCTTCCATCCCACCGGCCCGTCCCGGCCCGCCATCAGGACGTTCAGGTTGTGGCATTGCGAGCAGGCGGTGGCGGCGAGATCGCGGCCGTCGCCTTGCGGCAACGCACCCGGGGTCTGGGCGCGGAGCGGCGTGGCGGCACTCAGGACGAGCGTCATGAGGGCAATCGGAAGCAGGAGGCGGTGCATGTCACACCTTCCTCGAGCGCAGATCCGCGATCGAATACGGCGGATGCCAGGTCGAGGCTGCGCCCAGGCCGTCGCGGTAGGTGTGAACATCCAGGAGATAGGGGCGGCCGTCGGCGATCGCGCGCTGGGCGCGGGCGATCGCGCCCTTGAGTTTGCCCGGCTCCTTCACCACCTCGGCCTCGACGCCGAACGCCTCGGACGACTTGGCGTAGTCGATGTCGGGGCTGCCGAGATAGCAGGTCATGTCGCGCCCGGTCCGGAACTGCTTGCCGCCGTAATGCCAGATGCGGTTGCGCTCGTTGTTGTAGCTGTGATTGTTGAGCACGATGTTGAGGACCGGCGCCTTGTAGCGCGCCTGGGTCCAGAGCGGCTGCGGGCCGGAGAAGCAGAAGCTGCCGTCGCCGACGACCGAGACCACGGGCAGATCCGGCCGCGCGAGCTTGGCGCCGAACGCCGCGGCCAGGCCCCAGCCCAGCACGTTCGGACCGGTGCCGATGTATTGCTTGTCGGCGCCGCCGAAGGACAGCATGGGGTCGATGGTCTTGCCGGAATCGACGTCGCAGACGTAGCAGGTGTCCTTGTCGAGCGCGGCTTCGAGCTCGAGCCCGATCCGCTCGAGGCTGACCGGCGTCCGCTCCGCGTTTTCGCGCGCGATCTTCTGGCGGAACTCCCACATCTCCGCGGTGTAGGCGCGGGTGCGGGCGGTGCGTTCCTCGGCGATCTGCTTGAGCCTGGTCTCGGTCGCCATCGACCGGATCGCCGCCACCAGATCGGCGGTGGCGAGGCGCACATCGGCGACCATGCCGAGATCGACCGGCGCGCCGCGGGCGAGGCTGGCGGGATCGAGGCGGATGGAGATCAGCTGCGTCCCCGGCGCGGCGCGCTCGCCGTACTTGTTGCCGAGGTTCAACAGGACGTCGACCTTGCCGGGGTAGCGCATGTCCCTGAGCTGCGTCCCCACATAGAGCGGATGCCTGGTCGGGAACGGCTTCGACCAGAAGCCGAGATTGCCGGCCTGCCCGGTGACGGGAATGCCGAGCAGCTCGGCGAGCTCGACCAGCTCCTTGCCGGCGCGGCACCAGGTGGCCTCGTCGCCGACGCTCATCAGCGGGTTCTTGGCTTCGAGCAGAATACGCGCGGCCTTCGCGATGTCGTCCTTGTCGGGCCGGATCCGCATCGGCACGTCGAACTTGGCCTGGTCCCAGATGGTGGCGGTCGCTTCCTCGCGCAGCGTATTGGTCGGCAGCGACAGAAACACCGGGCCGCAGGGCGACGTCGAGGCGAACTTCATGCCGCGGCGGACGGTTTCCGGGATCGAGCCCGTCGTCTTCGCGGCCCAGTACCATTTGGTGATCGGCTGCGTCATGACCTCGCAATGGTCGGGCTCCTGGAACAGGTCGCGGCCGAGTGCGTCCTGCTCCACCGAGGCGACCGCCACCATGACCGGAATCTGGTCCTTCCAGCTGTTGACCATCTGCGTCATGGCGTTGGGCAGACCGATATTGGCGACGATCACGACGCCGGTCTTGCCCGATGCGCGCGCATAGCCGTCGGCCATGGCGACCACGGCGCCTTCGTGGATGCCCTTGATCAGCTGGATCGCGGGCTCGTCCACCAGCGCGTCGAAGATCGGATAGTCGCCGGTCGACGGATTGAAGAAGATGTGCTCGACGCCCGCGGCCTTGAGCTGCTGCACGAACAGCGCGCCGCCGGTGCCTTTCATCTCGCGCATGGCGGAGGCGGGAGGAGCGGCCGCGCCTTGCCCGAAGGTCTCGAGCGATTGCGCCACCGACTTGGCGGCGACCGCGCTCATGCCGAGCGCGCTCAGGCCGGTCATGAGCTGCCGGCGCGACATGCCGTTGTCGAGATACTGCCTGATGAGATCCTTCATGGCGTCCTCCTCCCCGTGCTGGCCATTGAGCGGGCCGGGCGGGGTGTCCCCCCGCCGTTGTGGGACGGCTCAACGCTAGCACCGTCGCCGCTGGCGCTAAAGGGCCGAAGTGGTTGTACCTGCCGTCGCCTGCACTACACTGCTCGAAGTGCCGGGCCGTACCAATCAGGCCGTCAGCTCACAAGGCACGCGTGGGAGGTCACATGCGCTCGCTTCGATTGTTGCCGTTGTTGCTCGCGTGCGTGTTCGCGACCGGCGCGGCGGCGCAATACCCGGACAAGCCGATCCGGCTCATCGTTCCGCAAGCGGCCGGCAGCGCGACCGACACGGTGGCGCGCATCCTCGGCGCCGAGCTCGGCAAGGAGCTCGGGCAGCAGATCGTGATCGACAACCGTCCCGGCGGCGCCCTGACGCTCGGTCTCGACCTCACCGCCAAAGCCGACGCCGACGGATACACCATCTGCATGGGCCCGATCGGGGCGCTCGCGATCAACCGGCACATGGTGGCGAAGCTGCCTTACGACATCGAGCGCGACCTGCAGCCGATTGCGCTGGTCACGCGCGGACATCTCCTGCTCGCGGTCTCGCCCACGCTGCCGTTCAAGTCGGTGCAGGAGATCATCGACTACGCCAAGCAGAATCCGGGCAAGCTCCTGAACGCGTCGTCCAGCAACGGGTCGCCGGGCCATGTCGGCGGCGAACTGTTCAAGTACATGAGCGGGACCGATATCGTGCACGTTCCGTATCGGGGCGGCGCGGCGGCGATCAACGACCTGATCGCGGGCCGCGTGCACCTGATGTTCGAGAGCCTCAACTCGATCGCGCCGCACGCCAAGTCCGGCACGGTGCGGCCGCTCGCGGTCAGCGGGGCGCGGCGCTCGCCCGGCTTTCCGGACCTGCCGACGGTCGCGGAGGCCGGGGTTCCCGGTTACGAGGCGCCGACCTGGAGCGGCGTCATCGCGCCGGCCGGGGTGCCGCGGCCGATCATCGACAAGCTCAATGCCGGCATCAACAAGGCGATCGGCTCGCAGATCTTCCGGGACCGCTTCGCCTCGATCGGCGACGAGCCGGCCGGCGGCTCGCCCGAGGAATTCGCCGAGGTGATCAGGACGGATTCCGCCAAATGGGGAGACGTGATCCGACGGGCGGGGGCGCGGCTCGACTAGGCGGGCCCAACGCCACCGGCGTCTTGGCCATGCCGGCGCCAATGCTAGAGAAGGGCGCAGGCCATCCCCAATCGGACAAATCAAGCCGCTGTTCGATGCCTATCAGGCGCAGGGCACGGCCGAGCCGTGGAACATCCATGTCTCGGACCGGGTCGTCAGCCCAAGCACGCGCCGGACCGTGGGACGCGGCCACGGCAAGATGTAGAGCTGCCGGCTGCCTTCTGAATCGTCGGCGACAAGTCCAGCGTGCAGCGCCTGCAGCTTGCGCGTCAGGCCTTGGAGAATTGCCGGAAGTCCGGCTCGCGGTGGAACCAGAACTCGTAGCCGCCCACCGCCTTCTGCATCGCGATATCATGGATCGGCTGGTTGAGCGGAACGATCGGCACCTCCTGCATGCAGAGCGCGATGAACTCCTTCACGCTCTTCTCGTATTCGGCTTCGTCGTCGGTGAAACGGGCGCGATCGATGAGCTGATCCATTGCCGCGTTCTTGTAGGCCGAGATGTTGAAGATTGAATTGTTGCCGTGGAGGTTCCAGAAGAAATAATACTCGGGATAGTCGAGCCAGCCGCTGAAGCGGTTGAGCACCATCGGCAATTCTTTTTTGTTCAACGTGGTTCGCCAGTTTGCGCCCGGTATCTTCTCGATCGTGATCCGCATGCCGATCTTGGCGAGGCTCTCCTGGATCAGAACCGCGGTCGGTTCGCCGACCGTGGCGGTGCCGACATCGAGGGAGAAACTGGTGTCCAAGCCCTGCCCGAAGCCGGCCTCCTGCATGAGCGCCTTCGCCTTGTCGAGATCGGTGCGATAGGGAAAGGGCTGCGGCCACGCCGCCTGCTCCACGGTGGCGCCGCCGCCATACATCGGCTTCGCCCGGCCGAAGAACGCGCTCGACTGGATCTGCTCGTAGGGCATTGCCCAGGCAATCGCCTGCCGCAGTTTGACGTTGTCGAACGGCGGCCGCGAGGTGTTGAGCGCGACATACCAGAGCGCATTCGGGATCGGCACGCCAACGATCTTGAGCTTGCCTTCCTTGATCATCTGATCGAAATCCTTCGGCGGGAATCCGGTCGAGATATCGGCATCGCCGCGTTCGAGCATGGCGCGGCGCGTGCCGGGCGACGGGACATCGCGCGCGATCACACGCCTGATCTTCGGCAGCGGTCCGCTTTTCCAGTTGTCGAAACGCACGAGAATGGTTTCGCTGCCGGGCCGCCAGCTTTCGACCCGATAGGCGCCGCCGCCGGCTTCGTTGCTCCGGAGCCAATTCATCGCCCACGGATCGGCCTCGGTGGCGTTCTTCTTGGCAAGCGCGGAATTGATGACAAAGGGCACGACCACCGCAAGGTTGAACATCAGCATCTTGTCCTTACGGATGAAGTCGACGCGGAAGGTGTGATCGTCGACCACGACGAACTGGTCGGGCTTCTCGAGGCTGCCGGCCGACATCTGGAAGGTGGGAAAACCACCGACCGACACCGACCGATCGAACGACCATTTGACGTCCTTGGCGGTAACCGGCGTGCCGTCGTGGAAAGTCGCGTCCTTGCGCAGATTGAATGTGCACGACATCCCGTCGGATGCGATCTGCCAGCTTTCGGCCAGTTCGGGCGCCAATGCCTTACGGTCGTAGGACACCGTCCCATCAGGCAGCGTCTTGGGCGCATAGGTCATCAGCCGGTCGTAGCAGTTCCAGGCAAAGCCGTTCACGGTCTGATTGGAGCCGACGCCCTGCATGTCGAGACTGTTGGGTCCCAACTCCTGCACCAGAACGAGCACCTCGGCGCGGCTTTGCGTAAAAGCCGGGGAGGACACCAGGGAGGATGCAGCGCCCGCTGCGAGCGTCGCCTGCAGGAATTCGCGCCGATCGAGATCGAAAAATGGCATGGGAGCCCTCCGGGAATTGCCGCTTGCCAAGCTGTTGAGCAAGGGCGATGCCACCGCAGCTCACCCTCGGCCCGGCGTTTCCACCTGGAGTAACCGATTGCCGCGTCATGTTAATTCTTGCTCATGAGACGCAGCTCAGGGCGACGCAGCGTGCCGAGCAAGCCAATGGCGCAGCCCGTTCAGGCCGCTGGTCAAATTTCACGCAGTCGGTGCCCTACTATTAGCCTGACAGGTATTTCTGCGAGAATGAGAAGAGATAATGTGGGCGAGGGGATAAGACGGCGAAACATACCGCGGCCGGGTCGGCATCACCCTGTCGGCATCTCCGCGCAGGCGGGGGACCTGTTTCAATGCGGATAGCATTGCCCCTTGCAGGGACGAACGTCGTTCCGACCAATGAGGGCAAGCTGAATGGGAGACCGAAGTGGCAGAGATCGTCGGTGCATTGGGCGTGCCGCATACGCCGTTTTTTCCTTCGCTGGTGGAGCGCGAGGGGCCGGATTGCGAGACAGCGCGGTTCTTCGCCGCGGTGAAGAAAGAGCTCGAGGCGATGCGACCCGATCTCATCGTGATGTACGATACCGATCATCTCAACACGTTCTTTCTCGACAACCTTCCGGTGTTCGCGCTCGGCGTGACGGAGGCGTTCCACGGGCCGAATGACGAACCGCGCGCGGTTCCGATCTACACCATCAAATCGCGCCCGGACGTGGCGGCACATCTGCGGCGCACATGCATCGACAGCGGGTTCGATCTCGCTCTGACGCAGGAGTTCACGGTCGACCATTCGGTCGTGGTGCCGCTGCATTTCATGACGCCGACCATGCGCGTTCCGGTCATCCCTATTTTTGTGAGCGGGCACATTCCGCCGCTGCCTTCGGCGCGGCGCTGTTACGAACTCGGCGTCGCGGTGAAGCGCGCAATCGAAAGCTGGCCCGACAAGCTGCGTGTGGTCGTCATCGGCAGCGGAAGCTTCTCGCTCGAGGTCTTCGGCCCGCGGATCGCGCCAGGCAAGTCGGATGGCGTCCCTGATCCCGACTGGGCCAAGCGGGTCTGCGCACTTTTGGAGCAGGGGGCGACGGAGACATTGCTGACTGAAGCGACATCCGAGCAAATGCTGCGGGCGGGCAATGTCGGGGGCGAGCTTCTCGATTGGATCGCCATGCTGGGCGCGGTCGGCGAGCGGCGGCCGAAATTCGTCACGCCGCAGATGGAGCAGGGGCACGCCTATGCCGCCTGGAACTGGAGCTGACCCATGTCGGTCTATGCCGTGAACTATCTCTGCCGCGAACTGTTGCGGGATCATGCCTTTCGCGCGGCCATGAAGGCGGACCCGGCGGCGGCGTTGGCCAAGCACGACCTGACCGAGGAGGAGCGCAAGGCGTTGCTCGCGGGTGACGTGGCAAGGCTCTATCGTCTCGGGGTGAACGCGTTTCTCATGGGCTACCTGCCCCGTTTCGAGGTGTGCGGGCTCACCATGCCGATCTACAATGAGCGCATCCGCTCGGCTGCGGATGATGTCAGAACCGGACATTAGAGCCGGAATGCCAAGCGCCGAGGCGCAAGGGACGAGACGAGTTTTGCCCAGCCGGGCCGCGCGACCGCGGTTCATCCGGCGGGCTGATCCAGGGAGAGGCGGACATGAGTGCCGTGGAATTTTTGTCGTCCTCCGCTGCGCCGGCGGGGGCCATCCCGGGCGGCGAGGAGCTGATCCAGCGCGCGCGGGCGTTGGCGCCGAAGCTGCGCGAGCGCGCGCTTCGCGCCGAGCGCGATCGCAACATCCCGCGCGAGTCGGTCGAGGAATACATCGATGCCGGCCTGATCCGCACCATCATGCCGAAGCGCTGGGGCGGCTATGAGCACGATCACGAGGTCGCGTTCAATATCGCCATTGAGCTTGGCCGCTCGACCTGCGGCTCCTCGGCCTGGTGCCTGAACTATCTCAGCGATCATGCCGGCATCCTCGCGCACTTCCCCGACGAAGCTCAGCATGACGTCTGGAGCAGGAACGGCGATGCCTGCATCGCCACGTCGGCGGCGCCCACCGGAAAGGCCGAGACCGCATCCGGCGGCTACCGCCTCGACGGCCAGTGGTCGTGGGCGAGCGGCATCCGCCACTCGCAATGGATCATGATCGGCGGTCTCGTCCATCGCGCGGGCGAGCACCACCCGGACATGCGGCTGTTCCTGGTGCCGACATCGGATCTCAAGGTGCTCGACACCTGGTACTGCGCCGGCCTGCGGGGCACCGGCTCGAACACGGTCGAGCTCGCCGGCGTGTTCGTTCCGGAGCACCGCAGCGTGTCGTTCAGCACGCTGCGCGACGCGGTTTCTCCGGGCTCCAAGATCAATACCGCGCCGATCTATCGCACGCCGTTCATCGCCGTCCATACCTACGCCCTGCTGGGTCCCGCCCTCGGCCTCGCGCGCGGCGGCTACGCGGAGTTCGTGGAATGGACGCGCCAGCGCTATCTCACTTACACGGCGCTCAACGTCGCCCAGCATGTGCCGGTGCAGATCCGGGTGGCCGAGATCGCCGCCCAGATCGATGCGGCGGAACTCCTGGCCCGCCGATGCTTTGCGATTGCACGCGCGGATTACACCCAGGTCACGCTGGAGCAGCGGCTGCTGTTGCGGCGCGACTTCACCTACGCCATGCGCATGCTGCGTTCGGCCATGGACGACTTGATCAAGATCAGCGGGTCGAGCGGGCTGCGCGATGACAACTGCGCGCAGCGCTGCTGGCGCGACGTGCACGCGATCTCCTCGCACGTGGTGATGAACTTCGACGTCGCGGCGGAAAACTTCGGCCGCGTGGAATTCGGCCTCGGTCGCAACGAGGCGTATCCGATGTTCTAGATGCGCAGGTAAGGCGCGCCGGGCCGCGTTACAATCCGACCAGCGACTTCGCGAGAATGTTGGTCTGGATCTCCGAGGTTCCGCCCATGATGGTGAATGCGCGCGAATTGAGATAGCGCGGCGCCATGGCCGCCATCTCTTCGTCCTCGGGCGGAAGCTGCAGCGTCTCGTAGAGCGGCCGCTCGGGGAACCAGCGGAGCGCTTCGTCGCCGATGGCGTCCATGGCGAGCTCGGCGATCGACTGGCGGATCTCGCTCCAGCGCAATTTGAGCAGCGAGGAGATCGGCCCCGGATTGCCGCCCGTTTGCAGGGTCGACAGCACCGAGATGTCGATCATCTCCATGGCGTCGAGGTCGGTGCCGATCTCCGCCATGCGCGTCCGCAGGTCGCCATCGTCGCGGCCGCGCGCGCCGATCAACTGCACGAGCTTCGCAAACTGCGCGCGCACCTGGCCCGCCAGCACCCTGCCGCCGCGCTCGAACTCCAGCAGGAATTTGGCGACCTCCCAGCCCTTGTTTTCCTCGCCGATACGGTTCGATATCGGCACCCGCACGTCATTGAAGAACACTTCGTTGAACTCGTGATCGCCGCCGTTGCCCACGATGGGGCGCACGGTGATCCCCGGCGTGTCCATGTCGAACAGCACAAAGGTAATGCCGTCCTGCCGCTTGCCTGTGGTGGCGGTGCGGACCAGCGCGAACATGCGATTGGCCCGGTGCGCGTTGGTGGTCCAGATCTTCTGGCCGTTGACGACGTAATGATCGCCGTCGGCCACAGCCCTCGTCTTCAGGGACGCGAGATCGGAACCCGAGCCCGGTTCGGAATAGCCCTGCGCCCAATAGTCCTCCCCCGAGCGGATGCGTGGGAGATACTTGTCCTTCTGCTCTTGCGTCCCATAGTGGATAATGACGGGCCCGACAAAATGCGAACCGGACGCGTTGTAGGTTGCGGCACCCGCGCTGCCGCACTCGAGATCGAAGATGTAGCGCTGCACCGGCGACCAGCCGGTGCCGCCGTGCTCGACCGGCCAGTGCGGCACGGACCAGCCCTTGCGATGGAGGGCGCGATGAAAATCGATCAAGACCTCGGGATCGACGATGAAGGCGGTGGTCAGATCGATGGCGCGGCCCATGTCGTGCGCGACGCTGTCCGCGAGAAAGCGCCGCACCTCGTCGCGAAAGGCCAGGTCTTCGGGACTCAGCAAGAGATCCAAGGCAATTCCTCCTACGCCATCAGCAGGCCGGTGGCCGCGATCTGCGGATTGGCGATAATTGCGCCGTAGCGGCGCAGATGCTCGCGCGTTGAACCGAGCAGAAGTTCATATGCGATCAGGCGTTTGGCGTAACCGCCGAGCGCAAGTTCATCGGTGGTTCCGATGGCGCCGTGGAGCTGGATCGCGTCCTGATGGACGAAGCGCGCGCAGCGGCCGATCTTGGCCTTGGCGCCGGAGATTGCGCGGGCGCGGAGGGGCGCGGGGCCGTCGAGGCTGAGGGTCGCGAACAGAGCTGCCGCGCGCGCTTCTTCTTCCTTGATCTTGATCCGCACCATGCGGTGCTGCAGCGCCTGGAAATTGGCGATCGCCTGGCCAAACTGCACGCGAGTCTTGGCATAATCCACGGTCGCCTTGACCATGGCACCGATCGCGCCGATGGCGTCGGCGGACAGCGCCGCAATCGCACGCTGAATCACCGTTTCGATCGCGTCGCCGGCATCCTCGTTGCCGCCGAGAAGGGCTGGGGGCGGCACCGTCACGTCGGTGAGGTCCACGTCGGCCGCGCGGCTGCCGTTCACCATGCGATACGGCCGCACCGTGAGCCCGCGCGTCTTCCGGGGCAGGACGAAAATTCCGAGCCGGTTGTCTCCCAGTTGCGCCGACACCAGAAACATGTCCGCGCTTGGGCCGCCGATGACGACTTTCTTTCCTCCTCGCAGCAGGTATCCGCCGCTCGTGCGGTGCGCCCGCGTTGGGACGTCCCGCTCTTCATGGGCGAAAGCGAGATGGCACTGTCCGTCGATCACCGCCGGCAGCATGGCCTGCCGCTCGGCCGCCGAGCCCAAAACGGCGACGAGGCCGCCGCCCAGTACCACGGTGGCGAGGTAGGGCTCGATGACGAGGTGCTTGCCGAATGCTTCCATGAGGATGGAGAGTTCGACTGCGCCCCCTCCATTGCCGCCGTCCTCCGGCGCAAACGGCAGGCCCAGCCAACCGAGCTTGGCGAATTCCCCCCAGATTTCACGATTCCAGCCGGTCTCGCTGGCGGCGATCTTCTGCACCATGCGGTAGTCGTACCGCTCGGCCAGAAACTTTTCGGCGCTCTCGCGCAAGATGACATGCTCGGTCGCGTATCGAAGGTCCACGGCGTTTTCCCGGCACAACACGATGAGGCGCGGAGGGAAGAAGGTCGTTGTCACCCACGCCCTCCCTTCAAGCATAGATCGTGCAGGCGGTTAAGTCAGGGAGGGTCGCTCCGGGAGGCTTTCCGAGCCCTTGCCACTCCATCCGACGCGGTCCATGAATATCCGATAGCCGTCCGCAATTCCGCGCCTTGTGCGACGCCGCAAGTGAGAAGGGATGAGAATGTCTGCCAAGCCTTCTACCGAGAAGACTTCGACCGAGAAAAGGTACCGGGAGGAAAGAACGTCCTCGTCGAGTTCGAGGACCAGATCGCCTGGGTGACGCTGAACCGGCCCGAAAAGCGCAACTGCATGAGTCCGGCGCTCAACGACGAAATGGTCGAGGTGCTCGATGCGCTCGAACTCGATGACCGCTGCGGGGTGCTCGTCCTCACGGGGGCTGGCGACTCGTTTTCGGCCGGAATGGATCTGCGCGAATTCTTCCGCGCGACGGACGGAATGCCGTTCAACAAGCAGATGCGCGTTCGGCGCTCGGCCGCGAACTGGCAGTGGCGGCAGCTCATGAACTTTCCCAAACCCACCATCGCGATGGTGAATGGCTGGTGCTTCGGCGGCGCATTCACGCCCCTGGTCTCGTGCGATATCGCCATCGCGGCTGACGAGGCGACCTTCGGGCTGTCCGAGATCAATTGGGGGATCATTCCCGGCGGCGTGGTGACGCGCGCGGTGGTCGGCTCCATGAATGTCCGCAATGCCATGTATCACATCCTCACGGGTATTCCGTTCGACGGAAAAAAGGCGGCGGAGATGGGCCTGGTCAACGAGGCCGTGCCGAAGGCGCAACTCCGCGCACGCACGGTCGAGCTGGCGAAGCTGCTGCTGGGGAAGAATCCCAACACGCTGCGGGCTTGCAAGCAGGCCGTGCGTGCGGTCCAGGGAATGCCGTACGAGCTGTCCGCCGACTATCTTGCCGCCAAGTCCGCGCAGCTCGAGTTTTATGACGACGAGAAGGGCCGCACCGACGGCCTGACCCAGTTCCTCGATGAGAAATCGTATCGGCCTGGCCTTGGCGCGATGCGACGGAAGAAACAACCGGGCTGAAGACCGTTGGCGGTTGTGACCGTCCTCCCAGCGATCGATATTTCGCGCTTGATGCGGCCACGCTCGATCGCGATCGTCGGCATCTCGCCCGAGCCGCTGCTCGCGGCGCAACCTGAAATTCAGGAGATCGATCTCAACCCTGTGACGGTCTATGGTGCGGGCCAAGGCGTGCTGGCGCTCGACGCGCTGATCGTGACGAACGCGCCCAACGGGAGGAGAACGCCGTGACCGGACTCACGCGCCGTGCCGCGATCGCCGGCGGACTTTGCACGCTCACGCTCGCCGCGGCCCGGTCCAACCCGGACTGGCCCGATCGGCCGGTCTCCATGGTTCACGGCTTTCCGCCGGGCGGACCCACCGATCTGGTGGCGCGGATCGTCGCCGACGGCCTCACGCGGCGTTTGGGCCAGCGGGTGGTGGTCGAGGGCAAGCCGGGTGCGTCGGGCACGACCGCGGCGGCGCAAGTCGCTCGCAGCGCGCCCGACGGCTACACGCTGTTTGCGATTCCATCGGGACACACGTTTGCGGCCGCTACCTACAAGACGCTGCCATATCGGACGATCGACGACTTTTCCATGATCAGCATGTTCACCGAGTATCCCTACCTCATGGTGACATACGCCGATCACTCGATCCGGACCGTGGCCGACCTCGTCAACCTCGCGCGTTCCGCACCCACGCCATTGCTCTACGGCACCCCGGGCAATGGATCTGGCCCGCACCTGGCGATCGAACTCCTCGCCAGAGAGGCAAAGATTCGCCTCCAGCACGTGCCGTATCGCGGGAGCGCACCGGCAGCGATCGATCTGATCGGCAAGCGCCTCGATTTCATGATGGACCCGCCGGCGGCTCTGCTTGAATTCGTGCGCGACGGCAAGCTGCGCGCGGTCGCGGTGACCGGCGACCGGCGCTTTTTTGCCGTGCCCGAGATTCCGACCGTGGCCGAAGCCGGTGTTCCCGGATATCTCGTCACCGCTTGGCAGGGACTCGTGGCGCCCGCCGGGCTTCCCGCCGCGATCGTGAACCGCCTCAACGCAGAGGTCACCGGCATTCTCAGGGAGCCGACGGTCGTGGAGCGGCTTCGAGCGCTCGGCAACGAGCCCAGGCCGACGAGCCCGGAGGAATTCAAGGCGCGAATGGCCGCCGACATCGCCAAATGGACGGCGGTGGTGGATGGCGGGAGCTTCGAGCGCATATAGGGGAGGGGGATTCCATGCCAACAACGATGCGCGCGGCGCGCATGCACGCCGTCGGCGCTCCGATGTCGATCGATACGATCCCGGTGCCGAAGCCCGGCTCGACCGACGTACTGGTGCAGGTCAAAGCCTGCGGCATGGTGCCGAACCTCGGCAACGTGCTCGCCAACTGGACCAAGTGGTTTCCGCACCTGCCGCTGCCCAGGCTGCCGGCGATCTTTGGCCTCGATCCGGCCGGTGTCGTGGTCGAGGTCGGCACCCAGGTGATCGGCGTGAAGCCGGGGCGAGCGCGTCTATGTGAACCCGTTGCGGTCCTGTGGCGCCTGCCAGATGTGCCAGGCCGGCGAGCGCACCCGTTGCCGTTACTTCACCTTCAACGGCTATTTCGGTTTTGGGCCCGACGCGCAGAAAATCTACGATCTTTACCCCTATGGTGGTTTCTGCGAATTCATGACCGCGCCGCAATATGCGCTGGTCAAGCTCCCCGACAACGTCACCTTCGAACAGGCCGCCCGTTTCGGCTATCTCGGCACCTCCTTTGGCGCGATGAAGAAGGCGAACGCCATCGCGGGCCAGTCCATGCTGGTCGATGGGATCAGCGGCACGCTCGGACTTGGCGCAGCGCTGCTGGGACTCGCGATGGGGATGACCCGCATTCTCGGGACCGGGCGCAACAAAGAACTTCTCGACCGGGTCAAGGCGCTGGCGCCGGACCGTATCGAGGTGCACGCGCTGGAGGATGGCGCCACCGCTCCATGGGCGAAGCAGCGCACCAACGGCGACGGCGTCGATTTCATGATCAGCGCGCTCGGGCCCGGCTCTCCCGCGACCACCATGCTCGATTCATTGCAGGCCGTTCGCCGGGGCGGTCGCGCCGTCAATGTCGGGGCGGTCGCCGAGCCCGTTCCCGTCGACGTGCATTGGCTCATGGACGAGCAGATCCAGTTGATCGGGTCGAACTGGTTCACAGCCGCGCAAGGCCAGGAGATGGCGGAACTGGCGCGGGCGGGACTGCTCGATCTCTCCGTGTTCGAGCATCAGCGGTTTCCGCTCGAACAGATCAATCATGCCATTTCCGGGCTGCAGAACCGCAACGGCGGATTCAGCAACTACGTCGTCGTGCCTTGATCGGCTGCGCGCTTGGAATTTCGAAAAGTCGGATGCGGAAAGATGATCGGTCGGCGGCGTCTTAAGGCCGCGCTCTCAGAACACCGTGCCGTCGGCGGCGATCGGTATCGGCGACGGCCCGTCCGGGGGACGCAGTGACTGCGCGATTTTGCGCCCAGCGCTCCAGGTGCCGCCCTGCAGCATCTGCGGCATGCTGAAGGTGGAATCCAGGCCCAGTCTGGTTCCCACCAAAGCGACCAGTGGGTCCATCAACGCGACCGTCAGGGCGCGCCATTCGACGACAAGCTCCGAGGAAACCTCGTGGCGCACCATTGGATCGATCGCCGCGCGGCTGCGGATCACGCCGAGATCGACGAGCAGCCCGCCATTGCGATACTCGGGAAGCGCGGTGAGCCCGTCCAACCTCTCCACGCCGAGCCCCGCCGCTTCCAGCGGCTCGAGCAGCGAATAGGTCAGCCATTGGGAGAGCTTGTGGAACGGGACGATGCGGTCGGTGGCGTCTTGCGTGCGCACGGCGGGATGCCGGCCGGCATCGCCGACGGCAAATCCATCGATCGTGAGCCCGGATGGCCAGATCGACGACAGGCTCTCCAGCAATGTCGCAAGCACGAACGATGCTGAAATGCGGCGGCGATCGGCGATGGTGAGCAGATAGTCGATCAGGTTGCCCGGCCGCGCCGGCGTATGTCCGTACAGATCCGGCCGCTCGGCCAGCGCGGCGCCCAGACGGCGCAGCAGCGCGCTGCGCTGCTCCAATCCGACCAACGGATTATCGCTATCGACTTGAAAATGGCGCGCCAGCGCCGCGGCATCGATGCGCGCAAGCGCGGCATGATCGACGCGCAAGGGATGGTCCGCGTCGGAGGAGAAGAGGCCCGCGCCGAACATATCCAGGCTGGCAACGGCAAGTCCCTCCGAACGTGTGAAGGCAAGGCCGGTCTTGTGGTCGTGGTAACGCCAGGCGTTGCCGGCCCCGGCGTCGAGCAGGACGCTCACCGTTGCCAGGTCGACGGCGATGCGCGCGCGTTCGAGAGCGTCTGTATCGCGTCCGCGCCGCAAGCTCGCCCCAGCGATCGACACCGCCGGCGGAAAAATGCCGCCAACGGCTGTGATAGGGAATCTTCAGGTCGGGATAGGCGTCGCGCGTGACGTCGGCGACATAGCTGGCCACGGCGGTGAGGCGGCTTTCATCGAGCGTGAAATGCGGCGAACGGCCGTCGGCCACCCAGCGATAAACCATGCCGCAGCGCTCGCGCACCGCGGCAGCGTCGTGGAGCATGCCAAGTTCCGGGAGCGGTCCGCGCCGAGCGGAGCGCCATGACGTTGCCCGCCCGCTGACCGGCATCGCCGTCACTCGTAAAGTCCACGTCCGACCGTTCCGACCGGCTCGGCGCGCGGACGGTCACCGGCGAAATAGCCGGCCGCGATCTTGGCCTCGATCTCGACGCGTGCGTCGGGAGGGATCATCTCGTCCGGCAGCGGTACGCGTTCGTCGATCTGGATGCCTTGGCGCATCAGCGCATCGCACTTCATGTCGCTCATGGAGGCGAAACGATGAATGCGGGTGACGCCGAGCCAGTGCAGCACATCCGGCATCAATTCCTGGAACCGCATGTCCTGCACGCCGGCCACGCATTCCGTGCGCTTGAAATAGCCGTCGGGCCGATCGCCGCCCTTCTGGCGCTTGCGTGCATTATAGACCAGAAACTTGGTGACCTCGCCCAGCGCCCGCCCTTCCTTGCGATTGTAGATCACGAGACCGAGGCCGCCGGCCTGCGCCATCTGAATGGCGATCTCGATGCCGTGTGCAAGATAGGGGCGACACGTGCAGATGTCGGATCCGAACACATCGGAGCCGTTGCACTCGTCGTGAACGCGGCAGGCGAGTGGAGTGATGCCGTCGCCGAGCTTTGCCGGATCGCCGAAGCAGTAGATCGTCGTGCCTCCGATCGGCGGCAGAAAGACCTTGAGGTCGGGCTTCGTCACCAGTTCCGGATACATGCCGCCGGTCTGTTCGTGCAGGCCGCGCCGCAGTTCCGCTTCATTGAGACCAAATCGCGCCGCGATGCCGGGCAGATACCAAACCGGATCGATCGCCGCTTTCATGACCCGCACGCTGCCGCGCGCGGAAACGATATCGCCATCGGCGCGAACGCGGCGCGCTGCGATGGCAGCACGGATTTCCGGCATGTCGATATGGGCGCGGGCGACCGCAATGCTCGGCCTGATATCGTAGCCGCGCACGAGGTGGTCGCGGAACGCCTCGCCGATGAGGTGCCCCCATGGGTCGAGCGATACGATCTTTCTGGCATCGAACCATTGCGGGTGCGGTCCGATGCCCTCGACGGGCGCGGTATCCGTCAAATCGGCCATGTGATCATAGGCAAGCGTTCTGGCCGCAATTGCCAGCGCGCGATATACCGAATAGCCGCCGGCATGACTGCCGACCGCATTGCGATGATTGGAGTTGCGCAAGGTCGCGATCACCGGTCCGCGCTCGCTTGCGGTCGGCGCCCCCCACACGATTTGCGGCCGTTCCGTCATCGCTTCAATCGGCGATCCGTTCGCAGTACTGAATAAATTCGCGTTCATTACATACTCCTACAACGTCAATATGACGTTAACTTACGCACGATCTTCACCGCGGTCCTTGAGCCGCGAAAAAACAAGTAGAATAATCGATGTGCTGCTTTGATGCAAGCGATTAATTGGGCATGATCTCATGCATGCGTCTGCGCGGATGACCGACGAGGAGTCCGCCTGCCTCCGATGACCGACCATGAGCTGCATCGCGGCGGCCAAGGACGGGACGGACAACTCGTCACCGGCGCGCAGCTTGGTTTCGACGCTCAGCCGCGCGGACACGAGTTGCGGCACTCGAGGCAGGCCGTCACGAGCGCCTCGGCGAACGTTGCGCGTCGTTGAGCCGAGCGACGCCGCCGGATGTCGATCGATGCGACTAATGATCGTGAATTGCGGGGCGGGCTGCCTTTATCTTGCTTTCGCGAGGAAGGTCGGATTCATGCCGCCGTCGAGGCCGGTCGTGACAGGTGCGCTCGGGATGCCCCTGTTGATCAGCTCGGCGGTCTCGGTGTCGTCCCGGCGCTGCTTCTCGCGTACGGAGGTAGCGATGTCTTCGGGTGCTCCGTAGGCCGGGCAACGTTCGGCAGGGTTGAGCCTATCTGTCGATTCATTCTCGAAAATGTAGCGCTTCTCGCATACGCCGACCCGCGGCTCCAGGTGCGTGACCTCGAAATGATCGTAGCCCTCTTTGATCATTTTCCAGAACGCCATGTGCGGCGAGTTGCGGTGCCGGGCCATGTTGAGCGGGGTCATGCGGAACGGATAGGCCTGCAGCTGGAATGACGTCTGGCCGCCAAAGAATGACTCGCGGGCGAGCGCGTAGATTTCCGCCATCTGCTCGTCGGTCATGGCGTAGCAGCCGGCCGAGGTGCAGCCTCCGTGGATCATCAGGTACGAGCCGGTGCGGGCGTTCGCTCGGTCATACGCATTCGGAAACCCGGTATTGATCGCGAGATACTGGCTGGAATTCGGGTTCATCAGGCCGGGAGTGATGGTGTAGAAGCCCTCCGGCGCCTGGCGGTCGCCCGTCTTGATCTTGGGACCCAGCTCGCCCGACCAGCGGCAGATCGGATAAGTGCGAAGGAGTGCGAAGCGCCCGCTGTCGTCCTGCTTCCAAACCTCGAGCTCAGATTCCTCCTTGAAGACGCGCACCAGGATCGGAGATTCCTTCTCCATCTTCTTGGCTTTGAGCTCGGCCAGCATACGTTCCGACAGCGGCTGCATGTCGCGACTGATGGTGACCGGCCCGCCGCCGCAGCCGGCAAGGGCGATCACTGCAGCGATCGCGGCCGGCACCAGCAGCGCCCTCGGCAGAAGTCGTGAGCGAAGAGTCGGTTGGTGGCGCACGCCAGCCCCTATCTGGAAGACGACGGAAACTAGTGTCTCGATTCCGAAGTTCGCATCATTGTGCGGCACTTTCGTTTGCGAACTTGGAATTGAAGGATACTAGGTCGGCACTTGGGTGAGATCAGGGCAACAGCCGGCCGACCGACAATTCAGCTTCAATTGGAAAACAAAAACTTACTTGCAAATTGCTGGAGCGAAGATACCCGACCCAGCCTCCGATACCGTCCCACCAAGACGAACATTGAGGTGAGCCTAATATTACCGATCGCACATTGATCCATATGCGTTCAGTTTAACCTTTCATTAAACATCATGCTCGCCGTGCTGGAGACGCGGGCAGAGCCGGCGGGACTCTTCCGCTTCATATGCTCGGGTCAGTCGATCGCGACTTGCATCGACGGGACGGTCAGCCCGCCGCAGCGGATGTGCTGGGTCCGGTGCGCATCGCTTCGAGCGCCCGCACGAGCCTTTCCGCGAAGATCGCGGCGGGTATCGGCAGGTTGCGGGCGCGCAACTGTCCGAGCACCAGGTTTGCCCGCGGGACATCGCGGTCGTCGATGTCGCGCGCGACCAGACCCAGCTTGTTGTTCTCGGGCATTGTTCCGATCGCGATCTGAAACGAGATCAGATTGGCATGCATGACGAGTCCGCGCAGAAACTCGAATGAGTTCGATTCGGCCGCGAGCTTGAAGGTGAGGCCGCTCCGCGCCACCACCTGGTCGAGCAACTGCCGCCCGCCCAGACTGCGCTCCGGCATGGCCACGGGATAGTTGGCGCAATCGCGCAGCCTGACGGTCAGGCGGGTCGCGAGCGGATGTTCCGTGGACATCACCGCCACGACCCGCTGCTCGAGACTCATCAGGGGCTGGAAGTTGGGGAGAAACGGGGGCCGAAAGACCACGACGAGATCGACCTCATAGGCCGCGAGCGCGGTCATGGCCTGCTCGTGGTCGAGCACCCTGACCTCGAAGCTCACCATCGGATGGCGCGTGCGGAACGTGGCAATCTCTCGCGGCAGGAAGTCGAGCGCCAACGCCTGGCTGCAGGCAATGCGCACGGTGCCGCGGCGCAATCCCCTGAGATCCTCGATCTGCGACTTCATGCGCTCGAGACCGCCGTCCTGCTCCCGGAGGTAGTGGACGAAAACCTCGCCAGCGGCCGTGAGCCGCACGCCTCGAGGCCGGCGCTCGAACAATTGCGCGCCAAGCTCCTCCTCGAGATCCATGATTCGACGGTTCACGGCCGATGCGGTGACGTTCAGGTGATCCGCGGCTTTGCGGATCGATCCCGTGCGCGCGACCTCGTCGACATATCGCAGAATGCGCAAGTGCTTCATCGCAAGGCCTAACTCGATCAGTGATGCTTTCCCGGCACCAGCCTAGCAAGAAATCAGCGGCAGATGTGAGCACTCGATTGCGTTAGCGTTCCTGAAAGGCACACGGCTTGCAGCGTTATCCAAGGCAGAGCGAGCCGACGCTGCATTACGGCCGATGCGTCAGGTCAGGTGTGATCAAAGATTGAGCTGCATTCGCCTAACAAAGCGGCAACGCGACGCCGTTCGCGGAGTCACGAGGACGTATGTGCGCGGGATGACGCCTTCAGCGAACCAACCAGAGCTATGACAGGAGTGCCCCTATGACTTCGAGCTTACGATCGGTGGTTCTCGCGTTGGTCGGCGCGACCGTGCTCGCCGTTCCACTCGGCGTTACGACGCCCGCCAATGCGCAGACCAAGCTCAAGCTGGTGCTGAACTGGAAATACCAGGGCCCGCAGGGGATGTTCTTTCTGGCCGAGGACCGCGGCTATTACAAAGCCGAGGGGCTCGAGGTCACGCTCGACCAGGGCAATGGTTCGGGCGCAGCGGTACCGCTGGTCGCAAACGGCACCTACGATGTCGGGTTCGGCGATATCAACGCGCTGATCGAGCTTGCGGCCAAGAAACCCGAAGATGCGCCGATCGCGGTCTATGTGATGTTCAACCAGCCGCCCTTCACCGTGGCGGTGAAGGCGGATAGCCCGATCAAGTCGCCGAAGGATTTCGAGGGCAAGACGCTCGGGGGCGCCGCCAACGACGGCGCGCTCAAGCTGTTTCCCGCTTTGTGCAAGCTCGCCAAGATCGACTGCAGCAAGGTCAACATCACCAACATGCAGCCGAACCTGCGCGAGCAGATGCTGATGCAAGGACAGGTCGACGGGGTGTTCGGCTACGTCAACACCATCCGTTTCTCGGCCAAGCTGATGGGCGTCGATGACAAGCAACTGCGCTACATCAACTACGGCGATTACGGCATGGATCTCTATTCCAACGCCGTCATCGTCTCGAAGAAGCTGGCGAAGGAAAAGCCGGAGGCGGTCCGAGGCCTGGTGCGCGCGATCAACCGGGGACTTCTCGATTCGCTCAAGGACATCGACGCCTCGGTCGCCGCGGTTGCCAAGCGCGAGCCGCTGATCAAGGTTCCGGTCGAGCGCGAACGGTTCGAAGCGACCCTCAAGGACGAGATGAATCACCCGGAGATCGCCAAGATCGGTCTCGGCAATGTCGACATGGCGCGGCTCAAGGCTTCGATCGACATCCTGGTCGACGCCAATGGTCTTCCGCGCACGCCGTCGGTCGATGAGATCTTCACGCCTGCATTCCTGCCGCCGGCTGACGCTCTGCCGAAGAAACTCTTCTAGATACGGGAAATCGGAGTCCGTTTGTCGCAGCGGAAACGGACTGCGGCCGATCGCTGGGCTGCGAGCAAGGGATGAAATCACGATGGACTTGGGGCTCGCGGGACGGGTTGCGGTGATCACCGGCCCTGCCAAGGGCATGGGTGCGGCCATCACCATGGCCTTTGCCGCGGAGGGCGCGCGCCTCGCTTTGGTAGGACGCGATACTGCCGCGATCGAACCGGTAGCAGCTCAAGCCAAGGCGGCGGGAGCCGAGGCGATCGTTGTACCGTGCGACCTCACCGAGCCGTTGCAGTGCGAGCAGGTTGCGCAGACGACCACGCGGACCTACGGGCGGATCGATATCCTGGTGAATGTCGCCGGCGGTTCAGGGCCGATCGGCAAGAGCGGTGTGGAGACCACGCCGCAAGAATTCGACGATATCGTCACCCTCAACATGAATGGCTGCTTTCACACCATGCGCGGTGTGCTCCCCACCATGATGGCGCAGCGTTATGGCAAGATCGTCAATGTCGGCGGCACCTTCGGCATGCGCGGGCGCGCGGGACGCATGGCCTACTCCGCGTCCAAATGGGGATTGCGCGGCATCACCAAGAGCTTCGCGCTCGAGGTCGGGGCCTACAACATCAACGTCAATTGCGTAGCCCCGGGCATGGTGGACGGCCCGCGATTCCGCGACAAAGTTTGCGCCGATATGGCAACGCGGCTCGGCATCGCCGTCGACGAAGCGGCCGAGCGTCATGCCGCCGACTACGCGCTCAAGCGGGTATCGAGCGATGTCGACGTTGCCAATGCCTGTCTGTTCCTCGCCAGCGATGCCTCGCGCCAGATCACCGGGATCGATCTGCCGGTCGACGGCGGCTGGGCGATGTTGTGAGGTCGATGATGAGCACTGCTGATCTTGTCATCCGCGGCGGTAAGGTGGTGTCGGCCGATTGCGTCATCGATGCGAGCGTCGCCATCGACGACGGACACATTGTTGCGGTCGGCTCCGAGACAACGATGCCGCCGGCGCGCGAGACGCTCGACGCGCGCGGACTCCATGTCCTGCCCGGCGCCATCGACGTGCACGTGCATTTCCGCGATCCCGGCTATCCGCACAAGGAAGATTGGCAGACCGGGACGGCGGCCGCCGCGTTCGGCGGCGTGACCACCGTGTTCGACATGCCCAACACCATCCCGCCCACCGGCACCGCGGCGGCGCTGGCGGACAAGCATCGCCTTGCCGGCGCGAGCGCACACGTCGATTTCGGGCTTTACGGACTTCTGGGCGAGGACACCATCGAGCACGTGCCGTCGCTCATCGAAGGTGGCGTCATCGGCTTCAAGCTCTACATGGGCAACACGTTTGGAAAGATTCCCTCGCCGTCGACCGGAGCGATGCTCGAAGCCTTCGAGGCGGTTGCCCGCACCGGCAAGCGCGTATCGCTGCACGCCGAGACCAATTCCATCATGGAGCGGCGTGAGACGCGGATGCGCGATGCCGGCCGCCTCGACCCGCTCGCCCATCTCGCGGCGCGCCCGGCGGTCGTCGCGGTCGAGGCCGTAAGCCGCGCCGCCATCCTCGCCGAGTGGACCGGTGCGCGCATTCACATCCTGCACATTTCCTCGGCCGAGGAGCTGCGTCCGCTAAGCGAAGCCAAGGCGCGCGGCGTCGACATCACGGGAGAAACCTGTCCGCAATATCTCTTTCTCTCCACCGCGGACTATGCCCGCCTCGGCGGCATCATCCGGGTGAATCCGCCGGTGCGCGAGGCGCGCAACCAGGCGCCACTATGGGGGGCGCTCGCCGACGGTACGATCGACATGATCGCGACCGATCACGCGCCGCACGCACCTGCGGAAAAGACGCGCAACGACATCTGGACCGTCGACTGCGGCTTTCCCGGCGTCGAAACGCAGATGCCGCTGATGCTGACCGAGGTCAGTGCCGGCCGGATGAGCATCTCGGATTACGTACGCTGGAGCGCGACGAACCCGGCCAAGATCTGGGGCCTGTATCCGCGCAAGGGCGTAGTGCAGGCAGGTTCGCAGGCCGATCTCACGCTTGTCGACCTCGGCCGCGAATGGGTCATCGACGACGCGCTGCTTCACTCGCGCTCGAAGGTGACGCCCTGGAACGGACGTTCCGTCCGAGGTCTGCCGATCCATACCCTGGTGCGCGGCCGTTTCGTCATGCGCGAGCGCGCCCTTGTGACCGAGACACGCGGCTGGGGCCGATCGGTCCACCCCTTGCAGCGTCTGCCGGATGCGGCGCCGCGCAACGTCGACCAGACCATGGACGCGATCGTCCGCAGCGGCGCCGCCGCTGGGCAATCGGAAAAGGCGGCATGATGCACGCTCCCATTCCCGAAGCGCAGACGCGTCGCGACGCCTTCGTCGAGCTGCATCAGGTCACGCATGCCTACGGTCGCGGGGACAAGCAGGTCAAGGCGCTCGACGCGACCGATCTGCGCATCGAGCAGGGTGACTTCATCGCGCTGGTCGGGCCCTCCGGCTGCGGCAAGTCCACCATTCTCAAGCTTGTGACCGGCCTGATCAGCGCCTCGAGCGGCGGTGTGCTGGTGGCCGGACGCGAGGTGGGAGCGGAGCCGGTTCGCGTCGGGATGGCATTCCAGAATCCGACGCTGTTGCCCTGGCTCACGCTGCGCGACAACGTGATGCTGCCCCTGAAGATCGTTGCGCCGTTTCGGCAGGACTACCGCGCCAAGCGCAAGAGCGAGTTCCGCGACCGGATCGATGCGCTGCTCGCGCAGGTCGGCCTCGCGGGCTTCGCCGACAAGTATCCCTGGCAGCTCTCGGGCGGAATGATGCAGCGCGCATCGCTTTGCCGTGCGCTGGTGCACGAGCCACAGCTGCTCATGCTCGACGAGCCGTTCGGCGCACTCGATCAATTTACCCGCGAGGAGTTGTGGGGGATCATGCAGGATCTCTGGATGACGCTCCGCCCGACGGTGCTGCTTGTCACCCATGATCTCAAGGAGGCTGCCTATCTCGCCAATCGCATCTGCGTGATGCAGTCCCGCCCCGGACGCATCATCGAAGAAAGCCTGGTGACGTTTCCGCGGCCCCGCACCATCGCGATGTCATACGACCCGGCATTCGTGACGCTCACCCAACGGCTGCGCGAGTTGATCGTGGCTGCGCGTCCGGCCAAGGAGGCGGTGCAGTGAACTCGCTGTTCCGGCGGCGCTTCGCTTCGGTCGCGCTCATCCTCGGCTTCTTTCTGGCGTGGGAGCTGCTTTGCCTCGCCTTCGGGGTCAAGGACATCGTCCTGCCGCGGCCGAGCCAGATCGTCGTTACCCTGGGACAGCGAATGCCCGCCATCTGGCCGCACGCGCTGCAGACCCTCTACACCACGCTGGTCGGCTTCGCGCTCGGCATCATTGCCGGGGTGCTTCTCGGCGCCTTCGTCGGCTCATCGAAGCTCGCCTATGACGTGGCGTATCCGCTGCTCGTTGGTTTCTCGAGTATTCCGAAGGTCGCGGTGGTTCCGATTTTCGTTCTCTGGTTCGGCGCCGGCACCATCCCGGCGGTGCTGACCGCGATGATCCTGTGCGTCTTTCCCATCGTGGTGAACGTTGCGACGGGATTGGCCACCACCGAGCCTGAGCTCGAAGACGTGATGCGGGCACTCAAGGCCAGCAAGCTCGACATTCTCACCAATGTCGGATTGCCGCGCACCATGCCGTATTTCTTCGCGTCTTTGAAAGTGGCGGTGACCCAGGCGTTCGTGGGCACCGTCATTGCCGAAACGGTCGCGTCCAACCGCGGCATCGGCAACCTGATGATGATAGCGAGCTCGAGCTTCGACGTGCCGCTGGTTTTCGCCGGGCTTTTGATCCTGGCGGTGCTTGGCGTCGCACTCTACGTCATCTTCTCCTTGATCGAGGGCCGGGTGACGGGTTGGGCCCATCGCAAGGACGAGTTTGCGATGGGTTGACCGTTCTGCTGCAACCACAGGAGCGTTACATGCCGTTGCTACGTATTCTCGGCACGTTGTCGGTCATATGTGTGCTTTCGCTATCCGGCGCGATCGCGCAGGAGTCCACCAAGATTTGCTTTACGCTGGATTGGAAATATCAGGGCATCCACTCCTATGTGTTCTGGGCGCAGGAGAAGGGCTATTTCAAAGCCGAAGGTCTTGACGTCGATATCGATCAGGGCACCGGATCGGCCGCGACCGTCACTCGCATCGCTTCCGGCACCTATGACGCGGGCTTCGGGGACATGAACGCCATCATTCAGCTTGCGGGGACAAAGCCGGGCGAGCAACCGGTCATGGTGTATATGATCTACAACAAGCCGCCGTTCGCGCTCATCGCCAAGAGCTCGAGCCCGATCAAGACCCTCAAGGATGTGGTCGGACACACGATGGGGACGCCTGCAGGCGGGTCGGCGGGTCAGTTGTTTGCCCCGCTCGCCAAGCTCAACGGCATCGATCCGAGCAAGGTACCGGTCACGAACATGCAGCCGAACCTGCAGGAGCAGATGCTGCTCAACGGGCAGGTCGACTTCTCGGCGGTGTTCACGGTCACGAGCTACATCAACCTGATCGGGATGAAGGTTGACCCGGACAAGGATATCCGCTGGCTGTTCTTCTCCGACTACGGCGTCGATCTCTACTCGAACGGCATCATGGTCTCGCAGAAGCTCTTGAAGGAAAAGCCGAAGGCCGTGGCAGGCCTCGTGCGTGCGCTCAACCGGGCGATCATCGAAAACGCTGCCGCGCCCGATGCCGCGATCGCAGTGATGATGAAGACGGAGCCGCTCATGAACGCGACCTTGGAAAAGGCACGGCTGGTCTACGCCTTCAAGACTCACTTCGTAACGCCGGAAACGGACGAGATCGGCGTCGGCGACATCAAGGAGGAGCGCATGGCGAAGGCCATCAAGCTCCTGGTTGAAACCTATGGGCTCGCCAGCACGCCGGCGGTGGGGGACGTGTTCGACCGCACATTCCTGCCGGCGAAGGACGCCCGCATGCTCAAGCTCAACATGTAGGCGCGCCCAAGGCGGGACACGCGCGATGGCGGCTCATCGCGTCGCTGCGTCTCACTGCATCAAAGCGTCTTGGGTCGTACCGGGCGCCGCGGATCCGGCGGTGGCGGATCGCACGGTCACCGTCGTCGACGGACGGATCGCCGCGGTAGAAGAAGGTGCCGGCAACGGTTCGCTCGTGCTGCCGGCGCTCGCCAATGCGCATGACCACGCGCGGGTGGTGCGGCTGAGCCAGGTCGGCAGCTTCGACGTGCCGCTCGAGGCCTGGCTGCCCTATCTCGCGCTCGTCCCTGCGGTCGATCCCTGGCTTGCCTCGGCGGTTGCGTTCGGCCGCATCGCGCGCGGCGGGGTCGGTTCGACCATGGCGCACTATACACGCGTGCAGGGCTTGACCGACTTTCCGACCGAGGCGCGCGCGGTCGCAAAGGCGGCCCGGGATGTCGGCGTGCATGTCGGGTTTGCCGTGCATTGCCGCGACATGAATCCGCTGGTCTACGATCCGCATCTGGCGCTGCTCACGCAGCTATCGCCCGCGGCCTGCGCTTGCATCACGCGACGGTTTCTGCGGCCGCCGCTGCCTGCCGCCGAGCAGGTGGCGATGGTCGAGGCGGTGGCGGCCGACATCGAAGGGCCCGGCGTCACGGTTCAATACGGGCCGGCAGGCGTCCAATGGTGCACCGACGACATGCTGCGGCGGATCGGCGAGGCGTCGGCGGCCACGGGCCGTCGGGTCCACATGCACCTGCTCGAAACGCGCTACCAGCGCAACTGGGCGGACCGGACCTATCCGCAGGGCATCGTGCGATACCTGGACGAGATCGGGCTCGTCAACGAACGGGTCTCGTTCGCCCACTGCATCTGGATGCGGCCGGATGAGATGGACCTGGTGGCGGCAGGCGGCGCGACCATCGTCGTCAACACCAGTTCGAACTTCATCGTCAGCTCCGGTGTTGCGCCGGTCGGCGAAATGCTGCGGCGGGGGTGCCGGGTCGCCATGGGCCTCGACGGACTTTCATTCGACGAGGACGAGGATGCGTTGCGCGAAATGCGGCTTGCCTATGTTGTCCATAAGGCGTCCGGGTTCGATACCCGGGTGCGGCGTGACGAGCTGCTGCGCATCGCGTTCGAGAATGGCCGTTTTGCCGTGACCGGCGCGGCAGACGGGGGACGTATCGCGAAAGATGCGCCGGCTGACCTGCTGGTGCTCGATTGGACCAAGTTGTCGGCCGAGCTGGTCGAGCCCGACGTCCCGGCCATCGAGCTCCTGTTCGCGAAAGCGCGGCAGGAGCATGTCAAACAGCTGTTCGTCGCCGGCCGCGAGATCGTGCGCGACGGCGCGGTCACCGGCGTCGATCTGCCGGCGCTCGAGGCCGAGCTGCTCGCCACGTTGCGCCAATCAGCCGAAACGACGGCCGACATCCGCGCCGCCATGCCCGAACTGCGCGCCGCACTGCGCTCGCATTATTGCGGTCCGCTTTATTGCGCGTGAACCGCCCCGCACCCATGCGTCAGCAATAAGGTTTCCATGACACGCCGCGCCTTCGTCCATCGCATCTCCGCGTCCGCGCCGGACGACGTCAGCGGTATCGAAGCCGCGATTGGCGCGGGGCGCATCGACCCCAAAGGCGTCGTTGCCGTGCTGGCGAAGACGGAGGGAAATGGTCTCGTCAACGACTTTTCGCGTGGCCACGCCACGCTTGCGCTGAGCCTGCTGTTCCGGCGCCATCTTCCGGCGCAGGAGGCGGAGCGAATCTGCCTCGTCATGTCCGGAGGCACCGAAGGCGGCATGGCTCCGCACTGGCTGGTGTTCGAACGCGCCGCGGGCGAGGGGGCGCAAGTACCCGCGCTCGCCATCGGCCGTGCCCACACTCCGGCGCTCCCATTCGAGCATCTCGGCCGGCTGGCTCAGGTCGACCAGGTGGCGGCCGGGGTCCGCGCGGCCATGGCTGACGCCGGCATCGACGATCCGGCCCATGTGCATTTCGTTCAGGTGAAATGCCCGCTTCTGGTCGCACGGCGGATCGCCGAGGCGGACCGCCGTGGTGCCGGGGTTGCCACGCGCGACACACTGAAGTCGATGGGTCTCTCGCGCGCTGCCAGCGCGCTGGGCGCGGGCGTTGCGCTCGGAGAGATCGAACGGCTGGCGCTCTCCGATTCTGACATCGGCGCCAACTGGGCGCTGTGGTCCGGCCGTGCCAGCGCTTCCGCCGGCATCGAACTGCTCAACCATGAAATCGTGGTGATGGGCATGTCGTCGGCCTGGTCCGGTCCGCTCGCGATCGATCATGCGGTCATGGCTGACGCGATCGATGTCGAGCCGGTGCGCGCGGCGCTTGCGCGCCTTGGGCTCGGTGGCGCCGGGCAGCTGGCGCCCGAGCAGCGCGCGCGGCTCGTTGCCCTCCTTGGCAAGGCCGAGGCCAGCCACGACGGCCGGCTCCGCGGCCATCGCCACACCATGCTGGACGATTCGGATATCGCCGCCACCCGCCACGCCCGCGCCTTCGTCTGCGGCGCGCTGGCCGGCCTCGTCGGGCACGCGGAAATCTACGTGTCTGGCGGCGCCGAGCATCAAGGGCCGGACGGCGGCGGACCCGTTGCGCTCATCGTCGATCGAGCCTCATCATAGGCGGAGCCGCCATCTCCGGGATCGCCGTATGAGAGAACCCGACCAAACGACACCAGTGGCGCCATCGCCGCTGCTGTTCACCCCGTTCACCGTGCGCGGGGTGACGGCGCGCAACCGCATCGTGGTGTCGCCGATGTCGCAATATCTGGCGGTCGACGGCGAGCCGGGCGACTGGCACCTGGTCCATCTCGGCAAGTTCGCCATGGGGGGTGCCGGAATTGTCTTTGTCGAGGAGACTTCGGTCGAAGCGAGCGCTCGCAAGACCTACTGTTGCCCCGGGATCTACACCGATGGGCAGGCGCGGGCATGGCGCCGGATCACCGATTTCCTGCGCGGGCAGGGCGCGCTCAGCGCGATCCAGCTTGGGCACGCCGGCCGGAAGGTCGCGACCAAAGCTCCATGGGAAGGCTTCGAGCCGCTCACGGAGGATGACGCGAAGCGCGGCCGGCCGCCATGGCGGGGCTACGCGCCAAGTCCGATCCCCTTCAAGCCCGGCGCGGCCGTTCCGATCGAGATGGATCGCGACGACATCAGGCGCGTTGTTCAGAGTCACGCGGAAGCGTGCCGACGCTCGCTCGATGCCGGTTTCGACATCTGCGAAATCCACGGCGCCCACGGCTACGTCATCCAGCAGTTTCTCTCTCCCATCACCAATCGCCGCAACGATGGCTACGGCGGCGATCTCGCCGGCCGCATGCGGTTCTGCCTCGAGGTGATCGAAGCTGCCCGCGACGCGTGGCCGAAGGACCGCCCGTTGTTCTTTCGCGCCTCATGTGTCGACGGCAAGGGCGGTGCTTGGCAGATCGAGGATACCGTTGCGCTCGCGCGCGAGCTGAAATTGCGCGGGGTCGATGTGGTGGACTGCTCCTCGGGCGGCATCGAAGGTCCGCTGACGCTCGCCGTCGTACCGCGCGTCCCCGGCTATCACGTACCTTTTGCCGAGCGCGTCCGGCGCGAAGCCGAGATCCCGACAATGGCTGTCGGCCTGATCACCGAAGCGGCGCAGGCGGAATCCTATCTCGCCGATGGCCGCTGCGACCTGGTGGCGTTGGCACGCGAAATGCTGTGGAATCCGAACTGGCCCGTGCACGCCGCCAAGGCGTTGGGCGGCCCCGATCCGCTCGATCTGCTTCCCAAGACCTACGCGTGGTGGCTGCGCCGCCGTGAGGAGGTTCGCAAGCTCTACCCGACGGGTGACGAGTCGCCATGACGAGGGCGCAACTCATAAAACGGTTCGCGGCCACTCTTGAACTTCCGCTTTCTGACAAGGAGCCGGATCATCATTGTATCCGCTTATGACGCTCCAGCGCGGTACCTCGGGCGGGTCTATTCCTTCGCAGCAATGTCTCAAGAGATGCCGACGCAGAACCGTGAACGCGCAGCCAGTCCCGCGCGCCGATCTTTGCTTTCGACACCTGCAAGGGCATGAGGCCCTCGCCAATCGCCTGCCGAGCACGAACAGCTCTGCTGCGTATCTCTCCTATTCCTGCATCCGCTGCAAGATCGAACCATTTGTATGCTTCGATTTCATCCTGCTCGACGCCCTGGCCAAGAGCGTAGCGGACGCCAACATTGTAGAGTGAGTCGGCATCGTCCAATTGAGCGCCGCGAAGGAACCAGGTGAGCGCCGCGGTATAGTCCTGCGCAACGTCTTGATGTCCGAGATACATCTCCCCAATCGCATTGAATGCGTGAGGGACGTCCCGTGCCGCGGCGCGCTCGAACCAGTGCATCGCCAGCGTACCATTTACCGGCGTTCCCACGCCGTCACGATGCATCACGCCGAGTTCGAACTGAGCTTCTGTCAGGCCCTGCTCGGCGGCTCGGCTCAGCCATCCGAGGGCTGCGACGTCGTCGCGCGGAACTCCTTCTCCCCTGGCGTAAAGGAGTCCAAGCTTCACCTGCGCGACGGCCTCTCCCCGTTCTGCCAATGGAGTAAGCATTTCGATGGCGCGCGGATAATCGTGCATGGCATATCGAATAAGCGCATCCGTCAGTTCGTCGGCTGTTGCGGCCTGATTGCATAGGGCGATCAGGCCACCCAGAACGAGAGCTCCGACGCGGCGTCCCGTCTGCCGGAAAATTCCAGGACACATCTTTTCCATCCTATCGCCGTTCCCGGCACTGCGGCCGTCGTTGACCATGTTGGGGGGTGGCGGAATTGGTTAGCGGAGGCCGCACAGGCCGTCATCGCGCGTGCCATGCGGTGCGCGCTGAGCGGGCATCACTACAGTGGGGGAGCAGTCTGATGCGTGAGTTCGGAACGGGATCGGAGGTGTTTCGCGCCGTCGTCCGGCCAGCGGCCCGCCGCGTGCCAGCAATGCGCGTAGAGCACCGCCGCGAACTGCGCTGTGATCAGAGCGGCGAAGGCGAATAGACCGTCCATGCTACTATTCCCGAGAGTGTCAATTGTCGACGCGGACTTGCGGGGCGAAGAATGCACTTGGGCGGGAGGCCGACATGGCCAGCGCTGGTGGACGGGAAAATGTCACCACTCAAATCGCCTGGGTGTGAAGCAGTTCACACAGCGGCAAATGTTTGAGCCAGCCCTTGGGGCGATTTCAAAACGGGATGTAGATCCGGTCGAAGTCGAGTTCCGTCGAGACGATGCGTTGATGCGCTTGGTCCAGCCAGGGTTGCAGGCGCTGCACACGTTCCGAGATGGCCGTGAAGTCCCGACGAAAACCAGGCATTACCGCTTGCACGGCATCGTAGATTTCGTCCTCGTCGATGGTCGTGAGGCGACGGTCTCGCACCACGACGGCTCCGTCGACAATGACATGGCGCACGCCGCGCCCGGCTTCGACGTGCACAAGCTGTCGCACCGCGCTGTTGAGCGGTAGCCAGGACGGATCGCTCATGTCGATGAGCGTGAGATCCGCCCTGCAGCCGGGCGCGATCCGCCCGATGGCGTGGCCGAGACGCGCGCTTTCCGCCCCGGCCTCGGTCGCTGCCCGCAACGCGGCTGCAGCTTGCGGCGGGCCGGGTAGCGGGTCGCTCGCCGCAGCCAACAGGGCGAACAGCTTCATCGCCATGAACATGTTCTGCGCGTCCGAGCAGCTGCAGTTATCGCACCCCAGACCGATGCGCACGCCGGCATCCTGCAAGGCGCGGATCGGCGGTATTCCGCATTTCATCTTCAGATTGCCCTGCGGATTGAGCACCACGCCGGTGCCGGTCGCCGCCAGAAGATCGATCTCGTCGCGTGCAAGCCAAACGCTGTGCGCGAGGCTCAACAGCGGGTCGAGCACCCCTTCGGCCGCAAGCCGCTTGATCAGCGAGCCGCCATGTTCGGGCAGGGTCAGCCGAGCTTGCAATGCCATGCCACGCGATTCGTAGATGTGCGAATAGACCGGGACGCCGTAGCGGCGGGCAAGCTCCATGGTGCGTGCCATCAGGGCCGGGGAGCAGCGTTCCGGCGCCGATGGGCCGAGCGCCCAATGCACGCGCGGCCGCGGCGGCGCCTGCAGGCACGTTGCTTCGAAATGACCGAGAAGGTCGAGCTGCCGTTCGGGCTCCGCCGCGGTCGACAGCAGCGGATGCAGCTCCTTCGGAAAAATGTCCTTCCAATAGGGAATGGTTTCCAGCCCTTTGCGATCGGCATATTGCAGGCTGAACACCACGCGGATGCCGATCTGCTCGTAGGCCTGCATGACCGCGTCGAGATGCCGGTCTTCGAACGGGTAGAGCGTGAGCATGTCCTGGATGGTGGTCATGCCGGAGCGCAGGCATTCCAGGGCGCCGAGCAGCGTACGCGCGCGCACCTCCTCCATCGAGCGTGGGGGATATTGCGGCGGCAGTGCGTAGAGGCGCCACGTTTCGAGCGGCACCTCCTCCAACGTGCCTTTGGCCAAGACGTCATGGGAGTGGTAGTGGGCGTTGATGAAGCCCGGCAGGACGAGGTGCCCGCGCCCGTCGAGTTCTTCGATCGCAGCGCCCGCGACCGGAGCAAAGCCCGGCGCGATGCCGGCGATGGTGTCGCCGGCGATGGCGATGTCGGCTGCAGCCGGCGCGTGCCAGTTGCCGGCGGGCAGCATCGGCCGGCCGCCGCGGATGATCAGCGTGGTCCCTGGTGGGATCGGTAGAAGTGACATGGGATGGTGACGTGGCGCCTGCTACTTGAGCGGAATGCGGTCTTCGCGCGGTGGCAGAAAGCGGTCGTCGTAAATCTCTGCCAGCTCCGGGATGCGCGTCAAGCCGAATGCCCTTCCGACCTGCGCGATATTCTGCGCAAGGCGATCCCGGTCATAGGCGCCGATGCCGTCCTTGAGCGTGGCCGGCGTGACGATCTGATGGCTGCCGAGCCACGCAAGTCGTTCGCCCTCGATGTCAAGCTTGGCGAGGTTGTTGTGCTTGCCGAGCGAAACCATCGCCGCCTTCGGGTCGGCGATCGCATCGCGCCAGCCGCGGGCCGCGGCCCGCACGAAGGCTTTGACCGCATCGGGCCTGGCCTGCAGGAAGGCGGGGTTTGCCAGTATGGCGTTGCCGTACACGTCGAGGCCGTTGTCGGCGTAATAGATGACCGTGGCATCATCGATGCCGACGCCGTTGGCTTTGAGGTTGAACAGGACGGTCGAATCGAATCCCGTCACCGCATCGACCTGCTTGGTCAGCAACATGGTGTCGCGCAGCTGCGGGCTGAACTGGCGGATCTCGATCCGGCTGGTATCGACCCCGGCGATGTTCGCGACCGCGGGAAACATGCGCGAAGGGGCATCCGCGGGACCCTGGCCCAGGATGCGGCCGTGCAGATCGGTCAGCTTGGCGATCCCGCTGCTCTTGAGCGAGATCACCGCTTGCGGCGAGCGGTTGTGAAGAATGAACACTGCCCTGGGCGAAATCTCGGGGCGACGCGAGGCGAATTCGACCAGCGTCGAAATGTCGCCGACGCCGATGTCGGACGCCTGGCTGGCGGTCCGCGTGATCGCGTCGGCCGAACCTTTGGACGGCTCGATCGCCACGTCGAGCCCGAGCTCGCGAAAATATCCGCGCTCGAGCGCGTGGTAGAATCCGGCCGCGCCGCCATCGGCGGCAAAGTTCAGCACCACGCCCACCTTCGTGAGACCTTGTGCCTGGGCAGCGACTGGCACCGCATGGACCAGCGAAAATGCCCAGAGCGTGAGGGCCGATACTACGATCGTCTTCATGAAATGCTCCCAAGTCCCAAGGCAATGGGCGCGCTGCGGCCGGCACGACTGAGTCGGCCGAACACGCCGGCGCGAGTCGGCGCGCTTAGCGCCAAGTCATGCAAGGGGCGTGCCTAAATGGACGCGCGAATGGGTGTCTCAGGTGTGGCGCGTTGACCGGAAGTCGCTGGCGTGTGCGCACAGATCACTTCGCCGGCGAGGGCGGCGCCACCGCGGCATCGGTTTGGCCGCTCTTCTCGAGCGCCTTGGCGACGAAGCCCGAGGCCTTCATCTCTTCGATGAATTCGCGCAGATAGCGCACGCTGGCGTCGCGCCCCTTGGGCGTGCCCATGGCCTGCTCGATGACCATGAAGCGGCCGGGGATCACGCGCGTGTCCGGATGGTCCTTGGCGAACAGGACGATGGGCTGCTTGACGCCGGCCGCGGCCTCGAGCCGATCCTTCAGAAACATGTCGAGCGCCTGCGGTCCGCTCTGCTCCCGCACCAGCTGGGCACGCTTGAGCGCGCGCGTGAGATAGAGATCATAGGCGCTGCCGCGCGCCACGGCGACGCGTACTCCGTCGCGGTCCACGTCTTCGTTGGTCTGCAGCGGCGAGTTCGCCGGGACGAGATAGGCGCCCTCGATCACCACGTACGGGCCGGTGAATTCGATCCCTTCCGAGCGAACGGGATCGATGGCCAGGAAGGCAACGTCCCAGGCTCCCGCCTTGAGCGCGTCGAACACCTTGCCGGCGGCGTCGAAGGTGACGTATTCGATCGGAACGCCGAGCCGCTTGGCCAGTTCGCGCGCGAGCTCCGCCGACACGCCGCGCGGCTCGCCGCCGGCGGGGTCCTTTTGCGCGAGCACGATATTGCCGAAGTTGATGGCGGCGCGCAGCTTGCCGCTGGGCGCAAGCTCCTTGACGACGTTGGGTGGGACGTTTTGTGCCATGACACCGGTGACTGGAGATGCGAGACAGGACAATGCGAGCGCGAACGATGCGAGCGTCTTCTTCATGAGAGGGTCCTCGGCAACCCATGATGTCAGACTAACCAAGCGTGCTCGCATTGCAAGGCTGCCCCGGCGATTATCGCACCCGGCTTGTGAGACAGCCGCGCAGCCATTACGACTGGGTCTTGCCCGGAGCGCTCATGACCAATCCCGACTTTGCCGAAATCGCCGCGCACATCAGCGCGGAAAGTGTTCGCGACTTGCTGATCGACCTTGTCAATATCCCGAGCGCGACCGGCAAGGAAATCGGCGTCGCGCAGTATCTCGTCGAGCGCATGCGCAGATCCGGCATGGAGACCGACCTGCCGCTGGTCGACGAAAACCGGCCGAATGCGGTCGGACATTGGCGCGGACGCGGCGATGGACTCAATCTCCTCTTCACCGGCCACATGGACACATCGTATTCGGGGGACGAGGAGCACCTGGCGGGCGACGGGTTCAAGCCCAAGGCGATCTTTCGCGACGGCTGGGTCTGGGGCCTCGGCGCGAGCAACATGAAAAGCGGATTGGCTTCGGCGCTGATCGCGATCGAGGCCATCATCAAGGCCGGCATCAGGCTCGACGGCGATGTTTCGTTCGGCGGTGTCGTGGGCGAGATCGAGAAGACCGCCATCGAGGAGTTCCAGGGCATCGCCTATTCCGGCTACGGCATCGGGACACGTCATCTGGTCACTCACGGCGTCACCGCCGATTTTGCCTTGCTTGCCGAACCGACCGGCATGCGCATCTCGATCGCCAATATGGGGAGCATCTGGATGCGCATCTCCGTCAGCGGCACCGTTGCGCATTCTGCGCTGGCCAATAAGCCGAACGTGGTCAACGCCATTTCCCTCATGCACGATCTGCAGAACGACATCGCCCAGTGGGCGCGCGACTACGAGGCCACGCATGTCTATATGGGCGAGCATCCCAATGTGACGATCGCCGCGATCCGCGGCGGCGATCCGTGGCGCCTGTCGCGCAACCCGTATGCCTGCAGCCTCTATCTCGATATCCGGACCGTGCCCGGCCAGAGCGTCGACAGCGTCAAGCGTGACCTGCGGCGGCTCCTGCGCGGCTTCGCGGACCGCACCGGTACCGCGGAGCCCGCCTTGCATGTCTATGTCAGCGACCCGCCGGTCGCGCTCGATGAAACGCTGCCGATCGTCCAAGCGCTCGGCGCAGCGCAGTCGGCGGTGACCGGGGAAAAGGCGGCTTCGATCATTCGTCGGCCCGGCGCCGATGCCGTACACCTTACGGCCTATGGCGTGCCCTGCGTGGCGTTCGGTCCCGGCGGACGAATGCATCCCGACGCGCGCGGCGGCTCCATGCATGCGGTCGGCGAACATGTGCTGATCGACGATTGCGTCGTCGCTGCCCGGATCTACCTCGCCATGGCACTCGACCTCTGCAGCCGCAAGGCGGCATGATGCATCCTCTGGCACGCAACGTGCTTTGCGCGAGCCATCGTAAGCTGCGCTCGACCTCGTGAGGGATACATGACGACAAACGCACTGCCCCGCCGGCCCTTGCTCGGGTTGTTTTTCGCTACACTGGTCGCCGTCGTGCTGGCGGCGCCATCGGCGCGAACGCAGGCCTATCCCAGCCGGCCCGTCACCTTCGTGGTGCCGTTCGCGCCCGGCGGGCTGTCCGACGTCCCGGCGCGCGTGCTGGCGGCGGAAATGCAGGATCGCATCGGCCAGCCCATCGTGGTGGAGAACAAGCCCGGCGCGTCGGGCGTGACCGGCGCGACCTCGGTGTGGCGGGCGGAGCCGGACGGCTACACCTTGCTCGTCAACGCGCTGGCTGACGTGCAGAACCTGCACTACATCCCGGTGCCCTATAACGCGGTGACGGACTTCGCGCTGATCGGCCAGATCACCGAAGGACCGCCGCTGGTCCTGATCGTCAACGCCAATTTGCCTTACAAGTCGGTGGCGGAATTGGTGGCCGATGCCAAGGCGAACCCGAACAAGGTGAGCTTCGGAACCTCCGGCCCCGCGAGCTCGCCCGTCATCGCGGTGACCCAGCTCAACGCGCTTGCCGGCACCAAGATCGTGGACGTCCCCTATCGCGGCTCCGGCCAGGCCGCCGTCGCGGTGGTGACGGGCGAAATCCAAGGCGCCTTCGTGTTCTATTCCAACGCCAAGCCGCTGTCGGACGACGGCAAGGTGCGTGCCCTCGCGGTCGCCGGCTCGCAACGGCTTGCGAGCTGGCCGGACATCCCGACCATGGGCGAGCTCGGCTTCCCCGGGTTCGATCATCGCGGCTTCGTCGGTCTTGCGGCACCGGGCAAGACCCCGCCGCCGATCATCGCCTTCCTCAACAAGCATCTCAACGACACCATCAATTCCGCCTCGTTCCGCGGACGCATGGAGCCGCTCGGCATGACGATCCCGGTCGACAACACGCCGGAGAAGTTCGCTGCCTACATGCGCCAGGAAATGGCGCGCCAGGCGGAGCTCGCGAAGCTGTCGGGGCATTCGCCGATGGAGCCGAAACGCTGAATCAGTCCAACAAGCCGACAGGGAGGAAACGATGGCGAAAATTACCAGGATCAACCCCGAGGGCATCTCGAAGCCGTTTTCCAACTATTCGCATGTGGTGACGGCCGAGGGGGCACAGAAGCTCGTCTTCTGCGCCGGCCAAGTCGCGGCCGACGTCGACGGCAAGGTGCTGCCGCCCGACGATTTCGACGCCCAGGCCAAGATGGTGATGGCGAACCTCACCAAGGCGCTTGCAGCCGGCGGGGCCAAGCTCTCGGACGTGACCAAGATCACGATCTACCTCTGCAATCCGCATGATGTGCCCAAGGCGCGCGGCATCCTGCAGACTTACTTCGCCGGCCACCCGCCCGGCAGCACCCTGTGCATCCTGCGCGGGCTCGCGAATCCGAACTTCCTGCTGGAGATCGAGGCGATTGCCGCGGTGTGACTTTCCCCGCTTTGGGGCCATCGAGGGGCCAGCCCCGGGTCTCTTTCCGACCCGTCAATTTCACATTATCGCCCCACAACCTCCTTCTGTTGGTCGAAAGTTACCGTCAGAAAATTGGGGCTTGGGGTACAGTGTGGGGAGTTCGGGGATGTATCTCTTGGCTGTTTTCCGCGCCATTACGAGCGCCTTGATGAATCGCCGCTATCGACCGGAACTGCACTACATGCGCGGTCCGGGTCCGAAGTGGTTCGAGCGCCACGGCAGATAACCTGCCGGGGAGCGCAAATTCGGCTGCGGCCATGTCGTTGTGAGACGACGACACGGCCCCGGCGGGATAGCGGGTTA
>CAWIGD010000073.1:0-76804 GCA_963835165.1 uncultured Alphaproteobacteria bacterium
GCTCAGCGCGGCACCGTCAGCGCAAGGACACTCGCGGCATCCGCGCTGCGATCGAGCGCCCAGATCGCAGCGATCAGCGGCTCGACGTCGTAATCCGGCCGCCAACTGCCGGCGATCGTTCGCAGCTTCTCTTCTATATCCCGGTCGCTCATGGGATTGGCCGGGCTCCCGCGCGCGGCAGCCATCGACAGGCGATGCGTGCGGCCGTCCGTCGTGCGCAGTTCGACCTCCGCGGCAATGGTCGGGATCGCGCCGTCGCGCACGACCTCGATCCGACGCCGCATCTCGACCACCGCGGGGTCGCGGGCGCAGCCGTCGGTGAACTGGTCGAGCCCCGCCTGTCCCAGCACCAGCGCGGCGGCGACGGCATGCTGCACGCTGACCTGCGACTCGGCGCCGGTGGAAATGTCGGGCCGGTCGGTGCGGTCGCTGAGCAGCGGATTGCCGCGCAGGACGACACGCTCGATCGTGTCGCTCGCGTGCCCGCGCCGCCAGTCCAGCACGCAATCGAGGAAGGGATGAATCACGAAGCCGCAGGGATAAGGCTTGATCGCATTTTGCGCGAGCTCCCAGGTGTCGCCCAGACCGTCGGTCAACGCGGCCCAATTGGGCGGCTCCGCCATCGCGTTGAGAAAACCTTGCACGCCGGCGATCGGCTCGGGCGGGCCCTCGAAGCCCTTGTCCGCCAGCAGCGCCGACCACATGCCGTTGCGCGCGGCATTGCCGACACCGATGCTCTTGGCCGGCCAGCCCAGGCATTCGCACAGGCCGGACGACTGCGTCGCCGCGTTTCCAAGCGCCCAGACCATGCGCGTGTCGTCGAGGCCGAGCAACTTGCCGGTGCCTGCGGCAGCACCGAAGACCCCGCACGTCGCCGTGATATGCCAGCCCTTGGCGTAATGGCCGGGGGAGATCGCCCGTCCGATCCTGCATTCGAGCTCGACGCCAAGAATGAACGCCAGCAACAGCTCGGCGCCGGTCAGCGGCCGCAGCTCGGCGAGCGCGAACAGCGCCGGGGCGACAGGCGCGGTGGGATGAATGACGGTCGGAACGTGGGTGTCGCAGAAATCGAACGCATTGGCGCCCGCGGCGTTCAGGAATGCCGCGCTCAGGGCATCCATGCGTTCGCTCCGGCCGATGATGGTGGCCTGCCGGCGGTTGGAAAATTCGGCGAGAGATCGCAGCGCGATCTCGACGGGTACGGCGCGGCAGCCCGCAAGCGCCACGGCGAAGAAATTCAGCAGCGCGCGCTTGGCCTCATGCCGGATCGTTTGCGGAATGTCGCCCCACTGCGCCGCGACGACGAAGCGGGCAAGGTCTTGCGTGACGCCGGGTCTGTGCAGCATGGAGCCGTCCCGAATGTTGCGGTGAACAAAGAAACCTAGCCCGGATGGGGCAGCAGCGAAATCCAGGCAGAGCCGCTGGCGACGCCGTGGCGTAGCAAAGGTCCGGTCACAGATCCGTGGTTGGACGTTTGGCCGCTCACGGCCCGATTGTCGCCTCGGCGCGGATGACCTAGCTTGCGGCGGGGCTCACAGCCGCAGCCGGCAGAGGCATCGATGTCGTCCACTTCAACAACAATCAGCGCCGGCGTGATCGCGGCCGCACTGCTCGCACCGGCGCCGGCTCCCGCCGCGGACTCCTTCACCGGCAAGAATATCGATCTCCTCATCGGCGCACCGCCCGGCGGCGGCTACGACATCTATGCGCGGACGCTGGCGCGCCACCTCGGCCGCCACATTCCCGGCCAGCCGACGATCGTCGCGAAGAACATGCCGGGCGCGGGCAGCGCGCGCGCGGCCGGCTTCATCAGCTCGATCGCGCCCAAGGACGGCACCGCCATTGCCGCGATCATGCCGGGCGCGGTCATGGGCCCCCTGCTCGACGAAAAGGCCGAGGCGCTGTTCGACCCGACCAAGGTGCTCTATCTCGGCACCGCCAACAACGGCACCCGCATCTGCGTCTCGCGCAAGGATTCGAAGATCAAGACCTTCGACGACGCGCTCAGCCAGAAGGCCAAGTTCGGCGGGGTCTCGGCCAACGATTCCACCCGCGAATACGGCTACCTGCACAAGAAGACCGCGGGCGCCCAGTACGACGTGGTCTCGGGCTACGCCGGCACCGCCGAGATCGCGCTCGCGATCGAGCGCGGCGAGATCGACGGCGTCTGCGGCTGGGATTGGTCGAGCTTCAAGTCGCAGCGGCCGGACTGGATCAGGGACGACAAAGTCAATCTGCTGCTGCAGGTCGGGCTCGAGCCCAACGACGAGCTCACGCGCATGGGCGTCCCCTCGGTGTTCAAATACGTCAAGAACGAGGACGATCGCAAAGTGGTCGAGCTGGTGATCAGCCAGCAGGTGTTCCAGCGCTCCTATATCGCGCCGCCCGGCCTGGGGGCCGAGCAGCTCGGCACGCTGCGGTCCGCCTTCGATGCCACCATGAGCGACAAGCAGTTCCTCGACGACGCCGAGAAGGCCCGCCTCGACGTCTCGCCGCTTTCCGGCACCAAGGTGCAGGACCTGGTGCAGAAGCTCTATGCGACCCCCAAGGACGTGATCACCCGGGCGCGGCAGGCGATCACGCCTTGACCTGCCGCTCCGGCAAACCGCGGGGTCTGCGGCGGCGCTCCCTTCCCTCCTCGCCAGGCCGCGCGCCCTGACGCGCTTCACCGGCGGCAGCCGGTCGATCACGGGGAAGACGGCGCGAAAACGCGATCGCGACCGGACCCCCTGGCCGGTGGTCTGCTGCCCGCCTGAGGGAATGCGCATCGCCGCTTGTGCACGGCCAGGCGGACGCCCCTTGAGCTCCTGGGCGAGGCAGCGGCCTTCGGCGAACCCCTTTAGCGCAAAAGATATATCTTGAGCTGCATCTTTATACGTGCTATCTAAAGATATATCTGAAGCAAACAAGGAGACCGACATGTTCGGTATGAGACATTCCTGTGGATCACATGGTGGGGGTAAATGGGCCGCGCGCCGCGGCTGGCGAGGTCATAACGGACCGGGCCAGGGCTGGGGTGGGCGCCATGGCGGCATGGGCGGTGGCGAGATGATGCGCGCCGGCCGGATGCTGGCGCAGGGCGATTTGCGCCTGATCGCGCTCGCCCTGATCGCCGAGCAGCCGCGCCACGGCTACGAGATCATCAAGGTGCTCGAGGACAAGACCGCCGGCTGGTATTCGCCCAGCCCCGGCATCGTTTATCCGACGCTCACCTATCTCGAAGAGGTCGGCTACCTCACCGCCCAGCCCGAGGGCGCCAAGCGGCTCTACACCATCACGCCGGAGGGCCGCGCGCATCTCGAGGAGAACCGCGACTTCGTCGACGCCGTGCTCGAGCGCCTTGGCGCCATGGGCGAACGGGTGACCCGCATGCGCCGCCGCGCCCAAAGCGAGGAAGACGAACGCCGCGGCCCGAGCGTCTCGCCGATGGTGCGCGCGGCGATCGAGAACCTGCGCGACATTGCGGCCAAGCGGCTCGAAGACGACGCCGAGGCGGAAGCCAAGGTGGTCGAGGTACTGGTCGCCGCCGCGTCGCAGTTGCGTCGCACGTAACCGACAGCGGAGTTGATCACGCCATGTCCACGCTGGATTCTCCGGCGGTCGCCGGCCTGCTCAAGCAACTGTTCGCACGGGCGGACCACGACGACCCCATGACGTTCGAGCGCGTGAACGTCGCGCTCAAGCGGCTCCCGCAGCCGCCGGACCAGCGCCAGCGGGCCGAGCTGATGCGCGACGTCTATATGCCGGTCTCCCCGGATGTCGGCCGCCTGCTCTATGTGCTCGCGCGCAGCCGAGGGGCCAAGGTCATTGTCGAGTTCGGGACCTCGTTCGGCATTTCCGGCATCCATCTGGCGGCGGCGGTGCGGGACGCCGGCGGCAGCCGTGTCGTCGCCACCGAGCTCGACCCGATCAAGGCCGAGCGCGCCGCGCAGAACTTCCGAGCCGCGGGGCTCTCCGAGCTCGTCGACCTTCGCGTCGGCGATGCGTTCGAGACGCTCAAATCAGGCGTGGGCGGCAGCATCGATCTGCTTCTGCTCGACGGCTGGAAGGAAGCGTACTTGCCCATGCTGCGTTTGCTGGAGCCGCAGCTCTCCCCGGGCGCGCTGGTCGTGGCCGACGATCTCGATATCGCGCCGGAGGCGCTTGCCCCCTACCTCGACTATGTGCGCCAGCCGGGCAACGGATACGTCTCGGTCGAGCTGCCGCTCGGCGATCGCATCGAGATATCGCTGCGCACCTGAGCGTTCGGCGATGCGCGCTGCTCATTCCACCTTGAGATTGAGTTTGCGCACCAGCGTCCCCCATTTCGTCTCTTCGCTGTCGATGTCGCGGGCATATTCCTCGGGGGTCGAGGTCAAGGGGTCGCCGCCCTCGGCCAGGATGCGCTGCTTGACCTGCTCGGTTTCCACCAGCGCGCGCAAGGCCGCGTTGAGACGATCGATGATCGGGCGGGGCGTGCCGGCAGGCGCAAGCACTCCATAATGCAGAACGGATTCGAATCCGGGCAGGCCGGATTCGTTGGCCGTCGGCACATCGGGCAACAGGCTAAAGCGCTTGGGGCTCAGCACCGCAATGGCCCGCAAGGTGCCGGCCTGCAGGTTGCCCAGCGCCGGCGGCAACACGCCGAACGCAATCGGCACATGGTTGCCGAGCAGATCGTTCATCACCTGCCCGGTGCCCTTGTACGGGATGATGCCGGCCTCAACGCCCGTGATCGACTTGAACAATTCGGCCGAGAGATAGCCGCCGGTTCCCACCGCCGAGGTGCCGATGTTGAATTTGGCGCCCTCCTTCTTCGCGATCGCGACCACGTCGCCGATCGTCTTCGCCGGGAACGAGGGATGCGCGAGCAGCGCCACTGGCATCGATGCGATCAGCCCGGCCGGCGCGAAGTCCTTGCGCGGATCGAAGCCGGCATTGGCATAGAGGCTCGGATTGATGGAGATCGAGCCGGTATGGCCGAGGAAGAGGGTATAGCCGTCAGGCGCGCTCTTGATGAATGTCCGGGTGCCGACCAGGCCGGAGCCGCCGGCGCGGTTTTCCACCACGACCTGCTGACCCAGCGCGACCGCAAGCTTTTCCGCCACGACGCGGGCCATGGCGTCGACGCCGCCGCCCGGCGGATAGGGCACCACGAGCGTGATGGTCCGGGTGGGATAGTCCTGGGCGAAGGCGCCGGCACAAACGCCAAAAGCGACTGCAGCCACGGCTGCAGCCTTGAAAAAGCTGCGCAACCCTCCCCTCCCCGTTTTTATTGGCTGGACACGGCGCCGTTCTGATACGCCTGAACGGCGCCCGTCGCAGCCTCATCAGCTAACAAAGTTGGCGCAAATCTCAGTGAACGAGCGTGTCCACCTGCAGTCGCGCGATTTCGTCCTTCACCAGCAACTTGCGACGTTTCAATTCTACGATCTCGAGATCGTCGATCGATGGATGGGCCTGGGCTTCGGCGATTTCCGCTTCCAGGACCCGATGCCGTCTTTCAAGTTCCGCAAGATGCGCTTGTATGGACATGTTGGGGGGTTCTCCTGACGTCAGATAGTTGCCTGACCTTTTGAGTGTACACCGAAATGGCCCATTTTCGAAGTGGGTTTTCATTGTGCGGCGCAGCAATCGCGATTGCGCTGCGTCACCGATCGCATCCGCTTGAACGCAGGCGGGCAAAAAGAGATACTTTTTGCCGTTTCGGCGGCGGCCCCCTTCAGCCGAGGGGGCACCGGTCAGCCGCGGACGCAACCCCGACGCACTCAGCGGCGGCGCAAGGCTTCGAATCAGCGGTGCCGATGACCCAAGACGAAGAACGCGAGTTGCGGCAGCAACTGGCGCGCGTGCAGCAGGAGCACCGCGATCTTGATGCCGCGATCTCCGCCTTGCAGCACTCGCCGGGCTCCGACCTGCTGCAGGTACAGCGGCTGAAGAAGCGCAAGCTCTACCTGCGCGACCGCATTTCGCATCTCGAAGATCAGCTGACCCCGGACATCATTGCGTAAGCAGAACGCGACGCGGTGGCCGCTCACTCCGCCTGGATGCCCGCATCGCGGATGACCTTGGTCCAGCGCTCGGTCTCCTCTTTCTTGAGCTTCGCCATGTCCTGCGGGCTGCCGCCGGCGGCCATGAGATTGAGCTCGCGGAACCGCGCCTTGGTGTCCGGCTCGTTGAGGATATCGTTGATGGTTCGGTTGAGCTTGGCGATGATCGGCGCCGGAGTCTTGGGCGGCGCGCTGATGGCGTTCCAGGTATCCGAAACGAAACCGGGTAACCCGACCTCGATCAAGGTCGGAATGTCCGGCAGGGTGTCGAGCCGCTTGTCGGTCGCCACCGCAAGGATCCTGGATTTGCCGCCATCGTGCAGCTTGTGGGCCGAGGCGAGCTCCATGAAGATGAAGTCGACATGCCCCGCGACGAGATCGTTGAGCGCGGGCCCGGTCCCTCGATAGGGCACGTGCAGCATCTTGGTGTCCGTGGCCTTCGTGAACAGCTCCGCGGTCAAGTGCGAGGTCGTGCCCGGCCCCTGCGAGGCGTAGGTGACCTTGCCCGGATTGGCCTTGGCGTAAGCGATGAATTCCTGCACCGTCTTTGCCGGAAAATCCTGCCGCACCAGCAGCACGTTCGGAAATTTCGACATCACGGCGACCGGCTCGAGCGCGACCGGGTCGAAGTTGAGCTTCTTGTAAAGCGCGATATTGCTGGTGATCGGCGCGGGCTGCGTGGCGAGCAGGGTGTAGCCGTCCGGCTCGGCGCCATAGACCGCCTCGGCGCCGATATTGCCGCCGCCGCCGCCGCGGTTCTCGATCACGAACGGTTGGCCCAGCCGCTGCTGGAGCCGCGCGGCGAAAATTCTCGTTACGGTATCGACGCCGCCGCCGGCGGGCACGCTCACGATGATCTTCACCGGACGATTCGGATAATCAGCGGCCGGATCCTGCTGCGCGAGCGCCGGCAAGGTCACGACCAGCACAGCTGCAACCAGAGCGGGGTATCTCAACATTCAAGTCTCCTTGCCAACGGCGGAGCATTACACCGCCATCCCGGCGTTTGCGCGGGAATGTGGCATATCGCGGCGGTGAGGGTAAATGCGGCGGGAGGTAACAACGGAACCCGGTTCCCGCGCACAAACGCGCTCGCTTTGCCTGCTTCGGCGGTAGCATCGGCGGCGCACGCTGGCTACATTGCACGACCGGTACGGAACGCATTCCAGTCCGGGGGAGAGCATGAAACGAACCATCGTGCTCGCGCTCGCCTGCGGCCTCGCCTTCGATGCGGCGTCCGCGCAGACACCGGCTGACGGCTATCCGCAGCGTACGGTGACCTTTCTCTGTCCGTTTCCCGCCGGCGGCGGGACCGACATCCTCACCCGTATCCTGGCGCAGGAACTGCAGGACAAGCTCAAGCGACCGGTCGTGGTCGAAAATCGCCCCGGCGGCGGCACCATCGTCGCGGCCCAGGCGGCAGCGCGCGCCGCTCCCGACGGCCACACGATCCTGCTTGCGCCGGTGACGACGCTTGCCATGGGCCCGAGCGTTCACAAGACGCTGCCCTATGACACCGTGAAGGATTTCGCGCCGGTCGGATTGGTCGGATCATCGCAGTTTGCGCTCATCGCCAATCCCAAGCTCGGCGTCACCACGATTCCGGAGTTGATCGCCTTCATCAAGAGCAAGGACGGCACATTGAGCTACGCCTCCTCGGGCGCCGCCACCCCGCATCACCTGTTCATGGAACTGTTCCTGAAGATGGTCGGCGCCAGGGCCCAGCACGTGCCCTACCGCGGCAGCGTTCCCGCGCTCACCGACGTGATCTCCGGGCACATTCCATTCATGATCGTCGATCTCGCGGTCGCCATTCCCGCCATCAACGAGGGCAAGGTCACGGCACTGGGGGTGACATCGACGTCGCGGATCAAGGCCCTGCCGGATCTTCCCACCATCGCCGAGGGCGGCGTGCCGGGCTACGGCGGCACGCCATGGTTCTCGGTGGTCGCCCCGGCCGGAACGCCGCGCCCGATCATCGACAGGCTCAATGGAGTGCTCATGGCCTTCATCAGCCGGCCGGAAATCCAGGACAAGATGAACGCGCTTGCGATCACACCCTGGACCAGCACGCCGGACGAACTGGCCCAATTCATCCCCGCCGAAATCCAGAAATGGGCGCAGGTGGTGAAGGACGCGGGGATCACGCCGGAATAGCGTGGCGTGCCCGGGCGCAGCGCGTTCGCACGCCCGGGACCCGCAGAGATCAAGCGCGCGCGGGGCGAGCGAATGTGCGCCTAAGCGCCGCCGACCAGCGCAAGCGCCGCTCGCGCAGATGCTCGATCGCCATCAGCGCCGCCGGGGTCACGATCAAAGTCAGCATGGTCGCAAAGCCCAGCCCGAACACGATGGCGGTGGAGAGATTGATCCACCATTGCGTCGCCGGCGCGCCGACCGTGATCTCGCGCGACATGAATTCGATGTTCATGCCGAATGCGATCGGCAGCACGCCGAGGATCGCCGTCACCGCCGTCAGCACGACCGGTCGTGCGCGTTCGCGACAGGTTTCGAGGATGGCGTCGTAGGCCGCCACGCCTTCGCGTCGCAGCCGGTCATAGGTATCGATCAGCACGATATTGTTGTTCACGATCACGCCGGCATTGGCGATGACCCCGATCCCGGTCATCACCACGCCGAACGGCTGACCCATGATCATGAGACCGAGCAGCACGCCGAACGTCGAGAGCACGACGGCGGTGAGCACCAGGCCGACCGAAGTCAGCTTGTTGAATTGCGCCAGCAGAATCGCGAAGATGAGAAAGATCGCCGTGCCGAACGCCTTGAGCAGGAACGCCGAGGCCTTGGCACGCTCCTCGTCCTCGCCCTTGAGCTTGAACGTCACGCCCGAGCCGAGATCGGTCTTGGCAAGCTCGCTTGCGATCTCCTGCTGCACCTTGGCGGTTTGTACGCCCTCGGCGACGTTGGCGGAGACCGTCATCACCCGATTGCCGTTGACGCGGTTGATGTAACCGACGCGTGGCGCCGGCACTCGCTGCACGAAATTGCCGATCGGCACGTGGCCCATCGCGGTCTGCACTCGCAGATCGTCGATCTGATCGAGGCTGCGGCGATCGGGCGGAAAGCGAATCAGGATGTCCACCGACTTGTCGCTGTCGACCGGACGGTATTCGGTCGCCTTGAGCCCGTTGGTGACGAGCTGTACGGCGCCGCCGACGGTGTTGACCCCGGCGCCGTATTTCGCAGCCTCGGACTTGTCGACCTCGATCTTCCAGTCGATGCCGGGAAGCGGCTGGCCGTCGTCCAGATCGCGGATGTCGCCGCGCGCGGCGAGAATGGCCGTGACCTTGTTGGCGGCGGCCGGCAGCACGGCCGGATCGAGCGCGCCGAGCTGCACCTGGATCGGCTTGCCGGTCGCCGGGCCGGCGCGCGGCGCCGTCACCTCGATCAGGACGCCGGGCAGGTCAGCGGTCTTGGCGCGGATGGCGTCCATGATCTCGTGCGCCGGAGGTCGCACGCGCCAATCGGCGAACTCGAACTGGATGACACCAATGGTGTCTTCGGTCAGCTCGCCCATCCCGCGCGGCTGCTCGCCGATGCGGGTATAGACGGTCTTGAGGCCGTCGAACGCAAGCACCCGCTTCTCGACCTCGGCAATGAGACGGTTCTTCTCCTCGAGCGCAAGGTTGCCGCGGGCATGCACGATCACCTGGCCGTAGTCGGGCTCGACGCTCGGGAAGAACTCGACACCGCGGCCGAACTTTCCGTAACCCACCTGCACCGCGACCAGAAGCAGCGCCGCCAGCGTGAGCGTCATGCCCGGCCGGCGCAACGCCAGCCGCACGGTGCGCATATAGGGTCCACTATCGCGCGCCCGGTCGTCGTGCGGCACCGGAGAGGCCTTGCCGAGGAGCGCCCCGAGCGTAGGGGTAAAGAACAGCGCCACCGCCAATGACGCCGAGAGCGTCGCGATCAGCGTGATCGGCAGATATTTCATGAACTGCCCGACCACGCCCGGCCAGAACAGCAGCGGCGAGAACGCCGCGACGCGGGTCGCGGTCGCGGCGATCACCGGCCCCGCCATCCGTTTGGCCGCCAGCGAGTAGGCTTCCTTCGGCGCCATGCCCTCGGACATCCGGCGCTCGGCGAATTCCGACACGATGATGGCATCGTCGACCAGCATGCCGACGGCGAGGATGAGCGAGAACAGGACGACGATATTCACCGTCAATCCGGCCAGTTGCAGGCCGAGCACGCCGGCGAGAAACGACGCGGGGATGGCAATCCCGATGAACAACGACGCGCGGAAACCCAGCGCGAACAGGATCACGATCACGACCAGCAGCACGCCGGTGGCGACCGAGTTCTGCAGGTCGCCGAGCATCTGCCGGATGACCTTGGACTTGTCCTGGGTGAAGGTGACGTGGACGGCGCCCGGCCAGGACTTCTGCAGCTCCGCGACTGTCGCGCGCACCGCATCGACCGTCTCGATCAGATTGGCGCCGGAACGCTTCGACACCTCGATGGTCATGGCGGGACGGCCGTTGACCCGCGTGACCGAGGTCGCGTCCTTGAACGTGGGTTTGACCTCTCCGATGTCGAGCAGCGTCACCGACGCTTTCGACGACGCGATGATTGGAATCTTCAGGATGTCTTGCGGTTTCTCGAACAGCGAGGGCACCTTCACCGCGAAGCGCCCGGTCTCGCCCTCGATCGCACCGGCGGCGATCAGGGTGTTGAAGGATTGCGTGACCGAGCCGAGCTGATCGAGCGACATGCCGTAGCTGGCCAGCAGCTTCGGATCGAGGATGATCTCGACTGCTTCGTCGCGGGCGCCGCGCAACTCGGCCGCCAGCACGCCGGGCGCCTGCTCGATCGCGTTCTTGGCGGAGCGGGCGATGCGCAGCAGCGTACGCTCGGGCACATCGCCGGACAGACCCACGACCAGCACCGGATAGAGCGAGAGGTTGACCTCCAGCACCTGCGGCTCATCCACGTCGCGCGGCAGATCGTGCTTGGCCTGGTCCACCTTGGCGCGCACGTCGGCGAGCGCGGACTTGGAGTCGAAGCCGGCCTCGAATTCGAGCAGCACGAAGCCGCCGCCCTCAAAGGCGGTCGAACGCATCTCCTTGACGTTGCCGACCGACTTGAGCTGGGTCTCGACCGGCCGCAGCAGCAGCCGTTCGGAATCCTCCGGGCTGATGCCGCGCTGGGAGAGCTGAACGTAGATGATCGGGATCTTGATGTCGGGCTCGGCCTCCTTCGGGATCGTCACGTAGGCCACCAGACCCGCGCCCAGCAGGAAGATCAGCGTCGCGATCGTGAGCCGCGCGTGATCGATGGCATAGTCGATAAACCTGGACATCAATCGCTCTCTTGTGTGCCTTGCCCCGAAGCTCGCCGCCCCTGTCCCAGCAAGGGCGCGAAGCATTCCCCAAGCCTCATCCCCCAAAGCCTCATGCGCACAACGCGCATGCGCATGGGGCAAAAGCCTACTGCGCGACCGCCGTTAGCGCCGGCGTCATCACCGCATCGACCTTTTGCCCTTCGCGCACGAAATCCTGTCCCTGCACGATCACGCGGCTGCCTTCGGCGATGCCGGTGACCCACATGTAGCCCTGCTCGTCCTCGACGACGTTGACCGGAATGAACTCGACGACGTCCTCGGCGCCGACGGCGCGCACGCCGAGATTGCCGGCGGAGGAGAAGGTCAGCGCCGAGCGCGAGATGCGCGTTGCCGGCACCGGCGACAGCGGCATGGCCACCTCTGCCGTGATCCCGTCGGGGATTTTGCCCTCGGCATTGGGCAATTCGATCTCGACCCGATAGGTGCGCGTGGTCTGGCTCGCGGTCTTGGCAACGAATCGAATTTTTCCGGTCACGAGCTCGCCGGTGACGAGGCGCACATCCGCTGTGTCGCCGACCTTGATCCCCGCGAGCTTGCGCTCCGCGACCTCGACCACCGCCAGCATCGGATCGAGCGCAACCAGCGTTGCGAGCTCGCGGCCCGCGAAGGAGAACGCGGCCTGCCCGACCTCGACGGCGATGTCGTGCACGACGCCCGACCATGGCGCGCGCACCACGCCGCGGTCGCGCTCGGCCTCGGCGCCGGCAAGGGCCGCCTCCGCCGACTTGACCTGCGCCTCCAGATCGACGAGCTGGAGCCGCGGCAATGTGCCGGTCATGATCAGCGCGCGCTTGGCGTCGAGCTCGGTGCGCTTCTGCGTGACCACCGCTTCCGCTTGCGCCACCTGGGCCTCGCGCGCCTCGTCAGACAGGATCGCGATGATCTCGCCCTTCTTGACCCACATCCCGCGCTTGATCCTGAGCTCGGTGAGGATACCGCCGGTTCGCGCGGTCAGGGTGACGCGCTTGTCGGCTTCGGTCCGCCCGGCAACGATGAGCTTGCGGCTGTGCGGCACCACTGTCGTCCCCACCACGGCGACGCGGAAGAGCTTCTTTGCCTCGCCTTCGCCGCTGCGGACGGCGGCGCGGCTCTCCGCCGACTCGTGCGGCAGGAAGTGCCCGGATGCGATCCAAAGCCCGGCAGCGGCAACGAGGCCGACGGCGGTCAGGCGGCTGGCTTTCATCGAACACTCTCCTTGATATCGAACAGGCGCCTGGACTTGTCGGCCGACATGGGCGAGCGGCCGCGCAGCATGTGGCGCGTGATGTCCATGAAGATCGCAAGCATGGCTTCAGCGTTGAAATCGGGATCAAGCGCGCGGCGCCACCACACCCCGTCGGCGATGACCATCAGCATGGTGATCACGCCGTCGAAATCGGTGTCGCCGGGAATATCGCCGCGCTCGGCCGCCGCGCGCAGGAGGTCGCCGAGCCAGCGCCGCACGTCGGCGTCGAAGGCGGCAAAGATGCGGGCGATATCGGGATGGCGACGCGCCGCGGCCATGAGCTCGGTGCACAGCAGCACCTGCTCGCGCTGGCGCTCTGCGAAGTAATGCTGCGCCAGGCCTTCGAGCACGGCAAACAGGCCGAGGGAGAGGTCCGCGCGCGCAAACTGCTGCGCCACCTCGGCGCGGTCGCGCTCGGCGATCCCGGCGATGAGGGCTTCTTTGGAGGGAAAATAGCGATAGAGGTTGCCCGGGCTCATGCCGGCCTCGGTGCAGATATCCTGCATCGAGGCACCGTGAAAACCGGAGCGCACGAAACAGCGCTGGGCCGCGGCCAGGATTTCGGCGCGGCGATCAGACTGGAGCTGGGCACTCGCCCGGCGCATGACAGAAGTCCCCCGACCCTTTGTCGCAGCGCATTTAAAAGAGAATGAACGTTCGCTCTTTTAATACTGCCGGCGGGGGACGTCAACAGTCGCGCTTTTCGCCCCCAACCCGAATGCCGCAATGCATCCAAATTGGCTTATTTTTGAGGCGCGGATGGGCTTAACCAGTGAAATTCGCGTTTTTCTCGCCGCCTTGTCACCTCAGGGACCGCCCCTATAATCGCCGGCTTCGTTTTTGGGCCGGTCGAGGGGCCCATCGAGGGGGCCAATGGCGGGGAAGCCGGTTGCGATCATCATGGGAAGCCAGTCCGACTGGCAGACCATGAAGCATGCCGCCGATACGCTGGCCGAGCTCGGCATCGGCTTCGAGCCGCTGATCGTGTCGGCGCACCGAACGCCCGACCGGCTGTTCAAGTTCGGAAAATCCGCGCGCAAGAAGGGTTTCAAGGTGGTGATCGCGGGTGCCGGCGGCGCCGCTCACCTGCCCGGCATGACCGCGTCGCTCACATCACTGCCGGTATTCGGCGTCCCGATGAACACCCACGCCCTCGAAGGCAAGGACAGCCTGCTGTCCATCCTGCAGATGCCCGCCGGCATTCCCGTCGGCACGCTCGCCATCGGCAAGCCGGGCGCGATCAACGCGGCCCTGCTCGCCGCCGCCGTGCTCGCGCTTTCCGATTCCAGGCTCGCCAAACGGCTCGACCAATGGCGCGCGCGCCAAACGGACGCCGTCGCCGCGCGCCCGAAGGACTAGTGCTGGTTGTGGATTTGAAGTTCCTATCATTTGGCCGCACGTTCGCTTAGGAACCTCAAATCCAAAACCCGCACTAGAATCCACAGTTGCTAGTGTCCCTTTGATTCCGAAGTTCGCTCAGAGGGTGCCGCCAGGGTTTGCGAACTTCGGAATCGGGACACTAGGCCTCACGTGCTCTCCCCCGACTCGACGATCGGCATTCTCGGCGGCGGTCAGCTCGGCCGTATGCTCGCGCTCGCGGCCGCGCGCCTCGGATTCAAATGCCACGTCTTCGCTCCCAGTCCGGATGCGGCTGCCTTCGACGTGGTGCATCGGGTCACCTGCGCCGACTATGCCGATAACGCCGCGCTCGACCGCTTCGCCGCCGATGTCGATGTGATCACCTATGAGTTCGAGAACGTGCCGGCGCAAACCGCGACCTTCCTGTCCGCGCGCACGTCGGTCCTGCCCGACCCTCGGGTCTTGGCGATCACGCAGGACCGGCTGACCGAGAAAAACTTCATCACCGATCTAGGCATCGCAACCGCGCGGTTTGCCGAAGTCTCCTCGCCCGCAGAGCTCGCCTGCGCGCTCGACGCGACCGGCGCCCCGGCGATCCTGAAGACGCGACGCTTCGGCTACGACGGCAAGGGCCAGGTCAGGATCCGCAACGGCGCCGACGCCGCATCGGCCTGGCGGCAGATCGGCGAACAGCCTGCAATTCTCGAAGCGCTCGTGCCGTTCGAGCGCGAAGTCTCGATCGTTGCGGCACGCTCGCGCGACGGCCGGATCGAGTGCTTCGATTTGATCGAGAACGAGCATCGCGACCACATCCTCAAGTTCTCGCGCGTTCCCGCCAACGTGCCCGATGCCGTCGCCGACGATGCGCGCCGCATCGCCGAAACAATCGCGACGGCGTTCGATTATGTCGGCGTACTGGCGGTCGAGATGTTCGTGATCGCCGAGGCCGGGCGGCATGCGCTGCTCGTCAACGAGATCGCGCCGCGCGTGCACAACTCCGGCCATTGGACCATCGATGGGGCGACCGTGTCGCAATTCGAGCAGCATGTGCGCGCGGTCGCCGGTTGGCCCCTGGTCAAGCCGCGGCGGCACGGACGGATCGAAATGACGAATCTGATCGGCGCCGAGGTCGAGGACTACGCCGAGTGGCTGACCGTGCCCGGCGCGAGCGTTCATCTCTATGGCAAGGGCGCTCCGCGCCCTGGACGCAAGATGGGGCATGTGACGCGGGTCCTTCCCGCAAACCAGGAGTGAAGGCGCGGGTGGAGGTGGCGGCGGGGCGGTGCCTCGACTGTGAGGAGGGTGGAGGCTCGGAAACGCCGCCCGCGGACCGGTCCGGGGCGGGCAGCCCAACGTTCAGGGCAGCCTCGGGACAATTGCCAAGTGGACGCAATTGGCGTCCAGATCACCTGATTCTGACTACCGGTCTCTTCCAACCGGTGGACTCCGCAGATTGATTCTGCTACAGGCGCAACCAATCGGGAGCCCGCGCGGTCGCGCTTTGGCGGCGGTCGGCGGGCTCCGGCACATCCAGGACCATACAGGAAGCACAGCAAAGGAACGACGCGTGCAGGTTCTCGTCCGTGACAATAACGTCGATCAGGCCCTCAAAGCGCTGAAAAAGAAGATGCAGCGCGAGGGCATCTTCCGCGAGATGAAGCTCCGCGGCCACTACGAAAAGCCCTCCGAAAAGAAAGCACGCGAGAAGGCGGAAGCGATCCGCCGCGCGCGCAAGCTGGCGCGCAAGCGCATGCAGCGCGAAGGCCTGTTGCCGATGAAGCCGAAGCCCACCACCGGGCCCGGCGGTCCCACGCGCGCACCGCGTCGTCCCAGCTTCTGATAGACTTGCGCGGCCCGGCGTCGCCGGGGCCGGCATGCAATGAAATACAACGCGGGCCCCTTCGGGGCCCGCGTTGTTGTTTTGGCCGGTGCAATCAGTACCTTGTCCGATCAGCATAAGCCGGCACGGACCACCGACCGGAAAAAGCCGGGGAGGACAGCATGAAGCGCAGCACGGATCGTATTCTCACCACCCACGTCGGCAGCCTCATCCGTCCGGCGGCGTTGCGCGAGTTTCTCAGCGCGAAGGAGGCCGGCAAGCCATTCGACGCCGATGCCTACGCGAAATGCCTGCGCGACGCCGTCGGCCAGGTCGTGCGCCAGCAAGCCGACATCGGCATCGACGTGATCAGCGACGGCGAGTTCGGCAAGGCAATCAGCTGGGCGCAGTACGCGCTATTTCGCCTCGGCGGGTTCGCGCGCCGGCCGTTCCAAACGGCGGCCAATCCTTTCACGCGCGGCGTCGACCGGACACGATTTGCGGAGTTCTACGCCGACCTCGATTCGCGCGACAAGGTCGAAACAGTCATGGATTCCGTCGCAGTGGGGCCGATCGCCTATACCGGCAAGGCCGAACTGCAGCAGGACATCGACAATTTCAAGCAAGCCTTGCGCGGCGTCAGCGTGGAGGAAGCATTCCTGCCCGTGGCTGCTCCGGCGAGCGTGATCCCCGATCGCAAGAACGAATATTACCCGAGCGACGATGATCTGCAGCAAGCGATCGCCGAGGCGATGCATACCGAATACAAAACGATCATCGACGCCGGCTTCCTGGTGCAGCTCGACGATGCCCGCGCCGCGGTGAGCTACGACCGGATGGTGCCGCCCAAGAGCCTGAAAGAGTACCGCACGTGGCTCGCGCGACAGGTCGAGATCATCAACCACGCCATCAAGGGATTGCCGCGCGAGAAGATCCGATACCACATCTGCTGGGGAAGTTGGCCGGGGCCACATGCGTCCGACGTCCCGTTCAAGGATATCGCGGACCTCGTGCTGAAGGTGCGCGCCGGTGGATACTCGATCGAGCTCGCCAATCCGCGGCACGAGCACGAATGGCGGCTGTGGGAGCACCTCAAGCTGCCCAAGGAGACGGTGCTGATCCCCGGCGTGATCAGCCATGCGACCAACATCGTCGAGCATCCCGAGTTGGTTGCCGAACGCATCGTTCGTTTGGCTCGGCTCGTCGGGCGCGAGAACGTGATTGCAAGCACGGATTGCGGCTTCGCGCAGGTGACCTATTTCGCCCGCGTCCATCCGCAGATCATGTGGGCGAAGCTCGAGGCGCTGGTCGAGGGCGCACGGCTGGCGAGCCGTGAGCTCTGGCGCCGACCTTCAAAGCGGTCGGCGCCGAAGCGCGCGGGCGCGAAACGGCCGGCCAAGAACCGCGCCGGCGCCAGGCGCAAGGTCAAGCGGCGCGCTGTCGCCTGACCGGCAGCGGCGCACATCCGCAGCCGCTGGCCGCAGACCGCCAACGCACCATCCGTGGTGTTGCCGCAGTCGCAATTCCAGTGCAGATTCGTGATGGGGTCATCGCGCACGAGAGGAAAAAAGAATGAAATACCTTGTCTTTGCGTTGGCGCTGCTCGGCACTACGGTCACCGCCGCGCATGCCCAGACTGCGATCCCCGATCTCAAGGGGACGTGGTCGGGAAAGGGCAAATCAATCGTGTTCGGCAGCCATGCCCATCACCCGGGAAGCCAGACCCCCAACGACCCGCCGCGCGTGCGCGACATCGAAGCCACGTATGTAGTGGAGGGTCAGGACGGCCGGCTCGTCTGGGGCCGATCGGCATCCGCGGTCGCCGACACCAAGGAGCCATTCGCCTGGGCCATTTCGAGCGACAACAAGACGGTCGTCGGCGCCGACATGGACGGGTACTTCCTGATCACCCTCGTCTCACCCGACCGGATGGACAAGTGCTACGTCCACAACGCCGTCGGCGGCGGAAAATCGGTGGTCGCCACCTGCTATACGATGGATCGAAAGCGCTAGTCCGATCCTCCAGGAGCAGGCGCGCTGTTGCGTGAGCGCGCCTGCGGTCGGGGACGGGCTGTTTCTCGCAGGCGCGCATTTGCCGGCGGCCGCGGCACGAGCCGCTGAAAGTCCCTCCGGGACGCCAATTTCCCCAACCAATACCGATAGATAGCAGACCGACGCAGCGCGGCGGCGGCGGCACCGGCGGGGCGTCAACGACGTCGGGCGAAAATCGTTGCGCCCGCGCGGCCTCGCGAACCATTATCGGGCTCGGATGCGCGTGTTTGTTGCGAGTTGAGCCATGAAAGTCATCATCGTCGGGGGCGGCATCGGCGGCTTGACCACCGCGCTCATGCTGCATGCGCGCGGCATCGACTGCGAAATCTACGAACAGTCGGATGCCATCCGCGAGCTCGGCGTCGGCATCAATACCTTGCCGCATGCGATCAAGGAGCTGGCGGAGCTCGGGCTGCTCGAGCGGCTCGACGCCGTGGGGATCCGAACCTACGAGCTGTTCTACACCAATCGCTTCGGGCAGGAGATCTGGCGCGAGCTGCGCGGGACCGACGCAGGTTATGACGTCCCGCAATTCTCCATCCACCGCGGCCGGCTGCAGGCGGTGATCTGGCAGGCGGTACGCGCCCGCCTCGGCGAGTCGCGCATCCATACCGGGCATCGATTGGGGGCCTTTCGCCAGGATGAAGGCGGCGTGACCGCGTATTTCTTCGACCGTCACGGCTCGCAGCGTGCGACCGCGCGCGGCGACGTCCTGGTCGGCGCCGATGGCATTCATTCGCTGGTGCGCGACACGCTTTATCCAAACGAGGGATCCGCGCAGTGGAACGGCGCCATGCTGTGGCGCGGCGCTGTGGAATGGCCGACGTTCCTCACCGGCCGCTCGATGGTCATCGCCGGCGGCATGGCCGCCAAGCTTGTCGTCTATCCGATCGCCGAAGCAGCGCGGCCGGACCGACGCCTGACGAACTGGGCGGTGGTCGCCCGTATCAGCACCGGCTCGACCCCGCCGCCCAACAAGGCAGACTGGTCGCGACCGGGACGTTTCGAAGACCTGATGCCGCACGTCCAGCGGTTTCGCATCCCTTATGTCAACGCGCAGGCGCTGATCGAGGCGACGCCCGAATTCTGGGAATACCCGATGTGCGATCGCGATCCCCTGCCGCGCTGGTCGCATGGCCGTGTCACGCTGCTCGGCGATGCCGCGCATCCGATGTACCCCGTCGGCTCCAACGGCGCCTCGCAAGCGATCCTCGACGCCCGCTGCCTTGCCGATCGGCTGCAGACGGCCGAGCACGTGCTGCATGGTCTCTGGATGTATGAGCAGGAGCGCCTGCCGATGACGGCCCAGATCGTGCGGATGAACCGGAAGGGAGGCCCCGAGGGCGTCATCGACGCCGTCGAAGAGCGCGCGCCCGACGGCTTCAGCAGCATCGACGATGTCCTGTCGTTCGAGCAGCGCAAGGCAATCGTACGCGGCTATGCCTCGAGCGCGGGTTACGCGCAGGAGCAGGTCAACAAGGCGGCCTGATGCCGGGGCCGGAAATCCGTGGTCGGCTCATGTGCGGCTCGTGATTTGCGGCCGGCAATTGACGACGGGCCCGGTCGCAGGTCATTCCGCCGGCGGCGGCAGGAACACCACCTCGTGCTTGGCAGCGAGCGCGACGACCTCGTCCGGCTTCTGCTCCTTCATGCTGTGGATCGCCCAGAACAGGTCGTAGAGCGCGCGCGTGGGCGTCACCCAGAAGAAGCATTTCGTGGGCTGCTCCGACTTGTTGAAGATGCCGTGCGGGATGCCCATCGGCAGTCGGATCAGATCGCCCGGGCCGGCTACGAACTCCTTGCCGTCGATGATCAGGTCGAAGCGACCCTCGAACATGTAGATGAACTCGTCCTGCGTGGGATGGATGTGCGGCGGCACGAACGTGCCGGGCGGAAAAGTGGCGTGCCAGGCAAACGAATTCTCGCTGAGCTGCTTGGGTATGTAGGTCTGACCGAGGATGTTCCAAACGATGCCGTCGATGCCGGTATTGGCCTTCGTGATGCCTGCGGTGAGCGGTTGCATTACGCGCGAACTCCCTTGGCTGGTCTGTCGCTCTCGTTGGGTCTAGCCATTCAACCACGAATCAAGTGGGGCCGAAACAATGCCAGGCGCCAACTTGGGGGTGCGTTTCTTCCGGTACCATAATGAAAGCCGCGTCCAGCTTAGCGGCTTGTCCCCTATCTCGGCACGAGCCTTGCAGGCATTCTGAGCCGAAGCAGCCTTCACAGGAGGCGGCCTTCGAACCTAGACTGCGGGCAGCTTTTGCTTGATCTCGGATCGCACGGCTGGGCAGATCCGCTCCAGCCCATGGCAACCCTGACAGGAGATGGACATGAAGACATTCGTCCTGCTCGCCGCCGCGGCGGTGATTCTGGGAGGGACCGGAGCGCAGGGGCAGGAAAAGCTCAAGATCGGCATCATTGCCACCCTATCCGGACCGCCGGCTGTGCTGGGTCAACAGCTTCGCAACGGCTTCAATCTTGCGGTCAAGAATCTCAACGGCAAGCTCGGCGGCCGCGATGTCGAGGTGATCGTTGCGGACGACGAGCTCAAGCCCGACCTCGCGGTGAACAAGGTCAAGACACTGGTCGAGCGGGACAAGGTCGATTTCGTCGTCGGCCCGATCTTTTCCAACATTCTCGCCGCGATCATGAAGCCCGTGACCGACGGCGGCGCGATCTTGATCAGCCCCAACGCCGGCACCTCCAACTTTGCCGGCAAGGAATGCAATCCGAACTTCTTCGTCACCTCTTACCAGAACGATCAGGTCTTCGCGGTATCGGGCAAGCATGCCCAGGACACCGGGATCAAGAAAGTGTTCCTGATGGCGCCCAACTACCAGGCGGGCAAGGATGCGCTCGCCGGCTTCAAGGCCTTTTTCAAGGGCGAGATCGCGGACGAGGTTTACGTGCCGCTCAACCAGCTCGACTTCTCGGCCGAACTCGCCAAGATCGCGGCCGCGAAACCCAACGCCATCTATGTGTTCTTGCCCGGCGGCATGGGAGTGAATTTCGTCAAGCAATTCCGGCAGGCGGGGCTTGCCGACAACATCACGTTCCTCTCCGCCTTCACCGTCGATGAATCGACGCTGCCGGCCCAGCAGGATGCCGCGCTCGGCTTCTTCGGCGGCGCCAACTGGGCGCCTGATCTCGACAATCCGCAAAACAAGAGCTTTGTCGCCGCCTATGAGAAGGAGTTCAGCGCGGTCCCCGCGACCTACGCATTCCAGGCCTACGACGCGGCGCTCCTGATCGACAGCGCCGTCCGTCAAGTGCAGGGCAATGTTTCGAACCGGGAGGCGTTGCGCGCGGCCATGATGAAGGCCGAGTTCAACTCGTTGCGTGGCGGCTTCAAGTTCAACGCCAACCACTATCCGATCCAGGACTTCTACCTGGTGAAAGTCGCCAAGCGCCCCGACGGCAAGTTCGAGACCCAAATCGTCAAGAAGGTGTTCGAGAACTACGCCGATCCCCACGCCAAGGATTGTGCGATGAAGTGAGGCACGCCGCCTCTTGCGGTGGCGCTCCAGCCGTGCATCTCGTTTGCTCCCTTCTCCGACCGATGTGGATCAAGTCTCCGCCGCACCAGCCGACTTCGGCCCGCGTCGAGGGCTGAAGTCGCACTGACCCGGTTCGGACGGCAGAGGGGCGCGGACCGGGATCGCGGCCCGCTCGTGGATCACTCAATCCATGTCCACCACCCTCCTCGTGGTTCAGACCCTCAACGGGCTGCAGCTCGGCGTCCTTCTGTTCCTGATCGCGGCAGGTCTCACGCTGGTGTTCGGCGTGATGGATTTCATCAACCTTGCCCACGGCGTCCAGTACATGCTCGGCGCCTATCTCGCGGTTGCTTTCTATACGGTCACCGGAAGCTTCTTCGCAGCGCTCATCCTGGCGCTTGGCGCCGCCCTGCTGTGCGGGCTCCTGCTCGAATTCGTGGTGTTTCGACATCTCTACGGCCGAGATCACCTCGACCACGTCATCGCAACCTTCGGCATCATCCTTTTCGTCAATCATGGAGTGAAGCTGGTCTGGGGCGCCGCGCCGCTCAGCCTGCCGATCCCCGAGCTGTTCTCGGGTTCGGTACGGCTCGCCGACGGACTGCTCTATCCGGTGTGGCGACTTGTGATCATCGGGTCGGGACTCGCGGTCGCGGCGCTGCTCTACGCGCTCGTGGCCCACACCCGGATCGGCATGCTGGTGCGCGCAGGGGCAACCAACGCCGCGATGGTGTCTGCCCTCGGCGTCGACATCCGACGCCTGTTCATGATCGTGTTCGGCTTCGGCGCGATGCTCGCAGGCTTTGCCGGCATCATGATCGCGCCCATCCTGTCGGTCGACCCCGGAATGGGCGACACGGTTCTCATACTTGCGTTCGTGGTCATCGTCATCGGCGGCATCGGCTCGATCCGCGGCGCCTTTCTGGCGGCGCTGCTCATCGGTCTCGTCGATACGCTCGGACGATCGTTCTCGGTTGACATCCTGCGCCTGGTCATGGGGCCCTCGCCCGCTCGCACCGTGGGCCCGGCGATCGCCTCGATGCTGATCTACCTGCTGATGGCGGTCGTGCTGTATATCCGGCCATCCGGGCTGTTCCCGGCGAAGGGCGTCGAGGGGCCGCCGACGCTTTTGCTCCCGGCATCTCGGCCGCCACAAAGCGCGCTAACCACAAGCCACGGCCTGGAGGCGTTGCCGATCGGCATCTTCCTGGTGTTCGCGGCGCTGCCGGTGGTCGCTCCGTTGGCGGGTGGCGAGCATCTGCTCAGTCTGGGATCGCGGATCATGATCTTCGCCATCGCCGCGGTCGCGCTCGATCTCCTGGTCGGCTACGGCGCACTGATTTCGTTCGGCCACGCCGCCTTCATCGGGCTGGGCGCCTATGCCGTCGGCATTCTCGCGGCGCATGGCATCGGCGATGCGCTCGTCTCGCTGCCGGCCGCGCTCGCGGTCTCGGCGCTTTACGCGTTCTTGACCGGCATTGTCTGCCTGCGCACCAAGGGCGTCTACTTCATCATGATCACGCTCGCCTTCGGCCAGATGGCTTTCTTCACGGCGAGTTCGCTCGCCCCATACGGGGGAGATGACGGCCTCACGATCGCAGCACGCAGCACGCTCGCCGGTTTTCCGCTGCTCAAGAACGAGCGCGCCTTCTACTATGTCGTGCTGCTCTGTCTCCTCGCCGCTTATCTCTTTTGCCGTGGGCTCGTCGCCTCACGCTTCGGCCGCGTGTTGCGCGGCGCGAAAGAAAACCCCGTCCGCATGGCGGCGGTGGGATTCGACGTCTACCGCTTTCAACTCGCGACCTACGTGATCGCGGGCATGCTCGGAGGCCTGTCGGGCTTCCTGCTCGCCAATGCCAGCGAGTTCGTAAGCCCCGCCTATATGTCCTGGCAGCGCTCGGGCGAATTGATCGTCATGGTGCTCCTTGGCGGATTGGGTTCGCTCAATGGCGCGATCATCGGTACCGCCGCCTACCTGCTGACCGAAGAGTGGCTGTCCGGCTTCACCGAGCACTGGAAGGTGATCTTCGGGCCGGTGCTGGTGCTCGTGGTCCTGTTCGCGCGCGGCGGTCTCATCGGCGTCGCAACCGAGGTGCGGAGGCTCGGCCGTGGCTGAAGCCCTGCTCCGCCTCGAGGGGCTGCGGAAGAAATTCGGCGCCCTGGTCGTGACCGACGACCTGACTTTCGACGTCATGCCGAACGAGCTGCATGCCATCATTGGACCGAATGGCGCCGGCAAGACGACGCTGATCAATCAGATTTCCGGGCTGGCTACCCCCGACGCGGGCAGAATTCGTGTTTGCCGGCCGCGACATCACGGCCCTGCCGGTGCACGCGCGCGCAGGATTGGGCCTGGCGCGAACGTTCCAGGTCAGTTCCATCCTTCCCGGATTCTCGGCGCTCGAGAACGTCGCGCTCGCGGTGCAGGCGCGCGCCGGCTCGAGCTTCCGTGTCCTCGGCAACGCCGCGATGGAGCCGGCATTGAACGGTCCGGCCATGGACGCGCTCGCCGACGTCGGCCTGGCCGAGCGCGCACACATGCGGGCGGGGCAGCTCTCGCATGGAGAAAAACGGGCGCTCGAACTCGCCATCGCGCTCGCCATGGAACCGAAATTGCTGCTGCTCGATGAACCGACGGCGGGCACTGGCCGCGACGAAACCACGCAACTCGTCGGCGTGCTGGGGCGGCTCAAAGGACGGTTTTCGGTCGTGCTGGTCGAGCACGACATGACGGCCGTATTCGCGCTTGCGGACCGGATCTCGGTGTTGATCTACGGTCGTATCATCGCAACCGGCGCACCCGCCGAGGTGCGTGCTGATCCCCGGGTCGTGTCGGCCTATCTCGGCGACGAGATGGAATGAGGGCGATGCTTGCGGTCGACCATCTGCAATCCGCCTACGGCCCCGCGCAGGTCCTGTTCGACATCGGCTTGCGCGTCGGTGCCGGTGAAGTCGTGACGTTGCTGGGCCGCAATGGCATGGGCAAGACGACCACCATTCACACCATCATGGGCCTTTTGCCGGCCACCGGCGGCAGTGCCGTCTTCGACAATCTGTCTCTGGTCGGGCTGCCGCCCCATCGGATCGCGCAGGCGGGCCTCGGGCTTGTTCCCGAAGGCCGGCAGATCTTTCCGACCCTCACCGTCGAGGAGAACCTGATCGCGACGGCGGCGTCGCGTTTCGCCGCCCCGCGATGGTCGCTCGACCGGGTCTACAGCTTTTTTCCGCAGCTCGCCGAGCGGCGGCGCCACATGGGCAATGAACTGTCCGGAGGCGAGCAGCAGATGCTGGCGATCGGGCGCGCCTTGATGACAAATCCCAAGCTGCTCATTCTCGACGAAGCAACCGAAGGGCTCGCGCCGCTGCTGCGCCTCGAAATCTGGAAATGTCTCGCCCGCTTGAAGGACGAGGGCCAAGCCATCCTGCTCGTCGACAAGCACCTCAGCGCGCTGGTGAAGCTCGCCGACCGGCACACGATCATCGAGAAGGGACATGTGGTGTGGTCAGGCACGTCGGCGGCGTTGGACCAGGACATCGTGCGACGCTATCTGCAGGTGTGACCCCGTTTTAAGCACGATGCGCGAAATGGAGAGCACAAGGCGGCGTCCAGGATGCCGCCTTCACGGTGATGTCTCCGCGAGAAACTGCTTCCCGGCCTCGAGGGCCCCATTGGCGCCGAGATCGTTGTGCCCGACCCCCGGAAACCTGACGAAGCGTTTGGGCGCATTGATCAGCGCGTAGAGCCGCTCGCCCAGACCGATCGGCACCACGGTGTCGCGCTCGCCGTGCAGCACCAATACCGGCGCCGTGACCTTGCCGATGCGCAGATCCGAGCGGAACTGGTCCTTCATCAGCCAGCGCACCGGGACGAACCAGTATCGGCGGGCGGCAATGTCGACGGCCGAGCTGAAGGGGGATTCGAGGATGACGCGCGCGACCGGCTTTTCCGCAGCGAGCGCGACCGCAACCCCGGTGCCGAGCGACTCGCCCCAGAGCACGATGCGCTCGGCCGGGTAGCGCGCGCGCGCGAAGGCGTACGCGGCGGTGGCATCGTTGATGAGGCCCGCTTCGGTCGGCCGGCCGCTGGAGCCGCCGTAGCCGCGGTAGCTCAGCGCAACGAGCCCGGTGCCGTCGGCGGTGAGCGCGCGGAAGCGGTCGGCGCGTCCGCGCAGCGAGCCGCCATTGCCGTGGAAATAGAGGATGACGGGCTTGTCGCCGCGCGGCGGCAGATGCCAGGCGATCACGCGCTCGCCGTCAGGCGTCTCCAGCTCGATTTCCTGCGCCTCCGGCAGGCCGGCTTCGGCCGGCGCCGTGCGAAACCGCTCGGGGAAGTACTGCATCGCGCGCTGGGTGAGATAGAGCAGCGCCAGCAACCCGCCGTAGCAGACGAGAGCGACGATCAGGATCGATTTCAGCATGATACTTGATACCACGGCGGCGGCTTTACAGGCACTTGTCAAAGCTTACAGTCCCGCGCGGAATTTCGCGCGAATCAGGCAAACAAATGGAATCCAGGCAGGCGCTCCGGGTCGTTGCCGCCGGTACGATCGGCAATGTGCTCGAGTGGTACGACTTTGCGATCTACGGCTATTTCGCGACGGCGATCGGCCGTCAGTTTTTCCCGCACGAGGATCCGGTCGCCCAGCTGCTTTCCGCGTTCGGCGTGTTCGCGCTCGGCTACCTGATGCGGCCGGTCGGCGGCGCACTGATCGGCCATATCGGCGACCGGTTCGGCCGGCGCGCGGCGCTTACGTTTTCGGTTGCAGCCATGGCGATCCCGACCTTCCTGATCGGGTTGCTGCCGGGATACGCAACGCTCGGGCTTATGGCGCCGATCGCGCTCACATTGCTGCGGATGGTGCAGGGACTTTCAGTCGGCGGCGAATATACCAGTTCCATGGTGTTCCTGGTCGAGCGCGCGCCGGAAGGCCGCCGCGGGCTGATGGGCGCACTGACATCGTGCGGCGCGTGCGGCGGCATCCTGCTCGGCTCCGCCGTGGGCGCGGGCTTTGCGGCGGCGATGTCGAGTGCGTCGCTCGAGTCCTGGGGGTGGCGCGTCCCGTTCCTGCTCGGCCTGTTGGTCGGTATCGCCGGCTACTTTCTGCGCCGGCACGTGCTCGACGCCATCCCTGGCGAGCCGCGCAAGCGCGCGCCGATCGTGGAAACGCTGCAGGATCACTGGCGCATCGTGCTCGGCTTTGCCGGCTTGTCGGTATTCAACGCCGTCGGATTCTATGTCAGTTTCGTCTATCTCGTGAGCTGGCTGCAGACCGCCGACGGCATAGCGCCCGCGCGCGCCCTCGAAATCAACTCGCTCAGCATGGCGGTCATGTTGCCGGTCATGGTCGCGACGGGCCTTCTGTCCGATCGTTTCGGGCGCAAGCCTTTTCTCCTGTTCGCGACTGGTCTCGCCTTCGTCGGTGCGATACCGGTGTTCCTCCTGTTGAACCATCCCTCGGCGACATTTGCGCTGCTTGGACAGCTCGGCCTCGCCCTCATGATCGGGCTCTATTGCGGCACGCAGCCCACCATCATGGTGGAGGCGGCGCCGGTGCAAGTACGCTGCACGGCGGTGGCCCTCGGCTACAACATCTGCCTCGGGGTGATCGGCGGCATGACGCCGCTTGCAGCCACGTGGCTGGTCAACCGGACCGGGGACGAGATCGCGCCGGCATTCCTGATCATGGCGGCGGCTGCCGTGACCTTCATGACCATTCTTGGCTTTCGCGAAACCTATCGCGCGCCCTTCGTCGCCGGTTCGCCCGCAGCAGCGACTGCGTATGCGTGACGTGTGCTCCCGGGCGCGTGGCCATTTGCGCGATCGGCTGCTCAACTCCCGGAGCTGGATGTGCTGATACGTCCCGCCGAAGCGCAGGATGACGACGGCATCTGGCGCGTCGTCGAGCCGACGATCCGCGCCGGCGAGACCTATCCCCTCGCGCGCGATCTGACCAAAGCCGATGCGCTGGCCTATTGGCGCTCATCGGCGCACGAGGTGCACGTTGCCGAAGCGGGAGGCGCGATCGTGGGGACCTATTATCTGCGCGCCAACAATCAGGGAGGCGGCGCCCATGTCGCGAACTGCGGCTATATCGTCGCGCCGTCCGCTACAGGGCGCGGCATCGCACGCGCGATGTGTGCACACTCGCTCGAGCGAGCCGGAGCACTCGGCTTCCGGGCGATGCAATTCAACTTCGTCATCGGCAGCAACGAACGTGCGGTCCGGCTGTGGCAGAGCTGCGGCTTCCACATCGTCGGCCGATTGCCCGACGCCTTCGAGCATCCCCGGCTGGGATTGGTCGATGCATTGGTGATGTATCGCAAGCTGTGACCGGCGGCGCCTCCGGGTGTCGGCTCGACCGGATCGCTCCGGCCGGTCAAAGCCGCAGGGCCGCTTCCGGCGGTGTGAATTTGAGCTTCAGCGCGTCCGCGACGGCGCGATGGGTGATCTTGCCTTCGTAGACGTTGAGCCCGTTGCGCAAATGCGGGTCTTCACCGAGCGCCCGGCGATAGCCCTTGTCGGCAAGCGCCAGCACGAACGGAAGCGTCACGTTGTTGAGGGCGAAGGTCGAGGTGCGCGCGACCGCGCCCGGCATGTTGGTGACGCAATAATGCACGACGTCGTCGACGATGTAGGTTGGCGCCGAGTGCGTCGTGGGTCGTGACGTCTCGGCGCACCCGCCTTGATCGATTGCGATGTCCACGATCACGGAGCCGCTCTTCATGGCCTTGACGGTTTCGGCCGTGATCAGTTTCGGGGCGGCGGCGCCCGGGATCAGCACCGACGCGATCACGAGATCCGCGCGCCGGCAAAGCGTCTCGATCGCGTCGCTGGTGGAAAACACGGTACGCACCCTCGCCCCGAGCTGGCTCGCGACGCGACGCAGCACTTCGGGATTGCGGTCGATAACGGTCACCGTGGCGCCCATTCCCGCGCTGATCAACGCCGCGTTGGTGCCGGCGACGCCGCCGCCGAGCACGACCACGTCCGCGGGGGGCACCCCCGGAACACCTCCAAGCAGCACCCCGCGGCCGCCGTTGTCCTTCTCCAGGCAACGGGCGCCGACATGAGGAGCCATGCGGCCCGCGACCTCCGACATCGGCGTGAGCAAAGGGAGCGTGCCCTGGGCGCTGGTCACCGTCTCGTACGCAATCGCGATGACGCCCGAGGCCATCAGTTCGGCGGTCTGTTCCGGGTCAGCGGCCAGATGCAGATAGGTAAAGAGGACTTGTCCTTGCCGGAGTTTCTTGCGCTCGATTGCCAGCGGTTCCTTGACCTTCACGATCAGCTCGCCGCGTCCGAAAATCTGATCGGCATCCGAGACGATTTCCGCCCCGACCGCGCGGTAGTCGGCATCGGCAATGCCTGCGCCCAGCCCGGCGCCCGTTTCAACGATGACAAGGTGGCCGTTGCGGGTCAGCTCGCGCACCGTCGAAGGCACGAGGCCCACCCGGTATTCGCTGTCCTTGATTTCCTTCGGCACGCCAATGAGCATGGTCACCACGATCCCAAATGCCGCCCGCCTTGCGCTCCGGAACTCGCATTCCGGCGAGCAATTCTACGTCCCAGATATCATCATCGCCATGGCGGAGCACTCGATCATTCTGAGGGCCGCCATGCTTGATTTCCGTCATCGGGTCGCGTTCCTTACGCCAACGAACGAGCCAGACAGGAGTGCCACGTGAGCGAGGATCCGTATGCCGTCCTGGGCGTGAAACGCGAGGCGACGCAGGACGAGATCCGCAAGGCCTACCGGGCGCTGGCAAAGAAACTGCATCCGGACCTCAATCCCGGAGATCGTCAGGCCGAGGAGAAGTTCAAGCAGGTCTCCGCGGCCTATGACCTGGTGGGCGATGCCGAGAAGCGTGGGCGCTTCGACCGCGGCGAGATCGATGCCTCCGGCAACGAGCGGCCACGCGAGCGCTACTACCGTGATTTCCACGGCCCCGGCGCGGAGGCAAACAGCTACAGCAGCAGCGAGGGCTACGCCGATTTCATGGAATCGGAGGACATCCTGCGGGAGATGTTCTCGCGCGGCGGCGGTGGTGGGCGGTTTCGCGCTCGCGGCCAGGATACGCTCTACCGCCTGCCAGTCGAATTCCTGGAGGCCGTCAACGGCGCCACCAAACGCATCACGATGCCTGATGGCGGCACCCTTGACGTCGTCATTCCCGGGGGAACGAAGGACAAGCAGGTCCTGCGACTACGAGGAAAGGGCGGGCCGGGATTGGGGGGCGGCCCCGCCGGAGACGCCCTGGTGGAGGTCGAGGTTCAGCCGCACAAGTTCTTCACCCGCGAGGGCGACGACATCCGCGTCGAACTGCCGGTCAGTCTGCCCGAAGCCGTGCTGGGAGCGAAGCTCGATGTGCCCACGCCGACCGGCTCCGTGCGCATGACGGTGCCCAAAGGAGCGAATACCGGCACGGTGCTGCGACTCAAGGGCAAAGGCGCAGCGCGAAGCGACAAGAGCCATGGAGATGAATACGTGACCCTCAAGGTCGTCCTGCCGGAGCGGGTCGATTCGGAGCTCGAAGAGTTCGTGCAACGCTGGCAAGCGGGCAAGGACCACAATCCCCGCCAGCACCTGGAGGCTTGAATTATTGGAGGCCTGAATGATCTCGATCCACGAATTCGTGATCCGCGCCCGGGTGGAGCAGCAGGCGGTGGAAACCTGGATCGCAGCCGGTTGGCTGGTTCCGCCGCAGACCGCCCCCGAACCCATGTTCTCCGACGTCGACCTGGCGCGTGCGCAACTCATCCGCGACCTGCGCGAGGACCTCGGCGTCAATGATGAAGGGGTCGCGGTCATCCTGCATCTGCTCGACCAGATGCACGGCCTGCGCGGGAGCATGCAGGGGCTGCTCGCCGAGATGCGGGACGCACGGACAAACCGACGATGAGGGTCACACGTTGGCGGGAGGCCAGCTGGCGTACCGTTATCGACCGTCACCGGCCGTGCGCGGTCACAGCGCCTTGACGATCTCCTCCGTCATCTTCTTGGCATCGCCGAACAGCATCATGGTGTTGTCGCGATAGAACAGCGTGTTGTCGATGCCGGCGTAGCCCGACGACAGCGAGCGCTTGGAAAACATCACCGTGCCGGCCTTCCATACTTCCAGAACCGGCATGCCGTAGATCGGCGAGGACGGGTCTTCTTTCGCTGCCGGATTGGTGACGTCATTGGCGCCGATGACGAAAGCGACATCGGCTTGGGCGAATTCCGAATTGATGTCCTCGAGTTCGAACACCTCGTCGTAGGGGACGTTCGCCTCCGCGAGCAGCACGTTCATATGACCGGGCATGCGGCCGGCAACGGGATGGATGGCGTATTTCACCTCGACGCCTTCCTTCTTGAGCCGGTCGGCCATTTCACGCAGGGCGTGCTGCGCCTGCGCCACCGCCATGCCGTAGCCCGGCACGATGATCACCTTGCCGGCGTTCTTCATCACGAAGGCCGCGTCCTCGGCGGAGCCCTGCTTCACCGGCCGCTGTTCCTTGCCGGCCGCCGGTCCCGCGACCTCGCCACCGAAGCCGCCGAGAATCACGGAGATGAAGCTGCGGTTCATGCCCTTGCACATGATGTAGGACAGGATCGCGCCGGAGGAACCGACCAGCGCTCCCGTGATGATGAGCGCGGAGTTCCCCAGCGTGAAGCCGATCCCCGCAGCGGCCCAACCGGAATAGGAATTGAGCATCGAGATCACGACCGGCATGTCGGCCCCGCCGATCGGGATGATGATGAGCACGCCGAACGCAAACGCAGCCAGCGCCAGCAGCCAGAACGCGAGATAACTTTCGGCGCGCACGAACCAAACGATCAGCACGATGATCAGGACCGCGAGCCCGAGGTTGATGGCGTGGCGGGCGGGGAGAAGGATCGGAGCGCCGCTCATGCGGCCGGAGAGCTTCAGGAACGCGATCACCGAGCCGGTGAAGGTCACGGCGCCGATGGCCACGCCGATCGACATCTCGACCAGGCTCGGCTTGTGGATCGCGCCGGCGGCGCCGATATCGAAAGCGGCGGGCGCATAAAGCGCACCCGCGGCCACCAGCACCGCCGCCATGCCGACCAGCGAATGGAACGCCGCGACCAGCTCCGGCATCGCGGTCATCGGCACGCGGCGCGCGATGACAGCACCGGTGCTGCCGCCGATGGCGAGGCCGAGGACAACAAGCGCCCAGGCGCCGGTCCCGGCCGGCGGATGGTATGCGAGCGTGGTGACAATGGCGATCGCCATGCCGACCATGCCAAACAGGTTGCCCTGCCGGCTGGTTTCAGGATTCGACAGCCCACGCAACGCGAGGATGAAGAGAACGCCGGCAACGAGATAGAGCAGTGCGGCGAGATCAGCGGACATCGGCGACTCCCGTCACTTCTTTTTCTTCTGGTACATGCCGAGCATGCGCTGCGTCACCAGGAAACCGCCGAAGATGTTCACCGAGGCGAAGGTCAGCGCGACGAATCCGAGTGCGCGCGCCCAGATCGGCCCCGCATCATTGACCACCAGGGGAACGCCGACGGCGAGCAGCGCGCCCACCACGATCACGGACGAGATCGCGTTCGTTACCGACATCAGCGGCGTGTGCAGTGCCGGCGTTACCGACCACACGACGTAGTAGCCGACGAAGATCGCCAGCACGAAGATCGACAATCGAAACACGAATGGGTCGACCGCTGCGCTGCTGACGGCGTGCATGGCGCCGCCGCTCGCTGCCGCGATGATGTCGAGCTGGGCGAGGATGATGTCGGGGGTAGCGTGTTGAACACCGTCGCGCACAACAGCCCCGACCGTGGCCTGATTTTCCACCGCAGCCAGGCTGCCGGGCAGGATGAATGTCAGCATTGCAATCTCCTCACGTCGTTCACCTCCCCCGCTGCACACCCGCGAAAGCGATCATCCCAATGTTCGCCGAACGTGCGAGGATTCAAAGCCAGTGCGACAAGCAACACTCACGATCGCTGAATTGGATCGGACTTCGAGCTGCGAAGGTGGCGGCTTGGTCACGCAATGCGCTGTCACGCCGCGCTCTTGGGGGCAAAGCTGGGATGAATCACCGCGCCGTCGCGGGTGAGCGCCGTCGCCTTCACGATCTCGTCGTCCCACTTCACCGCGAGCGCTTTGCTGTTCTTGTCCACCAGGATATCCAGGAACGCGAAGAGATTCTTGGCATAGAGGCTCGAAGCCGATGCGGCAATGCGGCCCGGCACATTGAGATGGCCCACGATCTTGACCCCGCCCATCTCCACGACGTCGCCGGGCTTGGCGCATTCGCAATTGCCGCCGCGCTCGACGGCGAGATCCACGATCACCGAGCCCGGCCGCATCGAAGCCACCATCTCCTTCGAGATAAGCTTCGGTGCCGGCCGGCCTGGGATCAGCGCCGTCGTGATCACAATGTCCTGCTTCTTGAGATGCTCGGCGACGAGCGCGGCTTGCTTGCTCTGATACTCCTTCGACATCTCCTTGGCGTAGCCGCCGGCGGTCTCGGCCTGCTTGAACTCGTCGTCTTCGACGGCGACGAACTTGGCTCCGAGGCTCTCCACCTGCTCCTTCGATGCCGGGCGCACGTCGGTCGCGGTGACGATGGCGCCCAGCCGGCGAGCCGTTGCGATCGCCTGCAGGCCGGCGACGCCCGCCCCCATGACGAAGACCCTCGCGGCCGGGACCGTGCCCGCCGCCGTCATCATCATCGGCAGCGCGCGGCCGTATTCGGCGGCGCCGTCGATCACGGCGCGGTAACCCGCGAGGTTGGCCTGGCTCGAAAGCACGTCCATGGCCTGCGCGCGGGTAATGCGCGGAATCAATTCCATCGCAAAGGCGGTGATGCCGGCATCCGCCATGGCCTTGAGGGCCGCATCCTCGCCATAGGGATCCATCACCGCGATGACCAATGCGCCCCGCTTGTAGCGCGCAAGCTCGGAAGAGGTTGGACGGCGCACCTTGAGCACCACGTCGGCACCCTCAACCGCGCTGTCGACGACGGTTGCGCCCGCAGCGATGAATTCGGCGTCCGGAATGCCGGATTTCGTTCCGGCTCCGGGCTCGACCGCGACCTCGGCCCCGAGCCCCTTCATCTTCTTGACCGTGTCTGGCGTCGCGGCGACCCGGTCCTCGACCGGGTCAGTCTCGCGCGCTACGGCAATGCGCATCGCTCTCGCCTCCTCGTGACCGGCAACGTACAAGCGCGTGCTGCAAAGGGATACGAACGTCGGAACCGGGACACTAGCCGCCGGAGGTGAGCGCGAGCGCGAGCAGCGACACCACCACCATGATCGCGCTGGGCAGCCTTGCACCACTGGCAAAGCCGTGGATGGCCACGATGGTCGCAATGACGAAGATCGCAAAGGCGACAAGCCAGTGGCCGGTGACCGCGCCAATCGCCAGGCCCAGGACGATATTGGCGACATGGGCGCCGCCGACAACAATCAAATGAACGAAGCGGTCATACATGGCCTCGTGCGCGGGGAGGTCGTTGCCCTCCGCTGTCGCGTATTCGGCCTGCCCGTGATCCGCCATTTCGACCCTCCAAAATCACTCAAATCGGCAGCCGGGGCTTAGCGCAAATGCCCGCAGAGGGCAACGCTGGCCCAACGATACGACCGCCAAGTGACGTCAGCGGCATCCCGCTTTCGCCTGGGTGCCCTCCCGCGCGCCCTTTCGGTCAATGGTCGGAAACAGGCCGGTCGAGCCCGACGGCCGCGAGCGCCTTCGCCTGCCGGTCGCCCACGCGGCGGAGCGAGAAATCCTCGATTGCTTGGTTGAAAAGCACGTGAAAATTGAGCTCCGCGCGCAGGTGCAGAAACACGGCGCCGAGCCCGATGGCGGCGCGGTCCATGAACACGAATTCCCGCGGGATGGTGATCGGCCCTTGCCGCTTGAGCGCCTGATGCACGCGGAACGCTTCGCGCCGTCCGTATTCGGACGGCTTGACGCCGTCGGCCAGGCTGCGCACCCGATCGTCCAGCAGCGGTCCATAGATGAACCGCGCCCAGATATTGAGTATGTCGATCAATTCGCGACTGAGCCGCTTGAAGCCCCAGGTCTCGTAGGCGTGGACGATGAGAGCGTCATCTCCCTTGAGCAAGCCGTGGTAGAGATCGACGACACCGCCGACGAATTTCGACGGAAAGATGCGGATGCAGCCGTAATCCAGGAGATTGATGCCGGTTGGCCGGCCGTCCACGTCGAACACGCTGTAATTGCCGAGATGCGGGTCGCCGTGGATCACGCCGAAGCGGCTGAATGACCACCACCATGCCATGAACATCGCGGTGCCCAGCCGGTTGCGGGTGGCGAGGTCGGCATCCACGTGTTCGAGCAGCCGCCGCCCTTCGAGCCAATCGAGGGTCAGGAGCCGGTTGGTTGACAGCTCGGGCCAAACCTGCGGCACCCGAATCTGTTCGATGCCCTCGAGCATTTTCCGATACAGCATCACGTGCTTGGCTTCGCGCCGATAATCGAGCTCCTCGCGGATACGCACTCCGATTTCCTTGGCGATTTCGGTGGTATCGATGACCGGATCCATGCGTCGATGGATGGCGAAGATCAGCTGCAGCTGTCGCAGGTCCGCCTCGACTGCCGATTGCATGTCCGGATATTGCAGCTTGCAGGCAAGATCGGCCCCGCCGTGGGCGCGGGCGCGATGGACCTGACCGAGCGAAGCAGCCGCGGCGGGGTGATGCTCGAAGCTTGCGAACTTCTTCTGCCAGCCGGGGCCGAGCTCCGCGCCCATGCGGCGCTTGACGAAGGCCCACCCCATGGGCGGCGCCTGGCTTTGCAATTTCATCAGCTCGGCTGCGTATTCCGGCGGCAGGGCATCCGGAATGGTGGCCATGAGCTGGGCCACCTTCATGATCGGACCCTTGAGGCCGCCGAGCGCCGCCGCAAGCTCGGTCGCGTTCTTGCCGCGATCGAGGGTGAGCCCGAACAACCGCGCGCCGGCGATGCGCGCGGCTACTCCGCCCATATTGGCCCCGACACGCGCGTAGCGGGCGGCGCGGGCGGAGAAACGGTTGGCTTCGCGATCGGTCATGGGTGTGACTTTGCCAGATATAGGCAGCGCCACACGATAGGGAAAGACCGGACTGTGACAGGGTCGCTGCGCGAAGCGGCGATTACGCCGCGGCGCCGGGTGCGTTCGCCGGTACCCAATCGCCGAAGCGCTGATGCTGCCTCGGCAGGCCAGCGGCGCTCGCACGCGGAAACAACTGATCGAGCAGAGCCAATTGCACGCGCATCTGCGGACATTCGTTGGGATCCAGACGGGCAAAGCCGTCACGGCGATCGAACAGCCCGAACGCCGCATGGTAGCCCAAGGCGCGGTACGCTTCGAACTGCTCTTCGCTGAACATCTGATCGACTGTGGTTTCGTGCGGGAACCGGGAATAGCGTTTTCGATAGTGGAACACGTAGTCGTTCTCGTCACCCGTCAATGACGACTTGATGTAAATCAGGATGCCCTTGCGGCCAGAGGGATAACTGATCTCCCCAATCGCGCAATGGGGCCCCTTCAACTTGGGGCAGTCTCCGTGGTCGTCCATCGCGTTGCTGATATCCCGGTTGACATCGGTGATCTGCTGCCATGGGAGATCGATCTCCAGGCCCAGGTCGATGCGGGCGTAGCGAACGAGCGTATTGAACGATCCAAAAGCCATCTCGGGATCGGCTTCAGCATCGATCGCGATGATCACCCCGCAGCGGCGCTTGAGCAGTTCATAGATGCCGAGATTTTCGATGTGTCCGCCGTCGGTCAGATAAACTGATTTTCGTCGTTCGTTGAGTTGTCCGAAAAGCTCCAGAAGAAAATAGAAGTTCGCCCAGATGTTCCGGGTCCCGCCCTTGGCCACCCACGATGGGTTGCGCAGCCAATAGCCCAATCTGATGTTCAAGATCGCCAGGGTCGGCGTCAGCGCCTTGATGCTTTGCGCTCCCATGTTCGAGGACGCGGCCGCGCCGGAAACGGCCATCGCGGTCGCGAGGTCCAACCCGGCCGCAATCCCCTCGATCTCCTTGGTCGCGACGTAACCGGTGCTTTCACTGCCGACGAAATTCTGGCTCAGCAGGAAGAAGTCGGCATTGCGACCGCGCTTGTTCGCCGTCTTGGAGTTCTGAACGTTGAGGGCCGTGTTGATGAGATGATAGGGGCCGTATCGCCCCGACAGCTCGCTTAGACGCATCCGGGACTGCTTGAGCTCTTCATTTGGTTTCAACGTGCGTTGCGGCTCGAACAGGAAGGCCTTTCCGAGGCGGTCGCGGTAAAGCGGATGGAGGGAGTTCGCGTTGGGCCGCAGGATCAGCGTCAAGACGAGGAAGCCCGCGGCGATGAGCAGATAGCCAATCCCAACGAGCACGGAAAGCTGGTTGCCTGGCGCAGGCAAACGGCTCGCAAGAACCGGCAACCAGTCTGGCGCCACGCAGCCGGCCCCCGGCGTATTGATGCAAATTCCCCAATACGAAAGATTGAGGTAGACGACCCACAGCAGGAACGGAACGACAATCGCCGCGAAGTAAATCGCAGCCTTTGCCGCGTAGCCGGCGAGCTGAGCGCGTGTCCGCGAAGATTCCTTCGCGCTCTTTACGAATTCGCCGAGCTTGCTTCCAAGAAAACCGATGACCGCGGCGATCGGCGCGAGCGTGACGGAGATTTTGTTGATCAACTGGAACGAGGCTCCGAAAAAGCCCGGCGCCTTGGTGCTGAACATCGACGCCAATACGAATGGCTGCAGTTCGCAAAAGGCGGAAAAAATGACGAGGAGAACCGTCCAGCCGATGAATCGGGTGGGATTGCTCGGGACCTCGCAGGTGTTTTGCACGGACTTCAAGGATCGCAGCAGTCCCCAAGCTATGCCCAGGACCAGCAGGATCAGGCTCAGATAGGCGGTTACAGCAAAGAACTCGAAGTTGAAGATGTTGAGCTTCTGCAGACCGGGCACGTTCGCGTAGTTCAGCGCGCCAACGTTTGGATTCAAGAAGAGTGTCACCGCAGCCGCGACCAGCAAGAACGGCATGATCAAAACGACGTTTGCAATCAATCCTCGCACGTAAATCGACGCATTGTGCAGAAGGTCGATCGCTCCGTGCGGAAATAGATAATTGGAGTAGTCGCGCAGGTGCTGCGTCGAGGGCGTTTCATCCTCGAGCGTGCGACTTTCAAACGGAAACTCGCCCTGCGCCGATTCCAAACCAGCGGACAGCGAGCATCCGACATAGCCGCCACCCGAAACGGTCGAAAGATAATCGACCTGTTCGAGAACGTTGGCCTCATTCAATCCCTGCAACGCGCCGAGACAGAACGCTGCCGATCGCACTCCTCCCCCCGATAGCGCCAAACCGACGAGGTTGGCGTCGTCATTGGGGGCGAGGATCGGATTTCCCGCCGAGTCGGTCGCCTCTTCCGCCAGAACCACCGGGGCGCGCGACCGTTCCTGGCTCGCGCGCCGAGCGTTGATAACCGCGATTTCCGCGCGAAACACGTCGGTGAAATCGAAGACATGGCTGGACGACATGGCTCGTCCTCCGGCGGGGTGGCAGGAGACATATCAAGGATATCAGAAGGGCGGCCCAATACAATCTACGATTGTATAAACCACGAATTTCGCCAAGATTAACGGTCCATCGCCTCCAGCTCGGCGATCATGCCCTCGATCACGCCGAGTCCGCCCTGCCAGAAGGCCGGGTCGCGGGCGTCGAGCCCGAATGGGGCCAAGAGCTCGGAATGATGCTTGGTGCCGCCGGCCGCGAGCATCTCAAGATAGCGCTCGGCGAAGCCGTCGACCGCCCGCTCGTAGACCGCATACAAGGAATTGACCAGGCAATCGCCGAAGGCATAGGCGTAGACGTAGAACGGCGAATGCACGAAGTGCGGGATATAGGCCCAGAAGGTCTCGTAGCCGGGCTTGAGCTCGATCGCGGGCCCCAGGCTCTCGTGCTGCACTTCGAGCCAGAGCGCGTTGAGGCGGTCGGCGGTGAGCTCGCCGTTCCTGCGTTCCATGTGGAGCTTGCGCTCGAACGTATAGAACGCGATCTGGCGCACCACCGTATTGATCATGTCCTCGACCTTGGCGGCGAGCATGGCCTTGCGCTGCTTGTGGTCGACATTGGCCAGGAGCTTCTTGAACGTGAGCATCTCGCCGAAAACGCTCGCGGTCTCCGCAAGCGTGAGCGGCGTCGGCGCCATCAACGCGCCGTTCGGCGCCGCCAGCACCTGGTGCACGCCGTGACCGAGCTCATGTGCGAGCGTCATGACATCGCGCGGCTTGCCCTGATAGTTGAGCAGCACATAAGGGTGCGCCGAAGGCACGGTCGGATGCGCGAAGGCGCCGGGCGCCTTGCCCGGCCGCACCGGCGCGTCGATCCAGTTGTTCTTGAAAAAACGTTCCGCGATCGCCGCCATGTCGGGTGAGAACGCGCCATAGGCGGTGAGCACGGTCGCTTGCGCCTCGCCCCAGCCGATGGTGCGCGCGGGCACCTTGGGAAGCGGCGCGTTGCGGTCCCAGTGGGGCAGCCGTTTCTTGCCGAACCAGCGCGCCTTGAGCGCATAATAACGATGCGACAGACGCGGGTAGGCCGCGCGCACCGCCTGCACCAGCGCCTCGACCACTTCCGGCTCGACCCGGTTGGACAAGTGTCGCGCGTCCGCCACGTCGGCGAAACCGCGCCAGCGGTCGGAGATCTCCTTGTCCTTGGCGAGAACATTGGTGATCAACGCAAAGGTTCGCAGATTTTCCTTGAAGGTCTTGGCGAGCGCTTGCGAAGCCGCCTTGCGCGTCGCCGCGCTCGAATCCTGCATGAGATTGAGCGTCGGCTCGATCGCCAGCGTTTTCGATCCGACCTTGAAGCGCAGGCTCGCGATGGTCTCGTCGAACAGCCGGTTCCACGCCGAGTAGGCCGTCACCGACTTCTCGTGAAAGAGCTGTTCGATGCGATCCTCGAGCTGATACGGCTTGTCCTTGCGGACATCTTCGAGCCACGGCCGGTAATGCCCCAGCGCCGGCTCTTGCATCGCGGCTTCGAGCTTTGCGTCATCGATACGATTGAGCTCGAGCACGAAGAACAGGAGATGCGTGGACGCAGCCGTGATGCGCTCCTGCACGTCGGCATAGAATTTTGCTCGCGCGGGATCGACGGTATTGCCGGCATGGACGAGACCGGCATACGAAATGAGCCGGCCGAGAAGATCGTCGAGGGCCTCATAACGCTTCACAGCGTCCACGAGCGACGCGCCCGGCGCGGTTCCGTCGGCGAGCGCCGCAAGCTTGCCCTTATATGCCTCTTCGAAAGCAACGCTTTCCGCATCGGCGCGATCGAGATCGCGCTTCACCTGCGGATCATCGATCCCGCCGTAAAGATCAGCCAGATTCCACTCCGGCAACGAGCCCAGACCGCGTGAGGGAGCGGACTTGACCGGCCGGGATGGGGAGCCGCGTTTGGCTGGCGCGGCGGAGACGAATTGCGAAGAAGCAGTGAGTGGCATGCCACGACCCGATTGTCACATGACGATTGTAGCAGACGACGCTGTGTCATCCGATGCTTGCGCTTGTATCACACGATGCTTGCTGCATGTGGCACGAGTGCATGGGTGCTGCAATGCACCGGGGGGCGACCAGAAATCAAATTCAGGAAAGTTTCAGGTCACAAACAGATTCAGACCGAAATAGTTTTGCGGCAAATCGGAACCGTTCGACTGCCAGATCGGAAGCGGACGTGCCGACACCGTGGAGTGTCCGAAGGATGGGGACGAAGGCTTGTCCATCGGCACAACGCCGGGATTACGCCAAAGCTGCGAGCTGCGGCACGCAGTGCGCCAGAAGCTCCTCTCCTTCAACCACCACCGCGTCGAGCTTTTCCTCAATGGTTTCCCGAACTGCGCACCAGACCACGGCGACGCGTGCAACGACCCCCGTCCCCGCGCTTTTCCCGCGCTTCATCGGGGATTAAGCAAACGCGGTGACAGTGGAGCACTTCAACAAAGTATCGTCGGATTCTGCGCGACGCTCCTGCCTATCCTGATATCGACGCTCCGACCGTCGCAGCCCAAGCCGGTAGTCATGCACCCCTCCGCGGCGCGCCGTTCAGCCGCCGCCGGATCGCGCGCGCTCCTCGATGAGACCGGCCTAAGCACCCGCGCATGCCATCGAAGCCGACCTACCGGAATCGCCATCAGACATTGCGGCGGCCAGGTGTCTGAATTCGCGCGCCAGTCAGGCAGCGTTCGACCTCCGATCGAAGGTTGGACTCGTTTGGCACGCACGCGGACGCCACGGAGCACGTTGTAAATAGGTGACAGCGCGGAAAAATTGACAATACGTGGCCCGCGGGTGACAGCGTACCAAAATCGAACAAAATCAATCGCCAAAGATGTCGTCGGCAGTTGCCTGGACCGGCGAATTCAAGTCAGGTTCGGAGCAGGACGCGTGCGGTGGATTGGAAGTGGGGCTTGCACTTAGACGGCGGTCCCGTTGAAACTTTGGGAGAATGTCCTCATGAGCGGCCCCCGTTACGATCGCATCTTGGCGAGCACGGCTCTGGCGCTGATTCTCGCGGCGCCGCTCGGGGCCGCTGCCGTTGCGCAGGAAGCTGCCGCTCCGACGACAGCGGAATCCGCGGCACAGCGGGCCGCGGCAAAGTACGCGAACGCGGCGCTCGACGCCGCCATTACGCCGCAACCGAAAAACGAGTCGCCCGCGCAGGCCCCGGAACTGGCCGGAGCGTCGAGCGTGGTCGTTTCGCCCGCTCCAGCACCTGCGCCAGGTGAAACGTCGGCGGTGCCAAAGGACGTAGCTGCTCCGGCGGCTGCGCCCAGCGAGGCTCCCGCCGCCGCCAAGGACGCGGCCGCTCCCGCGACGCCGGCCAGTTCGACCATCGCAACCGAGCAAACGGCGGCGCCGGATCCCATGGCCTCGCTCGATCCGGCCGATCGGGTTGTCGCCGAGAAGATTCGCGACCTGCTCGCCGCCAAGAGCGACAAGATTTTCGCCAGCAAGAAGGAGCGCGCTGCCGTCGAGACGTTCTATCAGGCGCGTAGCTTTGCTCCGCTGTGGCTCGAGAAGGGCGTGGAAAACGCCCGTTCCAAGGCCGTGGTTGCGCGGCTCAAGGGCGCCGAAGCCGACGGCCTCGAAGTCAACGACTACAAAACTCCGAATTTTGCCGGCATGAGCCCGGACGCGCTGGCCGACGCCGACCTGAAGCTCACCCAGACGGTGCTCACTTATGCCCGTCACGTGCAGGCCGGACGCTTCCCCTATACCCGCGTCAGTAACAATATGGAACTGATCCAGGCGCCGCCGGAGGCGGCCGAGGTGCTGGCAAAAGTCGCCGATGCCGCCGACGCCGGCAAAGCGCTCGATGGCTTCAGCCCGCCGCACGAGGCCTACAAGAAGCTCAAGGCCATGCTCGCGGAGATCCGCGGCAAGACCGCAGGCACTGGCAACGCGATTGCCGACGGCCAGTTGCTCAAGGTCAATGCCAAGGGCCCGATGATGGAGGACCCGCGCGTTCCGCTGCTGCGCGAGAAGCTCGGACTTGGCGGCGAGGCGTCCGACCTCAAGTACGACGCCAAGGTCGCCGAGGCGGTCAAGAAGTTCCAGCGCGCCAACGAGCTGCCCGCCACCGGCAATCTCGATGCGAAGACCATCAAGGAGCTCAACGGCCCGCCGCGCGAGAAGCACATCGACACCATCATCGCCAACATGGAACGCTGGCGCTGGTATCCGCGCGACCTCGGCCAGGCCCATGTGGTCGTCAATCAACCGGACTTCTCGCTCAAGGTGATGCACAACGGCGCCGAGGTGTGGACCACCCGGATCGTGATCGGCAAGACCGACATGCCGACGCCGCTGCTCAGCGAGACGATGAAATACATCACCATCAATCCGACCTGGAACGTGCCGCCGTCGATCGTGCACAACGAATATCTGCCTGCCTTGCAGCAGGATCCGACGGTTCTCGAGCGGATGGGCCTCAAGGTCGTCTACAATCGCGACGGCAGCGTGCACATCTATCAGCCGCCGGGCGAGGCCAATGCGCTCGGCCGCATCCGGTTCAACTTCCCGAACCGCTTCCTGGTCTACCAGCACGACACGCCGGACAAACACCTGTTCGCGCAGGACGTCCGCGCCTTCAGCCACGGCTGCATGCGCGTGCAGGATCCGGCAAAGTATGCGGAAGTCCTGTTCGGCATCGCGCGGCCGACGGAGAACTGGAGCGCCGACAAGATCAAGCGGATGTTCGGCACCGGGGAGCAGGATGTTCAGTTGCCGGTGCCGATCTGGGTGCACTTGACCTATCAGAGCGCGTTCGTTGACGACGCCGGCAAACTGCAGATCCGCCGCGATATCTACAATCTCGACAGCCGCACGCTGGCGGCGATCAAGAGCGATCGCAGCGTGGTCGAGCCGATGCAGGAGCGCAAGCGCGAAGAGGTGGCCTCGACCAGCCAGCGGCGGGCTCCGCAAGCTCAGGCACCGCGCATCGTCTCGTTCTTCGAAGCGTTCTTCGGCGGCGGCCAACAAGGCAGGCCCGTGCCGCCGCGCCGCGTCACGCGCTGAACCGAATCGATCATACGGGCGCCGGACGCACGCGTTCGGCGCCCGTATGCATTAATGGGCGTTAAGGATTATTTGCATCCTGGTTAACTGCGGCAAGTTTTCGCCATAGTCGCCTGTCACGTTTCCGGTATCGGGGGGGACGGGTGCTACGCTAACCTGGCGTCAACCCATCCCTAATTAAACTGCGTCAGCCGTATTCGCCGTGGTCAGCAGCCGCGGCGCGTGACGGACGCTGTCGCCCGCGATGGGCACGCGCTGACGCAATTAATATGGGTTGGCACGTGACGGCTAAAGTCGCGCACAGGAAACTATTGTCTTCGCATTCGGCCCGGGCGGGCTATTGCTGCAGTATCGCCGCTCTCCTCATCTTCTTCGGCTGCCACAAGCTGCAGAGCGCGAACGCCGAAGGCGATACGCGGACGATCTCCTTCCATCACGTTCATACCGACGAAGAGCTGACGGTCACCTACAAGGTGAACGGCCGGTATGACGAGGAGGCGCTCAGGAAGATCAACCACCTGCTGCGCGACTGGCGCGAATCAGAACCGACCAAGATGGATCCCCATCTGATCGATCTGCTGTGGGAGGTTCACCGCGAGGTCGGCGCCAAGGAAGCGATCTGGATCATCTGCGGATATCGCTCGCCCCAGACCAATTCCATGTTGCGGCGGCGCTCGAGCGGGGTCGCCGAGTTCAGCCAGCACACGCTGGGCAAGGCCATCGACTTCTACATTCCCGGCGTGCCGCTGGAACGGCTGCGCGAAGTCGGCCTGCGGGCGCAGCGCGGCGGTGTCGGTTTCTACCCGACCTCGGGCTCACCTTTCGTGCACATGGACACCGGCAGCGTGCGCCATTGGCCGCGCATGCCGGAAGCGCAGCTCGCCAGCGTGCTGGCGAAGGGGCAGCTCAAATCCACTCCGGCGCAAGCCGACACGACGCGCAGCGCGCCGAGCCTGTTCGCCAGGCTCTTCGGCGGCGGCAGGGACGAGGACGAGGACGCGAAGACGGCGGCTGCGCCGGCCAAGCCCGCCCGCAAGCCCGCCACCGCGCCCGAGGCCCGGACCGAGAAGCCGGCGGTGGTTGCTGCCGCTGCCGAATCGCGCATCGAAAAGGTTGCCGCGGCGCCGCTGCCGCAGGCCAAACCGGTCAAGCCGGAGAGCTACCAGGTGGCGTCGGCAACCTCGAAGCCCGTCGCCAAGCAGATCCTCGCCTCCGCGTCTTCGGAGATCGTCGCCGCGCCGGCAAGCTACCAAGTCGCGTCGGCAACCTCCAAGCCGGTGCGTCTCGCGCAGGCAGCGGATCCGGTCGCGCGCACCGACGCGTCGGTAAACGACATCATCAACGAGCGGGGTTATTGGCGGGGACTGCCGAGCACCGAGGCCGCGGACGCGCCGCAGGCCGGCACGCGCGCAACGGCTCCCGCAGCCCGCCGTGGCGGCGCCGCCGTCACCGCCAGCGCCGATCCAGCCACCACGGCAAGCGCCACCCCGTGGCCGCTGACCGATCGCGCCGGCAGCGAGCCGATCCCGAATGCTCTCGCCTACGCGGCGCAGCCCACTCCGATCGCGACCGCGCGTACCCTACCCATGGGCCTGGGAACGTCGCGTGCCGCACCCGTTGCGCCGCCGGAAACGACCATCGCGGTCAAACGCTTTGACGATCGTCCGTCATCGGTCGTGGCGCCCAGCACCACCAAGGTCAGCGTGGTGCGGGTGGGTGATCGTTTCAACGATCCCTGGATGCGCGCCATGATCGTGAGCCCGAGCGCGCAGAACTTCATGAAGACGACCCTGCTCGGGGCCACGGACTTCCGCAATCTCGGTCCGTACCTGCAAAAGCCCGCGACGACGGTGATGACGACGTTCTCGAACGATCCGTATCGCGGCATGATCTGCGAAAAATTCGACGGCAGCGCGGTGGTCTTCGTGTCGACCGCCACTTTCAGCACGGCAGCGCTGAGGTAATTCCAGTTCTCATCGCGGGGGGCGTTGGGGCGCAGCGCCGCAAGTCGGGGAAACCCGATTTGCGGCGCAGCGATTCAGAGGCCGGAGAACGCACGCCGCATCGGTGTCTCTTGTTCATTCCCGATCGATCAGCATGCCGAGCGCATGCATATAAGTCTCGAGAATCGTCTCCTGCTCGCGCCGTTCGTCGACATCCTGCTTGCGCAGCCGCACGATCGTGCGCAACGCCTTGACATCGAAGCCGGTGCCCTTGGCTTCGGCATAGACGTCACGGATGTCGTCGGCGATGGTTTTCTTCTCTTCCTCCAGCCGCTCGATGCGCTCCACGAAGGCTTTCAGATGATCCTTTGCAAAGCGGGTCGCGGGCTCTTCTTCCTTCGCCGCAGCGGCTGTGGCCATAAATAACCTCCTCCGGTGACTCGAACGAATCGTGGCAAGAGGTTTCAGAAGCGGGGACGCCGAGGTCAAGCCGGCAGGCGGTTCATCCCCGGAGTACACAGGCGATAAAATTTTTTAATGTTTGTGGCCGGCCTTTTCGAAGGCGACTTGCTGGTCCTTGCCAGCTTCTTTCTGGTACTTGGTCTTCCATTCCTCGTACGGCATGCCGTAGATCGTCTCGCGGCTCTCGTCCTTGGACATTGTCACGCCGCGCGCGTCGGCGGCGTCCTTCATCCAATTCGACAGGCAATTGCGGCAGAAGCCGGCGAGATTCATCAGGTCGATGTTCTGAACGTCGGTGCGCGCGCGCAAATGCTCCAAGAGACGCCGGAACGCAGCGGCCTCGAGCTCCGTGCGGGTCTTTTCGTCAAGCGGCATGGGCGCATGCTCCTTTTCCTCACGACGAGGGATCCTGAAGATTTTCGGACCTGACCACAGATAGGATAGTGATGGAGACGTCCACTTTCCAGCGCGGGTGGCGAGCAACCATCGCACGGCGCCTGACGCGCCATTGCCCCCATCCCTTGGTACCTTGAATCCCCTTGGCACGTTGAATTCCTTGCCACGTTGAATGTCGATGGCAGCAATGGCGAAGCAGATGCGAAGCGGAGCAGCCGGAGCATTGCCTCGCCATGGCAAGCCGCGCATCGTTTCCGGCCGAAGACCGTGACCGCGTCCTCCCGCGCCCTGCTGGAGGACCTGTTCCGCGCCGCGGTTGCTGCCGCGCACCCCGCCAGCTGCCTGCAGCCGCACTTGCCCGCGCCCCCCTCATCCGGACGCCTGCTGATTCTGGCCGCCGGCAAGGCCGCCGGTTCCATGGCCGAGGTCGCCGAGCATCATTACCTCGACGAGCGTGGCCTGCCGGCACAGCCGCATCAGTGGTCTGGCGGTCACCCGTCACGGTTACGGCCGGCCCACACGCCGGGTGCGGGTCGTGGAAGCAGGCCATCCCGTGCCCGACGCCGCCGGCCTTGCCGCGACCCTCGAAGCGCTTGCCATGGCCGATGCCGCCGGCGCCGATGATCTGGTCCTGGTGCTCATTTCCGGCGGCGCCTCCGCCAACTGGATCGCGCCCGCCGCCGGCCTTTCGCTCACCGAGAAGCAGGCGGTGACGCGGGCGCTGCTGGCGTCGGGCGCCTCGATCGTCGAGATCAACGCGGTGCGAAAGCACCTGTCCCGGATCAAGGGCGGACGCCTTGCCCAGCATGCCTATCCCGCGCGGGTGGTGGCAGTGGGCATTTCCGACGTGCCCGGGGATGATCCGGCGGTGATCGGATCGGGCCCGACCGTGCCCGATCCCACCACGCTGTCGGATGCCCGCGCCATCGTGGCACGCTACCGCCTCGACCTGCCCCGGCTCGTCACGCGCGCCCTCGCCGATCCCGCGAACGAGACCCCGAAGCCCGGAGACCCCATCTTCGCCGCCACCTCGTTTGCGCTGGCGGTCCGACCCGCTGACGTGTTCCGGACGGTCGAGCAGGCGGTGCGCGCCAGGGGATATGACTGCATCGTGCTCGGCACCGCGATCGAGGGCGAGGCCCGCGACGTGGCCGTCGCCCATGCGCGGCTGGCGCGCGATCTGCAGGGCCAGGGGCGCCGTGCCGTGATCCTCTCGGGCGGCGAACTCACGGTGACCCTGCGCGGCAAAGGCCGCGGCGGCCCGAACCAGGAATATGCGCTGGCGCTGGCGGTTGCGCTGGCGGGCGCGAGCGGGATCGCGGCCCTTGCCGGCGACACCGACGGAACCGATGGTGGGGGCGGGCAGGCCGAGGACCCCGCCGGCGCCTTCATAGATGACACCACGCTTGCCCGGGCCGGGCGCCTCGGCCTCGATCCGGCCGCGTTTCTTAAAGACAACAATTCGACCGAATTCTTTGAGAAACTTGGCGATATCCTGACGCCGGGGCCGACATTGACCAACGTGAACGACTTCCGGGCTATCCTCGTTGACAGCCCCTGAGAGTTCACGCGATATCGGACATTCGGACCGTCGGGCGGCTTGGAATGCGGGCGGGATGAAACACCGGCACATGAGAACGGACATTCGGCGCAGCCCCCTGCCCCGCCTCGCGGGGACACGCGCGTTCGCCTGCGGCGCCCTGGTCACGGCGGCTTTCACCCTGACCGCCGAGCCTGCCAGGGCTGATTTCCGGCTTTGCAACAACACCGGCAACCGGGTCGGCATCGCGGTCGGCTACAAGGAGAACGAGGGCTGGACCACCGAGGGCTGGTGGAACATCTCCGCCCGCAGCTGCGAGACCGTGCTGCGGGGATCCCTCGTGGCCCGGTTCTATTACATTTACGCCGTCGACTATGACCGCGGCGGCGAATGGTCGGGCCAGGCCTTCATGTGTACGCGGGAAAAGGAGTTCACCATCCGCGGCACCGACGATTGCCTGGCGCGCGGCTATGACCGCACCGGCTTCTTCGAAGTCGATACCGGCGACCAGCCGTCCTGGACCGTCCAGCTCACCGAATCGGCCGACCAGGCACCCATGCAACCGCTGCAATCGCGCGTCCCGATGCTTCAAACGCCGCCGGCCGCCGGCCGGCCGGCTGCGCCGACGCCTCCGTCCCGAAGCCGCAACTGATGCGACGTCTGCGTCGCACCAAGATCGTCGCGACCCTCGGTCCGGCGTCCTCGGACCGCAGCGTCATCGCAAACCTGTTCAAGGCCGGCGCCGACGTCTTCCGCATCAATATGAGTCACACCACCCACGACCGCATGCGCGAGCTCGTGGCGGCGATCCGCGACATCGAGCGCGAGCACGGCCGCCCGATCGGCATTCTGGTCGACCTTCAGGGGCCCAAGCTCAGGGTCGGCAGCTTCGCGGCCGGTCCGGCCACGCTCACCAATGGCGAGATTTTCGTCCTGGATGATGATCCCGCGCCCGGCGACACCAAGCGCGCGCACCTGCCGCACCCCGAGATCTTCGCCGCCATCGAGCCGGGCCATACGCTCTTGCTCGATGACGGCAAGATAAGACTTGTCGCGACCGAGGTGGACAACAAGCGCATCGTCACGCGCGTCGAGGTCGGCGGCAAATTGTCGGACCGCAAAGGCGTAAGCCTTCCCGACACGACGGTGCCGTTCTCGGCGCTGACGGAGAAGGACCGCTCCGATCTCGATGCTGCGCTCGACACCGGCATCGACTGGGTGGCGCTCTCCTTCATCCAGCGCCCGGAAGACATCGCCGAGGCCAAGAAGATCACGCGCGGCCGCGCCGCCGTCATGGCCAAGATCGAGAAGCCGCAGGCCGTGCATCGGCTCGGTGAGATCCTGGAGCTCACCGATGCGCTGATGGTGGCGCGCGGCGACCTCGGGGTCGAGATGCCGCTCGAGAAGGTGCCGGGGCTGCAGAAGCAGATGACCCGATCGGCGCGGCGCGCCGGCAAGCCGGTCGTGGTCGCGACCCAGATGCTCGAATCCATGATCTCGAGCCCCGTCCCCACGCGCGCGGAGGTGTCCGACGTTTCGATCGCGATCTTCGAGGGCGCGGACGCCATCATGCTGTCGGCGGAATCCGCGGCCGGGCAATATCCGGTCGAGGCGGTCGCCACCATGAACCGCATTGCCGAGGAGGTCGAAAGCGACCCGCTTTATCGCACCATCATCCACGCCCAACGCACCGAGCCCGAGGCGACCGGCGCCGATGCGATCGCCGCGGCGGCGGGCCAGATCGCGGAGACGCTCGCACTCGCCGCGATCATCTCCTGGACGAGCTCGGGTTCGACCGCATGGCGGGTTGCGCGCGAGCGGCCGCAATCACCGATCGTCGCGATCTCCCCCCGGCTCTCCACCGGACGGCGGCTCTCGCTGGTCTGGGGCGTGCACTGCATCGTGGCCGAGGACGCCCACGATCTCGACGACATGGTGGAGCGGGCCTGCCGCCTCGCCTGCAAGGACGGATTCGCCAAGCCGGGCCAGCGCGTCATCGTCGTCGCCGGCGTGCCGCTCGGCACGCCGGGCGCGACCAACATGCTGCGTGTTGCGTTCGTGAGCGCGGAGGCGGCGAAAGAATAGATCGCGCGCAGGCACCCGCGGCATCGGCGCACCCGCGCGCGTGTCGAGCGCAGACGCCGTTCTACGTCGGTTGTCTCAGATGTCTCGCCCGTCGATCTTCTCGCCGAGCTTCTTCACCAGATCGGGAATTCGCTCCAGGCGAGGATGGAGAGCGAGCGCGCGGCGGAACACGTCGAGCGCGCGTTTGTCGTCGCCGAGTTCCTGCAAGATGATGCCCAGGCCGGAGAGCGCGCCGAAATGGCGCGGCTCGCGCGCCAGCACCTCGTGAATGTCGGCAAGGGCCCGGCCGAAATCCTTCTTGGTGTAGTAGACGGTGGCGCGCCGGTTCCAGGCCTCGACGAAATCCGGCCTGATGTCGATGACGGCGTCGAGCAGCTTGATCGCAAGGTCCAAATCCTTGCCGTCGACCGCGGTCTTCACGCGACCCATCAACAGATTGGCGGTATCGCTGGGAGAGCCGAGCCAGATCGCCCAGATACGGTTTTCGACGTATTTCGCGCTTTCGTCATCGGGCGCCACCTTGAGCGCCTCGAACAGCCGGTCGAGATTTTGGGTTTTGTCGCCGCGTTGCGCCCGCGGCAGCGTGCTCGGGGGCTCGATCGGCTTGAGCGGCTCGGGCGTGACCATTTCCGCGCGCGCGGGCGCCACGCAGACCAGGGCGAGCAGCGCCGTCGCCGCAAACGGAAGGAATCGTCGGCTCATGCCAAGGAGCCTAACCCGCTACCGCGGCACAATAAAGACCAGATTTGTCGGGGCAGCCGTGCAGGACCGCGGACCGCGGCGGCAGCCTCAGCCTTGTCGGGCCTTGAAGCGGCGCTGTACCTTGTTGATCACGTAGACCCGCCCCTTGCGGCGGACCAGACGATTGTTGCGGTGGCGGCTGCGCAGCGATTTCAACGAGTTGCGGACTTTCATGGCTCTGGCTCTGGTTCGCGCGGCCGCGCGGGTTGCATGAGATGGCAAAGTTGCGCGGAAACTAGGGATGCGACGGGCCCTCGTCAACACGCCCGGCCGGCCGCGCGCCGGCGGCCCCGGTTCCCGCCTGGATGTCGCAAAAAGTTGATGCCGCCTTGATGGTCTCAGGCGGCGTGGGCGGCACGGGCGAGCGGCAACTTCAGCAGGCGCGCCGCATTGGCCCAAAAGATCGCGTCGCGCTCCGCGGCCGGCAGATCGAGGTCGTTGATCAGCTTGATGGCGCGGGGTTTGAGCGAGGTCAGCGGCGGGGCGTCGCTGCCGTAAATGACGCGGTCAGGTCCCATCCACTCCAGCACCATTTTCACCGCCGGCAGATTGTAGGTCACGGTGTCGAGATACATTCGTTTCAGGTAATGGCTCGGCGCATGCCTGATCTTCATCGGCGCGTAGGAGCCGAGGAAGAACGCCTCGTCCTGCAGCTCGTAAGCATAGTCCATCCGGCTGATGGTCTCGCAGATGCCGCCGCCGCCGTGTGACGCCACGATCTTGACCCCGGGGAAATCCTCGAGGATGCCGCGCACGATCAGCCGACCCAGCGCCAGGCAAAGATCGAACGGCCGTCCGATGCTCGAGGCGAGACGATACTCCTTCATCCGCTCCTCCCCGAAGCCGAGATGGGGCGGATGGATCATCACGGGCACGTCCAGTTCCTGCACCAGTTCCCAAAACGGACGCGCCTCGTCGTCGTCGGGATAGTGACCCTTGTGGCTGGAATGAATGAAGATGCCCTTGAGACCGAGTTGGCGGATCGCCCGCTCGGCCTCCTTGAGGAAAGCCGGGCCGCCGCAGGGCAGGATCGTTGCGAACGAATAGAGCGTTCCCTTATGCTTCTCCTGAACTTCGGCGGCGTAATCGGTCCATTTCTGGACCGCGGCCAGTTCTTCGTGATCGGCCTTTCCGCGCAGATAATGCGCGGCGTTGGTGACGACGCTGATGTCGATGCCGTTCGCGTAGTGCGCTTCGAGAAAATTTTCGAGCACCATCGGGCAGCCGCGCTCACCCCACTTCGGACCATTCTTGCCATCCAGAGTGCCGAGATCGCCCGCCGCCTCTTCCGGCGTGTAGATGTGTGCATGCCAATCGATGATCACGCTCGTTTCTCCTGTTTATCAACGCCGGCCCGCCTGCGACGCCTTTGGACCGACCGGCGATTCCGATCCTAATGCTTGAGCGTTTCCAAGAACGTTTCAACCGGCGGCTGCCACAGCGCGCGCCCGTCGGCAGCCCCGAACAGCCGATGCCCGTCGCTGCCGAAGGCCGGCAGTGCAACGTATTCCGCCCGACCGCCCGCACGAACGAAAGCACCGGACATCTTGCGCGCCAGATCAGGCGCGAAAAACGAATCGTTGGCCGCGTAGAGCCAGAGCGTGGGAATGCGGGCGGTCGAGCCATAACGGGCCGCCGCGTCGACCAGGCGCTGCGGCGCGCAGTTGCCGACTTTGGGATGCCCGCCCCCTCGCCCGCCGGCGAAATTGATGACCGCGAACACGCCGGCCGGATTTTGGCTGGCGGCTGCGAGCGATCCCCAACCGCCCGCCGACAGGCCGATCAGGAGAATACGGTCGCGCTGCACCTCGGGTCGGCCACGGAAATAGTCGATCGCTGTTCGGATGTCCTGGGCCGTGATCATCCCGGCCCGATAGTAATCGGGGCTGCTGCACGATCCGAAGTTTTCCAGCCAGGGACCGCCGGTCCGCCCATAGCCGCGACGCAGCGGCAACGCGACCATGTATCCGCGCTGGAGGAGCCAGTTTGATACCGCGGAAAACGTCGGTATCTCCATGCTCGGACGCTGGGAACCGTCCGGGGGCGAGCCATGGCTGACGATGGCGAGCGGGAACGGCTCCCGGCCGGGCGGCCGCAGCACCCTGGTCTGGAGCATGGGGCCGGTTCGGGTCGCGAGTCCGACAATCTCCTGGGCGGCCGTCTCGACCGTGACCGCCGGTGCGGCGGTCGCCGGCAACGGGAGCGTCGAACCCAGCGGCAGCAGGACAAGGACAGCCACGCACAGAAGACGGACGCTCGCTTGACGACAGGCCGGCATAGCGAGGGGTTACCGCCTGCCTCGATCAGGGGCAAGCGCCGGCACGCCGCCGCTGGCTCAGGTCGTCGTGGCCAAGCTCACCGCTGACCCGGAGCGACCTCTGTCCGCTTCAGGTTGGCGCTGTCCGCCGAACCAAGCCCAAGCGCTTCAACCATGACGCGGAAGACCTCGGTGTTGTCCATTTGCCCGCGGACGCGCTCGCTGCCCGGCCCGCTTGCGGTCAGAACCACGTCTTCGCCCGAATGCACGTCGGCGTTGATCATCGCGGGCAGATTTCCAAACCGGAGCACCGCGCCCGGAACATTCTTGTAGCGCTCGTTTGCCACGTAGGTGCCGGCGTCCTTGCCCGCGACCGTGGGCTCGTTCGGGCTGTCGAGCTTGGGGCGAAAGGTCTCGTAGTGATCGGGCAGGCTCGCCGAGAACAAAGCGAGGCGGCGGCTCACATCCACGCGCGCCGGATAGCCCTCGGCATCGGCCGCGGGGTAGTTCGGGAATCCGGCTCGCTCGTATACGCGCACGCGTTCGCGCATCGGCACGTTGGGGACCGAGGCCATGTCGTCCTCGATCGTTCCGACCAAGCCGATCGGGTGGGTGTGATCGGCCAGGACAAGAATGAGCGTATCGTCGCCACGCGCCGCGGCCCAGTCGCGGGCAAGCCTGACTGCATTGTCGAGCATGATCGTGTCGTAGACGGCGCGCTCCATGTCGAGGAGATGCGTGTACTTGTCGATCATGCCGGATTCCACCATCAGAAAGAAACCGGCCTCGTTCCTGGAGAGCACTTTCAACGCCGCGCCGACTTCCTCGGTCAAATCCGGCTGCTCCGGAAACTTCCCGACGGTTCCGCCTTTGAGGATCTTGCGATCGAGGGCGCCGTCCATGTTGCCGAGCGTGAACAGCCCAACGAGCTTCGTCGTCTTGGGATCGTCCGCCAGCGACATCATTTCCGTGCCGGTCGAGGCCACGGAATAGCCGGCGTCGCGAAATTGGCCGACGAAGTCGGATTCATCCTTGCGCTTGCTGCCTTCCGCCGACTTCGGCAGGAAGTTCGCAAGGCCGCCGCCCATGATGACGTCGGGCTTTGCCGCGAAGAACTGCTCGACGATGCGGTCGTATTCGCTGCGCCGGCGGATATGCGCCAACATTGCGGCGGGGGTGGCATCCTCGACCTCGGTATTGGTGACGATGCCGACCGCCATACCCAACCGCCGCTTCACCAGACTGGTGATGGTCTCGACCTTTGGATCGTCGAGCGGGTCGAGCGTGCGGTCGGCGTAGACTCCCATGGCATTGACCGCGGTCTTATGGCCGGTCGCATAGGCGCTGGCGGAATTCGCGGAGTCGGTGATGATCGAATCGCTGCCGGCGGTGGCGACCAGCGCCATCTGCGGCATGTCGTCGATGGCGAGTTTGCCGAACGCCTTGCCCTCCGCGATGCCCTTCGCCAGCACTCGCGCCGCCACGCGATGCGCCAGCGACATGCCGTCGCCGATGAACAGGATGACGTTCTTCGCCCTGCGCGGCGCGGTATCGTAGACCTGCCAGCTGAGTTCGCGGGTCTGAACGCCGTCGGTCACGCGGACCTTGTAAGTGCCAGGCTCGGTGAGCAGCACATCGCGCAGGAGCAAGGCCGACTGGTCCTTGCCGGCCTCGCGCTCGACGAACGTGGCGGCCTTGCCGAAAACCTGGGCATAGTCTTTGCCGTTCAAGGTGACGGAGATTTTTGCCGGATCGGCGAGGCCCGCAAATTCGACTTTGAAGTCGAACCGTGCACCGGTCAAAATATCCGCTCGGTCGATGGGATAGACCGTCTGCGCGGAACCGGCCGACGCCGCCATCGAAATCGCAATGCCGGCCACCGCCGCAAGCACCGTGCGCATGTTCAAGACCCTCAAAGGTTCGGGGTGATCAGACCTATTCGGCCTTCATGACAGCCGGGTGACACCGATGCATGGTCCAGGCCAGCCGCGCTTTCATGCCCGCGATCAGGGCGTCCTGGAGCGGCAACGATCGAAGCGAGCGTCGGAACCACAACGCTAACTGCGCACGCGCGCCGAACCACGCGACCATTTCTCCATCCGCGGCTCGATCTTGGTCGACCATAGCGCGTGGTCGTCGACGTCCTTGAGCGTGACGGTCATGACCTCGGTGGCGCCATCGATCGCCACGTGACCGAAGAATTGCAGCCCGAAGCAGGGCGCCAGGTCGTCGCGCTGGCCGTTGCCGCATCCCTTCTGGAAAACGGCTTGCGGGCCGAACGTGTTGTCGAGCTGTTGCGGATGCCAGGTGCCGGCGTGGATCGGACCGGAGATGAACTCCCAGAACGGCTCGAAGTCCTGGAACACCGCCGCGTTCGGGTCGTAGTAGTGCGCGGCGGTGTAGTGCATGTCGGCGGTGATCCAGACCGTATTGCGAATGCCGGCATGCTTGATGAAGACCAGGAGATCGGCGATCTCGCATTCGCGGCCGCGCGGGGCGCCATCGCCTTGCGCAATCGCATCGCCGCTCACCACGCCGAGCGGCAGATCGGCGGCGATGATTTTCCAGCTCGCCTGCGAACTCATGAGCTCGCGTTTGAGCCAGGACATCTGCGCCGGTCCAAGGATCGCCGCGGCAGATTCGTCCTCGCCGTAAGCCGTGCGGTAGGAGCGCATGTCGAGCAGGAAGATATCGAGCAGCGGACCATAGGCGACCTTGCGATAGATCCGCCCGGCTTCAGCCAGCGTCTCGCGCATCGGCATGAATTCGTGGAAGGCGCGGCATCCGCGCGCCGCCAGGGTGAGTATGCTCTTGTCGACGTAGCCCCTCCAGCCGGGCGCCTCACCCGGACACCAGTCGTTGGTGACTTCGTGGTCATCCCATTGCGCCAGCAGCGGCACCTCGGCATTGAACGCAAGCAGGTTCTTGTCGAGCAGGTTGTATTTGTAGTTGCCGCGAAACTCGGCCAGCGTCTGGGCGATCCGGGATTTGTCTTCGGTCACGATGTTCTTCCACACGCCTCCGTCCGGAAGCTTGCGTTCCGACTGGATCGGACAGTCGGCATAGATGTGATCGCCGGAATGAATGAAAAAATCGGGTCGGCATTTCAGCATGGTGGAATACGTGCGCATGCCGCCGCGCGCCTCGTCGATGCCCCAGCCGCCGGCCGTGTCGCCCGACCACACGAACGAGACGTTGCGCCGCTCGCTCGGAGCGGTGCGAAAACGCCCGATCTGCGGCGCGCTCAGGAGCGTGGGGAACGAATGATCCTGAAACCGGATGCGATAGAATATGTCCTGCCCGGCCGGCAGACCCTCGATCAGCGCCTTGGCGGTGAAATCGGTCTCCGGCAGCGCATCGACGAAGACCGCGCTGCGAACGTTCTTGAAGCTGTCGGTGGTGGCGACCTCGACCAGCATGCGCGACGGCCGGTCCGCACGCGCCCACACAATCCCTGAATCGATCGAGACGTCGCCGGACTGGATGCCGTGGGTGATGAGGGGCCGGTCGGCGGCGCGGCTGAGAGCAGGCTTGGCGATCCCGATCGCGGCGATCGCCGACGACGATGCTCCCGTGGTGAGAAAGCGACGTCGCGTGAGCGCGCTGGTACGCATTGCGCCTGCCATCGGGCCTCCGCCGGCGAATCACGCGGCGGAAGCTGCCCGCGTCGTCTGACAGAGGCCCGACACTTGTGCGACAGCTGCGTGAATCCTCTCGACGATTCGGTACTGCTATCTTCAAGGATGGGAAGCGATGTTGAGACCGACCATGCCTGCAATGATGAAGACGAGGCAGGTCACACGGAACAGATCGGCCGGTTCGCCGAAAGCCACCATGCCGATGATCACGGTGCCTGCGGCTCCGATTCCCGTCCATAAGGCATACGCCGTTCCGAAAGGCACGGACTTCAACGCGATCGCGAGCAGGCCGAAGCTGAGCGCAATCGCCGCGATCATGGCCACGCTGGGCCAAAATCTGGTAAGGCCATCCGAGTATTTGAGACCGAGAGCCCAGGCGATCTCCAGCAATCCCGCGAGCAGGAGGGCGAGCCATCCGCCAAGCGTATTGGCTGCTTGCATCATCGGCTGGGTCGCCCTCTGCTGATCTTTCCGCACGGCGCTCTCGAAGTGATCATACCCGCCGCTTCCTGTAGATCGAATCGCAGGAATCTATCGGCAGCTCCATAACATCCCGATGACCAAAGCCACCGCGCGCTGCCACTTGCTCGCCTCTACGCTAAATGAGGGGCGGCCGGCGTCATCCGGCTGCAACAGAAATCATCGATGAGTCCTCCAAGATCGTCGAATGGAACGCGGATGCTTGAACGGATGTCACCTTCCGGTGCGGCGGGGCGTACGACGCATCGGGCGGTCCGCACGCCACCTCCGGCGGAATAGCGCAGGTCCGATGCCGCTCATCAGCCGCACATTGCGGCTCCCGGCGATCATGCTCGCAGTCTGTCTCGTTGCTCTGGCTGTTCTCTCAGGCCCGCTGTTTCCCTTCAAGCCGCTGCCATCCGACATTGCAGACGTGGTCGCAAAGGTCCCGGACGTAGACCTCTACCTGAGCCGGCGCGAGGCACAGCACGCCGAGATAAAGCCGGGCCAGGCCAAGGCCATTCTTTGGAACGACCCCGCGGCACGCAGCAAGACGCCGCTGGCGCTCGTCTATATCCACGGATTCTCGGCCAGCCGAAAAGACGTCGCGCCGGTCGTCGAGACCTTGGCAGGCACACTCGGCGCCAACGCCTTTCTTACCCGGCTCGCCGCGCACGGCCGCACGACTCCCGCGGAGTTCGCAGCGGTGACCGCGCAGGATTGGCTGGATGACGCCCGCGAAGCTCTGGCCGTCGGACGAAGAATCGGCGATCGCGTGATCCTGATCGGAATCTCGACCGGCGCGCTGCTGGCAACAATGGCAGCGCTCGAGGACAACTCACCCGATATCGCGGCGCTGGTGCTGCTGTCGCCGAATTTTGCGATCCGCGACTGGCGGGCGAAATTCATCTCCGGACCGCTGGGCCGTGTGCTCGCACGCCTCGTCATCGGCAAGGAACATTCCTTCCAGCCCGACAGCAGCGGCCACGCCGAATTCTGGACCACGCACTATCCCTCGCAAGGCATTGTCGCGCTCATGGATTTGCTCAACCACGCGCGCTCCGTTCATCTCGTCGCACTCAAAATGCCGATCCTCGTCATCTATACCGACCGGGATGTGGTCGTCGACACCGCCGCCATCCAGGACCGGTTCGACGAGGTCCAGGGGCCGCCAAAGCTGATCGTCGATTTGCCGGAGGCATCGCGTCACGAACTGACCGGCGATGCGCTTGCCCCGCAGACCGTGCGGCCGGTCGTGCAACGCATATTGAAATTCCTGGCTGATACCGATGTCGTCGGAACCGCTCTTTCCATGCCGAGCCGTTGAGGTCGCACCAAGCAGGGCGAGCGGAGACGTTGCGGCAGCGACGACGGATTCCGTCTTTATCGGCAGCGTCAGCGCGTGTAGCGTCGCGACTGCGGAATGCGACGAGGAAGACGCCATGACGGACCTGACCCCGAACCATCGAGCGTCATCGAAGGCGATCGACGCGAAGACGTTTTGGCGTGTTCTGGGTGAGCGCGCGGTCGGCGCCACGATCGTCACCGCGCAGGGCGTGGATGGCCCGGCCGGCTTCCTCGGGCTGTCGGCGACCCACATATGCGCCGATCCGCCCTCCATGCTGGTGTCGATCGACAACAAGACGACGGCGCTAGGTGCGGTGCTGCACGGGCGCCACTTCGCGATCAACTATCTCGGCCGCGACGCGCGCGCGCTTGCCGACATGTTCGCGGGCAAGTCCGCGACCAAGGGCTCGGCCCGCTTCGAGCCCGGCCGCTGGGGCACGCTGACCTCGGGCGCTCCGGTTTTCCACGATGCCATCGGCGTGGTCGATTGCGTGCTGGAGAAGACCATCGACCATTTCGCGACCACCATCGCCATCGGCCGGGTGGTCGACTTCGTTGCGCGCGGCGGCGGCGATCCCCTGATCTATTTTCGCGGCGGTTTCCTCAACGGCTGATCAGGCGGGCATTGCTATCTCGCGGCGCGGAGGACGTCCAGCCGAAGCGGGAGCGTGCCGCCGAGCCAGACCGCGTGGTCGGTGTGATCGGCATAGGCATCGCCGGTCCCGGGGTGGAGCAGGATGGTCAGACCGTCACGGTTGAGCATCAGCCACGGCAAGAACGTCGCCAGCAAATTGCGGGGAAAGGCGATCTGATACATCGACTGCAGGTGCGGCCCGACGAGTGCGTCGTGCCAGCGTCCGAGCGTCGCCTCGGGAAATGCCGCCGCCACCCGCTCCCGCAACCGGGCAGCCCGGTCACGGCTCGATGCCGGATCGTAGTAGATGTGGGCATGATAGTGTTTGATGACCTCGGGATCCGTGAGCGGCGCAGCGCTTGCGGGTGTGGGGTCGTTGCGCGTTTGGGAACTTGTCATCTGCTTCCGGTCGAGACTCTCGAGGACATGCGTGGAAGCGCGGCTGGGCACTGGGCGCGATCCCGCAACCATCGCATCTTGTCAAATTCCCGCGGGGGCTGAAAGTCGCGGCCGCCTTCTTGGCGACTGAATTGGTGCCCCTACGTCTGCAACCCTGAAAGCCGACATTGGACCGTTGCATGAACCTGCCGCTCAGCCCCGCCGAGACGACCGCGCAGTCTTCGACCAGGGCTGCCGGCCTGTTCTGGCTGTCGGCGCTGCTGCGGCCGATCCGGGGCTTCCGGCTGAACTACCTGCCGCTGGCGATGATCTATTTCGCCTATGGCGCGCTTGGGCTCATCGATGTCAGCCGCGACATGTGGATCAAGGAGCGGTTGACATTGAGCCCGGCCGAACTGGCGGGAATCGCGGTCTGGCTCAGCCTGCCGTGGACCGTGAAGATGGTGTTCGGCGAACTGGTGGACTGCGTTCCCATCTTCGGCTCGCAACGCAAGGCCTATGTTCTCATCGGCGCCGCCTCCACGGCCGCCGGCATGCTCACGCTCGCCGGTGCCGCCGGCGGATGGATCGCGTTCGCACGCCCGGATCAGCTCTATATTCTCGGCGCGATGGCGATCGTAATCGGCACCGTCATCCAGGACGTGGTCGCCGATGCGATGTCGACCGAAGTCGTCTCCCGGCGCGACGGCGCCGGCAAACCTCGTCCCGAGGAGGCGGTGCGCGCCGAGCTCGGGATGGTCCAGGTGATCGGCCGCTTGTCGCTCTCGTTTGGCATCCTGGCGGTCGCCGGACTATCCGGCTGGCTCGCAGGCATGCTCGCGCGCGAGACGGTGTTCCTCCTGGGGCTGCTCGTCCCAGCCGTTTCGGTCATCGGCGTGCTGCTGATCGGGTTGGAGACGAGCGAACGGCGCCCGCTCGACTGGCGCATTCTCGGCGGCGGCATAGCGTTCGGCGCGGCGATCCTCGCCCTCGCGCTCGGATCCGTTCCGTTCGGACAGGAGCTGATCTTCACGCTCTCGATGGCGGTGATTTGCACCATGCTGGTGTTCGTGACCAAGGAACTCGATTCCAAGACCCGGCGCGCCATCCTGTTCACCAGCATCATCATCTTCGCTTTCCGCGCAACGCCGTCGGTCGGCGACGGATACTTCTGGTGGACGCTCGACCAGCTCCAATTCGACGAGGCGTTCTACGGCACGCTGCGCCAGACCGCGGCGATCATCGCCATCGCGGCCATGTGGCTGTTCAGCAAGCAGTTGACCGAGTATTCCGCGGCCGCGATCTTGTTTTGGCTCGCGGTGGCGGGCGCGGTGCTTTCGCTCCCCAATATCGGGCTGTTCTACGGCCTCCATCATTGGACGGAAGCGATGTTCGGATTCGGCGCCCGCACCATCGCCGTGGTCGATGCCGCCACGGCCTCGCCATTTGCGCAGATCAGCATGATTCCGCTCCTGACCTTGATCGCCTTCTACGCGCCCGCCGGCCACCGGGCGACATGGTTCGCGCTCATGGCATCCTTGATGAACATGGCGCTGGTCGCAGCCCAGCTGCAGACCAAGTATCTCAATGAGATCTTCGTCGTCGGGCGCGGCAACTACACGGAGCTCGGTCCGCTGCTGATCACCGCAGCGCTGCTGGGTCTGCTGATCCCGATCGCAGCCATCACGCTGTTCGGACGGCGTGTTTGACGCCTGACGCGGGCCTTCAAGACTATCGGCGCTTGGAAACCGCTCGCACCCTCGGGTCCGTCCGCACGCTGCTCGCGGGCGGCTGTTCCCATCCGAACACGGATCGGCCTCCATATGAATGCGAGCGCTGCCGTTCTTCAGCGATCAGTTCGTCCACCTCGGGACCGGTCGCATGGCGTTCGAGCGTGCGGGCCTGGCCGTCGAGCCGCCGCAGCGCGCCGAGTTCCTCGTCACGTCCGAGCTTCGCCTTCTGAACAGCCGACTTCCACACCTTGATGGTCTCGTCCAGAACCTTGAGCGGCACGGGGAACGGGTGCCTGTCCTTGCCGCCGTGGGCAAACGAGAACCGCCCGGGATCGCTGAACCGGCAAGGGGCGCCGTGCACGACCTCGGCCACCATCGCCAACGCGCGGACGGTTCGCGCGCCCACGCCGGGCGTGAGCAGCAGTTCGGGAAAATCCGCCGGACCGCGGTCGGCCGCCGCGGCCAGATTGCCGCGCAGCCGTCGCGCGACCACGTCTTCGGGGCGAACATCGTGGTGCGCCGGCATCACGAGGTGCGGCAGCAGCGGCTGCACGTCGACCTCCGTCCTCGGTTCGGGACCTTCCAGCCGCGCCAGTTCGCTCACGATCCGGTCCGGGCCCAGGGAAGAGAGCAGGTCGAGTTGCGCGCAGCGCGACGGCGCCGCGCGCCGATCGGCAAGGTTGACGATCTCGCCCTGACCGGCACCTTCGATCGCCGTGTGCGGATCGTCCACGAAGCTTGTCAGCCCTTCCGAGAGCCAATGATAGCGACGCGCCTGCCTGCGCTCGCTCGTTCATGCCCTGCTGCACCACCGCCCAATGGCCGTCGTCGGTGACGACGAAACCGTGCAGGTAGAGATCGAAACCGTCCTGCACCGCGGCACTGTCGACCTTGGCCACGAGACGGCTGGCTTGCGCGAGTTTGCCGCCGTCGAAGCCGACCTGGTCCCCGATCGCAATGAGTTCGCTCGGGGTCTGTCGGGAGTATCTCCCGCGCCCGCCGCAGACGTGGACGCCGAGCTCCTTCTGCAGCGGCGTCAGCCCGCGCTTGAGCGCGCCGATGACGCTGGTCGTGATGCCGGAGGAATGCCAGTCCATCCCCATGACGGCGCCGAAGCACTGAAACCAAAACGGATTTGCCAGCCGGCGCAGCAGCTCGTCGCGGCCGTAATGGTGCACCACGGCCTGGGTCATCACCGCGCCCAGCCGGGTCATGCGGTCCGCCAGCCATTTCGGCACCTGGCCGCCGTGCAGCGGCAGATCAGCACTGCCCGATCTTCGCGCCATCAGTCCCACAGTCCTCGCGAGCGCCGCGTCCGGACGAATCGTCCGGATGAATGCCTGCGATCAGATAGTCATCCGTCGGCCTTGGCGAGAGGGGAAGCGTGCGTCATGCCCCGGGATCGCCTCGGCAAAGCGCAAGCCATGACCCGCGACGATCAACACGGCCGCAACTGGCCCGGAGTTTACTTGTCTCGACGTTTGGTCGCCGCGGTTCGCCTCCCGTTACCACGCGGGCGCCCGCGCGTCTGCTCGTGCGGTCCAAAGCCCAGGACCTTTTCAAGGCGTGCCATGTCTTGGCCGAGCCGAGCCAAAACGAGTTTGCGCTCTTTGCCGCGAGGCATTTCGGCACCGAAAAGCTTGAAGATGAGTGGATATGCCGCCTCTCGAACCCTCCTGATCGCTGCTTCGGAAGCCTCAATTTCCAGGCGACGCAGGCCTCCGCGATCGACAAACGCCTTTGGATCCTCTCCGACGGGAGTACAACCAAGCTCTGCAATTCGGTTGCTGGCTAAGCTCAGAACGATTGAAAAAGCCGATGAAAAAGAGGCCCAGCGAGAGGCATCGTCGTTCATTGTAACCTCCGAAAACTGAACTCCCATCCGCCACATACGTCCCGACATGGTCGTGCTTGTGGGTGCTGGCTGCACGACGGGCTTCGTCGTCGTCCATTCGGGTCCGTGACGTCAGGCTTGCGCCCATAGTATCCGCGTCGGAAGTTGCCGGCGGCGATTGGGAGTTCCTGCGGAGGGGGCTTAGCGGCGAGCGGATGGATCGTCATTGAAATCATTCCACCTTTAGACCGCTTCCGGCAATTTTTCGAGCGCCAGCGCGAGGACCACCACGGACCGCGGCTGCACTTCATAGGTCACCTGCCTCACGACAGGTGCGCTCTCCCACGGGCAGATGTCATCGGGCGAGTCGAGCGCGGTATCGATACAGCGTCGCCACCGCGACTCGGCGGACACCGGCGGCAACTCAAACGTCAGCGGTTCCCAATAGGCGTTGAGCATCGCGTGGAGCAGAAAGCTGCCGCGCAAGGTTCGGAGCGTGACGGCCAGGGAGTGCGAGTGGTTCCCCCAATCCGGGCGGTTGAGCGCCACTCCATGCCACTCGATGTGCGCCCGGCGAAGGAGTTGATTGAGGCTAAGCGTCCCTTCCGCCACGATGTCACGCCGTTGGTGAAATCTGTTGAGGGCTCTCACGAATCGATGGATGTCGCCATGCCGCTCCAGCAGGCTCCAGTCGAACCAGCTGATATCGGAGTCCTGGCAGTAGGCGTTATTGTTGCCCCTCTGGGTCCGGCGGACTTCGTCGCCCATGAGCAGCATCGGCGTGCCGGCTGCCAGCAGATCGAGTGCGAAGAAGTTCTTGACCTGGCGATTGCGCAGCGCCTCCACCATTGGATCATCGGTGGGTCCCTCCACGCCGCAATTCCAGCTCAGATTGTCATCGGAGCCGTCACGGTTGTTCTCGCCATTGGCCTCGTTGTGCTTGTGGTTGTACGACACCAGATCATTGAGGGTGAAGCCGTCATGGCAGGTCACGAAATTGATGCTTTGCTCGGCTTCGCGCTCCTCGTGTCCGTAGATGTCAGGGCTGCCCAGGATCCGACTGGCGACGCCAGACACCGAGCCGGTGTCGCCTCTGAGGAACCGCCGCACGTCGTCGCGGAACCGGCCGTTCCACTCCTGCCACCGCTCGCCGATAAAGCTTCCCACCTGATAGAGCCCTGCAGCATCCCACGCCTCCGCAATCAGCTTGGTGCCGGCCAATAACGGATCCGATTCGATGTCCCAGAGAACGGGCGGGTTCGGCAGCAGGCGGCCCTCCTCGTCGCGCGACAGGATCGAGGCGAGATCGAAGCGAAATCCGTCCACATGCATCTGAGACACCCAGTAACGCAGGCTGTCCTGGATCAGCCGGCGCACGATCGGATGGTTGGCATTCAGCGTGTTCCCACAACCGGTATAGTCGGCGTAACGGGATTTGTGCTTTTCAAGGATGTAATAGACATCGTTCGCCAAGCCGCGATAGCACAACGTTGGTCCTGCCTCACCACCTTCTGTTGTGTGATTGAACACAACATCCAGGATGACTTCGATGCCCGCGCGGTGGAACGCCTTCACCATGTCTCGAAATTCGTCGAGGACTGAGAGCGCGTTCTTCTGTGAGCTGTACGCGTGGTATGTCGCGAAGAACGAAACGGGCGCATAGCCCCAGTAGTTCGTCTTCCCGGCCGGGCAGTCCTGCGCGTCAAACTGGAACACCGGCAGCAGCTCCACTGCGGTGATACCCAGATCTTTGAGATACGGGATCTTTTGGATCAGCCCGGCGTATGTACCGCGCTTTTCGATCGCGACGCCGGAGCTGGGATGGCGAGTAAAGCCGCCCACATGCAGCTCGTAAATCACGGTCTCGGTAAAGGGCCGCTTGAGCGGCAGATCGCCTTGCCAATCGTACCGATCGGGATCGGCTACGACGCTTTTCATGGCCACAGCGGTATTGTCACCCGGCCGCACCGCAGCCCAGCGGTCGTATGTTTCTGGGACGGCCACAGCAAGCCCGTAAGGGTCAAGCAGCACTTTCTCGGCGTTGAACCGACGTCCGCGCTCCGGGTCGAAGGCCCCGTGCGCGCGATAGGCGTACACCTGGCCTGACCGAAGGCCCGCCACAAAGACATGCCAGTAGTGATGCGTGCGATGTTTATCGGCATCGAGTGGGATGACCCTTGCGGGTTGCGCGGCATTCTCGTCATCGAACAGCAGCAGTTCGAGCGAGGCTGCATCTTTCGAGAACACGCTGAAATTGACGCCGCCCGGGAGGACCGTCGCTCCAAGAGGAGCGCTCGCACCCGATGTCACGTCGCGGGCGCTCATGGTCCGCATCGTGCTCATCCTTCGTCAGGAACAATCGGCCTGACCTTCCAGATGTCCCGGCAATACTCCCGGATCGAACGGTCGGACGAGAAACGACCGACTCGTGCGCTGTTGAGAATCGACATGCGCGTCCACGCGGTCAGATCGGAGTATGCGTGGCTGACGCGCTGTTGGCATTCCATATAGGCCTGGTAGTCCGCCAACAGCATGTAGTCGTCGCGGGTAAGCAGCGAGTCCACGAGCGGCGCGAAGAGCCCGCGATCGCCATTGGAGAGGAAGCCGGAACTGATGAGGTCGACCGCCTCGCGTAGCTCTGGATTTGATTCGTAGATGCTGCGCGGCGTGTAGCCCTCAGCCTTTGACCGCTCGACCTCCTCGGCCGTCAGGCCGAACAAGAAGAAATTCTCGTGCCCTACCGCGTCGCGGATCTCGACGTTGGCGCCATCCAACGTGCCAATTGTTATTGCCCCGTTCATGGCGAATTTCATGTTGCCCGTGCCCGACGCCTCTTTGCCTGCCGTGGAGATCTGTTCGGACAAATCGGCGGCGGGATAGATGCGGTGGCCGCTCTTGACGTTAAAGTCCGGCAGGAACACCACCTTGAGAACCTGGGAGACGAGCGGGTCTTCATTGATGGTGCGCGCGACGGAATTGATCAGCTTGATGATCAGCTTGGCCATGCGATATCCTGGAGCGGCCTTGCCCCCGAAGATGACCGTTCGGTGGGTTGTCGCGGCGCCAGAGGCCCGCCTGAGCCTGTTGTAAAGAGTAATCAAGTACAAAACGTTCAAGTGCTGGCGTTTGTACTCGTGCAGCCGCTTCACCTGGATATCGAATAACGAGTGCGGATCTACGACGATATTGGTTCGCTCCTTGATCAGGTCGGCCAGAACTCGTTTGTTATCAGCCTTGACGGCTTGCCATTCCCTTTGAAAGCCGACGTCGCCGGCCAGTGGCTCTATCCGCTGGAGCTCGTCTTCCAGATTCGCTGTCCATCGGTCGCCGATGTGCCGAGTGATGAGCGCGCTCAATTTCGGATTGCTCAGCGCGATCCATCGCCGCGGCGTCACGCCGTTTGTCACGTTGAAGAATTTCTCCGGCGACACCCGATGAAAATCACGGAGTACCGTTCGCTTCAGGAGCTCGGTATGGAGGGCGGCGACCCCATTGATGGCATGGCTCCCCACGCTCGCAAGGTGCGCCATGCGTATATATTTCTCGCCCGCTTCATCGATGAGCGAGAGCCGCCTTAGCAGCTGATCGTCATTCGGATAGCGCATTCGCAGATCGTCCAAGAAGCGACGATTGATCTCGAAGATGATCTCTAGATGCCGCGGCAATAGCTTGGCAAACAATGCGATGGGCCATCGCTCAAGGGCTTCGGCAAGAAGCGTGTGGTTCGTATAGCCACAGGTCTTCTGGGTGATATCCCACGCTTCATCCCACTCCATCGCGTGCTCGTCCACGAGGAGGCGCATCAACTCGGCAATGGCAATGGAGGGATGCGTGTCATTCAACTGCGCGGCCCAATACGAATGAAGCTGGTTGAGCGGCTTGCCGCGCATCATGAGCAACCGGATCATGTCCTGAAGCGAGCAGGATACGAAGAAGTACTGCTGCGCCAGGCGCAGCTGCTTCCCGGCGTCAGGTTCGTCATTCGGATAAAGAACCTTGGAGATGGTTTCCGATGCGACTTTCTCGTCCACCGCCCGGTAATAGTCGCCGAGATTGAATGCTTCGAAATCAAATGACTCAGTGGCTTCGGCCTTCCATAAGCGCAGCAGGTTTGTTGTGGGCACGCCATAGCCCGGGACTGGCGTGTCGTAGGCGACGCCCTTAATCACCTTCTCGGGAACCCAGCGCACGCGATAGCGGCCCTCAGCGTAGTCGTAGCGCTCGGTATGTCCTCCGAGCTTAACATCGAACGAGATTTCCGAACGTACGATCTCCCACGGGTTGCCGAAGCGCAACCACTTGTCCGTCATCTCAACCTGCCAACCATCGCGAATCGCCTGATCGAAGATTCCGAATTCGTAGCGAATGCCGTAGCCGATGGCCGGAACGTTGAGCGTCGCCAGCGAGTCCATGTAGCAGGCCGCCAGGCGGCCGAGCCCGCCATTGCCTAACCCGGGCTCTTCCTCCTGCTCGAGGAGGCTCGACAGTTCTTGCCCCATGCGCGACAGCGCTTCCTCTACGGCCTGCCAGATCCCGAGATTGATGAGGCCGTTGCCGAGATGGGGTCCGGTCAGGAACTCCGCGGAAAGATACGCAACGGCCTTCGCAGCCGTGTTCGTTCGGGTAATGGATTCCACGGTCGCTACATAGCGAGCCATCATGCGGTCGCGCACGGTGTAAGCGAGGGCCATGTACCAGTCGTTGCGCGTCGCGTACTGTGGCGGCTTTCCCTGCAGGCAGTGCAGGTTCTCGATCAGGGCCGTGGCGATCGCATCCGCTCCAAGCCCAGTGCGAACATTCGTGAGAGCAACCCGGTCGCCTGCGTTGACTCGGGACTCGCTCGCTCGCGTCGTTGCCATGCATCCTCCTGAAGTACTTGGCACGACCGGCGCCGGATCGTCGCGTTGGCGGCTTTCCGATCGACCAGTCTCAGACAGCCTTTTAGTGGTTACTTTTTTGCCGGGAGCGAAGTCGTCCGGGCGTCGGAGCCGGCGGGAGCACATCGGCTCCTGCCCACAATCGAAAACCACCGCGAAAAGCGTTGGCATTTTCGCCCGCGCGACACCGCGGAGGTAATGCGTCGAGCCTATTGACGTTTCCTCCCCCGATCACGGTGTCATCCGGCTGAAGCGCCGCGATGAGGCGCTCGACGACGTCCGCCACATGGCGCTGCCACTTTTTCTTGCCGTCGTGTTCCAGGCCGGCACGTCCAACGTAATCCTCGTAGGTGCGTTTCTTGTACGGCAGATGGCCGAGTTCCATTGGCTTGACCATACCCTCGACGATCAAGGCCGTGCCCAGTCCTGTTCCGAGGCCTAGAAACAGCATCTTGCCACCTTTGTAGCTCCCCAAGGCCTGCATGGCGGCATCGTTTATGACTTTGACCGGGCGACCGAAGGCCCGCGCGAAATCAAACGCGACCCAGCCACGTCCCAGGTTGATGGGTTCTGCGGCCGGCCGGCCGCCCAAGACCGGGCCGGGGTAGCCGATGGAGACCACATCATAGGTCCAATCCGCGGCAAGCTCTATAACTCTTGCAACCATGCGTTTGGGAGTGAGCTTTGGTCCGGATGGAAACGACCGACTTTCTGATTGCCCGGTGGCCAGGATCTTTACCGAAGTGCCACCAACGTCGACGACCAGAACGCGCTTGACCCGGTTCCGACGTCCTGCCACGGCCGTGAGAGGGGACTTCATTGTATCAGATTGATCTTGCCGCATTGCTGCGCGCTTGCGCCTCCCGACGGACGGCGACTTGACGCTCATGGGCATTCCGCCCAATTTATGTTTGCTGTTGTCCTCATCTGAGCTCGCTGCGACAAGTGCCGTTTACGTCACGCCCGCTGCGTATTCGGATCGTCATCTCCTGCTAACGGGTCGGATGACGAGCGGATTATCCCGAGTCAACTCGACTTCCTCCTTCTCATGGCGGATCACAAGGCGTTCACCCTCACGCAGCGCGTACTCCACCCTATCCAGACCGATTTCGATTTCCAGCATCTGGCCATGGTAGGTTAGCGGAAATCGAAGAATAGCGTTCTCCTCGGGCGCACGACGTGGCCAGAACGACAACGTTCCGTCATCGTCCCGCATACCTCCGAAACCATAGGTGAGCATCATCCAGGTGCCGCCCATCGAGGCGATATGGCAGCCGTCTTTCACGTTGCCACCCACATCGGCCAGGTCCATTAAGAGCGCCGCCATTCCGTACCGAATCGCTTTATCGATATCGCCGGTCTGTGCAGCGATGATCGCCTCGACGCACGACGACAAAGATGAGTCACCTGTCGTCAACGGGTCATAGAAATCAAAGTTATGCTTCTTCATTTCTGGGGGGAAAGCATCGCCCAACAAGAACATTGCCAACACCACATCCGCCTGTTTAATCACTTGCTTCCGGTAAATGTTCAGCGGGTGATAAAATAGGAGGAGCGGATAACGGTCGCGAGGCGTATGCCGGAAATCCCAGGGCTCTCTGTCCAGGAAGTTGTCATCCTGGAGGATGATATTCAACTTTTCATCATACGGCACATACATGTTCTCTGCAGCGCGGAGCCAAGCATCTACCTCGGAGCCCTCGAGCCCCGTCTTGTCTACAAGCGCGTCGTACGCGTCCGGTTTGGTTTTCTTCAAGAATTCAACAACCTGAGTTGCGTAGCGCAGGTTTTCGCGGGCCATCAAGTTCGTGTATGCGTTGTTGTTTACGACCGCGTTGTATTCGTCGGGGCCGGTGACGCCGTTGATGCAGAACTTCCCCCCTTTTGCGTCCGAGTAGAAGCCCAAGTCCACCCACAGGCGTGCGGTTTCCACCAGCATCTCGGCACCATAGTCGCGTAGGAACAGCTCATCGCCCGTTGCCTGCACATACTTGCGCAGCGCGTACATGATGTCCGCGTTGATGTGATACTGTGCCGTTCCGGCGGCGTAGTATGCAGATGCTTCTTCCCCGCTGATGGTGCGCCACGGAAACATGGCTCCTCGATGGCCTAGTTCCTTGGCGCGTGCTCGTGCCTGAGGCAGCATCTTGTAGCGGAACGCCAGGAGGTTCCTGGCGATGCGGGGAGAGGTGTATATCAGAAACGGCAGCAGGTAGATCTCGGTGTCCCAGAAGTAGTGCCCCTCATAAGCCTGTCCGGTGAGGCCCTTCGCCGGCACACCCGTGTCTTCGGCGCGCGCCGAGGCCTGCAGGATGTGAAAAAGATTGAAACGGATCGCTTGTTGGATCTCGACAGTGCTGCGCTTTGTTCGGTCTTCGCTGATGTCCTTGATCCGCACATCGCTTCGGCGCCAGAAATCGTCCATGTAGTGCTCTTGAGAGGCGAGCAGCTGCTGGAATCCCTGCGTCACTACGCGATCCATTGTCCATTCAGCGCGGCCGCAGAGTTCTTCAGCGGAAGCCGTGTCAGAGGTGTGATAGACCATGTACTTGGTGAGTTGGATCGGACTGCCGGGCCGGGCGTCGATCGTGAAGGCAACTTGGCCGAAGTCGGGGGTGTGGACAGTCTTGTAGGAGTGCGGGCACGCACTCTCCAGAGCGCTCTCAGTCGCACATGTCAGCTTCAAAAGGCTCTTCTCCGTCGCATGGCACAGCACGATGCGGCGGTCTTTCGAATAGTTGGTTCGCTGATGAAGTACCCGCCCCGAAACGGCTTTCGCCAGCCGCGGATCATCCCTATTGCTGAGGGCTCTGGGTTCATGAGTTGCCATCTCCGAGGAGATCACAACAAACGCATGCGCATTAAGAATTGTCACACAATAGGAGATGGCAGCCACATGCCGGTCGACAAATGAGACCAAACGCCGAGATGTGATCGATACCTGTTTGCCGGCCGGGGTCTCCCAGAGGATCTCCCGGTCGAGCGTTCCGGACTTCATGTTGAGCCGGCGATCGTATTTTAGGAGTTGCGCATCGGGCAACCAGAAGGGTTCATCATCCACGAACAGCTTAATTATCTTGCTGTCCGTCACGTTGCAGATTGTCTGGCCAGTTTTCGCGAAACCGTAAGCGTCTTCTCCGTAGACAATTGGCCACGTGTCATAAAACCCATTAATGAACGTGCCATTTTCAGCGCTGGGGCCGCCTTCCTCTGGGCACCCGCGCATGCCGAGGTACCCGTTGCCGAGCGCTAGCATCGTTTCGAGTTGGGCCATGAATTCGGGGTGGAACGCTTTTTCGATGACGTTCCATTCGTCGGCAGGATAGTCACGGGATGGCGGTCTGAGGCGTTCATGATGGAGCATCGGGCCGTTCCTCCCAAGGCAGCGCGAGGCGTCGATCAGTCCAGAAGTTCGGCCAAATCGTCGACTACCAGATGGGCGCCATGGTGCTTCAGTTCCTCCGCGTTTCCCTTACGTGCGATACCGATCACAAGTCCGAAGTTTCCATTAGCGCCGGCCTGGACTCCGGAGATGGCATCCTCGATGACGACGGTCCGTATTGGTTCAGACCCCAGCAGCTTTGCCGCCATCAAGAACGTATCGGGGGCGGGCTTCCCGGCAAGACGTTGCGCATGGATCGTGTTGCCATCGACCTGCACCTCGAAGAAGTCGTCTAGCTTGGCGGCCTTCAGCACAGCTGTGCAATTCTGACTTGAGGTGACGACGGCAATTTTGAACCCATTGCGGCGGAGTTGATGGATGAATTGCACGGTTCCGTCATAGGGCTCCACGCCCACGTCCGCTATGACATGGTTCACCAGGTCATTCTTGCGATTGCCGAGTCCGCATACTGTCTCAACCTCTGCAGGATCTTCAGGATTGCCTTCGGGGAGATGGATACCGCGTGAGCTGAGGAAGTCGCGAACTCCGTCGAAACGAGGCTTGCCATCCACGTAGAGCCGGTAGTCCGTGGCGAGATCGAAGGGGCGGAATGCTTCCCCTCTGTTCCTCGCACGGTTCTGAAGATACTCGTCGAACATCTGTTTCCAACACGTCGCGTGGATGCCGGCAGTGTCCGTTACTACTCCGTCAAGGTCAAAAAGGACGGCGTCGTAGTGGTCGCGGCTGACGCGCTTAGTATCTGACTGCCGCATGGATCGCACTCCTTTCATAGCAGCACATCTCTAGTGAGCTGCACCGCCTAAACCGCTCCTATGCCTCAGCAGCTCGCCGAGGTGCGTGGCCAGAACTCGATCGCAGCTTACTTTTCGAGCTCACGTTTAAGTGTTCCAGCTACTCGTTGGCCCCATCATCACGCGGCGTGTCGAGGAGAGGTCCATTCCAAATCCGCACCGCCGGAATGCCGTGGTAGTAACCAAGCACGCACAAGGTGCCCGTATTCAGCAGAAAGTGCTGACCGCCGGTCGCGGCCAACCCGATCCATCGCGCCGCGAACACGCGCAGCACGTGTCCGTGCGCAAACAGCACGGTGTCGCTGCCGACGGCGCGGGACCGAGTGATCACCCGGTCCACGCGCGCACCCACGTGCTCCGGCGCCTCACCCCCTGGGCACCCATCCCGAAAGATCAACCAGCCCGGCGCCATCTCCTGGATCTGCTCGGGAGTCAGTCCTTCGTACGCGCCGTAGTTCCACTCGAGCAGGTCGGGGTCAATGACGGCCTGATCGCCCAAACCAGCCAGTTCGCAGGTCTGTCGTGCCCGCTGCAGCGGGCTGCAGAGAACGAGTTCAAATGTGTTGGCGGCAAGTACCGACCGCATCCTCTCCGCAAGCCTGCAGCCATTATCGGTCAACGGAAGGTCCGTCGTGCCTGTGTGTCGGCCGTTGAGGCTCCAGGCAGTCTCTCCATGCCGGATCGCGAACACGTTCACGTTCGCCTCCCATCACGGGCTCAGACGTTGTCGGCCTCCGTCGAGCGAACGGCTGCAGAACCAGCCTCCTGCCCCCATCTCCACCCGGTGATCTCGGGCATATCGTCCCCATACCGGGCGATGAACGCCTTGTGGTCGATGAGCTTGTCGCGGATGGCCTGCTTGGCGTAGGCAGCCCGTGGTCCGAGCGTTGGCACGCGGTCGATCACGTCGCTTACGAGGTGGAAGCGATCGAGATCGTTGAGCACGCACATGTCGAACGGTGTTGTGGTCGTGCCCTCCTCTTTGTAGCCGCGCACATGGAGGTTGTGGTGGCCCGTGCGCCGGTAGGTCAGTCTGTGAACCAGCGATGGATAGCCATGGAAGGCAAAGATGATTGGCTTGTCGGTCGTGAACAGCGCATCGAAATCGTGATCAGACATACCGTGCGGGTGTTCACTCGCGGGTTGCAGCTTCATCAGATTGACGACATTGATGACGCGAACCTTGAGATCGGGCGCGTGTCTTCGAAGCAGGTCGACAGCGGCGAGCGTCTCCAGCGTTGGCACGTCACCGCAGCAAGCCATCACGACATCGGGCTCGCTGCCGTGGTCGTTGCTGGCCCACTCCCAAATACCCAATCCGGCTTCGCAGTGCTTGACCGCCTCGTCCATCGTCAGCCACTGAGGAGCAGGCTGCTTGCCCGCCACGACGACGTTGACGTAGTTTCGGCTACGCAGACAATGGTCGGTGACCGAGAGCAAGCAGTTGGCGTCGGGCGGCAGATAGACGCGGATGACCTCGGCTTTCTTGTTGACGACGTGGTCGATGAACCCCGGGTCTTGGTGGCTGAAGCCGTTGTGATCCTGGCGCCAGACATGGCTCGACAAGAGGTAATTCAGCGAGCCAATAGGCCGTCGCCAGGGGATGTGATTGCACACCTTCAGCCACTTGGCGTGTTGATTAAGCATCGAGTCGATGATGTGGATGAACGCTTCATAGCACGAGAAAAAACCGTGCCGGCCGGTCAGGAGATAGCCCTCGAGCCAGCCCTGGCATTGGTGCTCGCTGAGCATCTCCACGACCCGCCCGTCGGGCGCCAGATGATCATCCCACGCATAGGTGTCTGCGACCCAGGCACGATTGGTGACCTCGAGCGCATCCTGCCAGCGGTTTGAGTTGTTCTCGTCCGGACTGAAGAGCCGGAAATTTCGCGCCTCCATGTTGAGCTTCATCACATCGCGTAGGAAGCGACCCATGACTTCGCGTCGATTCGGCCATAACGACGCCGGGTGCCGTCACATCGACAGCGTAATCGCGGAAATTCGGCAGCCGCAGTTCGCGTAACAGCAATCCGCCATTGGTATGCGGGTTGGCGCTCATGCGACGGTTGCCTTGAGGGGCAAGCTCGGCCAACTCGGGGCGAAGCCGGCCGTTGTCATCGAAGAGCTCTGCAGGGCGGTAACTCTTCATCCACTCTTCGAGAAGGCGCACATGGGCCGGGTTCTCGTGCATCTCGCCCATCGGCACCTGGTGCGAGCGCCAGTAGTCCTCGGTGCGCTTGCCATCGATCTCTTTCGGACAGGTCCAGCCCTTGGGTGTGCGTAGCACGATCATCGGCCAGCGGGGGCGTTCCTTGAAACCATCCCGACGCGCATCCGATTTGATGCGCTGAATTTCCGCGACGACCTTATCCAGGGTCGCGGCCATCAGCTCGTGCATTTTTTCCGGCTCATCCCCCTCGACGAAATACGGCGTGTAGCCATAGCCACGGAATAAGTGATCGAGCTCCTCATGGCTGATGCGGGCGAGAACGCAGGGATTGGCAATCTTGTAGCCGTTCAAGTGGAGGATCGGTAAAACCACGCCGTCGGTCACCGGGCTCAGGAACTTGTTGGAATGCCAGCTTGTTGCCAGCGGCCCAGTCTCCGCTTCGCCGTCGCCGACGACACAGGCCACTATCAAATTGGGGTTGTCGAATGCCGCACCGTAGGCATGCGAGAGGGCGTAGCCGAGTTCGCCGCCTTCATGAATTGACCCCGGCGTCTCCGGCGCAACATGGCTCGGGATACCGCCCGGGAAGGAGAATTGGGTGAACAGGCGTTTCATGCCCTCTTCATCGGGGGAAATGTTCGGATAGACCTCGCTGTAGGTCCCCTCGAGGTAGGCGTTTGCGACCAGACCGGGGCCGCCATGACCGGGGCCCGTGATGTAGATCATGTCGAGGTCGTGTTTCCTGATCAGCCGGTTCAGGTGAACGTAGATGAAGTTCAAACCTGGCGTCGTTCCCCAGTGGCCGAGAAGCCGAGGCTTGATGTGATCCTTTGTGAGCGATTGATTAAGCAGAGGGTTGTCGTAGAGATAGATCTGGCCGACCGACAGGTAGTTGGCCGCCCGCCAGTACGCATCCATCAATGCCCGCTCCTTGTTGGATAGCGCGTTTGCCATTATTGCCTCCTCTGATCCTGTGACATTGAGTGCCCATCCGAAGGGCGAGCTGGGGTCGCGCTTATCAGTCGTCGCGCCAGTCGCGGCGGTGCGGCGGATCGTCAACGCTTGGCGATACCTCCTCCATCTCATCCGTATACTTCCCGACACTCGCCGCCCCATTCGATCTGGCCCGACGATAGAGAGCTTGCTGGCCGGCCTGCAGGTTCTCGTCGCGTCCATGCCAGGCGTCCAAAGCCGGGTCCTGAAGCGCCCGCCCATAAGAGAAACTGATCTTCCAAGGTTTCGGGCCTGGCAGCCGGTTGATTGCGTTCAGATGAACGGTCGCGAGCCGGGCTTGTTGGCCGCCGGAGAGGAACACAATTCCAGGCACCGCGGCAGGCACGTGCCGGCGCAAGCAGCGCAGAGTCGCGGTCGCGACCTCCTCCACGGAGGCTTGGCGGTCGCACTCCTTGCCTGCGAGAACCATGTTCGGTTTGAGCAGCATTCCTTCGAACGCGATACCTTGCTCGAAGAGGGCATGGAAAACAGCGTGGAGAACCATTCCGGTGACCCCCTCGCAGCGCTCGATTGTGTGCGACCCGTCCATCAGTACCTCCGGCTCGACGATCGGCACGAGCTTCTGTTCTTGACAGAGGGAAGCGTACCGCGCCAGCGCATGCGCGTTTGAGCGCACGCAGGCGGAACTTGGCAAAATGTCCGTGACATGAATGACCGCCCGCCACTTCGCGAAGCGGGCACCCATGCCGTGATACGCCCTCAGACGATCCCGTAGACCGTCAAGCCCCTCGGTGACGGTCTCGTCAGGAGAGCCGGCGAGGGGTTTCGCGCCGGTGTCGACCTTTATCCCTGGAAGGATGCCCGCGACCGTAAGAGCCTCCGCCAGCGGCGCGCCGCTGGCACTCTTCTGGCGGATCGTTTCGTCATACATGATGACACCGCTGATGAACTCGGCGGCTCCAGGAGAGGTAAAGAGCATTTCCCGGTAGGTGCGCCTGCTTTGCTCCGTCGATTGGATCCGGAGAGTGTCGAAGCGCCTTGTCAAGGTAGGGGTGGTCTCGTCGGCCGCCAGGATCCCTTTTCCCTCCGACACCAGTGTCTGCGCAACGCTTTCCAGATCGCGGCTCGTCATAGGCTTGTCCTCCCTGTGCAGTGTTCCTGCGTTCGAAGGTCGGGTTGTTCCTTACCGCTCGGCCGAGTGCCAGGAGTGACGAGTGACGACAGCATAGCGCCACTTTGGTGGCACCATTTGTTTGAACGTCCATAATTGCTGGCAGTTCCAGGAGGTGCGATTTCCTGCTTTGTCTTCAAAGGCTCCGGGCTCGAACGACGAGTTCGCCGCACCGGACCGGTGCGGGTAGCCTACATCGATACTTGCATGGTTACGCCCGCTGTCAGTTTTCGCGTGGCAGCCGCGATCCGAATCTCCATCGGTTCGCCCTCCGCCAGCGTCGCCTCCACGGTTCTGCCGACGATGCGGATCGCTACGGACCGGCCTCTCCAACACACGCGGAACGAGAGGCTGCGCCATTGGGGCGGAAGCCTCGGATCGATCCCGAGCGTGTCGCCCCTCAGGTCGAGGCCGGCAAAGCCGAGCATCACCGCCTGCCAAAGCGCGCCCAGCCCGGCGATGCGCACGCCACCGGCGCTGTTGGGGTCGAGGTCGAGGTCGGTGGCTGCGGTCTCGCGCAGATAGCGCAGCGCCATCTCCGCATCGCCCAGACGCGCGGCGACCACTGCGTGCATCCCCGCGCTGAGCGAACTGCCGTGGGCGCAGCGCGGCTCGTAGTGGTGGAAATTCCGCTCCGCCGTCGCGCCGGGGAATTCCTCGGGCAGCAGCGCCATCAGCGCCACCACGTCGGCCTGTTTCACCACCTGTGAGCGCTGCGTCCGCTCGCGGCCGATCACCACGTCGATCGGCACCGTGCGTTCGGCATAGGCGGCGAGGTCGAGCGGTTCCAGCGAGTGGAAGCCGGCAAACTGCTCATAGATGCCGGTCGCAGGATCGAGGCCGGTCACAATGCGCGCGATCGCGTCGCGCCAGTCTGCAAGCTCGCCGTCGCCAAGCGCCAACTTCTGCCGAAGCGCGGCGGCCTGATCGGGCCAGCGCGCCTGCAGCAGTTCCACTGCCTCGAGCGCGCGGGCGATATTCCAGCGCGCCATCAGGTTGGTGAAGGCGTTGTCGTCCACGTCCTCGTGGTACTCGTCAGGCCCGATCACGTGGCGAATGTGCCTCCTGCCATCCGCCTCGGTCACGGCCCGGGA
>CAWIGD010000074.1:0-83420 GCA_963835165.1 uncultured Alphaproteobacteria bacterium
GGTCCAGAAGCAGTTCCTCCGCCGTTGATCGAACATGTGGCGGGCGCTCCACCCGAAACGAGATTCGGGGCGAAACAACCTGCGCACCACCGGCTCATCACGGCCACTCTCCTTCCGAGTTCAAGCAAACGGGCAAACGCCTATCCCGGGACCGGAGTTCCTGGGCCGCACGACGTACCTTCAACAGAAATAATCGAAAAAAAGCAGCGCCGCCGCGCTGGAACTCAAGAGCACGTTAGAGGTTGTTGTACGGGTGCTCGGAAGGAGGTCATCTCCGGCTGAGCCTCGGAAGACCCCGCCCCTACCACGTGGCGGGGTTTTTCCGTTACTGCTGCTCATGGACCCTCGCCGTACGATCGAGGGATGCAACGGTGGCGGGTAACGCCGCGGCGCATTCGACTTTCTCATCGAGGACCTTCACGGGTCATGGCCTAGGGCGATCGGCGATCGGGCTAGCCGTACGGACTTACTTGTGCGGCGCCGTGGTCAATGCCAGCTGACGTGGCTCGCGTGAGTCGTTGCAACGCCACGACAGCAACGATCGCGAGGTCAGGTGCCTGTGCTCGATTACATTTTAGGGACGTTGCATTTGCCGCGCGGGCGCAAGCCAACAAAGTACTGGCTGGATCAGCCAATCCCGCAGACCTATGGGGCGCAGTTGCTTTATCCGTTCGCAGAGCTTCCACGTCGGCGCCTGCCCAGCGGCCGTGAGGCTTACCCACTACCATCTTGCTGCGGGCAATTCCGTCGCCTGGAAAATGACGTGGCGGTCCCGAGAGGACTCGAACCTCCGACCTTCGGTTTAGGAAACCGCTGCTCTATCCGGCTGAGCTACGGGACCAAGAGGCGTATGTCGTTTCCCAGGCACCATTCTGGATCGAGATACCGTCCTCTGGATGCTTTCGTATATGAGATGGCGCCCCAACTGCAAGCCGCACGACGTATCGCCTCGCCCCGCCGCCGGCGGGTTGCGCGAACGCTGCGGCCGGCCGGACGGGTAATAGCTGGCGTGCCCTGCAGTCTTTCCCGCGCGGCGGATCACGCACGAACAACTCCGGTTGCCGCCGCTACGAACCGCCCGGACTGCGGATCGAGCACCAGCAACTCGCCGGTCGCGACCGCAAAATAAGCCCCGTGCAACGTGACGCGTCCGCGCTCGATCAGCTTGCGCAGGCGCGGGAAGGTCAGGAGATTGCCGAGGGTGTTGACGATGGACGCCTGCTCCAGCCGGGCGAGGTAGTCGGCCGGCGGCGAGGCGCCGCGAGGCCCCAGTTTTTCGGCGGCGGGCGCGATGAGCGACATCCATTTTCCGATGAAGTCTCCCGGCGACAACGGCGCGCTGTCCTCGGCAAAGGCGCGCACTCCGCCGCAGCTGGCATGGCCGAGCACCACAATATGCTTCACCCGCAGCGCGCCAACCGCGAATTCGAGCGCGGCCGATACGCCGTGATAGGTACCGTCGGGTGAATACGGCGGCACCAGGTTGGCGACGTTGCGCACCACGAACAGCTCGCCGGGCCGGGCGTCGAAGATCACTTCCGGCGACACCCGGGAATCGCAGCAGCCGATGACCATGATTTCGGGCGATTGTCCCTGCTCCGCCAGATCGCGATAACGGCTTTGCTCGGCCGGAAGCCGGTTGGAACGGAACGCCTCGTAACCTTCGATCAAGCGCGCTGGCAGGCTCATGACGACCCGTAGGCAATGATTACCTTCCGTGCAAGCCGCATGCCGGGATCGGCCCTGGAGCGACCGACCAGGGTTCGTCCGGCAACGGGAGGGACCACCCGCAGACGCCACGCCGGCCACCGGAGGCGGGGTTCTCTGCCGCCGGCGAACGACCAGCGCGCCGGCGTCTACACCGTCTCGGCGGTGCGCGCGGCCGCCGGACGGCCCGCCTGCTCCGAGTCCACGCGCGCCGGCATCACCATGCGAGCCAGCGTCGGGATCACCAGCAGGCTGCAGATCGGCGACAGCAACATGCCGCCCACCACCACGCATGCCAACGGCTGCTGCACCTGCGCGCCGATGCCGGTGGAAAGCGCCGCCGGTACCAGGCCGATGCAGGCGGACAGTCCGGTCATGAAAATCTGCCGCATGCGGGTTTCACCGGCGAGGATGATCGCCTCGTCCCGCTCCATACCCTCCACCATGTTCTTGCGGATGTAGGAGACCAGCAAGATGCCGTCCATCGACGAGACGCCGAACAGCGAGATGAAGCCGATCGCGGCCGAGATGCTGAAGTTCAGCCCCGCGACATAGAGCCCGAGGATGCCACCGGCCACCGCGAAGGGAATGCCGGCAAGGGCGAGCAGGCTGTCCCTGATGGAATTGAACAGGCTGTAGAGCAGCATCATGATCAGGAGCAGGCTCAGCGGCACGATGATGGCAAGCCGTTTCTGGGCTTCGACCAGCGCGCCGAACTCACCGGTCCACTCGATGCGGTACCCCGGCGGCAGCGGCACCCTTTCAGCGATGACCTTTTGCGCCTCGGCGACGGTCGAACCCAGATCGCGGCCGCGCACGCTGTATTTGAGCGGCACGAAACGCTGACTGTTTTCGCGGTAGATGTAGGCGGCGCCGGTCTCGAGTTTCACATCGCCGAGTTCGCCCAGTGCGATATAGGCGGTCGGCCCCTTGGAATCGTTGTTCGGGAGCGCAACGGGGATGGAACGAATGGCATCGATGTTGCGCCGGTATTCCGGAGCGAAGCGCACGGTGAGCGCGAAATTCATCTCGCCCTCGTAAACCCGCGTGACCTCCTGACCGCCGATGGCGGCCTGCACGACCGAGTTGATGTCGGCGACCGAGAAGCCGTAGCGCGCCGCCTTCTCGCGGTCGATCTTGATGATGAGGTTGGGCTGACCAAGCAGATTGAAGCCGCCCGGGTTGGTGACCCCCGGCACGGTCGCAATCTCGGTCTTCAGAGTCTTGGACAGCCGTTCCAATTCAGCGAGATCGCGGCCAAAAATCTTGACCGAATTCTCGCCTTTCACTCCGGAGACGGCTTCTTCGATATTGTCCTGGATGTATTGCGAAAAATTAAAATCCACGCCGACGAATTCCCGCCTGAGCTGCTGGCTCATCTGCCTGACCATTTCCTCTTTGGTCAGGCCCCTCGGCCATTCGTCCCTCGGCTTCAATGGAACGAAGAATTCCGCCACGAAGGATCCGTCCGGATCAGTTCCGTCGTCGCCGCGCCCCTGCTCCGAGACCACCGTGCGCACCGCTGGATAGCTCTTGATGACGTTGCGCATGCGCGCGACGGTATCCATCCCGGCGCCGAGCGTGATGGTGGGCGGAAGCAGTGCCCGGATCCACAGATTTCCCTCTTCCAGCTTCGGCAGGAACTCGGTGCCGAGGCGCGCACCGAGGATGCCGCACACCAGCAAGAACGCCAGAGCCATCGTCGCGGCGATGCGGTAGTGGCGCACGGCGCGCGGGAGCACGAACTGATAGAGCTTGCGGATGTAGCGCACCAGGATGGTTTCGACCTCCTGCACGTGCGCCGGCAGCAGGATCGAGGCCATCACAGGCGTCACGGTGAAGGTGGCGATGACCGCGCCGATCAAGGCGTAGGCATAGGTGCGCGACATCGGGCCGAAAATCTGGCCTTCCACCCCCTGCATGGTGAACAGCGGGAGGAATGCGGCAATGGTGATGATCACCGAGAAGAAAATCGGCTTGTCGACCTCGACCGCAGCATTCAGAATCCGGCGCAGCTTGTCGGTCTGCCTCTCTTCGAGGTTTGCCGTCTCCGCCGGATCGTCGTGCGCGAGATGGCGGAAGATGTTCTCCACCATGATGACTGTGGCGTCGACGATAATGCCGAGATCGATCGCGCCGACCGACAGCAGGTTGGCGGATTCCCCGCGCATCACCGTGATGATCACGGCCAGGAACAGCGCCACCGGGATGGTCGCGGAGACGATCAGGGCGCAGCGCAGGTTGCCCAGAAACATCCACTGAATGAGGAATATCAGCGCGACGCCGAAGAACATGTTGTGCATCACCGTCTTCACGGTGATCGCCACCAGATCGCCGCGGTCGTAGAACGCGTCGATCTTCACGCCCGGCGGCAACGTGCCGTCGGTGTTGAGACGTTCGATCGCCGCACGCACGCGCGCCACCACCTCGGAGGTCCGTTCGAACTTCTGCATCAAGACGATGCCGGTTACGATGTCGGTGACATCGTCGCGTCCCGCGATGCCGAGCCGCGGCATGAAACCGATCTGTACCTTCGCCACGTCGGACAGCAGCACCGGCACACCGTTCTGCTGGGCAAGCACGATGTTGCGAATATCCTGCAGCGTGCCGACGACACCAATGCCGCGCACGGTGACCGACTGCTCGCCGACGGCGATCGTGCGACCGCCCACATTGGAGTTGCCCGCCGACATCGCGGTGATGATCTGCGGCAGGGTCAAGCCGTGAGCGATCATGCGATTGAGATCGATCTCGGCCTGAAACTCCTTGGTCCTGCCGCCCAACACCAGCACGTCGGCCACGCCCGGGACGATGCGAAGCCTGCGCTCCACCACCCAGTCTTGCAGCGTCTTGAGCTGCATGACGTCGACCTCGGGCGGGCCCTTGAGCTGGTAGCGGAAGATTTCGCTGATCCCGCCCGCGGGCGAGATTACGGGTTGCACGCTGGCCGGAAGAACGGCGTCCTTGATCCGATTGATGGTCTGCTGCCGTACGAAGTAGTAGTCGCGCCCGTATTCGAACTGCAGCCGGATGAAGCTCAGCGCGTAGACCGTATTGGAGCGGATGAATCTCAGTCCCGGCGTGCTGGAAACAGCGATTTCAAGCGGGATCGTGACGTAACGTTCCATCTCCTCGGGCGACTGCCCCGGATACTGGGCGATGATTTCGATGATGGGAGGAGCAGGATCCGGATAGGCCTCGATGTTCAGCGTGGTGAATGCGGCATAACCCACCGCCAAAAATGCCGCGAAGCTGATCAGCACCAGCGGCCGGCGCGAAAGGCAGAAAGAGATCAGGCCCGGAAGCATGCATTCACCGGGTTAGCGCCGTCGCGGCGCGCGCAAGAACTCATGGCGCGCGCCCGGCGGCAACGATTGCGCGATCGGCGGATCATTGCCGCCATTCATTGTCCACGAAGATCGCGCCCCGGCCCGCGACAAGTTCGCCGACCTTGAGGCCCTCGCGGATCTGCATGCGCCCCTCTTGCTCCATTCCGAGCGTCACTTGGCGCCGCCGGAACAGCATCGGCTCTTCCTCGACCCACACGACGGCGTGGTCGCCTTCCCGGATCACCGCCTGGACCGGCACGGCGGGCGAGGGCTCGTCGGCCCCGGTCGCGATCTTGAAGCTGACGAACATCTCGGACTTGAGCGCTCCATCGGGATTGGGAATCTCGGAGCGCACCACCAAGCGCCGCGTTGTCGCGTCCGTCGCGGCGTTGATTGCGGTGACGCGAGCCTTGAGCACGCGACCCGGCAGCGCACTGACCCTCACCTCCACTTCTTGGCCCACCCGGATGAACGGAATTTCGTTTTCAGGCACCTGCGCCTTCAGCCACATAGTGGACAGGTCGGCGACGATGTAGAGCGCATCGCCGGTGTCGTTGCGCACATACTGGCCCGGACCGATCTTGCGCGCGATGACAGTGCCGTCGATCGGCGCGGGAATCGGCGTCGCGCGCCGCACCGTGCCCTTCTCCTTCAGGGCGGCGACCTCGTCGTCGGTGAAGCCAACGATGCCTAGCCGCACGCGCGCGGCTTCGAGCGACATTTCAGCCGAACGCATGTCGTTCTGGGCGCCGACCAGCTGGCCCTGCGCCTGCTGATACTCCTTGAGCGCCGCGGCCTTGCCTTCGTACAGATCCTTGAACCGCTTCTCGACGATGTGCGCGAGATCGAGCTGCGAGCGCGCCTTGTTCATGGCGCTTAGCGCCGCGATGAAATCGTTCTGCGGCTGCACCACGTCCGGGCTGTCGATTTCGAACAACGGATCGCCGCGATTGACGGTGTCGCCGACCTTGGCGATCAGCCGCGTCACGCGGCCCGGGAACGGCGTCAGGACCGCGGTGCTGGTGTCCTCATTGTAGGCGATCTGGCCGATGGCGAGCTTTTGGACGCGAAAGGGGTAGAGTTCCACCTTCATGACGCCAAGCTGATGCATCTGGTCGTCGGTGACCCGGACGATGTCGCCTTTTTTCGGTGAGCGCTGGGCGGCGACCTCGGCTGACGCGACCGGAATAATGTGGAGCAACGCAACGAGAAGCGCCGCGGCCACACCAAGGGGTCCCACGCGTGCCGCGCGACGCGCCAGCAGCGCGCGCGTGGAATGACCAACCCTCACCGTGCTCGCTCCCATCGGGTGAATCAGGGTGCCTTGCCCCTTGGCCGTATTGCATACCAGAGCAACCCACCGCGAGAAAGCGCACTCGGATGTTCGCATCGCCGCAGTGCCGCCCCATTCCGACGTTTCGCTGACGCATGGGCGGATGTCGGCAGGGCGCTCTTGCAAGGTTTTGTCGGGTTTCCTGCATGGCCGGCGTCATCCTCCTGCCCACGGAGCGGGCGGACGCGGAAAGCCGTCCGACGACCTCCTGCCGGTTCGAGCCCGCCGGCACCGGAAAGGTTCGTGCCGTTAGCGACGGCCGCAGCTTTACTCTCGAGGACGGGCGCGAAATCCGCCTCGCCGGCATTGAAGTGCCGCTCCCGCCGGGACCTGGCGACCTCGGAACCGGGGCCAAGGCGGCGCTGGCGGCCCGCGCCGCGCTGGAATCGATCATTGCGGGCCAAGACGTCGAGCTGCGTCAAAACGACGTCGCCGACCGCTACGGCCGGATGCCCGCCCTCGTCTACGTCACCCAAGGAGGGTCGCCAGAATCGGTGGCGCACGAACTGCTGGCGAAAGGATTCGCCCGGGTTTCCGCCCATGTCGGGGAACGGCCGTGCGCCGATGAGCTTCTGGCGCGGGAACGGGCCGCGCGTCAGGCCAAGCTTGGCCTCTGGGGCGAACCGTATTATGTCATCGTCGCGGCCGAGAGCGGGGCCGAGCTGGTGGCCGAGCGCGGCCATTTCATGCTGGCGGAAGGCAAGGTGTGGTCGGTCCGCGAGAGCGGAGGCACGATATACGTGAATTTTGGCCGACAATGGTCACAGGCTCTCACGGTGACCATTCCCAAGCGCAGCGAGCGGATGTTCGCCGCCGCCGGCATCGAGCCGAAAAGACTTGAAAACCGCCGCGTTCGGGTCCGCGGATGGGTCGAAGAGCGCAACGGGCCGCGAATCGAGGCTACCCGCCCGGAGCAGATCGAGATCGCCGAACGGAACTGACGGAACTCGCAGATCGCCATAGTGGAAGCCACAGGGACACACGCTCGCAGCCGCGACGGCGCGACCCGACATGCGGGCCAGCGGCGCCGGATTCCGCGCGCGCTGAATCAGGCCTGCACGTTTGCGCGTATCGCCGCTGTCGGTCTCACGCTCGCGGGCTGCAGCTCGTCCTTGCTATCGGCCGGCGCGCCGCCGGGGTCGCTGCCCTCGCTCCCTGAGCTGCCCAGACCGGCTCAATCGCAACAACAAATGCCTGCTTCGACGCAGCGCGAACATCAGCGCATTCTCGCCGCCTATGGCGGCGCCTACGAGGATTCCAAGCTCGAAGCCGTGCTCAACCAGATGGTAGCCAAGCTTGTCGCCGCATCCGAGCGGCCGGACATGCACTATCGTGTCACTATTCTCAATTCTCCGGCGGTCAACGCCTTCGCGTTGCCGAGCGGGCAGCTGTACGTGACGCGGGGGTTGATCGCGCTGGCGAACGATACGTCCGAGCTCGCCTCGGTGCTCTCGCACGAAATGTCGCACGTGATCGCACGCCATGCCGACATACGAGAGGACCAGGCGCGGCAAGTGGCACTGGTGAGCCGCGTCGTGCAGGACGTGCTGAGCGATCCGGAGACCGGGGCGCTCGCCCTCGCCAAGTCGCGGATCGCGCTCGCGAGCTTCTCGCGCGCACAGGAATTCGAGGCCGATGGGATCGGGGTCGGCATCGCCGCGCGGGCCGGCTATGATCCCTATGGCGCGGTCCGGTTCCTCACCTCGCTGGGCCGAAACGCGGAGCTGAAGTCGAATTCGAGCCAATCGCACATCGACCCGCGCTCGCCCGATTTCCTCTCGTCCCATCCGGCCACGCCCGAACGCATCAAGAATGCGCAGGGTAGTGCGCGCCAGATCAGCGCACCCGGCGCCGGCGAACGCGACAGGGCGAGCTATCTCGCCGGAATCGACGGTCTGGTCTATGGCGAGGATCCGAGCGAAGGCTTCGTGCGCGGCCGTCGCTTTCTGCACCCCAAGCTCGGCTTCACCTTTCTTGCGCCGGAAGGCTTTTCTCTCGACAACACCGCGCAGGCGGTTCTCGGGGTCAAAGAGGGGGGCGGCCAGGCATTGCGGCTCGATGTCGTGCGCGTGCCGGCGGAGCAGACGCTCGCCGAGTACCTCAACTCCGGATGGATCGAGAATATCGACCCCAAGACCGTCGAGGACGCCAGCGTCAACGGGCTGCAGGCCGCGACCGCAACCGCCAAGGGCGACCAGTGGGTGTTTCGGCTCTATGCGGTGCGATTCGGAACCGACGTCTATCGTTTCATCTTTGCCTCGAAGCGCACGACCGCGGAGATCGATCGCGCCTTCCGCGAATCGGTCGGGACCTTCCGCCGCATGACATTGGCGGAAAGCCAGGCCGCGAAGCCCATGCACCTCAAGATCGTCACCGTCGAGCCCGGGGAAACGGTCGAACGATTGGCGAGCCGGATGGCAACGCCAGACCGTGCAGTCGAACGTTTTCGCATTCTCAACGGCCTCGCCCCGGGCGACCGTATCAACCCCGGCGACTGGATGAAGATCGTGGTGGAGTGAGCCGCCGGCGCGCGTCATCGCGTGCCTAGCCTTCCGCCGATTTCTTGGCCATCATCGCCGCTTCGCGCTTCGCGAAATTTTGCCAACAGCCCGCTCGCTGCGAGGTGAAGGAATGGACATCGGTTTCGTCGGGCTCGGCGCCATGGGGGCAGGCATTGTCCCCAAACTCATGGCGGCAGGCCATGCGGTCACGGGTTGGAACCGCAGCAAAGACAAGGCCGAGCCGCTGATCAAGGCCGGGATGCGCTTTGCGCCGACACCGCGCGCCGCGGCCGCCGCCGCGGACATCGTGTTCTCGATCGTGACCGATGCAGCCGCGGTGAGATCGGTGGCGCTCGGTGCGGACGGCATCATCGCCGGCCTCAAGCCCGGCGGCATTTACGTCGACATGAGCACCATCGCCCCCGATGCGAGCCGTGCGGTCTCCGCCGAATTCGCCAAGCAGGACCTTACGATGCTCGATGGTCCGATTTCAGGCAGTCCGGTCACGCTGGCGCAGGGCAATGCCTCGCTGATGGTCGCGGGCGACAAGGCGGCCTTCGAGCGGATCGAGCCGGTGCTGCGGGCGATCGGACCGAAGGTGACCTATATCGGCGCCAGCGGCCTTGCTGTGCAGATGAAGATCGCGGTCAACCTCCTGCTCATGGTCGAGGTGATCGCGTTCGGCGAGGCCGTCGCGCTGGCTGAAAAAGGCGGCGTCGCGCGCGACACCGCCGTCGACGCCATCCTCAAGAGCGTCGCCGCCTCTCCGGTGCTGGGCTATCGCGGACCTTTCATTCTGGAGGGAAAAATGCCGGCGGTTCCGCTTGCCGATGTCACGCTGCAGCAGAAGGATATGCTGCTGGCGCTCGAGCTTGGCCGCAAGCTCGGCAGCCCAGTGCCGCTCGCGGCAGCCGCGAACGAAATGATGAATGCCTGTCGCGGGCTCGGCATCGACCATCGCGATTTCGTGACCGCGCATGAAGTCTATCGCCGGCTGGGAGGACAATCGTGAAGAGAGCAACCGGAAGGACCAAGGTCACAATGATTGGCGCAAAGAGCAAGCGCGCCGCGCCCAAAGCCGCTGCGAAGAAACCGGCCAGGATGTATCGCACCAACCTGCGCGACGTTCCGAAGGTCGGAGGCCTCAAGCGCAGGGATGGCTGGGTCGACATGCAGGTGCAGTTCCTGATCGACAAGAGATTTGCCGGCGCCGATCATGTGGTGGGCTGGACCGTTCTGAAACCCGGCGCACGGCACGAAAATCATCGCCATCACAATTGCGATGAATTCTTCATCGTGCTGAAGGGCAAGGGCCACATCTACACCGAGAACGGCGAGCAGCCGTCGGGCGAAGGCGACGTCGTCTATTCACCGCGTACGTGCTGGCACGGATTCAACAACACCTCGAACGAAGACGTCGTGCTGGTGTGGGGTTGGATGGGCGCCGGCTCCATCGAGGCGTCGGGCTACGAAGTCGAACCCGAGAGGCATTGAGCGTGCGGCACTGCCTTGGAGTATCGCCCACCAACCGGGAACGATCATGAAGCTCTGGGAGGATCCTCGCGTCGTGCGCGGCATGCAGGCGCAGTTCGAGACGCGGCGCAAGCGTCTTGACGGCGGGGACGAGTCATTGGGCTGGAAAGTGGGTTTCGGTGCGCCGGCGATGTTGCAGCTTCTCAACATCTCCGCGCCGCTGGTGGGGTTCTTGACGCGGAATGCGCGCGTGCAATCGGGGGAAAGCGTTTCGTTCGCCGGCTGGTCGAAGCCCGTGCTCGAGCCGGAAATCGCCGTCCATATCGGCCGCGACGTTCCCGCCGGTGCGGACGATGAGACAGCGAGGGCCGCGATCGCCGGCATCTCGGCGGCGATCGAGATCGCCGATCTCACCGCGCCGCCCGCAGACCCCGAGCGCATTCTGAGCGGCAATATCTACCAGCGTCATGTGGTGCTCGGCGGCGCGGGACCGGCGCGGGCCGGCGCCGCAGCGGACGGGCTGACATGCCGCATCATTCGGCGCGGTACCGAATTTGCGCGCACGACGGATCCGCAGGCGAATACCGGTGAATGGGTCGGCATCGTGCGCCACGTGGCCGATGTGGTGGCGGCTTTCGGCGAGCGTCTGCGTGCGGGCGAGATCATCATCACCGGCTCGGTGGTGCCGCCGCTGACGATCGAGCCGGACGAGGACGCCATCACGTTCGAAGTCGATCCCATCGGGCGCGTCGCCGTCCGCTTCGAGTGAGTTCGAGAACATGAACGCCCTGCGCCCGATCGCTCGATGGTCCCGAGCCACGACCGCGGCGCTGATGCTCACACCGGCGCTTTTCGCTGGGGCGGCGCACGCGCAGCCGTCTCCCCAGACGTCTTTCCCGACTTGGCCGCAGAAGACGGTGCGCTTCGTCATTCCGCTGCCGCCCGGCAGCGGTACTGACCTGGCCGGGCGCCTCGTGGCCGAACGATTGACCGAGCGCTGGGGCCAGCCCGTCGTGGTGGAGAACCGCCAGGGCGCCGACGGCATTCCTGCCGTCAGTTCGTTCCTCAGCGCACGCGACAACCACACCTTCTTGCTCTCCTTCGCCGGCGTGATCACGTTCAATGCCTTGCTGCACGAGCGCCTGCCTTACGATCCGGCCACCGACCTGGTGCCGATCGCACCCGTGATCGATAACTTTCTCGGCGTGTCGGCGACGGCCCTGTTGAAGGTGAATTCGCTTGCTGAGCTGGTGCAGGCGGCGCGCGCGCAGCCGGGCAAGCTCAATTGGGCGGCCACGCCGGGCCTGCCTTACTACGTGCTGCTGGCGTTGCAGAAGAGTGCGGGCATCGACATGGTGCAGGTCTCCTACCGTGACTTCGCGCCGGCTTACCAGGACCTCAATCAGGGACGGCTCCACGTCGCGGCTACCGGCGTGCCGACCCTTGCACCGCACCATCAGGCGGGCACGGCCAAGCTCTTGTTCGTCACCAATCGCGACCGTTCGCCGCAGACGCCGGATGTTCCGACCGCAGCCGAGGCCGGCTATGGCGAGCTCACATTCGAAGGCACCGTCGGTCTCTATGGCTGGCGCGACATGCCCGCAAGTCTCAAGGAGCGGATCGCGACCGACCTCAATGCCGTCACCGCCGACCCGGCATTTCGCGCGCGCGCGATCGCGGTCGGAACGGCGCCGCGCGGCGGCACGCCGGCCGCGTTTGCCGCCGCGATCGAAGAGCAGCGCGGCAAGATCGCAGCGATCCATCAGGCGAGCGGAAAGTCGCCGGCACAGTGAACGTTGCGCTTGCCGGGGAGAGCGATTAGCGTCCCGTCGCGGTGTTCGGGCCGTGAGGATATTCATGAACATGTCGAAGCTGCGTGCGTTGATCATCGCTTTCTTCGGAATGGTCGCGTTGCTGGCGCCGCAGGCGCAGGCCGAGACGCAGGCTTGGCCGCAACGGCCGGTCAAATTCCTGGTGCCGTTCGGTCCCGGCGCCGGCGTCGATATCGGCGCGCGGCTGCTCGCGGATCGGCTGACGGTCCGCTGGGGAAAACCGGTGGTGATCGAGAACCGCCCCGGCGCCGACGGGCTGGTGGCGATCCAGGCGTTCCTCGCCGCCAACGACGATCATACGCTGCTGGCCTCGCCCAGCGGATCGTTCACCGTGCATCCGTTCCAATACGAGAAGCTGCCTTACACGCCAGCCGACCTTGTGCCGTTGGCGCGTATTTCCAATACCATCCTCGCCGTCGGCGTGCCGGAATCGATGAAGATCGGAACACTGGCGGAGTTCGTCACGCGTGCGCGCGCCGAACCCGGAAAATTCAACGCCGCCGTCGTTCCGGGCATCACCGAGTTCACGTTCGACTATTTCGTGAAGACCGTCGGCCTGAGCGTGCAGAAAGTCCCCTACCGGGACATCGTTCAAGCCGCCACCGACGTGGGTGAAGGCCGGCTCCAGATCTACATGGCGTCGTACGCGATCCTGCAGCCGCAGGCGCAGGCCGGCCGCATCAAGACACTGGCAGTGAATGGCCGTCAGCGGGCGCCGATTCTGCCGGAGGTTCCGACCGCCATCGAGGCGGGTTTCCCTTCGCTGGAAGTGGAGGGCCTCGTCGGGCTGTTCGGTCCACGCAGCATGCCCAACGAGCTGCGCGAAAAGATCGGCGCCGACGTCAAGGCGGTTGCCGCCGATCCCGAGGTCGCCGCCAAGCTTGCCGGTACGGCGCAAGTGGTCAATCCCGGCGGGCCCGCCGAATTCGCCGCGGCGGTCGAGGATCAGCGCGCCAAGATCGCCAACATTGCGCAGGCGCTCGGCATCAAGCCGAAGCAGCAGTAGCGCTCAAGGCAGAAGCAGCATCGAGCCCACGGATTTTCTATTCTCGATGTCGCGATGAGCATTCGCGGCGTCGCTCAGCGAGTACGTGCGGCTGATCTCGATCTTGAGGGCGCCACGTTCGACCAGCTCGAATAGCTCGGCCGCGGCTGCGCGCATGGTCGTCACGTCGGTGATGAAACTGCTCAGCGCGGGGCGACAGATCGAAAGAGAGCCGCGCTTGGCGAGCTGAAGCAGATCGATCGGAGGCGGATGCCCCGACGCGTTGCCGTAGTTCACCAGCATTCCGAACGGTCGCACGCAATCGAGACACTCGACGAAGGTGTCCCGCCCGACTCCGTCGAACACGGCCGCGACACCCTGCGGCGCAATCGCCTTCACCGCGGAGACAAAATCGACCTCTCTGTAGAGCACCACGTGATCGCAGCCGTGGGCCTTGGCGATTTTGGCCTTCTCCTGCGAGCCGACGGTGCCGACCACGGTCGCGCCGAGATGCTTCGACCACTGGCAAAGGATGGTGCCGACGCCGCCGGCCGCAGTATGGATCAGGATCGGTTCGCCCGGTTTCGGCCGAACGACCCGGTTGATGATCAGGGATGCGGTGAAGCCTTTGACCATCATCGCCGCCGCCTGCCGGTCGGATATGCCGGCCGGGAGCTTGATCAGGCGCTCTGCCGGGACGTTGCGTGCCTGCGCATAAGCACCGGTCTGCTCGAAGAACTCGCCGCGCATGCCGGCATAGGCGACACGATCGCCAGCGCCCACATCGGTGACGTCTTCGCCGACGCTCTCGACCACGCCGGCGGCCTCATTGCCCAGGATCACAGGAAACCGCAGCGGGCGCGCCAGGTAGAAACCGCCGCGACGCACATTGATGTCGGAATAGTTGATTCCGATCGCGGTGTGGCGGACGCGCGCTTCACCCCTGCCGAGGGGTGGAAGCGCGATGTCCTCCCAGCACATCACCTCCGGCCCGCCGTTGGTGTGAATGCGGACGGCTTTGGTCATGACGACGCGCGGTTACGTGCTCGCAGCAATACTGGGAGGAACGTCAAAATCCACCGCTCTAGGTGATGCTTTGCGGAAACGTCTCATCCTCGAATATCGAGATGGCCGGCGGGGTTCCGCTCAGGCCCAACTCCTGCCATCGCGCCACCACGTTGTCGTAGGCCTGCTTCGACAATTTGGTGCGCTTGGAGAAGGTCTTGATGTAGCGATAGTCCATGCAGGCATTGATCAGGCACTTCGAACCCCAGGGCCGGATCTCCGGCGGGTTCAGGCTGGGATCGAGATAGGTGCTCCAGGTCTCGCGCAGGATGTCGATCGACTGTGCCGGCCGCGAACGCGTCGCCATCGCCCAGAGTACTTGGTTGACATTGGTCGGGTCGACGTCCTCGTCCACGACGATGACGTATTTTCCGAAATAGGCGCCTGCCGTGCATTGGGCCGCCAGGGCCATCACCTGCGGCGCATGTCCGGCATACATCTGCTTGATCGACACCACCGTGATGCCCCAGCCCGCCGCCTCCGGGATCGACCACACGCCCTGGATACCCGGCACGCCGAGCTTTTGCAGATCGGCCCAGATCCCGGCAGAGCGCAGCGCCGCCCAGAACAGCCCGGCTTCGTTCGCCGCGCCGTCCGCCATCAGCGCGCAGGTCAAGGTCGGATTGTCCCGGTAGCGGACGCGCTCGACCCGCATATAGGGCGTCGCGCCGCTCGGCCGGCCGTAATAGCCCGTGAACTCGCCGAACGGCCCTTCGGCAAAGGTCTCGTCGGGATAGAGAAAGCCCTCGAGCACGATCTCGGCGCGGGCCGGCAGCGGCAGTCCGGTGAGGTCGCTGATGAAGACCTCGATCGGCGCGCCATTGATGCCGGAATAGTAGTCGTATTCGCATTCGGTCTTCGGCAGGCTCGTCGCAGCTACCAGGAACAGCAACGGATCGATGCCGTAGGCGGCAGCAATCGGCATCGGCTTGCCCATCTTCCACCACTTCTCGCGATCGATGGTGGCGTCCTTGCCCGGCGAAGTGTAGACGCCGACCTCGCGCGGGCCCTTGATCATCATGCGATAGGTGCCAACGTTGATCCGGCCGGTTTCCGGGTCCTTGGTGACCACGGCATCGCCAGTACCGAGGTACAGCCCGCCGTCCAGCGGCCACATGCGCTGCGCCGGAAACATCCGGATATCGATGTCGTCGCCTTCGACGATGTTCTGATTGCAGATCGCCTGCTCGGCAGAAACCTCCTTCGGCGGCATTTTCCGCCCCAGCTTCTGTTGCAGGATTTGCACGGCCTTGAGCGGGTGATCCACCGGCTGCTCGCCGATCATCAGGCAGAAGCGCGACAGGTTGCACCCGACCATGTTGTAGAGCGCGCGATGGCCGGGATGACCCTTGATGTTCTCGAACAGCAGCGCCGGGCTGCGCTCGCTGCCGACCAGGTAGGTGATCGTCGCCGCTTCCAGATCAGGGTCAACTTCCGCGGTGATGCGCTTGAGTTCCCCCAGCGCCTCGACCTTCTCCAGCCAGGCATCGAGATCGCTCGAGTTGGCGCCGCGGACGATCTTCTTGGCACCCGCCTTTGCAGGCTGTCGTTCGTCGCTGGCCGCGCCGACAGTGACGCCCATGTCCATGGCTCTCTCCCGTCTTGTTTCTATTGCGAGCGGGCGAAGTCTAGCGTGCTTTCCCGCGCGATGGGTATCTGCGACTGCGCGCGAGCCGCACATATTCCTCGGTGAGGGGAGATTACGAGCCGCGATCTGCGGCTTGCTTCCCTCGGCATCGATTGCAAGGACGGCAGAGCTCGCAAACAAAAGGCCCGGCACATGGGCCGGGCCAGGCTGCGAGGATGCAGGGCTGCGGTCAGAGACCGGCCATCACACTCTCAAGACCCAGGAGATGGGCGAGCGATTTGAGCTCACGCCTCTGGTCGTCGCTGAAGCTCATGACCAGCGGGAAGCCCGCCGACTTAAGCCCTTCGACATCCATCTTGCTCATGTCGATGGACGCCATGCGGCTTCCGCCTTGCGGCGACTTCTTGCTGTATTCCATTTTGCGCAGCTCGGCCTCGACTGCGGGCCAGTAGCGCTCCTGGTCCGGCGTCAGCGCGAGCCGCTTCTTGATCCCAGCGATCTGCGATTCGTTGAGCACGGCATTCGACCGGGGCGCAGGCTTGGGCGCAACAACGGCAGGCTTGCTGGATGCCGAGGCAAGGGTGATCTTGGCCGGGCCGGTTGCCGCGGCTTCAGCGGCGGGCCTGGCCGCGGGAGCTGCGGCCTGAGTGGACGGCTTGGCCTTCACCGGCGCCTCGGTGGCGGTCGGCGCAACGGCAGCATGGGCCTCAGCGATCGGGGAGAACGACCTAGGGTTGAAAAGAGTAATTCCGCCATCGGCCGAAGCGAATGCCAACGTTCGCGGCGCCGGCTCTCCCGCCGCCTCCGTCCAGTTGGCCGGGAAACGCAAATTTACCGTCTCGGACGGCGGCATCTCGGCCACGGTCGCGGCGACCGTGGGGGATGGCCCCGCAGGAAGACCCGCGCGCGTATTGAAGCCGGCCGCCAGACCGCCTATTCCGGCCCCGCCCAGAAGGGCAAGGCACGCCATGACACTCGTGTTGATTCGCCTAGGTCGCCCCCGCATGTCCACCCACGCCCGTTGTCCCCAATACCCCTCATCTTGTTTCCAAACCGAGCGTAATTATGGCTGCGCCTGGACATTCTTCGGCCTTTTCCCTTGTTCCCGGCGAGGGTTATTGCCGCTGACGTGGAGGCGGCCGCCGCCTGCATGCAGGCTGCCTTGAACAAAAAAAAACCCGGCGTTTCCGCCGGGCCTTAATCTTGCAGCCGGAAGGCCGCGGCTTATGCCGCCTCTTCCTCTACCACCGCCTCTTCGTCCTCGGCCTCGCCCTCGGCAGGCTTCGGTCCGCGACGCGGACCCTTGGCAAGGGCAGCCTCAATCTCCTTGATCGCTTCGGTCTCCGTGATGCGCTGCACAGCGGAGATTTCGCGCGAGAGGCGATCGAGCGCGGCCTCGTAGAGTTGGCGTTCCGAATAAGACTGCTCGGGCTGCGTGTCCGAACGATAAAGATCGCGTACCACCTCGGCGATCGCAACGATATCGCCGGAGTTGATCTTGGCTTCGTATTCCTGCGCCCGCCGCGACCACATGGTGCGCTTGACGCGCGCACGGCCTTTCAGCGTGTCCAACGCCCGCCTGACCAACGGCGCTTCGGCCAGCTTGCGCATGCCGACTGAAACGATCTTGGCGGTCGGGACCCGCAACGTCATCTTGTCCTTGACGAAGTTGATGACGAAGAGTTCGAGCTTGGCGCCCGCGACCTCTTGCTCCTCGATCGCGATGATCTGGCCCACACCGTGGGACGGATAGACGATAAACTCGTTGGTCTTGAAGCCTTGACGTTGGGTCGTCTTCTTGATGGTCATTCCGGGGGAAGCTCCTTCATCCGGCTTGCGGCGGACGGGTGTCTTGGCGACGGGGGCCCCACGTCGCGTCGCCGCGCGGGGAGCCTGCGATGCCCTCCGGCGAACGCCGGCTGAGGTCTTCTTGGTCCGCCTGGTCATGGCGGTTGTCCTCTTAGAACGATGGCGCGTTTTTCCTGCCACGGCTTTTTTGCGTGGATCTCACGTCCCTAGTTGAGGGTTCCTCGGAAGCACCCGAAAAATAACGCTCCCCTGGGGGAGCGGCTCGGGCGCGGGTGCTGTGCTCATTTTTCGAGTATATAGCACATTTTTCGTCAAAATCAAAGCCTTGCGACGCCGTAGAGGCCCGATTTCGGGCATTTCAGCATTACATTTTCGTCACGGCTGGTTAACGAGAGCGGCTAGTCGCCGGTTCCCGGATTGGGGGAGAACTGCGCCTCCAATTTATTGGGCACGTCCTCCCAATCCTTGGCATCCGCGGGGGGCTCTTTCTTGGTCGTGATATTGGGCCAGATCTTTGCAAAATCGGCATTGAGCTTGAGTAGGTTTTCCAGGCCCGGCTCGGTATCGGGCTTGATCGCTTCGACCGGACACTCCGGCTCACAGACCCCGCAATCGATGCACTCGTCGGGATGGATGACGAGCATGTTCTCCCCTTCGTAGAAGCAATCGACGGGGCAAACTTCGACGCAATCCATGTACTTGCACTTGATGCAACTTTCGACGACGACGTAAGTCATTTCATAACTCTCCGGACGCGCCCCAGAGCGCGTTCAGCACAACGGAGTCCGGCTGCACGGACGAGATCAGGCTTGCGCAAATCGCGCAAACTAATCTGCGGGACGCACCCGAGCCAACTTTCGGTCCGGCTCACCGGCATTTCCTCGCCTGAAAGCGCGCTAGTAGCGCATGGGCCACCAGCAAGCAAGGGATGGCGGCTTGCGGACATTCTGCCGGCAGATCACCCCTCGTTCTCCCCGGTGAACCGCGCGGTTGCGCGGCGATCGCGCTTGGTGGGCCGGCCCGTGCCCCGCTCCCGCAGGACCGGCGGCGACGGTGGACGCTCGGCCCGGCCGTGGTCGGGCGGATCGAGAAATTCACAGATCGCACGCGCGTCGTCCGCCGACCCGCGGCGATCGGCGAAAGCCCGCACCTTGAGCACCCGCACGGCTCGGTCGAGCGCGACCGTCACGACATCGCCGGGCCGCACCGGGTGGCTCGAGGCATCGATGCGCTGGCCGTTGATGCGCACGTGACCCGCAGCGGCGAGCGCAGCGGCCGCCGAGCGCGTCCGCACCACCCTCGCGTGCCAGAGCCATTTATCGATGCGCTGGCGGTCCAAGCACTTGCCTCAGCGACGCCTCAGGTTGGGGCCGCGCCCGTGGCGGGTCCGGCGAAGTGGGAACCGGTTCGCCGAAGGAAGCACCCACGCCATAGTCTAGCGCGGCTCCTTGGCGTTGGCCTCAAGTTGCTCCTTCAGCGCCGCAAGCTTGGCGAACGGTGAATTCGGATCCGGCTCGCGGTCGCGACGGTCCCTGCCCTCGGCCCGGCCCTTGATGTATTTCGCGCGCAGCGTGGGATCGCGATCCGGACGGTCGCCACGAGGCGGCGGCCGTCCACCGCCACGCTGCCCGCGGTCGTGATCCGGCCCGCCCGCGCGATCCGCGCGCACACGATGTTCGGGACGCTGATCCGGCCGCGGCTGACGCTCCGGGCGGTCGTTGCGCCCGCCGCCGGCCGGACGCTCGCGATGGCGGCCACCGTCCCGGCGCTCAGGAGTTACGGTCGAAGCCTCGGCACTGGCCGCCGCAGCAGGCGGTGTCACGCCGTCGACACCGACCGCGGCGGTGATTCCATCGGACGCCGCCGCGGGAGGCGGCAGATGCCGCTGTCGCTGCGGACGGCGCTGGCGTGGCCCGCTTTCGTGACGTGGCTTGCGCGGATGGTCATCGCGCCGACCCGGCCGCCAGACCTCGATGAACTCCGTAGACGTCGGTTCCGCCTTGGATGCCGTCTCGGGAGGTCGCGCGGGTGCCGAACTGTCCGGCATCTCCGCCACCGCTTCCGCTTGTTCCTCTTGCCCCGTGACCGCAAGGGTCGGCGCTTCGGGGACGCTGATCACCGCCTCCACTGCCTCGGCCAGCACCGGATCGGCAGCGCGTTCAAGGGGCTCCGCGGACGCGACCGCGTCGTGGGCGGGTTCGGCCGGCGACGTGCCTGTGGCTGGCTCCTTGATCTCGACCAGCCTTTCCAGGTTCGCTTCCGCGTCGACCGCAGGCGCGGCCACGGACTCGGCATCTCCGTCAGCCAGTGCTGGTGCGCCCGCTACGGTTTCCTCGGGCGCCAGCGCGACCGGAGCCTGAGGCTCTGCTGGTATCGAAGGCGCAGCCGCGGGCGCGGGCTCGGGTGGTTTCGGCCGCTTCTCCATGCGATAGCCGAGCGACCGCAGGACCGAGGCGAAACCCTCGCCGGAACACCCGGCGAGCGACGTCATGCCGACGGTAACGGTGAACCCAAAACCGTCGATCGCGCCCTGGGGCTTGACGCCCAAGGCACCGGCCCGCCAAGCCAGCGCCGGACGAATCAGATCAGCGAGGCGCTCCAGGATATCGACGCGCACCGCGCGTTCGCCGCAGACGCGATAACCCGCAGTGAGGTAGAGCACCTTTGCAATGTCCGGATCGGCGGCAATCGACGTGCGACCACTGGCGGCAAGCTGCTCGATCGCATCAAATCCTTTCGTCTCCGAGCCGCCGTGCTTGAGCGCCCAGAGCTGTGTGGCCAGCACCCGCGGCGCGGGTTTGAGCAACGCCGGCACATAGATGTGATAGGCGCCGAAGCGCACCCCATACTTGCGCAGCGTGGCACGGGAGATTTGATCGAGGCCCTTGACCTCCTCCGCGACCCTCTGCCGATCGAGGACGCCGAGCGCCTCGGCGAGCTGAAATGCGACGCCACGGGCGATGCCGGTAATGTCATCGGCGGCCGCGAGCCGAAATAGCGCCTCCAAGAGTCTCTCGATGTGAGACTTGAGCCAGAGATCAAGGCGCGCCTGCACCGAATCGCGCGGCGCCCCTGTGAGATACTCGTCGGCGATGATGCGCACGCGCGGCTTGAGCGCCTCCTCGCCGGCAATGAGTTTGCCCACCGGCTGTCCGAGCCACCTGATGGTGCCGTCGGTCGCGAGCACGAATTGCCCATCCGCCGCTTGTGCAAGACGGGTCGCGCGCAGGTCGATCTCTCCGGCCAGCGCCTTCTGCGCGGCGCCGGCGAGGGCCTTCGCTTCCGATCCTGCGGTCGAGGCGTCGGGCGTGAACCTGAATCCGTCGAGCCGACCGATGGCATGGCCCTCGACCACAACCTCTCCGCTCTTGCTGATGTCGGTCTCAAGCACCGTGTTCTCGCGCAGCCGGCGCATCAATACGCTGGTACGACGGTCGACGAAGCGCTCTGTCAGCCTTTCGTGCAAGGCGTCCGACAACCTGTCCTCGACCGCGCGCGTCACGCCTTGCCAGTGCTCTGGATCGGCGAGCCAATCAGGACGATTGGCGGCAAAGGTCCAGGTGCGGATGTGGGCGATGCGGTTTGAGAGCGTGTCGATGTCGCCATCGGTGTGATCGGCCTGCTCGACCTGGAGGGCGAACCAGTCGGTGGCGATCGTCCCTTCCCGCATCAGGAAACCATAGAGCGTCGTCGCGAGCTCGGCATGGGTCGCGGGCGATATCTTGCGATAGTCGGGCACTTGGCAGACGTCCCACAGTCGCTCGACCGCGGCGCGCGTCTGAGCGAGGGCACGGATGTCGTCGTCGCGCGCGGCATGGTCCAGCACCAGGATGTCTTCGGCGATCGGCGCCCGCGTGAGGCCGTTTTCTTTCGGCGTCTCGGCGAGCGAAGCCTGCAGCGCACCGACCGAAGAAAAATCGAGCGCAGTGTTGCGCCACTGGAGCGTTTTGATCGGTTCGAACGAATGGCTTTCGAGCGCCTGCACGAGTTCAGTCTCGAACGGCGGGCATCTGCCGGTGGTGCCAAAGGTGCCGTCGCGGGTGGCGCGGCCCGCGCGGCCAGCGATCTGCGCGAGCTCGGCCGGATTGAGCTTTCTGAATTGATAGCCGTCGAACTTGCGGTCGGAGGCAAACGCGACATGATCGACGTCAAGATTTAGTCCCATGCCGATGGCGTCAGTGGCGACAAGGTATTCCACGTCCCCGGACTGGTAGAGGTCGACCTGCGCGTTGCGCGTGCGCGGGCTCAGCGCTCCGAGCACCACAGCAGCACCGCCACGCTGACGGCGGATCAACTCGGCGATCGCGTAGACCTCCTCCACCGAGAACGCCACGATGGCAGAGCGGCGGGGAAGCCGAGTGATCTTTTTTTCGCCCGCGAAGGAAAGCTGCGACAGGCGCGGTCGGGTCAGGACATGCGCGCCCGGAAGGAGACGCTCGACCATCGGCCGCACGGTCTGGGCGCCGAGCACCAGTGTTTCCTCGCGCCCGCGGCGATTGAGCATGCGGTCAGTGAAGACATGGCCGCGTTCCAGATCGGCGCCGAGTTGGACCTCATCGATAGCAAGGAACGCGACGTCGAGGTCGCGCGGCATCGCTTCGACGGTCGACACCCAGTAACGCGGATGCGGCGGCTTGATCTTCTCCTCGCCGGTGACAAGCGCGACCGCCTCGGTGCCTACGCGGGCCGCAACCTTGTTGTAGACCTCGCGCGCCAACAACCGGAGCGGCAAACCGATGATGCCGGAGGAGTGGCCGAGCATGCGCTCGATGGCGAGATGGGTCTTGCCGGTATTGGTCGGCCCGAGAACGGCGGTGACGCCAGCGCCGCGGGCGCCGGAATCGCGATTTGACGGGGAGGAGAAGGAAATGGGCATCGACGATCAAGAATGGGAGATGAATGATGTTGCTGTTGCGTGATGCTATCCGTCACTCTGCGACGGCCGCAGCGAAACGTTCAGAGGATAGCAGATACAGGATCGAGCCGCGCGTTCAGGTCTATAGCCATCCGTTCAAGCAGCGCCTTGAGCCGCGCGTGCATCTCGCTGGCCTAAGATACCCGCTTCCACCAAGTCCGGCAAACGCCCATTTCGAAGCCACAGTTCGCGTAGCGACCGGCGATTGCCGTCCGCTCGGACGCGACCAAGCGTGATCCGGTTGCACAGCATCGCGGCTGAAGCTCCAGGCAATAGATCGCCGGTGCACAGATAATGGCGGTCCGCGCGGAGGCAATCGGAGCAAGAAGCCGCATAGCAACCGATGGAGCGTGACCGATGACCAATCGTTGCGCAGATCGAGGGGATATCGCGTTGGGCTCCAGTGCGGGCCAAGGCGTGACATTCTCCTGTGTGCATCGGCCAGCGCCAAGGAACCACTGATCTTGCGTGCTCGCCGTCGCATCCTCCGACCTTGCGCCCGGTCGACGGCGCTTCACCCGCGACCGGCGGTTGCAATGCCTCGGCCAAAGCCGGGATACACCTTACTGAGAGGGTCCTCCGGGTGAGGGAGCGCTTGTGGATAGCGCTGTGTCTAAGCTGTGGAACGAGTCCCGAACGAATCGCGCCCGAATCGCTGACTCGCTCTTGGTCGGATTCGTTCACGGCAATATCTCGTAGCAGCAGAAATAAATGCCCCCACATCGTGTAAGGTGGCAAAAACGGGCCCACGGCACCCGCGATCAACGCGGAGCCCGGTGCTCAAGTGCGGAGCATGTGCCCAGACCGGAGGGGTTTTTGCCCGCCCAGGACGCGATTTATTACGATCATTGCGTCTTGGCCGTCGCCTTGCTCGATTGCGGGAGCGAGACGAACTGGGTCGCCTGCATGATTCCAACTCCCAGCGGGGTCGGAACCGAAACCCGGTAGGGCACCATGACGCGCGTGCCGGCGATGGGGGCAAGCCAAAGTTCGATGTCACGCAACTGAATGAGGTATTTGATGGCAGCGCGATCCGGAACGTACCCCGCAATCGGCGAAAATCGGACCGCACAGACCACGGCCACGCCTTGGTAACCCCGCTGGGAGCTCACTCGCTCGAGCCGCTTGAAGGAAAGCTGCAAATCGTAGCGCATGCGACCGTCGAAAATCGCGAGCGTGCGTTGGCACGCCTGCGGGACGAGCGTGTCGCCACTGCCGGGAACCCGCATCAGGGATGCCGTCATTGGATCCGACACACCACGTCGATGGGCATCCGTAACCGGAACGCGATCCGGGCTCGCAACCGTCGGCGGATTCGCCACGAACTCCTTCACCGTGCCGGAGCTGATCGTCATCCGCACTTCATCGGATTTCTCGTCGGTGACAATGCGAGACGCGTAGCTCGATGGAATGAGTTGGCCGCTGGAAACCCCCCCGCGGGCTGCACTCTGGCCTTGCCCACTGGCAAAAACCCGCATCAATCCGGCCGTCCCCCCGCTCGCCGAAGCGGTGAAATGATCCTCGCCGATTTCAATCACCCAGGCGCCCTGGCCGATCGGGAGGCCGCCGAGCGTCACGGTGTAGCGGGCGTCGAGTTTGCCTTGAGCCCGGCCACGGCTCTGCTGGGCATCCGCCATCGTTATCGCAAGCGCTGCCGCGCTCAGGATGATCCCAGGACGGGTCAGGCAACGAGTAAGGCGATATGAACGCACGAAGGCCGGTCCCTGCTCTCGTCGTTTGTTATTGAAACCGCCGACCGGTGACTAACCTGGTGATCCGGCCGGGCCAGGCGGGTTCCCCGCTGGTACATTCCGTTAAGCCTTGGCGCGGCATCTTGGCCCGATCAAGGCAGTTGGGACCGATTGCGGTCACGTTCCGAGCCGGCCAACAGTCCCTTCCGGCGCGCAATCCGGCGAGGGCCCGGAACACGCGGCTTGACGCCATTTCATGCGCTGACTATAGGTCCGGCGGCTCTTCGGAGCCGTAGTGATCGAGCCGCCCGCCGACGACGCGCAGGTGCTTGGTCCGGCAACCCCTCAGGATGATGCAGAGGTTTCAATGTCGCGGCGGTGCGAACTGACCGGCAAGGGTGCTCAGGTCGGACACAAGGTCAGCCACTCGAACATCAAGACCAAGCGGCGCTTTTTGCCCAATCTGCTCAATGTCACCATGATCTCGGACGCGCTCGGCCGTTCGGTCAAGCTGCGCGTGTCGGCAAACGCGCTCAAGACGGTCGATCACCGCGGCGGCCTCGACGCCTTTCTGATGAAGGCGAAGGACGACGAACTGTCGGTGAAGGCGCTCGAACTCAAACGTCAAATTCGGAAGAAGCAGGCGGCGGCATAGTAGCCTGCGGCGGAGAGCCCGGATCGCGCCAGTCTCCGTTGCCCGAGCGCTCGATAATCATCTTCAAGGTTCCGCCAGCGTGAACTGCAGCAGCAGCGTGCGCTGAAACGGCAGGAAATTATCGTCGGAGATGAGGGTGAGCACGGTCTCGCCGCCCGCATTGCGGTGAACGCTGAGGCCTTCCATGTTGTCGATCTCGTAGCCGAGATCCGCCTCGAGCAGAACCGGACCGTCCACCGTCGCACCCGGCTTTATTTCCCCAAGCCCGATGCGCCGTATGCGGACATTCAGGCCGCTGGTCCAGCTGAGCTTGCGTTCCAGCAGCAGAACGTCGCCGCCGGGTAGCAGCGCGGCGTCGCTGACGTCGTAGCTCGAACTGCGCCTGACCGCGAAGCCGCCCGGGCTCGGGCCTCCCAGCAGAAAGCCGCTGATATTGCCCGCCGTGTCGAGACCGCGCTCCGAGATCGCAATGAGGGTGCCGCCAAGCGGCAAGCCCTTCGGGACGAAGACCAGGGCTTCAAGACTTCGGTTGAACGGCAGCGAACGGAAACCCGGTGGAGGCGGAACCGGCCGGCCGCGAGCGAACAAGCCCTCCTTGCCATAGTTGAAGCGGACGATCTGATGGACCCGCTCAATCCCGACATAGAGGGTGCCGCCATCCTCCGCGATTGATTCGGTGTCATACCAGCCGCGGGCCGCGAGCGGGTGGCCATCAGGACCGAGAATGGGGGCCATTTCGGCCTCGACGATGCCGGTGGGCCGCGAGCCCTCATACACAATGCGGCCGCGAAACCACCAACCCTTGTCATTCAACGCAATGAAGTGCGCGCCATCGGAAGCGACGCGAATGGCCGACATGCCGCCGAAGTTCTTGTAGGACGAACGCAACGCCAGACCGCCGCGGAATTCGAGCAGCCCGAATTGGCGGCGTCCAGGGTCGCGAACGTCGAAGGCCGCAACGGCTTCGGCGCGAACCTCGATGGCAGCGGGCGCTTGGGTGGACGGCAGCGTCTGCGCGTCGGCCACCACCGTGAGCGCCAGCACGGCCGCGAACAACGGACCGATGGCCCGTCGATTTCGTGATGCAAGACCGGAACGCCAAAATGGCGTGCGGTCGGTCACGCGTGGAGCCTCCGCGGCCGCCGCGGTTCGTCCGGAACCGGCTCATCGAAAAGTTCGGCGAGCTTTTCGGTCATGGCGCCGCCGAGTTCCTCGGCATCCACAATGGTGACCGCGCGGCGATAATAGCGCGTGACGTCGTGGCCGATGCCGATCGCAATCAACTCGACCGGAGAACGCGTCTCGATCTCATCGATCACCCAGCGCAGGTGCCGCTCCAAATAGTTGCCGGGATTGACCGAAAGCGTGGAATCATCGACCGGCGCGCCGTCGGAGATCATCATCAATATCTTGCGCTGCTCGCTGCGGGCGAGTAGCCGTTTGTGCGCCCAATCGAGCGCTTCACCGTCGATATTCTCCTTGAGCAGACCCTCGCGCATCATCAGGCCGAGATTCTTGCGCGCGCGACGCCAAGGTGAATCGGCCGCCTTGTAAATGATGTGGCGCAGATCGTTGAGCCGCCCTGGATTGGGGGGCTTGCCGGCGGCAAGCCAGGCCTCGCGCGACTGCCCGCCCTTCCACGCCCGCGTGGTGAAGCCGAGAATTTCGACTTTGACGCCGCAGCGCTCGAGCGTGCGCGCCAGAATGTCGGCGCAGGTCGCCGCGACCGTGATCGGACGTCCGCGCATGGAGCCGGAATTGTCGAGCAAGAGCGTGACCACGGTATCGCGGAAGCTGGTCTCCTTCTCATGCTTGAACGAGAGCGGATGAAGCGGGTCGATCACCACGCGCGACAACCGCGCGGGATCGAGGATCCCTTCTTCCAAATCGAACTCCCAGGCGCGGTTCTGCTGCGCCATCAATCGGCGCTGGAGCCGGTTGGCGAGCCGCGCCACCACGCCCTGGAGATGGGATAGCTGCTTGTCGAGATAGCCGCGGAGCCGATCGAGTTCTTCCGGCTCGCACAGTTCCTCGGCTGCAACCATCTCGTCGTGCTTGGTAATGAAAGGCCGGTAGTCCGGACCCCGCGGTTCGTTCTGCCCGTGCCGGCGCGGACGCCGCGGCTCGGCGGGGGCCTCGGCGTCGCCCATTTCGGCATCGTCAGCCATCTCGGCCGAGAGCGCCTCGGCCGCCTCGGCGGTGGAGTCGGACATGTCCTCGCCCGCGACATCGGCTTCATCGACCCGCGTTTGCGTATCATCGGCGTCGGCGCCCTGTCCGTCCTCGCCGGACTCCTCCTTGCGGCGGTCCTGCTCGCCCTCCTCGCCTTCCTCCTCGTCCGACTCGGTGCTGCGGTCCTCGCCCATGTCGAGCGCATCGAGGAGATCGTGGATGGCATCGCCGAAGCGCGCCTGATTCTCTATCAGCCGCTCGAGACGATCGAGATCGCGCCCGGCCCGATCCTCGATCAGCGGGCGCCACAGATCGACGATTTTTTTCGCGGCCGCCGGCGGGGCCTGGCCGGTCAACCGTTCGCGCACCATAAGCGCGACCGCTTCCTCGATCGGCGCATCGGCGCGATCGGTGACCTCGTCGAACTTACCGCGGTGGAAACGGTCATCGAGCATCGCAGAAAGGTTCTTGGCGACGCCCGCCATGCGGCGTGCCCCGATCGCCTCGACGCGGGCCTGCTCGACCGCGTCGAAGACGGCGCGCGCCTGCTGCCCGCCCGGCACAAGCTTGCGATGCACCATCGGGTCGTGACAGGCGAGCTTGAGCGCGATGGAGTCGGCATGGCCGCGCACGATCGCGGCGTCCGGGCCGGTGAGCTTTCGCGGCGGCTCAGGCAGGCGCGCCTTGCCGCCGACAATGCCGGGGCGCTCGGCCGCGAAGGAGACTTCGAGCTCGGGTTTGCGCGCGATCGCGCGCAAACATCCGGTGACCGCGCGCTTGAACGGCTCGGTCGGAGATTCTTTCGAGGGATTTCTCGGCTTGATGTTCGACGACATCCCGGCGCTCAACTCAGCGCAACGTTCACCGACGATTCCGGCAGCTCCACTCCGAAGCAGCGCTGATAGAATTCGGCCACGATCGGCCGCTCCAGCTCATCGCACTTGTTGAGGAAGGTGAGCCGGAACGCGAACCCGACGTCCTTGAAGATGTCGGCGTTTTCCGCCCATGTGATCACCGTGCGCGGGCTCATCACCGTCGAGATGTCGCCATTCATGAAGGCGTTGCGCGTGAGGTCTGCGACCCGCACCATCTTGTTGACGATGTCGCGGCCTTGGTCGGTGCGATAATGCTTGGCCTTGGCAAGCACGATATCGACCTCGTTGTCGTGCGGCAGATAATTGAGCGTGGTGACGATCGACCAGCGATCCATCTGCGCCTGATTGATCTGCTGGGTGCCGTGGTAGAGACCGGACGTATCGCCCAGGCCGACGGTGTTGGCGGTCGCGAACAGGCGAAAGGCCGGATGGGGCCTGATCACACGGCTTTGGTCGAGCAACGTTAGCCGACCCGACAATTCCAGCACACGCTGGATCACGAACATCACGTCCGGGCGACCGGCGTCGTATTCATCGAAGCACAGCGCGACGTTATGCTGGTAGGCCCAAGGCAGGATGCCGTCGCGGAATTCGGTGACCTGCAGGCCGTCCCGGATGACGATGGCGTCCTTGCCGATCAGGTCGATACGGCTGATGTGACTGTCGAGATTGACCCGCACGCACGGCCAGTTGAGGCGCGCCGCCACTTGTTCGACGTGGGTCGATTTTCCGGTTCCGTGGTAGCCGGTGACGATGACCCGGCGATTGTGGGCGAAGCCGGCAAGAACGGCGAGCGTCGTCGGCTTGTCGAACCGGTAGTCCGGATCGATATCCGGCACATGCTCATCGGCTTCCGAATAGGCCGGCACCTCCATTTCACTGTCGAAACCGAAGACCTGGCGGATCGACACCTTCATGTCGGGAAGGCCGGCGACCTCTGGCGTTGCGGCGGTCATTGATCCTCCGTGATCTCGGGAACGACCGAGACCCGTTTCGGTCGATGGGAATGAGTGCGGATTCGAGCGCAAACTTAGCAGAAAGGCAGTGCGCGGCGAAAGGCGTCGTGTTGTGACTGAAAATTGCGTGATTTCAAATAAGTATCATGCGGTTGCTGGTCAATCCGTCGCCGCCGAGGCCAACCAAAAAGCTTCGCCGGCGAGAGGTCATGGCAGCTTCGCACCTGACGCAATTCGAGATCGCCGGACTGGGCGGCCGGCACCCCACCGTCCCGCTCGTTGTTATGCTGCGGAGGCTGCTGCCAGCGCGGAAGGGCTCGGCGCGGTCAGCGAAATCCGATGGATTTCAAGTATTTATACGCCTGGATAATCTCGCGCAGCTTGTCCTCGGAGGAGCGGTCCCCGCCATTGGCGTCGGGATGGTGGCGTTTCACGAGGCCTTTGAAACAAGTCTTGACGTCTTGCGCCGAGGCGCCGGCGTCGAGGCCGAGCGCATCGAGCGCCTTGCGTTCGGCATTGTGCACGGTGCGGGGCTCAGCCCCCCGGTCGGAACGTCGCGCGCCCGTCGGCCCGCCGAACTCACGGAACACGCCAAACGGATCGTCGGCTCCGCCGATTTCCGGATGAAAGCGGGACGAGCGGGACCGCGACGTTGGCCGTCCGCCGTTCATGCCCATCTTCCACGTCGGGCGATGGCCGATGACCGCCTCTTTCTGATACTTCGCGATGTCTTCCGGGTTCATCCCGGAGAAAAAATTGTAGGTCTGGTTGTACTGCCGCACATGATCGAGGCAGAACCGCCAATATTCCCGCTCACGCAGCCGCCCTTTGGGCGCGCGGTGAGTTGCGGGCGCCTTGCAGTTCGGCCAATCGCAGGCCGGGGCTTGGGGATTCACGCGACGATCTTTGTCGGGCTTTACCCGGATGCGGTCGAATAGGGGGGAGTCGTTTTTCATGACCGATCAGTATGCGCGCGCGGGGAACTCACCTTCAAGTCTTGACAAGTACGTTTGCGCGGTTTTTGCCCGCGCTGACCGTTGACCGCCAGCCATCGCGCGCGCTATGCGCACCTCTATGGCAACGCGCGATATCATCACGGAAAAGTTGAGTACGGCGTTCACGCCCCAGAGCGTCGAGGTGGTGGACGAATCCCACCAGCACGCCGGGCATGCCGGGCACCGGGAAGGCGGAGAGACTCATTTCAGGGTTTACATCGTGGCGGAAGCGTTTCGCGGAAAGAGCCGGCTCGAGCGCCACCGCATGATCAACACAGCGCTTATCAATGAATTGCAGAACGGCGTCCACGCCCTCGCCATCCATGCCTCGGCGCCGGGCGAAGGCGGCGCGTAATCGGCGCCTGCCGCGATCACGTTTTCACGGCTTCGTGACTTGAGACTTTTCGTGCGCAACGACCAGAACCTTGCGTCCGTAGGGTGAGGGTCGATTGTTCTGGAGCTTCACTGGCCCGCCTCGTCGTTGACCAGTTCATGGACGCGCCCGAGCGCGAGCGGCACCACGCCCGGCACGCACGCTCCGACGATCGCGCTCGACGCCATAAGAGCGAGCGGACGGTCGGCCTGGTCCCCGGCGATGCTCGCGACCGCAACGGCGAAGTAACGATCACGCCGAGGCGCGCATTCGGGTCATTCGGGCCTCCCTCACTCGGCGATCTTCACCCCGGCAGTTCGCACCAGTTCCTGCCCGCGCAGGCGATCCTCGGCCAGGAATCTGCGAAACTCCTCCGGCGTATTGCCGACCGCGTCGTAGCCACCGAGCCTGATGAACCGCTCCTGGAACGGCTGCGATTTGACCACTGCGGCGAGGTGACGCCCGAGCTCCTCGACGCGCGCCTTCGGCGTGCCGGCGGGCGCGAAGGCGCCGAACCAGGTCTTTGCGTCATAAGGCGGCAGTCCGGACTCGCTGAACGAAGGCACGCCCGCAAGCGCAGGCGCTTGTTGTGCTTCAGGCACGGCGATCGCCTTGGCGAGGCCCGACCTGATCCGCTCAAGCACCGCGGGCGACGCGACGGGATAGAGCAGATGCGCGTCGCCCCGTTCGAAGGCAAGCAGTGCAGGCGCCGCACCCCCGTAAGGGATGTGGGTCATCTGCGTGCCGGTCTTCGCCTTCAACCATTCGAACACCAGATGGGAATCGCCGCCGATGCCGAATGAGCCGAAATTGAGCTTGTCGGGATTCTGCCTCGCATAGGCGACCAGCTCACGCATGGTATTGGCCGCGATCGACCTGTGCAGGATCATCACCTGCTGGGTGAAGACCACATTGGTGAGCGGCTCGAGATCCTTTTGCGGGTCATAGGACAGGTTGGCGAACAGAAACGGATTGAGCGAGATGGTGCTTGCGGTCAGAAGGCAGAAGGCATGCCCGTCCGCCTCGGCGTTCTTGCACGCGGTGGCTCCGATCGACGTGCTTCCGCCGGGCTTGTTGTCGACGATGAAAGCGTGGCCCGTTCGTTCCTTGAATCCTTCACCCAATGCGCGGGCAAGCACATCGACCGGCCCCCCGGCGGCGAAGGGAACGATCAGTCGCACCGGCTTCGATGGAAAATCCTGGGCGCAGGCGGCGACCCCCGCGAGCAGCAGCGCGCAAGCGGACGCGAGCAGCCCTGCGCAGGCTTTGACGAACATCGTCTCCTCCCTTATTCCGGCGGGCCTTCTTTCGAGGCTTGCCGAGCGTCCATACGGCTATGGATCGCGCGCGCCCAAATAGGCGGCGATCGCAACCATGTCCTCCACCGACAACTTCTCGACAACCGCTCTCATCAGCGCGGTCGAGATGCCGGAACGCGCCCCGGTTTTCATGTCGTTGAGCTGGCGCACGACGCAAGCGCGGCGACCGTGGCGAGATGGCGCATGACCGCCTCCGCTTCGGCTACGATGCTTTCTCCGAGGGCCGGCTGTAAGGCTGGATGCCGGGCCGATAGGTCTTTTCGTCCAGGAACTACAGCTTTTGCCATCGCCAATAGTGACTGGCGGCTGCCGCCCGTGTGCGCTCGACCGGCTTGTTGTCGAGATCGCGGAAGAACAATTTGAGGTCCTGCCCGGCGCACCAGGCATCGCCCGCGCCGGTCAGGACCAGAACTTTCGCCTGCGGATCATGCTCAAGCTCGTCGAGGACCTCGCACATGTCGTAATGCAGCTGCGGACTCATCGCGTTGCGCTTGTCGGGCCGGTTCAGGATCACCCATGCAATTCCATTCTCGTGCTCGACCTTCACGGTTTCATATGTGCTCGACATGCCGCTTCTGCCTCCCTCGTCTTGACGCAACGTATGCACTGAATAATGCGAAGATAGCGTTGTAAAGAGACTAGCATCAAACCAACGCAACCCCTAGGACGGCGTTAGCGTCCATGGACGTGCGCTCCGCGGGGCCGCATCGCCGGCGGGAGGTCGCGAATGGCCGCTGTCGCGCGTTGCAGCGCATCGGCATTGCGCCAGTCAGGCTTGTCTCCGGGCGACCAGATCGCACGCAAGCTCCCCGACGCATCCACCAAGAATTCCGTGCCCTCGCTGTGCCCCACATCCTTGCCGGCGAACAGCGCCAGCGCTTCGGCAAGGTCGCTGTCGTCGGCGCGGCAGGCGCTTCCGATCGCGACGTCTTCGAGTGCGATCGCGACCGTGACGAGATCGCGGCTGGCAGCCGGCAGTTGCCTGACGCGCTCCGCAGCGGCGCGGCCGGTGATCACGAGATGCGCGGTGCGGCCGCGCAGATCGTCGCGCGTCAGTACCGAGCCGTCGGGACAAACGGCGGAAAAATCCGGCGCCCGATATCCGACATTGGTCACCTCGCCAGTCGCCCGGGCAAGGCGCGCGGCGTCGGCATTGGCGCGCACGAAGTCGATCACGTTCCAGCGCGCATCCTCGTCGAGCGCGACGCCTAACGGCGGCATGACGTCACCGATGCCGTTGGTGATCCACCAGAACATATCGCCGTCGGTGTGGCCGTAGACATGGTCGGCGGTAAGATCGGACGGCTTCACCCGGAAGAACCGGCCGGCGGGACCATCGCCGCGCCCGCGCCGTCCGTGGCAGGCCGCGCAATGGGTCGCGAAAAGATCAGCGCCATGCCTGATCGAACTCGCCGAATAGCCGGTCGGCGAAGCGTAGAAGCTCGTCGGGTAGGCCTCGACCGTGAGCAGGCTCAGAAACGGTGCAACATGGATGACGCCACTCACCGCTACGGCGCCGCCCGCAGCGATCAGCGACGCCACCAGCCACCGATTGAAGCGCAGCAACGTCGCGCCGATGAGCATCAGCAGGCCACCGAAGAGGACGCCGATCCCGCTGGTCCATAGCGCGAGCACGAGCCCGTCACGCAAGTCGGGATCGCTGAACGCTGCGTCGCTGTAGCGAATGGCGAACGGCCAGGTCGGCTGCACATGCGATCCCGGCGGCGTGGTTCCAAGCGCGCCCACGATGACCACGATCGCCAGGCCCAGCGTCGCCTCGATCATGCTGTTGCGTGCAAGCGCGCGCAGCCCATCGCCTTTGACCGGCGCGATTGCAGCACCCGCCGCGCGCACAAGCCGCGGCGTGAGCCGCAGCCGATTGAAGGCAGCGATCACCACCATGGCGACGAAGAGCGCCAGTTTGATGAGCAGCAGCCGGCCATAGTCGGTGCCGACCAGGGCGGGGATGCCGCCCACCAGCAGCCAACCATTCACGATGCCGGTCGCGAGCAGCGCGCCGACGCTGATCACGCCGAGCGTCGAAAAGCGCAACGTGGCGTCGCGCGCGACCGCAAGCGGGATATCCCCCCGCCTGGTGGCCGCGAACAGCAGCGCGAGCGGCAACAGACCGCCAAGCCATGCCGACGCCGCGATCAGATGCAACCCGTCTGCCGCGCGATGGAAGGTACCGAGCCAACCGGATGTCGCCGCCGCGTGGCCTGAATGGACGAGAGCCGCGGCAAACGCGGCGGCGAGCAGCGCCGCCACCGTCCAGCCTGACCGGCCGGCGCGCTTTGGCGACATCCAGCATAGAACTGCGGCAAGGACCGCGGCCAGCGCGAGCCGCATCAGCCAATCGTGCCCGAACGTGGTGTGGAGCAGCACGGTCCACAACACGCCGTCGGAGAAAACCTGCGTGGGCGCGCGTTCGCTCATTTGGGCGGCAAGCAGCACCGGCCATGCCGCACCCGAGATCACGGCCAGCGCAAAGCAGCACCAGACGACGCGCAAAAGTTGGAAGCGGAACGAGGCCTTCTCACCGGGCGACTGGCGCAGGGCCGGCCCGGCGATCGCGGCGCCGAAAATGGCGGCGCCCGCCAGCGCAAGCGTCGCGGCGAAATGAGCGGCGCGTATCCAGATCAGCGGATCATCCATGCTCCGATCCGTTCTGATACTGGGACAGGCGGAGACAGCGCTATTTTCCGACGCGGAAGACGTAATCGCCTTTGCTGGAGTGGGTATCGACCGAGATCACCCGCCATTCGACTTTGTACCTCCCCGCCGCGAGCGTTGGCAGCGACACCTTCAACAGCGAGGGGTTTACCTCGTCCACCCGGGAATCACCCTTGTCGACCTGCTTGCCGCTGGCGTCGCGCACCACGACAGTGCTGAATTTTGGCTCCAGCTTCTCGCTGAATCCAAGCGTCACTTCGCTCGGCGCGACCGCCACAATCGCACCGGCGGCGGGATTCGCGCGCACGAGATGCGCATGGGCGTAGGCGGCCACCGCGCCCGCCAGAGCGGTGGCGATGACCAGCGCTCGAATTGCGGCATGGATGACCATGAAGCAGCCCGCCGATGCTCGTTACGCCGGCTTCATCGCCGGCACAGGCTTGCGCACGAGCGGCGTGATGCGCAACGCGGTAATACGGTTCCGCTCGCGGCGCAGCACGCGGAAGCGAAAGCCGTGGAAGGTGAAGGTCTGGCCGGGCTCGGGGATGGAGCGCGCCTCATGAATGACGAGGCCGGCGACCGTGGTCGCTTCGTCATCGGGCAGATTCCATTCCATCGCACGGTTGAGATCGCGGATCGGCACACCGCCATCGACGTTGACCGAGCCGTCGGGCTGCGGCCGCACACCGGGCACCACGACGTCGTGCTCGTCCGTGATGTCGCCGACGATTTCCTCCAGGATGTCCTCGAGCGTGACCAGGCCCATCACCTCGCCGTACTCGTCGACCACAAGCGCGAAATGGGTCTTGCGGCGGCGAAACGCCTTGAGCTGCTCCGAGAGCGGGCGAATGTCGGGCACGAACCAGGGCGGCCGCGCGATCCCGGTGACATCGATCTTGGCGAGATCGCCGCCCGAGGCCTGGATCGCGCGCAAGAGATCCTTGGCATGCAGGATGCCGATGATGTTCTCGGGTTTGCCCTTCCACAGCGGAATACGCGTGACCTCGGCCTCGAGCACGGCCTTCACCACCTGCTCCGGCGGATCGTCGGCGCAGACCGTGACCATCTCGGTGCGGTGGACCATGACGTCGGAGACGGTGAGATCGCGCAGGTCGAGGAGACCGCTGAACATGTCGCGGTCCTGTTTCTCGACGCCGCCTTCATGATGCAGAAGATCGACGGCTCCGCGCAGTTCCTCGTGGGCGGAGAGAAATCCCCGGTCGACCCCGACTCGAAATCCGAACAAGCGGAGAATCCAACGCACCAGCGCCTCGACGCCCAGCAGCAACGGTCCGAGCAGCCGCACGATCCAGGCGATCGGACGCGCCACCAGCAACGCGATCCGATCCGGAGCGTTGATCGCCACCGTCTTTGGCAGCACCTCGGTGAACACCACGACCACCACGGTCATGATCATGGTTGCATAGAGCACGCCCACATCGCCGAACCAGTTGAGCAACAATCCGGTCGTCAGCGACGAGGCGACGATGTTGGCGACATTGTTGCCGGTCAGGATCGCGCCGATCAACCGCTCACGCGTGTCCAACAGGCGATTGACGAGCGCCGCGCGCCAGTTTCCCGTTTTCTCCATCCGCAGCATGCGCGCGCGGGAAAAGGCGGTGAGCGCCGTCTCGCTCCCCGAAAAGAAAAAGGAGAGCCCAAGACAGAGGACGATGACGAGAATGGAAAGCCAGTCTTCGATGGTCATCGCTCGGCAAGCTGTTGGACCAGAAAGGCGCGGACGTCGGCGGCATCGATATCCGGCGCAATAAAGCTTGCGCCGATTCCGCGCGCCAGAATGAACGTCAAGTTGCCGCGTTTGACTTTTTTGTCCTGGGCGATGAGCTCCATCAGGCGGTCGGGACCGGGCACGCCGCCAGGAGCGGACGAGATATCGATCGGCAGGCCGACGGCCGCGAGGTGGCGCTCGACGCGCTCGACCTCGGTGGCCGGCATCAAACCGCGCTCGGCCGAGAATCGAAACGCGAGCACCATGCCGAGCGAGATCGCCTCGCCGTGCAACAATCGATCGGAGAATCCGGCCGCCGCCTCGAGCGCGTGACCGAAAGTGTGACCGAGATTGAGCAGCGCCCGTTCGCCGGTTTCCCGCTCGTCACGGCTGACAATCGCGGCCTTCATGCGGCAGCTCACTGCAATGGCGTGCTCGCGCGCAGGCCCACCCGCGAACACGTCGCGCCAGTTCGCCTCGAGCCAGCCGAAGAAGGCGGCGTCTCCGATCAATCCGTATTTCGCCACTTCCGCATATCCCGCGCGGAATTGGCGTGGCGGCAGCGTATCGAGCAGCGCCGTGTCGGCGATGACCAGGACCGGTTGATGAAACGCGCCGATCAGGTTCTTGCCGTGGCTGGAATCGATCGCGGTCTTGCCGCCGACCGAGGAATCGACTTGCGCCAGCAATGTCGTCGGTACCTGCACGTAATCGAGACCGCGGCGGAGAATGGCCGCCGCAAAGCCCGCGAGATCGCCGATGACGCCGCCACCCAGGGCGACCACGAGATCCGCACGCTCGACGCGCGCGGCAATCAGCGCTTCGCAGACGCGCGCGAGCACCGGAAAACTCTTCGAGCTCTCGCCCGCCGGCACGGTCACGGAAGTGGCAGCGATGCCGGCGCCGGCAAGGACGGCCTCGGCCGCCGCGAGATGGTGGCCCATGACGGTTTCGTCGGTGACGATCGCGACTTTTGCCCCGGGCCTCAACGCCGCTATTCTTTGGCCCAGCACAGCCAGCTGGCCGCGGCCAATGAGAATGTCGTAGCTGCGCTCGCCGAGCGCGACGTTGACGATGATCGGATCGCTGGCGCGCAGCGGAACAGTCATGGCTCGTGGCCTCCGTCGGCGGGCGCGCCCGGTGTCGCGCACGCGGCTCCCATCCGGCCGGCAAGCGCGCCCACGATCTCGTCGACGATCTTTTCGTGCATCACCTCGCGCGATTGCACGGTGAGATCGGCCAAAGCATACACGGGATCACGCTCCTCGATGAGCTTGCGCAGCGTTGCGCCGGGGTCGTCGGTCTTGAGCAGCGGCCGGTCGTGGCGGCGCCTGATGCGTTTCATGAGTACGTCGAATTCGGCCTTGAGCCAGATCGAGATGCCTTTCGCGCCGATCGCGCTCCGGGTGTCCGGATTCGTGAAAGCTCCGCCCCCGGTCGCCAGCACCTGGGGGCCGCTCTCCAGCAGGCGCAGGATGACGCGCGCCTCGCCCGTACGGAATTCGGTCTCCCCCCGAACGGCGAAAATGTCGCTGATCGTCATGCCAGCGGCTTTTTCGATCTCCACGTCCGCATCGACGAACGGAATGCCCAGGCGCAGGGCCAGCCGCCGGCCGATCGATGACTTGCCCGCCCCCATCATGCCGACGAGCACAACCGAACGCGGGCCGAGCGCCGCCACGATCGCGGCTTCCGGCCGGCTCGCGACGTCGTGGGCGGCCCCATGCGGCATGTTTCCCGGTCCTCCCATGGTCGCTCCAGGCGCCGGTCGAACGGCGTTTGGGCGGGTTTGTCTTTCAGCACAACGACTTGCCGTCAAGCCGAGATGACGGAAAGGCGCCCAAGCAATTTGTTAACCACCTTCTACGGTCAATTGCGACCGTGTCCGCCGACACCGCTTCGCGGGGCAATGTCCTAGTTTCTCCATTGTTTTATCCGAGGTTGCCTGTCGAGGAGTTACCATGCCGAGCCTGTTCCGGTTTCTGACCTTGATCGGCGTCCTAGGCGGCCTGACCTACGGCGCCATGTTCATGCTCGCGACCTGGTTCGATCCGAAGCCGCGCGAGATCACGGTTTCGATTCCGCCGGACAGGTTCGCAAAGCAGCCCTAAGTCCCTCGCATGGCCCCGCAGGCCAAAAATTCCGACCAAACCCTGATCGGGCTGTTCCTCGATATGCTTTCGGCCGAGCGCGGGGGAGCCAAGAACACGCTGGCCGCGTATGCCCGCGACCTTGCCGACTTCTCGACCGAGCTCGGCAGCAGGCGGCGCACCATTGCCCAAGCCGCAACCGAGGACCTGCGCGCCTATCTGGGTTCGCTGAGCAGGCGCAGCTTCGCGCCGGCGTCGGTGGCACGACGGCTATCGGCGATTCGCCAGCTCTATCGCTTCCTCTATGCGGAGGGACACCGAACCGACGATCCGTCCGCGGTGATCGAAGGACCAAAACGCGGCCGCACGCTCCCCAAGGTGCTCAGCATTTCCGAGGTCGATCGCCTGCTCGCGCAGGCCCGTGTCGATATGGACAAGGCGGACCAGCAGGCACCGGGGCGACTGCGCGCCGCGCGTCTCGCCTGCTTGATCGAGGTGCTCTACGCCACGGGGCTGCGGGTGTCCGAACTGGTCGCGCTTCCGGCGTCGGCCGCGGAGCGCAACGCGCGCATGCTCATCGTGCGCGGCAAGGGCAACAAGGAGCGCCTGGTGCCCCTCAACGAGGCGGCCAAGACCGCGATGCGCGAGTATCTTGCGCTGCTTTCAGAGGCGGGGCGCCACCAGAAAACCAAATGGCTTTTTCCGTCGTTCGGCGAAGCCGGCCATTTGACCCGACAGCATTTCGCTCGCGAACTGAAGACGCTCGCCGGCGCCGCAGGGCTGCGCTCCGCGCAAGTGAGCCCGCACGTGCTGCGCCATGCGTTCGCGAGCCATCTCCTCCACAATGGCGCCGACCTGCGCGTGGTGCAGACTTTGCTCGGCCATGCCGACATCTCCACGACCCAGATCTACACCCACGTGCTGGAGGAGCGTCTCAAGAGCCTGGTGCGCGACCTGCACCCCCTGGGTGAGGCCTGACAAAGCGTTGCGACATGATCTAGTGTCCCGATTCCGAAGTTCGCATCATCGTGCGGCGCTCTCGTTTGCGAACTTCGGAATCAAAGGGACACTAGCAACTTTATGATTCTAGTGCGGCATTTGGATTTGAAGTTCCTAAACGGACTCGCGGCCATAATGATAGGAACTTCAAATCCGCCGCACTAGCCTGCTCGCCGCGAAACCCTGGAGTTGCCGATGCGTCTCATGACCGCAAAGCATCTGTCGTCCATCGCAGCCGCGCTCGTTCTTGCGGGTCCGGGCGCGTTTGCGCAGACGCAGCAGGAGCGCCAGTGGTGCGAAAGCGAGACTGGCGTGACCGCCGATCAGCGCATCGACGGCTGTTCGGCCGTGATCAAGGCGGGGCGCGAAAAGGGCGACAAGCTCGCCGAGGTCTTCAACAATCGCGGCGTCGCCTACCGGGTCAAAGGCGATCACGAGCGCGCCATTCAGGACTATGGCCAGGCGATCAAGCTCAACACCAAATTTGCCGCCGCCTACATCAACCGCGGCGTGGCCTATGATTACAAAGGCGACTACGACCGCGCTATTGCGGATTACGAGCAGGCGTTGAAGCTCAAGCCGTCGGCGGAAGGCCACTTCAATCGCGGCAATGCGCACCTCGCCAAGCGCGAGTACGACCGTGCCATCGACGACTATAATCAAGCGATCAAGCTCAAGGCCGACTTCGCTGCGGCCTTCGACAACCGCTGCTGGGCCCGCGCAGTGGTCGGCATCCTCAAGCCGGCGCTCGCCGACTGCAACCAGGCGCTCCGACTGATGCCGAAGAATGCCGCAACGCTGGACAGCCGCGGCTTCGTCTTTCTGAAGATGTCGCAGTTCGATGCCGCCGTCTCCGATTACGACGCGGCCTTGCGGATCAATCCGAAGCGGGCCTTCGCGCTTTACGGCCGCGGCTTGGCGAGATTGAAGAACGAGGACACCTCCGGCGAGAGCGACGTCGCGGCCGCCAAGGCGCTGCAAGCTGACATCGCCGAGGAATACGCGCGCTACGGCATGCAGGAGGCGCGCTAGTGTCCCGATTCCAAGATTCGCATCCTCGCGGCACCCTGCGATGCGAACTTTGGAATCAAAGCGATACCAGCAGCTTCATGATTCTGGTGGTCCCGTGCCATAAGGCAGCGATCAGCGCGGAGGCACGGCAATGGCCGAAACCTGGCTAAAGCTCAAGGAGTGGCCCGAACTCATCCTGGAACGGATCGAGGACGCGGGCGTGGCCCGCATTGTCCTGAACCGGCCCGACAAACGCAATTGCTGGAATCGCGCGCTCTGCCTCGCCTTCCTCGACGCGCTCGAGATCATTCGCGCCGACAGGGAGCTCAAGGTGGTCATCACCAAGGGCGCCGGCACCGTCTACTCCTCGGGCCTCGACCTCAATTTCCTGCGTGAAATGTCGAACGGACCGCTGCTCGACTGGGACCGTCCGAGCCTCACCATCCAGATCGCCGAAGCCTTACGCGCATTCCCACGGATCGTCATCGCGCAGGTGCACGGCTATTGTCTCGGCGGCGCGCTCGGCATCATGAACTGTCACGACCTCGTCTATGCCGCCGAGGATGCGCAGCTCGGCATGCCGGAAATCCTCCGCGGCAGTTTCGGTCAGTTGGTCACCTCGACGCTCCTGCACGGCGGCCTGCCGGTCAAGAAGCTGGCGCATATCGCTCTCGTCGGCCGCAATATTTCGGGCCGGGAGGCCGACGCGCTCGGCATCGTGAGCCAGGCCGTTCCTGCGGATCAGTTGGAACAGCATACGGTCGGCATCGCCCGCGAAATCGCCTCGCGGCACCTCGCGCCGCTGGAGCATCACAAGATTACCGTGCAGATGGGGCGCGATCTCTCGGTGTCGCAGGCGATCCAGCTCGACCAACTCGTCGGGCAGCGGATGCGGGCCGCCATGGACCCGCTCAACGACGTGGAGTCCTACCTCAAGTCCCAGAAGGGCGGGCCGAATTTGAGCTATAAGCGCCCGGATGTTTGATTTCGCCGGGATTGCCCCGCTCGATCGTCGCAGACATCAGCCGCGTTCGCGGACAACCAAGACCAGTCCCTTCACCTGAGAGCTCGATGCGCAGCTATCTCGATTTCGAAAAGCCGGTGGCCGAGCTTGAGGCCAAGATCGAGGAACTGCGCGCGCTGGAGACCGGCGACAGCGCGGCCGCGATCGGCGAGGAGATCGCCCGCCTGGAGGCCAAGGCGGCACAAGCGCTCAAGGACCTCTATGCCGAGCTCACGCCTTGGCAGAAGACGCAAGTCGCCCGCCATCCCGAACGGCCCCATTGCCTCGACTATGTCAGTGCCCTGATCACCGACTTCGAGTCGCTGTCCGGCGACCGCAAGTTCGGCGACGACCCCGCGATCGTCGGCGGTTTCGGCCGCTTCCGCGGCGCGAGCATCTGCGTCCTCGGCCATGAGAAGGGCTCGTCGACCGAAAGCCGTCTCAAGCACAATTTCGGGATGGCGCGGCCGGAGGGCTACCGCAAGGCGGAGCGGCTGATGCAGATGGCCGACCGCTTCGGCATTCCCGTGCTGTCGCTGGTCGACACCGCAGGCGCCTATCCCGGCATCGGCGCCGAGGAACGCGGCCAGGCCGAGGCTATCGCGCGCTCGACCGACGCCAGCCTCGACCTCGGCGTGCCGAACGTCGCGGTCATCATCGGCGAAGGCGGCTCGGGCGGCGCCATCGCCATTGCCTCCGCCAACCGGGTGCTGATGCTGGAACACGCGATCTACAGCGTGATCTCGCCGGAGGGCGCGGCCTCGATCCTGTGGCGCGACACCGCCAAGGCCCAGGACGCGGCAACCGGCCTGAAAATAACCGCCGAAGACATGATGCGCTTCGGGGTGATCGATCAGATCGTGACCGAGCCGCCCGGGGGCGCTCACCGCGACCCCGCAGCCGCGATCGCCTCGGCCGGAGAGGCGATAGCCCATGCGCTCGGGGGGCTGGCCGAACTCGACCGCGACGCGGTCCGCCGGCACCGCCGCGACAAGTTCTTGGCCATCGGCCGGACGATCGGATAGGACGGAGCCCGGATTTGCCCGTCCTCCCCCCGAAAATGGCTGGTAAGCGCTTGTTTCCCAAGACAAACGGGAAGTGGAATTCTTGGCGCTCTGCCCTGATCTTACCCAAGTCTTGACCTAGGTTCCGTCCGCTACCTTTGCTGTTGGGGATTTGGGGCTGGTCTTCGCTACCTAATTACCCCCAGATCCACATCAGGACGTTCAGTCGGCGATCCGGCCTGCCTTGCCGCGGGTTTTGGTTCGGGGTAACGATTGAGCAGGGAAGGCTTGGGGAAGCCTAGTGGTTGGGGGGATCTTCGGTTGAATCGTCGCCCTTTGGTGCGCGCGCTTCTGGCGTCCGCTGCGATTGCAGCGGCGATCGCGCTGGCTGGTTGCAACACGGAAAGCACGCCGACCGTCGGCGGCCGCCACATGCAGCCGCTTTCCGACCGGATGATCGCCGACATCGAAGAAAAGAACATGGCGAAGGAATCGCCGATCCTCGTGCGGATCTTCAAACAGGAATCCGAGCTCGAGGTCTGGAAGGAAGACAAGAACGGGCGCTTCGCGCTGCTTAAGACTTATCCGATCTGTCGCTGGTCGGGTGACCTGGGTCCCAAGATCAAGCAAGGGGACCGCCAGGCGCCGGAGGGATTCTATACGATCACTCCCGGCCTGATGAATCCGAATTCCAATTACTATCTGGCGATCAATACCGGATTTCCGAACGCCTACGATCGCGCCAACGGACGCACCGGCGCCTTTCTCATGATCCATGGCGACTGCTCGTCGGCAGGCTGCTACGCCATGACGGACGAGCAGGTCGCGGAGATTTATGCGCTGGCGCGCGAATCGTTCTTCGGCGGCCAGAAGTCGTTCCAGATCCAGGCCTATCCGTTCAAGATGACGCCGCTCAATATGGCGAAGCACCGCAACTCGCCAAACATGGCGTTCTGGAAGATGCTCAAAGAGGGCTATGACCATTTCGAGGTCACCCGGCACGAGCCCAAGGTCGACGTGTGCGAGAAGCGCTACGTGTTCGATGCTGAATCGTCGAGCAAGTTCAGCGCGGCCGATCGGTGTCCCGCCTACAAGGTGCCGGACGACATCGTCGCCGCAGTCAGGGACAAGCAGCGGCGCGACGACATTCAGACCGCGGAACTGGTGAACCGCGGCACGCCCGCCGCACCGATCAGAATGGGCGTGGACGGCGGCATGAACCCGACCTTCCTGGCCGCGGTGAAATCCCATGGCGGCCCCGGCGCAACCATTCGCACCGCCATCGGCACGATCCCACCGCACGTCAACCCACCGGCTAAGTCGCCGTCCTCCAACTCCTTCATGAGCACCATGAGCCTTGCCTCGGCCGAATCGAAGCCGGCCCCCGGGCCGCGCTCGTCGGTGCAGGTGGCCTCGGCTGGAAGCTCGGGCGGGTTCTTCAGCAGCCTGTTCGGATCGAAGAGCGAGGATCAAGGCGCGAGTGCGCGCAGCGCTCCAGCCGCCGAGCCGGCGAAGCCGAAATCCACGGCCGCCCCGGCGAAGCCTGCGCACACCACGGTTGCCGCGAAAAAACCTGAACCGTCGACTTCGGAAGCGAAGACCGCTGTTGCAGCCAAGCCTTCGCCTGCAAAGCAGGAAGCCAACGCCGAGCAGCAAGGCAATACGAACACCACCAGCCTGCTCAACGGGGCTGCGCCTACCATGCCTTCCGGCGGCTTCGACAGCCGCTTCGGCGCCTGGCGCTAGAAGCGGGATCAGGCGACCAAGCAAAAGCCTTCCGGCGCCTGAGAACGGACGACAACGTCCGTCCGCCGTCGTTTGTCGCTTAAGCGAATCGCCCGTGGCAGTGCTTGTACTTCTTGCCCGAGCCGCAGGGGCACACCTCGTTGCGGCCGACCTTGCCCCAGCTTGTCGGATCGTTCGGGTTGCGCTCGACGGCGGCAGCCGCGGTGATTCCATGACGCACGAGCGTCTCCGCGCCAGCCCGCGCAAGCGCCATCTCATCCTCGCCGGTCGAGGGATCGATCTTGTGCGCCTCCATATACGGGAGGTTCGCCTGCTCTTCCGGCGGGGGCGCTGTCCGGACTTCGACGCGCATGAGCTGTGAGGTCACCGCCTCGCGCAGATTGGTGCTCATCGCCTCGAACAGATTGAACGCTTCCGCCTTGTATTCGTTGAGCGGATCGCGCTGGCCATAGCCGCGCAACCCAATCACCTGACGCAGATGCTCCAACATGACCAGGTGCTCGCGCCAGAGGTGATCGAGGCTCTGCAGCAGGATCGACTTCTCGACGTAACGCATGACGTCGGCGCCCCACTGCCCGGCCTTCGATGCCATGTGCTCGTCGGCGCGGCGGTCAAGACGGGAAAGAAGCTCCTCGTCGGCGATGCCTTCTTCCTTTGCCCATTCGTCCACCGGAAGGTCGAGTTCGAGGATGCGCTTGAGCTCCTCCCGCAGGCCCTTGGTGTCCCATTGTTCTGGGTAGGCATTTTCGGGAACGTGCTTGGAGACGAGGTCCTCGATGGCGGCGTGGCGCATGTCGGCCACGATTTCGTTGACCGCCTCGTCCTTCATCCATTCCACCCGCTGGTCGAAGATCACCTTGCGCTGGTCGTTCATCACGTTGTCGAACTTCAGCAGGTTCTTGCGGATGTCGAAGTTGCGCGCCTCCACCTTCTGCTGCGCCTTCTCCAGCGCCTTGTTGATCCAGGAATGAACGATCGCCTCGTTCTCCTTGAGCCCCAGCCGCTGCAGCATGGTGTCGAGCTTGTCGGTCCCGAAGATGCGCATCAGGTCGTCTTCGAGCGAGAGGAAGAACTTGGAGTGCCCGGGGTCGCCCTGCCGCCCGGAACGCCCGCGAAGCTGGTTGTCGATGCGACGGCTCTCGTGCCGCTCGGTCCCCAGCACGAACAGCCCGCCCGCCGCCAGCGCCTTCTCCTTGAGCCGCGCCACCTGGGCGCGGATATCGTTCGCACGCGGGTCGTGCTCGCGCGCGCGCGCGTCCTCGATGTCGGCCAGTTCCTGCCGGATGCGCATATCCGCATTGCCGCCAAGCTGAATGTCGGTGCCGCGACCGGCCATGTTGGTGGCGATCGTCACCGCCCCGGGCACCCCCGCCTGCCCGATGATGTAGGCCTCCTGCTCGTGGTAGCGGGCATTGAGGATGGCGAACACCTTGGCCTTGGAGGCCCCGTCGTCGCCGGAATACAGCGCCGCAAAGGCATTGGGGTCGGCGAAGTCGTGCTGCTCCCAGCCCTGCTGGCGCAGCATCTCGGCCAACTGCTCCGACTTCTCGATCGAGGTGGTGCCCACAAGCACCGGCTGCGCCCGCTCCTTGCACTCGTCGATCAAGGTCAGGATCGCGCGGTACTTCTCCGCCGCCGTGCGATAGACCTCGTCGTCGTCGTCGATGCGAACCATCGCCTGGTTGGTCGGCACTTCCAGCACTTCAAGATTGTAGATGTCGAGGAACTCGTCCGCCTCGGTCAGCGCCGTCCCGGTCATGCCCGCCAGCTTCTCGTACATCCGGAAGTAGTTCTGGAAGGTGATCGACGCGAGCGTCTGGTTCTCCGGCTGAATCGGCTGGCGCTCCTTGGCCTCCAGCGCCTGGTGCAGCCCCTCCGAATACCGCCGCCCAGGCATCATCCGGCCGGTGAACTCGTCGATGATCACCACCTCCCCGTTGCGGACGATGTAGTCCTTGTCGCGCTGGAATAGCTTGTGCGCACGCAGCGCCTGGTTGACGTGGTGCACGGTCGACACGTTCTCAACGTCGTAGAGCGATTCCCCCTTGAGCAGGTCGTTGGCGCGCAGCGTCTGCTCCATCTTCTCCATGCCGGCTTCGGTCAGCGTCACCGTGCGCTGCTTCTCGTCGACCTCGTAGTCCCCCTTCTCCAGCCGCGGGATATACGCGTCGATCGTGTTGTAGAACTCCGAGCGGTCGTCCAGAGGCCCCGAAATGATCAGCGGGGTTCTGGCTTCGTCGATCAGGATCGAGTCGACCTCGTCCACGATGGCGAAGATATGCCCGCGCTGGACCATGTCCTCGAGCCGGTACTTCATGTTGTCGCGCAGATAGTCGAAGCCGAGCTCGTTATTGGTGCCGTAGGTCACGTCGGCGTCGTAGGCGGCCTTGCGCTGCTCGTCGTCGAGCCCGTGCACGATCACCCCGACCTTGAGCCCGAGGAAGTTGTAGATCTGCCCCATCCATTCGGCGTCGCGCTTGGCCAGGTAGTCGTTCACCGTCACCACATGCACCCCGCGGCCGCCGAGCGCATTGAGATAGACCGCAAGCGTCGCCACCAGCGTCTTGCCTTCGCCGGTCTTCATCTCCGCGATGCGGCCCTCGTGCAGGATCATGCCGCCGATGAGCTGAACGTCGAAGTGCCGCTGCCCCAGGGTCCGCTTCGCCGCCTCGCGGCAGGTGGCAAAGGCCGGCACCAGGATATCGTCGAGGCTCGCACCCTCCGCGACCTGCCGCTTGAACGCCTCCGTGCGCGCCCGCAACGCCTCGTCCGACAGACCCTCGAGTTCCTTCTCCAGCGCGTTGATCTGCGCAACGCGCGGCAGATATCCCTTGATCCGCCGCTCGTTCGAAGAACCAAACAGCTTGCGGGCAATAGCGCCGATCATGCAGTACGTCCTTCACGTCTCAGGTGCCTAGGCCGCACCTTACCAAATCCGAGGGGGGAGGAACGCCACGGAAGAAACCGATCTTGTTGCGGCAACCTGCGCAGGTCCGTCCGGGCCGCGGAATGCGGAAAATGCCGCACTTTTCGAGCGTTCTTCATGCAAACGAGGGCGGCTTGCGGCCGGATGGGCCGCGTTTGTGGAGAGATAGGAGGGGGTCACATCCTTGTCAATCGGCCATGAACTTGCTCACGTTGTCGTCAAAATCGGCCCTTAAGTGATTGCCAAGCGGGGCTGTTTTACCTAACTGTCCGGCGCGCCTCCGACGCCCGCCTGATCCAGGACCACACCATGACCTCCCCCATTCCGCTGCCCCGTGCAACGCCGCGCCGGCGTCCGATTGCGTTCGCCACCCTTGCGGCCCTGCTGTTCGTCCTGCCGGTCGCCGCGGGATGCTCGAAAAACTCCTCCTCTGAGGCGCCGGCGGCGGGGCCGGACCCGGTCATCGCTCGCGTCAACGGCGTGGATATCAAGCAGAGCGATCTCGCGCTCGCCGAGGAAGACGTGGGCGCCGACATGCAGGCGGCATCGCCCGAGGCCAAGCGCGAGCACCTGATCTCCTACCTCGCCGACATCATCATGGTCACGCAGGCTGCCGACAAGAAGAAGCTCGCCGACAATCCGGACTTCAAGCGGCGGCTGGCCTTCCTGCGCAACAAGCTCCTGATGGGGTACGAGTTGCAGGATGAAGCCAAGGCTGCGCTCACCGAGGACGCCCTGCATCAGACCTATAATGACGCGGTGAAGTCCATGGGCGGGCAGGAAGAGGTGCACGCGCGCCACATCCTGGTCGAGAGCGAGGACGAGGCGAAGGCCCTCCTCGACCAGCTCAAGGGCGGCGCCGATTTCGCGACGCTCGCCAAGGAAAAGTCCAAGGATCCGGGCGCAGCCGAAGGCGGCGACCTCGGCTTTTTCACCAAGGATCAGATGGTGCCGGAATTCGCCGACGTCGCCTTCAAGATGTATCCCGGCCAGCTCTCGAACCCGGTGAAGACGCAGTTCGGCTGGCACATCATCAAGGTGGAGGACAAGCGCACCAAGCAGCCGCCGGAATTCGAGAAGGTAAAGGACCAGATCGAGGCCTTCCTGGCGCGCAAGGCGCAGACCGATTTCATCACCAAGCTGCGCCAGAGCGCGAAGGTCGAGCGCCTGGATAAGCCTGCCGAGCCGAAGCCGCCCGAGCAGAAATAAGGACTGATCAGTCGAAATCCGAACGACCTGCCGCATCTCCCGCGCGGCGCCCCGCGCACAGGCGGGTCTTCGCTAGATGCGGCGCTTGCGGGTGAGCAACGCGGCCGATTCCGAGTTGCGGTAGGCGCGCGCGGCTTTATCTTCCGTGGTCCCAGACATGCCGGCGCAGGGCCGGGCATGGCGCCGGAATGCCCGAACCCTATGACAACAGTCTCGCCGCTCGCACCCGAGCAGTTTCCCGACATGCCGCCGGTGGCGGGCGTTACGCTGGCGACCGCCGCTGCCGGCATCCGCTACCCCGGGCGTACCGATGTGCTGTTGGCGCTGTTCGAGCCGGGCACGGCGGTAGCCGGCGTGTTCACGCGGTCGAAATGTCCATCCGCACCCGTGGACTGGTGTCGTGCGCAGCTCAAGCAGGGAGCGGCGAGCGCACTGGTGGTCAATTCGGGCAACGCCAACGCCTTTACCGGCAAATCCGGCCGCGAGGCCACCAAACTCACGGCCAAGATTGCTGCCGCGGCCGCCCACTGCAAACCGTCACAGGTCTTTCTGGCCTCGACCGGCGTGATCGGCGAACCGCTCGATGCGACGAAATTCGGCGGGGTCATGGAGCGGCTCATCGCGACTGCCGCTCCCGACGCCTGGCATGCCGCGGCCAGGGCGATCATGACCACGGACACCTTTCCGAAAGGCGCCGCGGCCATGGTGCGGCTCGGAGCCACGCCGGTCACCATCTGCGGCATTGCCAAGGGCGCCGGCATGATCGCGCCCGACATGGCCACGATGCTGTCCTTTGTCTTCACCGATGCCCCGATCGCGCCGGCCGTGCTGCAAAGCCTGCTGAGACAGGGCGTTGCCGACACCTTCAATGCGGTCACCATCGACGGCGACACCTCGACCTCTGACACGCTGCTGGCGTTTGCCACCGGAGCCGCCGGCGCGCGCGGGGTCGCGAAGGTCACGCGGCTCTCCGACCCGCGGCTGCCGGCCTTCCGCAAGGCGTTCGATGCCGTCCTCGCCAATCTGTCCGAGCAGGTGGCCCGCGATGGCGAGGGCGCCCGCAAGCTGGTCGAGATCATCGTCGAAGGCGCGGTATCGAAACCCTCGGCGCGCAAGATCGCGCTCTCGATCGCCAATTCGCCGCTGGTCAAGACGGCGATTGCCGGCGAGGACGCCAACTGGGGCCGTGTTGTCATGGCGGTCGGCAAGGCCGGTGAACGCGCGGACCGCGACCGGCTTTCGATCTGGTTCGGCGGCATCCGCGTCGCCCACAAGGGCGAACGTGATCCCGCCTATGACGAGGCCGCGGTCTCCGCGGCGATGAAGAAGCCGGAGATCACGCTCAAAGTCGCGCTCGGGCTAGGGCGCGGACGCGATCGCGTGCTCACTTGCGACCTCACCAAGGAGTACGTGGCGATCAACGGAGACTATCGTTCATGATTCGATTGGTCGGGTCCATCGTCGCGGTCATCGCCTTGCTCTCCGCCGGCTTGGCGGCGCCAGCTTCCGCACAAGGCGTTCGCGAAGGGAAAATGCGAATTCTCGGCCGGGCCACGATCGAGGCCGCGCCCGACTATGTGACGGTGCAAGTCGGCATCTCGAACCGGGCCTCGTCCCCGACCGCCGCGCTCGACCAGAACTCCGCGGTGGCCCGCAAGATCATCGATTTTTCAAAAGGTTTCGGCGTGGCCGAGCGGGACATCCAGACCTCCTCGGTCAACCTGGCGCCGAATTACAAGACCGTGCGGGATCCGAACGGGACGACGCGACAGGAACCGGACGGGTACAGCGCGAGCAACATGGTCAGGATCAAACTCGGCGACCTTTCGCGTCTGGGAGCGTTCATGCGCCAAATTCTCGATCAAGGCGCGACCAATATCGCCGGTGTGCATTTTGGACTGACAAATCTCGAAAAGCTGTCCGACGAGGCTCGGACCAAGGCCGTCGAAGACGCGATCCGTCAGGCGCAGGGCCTTGCGCAGGCTGCAAAGGTGAAGCTCGGCCCGATCCAGGACATCGCATATCCTCCCCGCAGCCGGTTCAGCGCGATGGATGGCGCGGCCGACATGCCCCTGCGCGCCGCAGCAAAGATCGACGTTCCCATCGAGGTCGGGACGATCAAGACCAGCGCGGAAGTCGAAATCACTTGGGCCATCGAATGACGAAACAAACGGGCGCACACGAACTGACCGCTACGCGGTAAAGCCGGGAACGTCCCGCGCGCGTCCAACCATCCTTGATTGGCTTTTCGGTCGCAGGTCGTGAGCGTGAAACTCTTAACTGTCGCCGCTTGCGCCCTCGTGGACGCGGACGGCCGTGTGCTGCTCGCCCAGCGGCCGACGGGCAAGCCGATGGCCGGCTTATGGGAGTTTCCCGGCGGCAAGGTCGAGGCGGGCGAACGGCCGGAGCAGACGTTGATCCGGGAACTGAAGGAAGAACTAGGCATCCTCGTCAACGAAGCGTGCCTGGCGCCGCTCACATTCGCCAGCCACGCCTATCCTGATTTTCATCTGCTGATGCCGCTCTTTGTGTGCCGCCGTTGGGAAGGAACGCCGATGGCGCTGGAAGGCCAGCAGTTGGCATGGGTGCGCGTGAACCGCTTGCGCGACTACCCGATGCCGCCGGCGGACGAGCCGCTGGTGTCGCATTTGATGACGCTGCTGTGAACGTCAATAATCGTTTATCGCTGATTGCCGACTATTGGTCACTGTCGCGCGGCAGCCTGGTCTCCCGGGTCCCGAGCACATCCGCAAGACGCTGCCGCGCCGACCCCGGCGCCAGCGGTTTTTGCTGGCTCTCATGCGGCGCCCACCCGGAAAGCCAGACGACCTCGAACGTGGCCCTGATGCGATCGTCGGGATCGGAGAAACGCTCGGTGTAGAGCTGCATCATCCGCATCAGCGTCGCACGCTTGAGCGGTCGCCGGCTGCGCTCCAGGAGCGGATTGGTCGCACCCATCCGGCGCAGATCGTGCATCAGCGCGAGCGGCGAGTCATAGCGTGCGGTGATCCGGTCGACGTCGGCCACCGGCAGCGCGAAGCCCGCCCGCTGCAGCAGCGCACCCATGTCGCGCACGTCCGAGAACGGCGCAACGCGCGGCGAAACGCCGTCCTCAACCTCCGCCTCGGCGGCGGCGAAGGCCTGACGCAATTCGATCAACGTATCGCCGCCAGCGAGCGCCGCGAGCAGCAGGCCGTCGGGTTTGAGTGCGCGGCGAATCTGGATGAGCGTACCGGGCAGATCGTTGACGAATTGGAGTGCGAGCACCGACACCACGAGATCGAGCGAGGCATCGCGAAACGGCAGCGCTTCCTCATCGGCCGCAACGACCAGATGCGCATCTCCTGCCGGCGCGCAGCCGCGCGCGCCGGGCATGGGACGGGCATTGGCGGCGATGATGGTGCCGACCTTTCCGCTGGCGGCGAGAACGCGCCGGACGGCATCGGTGGGCGTCGCGAGGTCGACCGCACGTTCGAAGCGGCGGAGCACCGCAGCCAGGCGATCGGACAGATCCTCTGCCACGCGGTCGACCAGAAAATTCGACGATCCCAACTCCGCCGCGCGACGCCTGTGCGCGCGCACGAGCTGGCGGTCGAAAACAACGGGAGCGGGCGAGACCATTTTCTTCAATACCATGTGCGCGGTCTGGTGCGGATGGGTCTGTTCTCCGGAGCTTCGCGCATTGAGCTCCTTGCGTCGCGGCGGTAGCTTGATCTCATGCAAGGGGACATGGAAGCGAGCCGGATTCCGGCCGAGCGTCGGGGAAGGGTTGCGGCAGCCTTGCGTGCCAGCCTTGCGCGCGTCCTCGATGTGGCATTGCCGCAGCTTTGCGCCACCTGTCGCGAGCCGGTCGACGGCGCGGGTCTGTGCCCGGCGTGCTGGTCCCAGCTCTGCTTCATCGCGCCGCCCTATTGCGAGCGGCTTGGCACCCCGTTCCCGTTCGACAGCGGACCGGGCATGTTGTCCATGGAGGCGATCGCCGATCCCCCGGCCTATCACCGAGCGCGGGCCGCCGTGCGCTACGACGATATCTCAAGCAAGCTCGTCCACGCCTTGAAATACGGCGACCGGCTTGACCTCGCCCCGACCATGGGACGCTGGATGGCGAATGCTGGGCGCGAACTGCTCGCGGACGCGGACGCCATCGTTCCGGTGCCGCTGCACTGGCGGCGGCAATGGATGCGACGGTTCAATCAATCGGCGCTGCTGGCAGAAATCATCGCCAAGGCGAGCGGCCGGATGGTGGTCCACGGCGCGCTCAAGCGCATCAAGGCCACGCCCCACCAGGTCGGTCTCGGCAAGGCCGAACGGGCGGAGAACGTCCAGGGGGCTTTCCGGGTGCCCGCTGACGGCAAAGCCGAGGTTACCGGGCGGAAACTGGTGCTGGTCGACGACGTGCTCACGTCGGGGGCGACCGTGGACGGCTGCGCGCGGACCCTGCTGCGGGGCGGGGCCGCCTCCGTCGATGTGCTGGTATTCGCCCGGGTTGTGGCGGGGAGCCGCGCTCCCATATAAAACGGTCGGTAAAGTCCTACGGTTCACATGATCCGAGTCGAAATTTATACCACCCGCTATTGCCCCTATTGCCACGCCGCCAAGCGGCTGTTGTCGCGCAAAGGGGTCGAGTTCGCCGAGATCGACGTCAGCGGCGATCCGAAAGGGCGAAGTGAGATGGTGGTACGCGCGAATGGACGCATGACCGTGCCGCAGATTTTCATCGGCTCGACCCATGTGGGCGGCTCTGACGAGCTCCATGCGCTCGAGCGGGCGGGCAAGCTCGATGCCCTGCTCGGCCGCGGCGATGCGCTCGCGGGCGCGGGCGACGGACCAGCACCATGAGCACGGGCAAGGCAGCCACCTTCACAGCCGGTCTGGTACAGATGCGCTCGGGCCTTTCGCCGGCGGCCAATCTCGACGCCGCGGTGAAGCTGATCGAGCAGGCCAAGAACGACGGCGCCGACTACGTGCTGACACCGGAGATGACCAACATCCTGGAGGTCAAGCGCGAGCGGCTGTTCGCAGCGCTGGCGCCGGAAGAGAGCGATGCGAGCCTCGCCGCCTTCCGCGAGCTTGCGCGCAAGCTCGGTATCTTCCTTCACATCGGGTCGCTGGCCATCAAACTGTTGCCGGAAAAAGCGGCCAACCGCTCGTTCTTGATCGACCGCAAGGGCGAGATCGTCGCGCGCTACGACAAGATCCACATGTTCGACGTGGATCTCAGTGGTGGCGAGAGCTATCGCGAGTCGCGCAACTACCGTCCCGGCGAAATCGGCGTCGCCGCCGACCTGCCATGGGGGCGGCTCGGCCTGACCGTCTGCTACGATCTGCGCTTCCCCGCGCTTTACCGCGCGCTCGCGGAGGCCGGCAGCTCGTTTCTCGCCATCCCTTCCGCCTTCACGCGACAGACCGGCGAGGCCCATTGGCATGTGCTCAACCGCGCCCGCGCCATCGAGAATGGCGCGTTCGTCCTGGCGGCGGCGCAAGGCGGCAAGCACGAAAACGGCAGGGAAACCTTCGGTCATTCTCTCGTGGTCGACCCCTGGGGCCGCATTCTGGCCGAGGGCGGCACCGAGCCGGGCGTGATACTGGCGGTGATCGACCCCGCCGAAGTCACGGCAGCGCGAGCAAAAATTCCTTCGCTTCAGCACGGACGGCGTTTCGAGGTGATCGAGCCGATGGCAGAACCGGCACACCTCCACGCGGTGCGAGGCCCGGCATGATCCGTTACGCCCTGACGTGCGACAAGGGGCACGCATTCGAGAGCTGGTTCCAGAGCTCGGCGACCTACGACACGCAGGTCAAGCGCAGGCTTGTGACCTGCCCGGTTTGCAACTCCACCAAGATCGAGAAGACGATCATGGCGCCGCGGGTGTTGGGAGCGAAAAAGCGCGGCGAAGCACCCGCACCACTGCCGTCGACCGAGGCGTCGCCCTCGTCTGCGGCCGCGCCCGAGGCTGCTGCTCCGGTCGCCATGGTGTCGCCGCAGGAGCGCGAGCTCCGCAAGAAGCTGAAGGAATTGCGCGAGCATCTGACCAAGAATGCCGATTATGTCGGACAGAAATTTCCCGAAGAGGCGCGCAAGATGCACTACGGCGAGACCGAGCACCGCTCGATCTACGGCGAAGCCTCGCCCGATCAGGCCAAGGAACTGCACGAGGAAGGCATCGAGTTTCATCCTTTGCCGGTGTTGCCCGACGAGCGAAATTGACGCGCTCCGCAAGCTTCACCCGGCTTGGCCTTGAACTGGACGGCGCATCTCCTCCCGCACGTCAATTGTACGGTTCCCGTCCCGACACGTAGGAGCAACATTGGCGCCGCTCACCCCGCCCACAGCAGCAGTGCCACCCCGATCACGATCAGCACGACGCCGACAGCTTCGCGTGCCGTCGTCGGCTGCTTGAACACAAAACGCGAGATCGCCTGCGCGAACAGCACTTCGACCAGCGCCAGCGTGCGCACGCTGGCGGCCGTGGCGAGCGCGAATGCAAGGAACCAGAACTGGGAGGCAAGCGCGCCCATGAAGCCCGCGAACAGCGACGGCCGCCACGCCCGCACGATCGAGACGAGCACATCGGGATTGCGCAGCCAAAGATAGAGCGAGAGCAGCACCGACTGCAGCATGAGCCCCACGACGACCGTAAAGGTCGCGGCCATGACATAGCTGGGAAGGCCCAGACTCAGAATCGCGCCGCGAAAGCCGACGGCGGAAAGCGCGAACATTGCGCCGGCGCCAAGCCCGAGCAGCGTCGAGTTCAGGTCCGCCGATGTGCCCGGCTTGAGCGCCATGGTGACGACGCCTGTGGTGGCGATCAGGATCGCCGCCGCCATGATGGGCGTCACCGCGTCGCCCAGGAAAACCAGTCCAAACAGCGCCACCTGCACCGGCTCGGTCTTGATGTAGGCATAGACCACCACAAACGAGCGGTCGTTCATGGCCGCGAGCATCAGCGCGGTGGCGGCCACCTGGGCGAGCGCACCGTCGATCACCCACGCCCAGAACATCAGCGGCGGCAGCGGCGGCGATTGCCGCAGCGCGATCATGACGGCGATGAGGAAGATGAGCGCGAACGGGAACCCGAACAGGAAACGCACATGGGTCGCGCCCACGGTGCCGAGCCTCGCGGTCAGCCCGCGCTGCGTGGCATTGCGCACGGTCTGCGCGGCGGCCGCGACAATGGTGAAGGTCGCCCAGAGCCACGAAGGATCGAACATCCCGTAACCTTCGCGCGGACGTCTACACTATGGGACCTGACGGGCGTCGCCGCTCTCGGTCCACTCGGTGACCGAGCCGTCCTCGTTGTCCACCACCATGAGCAGGTCGAAGTAGCGGATGACCGGTTCGGACCCGGTGCGTTTCTTCACGCCTTCACGCCAGGCCACGTCGTGGCCCCGCTGCGCGGCCTCCTTCGAGGGCCAGATGTAAGCGCCGCCGCCATAGCCATCATCGCTCACAAGGTAATGCTTGCGCACGAGATCGGGATCCGCCCGCCAACGGGGGATGGTGTGCTTGGCATCCTCCAGTATGGCGGCGCGGTCCATGCCGGGTGGCGACTTGAACAAGACGAGTTCCAGGATCATGGAATGACCTCACGAAGCGAACCAAAGACGCCCTCAGCGTCGAGCGCGTTCCGCCACGACCATGTAGTTCACATCCATGTCGGTCGACAGCTGCCAGCGATCGGCGATGAGATTGTAGATTACGCCGGTCTCATCCAGCACGGCGAGCCCGTGCCGCTCCAGCGCGGCCTGGAGCTCGTTCGGGGTCACGAACTTGTCCCATTGATGAGTGCCGCGCGGCAGCCAGCCCAGCACATATTCGGCGCCGACGATCGCCAGGGCAAAGCTCTTCAGCGTGCGGTTGAGGGTCGCCGTGATCATGAGGCCGCCGGGCGCTACCATTTCCGCGCAGCGGCGGACGAACAAACTCAGATCGGCGACGTGCTCGACCACTTCCATTGCGAGCACGATGTCGAAGCGCTCGCCCGCATCCGCGAGCGCTTCGGCGGTGGTCGCGCGGTAGTCCACGGCGAGGCCGGTTTCGCCTGCATGCAGCTTCGCCGCCGCGATATTGGTCTGGGACGGATCCGCGCCGACGACGCCGGCCCCGAGCCGTGCCAGCGGTTCGCTCAAAATGCCGCCGCCACAACCGATATCGAGCATGCGCAGGCCGGCCAGCGCATCGAGCCGTTTGCCGTCCCGCTCGAAATGCCTGCACGCGGCCTCCTTGATGAAGCCGAGGCGCACCGGATTGAACTTATGCAACACGGCCATCTTGCCGCGCGGGTCCCACCACTCGCTGGCCAGGGCCGAAAAGCGCGCGACCTCGACCTCGTCGACGCTCGAATCGCGCCTCGGCTTTACAGTGCTTGCCATCGACCTCTCCCAAGGCGCGGTTGCGGGCCCCCGGCCCCACCGGTATGTATATCCGCGTTTTCGCGCGTGGGCTTGCCGTAAAGCGGATCGCGCGCCCCCAATCCTGCCGGAGAAGCCCGCAAGCCCGCCATGGCCCGCCTTGTAATGAAGTTTGGCGGCACTTCGGTCGCCGATATCGAGCGCATCCGCAATGTTGCCCGCCATGTCAAACGCGAGGTCGACGCCGGCCACGACGTGGCAGTGGTCGTCTCCGCCATGGCGGGGGCCACCAACCAGTTGGTGAGCTGGTGCCGCGAGGCCGCCCCGCTGCACGACGCCCGCGAGTACGATGCGGTGGTGTCGTCGGGCGAGCAGGTGACCGCCGGCCTGTTGGCGCTCGTGCTGGAGGGAATGGGCATCAACGCCCGCTCCTGGCAGGGCTGGCAATTGCCGATCCTGACCTCCAGCGCCCATGCCGCGGCACGCGTCCTCGACGTGAATGGTGAGGAGCTCATCAAGCGCTTCAAGGACCGCCGCGAGGTGGCGGTGCTTGCCGGTTTCCAAGGCGTGCACAAGGAGACCGGCCGCATCACCACGCTCGGCCGCGGCGGATCGGACACCTCCGCGGTCGCGATCGCGGCTGCCATCGGGGCGGAGCGCTGCGACATCTACACCGACGTCGATGGGGTCTACACCAGCGACCCCCGCATCGTGCCGCGCGCCCAGCGACTCGACCGGATTGCCTACGAGGAGATGCTGGAACTCGCCTCGCTCGGCGCCAAGGTCATGCAGGTGCGCTCCGTCGAACTCGGAATGGTGCACAATGTGCGCATCTTCGTGCGATCGAGCTTCGAGAAACCCGAGGACATCGATCCGCACGGGACGCCGCCCGGAACGCTCATTTGCGGCGAGGAGGAGATCGTGGAACAGCAGGTCGTCACCGGCATCGCCTTTTCAAAGGACGAGGCACAGATTTCGATCCGCCGCGTGCAGGACAAGCCCGGCATCGCGGCCGCGATCTTTGGTCCGCTCGCGGACGCCAATATCAACGTCGACATGATTGTGCAGAACGTCTCGGGCGACGGCGCCACCACCGATCTGACATTCACCGTTCCCGCATCCGACTACCATCGCGCGACCGACGTCCTGGTCAAGGTCAAAAACCAGGTCGGCTACGACCGCGTTGACGGCGCAACCGACGTCGCCAAGATCTCGGTGATCGGGATCGGCATGCGCAGCCACGCCGGCGTGGCCGCCCAGGCGTTCAAGGCTCTGGCGGAGAAAGGCATCAACATCCGAGCCATCACCACTTCCGAGATCAAATTCTCGCTGCTCATCGACGCCAACTACACCGAACTCGCGGTGCGCACGCTGCACTCGCTGTACGAGTTGGACAAATGATATGCGTGGGCTCCGGATGCGGGGCGGCTTACGCAGGCTAGTGTCCCGTTTCCGACGTTCGTATCATTTCGCAGCACCCGCTTTTACGAACGTCGGAAACAAAGGGACACTAGCAAGTCATGATCCTAGTGTGGCTTTGCATTTGACGTTCCTATGAAGGACTCGCGGCCAATACTGATAGGAACGTCAAATGCGCCACACTTGGGCAAGGCGCACAATCCGGCTTTCTGCGGTCACCCGGCGTTTGCGATGCGGGCCTTATCCACGCGTTCGGCCCGACTTGTGAGCGTGGGCACGGCGCCACGCCCAATTGACCGGGTGTTAAAATCCCGCCTACGGGCTGATGCTTTGTAAAAGACATGTCCACAGCTCAGATCATTTCCTACGCCCAGCGGTTCGAGGACCTTTACCTCATGCGCTGCTTCGACGGCCGCGACGAAGGCTTCTATATCGACATCGGCTCCGGCCACCCGGTCTACGACAACATGTCCTTCGCCTTCTATCTCAAGGGATGGAACGGCGTCACGGTAGAACCGAACCCCTGGCTCGCGCGTCTGACCAGGGCAGTCCGGCCACGCGATCGTCATCTCGAGACTCTGGTCGGCGCAGCCGCGGGCGAAGCCACCTTCTATGTGGTGAACGACTTCCACGGCCTCTCGACCATGATCGAAGACCATGCCCGCGCGGCGGAAAGTCAATTTGGAAAGGCTTCGAACGCCATTGTCGTCCCGGTGACGACGCTCAAGGAGCTGTGCGTGCAGCACGCACCGCCCACATTCGACTTTCTCAAGGTCGACGTTGAAGGGGCCGAACGGGACGTGCTGCTTAACGGCGATTGGCAAAACTACCGGCCGAAGGTGGTGGTGGTCGAGGCGCTCGCTCCTTACACGCTGGCGCCGGCGTGGGCGGAGTGGGAGCCGTTTCTCGCAAAGCACGGCTATCGTTACGTCTGGTTCGACACCCTCAACCGCTATTACGTTGCGGAAGAGGCCGATGAGCTCGCGCGCTGTTTCGAAACCGCCCCGGCCGCCTTCGACCAGGCCTTCCAATTCCGGAACGTCAAGCCCGCGCTGGCCGACGAGGCGCATCCCGATCATCGACTGGCAAGCCTCTTGGCCGGCAGCGCCATGACGCGCCTGCCGCTGCTTGAGCGCGACCTCCTCATCCAGTTCCTCACCGGCGATATCCCCCGCTCCGCGCTCGAACGACCCGCCGGCGCCAACGACGTGGAACAGGCCATCGAGCGGCTGTTCGGGCCAAATGCAGTGGTGTCGCGGGAGAACCTGAGGCTGCCCGCGGCCCCGCGCCTGCGCGATGTTTATGCCGCACTGGTCGACAGCGACGAATTCCGCGCGGCCAGCGGTCGCATTTCGGCGAGTTATGCTTGGTAAGAGGGCGGACTGGACGCTTTGGCTTGCCCGGGCCACGCTGCATTCGCTATACGGCGTGATGGATTGTAGCCGCTGTGGGCGCCCGGGGCCCGGCGGGTACCATTTCCTGACTTTCGTCGAGCCGCGGGTGGGCTGCCCCGGCCGGATGGGCTTGCCCGAGGGATCACGTCATGCGTGGCGCGCTCGGCGGTCCGCGCGTGCTGTTGCGCCGGCTTCGCGAGGTGATGGCGGAGCAGGTCAGCGCGCAGGAGCGCCTGGACAAGATCGTGGTGCTGATCGCCGCCAATATGGTGGCGGAGGTCTGCTCGGTGTACGTGCTGCGCGTGGACAGCACGCTCGAGCTGTACGCCACCGAAGGCCTTAACAAGGAGGCGGTGCACCAGACCGTGCTGCGCTCGGACGAAGGCCTGGTCGGCCTGGTCGCGAGCGAGGCCAACCCGATCAACCTGTCGGAAGCCCAGAACCATCCGGCCTTCTCGTATCGCGAGGAGACCGGCGAAGAGATTTACCACTCCTTCCTCGGCGTTCCGGTCCTGCGCGCCGGCAACACGCTGGGCGTGCTGGTGGTGCAGAACCGGGCGCGTCGCACCTACACCGAGGAGGAAGAGGAGGCGCTGCAGACCACCGCGATGGTGCTCGCCGAGATGATCGCCTCGGGCGAATTGTCCGCGATCGCCAAGCCCGGTGCCGAGCCTGCCGCCCGCCGACCGCTGCAGCTCACCGGCATGGCGCTCAACGACGGCATCGCGCTCGGTCACGTGGTCCTGCACGAGCCACGCGTGGTCATCACCAATTTCATCGCCGACGACGTGCCGAAGGAGTTGAAGCGGCTGGAGGCGGCGGTCGAGACCATGCGATCGGATCTCGACGTACTGCTCGAGCGGGGCGAGGTCGCCGACGGCGGCGAGCACCGCGACGTGCTCGAAGCCTATCGTATGTTCGCCTACGATCGCGGCTGGGTGCACCGGCTGGAAGAAGCCGTCGCAACCGGGCTCACTGCCGAGGCCGCGGTCGAGCGCGTTCAGTCGGACACCCGCGCGCGCATGCTGCGGGCGACCGACCCCTATCTGCGCGAGCGCCTGCATGACCTCGACGAACTCGCCAACCGGCTGATGCACCAGTTGCTTGGCCAGGACTACGCGCCGGCGCGCGACCGCCTGCCGGAAAACGCCATCCTCGTCGCCCGCTCCATGGGACCGGCGGCGCTGCTCGATTACGACCGCAAGCGCCTGCGCGGACTCGTGCTCGAGGAAGGCGGCCCAAATTCGCATGTGGCGATCGTCGCCCGGGCGCTCGGCATCCCGGCCGTGGGCGAAATCGCCAATGCCACCGGCGTCGCCGACCCCGGCGATGCCATCATCGTCGACGGCTCGACCGGCGACGTCCATGTGCGGCCCTCGCCCGACATGGAAGCGGCGTATATCGAGCGAGTGCGGTTGCGCGCCCGCCGGCAGCTGCAATACCTCGCTTTGCGAGATAAGCCGTGCGTGACCAAGGACGGCCAGAAGATCGCGCTCATGATCAATGCCGGCCTGGCCGTCGACCTGCCGCACATCGAGGAAACCGGCGCGGCCGGGATCGGGCTGTTTCGCACCGAATTGCAGTTCATGGTGGCAGCGACGCTTCCTCGCACCGCCGAGCAGTTTTCGCTCTATCGCGCTGTCCTCGACGCCGCCGGCGACCGGCCGGTGACATTCCGCACGCTCGACATCGGCGGCGACAAGGTGCTGCCCTATATGCGCAACGTCGAGGAGGAAAATCCGGCGCTGGGTTGGCGCGCCATCAGGCTCGGGCTCGACCGGCCGGGCCTGCTGCGCAGCCAGATCCGCGCGCTGCTGCGGGCCGCCGGCGGGCGCGAACTGAAAGTCATGTTCCCGATGGTCGCGACCGTCGAGGAATTCGACGAGGCCAAGTCGTTGGTGGAGCGCGAACTCACCCACCTGCGCCGGCACAGCCATAAACTGCCGGAGCGGGTCGAAGTCGGCACAATGCTGGAGGTGCCGTCGCTGCTCTACCAGCTCGACGAACTGCTCGCTCGCGTGGATTTTCTCTCGGTCGGCTCCAACGATCTCGTGCAGTTTTTTTACGCCGCCGACCGCGGCAATTCGCGCGTCGCCGACCGCTTCGATGCGATCTCGGCGCCGGTTTTGCGGGCACTCAAGGCAATCGCGGACCATGGCCGAACCCATGCCAAGCCGGTGACGCTGTGCGGGGAACTCGCCTCGACGCCGATCGGAGCGCTGGCGCTGGTCGCGATCGGCTATCGCTCGCTCTCGCTCTCTCCGTCCGCCGTGGGGCCGGTCAAGGCCATGTTGCTCGATCTCAATGCCCGCAAGGCCGCGGCCCTGATCCAGCCCCTGATCGACAGTCCGGCCGGCAGCATGCCGATCCGCGAACGCCTCAAGGCATTTGCAGCCGAGGAAGGGCTGCAGCTTTGATGCGTAACCCTTGCAAACCGGATGGCGCCGGGACCCAGGGCCACGGCGTCCATGACCTCGGTGCGCTGAGTCGAGGTGACGATGCTTCCTGAGCAAAAGCTCGATGCGCTGCTCGCCCGCCACAGGGCGATCGAAAGCGAGCTGGCGACCCAGGTGACGCCCGAGACCTATGTCAAGCTCTCGCGCGAGTTCGCCGAGCTCGGTCCCGTGGTCGAGACGGTGCGGAACTATCGCAACGTGGTCTCCGAGATCGAGGATCTCGAGGCCCTCATCGCGGACTCCTCCACCGACGCGGAAATGCGCACGATGGCCGCGGCCGAGAAGCCTCAGCTCGAGCAACGGCGCGCCGCGCTGGAGCAGGAGATCAAGCTCGCCCTGCTTCCGAAAGACGCAATGGACGAGCGCAATGTGATTCTCGAAATACGGGCCGGGACCGGCGGCGACGAGGCCTCGCTGTTCGCCGGCAACCTGTTCCGCATGTACGAACGCTACGCGGCCAAGCAGGGTTGGAAGGTCGAGGTGATCTCCGCCAGCGAAGGCACGATGGGCGGTTACAAGGAGATCATCGCGGAAATCCGCGGCCGCGGCGCGTTCGCCAAGCTCAAGTTCGAATCGGGCGTCCATCGCGTGCAACGCGTGCCGGACACCGAAGGCTCCGGCCGCATCCACACCTCCACTGCCACCGTCGCCGTGCTGCCGGAGGCAGCCGAAGTCGATATCGATATCGCCGACGACGATCTCAAGATCGATACCTTGCGATCGGGCGGTGCCGGCGGCCAGCACGTCAACAAGACCGAGTCGGCCGTGCGCATGACCCATATCCCCACCGGCATCGTCGTCATGATGCAGGAGGACCGTTCGCAGCACAGGAATCGCGCCAAGGCGATGGCAATCCTGCGCGCCCGGCTGTACGACTACGAGCGTCAGCGGCAGGATGCGGCGCGCGCTGCCGAACGGCGCGGCCAGGTTGGCTCAGGCGACCGTTCCGAGCGCATCCGTACCTATAATTTCCCCCAGGGGCGCGTGAGCGATCACCGCATTGACCTCACGCTGTACAAGCTGCCGCAGGTGATCGAGGGCGAGGCGCTGGGCGAGATCATCGAGGCGCTGATGACCGAGCACCAGGCGGAACTGCTGGCAGCGGAGGGGACGTAGGACTGCGCGAGGACCCCAGCGTGAGGGCGGCCGCGACGATGTTCACCGAGCCCGAAACATTTGCAGGGCTTTCCGTCGAGGCGGCGCGCCGGCGTCTCGCGCGTGAGTTCCGTGAGCAAAGTATCGATGCGCCCGAGCTCGATGCGCGCATTATCGTCGGCCATGCGCTCAAGCTCGAACACACTGCACTGGTGGCGCAGTCCGCCCGTGTGCTCGCTCAGAAAGAGGCAGATGCGATCGCTGCGCTGGCGGCGCGCCGGCTCGCGCATGAGCCGATCGCGCGCATTCTCGGCTGCAAGGAATTTTGGGGGCTGCCCTTCAAGCTCAATGCCGACACGCTCCTGCCGCGGCCGGAAACGGAGACCGTGGTCGAGGCGACGTTGGCTGCTCTGGACGGCGAACATCGGAGCTCGCGCGTGCTGCGCATCGTCGATCTCGGCACCGGCTCGGGCGCGCTGCTGCTGGCACTGCTCTCGGAGCTGCCGAACGCCTTCGGGATCGGCACGGATATCAGCGTCACCGCGCTCGGCTGCGCGCGCGACAATGCCGCCGCGCTCGGCCTTGCTACCCGTACATCATTCGTGGCCTGCGATTATGCGGCAGCGCTTCAGGGGCCGATCGACGTTGTTGTCTCCAATCCGCCCTACGTCGCGCGCGGGGAGATTGCCGGCTTGCAGCCCGAGGTGCGCGACTACGATCCGCCGCGCGCGCTCGATGGCGGGCCGGACGGGCTCGACGGGTATCGTGAAGTTGCCGCTCATGCCCCCCGCCTGCTCGCGCCGAATGGCGTTCTGGCGATGGAACTCGGCCGGGACCAACTCAGCGCCGTGACAGCGATTTTTGCCCCCACAGGGCTTGCGCCACGGGCGCCACGGCACGATCTTGCAGGTATCGCCCGAGCTCTCGTTTTGCGGGCATTGCCATGACTCCTCCACATTCCTGGTGCGAAAAAAAGCGCTTGGATTGTGGATCAAGACCGACTAGGTTTTGGCCAGGAATTGACCCGAGATTACTGAGCGCCGATAGCGAGCCCCGGAGCAGGACTGCGGAGAGCCGACGGTGCGGACGAAGCGAACGAAGGACGCCGGATGAGCCGGCAGATAGTTCGCCCAATCGGGACGAGATGCTTCATCGGTTCGGCGCTGATCCGCGGGCAAGGCGGACATGCCCGTGAGGAAGAGGTGGGCAACACCGCGGTATGCCGCGGTCAAGGGGTTGCTGCTTCGCGACACGGAATCTGACATCGCGGCCAAGGCGCCGTATTTTGCTCCTGCTTGAACGGGCCGGAACGCAGATGCTGGCGTGTTGCTGGTGCGACAGAGTGTCGAATTGTTTTGGTGAAGCACGGCGGCAGCACGCCGCCACAATGAAGGGGTTGGCAACAGGCGAGTCATGAGAAACGGTCAGAACAAGCGCATGCGCGGACGCAACAACAACCATCGCAAGAATCACAATCCGATGGTGCGCGTCTACGAATTGAACGGGCCCGATGTGAAAATTCGCGGAAATCCGTCGCACATCGCGGAAAAATACATTCAGCTCGCGCGCGACGCGCAGACCTCGGGTGATCCGATCGCCGCGGAAAATTACTACCAGCATGCCGAGCACTATTACCGCGTGATCGCGGTGGCGCAGGAGCAGTTCCGCCAGAACAACCCGCATTTCGCCCGTGGCGAGAACGAGCCGCAAGGCGCGCGCGACGACGGTTTCGACGACGGCGACGACGACGGGCAATCCATGGGCGGTCCAGGCGATTCCCCGTACGGTACGCGCGAGCCGCAGCCCTATATTCCGCGCGATGCACAACCCTTTCCGCAGCAACCGCCGCACCAGCCTCAACGTCCGCAGCAAGGCAATGTAGCCGCCGAAGGCGATGTCGAGCGGCTACCGTCCTTCATCACCGGTGGACAACAGCCGCAGCAGCAGCCTCATCAAGGCCAGCAGCCGGGGCCGAACGGCCATGACAACCAGCCCGATCGTTTCCCGCTGCACCGCCGGCGGCGGCGGCACCGCGGCCCCCGCCCCGACGTTCAGGGCGGCGGTGACGGCGGAGACGAGCCGACCGCGCGCGAGTGATCGCACTCATCGGCTGTGGAGCGAAGTGACCCCGGCGGGTCGCTGGCCCGCATTGCTTCGCTCAGGCTATCGCGCCACCGATCCATCCGTTCTCAGGGCGCAAGCGCGGGCTCCAGTGCAGGCACCAAACGCACCCGTTCGCGCCGCGCCGGAACCCCGCGATAGACCTGCTTCGTCGCTTCCACGATGTGGACGCCGGCGAACGGGGTAGCGACGGCCGATCCCGCCCGCTCCCAGGCCACCGCCGAGCGCAGGAACCATCCGCGTGCGACCGGCGGCACGTGGAGTGCCTCACCCCATCCTGTCGGCGTGAACCAGGCCTCGCGCAGGAGGTGCGTGATCTGCGAGCGCGAATAGGGCCGGCCGTGGCCAAACGGGGTCGTATCCAGACGCGCCCAGACCCCGCGCCGGTTCGGCACGACGATGAGCAGGCGGCCGCCGGCCGCCAGGACCCGCCAGACCTCACGCAGCAAGGCCGCCGGGTCGTGCGCCATTTCGAGCGCGTGTACGAGCAGGATCCGATCGACGGCGGAATCGGTGAGCGGCAGTTCGAGCTCGTCCACGAGAGCGGCGAGACCTGGCCGGTTGGAGGGCCATTTCACCACCCCCTGCGCCGCCGGCATGAAGGCGAGGCAGCGCTCGGCCTCCTCGCGAAACAGGCCGAGATATGGCGTCGAATAACCCACCCCGAGGACGCTCATGCCGCGCGTATCCGCAAAGCGCTTGCGGATGCCGCGGCCGACGAAACGGCGGGCTACGACGCCAAGGCGCTGGGCGTAGAAGTTGCGCAGATCGACGACGTCGATGGACATGGCAGGAATGGTAGCACGGATCGGTTGTTCGGTTCGAACCGGGTCGGCCTAACCGGAACCGGCATCGAAGCGCCTGCGGCCGGCTGGCCGAGCCGGGTGCAGCCCTGGAATCCATGGCCACGATCTTGCAGGCAGCGTACGGGGGTGCCTAACTAAGCCACTGGGCTCACGCATCCGGAGAGCGATCGACATGGCGGCGCAAATCCATCTCTTCCCCTGCCTCCAGGACAATTTCGGCGTGCTCCTGCACGATTCCGAAAGCGGCGCGACCGCGGCGATCGATGCGCCCGAGGCTGCGGCGGTCGAGGCGGCACTGAAAGCGACCGGCTGGCGCCTCAGCGATATTCTCGTGACCCATCATCATGCCGACCACACCGGCGGGATCGCGGAACTCAAGCAGAAGTATTCGTGCCGCGTCGTCGCGCCCCATGGCGAGGCCGCGCGCATCCCCTTGGTCGATGCGACGGTACGCGAGAACGACAAGGTCAAGGTCGGCTCGCTCGAAGCACGCGTGTTCGAAACGCCGGGACACACCGCCGGCCATATCAGCTATTTCTTCCCGGCCGACAAGGTTGCCTTCGTCGGCGACACCCTGTTCTCGATCGGCTGCGGACGGGTCATCGAGGGCACGCCTGAAATGATGTGGCAGTCGCTGCTGAAGCTGCGCGCCCTGCCCGAAGACACCCGCATCTATTGCGGCCACGAATATACCAAGGCCAACATTCGCTTTGCCAAAACGATCGAACCCGGCAACGCGGCGCTCAATGCGCGCGAGGCCGAGGTCGACAAACTCCTGGCCGCGCACAAGCCGACCATTCCCTCAACCATCGGCGAGGAAAAGGCAGCGAACCCGTTCCTGCGCGCGGACGTGCCGGAGGTGGCGAAAGCGCTCGGGCTTGCCGATAGTCCGGCGTGGAAGGTCTTTGCCGAAATCCGCGAGCGCAAGAACAGAGGGTAACGCGGGTTCGGAATGGCGGACGAGACATTCGCCGGCTACAATTCGATGCGGTCATGAGCGAAGACTAGGTTCCGTGGCATCTCGTTGCCCTTTTTGCCATACGGGAAGGGCTCGAGAACCAGCTAGCGGTCGGAGAGGTTGGTGATGGGAAGCCAGGCACGGATCATCGCAGTGCTAGCCGCCCCGCTATTGGGCACGCTGCTGTTGACTGGGTTTCCCACGCCGGCCGCCGCGCAATCAGACATCGCTCGCATGAAATCGGAATACCGGCGCCCGCCGGTATCTCCCATTGAAAATCAGCCGCTGGTCGACCTCGGCCGCGAGCTCTTCTTCGATCCGCAGATTTCGGCCTCCGGAAAGACGGCGTGCGCCAGCTGCCATTTCGCCGAGCTCGGCTGGGCAGTCACCGACGCTCGCAGCCTCAATGATTCAGGCAAGCTGACGTCGCGCAAGTCGCAGGCGCTGATCGGATTGGGCTATGCCGGCAAAGGGCCCTTCGGGTGGGATGGGCGCAATCCCAGCCTGGAAGCGCAGGCGAAGTCGTCAATTGCCACTGGCTCCATGTCAATGCGGGACACCGCAACGCCGGTAAAGGTCGAAATCATCGAGGAACGGCTGCGCTCGAACCCCGCTTACGTCGCAAAATTCCAAGCCGCGTTGCCGGGCAGGCCCGTCGACCTGGATTCCATCGCGCGCGCGCTTGCCGCTTTCGAACGGACGTTGGAGCCTCCGCCCGCCGCTTTCGATCGCTGGGTTGACGGCGACGAAAAAGCGATCTCGGAAAGCGCTCAGCGTGGCTTTGTCCTGTTCAACACCAAGGCTGCTTGCTTTGTGTGCCACACCGGCTGGAGATTCACCGACGACCGATTCCACGATATCGGTACAACCGACACCGATCGCGGTCGCGGGATCGAGCTCAAGGACGACGCCTCGATGCAGTTTGCCTTCAAGACGCCGACGCTTCGATCGATCGCGCTGCGGCCGCCCTACATGCACAACGCATCGTCGCCGACTCTGTACGAAGCGGTGAGGCACTATGAGAAGGGTGGCATCGAGCGTCCCAGCCGCTCCCCCCTGCTGCTGCCGCTCCAACTGAGCGAGCAGGAGCGGCTCGATCTCGTCGCGTTCATGGAATCGCTGAGCGGCGCTGAACCTGCGCGCGGCTCTCGCTAGCATTGTGCCATCCGCCGCCGATATCATCCGCCTCCTCGACCTCAAGCCGCACCCCGAGGGCGGGCATTTTCGCGAGACGTTCCGCGACACACGAATAGTGGACGGCGCACGCGCGGCATCCACCGCGATCTATTACCTGCTCGCACGCGGCGAGCGCTCGCACTGGCACAGGGTCGATGCGGTCGAGGCCTGGCACTATCACGCCGGAGCGCCGCTCAGGCTCGAGATCGCGACCGACATGAACGGCGCCGTCGAGCGCGTAACGCTCGGGCCCGACCTTGCAGCGGGCGAACGCCCGCAGGCGATCGTGCCGGCTCACGCCTGGCAGGCGGCACAAAGTCTCGGAGAATGGACGCTGCTCGGCTGCATTGTGGCGCCGGGCTTCGACTTCAAGGGCTTCGAGCTTGCGCCGAAGGGCTGGGCGCCGCCCGGCGCGACGCTCTAGCGGCCTTGATTCGCGTCACCGCTCAAACGAGGTACTGGCCGCCGTTCGCGGTCAGCGTCGAGCCGGTGATGAAACCGGCATCGTCGGAGGCGAGGAAGAGCACGCAACGCGCAATCTCCTCGGGTTCCCCCAGCCGGCCGAGCGGGATGTGCGGCAGGATGTTTTTCTCCAGCACCTCTTTGGGCACCGCCTTGACCATTTCGGTGGCGATATAGCCGGGACAGATGGCGTTGACGGTAATGCCGCTCTTGGCGCTTTCCTGCGCCAGCGCCTTGGTGAAGCCGAGCTCGCCCGCCTTGGCGGCCGAGTAGTTGGCCTGCCCCATCTGCCCCTTCTGGCCGTTGATGGAGGAGATGTTGATGATGCGGCCGAACTTGCGGCTGCGCATGCCCTCGATGACCGGGCGGCACATGTTGAACAGCGAATTCAAGTTGGTGTTGATCACCGCGCCCCACTGCTCGGGCGTCATACGGTGGAACATGGTGTCGCGGGTGATGCCGGCATTGTTGACCAGCACCTCGACCGGACCAAGATCGGCTTCGACCTGCTTGAGGCCGGCGGCACAGGACTCGTAGGACGAGACGTCCCATTTGTAGACCGCGACACCCGTCGCGGCCTTGAATTTCTGTGCCGCCTCGTCGTTGCCGCCGTAGTTGGCGGCGACTTTGTAACCTGCGGTCACCAGCGCTTTCGATATCGCTTCACCGATTCCGCGCGTTCCGCCCGTCACCACCGCAACGCGTGACATATCCATTCCTCCCTGCGATTTTCTATTATCCCGCGTCCGACGACGAAGGCCAACCGCCGGAGGACAGGTTGCGAATTCGCCCGTCCCCCGACTCCGTACCCCGCCGTTTATTCCCGGTCGTCTGTCCTCCTGCTAGCGCTCGACGCACATCGCAATGCCCATGCCGCCGCCGATGCAGAGCGTGGCGAGGCCCTTCTTGGCATTGCGCTTCTGCATCTCGTAGAGCAGCGTCACCAGCACGCGTCCGCCGGAGGCGCCGATCGGATGACCGATCGCGATCGCCCCGCCGTTGACGTTGACCTTCGCCGGATCCCAGCCGAGGTCCTTGTTGACGGCGCACGCTTGCGCGGCGAAGGCCTCGTTGGCCTCGATCAGATCGAGATCGCCGATGTTCCAGCCCGCCTTCTTGAGCGCTGCGCGCGAAGCCGGGATCGGCCCGGTGCCCATGATCGCGGGATCGACGCCCGCATGCGCCCAGGACACGATCCGCGCGAGCGGAGTCTTGCCGCGCTTGGCCGCCTCGCTCGCGGTCATCAATACGACCGCGGCGGCGCCATCGTTGATGCCGGACGCGTTGGCGGCCGTGACGGTGCCGTCCTTGCTGAAAGCCGGCCGCAGTTTGCCGATCCCATCGAGCGTGGTTCCATGTTTGGGATATTCATCCGCGTCGACCACTACATCGCCCTTGCGGGACTTCACCGTCACCGGGGCGATCTCGTCCTTGAATTTTCCCGCCTTCTGCGCCGCCTCGGCCTTGTTTTGCGACCCGACCGCGAACTCGTCCTGCTGCGCGCGGGTGATCTGCCACTGGCGCGCGACGTTCTCGGCGGTGTTGCCCATGTGATAGCCGTTGAAGGCGTCCCAGAGGCCGTCCTTGATCATGGTGTCGACCATCTCGAAATTGCCCATCTTCACACCGCTGCGCAGATGCGCGCAGTGCGGCGCCTGGCTCATGGATTCCTGGCCGCCGGCGACCACGATCTCGGAATCGCCGTTGAGAATGGCCTGGTAGCCGAGCGCCACCGCGCGCAGGCCGGAACCGCAGAGCTGGTTGACGCCCCAGGCCGGGCTCTCGACCGGGATGCCGGCGGCGATCGAAGCCTGGCGGGCCGGGTTCTGGCCCTGACCTGCGGTGAGGATCTGGCCCAAAATGACCTCGGACACCTGCGCGCCTTCGACACCGGCGCGCTTGAGGGTCTCCTGGATGGCCACCTTCCCCAATTCGTGGGCGGGCAGCGCCGCAAACGCCCCGTTGAAGGCACCGACGGGCGTGCGCGCCGCACTGACGATGACAATATCGTCCTTCATCTCATAACTCCCTTTCATATCGACCCACTAGGCGGCGACGGTCGCTCGCCTGCCGGCTCACTATCGGCTCCTGGCAACGCCCGCGTGACGCGGAGGTGGTCGGTCGCCCGTGGCCGCATCCTTGGAATGTGGGTGGGGGCCTGTCAATTGGAAGCATCGCCGGGCTGTCCTGCATCAATTGTGTGCGAGGAAAGGTCCACCAAGCGATCCTGCCGGCAGCCGGCTGCCGATAAAACGGTGGCCGTGCTCAAAAAAAACAGGCTATGCTGTGAACGGGACAGGCGCGCACCGAGATCATCATGTCCGCGGAACCGGTTGTCATCAAGCGATATGCCAATCGACGGCTCTATAACCCGGCTGCGGGCAGTTACGTGACGATCAAGGACCTCGGCGCCCTGGTGGAGGACGAGGAGGACTTCGTGGTCTACGACGCCAATACTGGCGATGACATTACCCGTACCGTACTCAAACAGATCATCGTCGAGCGTGCACGCCATGGCTAAGTCCGACCAACCGATCACCATCAAGAAATATGCCAACCGGCGGCTCTACAACACCGGCACCAGCACCTATGTCACGCTCGAAGACCTCGCGTCCATGGTGAAGGCGGGCGAGGACTTCCTGGTCCACGATGCCAAGACCAGCGAGGACATCACCCGCCAGGTTCTGGCCCAGATCATCTTCGAGCAGGAGAACAAGGAGGGGCAGAGTCTCCTCCCCATCGCCTTCCTGCGCCAGCTCATCCGCTTCTATGGCGACAGCATGCAGATGCTGGTGCCGCGCTATCTCGAAGTCTCCATCGACTCGCTCACCCGCGAGCAGGAAAAGTTTCGAAATCAGATGGCGCAGGCCTTCGGCGGCAGCCCGTTCGGCGCGCTCGAGGACCAGGTGCGCCGGAACATGGAAATGTTCGAGCGCGCGTTTGCCATGTTCACGCCGTTCGCACGGCGTGAAGGAATGGCAGGCGCGGAGACCGACCGAACCACGCCGCAACCGGGCGGCAGCGGCGACGAGATCCACGATCTCAAGCGCCAGATGGAAGAGATGCAGAAGCGTCTCGAGCGCCTGAGCGACAAGGACAAGGACAAGGCGTCCTAGCAATCTGCTTCAGTATCCGAGCGCGCAGCCGTCCTTGCGCGGATCCGAGCCGCCGATCAGCACGCCACGCTCCCAGTCGATGCCGATCGCCTGGGCGCCGCCCCACGGCGATGGGGCCCGCACCACATCGTGGTGACGTGCCCGCAGGCCCTCGACCGTCGCGTCCGGCAGCCCCCGCTCCACGACACTGCTTTCCCCTACGAAGAACGCGCGCGGTGCGTCGATCGCCGCCTGCACATCCATCCCGTAGTCGACCATGTTGGTGATGAATTGTCCGTGGCCCATGGGCTGGTAGTGCGCGCCCATGACCCCGAACGACAGCTCGCACCGGCCGGCGCGAAAGGCGAGCGCCGGGATGATCGTGTGCATCGGCCGCTTGCCCGGGCCGAACGCGTTGGGATGGCCGGGATCGACCACGAAACAAGCGCCGCGGTTGGTGAGCATGATGCCGGTTTTCTCTGTGCAGACGCCGACGCCGAACGTGGAGTAAAGCGTGTTGATGAGCGAGACCGCCATGCGGTCGCGATCGACGACCGTGAGATAAACGGTGTCGTCGCCCGGGGACGGGGCGCGGGGAAGCGGCACACGCTGCCCACGGTCGATGCGGCCGGCAAGCTTCGCTGAAAAATTCTTATCGAGCAGGTCCAGCGGCGAAATTCGCATGGCGGCGGGATCGGCGATATGGGCATCGCGCACGGCATAGGCGAGCCGCGCCGCCTCGAGCGCGACATGGAAGCGGTCGGTGCCGAGCGGGTCCAACGCCGCGAGATCGAAGCGCTCGAGGATGTTGAGCAGCACCAGTGCCGTCAGACCCTGGCTATTGGGCGGCAATTCCAGCACGTCGAGCCCGCGATAGTTGGTGGCGATGGGTGCAACCACTTCGCCGCGATGGCGGGCGAAATCCTCCTCGGTCAGGTAAGAGCCCCGCGCCGCCACGGTCGCCGCCATGTCCTGGGCAATGGGCCCCTCGTAGAAGACGCGCGATCCGTTCGCCGCGATCGCCGCGAGCGACTGCGCCAGCGCCGGTAATCTGACCACATCGCCTTCCGCCGGGGCGTGGCCGTCGAACAGCAGGTGGCGCGTGGCGCCGGCATCGGAGCGGAGCTTGCCGACGGCCTGCGCCCAATCCCAGGCGATGCGCGATGCGACCGGAAATCCGCTTTCGGCATAGTGGATCGCGGGCGCGAGCGCGCGCTCGAGGGAAAAGCGGCCGTGCGCCTCGAGAATAGCAGCCCACGCATCGACCGCGCCCGGCACCGTCACGGCATGGATCGAGTCCAAGGCGATCGTGCGGGTGCCCTGCGCCAGGAGTGCGTCGAGCGACGCGCGCGCGCCGGCACGCCCGGAGCCGTTGTACCCCCAGACCGGCTTTCCCGGCGCGTGGATCATGGCGAAGCAATCGCCGCCGATGCCGGTCATGTGCGGCTCGACCACGCACAGCAGCGCCGCCGCGGCGACGGCGGCATCGGCGGCATTGCCGCCGGCCCGCAAGGTCTCGATGGCGACGCGGCTCGCCAGAGGATGCGAGGTGGCGGTCATGCCCTCGCAGGCAATGACCGGCGAGCGGCCCGGCAGCTGGAAATCGCGGCTCATGGCTGTTGTCGCAGCTGTTACGCTATTCGTGATCGGCACTGTCGCCAGCAAGGAGAGACGCGATGACACTGACGCTTGCCCAAGCCCGTACCATCCTGGACAAAACGCTCGCGGTCGCCCGCGAAAAGAAGTTCAAGCCGCTCGGCGTGGCGGTCGTCGACAACCGCGGCGCGTTGCGCGCTTATGCCGAGGAGGATGGCAACCCGATCCTGCGATCCAAGATCGCGTCCGGCAAGGCCTTTGGCGCGGTCGCGTTCGGCACCGGTTCGCGGCGGCTGCACCAGATCGGGGTCGAGCGGCCGCACATGGCGGCGGCGCTCATCGAGATGTCCGCCGGCGCGCTGGTGCCGGTACCGGGCGGCGTGCTGATGCGCGACAAGGACGGCGCCCTTGTCGGGGCGGTGGGCGTGTCCGGCGATACCTCCGACAATGATGAACTGGCGGCGATTGCCGGCATCGAAGCGGCGGGCTTCACCGCGGAGACCGGCGGGTAACCCGGACGCATCACCGGCAGCCGCCGTGGGCGCAAGTGGCCTCAAGCGGGCGCCTGGTCCCTGTGTTCAAGCACGATGGTCTCCTCTCGCGCCGGCCGTATCGAGATGCCGGCGAGCACATCGACGAAGCTGATCACGCAGAGGAGCAGCAAGGTCGAGCTCGCTGCCCGCGGCACCAGCAGAAGCTCGGCCGCCATGGCGACGAACAGGATAAATGAGAGCAGGTGGTCCATGATCGATTTTCCGCCCGGACGCGCGGCTTTGACCACCTCGACGTAGAGCAGAAGCATGCCGATCGCGACGATCAGGTCGCCGGTGGTCACCGCAATGCTGCGATCGAACACGGGCGGCACGGCGGGGGTCGACATCAGCGGAATGGTGAAGACCGGATCGCTGAGCGGTATGTTGAGCAGAAAGATCACGATGTTGAAGAATGCAAATGGCAGCAGCAGGAGCGGAAAAGAGATCAGATACATGGCGGTGGCTTTCTTCGCGCGGGGCGTGGCCGGCACAAAGTCTAGCAGCGGAAAAAGAACGGGCAAAGGTGCACGCGCGCCTTAGCGCGGCGCGTGACGGCGCGGGCACACAGCCGGTGTGACCGCGGCAGACGCTCAATGAACCAGAAGCGCGGTCAGGCTTCTTTCTTCGACTTGAGCACCTGACGACCCCGGTACATGCCGGTCTTGAGATCGATATGATGGGGCCGGCGCAGTTCGCCGGAATCCTTGTCCTCGACATAGGTCGGCCGCGCGAGGGCGTCGGCGGAACGGCGCATCCCGCGCCGCGAGGGCGATGTTTTTCGTTTCGGGACGGCCATGGTCCTGCTCCTGATCTTGCTCTTGGCGTTGGCGCCGCGCGCCCTGGAAAACCGGGCTTATAGAGGATCAGCCGGTCAAAGGCCAGCGCCGCATCCGCGCCCCACGCCGCCTGCTACTGCCTTGATGCACTGACGGTTTTGGCACAATACGCGAGGGCGGCCTGGGCCGCGCCGCGCGCTTCGTAAATGCCCGCGAGCCGGCGCACGGCCGGTCCCGGCTGCTTGGCGCTGCGCCGCCGCGGGTTCGGCAGTACCGCCGCGAGCAGCGCCGCCTCGTGCGCGTTCAGCGCGCGCGCCGATTTGTTGAACGCATAGCGGCTTCCGGCCTCGGCGCCGTATTGTCCATTCGGCCCCCACTCCGCGATATTGAGATAGATTTCAAGCACGCGCCGTTTCGGCAGCACCAGGTCGATCCACAGCGCCAGCGGGAACTCCAGGCCTTTGCGCACGAAGCTGCGCCCATGCCACAGGAACAGGTTCTTGGCGGTCTGCTGGGTGATGGTGGAGACGCCCCTCGCCTCGCTGATGTCGGCGTCTTCCAGCCGCTCACTGATTTCTCTCCAATCGATGCCGCGGTGGCTGCAGAAGCGTCCGTCCTCCGACGCAATGACGGTGACCGGCAACGCCGGCGCCATGCGCTCGAGCGGCACGAAGCTGTGCTCGACGCGCGCGCCGGTGGCCCAGCGCCACAGCATCGGGGTCGAGACCGGATTGACCACGCGATAGAGCGGCACGAGCAGATAGGGCAGCAGCAGCACCAGCAGAATTGCAATCACGACGGCCCATGCCAGGCGGAAGAGTGGACGGGTCCGTGATTGCGCTGCGGCGGGCATTGTCCGCGAGCGTAGCCCGGATGGCGCCGCGGCGAAATCCGCGATCGTCCACAACGCACGATGCGCTTCGGCAACAGCGACCCGCCCCGGATCCTTCGCGCCACTCGCCGTTTCGGTGCCGCTTTACCCCCTGGCAACAGGGAAGAGTCCGGTCGCCCGGACTCTTCCGTTCTCAAAGCATCGCGGATCGCTCAGCAGTACGGTGCCGTTTGCGCGCCGGAGCTGTCGTAATGCGGGATGCATTGCTGGGCGAACGAAGCAGTGGCCCCCGTCAACGACACGGCAACGGCACCGAGCGCGACACCGCCGGCAAGCGCCAATGCGATCGCAAACTTGGCAAACGCCAATTTCATCACGGTCGTCTTCATGTCTCTTCTCCATGGTTCTTTCGTGCCCCGCCCAATTGGCCTTCCAGCCCCTCTACTGCAATGCACAATTCTTTGATCGGCGCGTGAGGGCCATGCCCCTAAAATGCCGTGAAATCAGCAAGATGAAGGCCACTTCCGCCAGCCCTCGGAATCGGTGCGTCGCAATATCTCCGGCCCTTAGACGGGCGCCTGACCGGGGGTCGAAAGTGCCGAATATCGAGGGGTGGAGCCCCGGTTCTTCGTCGCGTATGCGCGTCAAGTGGGCGAGCTGGCCGCGCTCGATACCATGATGCGTGCCCCTCCCCTGTCGCGGGCAGCGTCATGCCGGCTGGTGCGATGCGCAGCGCGCGCCCGGCGGCACGCATTGCCGCCAGCCTGCGGCCGCTGGTAAACCAGATCGAAGCAACGACCAGCCTGGAGGACATCCGTGGCCAAGGACGCGATCGTGTCGCAGGAGCTGGCCGACAAGTTCAAGACTGAAAAGGATTCGCCCTATCTGCGCTTCGTGCGCGGCGAGGGGCTCGACATCATCAGCGCACAATACGTGCCGAACCTGCGCACCGCCGAATTGAAGCCGTGGGCGCGCAAGAGCGGCAAGGGCGTGTTCATCAACCACGAGGCGTCGCGCACCTCCAACGACTGCTACGTCTGCGAGATCGCGCCGGGCCGGAAGCTCGAGCCCCAGCACCACCTGTTCGAAGAGATGATCCTGGTGCTGTCGGGGCGCGGATCCACCACCGTGTGGAACGATGCAGGCGCCCGCGTCACCTTCGAATGGAAGGCGGGCGCGATCTTCGCCATCCCGCTCAATTGCTGGTACCAGCATTTCAACGGGTCGGGCCAGGAACCGGTGCGCTATGTCGCGGTGACCAATGCGCCCTCGGTCATCAACCTCTACGACGACATCGATTTTGTCTTCAATCACCGCCATGACTTCGTCAACCGCTTCTCCGGCGAGGCCGACTATTACAGCGCCAAGGGCGAGCAGATCGGCTTCCTGCTGCAGACCAATTTCGTCCCCGACGCCGTCAACCTGCCGCTGATCGCCGCCAAGGAGCGCGGCGCCGGCGGCGGCCACATCCGCTTCAACATGGCGCGCGGGTCGATCGCCAGCCACATCTCCCAGTTCCCGGTCGGCACCTACAAGAAGGCGCATGCCCATGGTCCGGGCGCCCACGTCATCGTGCTCTCGGGCGAGGGCTATTCGCTGATGTGGCCCGAGGGCGAGGAGCCCCGCCGCTACGACTGGCAGGTCGGCACGCTGATCGTTCCGCCCAACGCCTGGTTTCACCAGCATTTCAATTCCGGGCCGACGCCCGCCCGCTATCTCGCGTTCAAGCACTGGTCGCCGCGCAACGCCCAGGGCGTGCCGATCTCGTGGATCTCGCGGCGGCTCGGCGGCACCCAGGTGGACTACGCCGACGAGCATCCGCTGGTGCGCCGCATGTTTGCCGAGGCGCTGGCCCGGCATGGTACGGCCTCGCGCATGGACGAGGTCTACGCCGCCGAACTCCCGAATCTGCCGCCGAAGGCGGCGTAAGCAACGACCATTGCCGGCGTCGCCTGAGCGAAGACGCGGCCGCAGGGACAAGAGGCATGGCCAGGCAAAGGAAACGATCGGCGAGCCGCCTGCCCTCCATCCTGGGCAGCGCGCGCCTGCGGCTCGCGCTGTCGGTCGCGCTCGGGATCGCCGTGACCTTGGCGTTGTCTCTGTCCGAGTGGCGAACGTCGGCCCGCATTGTCCTGGGCTGGGATGCCGGGGTCGCCCTCTATCTGGTGTTGACCTATGTCCTGATGGCGCGCTCGACCATCCAGCACATTCGCGACCACGCCGCGCAGGACGACGAGGGCCGCTTCGCCATTCTGGTTCTCACGGTGCTTGCCGCGCTCGCCAGCCTGGCCGCAATCATCGCGGAACTCGGGGTCGGCCAGGGCGGCAAGCGAACCGGAGCACAGCTCACGCTGGCGACGGTCACGATCTTTCTGTCGTGGGTCTTCATCCACACCATCTTCGCCCTCAACTATGCGCACGATTACTACGGCGAGCACGGCGCCAAGCGCAGCGGGCTCAAGTTTCCCGACGACGAGGACCCCGACTACTGGGACTTCGTCTATTTCTCCTTCGTCGTCGGCATGACCTGCCAGGTCTCCGACGTCGCGGTGGCGTCGCAGCCGATCCGCCGCACCGTGATCGCCCACGGCGTCGTCTCGTTCTTCTTCAATACGGCGCTGCTGGCGCTCACCGTGAATATCGCGGCCAGTGCGATCTGAGCGCTCTTCCCATCTCCGCCCCGCGGGCTGCGTGGGACAGTGTCCCGGTCTCACCGCAGGGCCGCGCTCCAAAGCCGTCCATTGTTAATAACAGGGAATTAACAATGACCGGGCCGGCGCCACCACGCAGAAAGCCCCGTAGAATGCCGGGGGAATGCTCCTCGAGCGGTCAGAACCAGCGCCAATAACAGTGAAAAACAATAACCGGCACCCGTAGCTCCTCCCGTTCATCCAGACAATCGAGGCGCCGCCCCTGGCGCCAGGGAATGACGAACACGCACCCCTCGGCGCAAGCCAAGGTGTATCGATCAAAGCGCAGGTCTGGATGATGCTTAAGGATAGAAGATTCGGGTTACACGAGGCAAATCACGATTTCGGCCTAGTCGGCCGTTCGCTTGGAACTTTATGCAGATTTTACCTTGCTTTCGCCACGCCGTGGAACTCGTCCCGCCTCGATCGCGTTCTATCGAACGGTAATGGGATGGGCTTGAGCGCACATGGAAAAGATACTGCTGCTTTGTCTCCTGGTGGGGATTATCGGGATACTGGCGGAAATGTCGGCGGCGGCGCAGCCGCGGCAATAGGCACGCGCCGGGCGTAACGCGTCTTCGATCCGGCAGTCGGAACGACAATTCGCCTATTCCGCCGCGGTGCGGCCGGCGCCGCCGTGCCCGAAGCGGCGCTCGATATAGTCGATCACCATCTGCTTGAAATCGGCGGCAACGGTCGCGCCGCGCAAGGTCACCGCCTTCTTGCCGTCGATGAAAACGGGCGCCGCCGGCTGCTCGCCCGTCCCCGGGAGCGAAATCCCGATGTCGGCGTGCTTGCTCTCGCCCGGTCCGTTGACGATGCAGCCCATGACCGCGACGTTGAGCGTCTCCACGCCGGGGTACTGCCGCTTCCATGCCGGCATCGACTCGTGGATGAAGCTCTGGATGTCGCGGGCGAGCTCCTGGAACGTGGTCGAGGTGGTGCGGCCGCAGCCCGGACACGCCGCCACCAGCGGCACGAACACGCGGAACCCCATGGTCTGCAGGATTTCCTGCGCCACCTTCACCTCCAGCGTGCGATCGCCGCCGGGCTCGGGCGTGAGCGAAATGCGGATGGTGTCGCCGACGCCCTCCTGCAGCAGGACGCTGAGCGCGGCCGCCGATGCGACGATGCCCTTGGAGCCCATGCCGGCCTCGGTCAGGCCGAGGTGGAGCGCGTAGTCCGACCGTCGCGCGAGGTCCTGATAGACCGCGATCAGGTCCTGCACCGCGGAGACCTTGGCGGACAGGATGATGCGGTCGCGCGCCAGTCCGATCTCCTCGGCGCGCGCCGCCGAGAGCAGCGCCGACTGCACCATCGCCTCGCGCGTCACCGCGCGGGCTTCGATCGGGTTGGGCGAGCGCGCGTTCTCGTCCATCAGATGGGTCAGCAGTTCCTGGTCGAGCGAACCCCAGTTGGCGCCGATGCGCACCGGCTTGCCGTGCTTGGCCGCGGTCTCGACGATGGCGCCGAACTGGCGGTCCTTCTTCTCCTTGAAGCCGACATTGCCCGGGTTGATGCGATACTTGTCGAGCGCCTCGGCGCAGGCCGGATGATCGGCCAGGAGCTTGTGGCCGATATAGTGGAAGTCGCCGACGATCGGCACGTTCACGCCGATCTTGAGCAGCCGCTCCTTGATGTGCGGAACCGCGGCCGCCGCCTCGTCGCGGTCGACGGTAATGCGCACGATCTCGGAACCCGCGCGCGCCAGCGCCGCCACCTGTCGCGCGGTTCCCTCGATATCGGCGGTATCGGTATTGGTCATGGACTGCACGACCACCGGCGCACCGCCGCCGACCAGCACCCCGCCGACATCGACAGCCACCGACCGTCGTCGTTCTTGCGGCCCCGCTTCGGTCATTTATGGGCTCCTTTGGCGCTCGAGCGCCCTGCGCTCCGTCGGATCGACAAGGCGTTCCAGCCTATTGTCGCATTTTCCGGCGCCCTCCCGGGTTAAAATGGGCATCGGCTCGCCGGAAAAAAGCTCCCGGGGAAGTGCCAGACTGCACCGCCTGCGTCAACGTGGCCGGTTCACCAGCACCAGGCCCGCCACCACCAGCCCGGCCGCCAGCGCGAAGGCCGGCGTGAGGGGATCGCCGAGCACCACGTGCCCGGCTGCAATCCCGAATAGCGGCGTCAGAAAGGTGAAAGCCGAGAGCCGGCTCGCCGAATAGCGCTGAATCAACGCGAACCAGGCGAGGAAGGTGACCGCCACCACCCAGACCGTCTGGTAGAGCAGCGAGCCCAGCGCGACCGCGGAGGGCGGCTCGACCACGCGCTCGCCCGCGATCTGCGCGCACAGCGCAAGCATCGGCGCTGAGACGATCAGCTGGTAGAGCAGCGTCTTTTCGTACGACACCTGCACGAGACGCGTCGCCTTGATCACCAGCGTGGTCGCGGCCCAGGCGGCACCGGCGAGAACGAGCATCAGGTCGCCGATCAGTTCGTTGGGATTGCCGCCCGGCGTCGGCACCCCGAAGGCGACCACCATGCCGGCAAATGACAGCAGCAGCCCCGCCCATTGCGAGCGATCGAAGCGGTCGCCGGGGAGCAGCCAGCGCGCGCCGATGACGACGATGAACGGCGCGGTGTAGATGAACAGGGACGCGCGGCTCGCGCTCGTCCACACCAGGCCGCGATAGATCAGCAGGAATTCGAGCCCGAACAGCGCCCCCGCAATGAGGCCGGGCACGAGCGAGCCGTCCGGCTCCATCAATTTCACGCCGCGAGCGCGCGCCCAGGCCACGACGATCAGCGCGCCGAAGGTCGAGCGGAACGCGGCCTGGATGAGCGGCGGAATCTCCGGCAGCGCAAGCTTCACCGCCACCTGGTTGAAACCCCAGCTCAGGCAGAGCAGGACCACGAGCGCAGCCGCCACTGCGTCGAGCGGCCGCCCCACGGCGGCAGACGCACGATCGACGGCGGCGGCAGGAGACGCTGCCTGCCGTCCGTCCTCTGCCGTCGGCGCTCCGTCGTCGCCACCCCGCATCACGCCGCGCCGCAATGGGTGCAGACGCCGGTGAGTTCGATCACCGGGGACTTGGGCGTGAAGCCGACGGCGCGCGCCGCCGATGTGAGCGTTGCAGTGACATCGGTCGAGGACGCCTCGCCCACGGCGCCGCAACGTTCGCAGATCAGGAACACCACCAGCGCGCCGGCGGCATGATTGTGAACGCAGGCAATGAAGGCGTTGCGGCTCTCGATGCGATGCACGAGCCCGTTTTGGCGGAGAAACTCGAGCGCGCGGTAGGCGGTGATCGGGGCCGGCCGCGGTCCCTTGGGAGCCATCCGGTCGATGATCTCGTAGGCGCCGAGCGGCTTGTGGCTGGCCAGAAGGGCGCCGAGCACCCTGCGGCGGATGGGGGTCAGGCGCTGGCCGCGCTCGGCGCACAGCGCCTCGGCGACCGCCATGGCGTCGGTCGAACATTGGTGGTGGTCATGGTCCGGGGCCGGAAAAACCGGCGCCGGCTGAGCCGATGACCGCTCCCGCGGCGATTTGGCTTTGGACATGGGCGGACTTTACCCGTTTTGGGCGTGTTGCGGCCTTGCTGCACTGCCATAATTTAATATTGCGCCGCAGCAATTCCATCCCCACATTGGGGGACCCAACTCAAGGGGCCTCTAACAAGCGATGCGTGAATGTTTCCAATCTTGCTCGCAAATATCGTGACTCAGGTGCTTGCCCCCCGCCGCCCGGCGCGCCGGGTCCGGCCGCCGGGGCGGGTCAGGAGAGGCCGGCGCAAACCCATCAATCTCGGGCTGCAGGGCGGGGGCGCCCACGGCGCCTTCACCTGGGGCGTCCTCGACCAGCTGCTCGACGACGGCCGTCTCGAGATCGAGGGTATTTCCGGCGCTTCGGCGGGAGCGGTCAACGCGGTCATGCTGGCCGACGGGCTCGCTCGCGGGGGAGCCGACGAGGCGCGCCAGCGGCTGGCCGATTTCTGGCGCGCGGTGAGCGTCGATGGCCACCTGACCGACCTGCAGCGCGGGGTGGTCGAGCGCCTGTTCCCGTTCGTCCCGCGCGAGGGCCTCTGGTTCGGCGCCATGTCGCGCATGTTGTCGCCGTATGACGTCAACCCGCTCAACATCAATCCGCTCAAGGACGTGATCGAGCGCTTCGTCGACTTCGAGGCGATCCGCGGCCACGTCGGGCTCGACCTGTTCGTTTCGGCCACCAACGTCCACACCGGGGAGCTGCGTGTCTTCAACCGCGCGGAAATCACCCCGGAGGTGGTCATGGCTTCGGCCTCGCTCCCGCTGCTTTTCCGCGCGGTGGACATCGACGGGGTGCCCTACTGGGACGGCGGCTACAGCGGCAATCCCGCCGTCATTCCGTTCCTGCGCACGACCGCGACCGAGGACGTGCTGATCGTTCAGATCAATCCGCGCGAGCGCCGCAAGGTGCCGACCAACACGCGCGAGATCGTGAGCCGCGTCAACGAAATCAATTTCAACGCCTCGCTGCTGTCGGAGCTGCGCGGGGTCGCCTTCGTCAATCGCCTCATCGACGAAGGACGCTTGCCGCGGGGAACGCGGGAGGGGGAATTCCGGCGGCTCAAGCTCCATCGCATCGTGATGGAGGATCTGGGCGACACGTTCGGGGCACGCAGCACGCTCAAGACCGACTACGAATATTTCGAGACGCTGCGCAAGCTCGGCCAGCGCGCGACCCGCCGCTTCCTCGACAAGCATTTCAACGACATCGGACGCAGGAGCACGATCGATATCGTCGACGAGGTCGAGGCCGAGCTGGCGGAGACTTGAGGCGCACCTCGCTCGCGCTCACGTCAGAACGTCTCGCCGGTGGAGAGTGGCCGGACGGCTTGGAACGCTGCGGCGAAAGCCGTCATCCAATCTCGAGCAGCAACTTCTGCAGGATCGCCTGTTTGAAATTATCGAAGCCGATTGATTCGATGATGACATGTCCTTCGCCGCCAACGACGTTGTTGCGATAGTAGACGTCGAGACCTTCGGGAGGTTGTTGCGGAAAAATATGCTCCGGCGGCTTTACGATAATCGGCAGTCCATTGATGACGACACCTTTCCCAATCAACGCGTCACGAACGTGACGAAGAGCAGCAATCCCTTGGTTATCGTCGCCGTCTCCGGAAACATCAATGACCTTCCTGCCGCCGGTGAACTCCTGGTCGAACCGCGCGTCGCAGAACAGAAGCGCTCTGCCGATTAAAGTATTAATCCCGATCTGCGGACGTTGTGCCTGTTTCAATCGATTTCGGAATAAATCCATCGATTTGGCATCCTGGACCCGCATCCACGGCACCATGACTGCCTGCTCCCGAGCCCATGCAACAAAGGCGATGGCAAGCACCGGTGGGTCGAGTTCAGCAATGACGTTCAGGACCCGGGAGTCTCCCAGCGCTTCCAGGTAACCGTCTTGCTGGGTCTTGTAGCGCGACGCATTTACGCTCCCCGAGACATCGGCGGCGAGGATGAGCTGCATCCCGACCTTCTCCAGTTCGCCTGCATCGGCGGCAAATGGCGCAAGCGCGAGCGCAGAAGTAGCCGCCAAAGCTTGGCGTCGAGTCACCAGGGTTTTCATCGTGCCTGTCCTGTGTGCCACCCTGTCCCAGTCAGCCTTGGTTAAGGCTCGTCGTTTCCGCCGGACGCCATTGGGAACACAGAATCACCCGTTGGGAACACAGAATCACAATGTATAGCAGCAGGAATGGTCGGCC
>CAWIGD010000075.1:0-31913 GCA_963835165.1 uncultured Alphaproteobacteria bacterium
CTGGGGGACTAGGATTCGAACCTAGATTAACGGAGTCAGAAGTCCGCTGTTCTACCATTGAACTATCCCCCAATCGCAAGTTATTTCAATAATTTAGCAATATGGACTAAGCCTCAAACCGTTGCGGTGCAGATGGCGCCTTGCTTGTCCCGGCGGCATGACGCCGAGCACATCTAGGGCATCTGCGCGCGCTTTCCAAGCATCAAGGCGCACAGTGCCACGGGTCCGATTCCGCCTGGAACCTTAGGCCCAAGGACACGTTAGATGTCCTGATCTTATCAATCCAGGAGAGCGACATGGACAAGGACAGGATCAAAGGCTCCGCGGAGCAAGCCAAAGGCAAGGTCAAGGAATGGGCCGGCAAGATCACCGGCGACAGCAAGACCGAGGCCGAAGGCAAGGCCGATCAGGTGAAGGGCAAGATCCAGAACACGATCGGCGGACTGAAAGACACCGTGCGCGGCGAGTAACGGTGAACTTTCACCTCTCCATTCCAGAGCCCCGAAAGGGGCTCTTCTTTTTTGAGCGGTTAACCCGGTCGGGCGAGCCGCGTCTCACCGCTTGAGTTTGACCGTGTACGACATGGCGCCGGCTCCGCAACAGGGGCAGCTCATGGCGATGAGAATGTTCTGCCTCTGCTCCTCGTCGAGGTCGGCGCGGTCGAGCATCTGTCGCGTCTGCTGCTCGAACAAGTCGTGCAGTGAAAGCGCGCTGTACGAGATCTGTTCCTCGATCGCCCGATCCTCCGCGGTCCGACGCTCCGGTACCGGCTTGGGAGCAGCTTTTGCCGCTGCGGCTTTGGCGGCGCGCGCGCTTGCCTTCGGCCTCTTGCCCTTGGTCATCGCCGAACCTCGGATAGGCGCGCGTCAGGCGCAGGTGTTGACCAGCGTCCCGACGCCTTCGACCCACACCTTCACCACATCGCCGGAGCGCAGGAATTCCTTGCGCGCGAGGCCGACGCCCGCAGGCGTGCCGGTCAGGATCAGATCGCCCGGCTGCAACGTCACGCGCGTTGAAAGGTGCGCGATCTGCTCGGCAAGCGTGAAAATCATTTTGCTGGTGTGGGAATCCTGCTTGATCACGTCGTTGACCCACAGCTTGATGCCGACATTCTGCGGATCCGCAATGGTGTCCGCCGGAACGATCCACGGACCGACCGGACACGCATCCTCGAAGCATTTCTGACTCAGCCAATCGTATTTGAACGGCGAGTTGTCGGCGATATGCGGCCGCTTGGTGAAGTCGCGCGCCGAGAGGTCGTTGGCGACCGTATAGCCCGCGACATGGCTGAGCGCATTCCCGATCGAAACGTCCCTGGCGGGGCGGCCGATCACCGCCGTCAATTCCGCCTCCCAGTCCACCATCTTCGAATAGGCCGGCAGCTTCACCGTGCTGTCGGGAGCTGCCAGACAGTGCATGGCCTTGATGAAATGCCAGGGCTTGAGACCGACGCTGTGCGGGTCGGGCTCGGGCTTGAGGTTTTGCACCTGGGCCATTTCCATCATGTGGTCGGTGAAGTTCGCGCCGGCACAGAAAATGCCCGCGGGGGTCGGAACCGGGGTCAACAGCTTAACGCTGTCGAGCGGAAGGCCCCCGCTTTTTCCGGCGGCCGCGCCGGCGGCGTCCGGCAGCAGCCCGCGCGCGGTGTCCCAATCGCGCAGCACGTCGAGCATGGTGGCGTAGGACGGGCGTCCCGTTGCCGCGGCGACGTCGAAGACCGTCTGGTCGACGACCAGTCCGGCGCGCGGTCCTTGCGGCGATTGATAGGTTACGAGCTTGTAGTGGGACATCGGCGGCGGTCCTGTTCGAATCGATTGCGATTGGCAGATTGCGCGCGCGGCGCTCATTCCGGCTGCAGGCCGATCTCCTGGATGATTTTTCCCCATTGCTCGAGCTGCGCCCGCACATAGGCGGCCGCCTGCTCCGGGGTGCCGCCGCCTTCGGTGTACATGCCGACGTCGCGCATACGCCTGGCGATCTCGACGTCCTTGAGCGCAGCGTCCACTTCGTGGTTCATGCGCTGGATCACCTCGGCCGGCGTTCCCGTCGGCGCCACCACCGCGAACCAGCCGATGAAGTCGAAGCCGGGCAGCGTCTCGGAAATCGACGGTGTGCTTTCAAAACCCGGTAGTCTCTTGAGCGAGCTCACGCCCAGCGCGCGCAGCTGCCCTTGCTCCATGAGCGCTGCGGCCGAAGGCACCGCCAGCACGACGAGCTGCACGCGGCCGGCGAGCGCATCCTGCGCGCCTTGCGGCATGGTGGCATAAGGCACCTGGACGATGCTGGTGCCAGCGCGCTTGTTGAACCAGGCGGTGAGCATCCCGGAGAAGTTTCTCTGTCCGTCGGTGGCCGCCAGCAGCTTGCCGGGCTCCGCCTTGGCGAGCGCGATCAGCTCCGGCAGCGTCTTTGCGGCAAGGCCGGGATTGGCCAGCAGGAAGAACGGATTGCTTGCGACCATCGATACCGGCACGAAATCGCGCGCAGGGTCATACGGCAACGACTTGAACGTATAGGGATTGGTCACGAGCGCCGCCGCGGTCGCGAAGAAGAAGGTGTAGCCGTCGGGCGCCGAGCGGGCCGCGGCTTGCGCGCCGATGACATTTCCGCCGCCGGGCTTGTTGTCGACCACGACCTGCTGGCCGAGCGCGCGCGACAGCTTTTCCGCGATCAACCGGCAGATGATATCGGGCGTGCCGCCGGCGGCCTGGGAGACGATGAATTTGATCGGTCGCGTCGGCCAGCTCTGCGCCGAAACCTGCTCCGATGCCGTCAGCAGGGCGAGCGTGCCCGCCAATGCCCCGATCAGCCTGTGCACGAAACCTCCCGGAAACTCTTGATAACCACCGCAGCCGTTGACGACGCGCGGGGCGCGGACTTGTGGGACGCGGTTTTTCTGTCCTACAAGCGGCTCATGATACGATACGATCGTATCGTGTGGTAGACCTACAGGACCGGGGAATGACGAGCAATCCGCCAGCGCGCCCGCGCGCGATCGATTTCCACGCCCACGTCATCGTGCCCGAGGTCTATGCGGTAGCGGCCGAGCACAATATTTTCTCCGAGCTGCCCACCGACCCCGGCGTGACCGACGAGATGCGAAGCCAGATCAAGGGCCGCGCCGGCATGGTGCTGGCCCGGATGAGCGACATCTCCGACCGCATCGCGAAAATGGACGCGATGGGCGTGGACGTGCAGGTTCTCAGCGCAAGCCTCGTCCACCAGGGGCTGGACTGGGCCGACGCGCAAACAAGCCTGCGGCTCGCGCGCACGACCAACGATTGGATTGCCAAGGCGGTCGCCGCGCATCCGGCGCGATTTGTCGGCCTGGGGACGCTGCCGCTCCATATGCCCTCGCTCGCGGTGACCGAACTCGAGCGTTGCATGGGTGATTTGCGGCTCAAGGGCGTCGCAATCTCGACCATGGCGGGAGCGATGGAGCTCGGGGACCCGCAACTTCGACCGTTCTGGGTCAAGGCGGAGGCGCTCGGTGCCGTCGTGTATATCCACCCTGGCGGCAATCGCGACCGCCGCTTCAAGCGCTTTCACCTCTGGAACAGCGTCGGCCAGGCGTTCGAAGAGGCGATGGCGATTTCGTCGCTGATGTACGACGGCGTGCTGGAAGCGTTCCCCCAGCTCAAGATCTGCATCTCCCACGGCGGCGGCTATATGCCCTTCTACATGGGCCGCATCGATCGCAACTACCTCGAGAAGGCCAATACGCGCGTGAACATGAGCAAGCCGCCGATCGACTATCTGCGCATGCTGTATTTCGATTCCTGCGTGTACGAAACCGCGGTGCTGAAGCATCTGGTTGACAAAGTCGGGGCGGACCGGGTGCTGCTTGGATCGGACTATCCCGTGGGCGAGACGAAGCCGATCGAATTCGTGACCGCTACCGAGGCGCTTTCGACCGCACAAAAACAGCGAATCCTGAGCACCAACGCAGCGACGTTACTCGGCTTGGCGAATTAGCGGGGCGGCGGGCAGGGGATGCCTGCGCTGACGGCGGCCGTCAGCGCCAACGACTTCAGCATGGTGGAACATCATGGACCAACGGCTTCTCAATCCAATCTCGACGCGTGAGCTCGAACGCCGCTGGGCCGCGGCGCGTCGCGAAATGGCGGAGCGCAAGATCGATGCGCTGGTCATGCAGAACAACAATGATTGGCTCGGCGGCAATGTCCGCTGGTTCACCGACACACCGCTGAGCAACGGCTATCCCCGCAGCGTCATCTTCCCGGCCTCGGACCTGATGACCGTGGTGGACATGGGCGCGCGGGGCGCGCGTCGAAAGGTCGACGGCGACGACGGGGTCAATCGCGGCGTCGGGGAGATGATCTTCACACCGGCCTTCACCAGCGTGGCCTACACCGACGAATACCAGGCCGAGCTCGTCGCTGAAGAGCTCAAGCGCGGCGGCTACCGGACCATCGGCTGGGTCGGCGTCGGCGCGATGCCGTACAAGTTCGTGGCGCGCATCGAGCGCGAGCTCCAGGGCAAGGCCAAGTTCGTGGATGCGACCGAGTTCGTCGACCGCCTCAAGGCGATCAAGAGCGAGGAAGAAAAGGCCCTCATCCGCAAGGCTGCGGAGATGCAAGACGAGATTTTCGACCGCGTGCTGAAGAAGATACGGCCCGGCATGACCGACAATGACGTTACCGCGCTGGCGCAATACGAAGGCCGGCTCCTCGGTAGCGAGCAAGGCCTTTTCCTCGGGTCGTCGGCGCCGCTCGGCCAGGCATCGCGCTTCATCGATCGCCATCTGCAGGCGCGGACGCTCAAGCCCGGCGAGCACTTCACTCTGCTGATCGAAAACAGCGGACCCGGCGGCTTCTATACGGAGATCGCCCGCACCATCGTGCTCGGCAAGGCCTCGAACGAACTGATCGACGGCTTCGAATCGATGAAGGAGGCGCAGGCCCATACCTTGCGCCTGCTCAAGCCCGGGGCATCCTGCGCCGATGTCGCCAACAGCCACGACGACTACATGCGCGCGCGCGGCTTGCCGGCGGAGCTTCGCCTCTACTGCCACGGGCAGGGCTATGACCTCGTGGAACGGCCGTTGGTTCGCGCCGATGAGACCATGAACATCGAGGAGCACATGAATCTCGCGGTTCACCCGGGATACGAGACGCCGTCCATCTTCGCCGTGATCTGTGACAACTATTTCATCGAATCCGGCGGCCCCGGCGCGTGCCTGCACAAGACTCCGAAGCAGGTGTTCGAGGTGTGATGGACGTGCCCATGGTCGAACCTCCGGGGCGCATGAAGATCGATGTGCTGAGCATCGGCTCGTTTCCGGCGGCGACGAATGCCGAACTCGCGAGCCGGTTCGCTGTCACTCACCACTTCAACCGGCCCGCACCGGACGCACTGAGTGCCGAGCTCAAGGCGCGCATCCGCGCCATCGCGACCGAGGCCAACCGCGGCGCCGACCGCGCGCTGATCGCTGCGCTGCCGAAACTCGAAGTCATTTCGGTCTTCGGTGTCGGGACCGACTTCGTCGATCTCGGCGCCGCGCGTGAGCGCAACATCCCCGTGACCAATACCCCGGACATTCTGACCGCCGAAGTGGCCGACCTCGCGATCGGGCTGATGCTGGCCTCGGCGCGCCAGATCGTGTTTGCCGATCGCTACGTGCGCGACGGCACCTGGGCCAGCAAGGGGCCGATCCCGCTCGGGCGCAGCGTCGGGGGCAAGACCTTGGGCGTGCTCGGCCTCGGCGGCATCGGCCGCGCGATTGCCGATCGCGGGGGCGCCTTCCGCATGCGCGTGATCTATAGCGGTCCGCGGCGCAAGCCCGAAGCGCCCTACGAGTACGTGCCGGACATCGTCGATCTGGCGCGGCAAAGCGACTATCTGATGGTCGCCTGCAAAGGCGGACCGGAGACGCGCCACCTCGTCTCGGCTGCCGTGATCGATGCCTTGGGCCCGAAGGGCACGCTCATCAATGTCGCGCGCGGGAGCGTGGTCGACGAGCCGGCGCTCATTGCGGCGCTCGCCGAAGGCCGTCTGGGACATGCGGCGCTCGACGTGTTCGAAAACGAGCCAAATCCCTCGGCCGAGCTGCTCAAGCTGCCCAATGTGATCGTGCAGCCGCATCACGGGAGCGCGACCGTCGAGACCCGCACCGCGATCGGCCAGCTCATGATCGACAATCTCAGCGCCCATTTTGCCCGCCAGCCGTTGCTCACGCCGGTCCGTTAGAGCCGCCGCCGAGCCTGGCGCCGATGGTGTTCTGGTGAATGCCGTGGCGTAGCTGCGGACGATTTACGGCTGTGCAGTCGAGGTCACCGCCGAGCGAGAGGCCGGCCTGGTGGCCGAGCATCGAGGCTTTGCCGCGCCGGGGGATTTCGCTAGCTTGCGCACCATCGAAGGCGGCGGGTCGGGAGGGGCGGCGGTCCATGGCGCAGGCGCAAATCGTCATTACGGGTGTGAGCCACCTCTATCGACCGCCCAGCGGGCGGCCGGTGCTCGCACTCGAGGACGTCTCGCTCGATGTGGGCGCGCGCGAGTTCGTCGCGCTGCTCGGCCCCTCCGGCTGCGGCAAGTCGACGCTGCTTTATCTCATCGGCGGCTTCTTCCCCACCGAAACAGGGAAGATCCTGGTCGAGGGCAAGCCGGTCGGTGCGCCGGGCCCCGATCGCGGCATCGTCTTTCAGCATTTTGCGTTGTTTCCGTGGAAGACGGTGCGCGCCAACATCCTCTACGGCCTGGAGCGAATGGGGCTTCGCCGCGACGAGCGCGAAAAGCGGGCGCAGTCGTTCATCGACCTCGTCGGGCTCGGCGGCTTCGAGGACAGCTATCCCTCGCAGCTGTCGGGTGGAATGAGGCAGCGCACGGCGATCGCGCGCACACTTGCCTTCGATCCGAAAATCCTCCTCATGGACGAGCCTTTCGGCGCGCTCGATGCCCAGACCCGTAGCCTCATGCAATCGGAATTGTTGAGCATCTGGCAGCGTACCCCGAAGACCGTGATCTTCGTGACCCACGACGTGCAGGAAGCGGTCTATCTCGCCGACCGTGTCGCAGTGATGTCGGCGCGGCCCGGTCGCATCAAGGCCATCGTCGACACGAAATTCGACAAGAGCGACCCCGCCATCTTCAAGAACAAGGGCTTCATCGACAAGGTCGATGAGCTTTGGAATCTGGTGCGGATCGAAGCGATCAAGGCCCAGGGGGGGCGGGCATCGTGACGTTGGCTCCGCTGTCGTCGCAGAGCGTGCGCGTTCCAGTCAGGCCGGCCGGACCGGAGTGGCGCGACCTCGGCGTGCCGGTGTCGCTGCTGCCTCGCCCGCGCAAAGCAGGGCAAACGGTCGGAGCGTGACGCATGAAGAGTGGGCTCTTCAGATACGCGCCGCTCCTCCTGCTCGCACTCGCATGGGAAGTCGGCGCGCGGACCGGCCTCGTGTCCACGCTCGCGTTGCCGCCGCTGAGCACCGTCGTGACGGCCTGGATCGAACTCCTCAAGGACGGCGAACTCATCACCAACGGCGCCGCTTCGCTGTGGCGGGCCGGCGCCGGGCTCTTTCTGTCGATCGTTGTCGGCGCCGCGCTCGGCATCTTCATGGCCTGGTGGCGGCCGGTGAACGTATTGCTCAGTCCTCTGGTGGAGATGTTCTATCCGATGCCGAAATCGGCGCTGATCCCGGTGACGGTGTTGTGGCTTGGCTTCGGTAACGGTTCGAAAATCCTGCTGATCTTCCTCGGCTGCATGCTGCCGGTGACGCTCGGCGCGTTCAATGGCGCGCGCTCGAGCGAGCAGGTGCTGGTTTGGTCCGCCCGCAGCATGGGAGCAAATCGGCTGCGGATGCTGTGGGACGTGGTGGTGCCGAGCGCGCTGCCCGAGCTGCTCAACGGCATCCGCACCGCGCTGGCGCTGTCGTTCATCCTGCTCGTCAGCTCTGAACTGATCGCCGCGCGCGAGGGATTGGGCTATCTCATCGGCTTCCTCGGCGCGAGCGGCACCTACGACGCGATGTTCGCCGTCGTCCTCACGGTCGCCATGCTGGGGTTCATTGCCGACCGCATCTATCTCGTCCTCATGCACAGGATGCTGCGGTGGCAGGCGTAGCGGACGACATGCCGGGTGGGCCGCTGGCGGAACTGGCGCAGGAGCCTTTGCCGCCGGCTTATCGCTGGCTGCGGTCGGCGGGCTGGGGCGTTGCCCGCGTGTTTTCCGTGGTCGCGCTCGCGATCGCCTGGGAGGCCGCGGCGCGCTCCGGAGCTTTCACCCCCTTCATGCTGCCGGCCTTGAGCGCCGTGCTCGAGCGCATCTGGAATGACTTGATCCATGGCGAGCTCCTGCTCAATACCGGCGTCACGCTCTACCGCGCCTTGACCGGTTTCTTGATCGGCGCCGTCGCCGGCATCGTCCTGGGCATGGCCATTTCCCGCAACGCGGTTGCGAACTGGTTTTTCGATCCCATCATCTCGGTCGGTTTCCCGATGCCGAAGATCGCGTTCCTGCCGGTCGTGATCCTATGGCTCGGTGTCTACGACGTCTCCAAGATCACGATGATCGCGGTGGAAGCCATATTCCCTGTCGTCACCGCGACGATCATCGGCATCCGCGGCGTCGAGCGCGAGCTGTTGTGGTCGGCGCGCAACATGGGGGCAGGGGAGCGGGAGTTGTTGTGGCAGATCGCCTTGCCGGCGGCGCTGCCGCAGATCATCACGGGGCTGCAGGTGGCCTTGCCGATCGCGCTGATCGTGGCGATCGTCACCGAGATGTTCATGGGCGGCTACGGGCTCGGTGGGGCGATGAACACGGCGTCGCGCTTTGCCGATTCGCGCGGCGTGTTCGCCGGTATCGTCGAGATCGCGGTGGTCGGCTATGCCCTGGTCAAGATCATGAGCCTCGTCCGCCGCCGTCTGCTGTTATGGCATCAGGAGGCGACCGCACCGAGCACGGTGTAGATCGAATTGATCAGCGCACGAATGAAACGGACAGTTTGGTTGTAGTGGCGGGCCGAGGAGCTGTTGCCCGCGACGCTGGATAAGTCGCCTCAGGAATGGCCGCCGTCGCTCTAATTTGCCCGTGCGCTTGAACGAGAGATTCCGATCGCGGACAGAAAGTGCCAGCAGGCGCCGCTCGGCTGCGCGCCGGCGAGCCCGGGGAGCGCCCGCAGCAGGGGCTGCACGGTGTGCGGTGGAGGGAGGTTGACTGCGAATCCGCGGGCGTCGAGCTCGGTGTAGCGCTCGGAGTCCTCGATCGTAGGCATCAGCAGCAATTGAATGCGGCAATATTCTTCGCGCTCCGCCTGCCGAAGCCCATCGAAACCGTGAACGAGGCGCCCGTCGGTCGACAACACGTACCGGTGCGGAATCACGTTCGCGAGTTCGCCGCGATCATCCAACACGCAGACCAGAAAGTAATGTTCGCCGGCCTCGGCACCGGCAAGCAGGCTCAGGCCGCCGTCGTCGAACCCTCGAAATCGCACCCAGTCGCGCCAGGGCAGTTGTGCCCATGTCGTTTCACATTCATCCCAATGCAGGATCACTGTATTGGCCGGGCTTCCAATCACGTTCATCTGCTGACCTGCGTTATGCAACGAGCGAGATCCTCGGCGGCGCGTGCAGCAAGGGAACAGTGCCCGGACCCGCCGCGAAGGGGCGCGGCGGGCCGCATCGCCTTGAAGTGCGTCAACCGACCTTAAGGCTATCCGCCGATTCCTTGCCGCGGTTGCTCACGACCTCGTATTGAACGACTTGCCCCTCATTCAGCGTGCTCAACCCCGCGCGCTCGACAGCGGAAATGTGCACGAATACATCCTTGCCGCCCCCCTGAGGCTGGATGAACCCGTAGCCCTTGGTCGGATTGAACCACTTCACGGTTCCCGTGGCCATCGTCGTCTCCTTGCGTTGTGTCGCGTGAGCGATCAGGCGTAGCGCCCGATGCTGGTGTCCCGAGTTTTGGGAGATGACTTGAGAGCGGCCCAAATCCGGGAGCTAAGCAAGGCAGACCGAAAACCAGGTACCACCGGTTGTACGATTGACACGGAAATGGGTCAATGCGTTCGCGACCCAAGGTTTCGCGTCGCCCGATTCGAAAGATCGCGGCTTTGGTCTGACGGGACATGCGCCGCGGCCACGAACGACCGAGGGCATCGTCATCAATCAGACGTCGGCGCTGACCAGATGACATGAACCTTTGCGGCCGCGTGAACAGACCTTCGCGGTGGCAGCGTGGATCAAAGGCGCGATTGGCAATCGGGGCCGGGCGGCACGGGATCGGCGTCACCGGGTAGGCAGGGCGCGCCGCAAGCCATCCAACCGTGTTTATGGCAAGTCCGGGCACGGCGGATGAAAATCCTTCCCCAGGGGCATATTACCACGCGTCCTGGCGACCGATTTGGGGTAGTCTGGCGCCCGTCAATCCATGGGAGGATGCAGATGCTCTGGAATATGATGTCACAAGGGCGACAAGCTTTTGTCGAGTGGCGCCAAAAGAAGACCCTTCGAGAGATGTTGAATGATCCGCGGTCGGCGAAGGGCTGCAGATCGATTGGGCAGCTCGAAAAGGGGATCGCCGCTGATCGCGCAACGACCGAACGCTTGCTCCTCACCATCGGCGCGAGAAGGGCGGACTCATCGGAACAATGGACGCTGGCTCCGCTCGGAAGCGCATAGCGCTGAGCCTCCGCGCCGACGCTTGCCGCGCACGATATTCGATGAGCAACGGCAGCCTCGCCGTTGCTCGCGTGCGCCTCATACGGAGATCACTGAGGTTGCGGCGGGGACGGCTTCTTGTTCCTGTCCTCCGCCGGCATCGCTCGGCTCAGGTAACGCCGATCCCTAGTTGGTCAATTTCCAAGACGCGAAGCCGGCGCCGACCAGCGTTTCCGGACTGGGAAAATAATCGATCAACTCGAAGCCCTTGCTGCCGGCCGCCGCGTGGGCAATCACCCAGTCGCGGATTTCATGCGCGCCATTGCCGGTGCGCGGGAGCGCCTGCGTGAGAAACGCGGCCAACCGCGCATCCTCGCCATCCTCGAAGTGCTTGATGCAGGTGTGATCGAACTCCTCGTCGATCCAGCCCATCGTCGGCTCCCCGATCGAATGGCTCAGGCCGCCGGTGCCGAGGACCGCGACCCGCAACGGTTCGGGGTAGCTCTCGATCGCCCGCCTCAGCAACCGGCCCCATGCGAGGCAGCGCCGGATATTCGGCATCGGCTCCTCGAGGTCGTTGACGATCAACGGCACGATGGGCAACTGAATGTCCACGCCGATGCGCCAGAGCGGAATGCAGGTCCCGTGGTCGAGCTTGAGCCGGTGGGAGAGCGCGGGCTCGAAATCGCCATCGAGCGCGGTTTCAAGCAGATGGCGCCCGAACGCCGCGTGTCCCTTGAGCCGCTCGTGCGGAAACACCTTCTTCATGAACGGTTCCGGCGGACCGTCGTGCTCTTCGCCGATGCCGATGCATACCGCCGGCAGGTTGCTGATGAAGAAGTTGACCCAGTGATCCGGCGAGATCACGACAAGCAGGTCGGGCCGGCACGCCTTGAGCCGCCGTCCGATCTCGTCGAACCCGGCCGCCAGCCTGTTGCGATGCGCGGCAGGCATGGTTTCCCAATCGCGTGCGATGATCGGGCCGTGGCTGGCCGCGAAAACCCCGACGAGATCAGCCATGGGCGCTCTCTTTCCGTTCCTGGAGGGCGTGCAAGCGCGCGATGAACTCGGCTTCAGGCATGCCGCGGATCTGGAAGTAGAACCGCAGCAGATAGGCGTTCACCAGCGGCGCGATCGTGGCGACGTCGTCTTCCAGCAGCGCCTTGCGGATCTCCGGTTTGATCTCATAGCGGGCGATGACGGCGGCCATGTCGGTGCGAAATTCCGCTGCAAGCTTGCCGTCTTGCTGCAGGTCGAAGAACAGTTTGCTCACCCAGTAGTCCGTCATCGACGTTCCTTTGGCTGGCCCCGGACTTGTCGCTCGCGCGATCCCGCTCCCCGATTGATCCTACCGCGTTTTCTGCCGAAATGGAGGCAGGGTAGCTGGAAAACGCTTCATTCGGACGTGGAATCCCGGCGACATAGCGCGGCGACCGTTGCCGGAGCGCTCATCAACCCTTGCGGCAATCCAATGAAAAGCAGCGCGCCACGGGCGCGGCGCGCTGCGCATAAATCGTAAAGTATCGACGATCATTTCAGCCGTTTCGCCGCCTCTTCGACGATGCTCAGATCGGCTTTCTGCTTGACGTCGAGCGCCGATTTCACGAAGCCGAGGTCGCGGGTCATATCGACGTTTCTTTGCAGCGCGGCCAGATCCGGCAGCATGTTGGGATCGTGGTAGGCATCGCGCTTGGTGAACAGCCAGTCGAAACGCTCGGGCGGCTGCTTGGTGACGCGGCCCGCGATCTCCATGACCTCCTTGTGGTTCTTCGGATCGGTGTACCAGCGCGTGATGCGCAACGTGTCCTCCATGAAGTCGACCATGGCGGCACGGTTCTTGTCGAGGAACGGCTTGCGCGCGGTCCAGACGATCATGTCGGTGACGCCGATCGCGTCGCGCTGAATGAACAGCGTCCGGCCGATCTTGCGCAGCTCGGGATCGTAGGAGAACGGAACGACGGCGGGAATCATGTCCACTTTCTTCTCCGCCAGCATGGCGCGCATGGTGGGAAAGGCGGACTCGACGACCGTATAGTCGCGCTTGTCCTCCAGGCCGTACTTGCGCAGCATCGCGCGCATGGCGACGTCGACCGCGCTGCCGGCGGCATTGGTCATCACCACCTTGCCCTTGAGATCGTCGACTTTCTTGATCGGTCCGTCCGCCAGCACCATGTATTCCTGCGAGTAATAGCCTTCGACGCCGTCACGGAATTCATCGGCGATGATGCGCAGATCGTCCATTCCGGCGTTCTGGATGGCGATGGCGAGCGTGGAATAGGCGAGGTTGGCGACCTCGAGCTCGCCGTTGGCGAGCGCGGTGACCATCGGCGGCGTCCCGGCGAAACGGACCGGCTCGAGCGTGTAGGACTTGCCGAGATGCTGCGCGAGATCCTTCTTCTCCAGCAGGATCGAGGCCCAGTTGGTGACCGGCGCGACCCAGGAGAGGCGGATCTTGACCGGATCGGCGCTCTGCGCCGCGCTTGCACCGAAGAGTGCGGCGGCAGCGACGCTTGCAAACATCAGTTTCAAAATGCGCATGAACTTTCCTCCTGGTGACGGTTTTCTCGGCTTCTGGCCGATTTTGAAGCCACGTTGCAGAGCCGCAGTGACCTTGGCAAGGGTCGAATCAGGGTCGAATTGTCGCCACGAATGCGGATGCGGCCGCGAGAGCGGCGCGTCAGGGCGATGCCTCCTCGAGCACGCGGCCCTTGGTCTCGATTGCGAACAGGCCGGTGGCCACGGCGGCGATCGCCGCGACGATTGCGAATGTGACGAAGACCGACGGTAAGCCCCCGGCCAGCATCATTCCGACCACCGTCGGCCCGATCATGGAGGCAAACCGAAGCCAGGCGGTCGCGGCTCCCACGCCAAGCGCGCGTACGCGCGTCGGATAAAGTTCCGGGGTGTAGAGATAGACGCCGATATTGATGGTGCTGATGAAGAAATAGGCGACGGTCATGCAGGCCAGCACCTGCTCCGCAGTGGGAGCGGGGAAGAGCGCGAGCGCGGCCAAAGCGACCGCCGCGGCGGCGAACGATGAGGCAAACCATAGACGGCGGCCGACGTGGTCGATGGCCAAGGCGCAGATCAGGGTTCCCAGGAGGCCGACAGCTTGGGTGATCAATCCGTAGCGCAGCGAAACGTCGAGCGGCAGCTTGAACACCGTCCGATAGACGGTCGGCAGCCAGATGGAGAGACCGTAATTGACGAAATACGACGAGAACCAGATCACCCACACCACCAGCGTGCGCCGCAAATAGAGCGGGCCGAACAGGTCGGCGAGGGACGCGGGTTTGTTCAACGTGGACACGACCGGCTTGGGCGGCGGAAGCGGCCGACCGGTGGCCTTCTGTGTTTCCGTCTCGATCAATGCCATGGCGGCCTGCGCCTGCGCTTCGCGTCCGTGCACCGCAAGCCAGCGCGGCGATTCAGGCAGCAGACGCCGCAACACCAATGTGAGCAGCGCCGGCAACGCGCCGATGACGAACATGTATTGCCAGCCGAGATGCGGTACGACCCACAATCCCACCAGGCTTGCCGCCACCAGGCCGATCGGAAACACCAGCTCGTAGAGCAGCACGAACCGGCCGCGGCCTTGCGCCCTCGCGAGTTCGCTGATGAAGACGGCGGCCACCGGTACCTCGCCGCCCAGCCCGATTCCCTGGATGGTCCGGAAAACGAGAAGGGAGTTGTAGTCCCACGCCAGCGCGCAGACGAGGCTCATCACCCCGAACAGCGCGATCGACCAGATCATCGCCGTCATTCGGCCGTAGCGCTCGGCGATCCAGCCGAACAACAGCGCGCCGAGCAATTGTCCGAGGAAGCCGGCCGAGATCATCAGCCCGATTTGTGGCGGGGTCAGTTTCCAGAGCGGCACGATGACCGGCAGGATCGATGCGATCGCCAATGCGTCGAAGGCATCGAAGAAGGTAGCGACGCCCACGATGATGCGCGCCTTGACCTGCCACCAGGAGGTGGGGAGGCGCTCGAGCCGTGCCACGATGTCGTCGACCGACGAACGTCCGCTTGCGGCGTCCATCTCGTCCTCCCGTGTGCTTTTCTTCGTAGCGCGGACGATGCCGCGTTCAACCGCCTTTGAGCTCTAGAAACCAGCGCCACGCTGTCGATGAAATGGGGGCTTCCTCCGTCGCATCGAATGGACGGCCGGCGGCGAACGTCGCCCGGGCAGGGCCGGCGCAGCGATGGCGCAGATCAAAGGCCCCGCCGAGCAAGTGCCGATCGCGCCGCGCGCTTGGTGGCGCGCGATCTTGGCGTCCGGCTCAGCCCGCACGCCACGCAGGGCGTGCTCTTTGAGAGCGATCGTCTTGACCATGCCTGCCCTTGGTTGTTCCCCACCGTTGTTTTCTGTACCGTATTCTGGTTGAACCGTATCAATGGGTGAGCCAGGCGGCAAGCGCCGCAGGTCGCCTGTCGATCGCAAGGGTCGGACGCTCGGGAGACTGACGTGCAGAAGCAGAGCGGACCGCGCATCGCTGACGACCAGGGCCGGGAAAAGCGCGACGAAAAGCGCGAGGACAAGAGTCAAGTCCAGGTCATCGCCCGTGCCGCGGCCATACTGCGGGCGCTCGAGGAGCAGCCGGCGGGCTTGAGCCTTGGTCAGATTGCCCAGCGCGTCGATCTCGCACGCTCGACCGTGCAACGCATCGTCGCCGCGCTTGCGGCGGAAAAGCTGCTGATCGCCGCGTCGCCGACCGGCAGGGTTCGTCTCGGCCCGACCATTTTGCGGCTGGCGGCCTCGGCGCGCACCGACTTTGTCGCGCTCGCCCGCCCATTCCTGGTCAGGCTCTCGAACGAGCTCAACGAGACGGTCGATCTCGCGACCATCAAGAAAGACCACCTCATTTTCGTCGACCAGGTCATCGGCCCGCATCGGCTGCGCGCGGTGTCGGCGGTCGGCGAAGCCTTCCCGCTCTATTGCACGGCGAACGGCAAGGCCTATCTCGCTCAGCTCGATGAGGTCGCCGTCGCGCGGCTGATCGGCACGAGCTTCGAGCGGCGAACCGCCAACACGATGACGCGCCTCAACGACCTGCTCAAGGAGCTCAAGTTGGTGCGCAAATCCGGGGTGGCGTTCGACCGCGAGGAGCATACGCTCGGGATTTGCGCGGCCGGCGTGGTCATGCGCGACCTGCTCGGCAATGATCTTGCGATTTCCGTGCCGGTGCCGGCGCAGCGCTTCCACGCGCAGGAGAAGTTGATCGCGGAACGCCTGTTGGCCACGCGGCGATCACTGGAAGAGCATCTTGCGGCCGCGGCGGCATGACGCGCATCCACGGCCACTCCGCCTGGTGCGGATGTTGAACCAACGTGAAATACCGACGTACCATAATGTGGTTATAGGGAGGAGTTGCGGTGACGAAGAAAATCCGCGGCGTGACATTCGAGGAGAACCTCAAGAACAGCATGGGGCTCGAGTTCTACAATCTGTCCCATCGCTTCGGTTACCAATCCCCGAACTGGCCCTATTTCGAAGACGTCAAGATCGAGCGCATCCACTATCACGCCAAGTCCGGTGTGTTGTCGCAGCGCATCACCACCAGCATGCACAACACTACGCATATCGACGCGCCGGCGCATGTGGTGCAGGGCACACCGTTCATCGACGAGGTCCCGCTCCCGCATTTCTTCGGCTCGGGGATCGTGGTTTCCATCCCCAAGAAGAAATGGGAGCAGATCACCTACGAGGATCTGGAAAAGGCTGCCGGCAAGATCGTGCGTCCGCGCGACGTCGTCATCGTCAACACCGGCTGGCACAAGATCTACGAGGATAGCGAAGACTATTTCTGCCGGGCACCCGGTTTCGTGTCCTCGGCCGGTGAATGGTTCGTCGAGAAGCAGGTGAAGGTCGTCGGCCATGACACCCAGGCCAACGACCATCCGCTCGCCACCGCGATCGGCCCACAACGCAATGGCCCGCTGCATCCGCATCTCGCCGAGGAATACAAAAAGTGGTCGGGAGGGCGCGACTGGAAGGATGACTTTCCGGAGTGGGAGCCCGTTCACCGCATCCTGTTCAAGAACGGCATCCTCGGCATCGAGAACGTCGGCGGTGATATCGACAAGGTCACCGGCAAGCGCTGCACCTTCGCGTTTTTCCCGTGGAACTGGGATCGCGGCGACGGCTGCATCATTCGTCTCGTCGCCATCATGGACCCCAAGGGCGCTTATCGGATCGAGAAGGGGGAGAAGTTCTGATGCAAGTCAAACATCTGAGCGAAGCCAAAGCCTACGAGGCCCCCAATCACAGGGCCTACTCTTCGCTGCGGTTGTTCGGTCTCGACGCCGGCGGGCCGAAACAATTCACGGTCGGCCTGTCGCATTTCCTGCCCGGCGGCGGCGCAGGTCCCGACGCCTCGCCCACCGAAAAGGTCTACTATGTGCTCGCGGGCGAGTTGACGCTCATCGTCGGCGGCAAGGAGACCGTACTCAAGGCGAACGATTCCTGTTTCATCGGGCCGAATGAGAGCCGTGAGATCATCAATCGCGGCAATGATGTCGTGACCATGCTGGTCGCGGTCTCGACGCCACCGAAGTGATCGCAGGCCGTCATCATTCGATGCTGCCGGCTCGAGAAGCCGGAGTCGCGGGTCAGGGTGACGGAGAATAGTTCGTCCAAGCTGTGAGTAGTCCGCCATGTCCGAAGACTTCTTGAAGAACCCGCTCTCCCTGTTCGACGTCAGCGGCAAGACCGCGATCGTTACCGGCGCCACCGGCGCGTTCGGCGCCATGGCGGCGAAGGTGCTCTCCGGCGCCGGCGCCAATGTGGTGCTATGTGCGAACAACGCGGACGCACTGCAGAAGGTCGCGGCCGAGTGTGGAAAGCTCGGCGGGAAGACCGCGGTCGTCGCCAAGCGACCGAGCTCGGAAGCGAATTGCGATGCGATCGTTCAGGCGGCGGTCAAGACGTTCGGCCGCGTCGACATCCTCGTGGTCGCGTCCGGGCAGAACAAGGTCTCCAAGATCGTCGACCAGAAGCCGGAAGATTTCCTCGATGTCATGGATGCCAATGTCACCCAATCCTGGCTGATGGCGCGCGCGGCCGGAGGGCAGATGCTCAAGCAGGGCCAAGGCGGCAAGGTCATCCTGATGTCGTCGGCGCGCGGGCTGCTTGGCCATCCCGCTGGCTATACGGCCTATTGCGCCTCCAAGTCGGCCGTCGACGGCATCACCAAGGCACTCGGCTGCGAGTGGGGCGATACCGGCATCACGGTCAACGCGCTCGGGCCGACGGTATTTCGCTCCCCGCTGACCCAGTGGATGTTCGAGGACACCGAACGGTCAAGGGACGTGCGCAAGGGCTTCCTGACGCGAGTGCCCAAGGGCCGCCTCGGCGAGGCGTCAGACCTCGCCGGGCCGTTGTTGTTCCTCGCGTCCAAGGCGTCGGACTTCTACACCGGTCACATCCTTTACGCCGACGGCGGCTACACGGCGGGGTGAACCATGCCGCGCATCGCCGTCATCGGGGCGGGTTTGATGGGTCACGGCATCGCCCAGGTGTTCGCGCTCGCCGGGCACGACGTCTCGATCTACGATTCGGTTGCGGCGAACCTCGACAGCGTCAAGGCCCGCATTCTCGGCAATCTGCGCGACCTCGGCGACGATCAATCGGCGGTCGAGCGCGTGCGTCCGACCGCAGACCTGGGCGCCGCGGTGGGCGAAGCCGACTATGTCGTCGAGGCCGTGCTGGAAGACCTGCCGCTGAAGCAGAAGCTGTTTGGCGAAATCGAACGGCTCGTGCGGCCGCAGACTATTCTCGCCAGCAATACATCGGTGATCCCGATCACCAAGATCATGGAAGGCTTGCGCGACCGCTCGCGCGCGCTCGGCACCCATTGGTGGAATCCGCCCTATCTGGTGCCGCTGGTCGAGGTCATCGGCACCCGATGGACGTCGCAACAGGCGATCGACTGGACCATCGCGCTCCATAAGGCCGCGGGAAAGATGCCCGTTCACGTCAAGAAGGACGTACCCGGCTTTGTCGGTAACCGCCTGCAGCATGCGCTATGGCGAGAGGCCATTGCGCTGGTCGAGAACGGCATCTGCGATGCGGAGACCGTCGACACCGTGGTCAAGGCGAGCTTCGGCCGACGGCTCGCTGTGCTGGGCCCACTTGAGAACGCCGATCTCGTCGGCACCGATTTGACCCTCGCGATTCACAAGACCGTACTGCCCGATATCGACCAGCGGCCCGGCCCGTCGCCGTATCTCGAAGCGCTGGCGGCGAGCGGAAAGCTTGGGTTCAAGTCCGGCGAAGGTTTCCGCAGCTGGAGCGCCGATGAACAGGCGGCGCTACGGAGCAAGGTTCTGCAGCATCTCAAGCGGGCGCGCGAGTGACGCCTGCAACCCACCGGGAGGTTCCAAATGGCAGCAAAAGGCACATTCGAAATTCACGAGTTCCGCGCATTGCAGGGCGTGAGTCGGCGCACGCTCGTCAAGGCGGGAATCGGCGCCATTGCCGCACCGGCGGTGCTGCGGTCGATCCCGGCCCATGCCCAGAGCCGCGTCATCAAGATCGGACACGTGAGTCCGCGCACCGGTCCGCTCGCTGGTTTCGGCGAGGCCGATGGTTTCATTCTCGAGCAGGTGCGCGGCATTCTCTCCAAGGGACTGCAGAGCGGCGGGCGAACCTACCAGGTCCAGATCATCAGCAAGGACAGCCAGTCCAGCGGCAGCCGCGCGGCCGAAGTCGCGTCCGAGCTGATCCTCGGTGACAAGGTCGACTTGATCGTCGCCTCCGCGACGCCTGATACGACCAATCCGGTGGCCGACCAGGCCGAGGTCAACGAGGTGCCCTGCATCACCACCAATTGCCCATGGCAGCCCTACTTTTTTGGGCGCAAGGGCGATCCGGCCAAGGGCTTCACCTGGACCTATCACTTCTTCTGGGGCCTCGAGGACGTCATCGGCGCGTTCCTGGCGTTGTGGGATTCGGCTCCCACCAACAAGGTCGTGGGCGGTCTTTTCCCCAACGATGCCGACGGCAACGCGTGGGGCGATCCGCAGCGTGGCCTGCCGCCGGCGCTGGCGCAGGCGGGTTACAAGCTCACCGATCCCGGCCGCTATCAGCTCATGAACAACGACTTCACGTCGCAGATTTCGGCGTTCAAGGCGGTCAATGCGGAGATCGTGACCGGCAACATGATCCCGCCGGACTTCGCCACCTTCTGGTCGCAGGCGGCGCAACAGGGCTTCAGGCCCAAGATTGTCACGATCGGCAAGGCGCTGCTGTTTCCTTCGGTCATCGACTCCCTCGGCGCGCGCGGCAACGGACTCACGTCCGAGATCTGGTGGACGCCGAATCATCCGTTCAAATCCGGTCTCACCGGGCAGAGCGCGAAAGAACTCACCGACGCCTATGTCGGCGCCACCAAACGGCCGTGGACGCAACCGATCGGCTTCCAGCACGCGCTGTTTGAGGTCGCGATCGACGTGCTCAAGCGCTCGAAGACGTTGGACCCCAAGGCGATCCTCGATGCGATCGTCGCGACCGACTACAAGTCCATCGTCGGCCCGGTGAAATGGACCGGTCAGCCCGTGAAGAACGTGACCAAGACCCCGCTCGTGGCCGGGCAGTGGCAGCGCAAGGGCGACAAGTTCGACCTGGTCATCACGACCAACAAGACCGCGCCGGAGATCCCGGTGGGCGGACCGCTGCAGGTGCTGTCGTAGCCAAGGCGGCATCAGCGGACCAGCCACGGTTGCGGTGACGCCGGAGCGGTCTTCTCCCGCGCTTGCGGCGAAGGGACAGGGAGGGGAAATGCATCAAGATCGTTCCCGGCGTGCCCCCGCCCTCGCCCGCGAGCGGGAGAGCGGGCGTACCGGGTCCGCGGGCTAAGCGAGACACATGCCCTCCATCCTCGCCTTCGACAAAGTCTCGAAGCGATTCGGCGCGGTGATCGTGGCCCACGCGATCGACCTCGCGGTTGCCGAGGGCGAGGCGCTCGGCATCATCGGACCTAACGGCGCCGGCAAGACCACGCTGTTCGGTATTGCGAGCGGCACGGTGCGGCCCGACGCCGGGCGCGTCATCTTCGCGGGCAGCGATATCACCCGTCTCGCGCCGGAGTACCGCTGTCGCATGGGCATCGGCCGATCGTTTCAGATTCCGCAGCCGTTCAATGGCATGAGCGTATTCGAGAATCTGGTCGTGGCGGCGGCGTTCGGCGGCGGTCGTGGCGAGCGCGACGCCTATCCGCGTTGCGTCGAATTGCTCGAGCAATGCGGCCTTGCCGACAAGGCGAACAGGGCGGCTGGCAGGCTCACGCTGCTCGATCGCAAGCGGCTCGAACTTGCACGCGCGCTTGCGACGCAGCCGCGGCTGCTTCTCCTCGACGAGGTCGCCGGCGGCCTGACCGAGCATGAATGCGCGGCGCTGGTCGATCTGATCCGGAGTATTCATCGCAGCGGCGTCTCGATCATCTGGATCGAGCATGTCGTGCACGCGCTCATTGCGGTGGTCGATCGCCTGCTCGTGCTGCACGGAGGAGGATTCATCGGCGAGGGCGATCCGAAGACCGTGATCAAGTCTGCGGCGGTTCGCGAAATCTACATGGGAATTCCCGCCGATGCCTGAACCGCTCCTCGACGTGCGGGCACTCGACGCCTTTTACGGCGACTTTCAGGCGCTGTTCGGCGTCTCGCTCCGCGTGGAGCCAGGCGAGGTGGTTGCCGTCATCGGCGCCAATGGCGCCGGGAAATCGACGCTGCTCAATTGCATCTCCGGGGCCATCAGATCGAGTCGTGACGCGATCCGGTTCGACGGCGAAGCGATCGGAGACCGGCCTGCGCATGCGGTGGTCGGCCGCGGTATCGCGCTCGTTCCCGAAGGGCGCCGGCTGTTCGCCTCGCTCTCGGTCGAAGAGAACCTGCTGATCGGCGGCCAGGTCGGGCGGCAGGGACCCTGGAACCTGGCACGGATCTACGATCTTTTCCCGGTGTTGGCGGAGCGACGCCACGTACCGAGCACTTCGCTGTCGGGCGGCCAGCAGCAGATGGTCGCCATCGGGCGCGCGCTGATGTCCAATCCCAAGCTTCTCCTGTGCGACGAGATCAGTCTCGGCCTGGCGCCCATCGTGGTGCGCGAAGTCTATGCCCGCTTGTCCGCGATCGTCGCGGAGGGCAGCTCGCTCATCATCGTGGAGCAGGACATCGTGCAGGCGCTCAAGGCGGCCGGCCGCGTCTACTGCCTGCAGGAGGGCCGCGTTGCGCTGACCGGTTCCGCCGGCGCGCTGACGCGTGAGGCGATCTCTGCCGCCTATTTTGGAGCGTGAAGGTACCAGCACGTGAAGTCACTTAGGACGTAACCGCGATGGAATGGGTCAACATCATCATCCAAGGCGTCCTGATCGGCGGGCTCTACGCCATGTTCGCCGCCGGACTTGCCCTGATCTTCGGCGTGATGCGGCTCGTCAACATTGCCCATGGCGATCTGATCGTGCTCGCCGCCTATGTCGCGCTGATGACGACAGACACCCTCGGGCTCAATCCCTTGCTCGCCATCGTCGTGGTCGTGCCGATCATGGCCGCGATCGGCTATGGGCTCCAGCGCGGCCTGCTCAACCGCACGCTCGGCGACGACGTGCTGCCGCCGCTGCTGGTGACCTTCGGGCTCTCCGTCATCATCCAGAATGCGCTCCTGGAGCTGTTTACGGCGGACAGTCGCCGGCTCAAGGCCGGTGCCATCGAGGTCGCGAGCTTTCAGGTCGGGGAGGGCGTGTGGATCGGCGTTCTTCCACTGCTGCAATTCGCGGTCGCCATCGCGGTCATCGCCGGCCTGCAGCTCCTGTTCTATCGCACCGCGCTCGGCCGCGCCTTCCGCGCGACGTCGGACGATCAGTCGGTGGCGCAGTTGATGGGTCTGGACAACCGCCACATCTTCGCGCTGGCCATGGCGCTGTCGCTTGCGGTCGTCGCCGTTGCCGGCGTTTTTCTCGCCGTGCGTACCAACTTCGACCCGGCGATCGGGCCCGCCCGGCTGATCTTCGGGTTCGAGGCTGTCATCATCGGCGGGCTCGGCAGCATGTGGGGCACACTCGCGGGCGGCATCATTCTTGGCGTGTCGCAGGCGATCGGCGCGCAGATCAATCCGGGGTGGCAGCTGCTGGCCGGGCATCTCGCCTTCCTTGTGATTCTGGCGGTGCGGCCCGAGGGCCTTTTCCCCAAGGTTCAGGCATGAGCGCCGCATTCCAGGTCGAGCATGCGAGCCGGTCGAGCCGAATCGGCATGGCGGTGTTCGCCGTCGCTTTAATAGCGCTCGCGGCGGCGCCGGCCTGGGGCGGCCGCGACGATCTGCGGCTCCTGTCCGAAATCTATGCCTATGTCGCGCTGGCAAGTCTCTGGAACCTGCTGGCGGGATATGCCGGGCTGGTCTCGGTCGGTCAGCAGGCTTATGTCGGGCTCGGCGGTTATGTCTTGTTCGCATCGACCATTCTGTTCGGGATGCCCCCGCTCGTTGCCGTACCGGTCGCAGGCGTGATCGCGGCCGTGGTCGCGCTGCCGGTCGCGGGTCTCATGTTTCGGTTGCGCGGCCACTACTTCGCCATCGGCACCTGGGTCGTCGCCGAAGTCTTCCGGCTTCTTTCGTCGCAGGTCTCCGCTCTCGGCGGCGGTTCCGGGATCAGCCTGCCGGCGGGGATCGTGACCTCGATGGCGTCGAGCCGGCAGATGCGGGAGTTCCTGATCTATTGGGTCGCGCTGGCCCTCGTGGTCGTCGTGCTCGCCGCGATCGTCCTGTTGCTGCGCTCGCGCTATGGCCTTGCGCTCACCGCAATTCGTGACAACGAACTGGCTGCGCGATCGAGCGGGATCGACGTCACCCGCACCAAGCTCGTCGTCTATGTCCTGACCGCGTTCGGCACTGCGATGGTCGGCGCGCTCATTTTCCTGCAGAAGCTGCGGATTTCCCCCGACACCGCCTTCAGCGTCAACGATTGGACCGCCTTCGTCATCTTCATCACCGTGATCGGCGGGATCGGGCGGGTGGAGGGACCGATCATCGGCACGATCGTATTTTTCCTGCTGCGGCAGACGCTGGCCGATCTCGGCAGCCTGTATCTGCTGATGCTCGGCGCGGTCGCGATCGCGGTCATGTTGTTTGCCCCAAAAGGGATCTGGGGACTGCTGGTGGAGCGCTTCGGCTGGCAACTGTTGCCGCTGGAACGGCGCTTGCGCCTGGCCGCGGATCCCCGCACAAGCTGATCCTAAGACTATCTTTGCGAATAGACCGGGAGACACCCATGGCTGCGAAATCCGACAAGGTCATCATCACCTGCGCCGTCACCGGCGCAATCCACACTCCCACCATGTCGGATGCCCTCCCGATCACGCCCGACCAGATCGCGGAGCAGGCCATCGCCGCGGCTGAGGCGGGCGCCGCCATCCTCCACCTGCATGCGCGAAACCCGCAGGACGGACGTCCGACCGGCGACCCGGCGATGTTCATGCAGTTCCTTCCGCGCATCAAGCAGGCGACCGACGCGGTGGTCAACATCACCACCGGCGGATCGCCCACCATGGCGGTGGAAGAGCGACTGGCCGGCGTCATGAAGCTGTCGCCGGAGATGTGCTCGCTCAACATGGGTTCGATGAATTTCGGGCTCTATCCCATGGTCGCGCGTTACAAGTCATGGAAACACGATTGGGAGAAGCCTTACCTGCTCGGGACCAGCGAGACCATCTTTCGCAACACCTTCGCCGACATCGAGAAGATTTCAAAACTGATGGGCGAGGGGCACGGCACCAAGTTCGAGCACGAATGCTACGACGTCGGGCATCTCTACAATCTTGCCCATGGTGTCGACAAAGGCTGGTTCAAGCCGCCGATCTTTCTGCAACTCATCTTCGGTATCCTCGGCGGCATCGGAGCCGACATGGAAAACCTGATGTTCATGAAGCGGACCGCCGACAAGCTGTTCGGCGACGACTATCAATGGTCGGTGCTGGGCGCCGGCCGTTTCCAGATGCCGTTCGCCACCCAGGCGGTGATGATGGGCGGCAATGTTCGGGTCGGCCTCGAAGACAGCCTGTTCATCGGCCGCGGAAAGCTCGCCACGAGCAACGCCGAGCAGGTCGCGAAGGTGAGACGGCTGATCGAGGAACTCGGCTATCAGGTTGCTACGCCGAAGGAAGCCCGCGAAACGCTTGGGCTGAAGGGGCCGGATCGCACCAAGTTTTGAGCAGGGGCTACGTGGCTACGGCGCGGCGACCGAGCCGCTTGATCGGCGACCGCCTGATCCTTCCTGACGGACGCTTGCGTAGAAGGTAACTTCCATGGCCAGTGACACGATCGTCGACATTTATTGCCACATCATGCCGGAGAAGTTCTCCGCGGAGATGAGCCGCATTGCGCCGAGGTTGGGCAATATCGCGGCGCGGCTGCGGGGCGTCAAAAAGCTGTTCGATCTCGATGAGCGCTTCCGCGAGATGGACCAGTTCGGCGATTACCGCGAAATCGTCTCACTGCCGAACCCTCCGATCGAAGACCTGGCGGCCGGCGATGTCGGCCTGAACTTGGCGCGGATCGGCAACGACGCCATGGCCGAACTGTGTGCGCGTCATCCCGAGCGCTTTCCGACGTTCGTCGCCGCGCTGTCGATGACGGACGTTGAGGGTTCGGTCAAAGAGGCCCGGCGCGCGGTGAAGGAACTCGGCGCCGGCGGCGTGCAGGTTTTCACCAGCGTGGCAGGCCGGCCGCTCGACGATCCGGCCTTCGAGCCGATCTTCGCCACCATGGCGGAGTTCGACCTTCCGGTCTGGCTGCATCCGGCGCGCACCGCCAGCATGCCGGATTACCCGGCGGAGCAGAAGTCCCGGTTCGAGATGTGGTGGTGCTTCGGCTGGCCGTACGATACCTCGGTGGCCATGGTGCGGATGGTGTTCGCCGGGCTCCTCGACCGCTATCCGGGGCTCAAGATCATCACCCATCATCTCGGTGGGATGATCCCATACTACGATGGACGGATCGGTCCGGGGCTGCAGGTTCTGGGCAGCCGCACCAGCGACGAGGACTATTCGAAGATTTTGCCGTCGCTGAAGCGGCCGCATCTCGACTATCTGCACGACTTCTACGGCGATACCGCGCTGTTCGGCGGCGGCATCCAGGCGGTGCGCTGCGGGCTCGAATTCTTCGGCAGCGACCACGTCGTGTTCGCGACCGACACGCCGCTCGGCCCGATCGCGCCGACGATCGACACCATCAAGCGGCTCGACATCGCGGACGAAGACCGACGCAAGATTTTTGTCGGCAATGCCGAGCGGCTTCTGAAGATGAAATTGTCCTGAACCAAGAGGCCGCCATGTCGATGAACGCGCTGTTGCGCCCCGTGTTCCGCACCTCCGCCGTGATGCTTCTGCTCGCAGCCTCGGGCGCGATGCTGGCGTCGTCCGCTAGTGCGGCGGAAAAGCTTCGCGTCGGCAAGGCCGTGCCGGAGGCGTTTTCGTTCGTGCCGCTCGATATCGGAATACGGAAGGGGTTCTTCGCCAGGAACGGGCTCGACATCGAGTTCGATCGCCTTTGCCGGCGACGCACGCATGCAGCAGGCGATGGCGTCCGACAGTCTCGACATCGCGCTCGGCTCCGGGCCGGCGATGGCGTTCATCGTCAAGGGCTCGCCAATCAAAGGGGTGGCCGCCATGGCCGGGCCGCCGCTCTTGCTGGCCATCGTCGTGCGACCGGACGGTCCGAAGACCGCCGCCGATCTCAAGGGCAAGAAGATCAGCGTATCGACCGCCGGCTCGCTCACCTATTGGCTGGTGAGCGAAACGTCGCGGCGGCAGGGCTGGGGTCCGAAAGGAATCGAAATCGCGCCCATGGGCGCCATGCCCGGACAGATCGCGGCGATGAAGCGGGGCGACATCGATGGCGCCATCATGGATATCGGCAACGCATTCGAACTCGAGAAGAGGGGTGAAGGCCGCATCCTGGTCCGCTTCACCGACATCAAGGACTTCCATATCCATGTGATCTTCGCCGCCGACAAGCTCATCGCCGAACGTCCGGAGGCGCTTCGCGCATTTCTGAAGGGATGGTTCGAGACCATCGATTTCATGCGACAAGAACAAGGCGGAGACCGTGGCCATCGCCAAGGAAGTCACGAACAAGGACGATGACATCACGTCACGCGTCTACGACGAGTTGATGCCGATGTTCTCCGACGATGGGAAATTCAGCCCAGGCGCGCTCGCCACGCTCGCCAAGTCATACGTCGAACTGCAATTGCTGCCGTCGGAGCCGGATCCGGCGAAACTTCACACCGAAGCATACCTCCCGGCTAAATGACGCGATCACGCCGTCTGCCCGCAGGTTCTACGGCTTGATCGAGTTCTTTCGCCCGCTCGACGGTCGCCTTCGGCGTGGCGTAAAGCTGCTCCACGAGTTGCTGCACTCTCTCGCCCGAGGACGGCTCCACGTCGATGCGCGCGCGCTCGGCGTCGGCAAGGAACTCCTTGTCCTGCATGGTCGTGGTGAAGGCATCGCGCAGGATCTTGAGTGGCTCCGCCGCCACGCCCGGCGGTGCGAGATAGGGCCGGCCGAAGACCTGCTGGCTGATGATCAGCTCGACCGCTTTCTTGTCGTCCTCGCTCCGGATGAATTTCCAGATCTGGGGGACACCCAGTTTGGCCAGTTCGGCCTCCGGCTCCAGATTGATCTGGGCGAGGATGTTGGCGGTCTTGTTGCGAACCCAGTCAGGCCGTTGCGATTTCAGGCTCGCCCAATCCAAGCCGCACATGCCGTCCACCTCGCCACGCTCCATGGCCAGGAAAATGTCGGCGGTTCCCTTGTAGCCGGCGACCAGGTCGAACATCGCCCCTGTCGTCTTCTTGAGCATATTGACGTAATCGCGGGTAGACCCGCCGGCCGCGCTCGCGCCCATGATCGCCTTGTGCTGGAGTGTGTCCTCGAAGCTCTTGATCCTGGAGCGCTCATGGCTGATGCAGACGCGCGTCGCGTTGTCGGCGCTGCCGAGATATCGAAACTTGGTCGGGTCATAGAGCGCCTGCGCGCGATCATCGAGCAGCGGACCCATGATGGCGCCGGGAAAGACCGCGCCGATCACCGAGCCGTCCTTGGGCGCGACGCCATAAAGATAGGATGCGGCCCGTCCGCTGCCGGCGCCCGGCTGGTTCTTCGTTACGATCGTCGGACTGCCGGGAATGAAGCGGTGGAGATGCCGCGCCAGCACGCGGGCATAGATGTCGTAGCCGCCCCCGACATCCCCGCCGATGAGAAGATCAATGGCCTTGCCGGCGTAGAAATCCGCCGCCGGCGCCGGCGCTGCCGTCAGGCAGGCGGTCAGTGCCGAGACGGCGACGACAAGGCCGGCGCGCGCGCACACAGGCCGGGCGAACATTCCAAGCTCCGTCGTTTCCTCGTGCCTCGGGTATTGTTGTCATTTGCCGAGGGATCGTCAGTCGCAAGTGTCGTCACTTTTCAGGTGTCGTCATTCTACAAGAAAACGGACGGCGCAAGATGCGGCCAATGCGCTCCGCGCCGTTCAGGCCGTGCGCCGGCCCGACATGCCGAATGCGACGGTGGCGATGGCGACGATGGCGCAGGCCGCGATGTAGAGAAACACCGCGCGCGGATGCCCATGATCGAGCAACTGCGCGAAAATCAGCGGCGCCACCATGCCGCCGATATGGAAACCGGTGGTCACGAAGCCGAACACCTTGCCGAACGATCCGGGGGGCGTGACCGAGCGCACGATCATGTCGCGCGACGGCATCGTCAGGCCACTCGCGAAGCCGCTCAGCGACACGATCAGGACCAGCAACAGCGCGCCCGGATCCACAAAACCGATGAGCGTGCTGACCGCGCCCGTCACCAGCAACCCGCCCGCAGTCACGAGGGTGTGATGGGTGGTGCGGGTGGCGAGCGCGCCTCCGACCAATACGCCGATCGCGCTCATGACGAGCAGGCCGGTGAGCGCGGTATTGGCGAGCGCGGGCGGGGTTCCATGGAGCGCGCCCAGTCCCACCACCAGATATTGGTTGAGGCCGCCGCCGACCATTGCCAGCAGAACGAAGAAGACGAGATTGAGCAGGATCGGTGGCGACAGCAGGAGCCGCCAGCCGTCGGCGGCCGCGCTCGACGGATCGTCGCCGCGCGGCTTCGACACCTGCGTGGCGCGATGGCGCGGCGGCGGCTCACCCTGCAGCGCGAGAATGAGCGCCGCAATGATCCCGAGCGCTGCGGCGCAGACAAAGGCGCCGCGCCACCCCACCAGGCTCTGCATGAACAGAAGCGTGCCCGGCGCAACGGCTGAGCCGATCATGCCGGAGCAGGTGTGAAAGGAGAACACCTGCGGGACGCGCTGCGGGGTGACCCGCTCGGACAGGAGCGCGTAATCGGCGGGATGATACACGGTGTTGGCGAGCCCCATCACGGCGAACATCGCGATGAACACCCAGAACGAATTGACGAGGCCCGCCGCCGCGACTGCAGCCGACCCCAACAGCAAGCCGCCGATCAGATTGAGGCGCGCTCCGAAGCGGTCGACAAAAAAACCGACCGGCGTCTGCAGGACCGAGGACACCACGCCGAAAGCCGCGAGCGCGAGGCTGAGCTCGGTATAGGTCACGCCGTAATCGTCCTTGATGAAGACGAACAGCGGCGCCAGCAGCATCATGTAGTAGTGGCTCACGAAGTGAGCGATGCACACGCCGGCGATAAGCTTGTCTTCGCTCGCGCGCGCAGGAACGAGAATTTCGGCGGCCTGGGTCATTTGCTGGCTTGTTCGGACGCGCGATCAGGCCGCGCGCGCGGCCTTGGCATCTTGAATTGCGCGCCAGACGCGGTAGGGCGTCGCGGGCATATCCATGTGGGGGATGCCGAATTCGGACAGCGCATCTGCAATCGCGTTCATGACCGAGGTCAGCGAGCCGGCGCAGCCCGCCTCCCCGCATCCCTTCACGCCGAGCACGTTGGTCGTGGCCGGCACCGGATGGTCGACGACTGCAACCTCGGGCGAGTCGCTCGCGCGCGGCAGCGCATAATCCATGAACGAGCCGGTCAGGAACTGGCCATCCTCGTCGTACACCGTCATTTCCATCAGCGCCTGTCCGATGCCCTGGATCACGCCGCCGTGGAGCTGGCCTTCGACGATCAGCGGGTTGATGACGGTACCGAAGTCATTGACCGAGGAATATTTGACCACGGCGATCACGCCGGTGTCGGGATCCAGTTCGACTTCGCAGACATGACAGCCGTTGGGATAGGTGGAGGCACCGGGGCCGTCGCTGACGTGGCGGATGTCGAGCGTGGACGGTACCCCCTCGGGCAGATTGAGGCCGGAGCGGAGCTTGTCGGCGAGTTCCATGATCCCGATCGAGCGGTCGGTGCCGGCGATCACGAACCGTCCGTGCGCAAACTCGATGTCGGCGGCCGCGGCTTCGAGCACATGGGAGGCGATCTGCTTGCCCTGATCGATCACCTTGGCTGAGGCCTCCACGATGGCGGTGCCGCTGTGCATGATCGATTTCGAGCCGCCGGTGCCGCCGCCCGCGAGCAGTTCGTCGCTGTCGCCCTGGAGCAGGCGGATGCGTTCGAACGGGACGCCGAGTTTGTCGCTCAGGACCTGCGCGAACGGCGCGGCGTGACCCTGGCCGTAATCGAGCGTACCGGTGATGATGGTGACGGTACCGTCGGCCTCGAAGCGGATGCCGCCCATCTCCTTGCTCGGCGGTGCGGTTACTTCGAGAAAGCTGCCGATCCCGAGCCCGCGTATCTTCCCGCGCTTGCGGCTCTCGCGCTTGCGGCGGCCGAAGCCTTTGACGTCGGCGACCTCGAGTGCGTGCTTGAGCACACCGGGAAAGTCGCCGCTGTCATAGGTGCTTCCCGAGGCCGTCTTGATCGGGATCTCGCGCGGCCGGATCTGGTTGCGCCGGCGCAGTTCCAGCGCGATCGATCCCCATCTCGGCCGCCGCCGCATCGATCACCCGCTCCATGTAATAATTGCCCTCGGGCCGGCCCGCGCCGCGATAGGCGGAGACGTGCGAGGTGTTGGTGAACATGCACTTGGTCGAAACCTCGATCAACGGCGTGCGGTAGACGCTCTGCACGTTCTTGACCGTGTTGAGCGTGGAGGGCATCGGCGCCACCTGCGCGAGGAAGCCGCCCATATTGCCGAAATTGGTGATGCGCAGCGCCAGAAAGGTCCCGTCGGCATCGAGCGCAAGCTCGATGGTGAGGTCGTGGTCGCGGCCGTGACTGTCCGACACGAAGCTTCCCGAGCGCTCGTCGGTCCATTTGACGGGACGGCCGAGCGCCCGCGCGGCATGGAGGACGCAGACATATTCGGGGAACGGCGCCGACTTCATGCCGAACGAGCCGCCCACATGACCGGTCAAGATGCGAACCTGCTTCGGCTCGACCTTGAGAATTTCCGCCATGTTGCCCCTCATGCCGAACGCGCCCTGGGAGGGCGCATGGAGCGTGAAGCGTCCGCTCGCGGGGTCATGTATGCCGATCGCCGCGCGCGGCTCCATCGCGTTCACGACCACGCGGCTGTTGACGAGCTTGAGCCGGGTAACGTGCGCGGCCTTGGCGAAGGCGGCGGCCACCTGCTCGCTGTCGCCGAAGTGATAGTCGAGCGCGACATTGCCGGGCGCTTCGTCGTGGATGAGCGGCGCGCCCGGGCGCGCCGCTTCCTCCGGCCGCACCACGGCCGGCAGCGCATCGATGTCGACCTCGACCGCCTCGGCGGCGTCCTTTGCCTGCAGCAGGGTGTCGGCGACGACGAAGGCCACGGGATCACCGACGAAGCGGACCTTGTCGGTCGCCAGTGCCGGCCGTGGGGGCCGCTTCATGGGGGTGCCGTCCCGGTTGTTGAACGGGACGATGCATTTGAGCGTGCCATAGGCGGCAAGATCGGCGCCGGTATAGACGCCGAGCACGCCCGGCATGTTGCGCGCCGCCGCCGTATCGATGCCCTTGATCACGCCATGGGCAATGCGGCTGCGGACCATCACGGCATAGGCTTCGCCGGTGAGCTTGATGTCGTCGGTGTAGCAGCCCTCTCCACGCACCAGCATCGGGTCTTCGGTGCGACGCACCGGCTGGCCGATGCCGAATTTCATCAGCGCGAAACTCTGCGGGTCGTTTTGCAGATTCATAAATCAAGGCCTGATCAGTATATCGCCTGCAAGCCGGGTCGGCCGCAGGCGAGGGGGGCACGGATATCTCCCGCCGCCGGCAATCGGGCAAGGCGGACGGCGGAGACGACCTGAGATAAAGGACGCTGACCCCTTCGACAAGGACGTCCGGCCCGCGCCATGCGCTCAGC
>CAWIGD010000076.1:0-24468 GCA_963835165.1 uncultured Alphaproteobacteria bacterium
TGACCGATCTACGCGATCCGGGCGCGCCACAAACCCTGGTCGCGGCGCTCCAGCGCGAGTTCGGCGGCCTGGACATCCTCGTCAACAACGCCGGCACTACCAAGCGCGGCGATTTCTTCGCCCTGACCGACGCCGACTGGGAAGACGGTTACGCCCTCAAGTTTTTCGCGCATGTGCGCCTCGCGCGCGCGGCTTGGCCGCTCCTCAAGGAGCGCCGCGGGTCGCTGGTGACGATCGGGGGAACCAGCGGACGCAAGCCGGAGAAGCGGTTCACCATCGGCAGTTCTGTCAATGCCGCCGTCGCCGCCTTTACCAAGTGCCTTGCCGATCTCGGTAAGGAGGATGGCGTTCAGGTCAATTGTGTCCATCCGAGCCTGGTGGAAACCGAGCGGCAATGGCGGCGCATTCGCGCCGAGGTCGAGCGCACCGGCGAGCCGGAGGAAAAAATTCGTGCGCAGTTCTGTCGCGAGACCGGCTTCACCCGCTACGGCACCGTGGAGGACGTGGCGGATTTCGTAACGTTCGTCGTTTCGTCGCGCGCAACGTGGCTGCACGGGGCAACGGTCGATCTCGACGGCGGCGAGATCCCCGTGCTGTGAGATGACGCCGCAATACTCTCCGCCGTCATGCCCGGGCTCGACACCGCAAGTCGGGTTTACCCGACTTGCGGCGCTCAGAACCCGAAACTCGGGCAAGCCCGAGTTTCGTTGGCATCCATCTTGCGAAGAGGATGGATTGCCGGGTCAAGCCCGGGCAATGACAGAGAAGGCGCCATGAACATCCTGCTCACCCCGGCGCGCATCGGTTCGGTTGAGATCCCGAACCGCATCGTCATGCCGCCGATGACGACGCGGACGGCCGACGCCGAGGGCTACGTCACCGACGACAGTGTCGCCTATTATCTGGCGCGGGCGCGGGGCGGCGTCGGCCTCATCACCATCGAGATGGCATCGCCGGAAAAAGCCGGCCGCCACCGCCGCCGCGAGGTGGGGATCTACGACGATCGCTTCGTGCCGGGACTGACGCGCCTGGTCGACGAACTGCATCGCGCCGGATCGAAAGTCTCGATCCAGCTCGGCCATGGCGGCGGACACACCCGCATCGACATTTGCGGCGAGACGCCGATCGCCCCTTCGGCCATTCCGCATCCGGTCTACGAGACCACATTCGAGACCATCGTGCCGGAGGAAATGACGAAGGCGCGCATCGACGCGACGATCGCCGCCCATGCCGCCGCCGCCGTGCGCGCGCGCAAGGCCGGCTTCGACTGCGTCGAAATCCACGCCGCTCACGGCTACCTCATCTCGCAGTTTCACGCCCCGTTCGAGAACCGGCGCACCGATGCATATGGCGGGAGCCTGGAGAACCGGGCGCGCTTCGGGCTCGAAGCGCTGCGCGCGGTCAAGGCCGCGGTGCCGGGAATGCCGGTCATCTATCGCTTGTCGGTCGAGGACTTCTTCCCCGGGGGATTGCCGTTCGACGAGGGCCGCCGGATCGCGATCTGGGCGGCGGAGGCCGGAGCGGACGCGTTGCACGTCACCGCCGGCCACTATCGCTCATTGCCGTCGGCCCAGATCGTGCTGCCGCCGATGACGTTCCCCGACGCGACCTTTCTCGATTTCGCCGCGGACGTGAAAAAGGCGGTCGCCATCCCCGTGATCGCGGTCGGACGCCTCGGCGATCCCGCCACCGCGACCGACGCAGTCGCGTCGGGTAAGACGGATTTCGTGGCGCTCGGCCGCACGCTCGTCGCCGAGCCGCAATGGGTCGCGAAGCTTCGCCGCGGGGAACCGATCCGGCGCTGTCTCGCCTGCAACACCTGCATCAACGAGATGCGCGGCGGAGCGGGCATCGGCTGCGTGGTCAACGGCGCCGCCGGCCGCGAAGCCATGTTCGCCGACCGCAAGCCGCCGCGCGGCGAGCGCATCGCCGTCATCGGCGCGGGACCCGCGGGGCTGACCTATGCGTCGCTGGTCGCCGAGGGAAACGACGTCACCGTGTTCGAAAAGGACAAGCGCCCGGGCGGCGCGTTTCGCTACGCCGGCAAGGCGCCGCTGTTCCAGGAGGTGGCAGCGAGCGAAGCAAGCTTCACGCGCTACATCGCCGATCTCACGGCCGCGTGTATATATGGTGGCGTCAAATTCCGCTTCGAGACCGATGTCGCCGATGCGCCTGATGTGCTCGCGCCGTTCGACCGGATCGTCATCGCGACCGGTGCCGCCTACCGGTTCGGCCTCGGTTCGATTGCCACCACGATGCTCGATTGGGGCGCCGGCCGCTGGCCCGGCTTGTCCCAGCCTGTTCTCCGCGCCGATGTTTCGCGACTGGTTCTACTACAAGGCCCGAGTCGGAACGGCCGACCGCTTCAAATCATTGGCAAGGCCGGGACAGACCGTCATCGCCATCGGCGACGCCGTCCGGGCCGGCAAGAGCAAGCCCGCGATCGCCAGCGCGTTCGAGGCCGCGCTGCTTACGTGATATCGCCAGTCTAGCTCGCTGCAACGGCGAACGCTCGGTGCGCCAGCCGTGATCGCGGAAGAAGGCGGCCCACTCCGGATCACCGGTGGAAAGCCGAGATTGACGTCGCAGGCGAAGACCAAGTCCCCCGCCGACGCGTTGCTCGTTCCGCCTGCGGTCTGCGTTGGTCTCAACGACATGATCCTTCCGACCGCGAGGTCGGGCCGTTCGGCGCGCGGTCAGCGGCCTCGATCACTGGCAGCCGGGCTCACCGCCGCACGCGTTACAGGTGCACCACGTCGTTGCGCAGCAATGTCGCCCTTACCCATCGGGGCGCTGATGATCGCCATGAAGCTGGGATCAAAATTGATTCTCGTTCATGTCCCGGTCTCCTCATGGCTCTCCACGTCCGGCCTTCAAGGAGCGTAACGGTTGAAGACGAAGTCGCGGGCTTTGGCGACCTGGTGGCAGGAAAAGCAGGTGTTGTGCACCGCCTCGTCGGCGGGTTTGCCATCGTTAAAATGAGCGAAGCCCCAGCCGCCGGTCGAGGCGTATTTTCTCGAGTCCTTGACCATGAACTGAACCCCGTTCTTGGGCGGCCCGGCCACGAAAGATTGGGGACGGCCAAAGGCTTTGCTGCTTTCCTCCAACAGGTCGTAACTCCAGGCGAGCCGGGCAATGATTGTGCCGTCCGGGAACGGAAGCTTCCCTTCCCGGGAGGCGGCGATCGCTACGTCGTTGCCCAGAATGGCGCGCAGATCGTTGAGGTTGCCTTCTTCGTGGGCCACGGAGATCAACCTCCAGTCGCGGTATCCGGGGGGGATTTTGACTCCGAAGATCGGGGAGCTTTCGTCATCGGCGCCTCCGGCTGAGTATGTCATTACACCGCTGACACTTACCGCCATGGTGGCTGCAATCACGAAGATCGGGATCGATTTCATGGACCGTCCTTTGGGCGCTTCGGTGGTGCGCTGCTGCTCGAGTTGGGTCATGGTTCTCTCCTCGATGTTTGTGGGGGCGGCGCGCAGGCAGCGCGCGCCTCGGTTTTTCTCAAATCGGCTGACGCAGCGACCTGAACGCGGCTCGGAGCTCCGCGCTGAAAAGCTCAGGCTGTTCCCAGGCCGCGAAGTGTCCGCCCTTGTCGACCTCGTGGAAGTAGATCAGGTTGCGATAGGCGCGCCGGGCCCATGTCTCCGGGGCTCGATAGATCTCCTCCGGAAATACCGTGATGGCCACCGGGAGCAAGATCTCGGCGGTCTTCTGCGCAGCCGCGAGAAGAACGCTTTGGCCGCTGGTCTCCCAGTACAGCCGCGCTGACGAGGTCGCGGTGTTCGTCAGCCAGTACAGCGTGATGTCGTCCAGCATCTCGTCTCTGGTGAGTAAGCGCTCGGGCTCGCCGTTGTTGTAGTCATACATCCAGGCCGCAAGCCCCGCTGGAGAGTCCGTCAAGGCGTAGCCGATCGTCTGCGGCCGCGTGCCCATCATTGCGGCGTAGGCCCTGTACTTCTTGTAAAACGTGTCGAGCGAGTCGAATGCCGCGCGTTCCTTCTCGGAGAGTCCCGCCGGCGCAGGCCCGCCGCCGGCGAGCACCGCGGCCACGTCGGGCGGTACCGCCGCCGGCAAGTTGATGTGGATGCCGAGCAATCCTGCGGGCGCCTGGCGCGCCATCGCGCTGGAGACAGGGGCGCCCCAGTCGCCGCCCTGGGCGACGTAGCGGGTGTACCCGAGGCGCTTCATCAGCTCCGCCCAGGCGCGGGCGATGCGGTCCGGTCCCCAGCCCGTCTCCGTCGGTCGCGCCGAGAAGCCGTAGCCCGGCATGGACGGGATCACGACGTCGAATGCGTCGTCCGCCCGGCCCCCGTGGGCCGTCGGATCGGTCAGCGGCTCGATGACCTTGAGCTGCTCGAGCACCGAGCCCGGCCAGCCGTGCGTGATGATCACCGGCAGGGCGTTCGGATGGCGCGAGCGGACGTGGATGAAGTGAATGTCGAGCCCGTCGATCGTCGTCATGAACTGCGGATAGGCATTGAGCTTGGCCTCGGCCTTCCGCCAGTCGTAGTCCGTTCCCCAGTAGCGCACGAGCTCCTGAAGCTTCGCGAGCCGCACGCCCTGCGATCGATCACCGACAGTCTCGCGGTCGGGCCACCGCGTCGCGAGGACGCGGCGCCGCAGGTCGACGAGCACCTCCTCGGGAACGTCGATGCGGAACGGACGGATTGCGCCGTCCTGGCTGGCTGCACGCGCCGCTGCTGGAAAGAGGCCGGCGGCACCCACGGCCGCCGAGCTCGCAAGAAAGCCGCGCCGGCTGAGCGATGACGATATTGCGGACATGATTTCCTCTCCTCATGGACGAGCGACCTGCAGCCACCGGTTCTGCCGGCCGCCGCTTGGGCGTTGTCGTCGATGCTCGCCGCCGACAGGCGAACATTTACCCCGTGGTGGCGGGAACAGCCCGTTATGCGTTGTTACAGGTTGTCGGCAATTTCCGAAACTCGATGGTTACGCAGCGGATCAGCCGAACGTGAACGCAAAGGCCTCCACGCCCGAACCGAGAAACTCGATTTCGAACTGTCGATCGACGATGGGTTTGGGTTGTCGGATCAACTGGTACAGACGCTGCTGGGTCACGGTGCCGTAGCCTTGTTCGTCAACGTCAATTCCGTGAGCCGGGCCCGGCGGCTGTCCATCGATCAGCACGCGAAATCTCACGGACGTTCCCGGCGTTGCCGGGCCCATGACGAGATGAAGGTCGCGGGCATGAAAACGGTACGCGATGACTCCATTGGGCTTGTTCAGCACAGCCTCTTGGTTCTTCACCGTCCAATCGCCGGACAGCGCCCAATCATTCAGGCGCAACCGCGCGGGGAACACATAAAGACGTGGCTTGTCCAGCATCGCACCCCCGGGCGATGCGAAGTTCTGGGTGCGCTCAAGCCCGACATAATTTTCTGGAGACTTCAGGCTGCCCCAATCGGCGGCTGCTTCGATACCGCGGGCATCAACCGGCACGGGTTCACGGTCGATCCCCCCGGTTCCGGTCTCGGCCAGCAACCCTCGAATGATCATTTCCGACTGTTCGTAAGCGCCCTCGCCGAAGTGATGATGCCGAACCCGCCCCTGCGCATCGATGAAATACAGCGCCGGCCAGTATTGGTTCTTGAAAGCACGCCATATGACATGTTCACTGTCGACCGCGATCGGGTAATCGATCCTCATGTCTTTCACGGCCCAGCGAACGTTGCTGACGTTTTTTTCGAATGCGAACTCCGGCGCGTGGACGCCGATCACCACCAATCCTTGATTCCGATATTTCTCAGCCCAGGCGCGAACATAGGGAAGTGTGCGCAGCCAGTTGATGCAGGTGTAGGTCCAGAAATCGATGAGAACGACTTTTCCGCGGAGAGCCGGCGCTGTCAGGGGCGGCGAATTGAGCCACTCGTTCGCGCGCTCAAGAGAAGCCAACTCGGCTTGGTCGGGTATTGGAGCGGTGGGCAAGCCGTGAAGGAAGGGCACCCGGACCCCCGTGGATGTCACGGTCTGCGCCATGTTCATGTCCTCCACAAGGCCCGCGATCGGAGCTCCGATTGCGATGGCGAGTACCGCGGTTACCAAAAGCTTGCCCGATTTCATCGATGAATGCCTTCCGTCTCAGGTCGATTTGCGGGGCAGTCTTGAACGCGGCGCGGAGTTCGGCACTGAATGCCGTCATTATATACTTATCATATACTCATTCAGCCGGAGCGCCTGCCGATGGCACCCACGCGCCTGAAAGGCGGCATTCTTCGATCCACTGGTAGAGATCGAGGCGATCGCGGTGATGGACATCGAGTGATCCACCGCGGCAACGAGCGGCTCAGTCGGCACATTCGAGGCCGCGCTGCTCGGATGAGGTGCTATGAGAGCGGCCCGCACAGTGCGTGAAGCACCGCGGAGCGGCACTCAATGCTCAATCGTATCGGCAAAGGCTCGTGCGAAACGCACGGCAAGGGCGGTCGCATCCGATTTGAGTTGATCGTCGGTCTTCGGGCGAGTCTTCGCGTTTTTGACGGTGACTTCTACAACGAGTTTCCCGCCACCCGCATCCTGCTCAGACCAGGTGATCTTTGCGCGCACGTGACCCTCGTCGAGAGGCGCCAGTTCGATGTCCACGCCTTTTGCCACAGTCGCTCTCCTTTGGAGCTGTATCGCGGTTGCTCAGCGAAGGGTGTTGCCAAATGCAACAAGAGGACGACGATTGAGGCGACCGTCACAAGCGGGCTATTCTGCCCGCACCTTCTCGGCGCGTTCGGCGAGCGTAAGCCATCGTTCGGCCATTTCGATGAAAAACGACTTATGATCCGAAGTGCGCGCTGCCTCGGCCAGTCGAATGCACTCGGCAACGTTGTTGCGTAACTGCACCAAGCTGAGCAAGCGCGGTCCCATTCCCTACATATGGGGACTGCCCGGGCTCTTTGCCCGAAGAATGTGTCTCGATCCAAGGCTGAGGGCCGCCGAATGGCCATCGCCTTGCCCAAGGCTAGACGAAGAGCTTGTCCAACATCTGCTTGAGGGCTTCTTTTCCCGCCTGATTTGCCGTCGCCATCGTGTGAAAATAGACCGATGACTGGTCTATACGGGTTGATCTCCCAGCGCGATAAATCTCCCACTTCCAGGAGATCGGAGGGCGAGCCCTGCTCTTCACGACAACTGAATAATCGGTGCGGTCAAAATGAAGCTTACCCATGACCGAATATAGTGGTTGGCAGGTTGGTTCGCTATCTTCTATTGAGCCCGAAACCAATGAATCGCTGCCCCGGCCAGGCTCTTTCGTCAAATGGTGCGCGTTCACTGGTCCGCATGTCCCGTAGATTGCCAGAAGGGAACTTTTTTGCATGAGCAAGCATCACTATCATGCCGTCATTTGGATCGATCACCGTGAAGCGCGGGTGTTCCACTTCAGCCCAACGGAGGTCGAACGCCTCATTTTGCACCCGGATCATCCGACCAAGCACATCCATCACAAGGCAAACTCCATCGGGAGCGGGCACGTCTCGGCGGATCACGACTACCTGCACGCCGCCGCTGAATCAATTGCAGACGCCGGTGCCGTTCTCATCACGGGACCAGCCAATGCAAAAACCGAACTGATCAAGCACATTCACACCCACGATCCCAAACTGATGAACGTCATCGTCGGAGTGGAAACCGTCGATCATCCAGCGACGCGCAACTCGTCGCTTATGCCAGAAAATACTTCCATGCGACGGACCGGATGCAGCCGCAGAAGCCGTAGAGCGCAGCCCGTGTCTTGGACAGAATTCGGTCCTCTGAAACCTACTCCGCCCGCAACAGATCGGCGACCGTGAGGGCGACGATCTTGGTGGCGGCGCGCAGGTCGTTGAGGCGCAGGTTCTCGTCGGCGTTGTGCGCATTCGCTTCCAGGATCGAGCGTGGCCCGGCGCCGTAGAGCACGATCGGTATGCCGGCGGCCGCGTAATGGCGGGCGTCGGTATAGAGCGGCACGCCCATGACAGGCACGTCGACACCGAGGATCGCCTTGGCGTGGCGCCCGATCACGGCGGCAATCCGATCGGTGCCGGGCTGCGGGCGCAGCGGCTCCGCCAGCAGAAGGCGGCGTATATCGGCTTTGATTTGGGGATTTTGCGCCGCCGACGCCACGATCAGCGCACGCAGTTCCGCCTCCACCTCGGCGGCGTTCTCCTCCGGGATCATCCGGCGGTCGATCCGGAACACGACCTGGTCGGGCACCACGTTGGTGTTGATCCCGCCCTTGATCAGGCCGACGTTCAGGGTCGGCGAGACGATGCCGGGGGTTGCGGAACGGATCCGCGTCAGCGCGGCCCGATGCGCATAGAGCGCGGTGAGAATGCCGTTGGCCGCCTCCAGGGCGTCGACCCCGGTCTCGGGCATGGCCGCGTGCGCCTGCTTGCCCGTGACCGTCACCTCCAGATGCAGACAGCCGTCGTGCGCGGTAACGATGGCGTACGAGAATCCAGCCGCGATCGCCGCATCGGGCTTGGTCAGTTTCTCGTCGAGCAGCCATTTCGGGCCGACAATTCCGCCGATCTCCTCGTCGTAGGTGAAGTGAAGTTCGAGTGTTCCACGCAGCTTGTCGCCATGTGCCGCGGCGGCCCTGAGCGCCAGAAGCGTCCAGGTGTAGGTGGCGAAGTCCGATTTCGACACCGCCACGCCGCGCCCATACATGACCGGTCCGTGCGGGCCGTCCTCGATCACCGCGCCGTAGGGGTCGAGGCGCCAGCCGAGGCCAGGCGGCACGACATCGCCGTGCGCGTTGAGCGCGATGACCGGCCCGTCGCCGAAGCGATGGCGGACGATGAGGTTGGTCACGCTCTTCATGCCCGCCGCTTCCACCAGGGATCGCGGCACGTCGTGCGCTTCGACCGCCAGACCCAGCTGCTCCAGCAGCTCCCACGCGCGGCGGGCATGCGCGGCGCAATCGCCGGGCGGATTGTCGCTCGGCACCTTTACCAGCTCGGCCAGGAATGCGGTCTCGCGCGCAAACTCGCGATCGACGAATTCGCCGATAGTTTTGGTCAGCGTCATGACTTTTCCGCCAATCGCAGAACGGTATCGAGGATGACGCGCGCGGCGACGTCGGCATCCTCGGCGGTGATGATTTCGCGCGGCGAATGGCTGACGCCGCCGTTTCCGCAGCGTACGAACAGCATGGCGGTGTCGGTGATGCCGTCGAACATCATGGCGTCGTGGCCTGCGCCGCTCGGGAGATAACGCGGCTTTGCGCCCGCGCGCGTTACGGCATCGGCCAGCAGCGATTGCAGGCGCGGCGAGCAGCGCACCGCGGCCGTTCGCTGCACCTCCTTGCTCTCGATGATGACGCCACGCTTGGCCGCGATCCGCCCGATCTCCGTCATGACGTCGAAGACGGCGGCATCGCGAGTGGAGTCATCGGCGGCGCGGATGTCGAGCGACAGCTCGCAGCGGCCCGGAATGATGTTGATCGCTCCGTTGGGGACGGCGAGCTGGCCGACCGTGCCGACAAGCGTAGGGGCCCGCGCGCATCGCTGCTCGACATAAAGCACGAGCTCGGCCGCCGCCGCCGCGGCGTCGTGGCGCCGCGCCATCGGGACGGTGCCGGCGTGCCCGGCGGTGCCGGTGATCGTAACCATGCACCGGACCGTACCGGCGATCGCGCTCACGATCCCGACCGGCAGTCCTTCATCGAGCAGGACCGGTCCCTGCTCGATGTGGACCTCGAGATAGCCCACGAGTTCCTCGCGACGGCGCGCGAGCGCCGGGATGCCGGCGGGATCCAATCCCGCCGCGGCCATTGCCGCCGCCAAGGTGATGCCGTCGGCGTCGCGGCGCTCCAACAGGCGCGGGTCGAAGCGCCCCGCCACCGCGCTGCTGCCGAGGAAGCTCGAGGAAAAGCGTACGCCCTCCTCTTCGGAGAACGCGATGACGTCGAGGTGGAATGGCAGTTTGCGGCCGAGCCGTTGCAGATGCTCGGTCACGACCAGCGCGACAAGGACGCCGAGCCGGCCGTCATACTTGCCGGCATTGCGGACCGTATCGTAGTGCGACGCCAGGATCAGCGTCGGCGCGTTTGGATCGTCGGCGGCATAGCGTCCGACGACGTTGGCAGCCCCATCGATCGCGGTGGCGAGACCGGCCTGGTCCATCCACCTGCGGATCTCGGCGGCAACGGCACGATGCGCCGCGGAGAGATAGGTGCAGGTCAGCCCGTCCGGCGCTTCCGACCAATGCGCCAGTCGGTCGGCAAGAGCCATGATTTGCTGTCCGAACGCCGCCTGCCCGGCGCCGCCAGCCGCGCTGTTTGCCTCTGTCGCCATGTCTATGCACTATTTGTTCGGCATCGCTCTTGCAACGCTCAATACGCGTCTGTCATCCTGCCGCGGCTTGGCCAAAGAAGGCCCGGCTGAAGGCAAGAGAAGGATCGGTTGATCGTGGAGACCGTGCTCACCGAGTGGTTGAGCCTCGTCATCCGGTGGCTGCACGTCGTTGCCGGCATCGCTTGGATCGGCAGTTCATTTTACTTCATTCATCTCGATCTCAGCCTCCAATCGCGCTCCGATCAGCCCCGGGGCGTGCAGGGCGATGCCTGGCAGGTCCATGGCGGCGGATTCTATCATATGGTGAAGTATCTCGTCGCTCCGGCCCGCATGCCGGATGAGCTGACCTGGTTCAAGTGGGAAGCCTACACCACGTGGCTCTCCGGCTTCGCGCTCTTGGTGATCATCTATTATCTCGGCGCCGAGCTCTTTCTGATCGACAAGTCGGTGCTCGACCTCACCGCGCCGACCGCGGCGGCGGTCGCCTTCGGAAGCCTGCTGCTCGCCTGGCTGTTCTACGAGGCGCTCTGCCGCTCCCCGCTCGGCCGGCATGAGGTTGCGCTCGCGCTCGTGGGCTATGTGTTTCTGGTCGGGCTCACCTACGCGTTCACCCATGTGTTCAGCGGACGCGGCGCCTTCACCCAGATCGGCGCGCTGATCGGCACCATCATGGTGGCGAACGTTTTCGTGATCGTCATCCCGAACCAGAAGAAGACCGTGGCCGCGCTGCTGGCGGGAAAAGCGCCCGACCCGCGCTGGGGCGAGGAGGCCAAGCAGCGCTCGGTGCACAACAATTACCTCACGCTGCCGGTCGTCTTCCTGATGATCTCCAACCATTACCCGCTGATGTTCGCGACCCGCTTCAACTGGCTGATCGTCGCCATCGTGCTCGCGATCGGTCCCGTGATCCGCCATTTCTTCAATTCGCGGCACGAGGGCAAAGGCAGCCCCTGGTGGACCTGGGGCGTGGCGGCCGCGGGCATGATCGCGGTGGCGTGGCTGTCCGGCGCCGGGCCCGGCGGCGTCAGCCCGCGCGCGGAGAAGGTCGACGTCAAGGCCGCCGAGAACACGGTGCTGTCACGCTGCAGCATGTGCCACCGCGACGAGCCGCTCTGGCCCGGTGTGCATGCCCCGCCCAAGGGCGTCGTGCTCGATGATCCCGAAAGCATCCGCCGCCACGCCCGCCTGATCGAGATCAATGCCGTCCGCTCGCACGCCATGCCGCCGGGCAACATCACCGACATGACGCCGCAGGAGCGCCAGATCCTGGCGGCCTGGATCGCCGCCGGCGCGCCGGCGCGCTAGGAGCGTTGATGGCGACCCGGATGGCGCGAGAGCGCCGCAGGTGGAGCGTGTGGCAAGACACATGCGGAACGAGATTGTATAGACGAATCATGTCCGCAGGCGATGTCTCCAAATACCCGCGCGATCTCGCGGGCTACGGCCGCGACCCTCCCGACCCGCGCTGGCCGGGCGGCGGGCGCGTCGCCGTCCAGTTCGTGGTGAACTACGAGGAAGGCGGCGAGCGCAACATCCTGCACGGCGACGCCACGTCGGAGGCGTTCCTCTCCGATGTGCTGGGAGCGCAGCCGTGGCCGGGACAGCGGCACATGAATGTGGAGTCCATGTACGAGTACGGCTCGCGCGCGGGCTTTTGGCGGCTATGGCGATTGTTCACGCAGCGCAATGTGCCGGTGACCGTGTTCGGCGTGGCGACCGCGCTGGCGCGATGTCCCGACATCGTCGCGGCGATGCGCGAAGCGCGCTGGGAAATCGCCAGCCATGGCCTCAAATGGATCGACTACAAGGATGTGCCTCCGGCGCAGGAGCGCGCGCACCTCGCCGAGGCGATCCGCATCCACATGCAGGCGACGGGCGAGCGCCCGCTCGGCTGGTATACCGGGCGCAACTCGGTCGAGACCCTGAAGGCGGTGCTCGACGAAGGCGGGTTCCTCTATTCGTCGGATTCCTACGCGGACGACCTGCCCTATTGGGTCAATGGGCCGAAGGGAGCGCACCTCATCATTCCTTACACGCTCGACGCCAACGACATGCGCTTCGTCAATGCCCAGGGCTTCGACACCGGCGAAGACTTCTTCACCTATCTCAAGGATATATTCGACCTGCTCTACGCCGAGGGCGAGCGCGCGCCCAAGATGATGTCGGTCGGGCTGCACTGCCGGCTTGCGGGCCGCCCCGGACGCGCCGCGGGTCTGGCGCGATTTCTCGACTACATTGCCGCGCGCGAGCGCGTGTGGGTCGCGCGCAGGCTCGACATCGCCCAGCATTGGCATCGCGAGCACCGGGCGCTGGCCGCGGGCGCGCCCACCATCACCATCGTCTAGATCAGAGTCGTTATGAACAGGGTGTCGCTCGAAAGCCTCAACGCATCCGACAAGGCGCGGTTCACCGCCGCGCTCGGCGACATTTACGAGCACGCGCCGTGGGTGGCGCAGACCGTATATGGAGAGCGGCCGTTCGGCACGCTTGCCGCCCTGCATGACGCAATGATGTCGGCCGTACGCGCCGCACCAGCCGATCAACGGCTGGCATTGATCAAGGGGCATCCCGACCTCGCGGGCAAGGCAGCGCGTGCCGGCGTGATGACCAACGAATCCACGGCCGAACAGGCCAGCGTCGGTCTCGATCACCTGTCGGACGCGGAGTTTGCCCAATTCCACCGCCTCAACAGCGCCTATCGGGAAAAATTTGGCATCCCGTTCATCGTCTGCGTGCGGCGGCACAGCAGGGACTCGATCCTGCGGCAGTTCGAGCGCCGCGTGCAGAACGGCATGGCGGCCGAGACCGAAGCGGCGCTCGGAGAAATTTTCCGCATCGCCGCGCTTCGCCTCGATCAACGGGTTGCGGCCGCCGATCGGCTCAAGGTGCATGGCCGCCTGTCGACCCATGTGCTCGACACCCATGCCGGCCGGCCGGCGGCGGGCGTGGCGGTCGAGCTTGTGCAATTGTCCGCCACCGGCGAGCACGTCGCGATCGCACGCGCGACCACCAACCGCGACGGCCGCACCGACGAGCCATTGATCGCAGGCAGGCCACTGCCGATCGGGCATTACGAATTGCGGTTTCACGTTGCGGAATATTTTGCAGGTCTCGGCGCGCCCCAGAGCGACCCGCCGTTCCTCGATCTGGTGCCGGTCCGGTTCGCGGTGGCCGAACCCGAAGGCCTTTATCACGTGCCGTTGCTGGTGACGCCGTGGAGCTATTCGACTTATCGCGGCAGCTGATGATCGCGCCCGCTGACTGGGGAATAGGCAAGAACGGGCAAAATGCCTAGTCTTGAGGCAAGATGCGGCGTCCCCTGCCCGGCCGCAACGCGATCCGGGGTGGCACGCCGATTGCTGCAATAGCGCATACAGCGCCGGTCAACCGGCCCCAAAGGGAGCGTCAGACATGCACATGATCAGGCTTTTCGGGATGCTCGCGGGAGCAGCAGCGGCTGCTTTGGCTGCGAGCGCCGCATCCGCTGACACCGATGTGAAATTCGCCCTCGACTGGAAGTTCGAGGGGCCGGCGGCCCCCTATTTCGTCGCGATCGACAAAGGCTACTACAAGGCCGAAGGCCTCAACGTCACGATCGATTCCGGTCCAGGCTCGGTCGCCGGCATTGCGCGGGTCGCCGCCGGCACCTATCCGCTCGGCTTCTTCGACATCAACTCGCTGGTCAAGTTCCAGGACCAGAACCCGGACAAGAAAGTCCAGGCCGTGCTGATGATCTACGACAAGCCGCCGTTCGCGATCACGACCACCGCCAAGACCGGCATCGCCAAGCCCAAGGACCTCGAGGGCAAGGTGCTCGGCGCGCCGGCGGCCGACGGCGCGTTCGCGCAGTGGAAGGCGTTCGTGAAGGAGAACGGGATCGACGAGTCCAAGGTCAAGGTCGAAAACGTCGGCTTCCCCGTGCGTGAGCCGATGCTGGCCGACGGCAAGGTCGACGCCATCACCGGGTTCTCGTTCTCGATGCACTACAACCTGCTGCAGAAGGGCCTCAAGCCCGAAGACATCAAGACCATGCTGATGGCGGATCACGGCCTCGTGCTCTATGGCAACGCCATCATGGTCAATCCGGATTACGCCAAGGCCAATCCGAAGGTGGTGGCGGGCTTCGTGCGTGCAACCATCAAGGGCGTGCTCGAGACCATTAAGGATCCGGAAGCAGCGATCAAATCCGTGATGGCGCGCAACGAAACCGGCGATCCGAAGATCGAGCTCGACCGCTTGAAGATGTCATTGCGCGACAATTTCGTGACGCCGTGGGTGCGGGCCAACGGCTTCGGCGATGTCGACATGGCGCGGCTCGCCAAGTCGATCGACCAGATCGCGCTGACCTACGATTTCAAGAACCGGCCCAAGGCCGAAGACATCTTCACCAGCCAGTATCTGCCGCCGGCGGCCGATCGGAAGCTATGATGGTGTCTGACATGGCTCTTTCCGCTGCCATGCCCCGCGAAGGCGGGGCGTCCAGTAATCCCGTTTCGCGCGAGTGAGGCAAAGTCGGCGAATACTGGATCGCCCGCCTGCGCGGGTGATGACACCGGTGGATTGCGCCTAGGGCAAGCGCTATGACCGCCTCCGTCGACATCGGGAATGTCACCCTGACCTATCGCGGCGGGGCGGGTGGCGTTCTGGCCTTGAAGGACACGAGCCTCACCGTTGGCCGCGGCGAATTCGCCGCGGTGGTCGGTCCGTCCGGCTGCGGCAAATCGTCGTTGATGAAGCTGGTGACCGGGCTCGTTCCGCCCGATTCCGGCGACATCGTCATTTTCGGCGACCGCGTGCGCGGACCCGTGAAGATCGCCGGCATGGCGTTCCAGAACCCGAATCTCCTGCCGTGGCGCAAGGTCATCGACAATGTGCTGCTCCCGCTCGAGATCGTGCAGCCGCATCGGCAGAAATTTCGCCGCGAGAAGGAGCAATATCGCGCCCAGGCCAACGCGCTGCTCAGGACGGTCGGGCTCGACGGATTCGACGACCGCTTTCCCTGGGAGCTGTCGGGCGGCATGCAGCAGCGGGTGTCGCTCTGCCGCGCCCTGATCCACCAGCCCGCTTTGTTGATGCTCGATGAGCCGTTCGCCGCGCTCGATGCCTTCACCCGCGAGGAACTATGGTGCGTGCTTCGCGACCTCTGGCAGAAGCTCGGCTTCACCGTGATCCTGGTGACGCACGACCTGCGCGAAGCGGCGTTCCTCGCGGACAAGATCCACGTCATGAGCGCACGGCCCGGGCACGTCGTCATGAGCAAGACGGTCGATCTGCCGCGCCCGCGCGATCTCGATATCTGCTTCGAGCCGCGCTTCACCGACATCGTGCACGAACTGCGCGCCAAGATCGCCGAGGTGCGCAAGGCATGAACACGACGCTGGAAAAGTTGTCGCCCTGGCTGTTCACCATCGCCCTGTTCGTGCTGTGGGAGCTGGCTTGCCGCATTTTCAAGATCGACACCTTCGTTCTTCCCGCGCCGTCGCAGATCTTCGAAGCCGCCGTCAGATACTGGTCGCCGCTCGCCAAGAATTCCTTCGTCACGCTGTGGACGACGCTCGCGGGCTTCGCGCTCGCCGTCGCCTTCGGCATCGTGCTCGGCATCGTCGTCGGCTGGTCGCGCGCGATCTATCGCGGGCTCTATCCCGTCATGATCGGCTTCAACTCCATCCCGAAGGTTGCGGTGGTCCCGATCCTGATCATCTGGTTCGGGATCGGCGTGGTGCCGGCGATCCTCACCGCCTTTCTGATCTCGTTCTTTCCGATCGTGGTGAACGTCGCAACCGGGCTTGCCACCATGGAGCCGGAGCTCGAGGACGTGCTGCGCGCGCTCGGCGCCAAGAAGCTCGACATCATGCTCAAGGTCGGGATTCCGCGCACCCAGCCCTATCTGTTCGCCTCGTTCAAAGTCGCGATCACCCTTGCCTTCATCGGCGCCGTGATGTCCGAGACCATCGGCGCCAATGCCGGTCTCGGTCATCTGATGGTGCAGGCCGGATCGAATTTCCAGATGCCGCTGGTGTTCGCTTGCCTGCTGGGCCTGGCGATCGAAGGCATCGCGATGTACGCCATATTCGCGTATGTCGAGTCCTATTTCACGCGCTGGGCATTCCGCTCGTCCATGAGCGCGGGTGCTTGAGCGCCTCCGCCCTTGACGCCCGAATTCAATCTCGCTCGACTGCCGCACGGGCCCGGGTGACGCGCGCACGGCAAGCGAGCGCCGGGCAGGCGATTGCGACCTTTGTGAAGGCGTTCTTGCGTGCATCGCGCACGAACGGATAGACGGCCAAGACTTCTTGGCTTCACGGCACTGATGACAGAGCGAACACCAGGAGCAACCATGCGCATACGCCAGGCCATCGTCGCAACCGGGATCGCACTGCTGGCGGCCCTGTCCGGCATCGCGCCGGCGGCCGCACAAGCCACCGACGTCCGCTTCGTGCTGGACTTCCTGTTGCAGGGCCAGCAATCGCCATTCGTGCTCGGCCGCGAGCGCGGCTATTACGCCGCGCAGAAGGTCAACCTCGCGGCCTTCGATCCCGGCCGCGGCGGCGCCGACTCCATCACCAAGGTCGCGAGCGGCACTCACGACATCGGTTTCGGCGATCTCAGCGCCATGATCGAGTTCAACGCCAAGAACCCGGGCCGCGAGTTGATCGCCGTCCTCCTGGTCTACGACCAGGCGCCGCTGAGCCTGATCTCGCTCAAGAAGGCCGGCATCGAAAAGCCCGCGGACCTCATAGGACGCAAAGGCGGCGCACCGACGGTCGACGCGACCTATCGCTTGTTCAACGTCTTCGCGCGGGTCAACGGGATCGATCCGGCGGGCGTGCAATGGTCGAACGTGCAGCCACAAATCCGCGAGCCGATGCTGGTCCGCGGTGAGATCGATTTCGCCGCCGCCTGGGTGATGACGGCAGTCCCCTCGCTGCTCGGGCTTGGTATCAAGCGCGACGACATTAACATCATCATGTTGCGCGACTACGGCGTCGATCTCTACGCCAATGTGGTGTTCACCACGCCCGCCTTTGCCAGGCAGCATCCGGACGCGGTGCGCGGATTCGTCAAGGCCACCATCCAGTCCTGGCAGAATGCCGCCGCCGACCCGGACGCCGCGATCGCGGCGCTCAAGAAGGCCGAAGCGCTGTCGGACCCCGCGGTCGAGATCGTGCGCCTCAAATGGGCGCTCGACTTCGTCGTGACACCCGCCGTGCGGCAATCCGGCATCGGCAACGTCGACCCCGCGCGCCTTGGCAAGCACATCGACATCCTCACCGAGGGATTTCAACTCCCCCGCAAGCTGCCGCCGGAGGCGGTGTTCGATCCGCAGTTTCTGCCGCCGGCGGCCGAGCGTCAGATCAAGGGACAGTGATCGCCTGCCTGCGGCAACTCGGCAATTCACGACCATGACGGATACCAAGCCGACGTCCTCCGAGATCTACCGCAAGCAGGGCATGGGGCAGCGCATCGGCTTCGGCCAGCGTCCCGCCGTGCTGGTGATCGACATGCAGCACGATTTCTGCGACCCGGGGGCGCCGACGACGTTGTGGCCGTCGATCGGCGAGACCTATGCGCCGATCCGGCAGCTGTGCGCGAGCGCCCGCGCGCGACGCGTGCCGGTGTTCTACACCCAGGGTCTCGTCGCCGGCGATGGTTCGTCGGCCGGCCTGTGGCGCTACAAGCAGCGCTACCATGCCGAGGGCCGCGTCCAGATCGACGGCAGCAAGGGCGCGGCGATCATTCCCGATGTCGCGCCCGAGCCGGGCGATCACATCATCCGCAAGTGGAGACCGAGCGCGTTCTTCCGCACCGACTTCGAGGTTTTTCTCGGTGTCTCCGCCATCGACACGTTGCTGGTCTGCGGGACGAGCGTCAGCGGCTGCGTTCGCGCGACGGTGACGGATGCGTTCATGCGGGATATCCGCTGCATGGTGGTGCGCGAGGCCGTGGCGGATCGCACGCCAGCGGTCATGGACGCCAATTTGTTCGACATGGACCAGAAATATGCCGATGTGGTCGCGCTCGGCGAGGCCATGGACTACTTGAACGGCTTCGCCCTCAAGAACTGAACTGACGCCGAGCTTTCGATCGCGCAGGCGTAGGGTGCGGCCATTCGCGGCCGCGCTTCTCACCGAGCGGACGATTGGCTAACGTGTCGCGCGATGAAAACAATAACGGGAGGATGCCTTGATCACGAAGGGACGCAACGCACGCTGGACCGGTCTTGTTGCCGCAACCGCGGCGCTCTGCTGGCTGCTGCCGGGCGGATTGGCCGCGCAGGACAAGCCGCTGACGCCCGTGCGCGCGGCATATGTCCCGGTCGCGACCTGGCTTCCCGCCTGGGTTGCGCTCGACAACGGCATCTTCGCCAAGCACGGTCTCGCGGTCACGTTGACTCAGATCCAAAACCTGTCGCTCCTGCCCGGCACCGTCGGAAGGCAATTCGAATTCGCGGCATCAACTCCCACGGATCTCATCAAGGCGGTTGCGGGGGGCCTCGACGTGGTGGCCACCGCAGGTGAGGCGATCGAGGTCAAGAGCAACCCGACCACGCAAGTGATCGTGCGTAAGGACTCCGGGATCAAGAGCGCGGCTGATCTCAAGGGCAAGGCGATCGCGGCACCCACCCTCGGGGCGGTGATCCATGTGGCGACGCTCTATTGGCTCAAGAAAAACGGTGTCGATCCGGCGTCGATCCGTGGCGTCGAGGTGCCGTTTCCCAACATGGGCGACCAGCTCAAGGCCGGCAATGTCGATGCGGTCGAGGCGCTCGAGCCGTTCGCCGGCGCGCTGCTCGCCGCGGGCAACGTCTCGCTCGGCGATCCGCTGTTGGCGGCGGGCGATGAAGTCTTGTTCCCGTTCTGGATATCCGACGGCGCATGGGCGCGCGCCAATCGGCCCGTCATCAAGGCCTGGATCGACGCCCTGACCGAAGCGCAGGCCTACATGGACGCGAATCCCGCCGACACCCGTGCGATCCTCGCCAAGTATTCGCGCCTGCCGCCGGAGATCGTCGCCAAGGTGCCGCTGCCGACCTACCGGTTCACGATCAAGCCGGACGAGCTCGGGGTTTGGATCGATGTGCTGAAGGACCTCGGACAATTATCGGTGCCGATCGACAAGGCCAAGATCGTGGTGACGGCCCCGTGAATGCAGCGGGTCCCGGTGGTTCTACGGGAGCAGCGCCTGATCTCGTTTTCTCTTGCCGGGATGTGTCGGTTGAATTGCCGCACCAGGATGGGGTGCGTCGAATCCTTGCGAATATTTCGCTGGAGCTGCGCCGCGGCGAGTTCTTGACCGTTGTCGGGCCATCCGGCACCGGCAAGACGACGCTGTTGCGCGTGCTCGGCGGACTGACAGCCAGCACGCGCGGCGCGGTATATGTAAACGGGCGGCTGATCGACGGCCCGCCAGCGGACGTCGTCATCGTCTTTCAGGACTATTCGCACGCTTTGCTGCAGTGGCGGACGGTGGCCCGCAACGTCGCCTTCGGATTGGAAGGCAAGCTGCCGCGGAGCGAAATCCACGAGCGGGTGAACGAGGCGTTGCGGCTCGTCCGCCTGGACCGGCACGGCGACGACTATCCGTGGCAGCTTTCCGGCGGCATGCAGCAGCGCGTGCAGATCGCGCGCGCGCTGGCTTTGCGCCCCGCCGTTCTGCTCATGGACGAACCGTTTGCCGCACTCGATGCCATGACCAAGGCGCAGTTGCAGGACGAGTTGCACCGGCTTCGTGACGCGACCGGATCGAGCTTTGTATTCGTCACCCACGATATCGAGGAGGCGGTCTATCTCGGCGATCGCGTCGCCGTGATCACCGGCGCGCCCGGGCGCATCGAGCGAACGGTCGCGGTCGATCTGCCCAAGCCGCGCGACCAGGTCGTCACAAGGCAGATGCCCAAGTTCCTGGAGCTGCGCTACCTGCTCCATCAGGCGATCGGACAAAGCGAGCATGCGTGATCTGGGACGCGTCGTCGGCCGCATCAATTGGTTGGGCCTTGCAACCATCACGCTCGGCTTCGCGCTCTGGGAGCTCCTGTTGCGCGCCGGCTTCGCGCAGTACCAGAACCTGCCGGCGCCGTCCGCGATCGCGCATGGGCTCGTGGAGATCACAAGCAGCGGTCAGCTCTTCGCTGACACGCGGCATACGCTGCTGTCTGTACTGGTCGGCTGGACGGCGGCGCTTGTCCTCGGGGTCGTAGCGGGCTTGCTGCTCGGCGCCTCGAGCGCGCTGCGGCGCTATTCGCTGGCCTCGATCGAGGTCCTGCGCCCGATGCCGGGCATCGCGTTCGCGCCGGTGGCACTGTTGCTGTTCGGCTTCTCGCTGCAGATGGAATTGATGGTCATCATTCTGCCCGCACTCTGGCCGGTGCTTATCAACACCATGGGCGCGGTGCTGGGCGTTCATGCCCGTCTGTTCGAAGTCGGACGGACGTTTCGGCTCTCGCGGGCCGAGATCCTGCGCAAGATCATGCTGCCCGCGGCGCTGCCGGGTGTCCTCGTCGGCGCGCGGCTGAGCATGACGCTGGCGCTCGTGCTCGCGATCGTGGCCGAGATGGTCGGCAATCCCGCCGGACTGGGTTACGCGGTGGTGCGCGAGCAGCAGGCCATGCGTCCTGAGCTGGTCTTCGCCTATGTGGTCGTCATCGGCGCGCTCGGCGTGATCTTGAACGCCGCGCTTACCGGGGCTGTCGCCGTCCTGTTCCCGGCCGCGTCCGGTCGGCTGCGCGAGGCGGGCTGATGGATCGCCCATCGAGCAACCGGGGGATCGCCGGACAGCTTCGTTCCGTGCTTGCGAGCCTTCCGCCCGCGCGTGGATTGCTGCCCCTGATCGTGCTGCTGCTGGTTTGGCAGTTGCTGCAGCCCGGTCCGTCACCCTATTTCCCCGGGCCATTGCAGTGGTGGACCGCCACGGTGACAATGTTCGGTCGCGAACATCTCATCGCCGCCTTCGGGGCGACGACCTGGACCTTCCTCGAGGGCCTCCTGCTCGCGATCGTCGCCGGCAGCGGTCTCGGCCTGCTGGTCGGGATATCGGACCGCGCGGCGCGTGCGCTGCAGCCGCTGCTCGAATTCATGCGCGCGATCCCGCCGCCCGTGACGGTACCGGTCGCCTCGCTCCTGATCGGTTACAGCGCGAGCATGAAATTGACGGTCGTCGTCCTGTCGGCGCTTTGGCCGATCCTGTTGAATGCCACATCGGCGGTGCGCCAGATCGATCCATTGCTGCTCGATGTCGCGCGCTCGTTCCGGCTGACGGCGTGGCAGCGCATACGGCGGATCATTCTTCCGGCGATCGTGCCGTCGCTGCTGCTGGGGATCCGCATCGCGATCCCGCTGGCTATCGTGGTGACGCTCCTGGTCGAGATGCTCACGTCCCTCCCGGGGATCGGCGCGCTGATGATCAGGTCGCAGCGCAATTTTCAGTCCAGCGAGGTCTATGCCTTGCTGGTGCTGGTGGGATTGTTCGGCTTCGTGGTCAACGACTTGTTCGCGGTCATTGAAGGCGTGATCATGCGCCGCTGGCCACCGCGGTCCTGAATTCGACGAGAGAGTGAACATGGAAGTTGGTTTCTTTTTCTGGCCCTATACGCTCGATCTCTGCGAAAGGCTGGCGGAGCGCGCGGACCGCTACGGCTATGCCATGATCGGCATCGCCGACACGCCGGGCAACGCGATGGATCCATGGGTGTCGGCCGCGATTGTGGCCCGCGCCTCGCGGCGCACGAGGGTCGCGCTCTGCGTCACCAATCTGCTGACCCGGCATCCCGCGGTGAGCGCGGCCGCGATCGCATCGCTCGACCACATCTCCAACGGTCGCGCGGTGCTCGGCATCGGCGCCGGCCACAGCGGCACCAAGAATGTGGGGCTGCCGAAGTCCCGCGCCAAGGAACTCGCGGAGGGGGTGACCTTCATCAAAACGTTGCTGAAAGGCGCGCCGGCAACTCTCGGCACGGCGAGCGCGCATCTGCCGTGGATCAAGCGCGCGGCTCCGGTGTTTCTCGCGGCCTCCCATCCCAAGCCGTTGCAGGCGGCGGGGCAGACTGCGGACGGGGTATTCGCCAACTTTGGCCTGGCCGCCGAGAATATCAGCGACTCGGAAGCGCACATCTTTGCCGGCACAAAGGACGCGGGCCGCACGCCTGACGAGATCGAGATTTGGCAGATCGGAGCGCTCGACTGCAACGAGGACCGCGATGCCGCGCGCGCGAAAGTGGGCGCGATGCTCGCGTTCCTGGCCGGCTACGTCATCGGCGACAAGCATCTGGAGACCCGCGGCGTTCCCGAGCCGTTGCGCGAGCCGTTGCTGGAACTGCGCCGGCGCTACAGCACGCGGCCCGGGGAAGCCGACATCAAGCTCGTGCAGGAACTCGGCCTGTTCGATTATTTGTCCCGGCGCCTGTCGATCTGCGGCAATCCGCAGGACTGCCTTGCCCAGGCGCTCGCCGCCAAGGCCGCCGGCGCCAAACGGTTGATGCTCACGGTCAGTCTCGCCTCCGACCCCGTGCGCACGGTCGAACTGTTCGGCGAGCACGTGCTTCCGAAGCTCTAAATTCCGGAGGGATTTTTCGTGCCCGATATCGAGATAGACGGAGCGACGACGCTTCACTACGCGACATCAGGCGCGGGAGAGCCGATCCTGCTGATCCCGGGCCTCGGGCTGGACCACAACTATTACCGCTTTGGCATTCCACTGCTGTCGCGACATCTGCAGGTGCTGGCGGTCGACCCGCGCGGCATCGGCCGTTCGACCAAGTCTCCGCCTCCTTACACCGTGGAGGCCTGGGCCGACGACTTCGCGGTCATGATCGACAAGCTCGGCCGCGGGCCGATCCATGTGCTGGGCTCCTCGCTCGGCGGTTCGATGGCGCTGGCGCTGGCGCAACGCCATCCCGGCAAGTTGAAATCGCTGATCGTGGTCGGCGGATTCAGCGAGCTCGATCGCGCCACCGAGCTCAATTTCCGCCTTCGCCTGCGCTTGATCGAGAAGCTCGGCATGAGCGACGAGGTCGCCGACTACATGGGTCTATGGACATTGACCCGCAAATTCATCAACTCCGACGCCGGCTTTGCGACCATGCGGGCCAACCAGGCGAACATCCGGGCCAACTCGGCGCAAAGCTACAGCGCATTCGTGGAGGCGCTGCTGAAATGGGGCCGTTGCCAGCCGGGACAGGAACGGGAGCCGAAATTCACCACCTTGCTGGATTCGATCAAGACGCCGACACTGGTGGTGACGTCGGACAACGATCACCTCATCCCCCAGGAGCTGAGCGATCTGATCGCCGGCCGAATTGCCGGCGCGAAACTCGTCGTCATGCCGGGCGCCGGCCACATTCCCTTCATGGAGCAGCCGGACGAAGTGGTGCGCATCGTGCTCCAGTTTCTCGAGGGACTGGACGGCTGATGTTTCTTTCATGAGCTGGTGTTGAAGCAGATTGTGCGGCCGTCGGCCTCCCGCCACAATGCTCGCGAATACGAGCTTCGGCTTGGCCCGCCACGCGGTTCGCCCGTTCTCGCGTACGCATCTTCCAGGGCCCTGTCTCCCGTGCGAGTTTTCCGCGATGCCGATTCCAATTCCACCGCTCCCGCCGCTCCGGCTGTTTGAAGCCGCTGCCCGGCACGAAAGTTTTACCAAGGCCGCGGACGAGCTCGGATTGACCGCGAGCGCGGTCAGCCACGGCATCAACTCGCTCGAGAAATGGCTCGGCGTCGAGTTGTTCCACCGCCGGCCCCGCGGCGTGACGCTCACGCCCGCGGGCCACCACCTGCTGCCCTACGTCTCCGAGGCGCTGGCGATGGTCGCCCTGGGCGTGCAACGGTTGCCGGGACGCGGGGAGAACGGCGTGTCGTCCTCAGCGTGGCACCGACCTTCGCGCAACGCTTTCTGGTGCCGAGGCTGCCGCGATTTCGGGCCCTGCACCCGGGGATACGCCTCGCCATCGATACGTCACACCGGCAAGCGCTGTTTCCGATGGAGGGCGTCGACCTGTCGATCCGAATGGGCAAAGGAGCCTGGCCGGGCGTCAAATCCGACCTTCTGTTCCGCGAACAACTGGTGCCGGTGGCAACGTCGGATTACCTCGCGTCCGTCCGCCGCGACGGCGAGATCAACTGGGCGAAGGTCACGTTCCTGCGCGTGTCCTCGCTCGAACTTGATTGGGCTGCGTGGATCGAAGGCG
>CAWIGD010000077.1:0-39376 GCA_963835165.1 uncultured Alphaproteobacteria bacterium
TGGGTCGACGCCATGTGCACGCCCCATCCGCTGGCGACGTTCACCGACAAGATTAGCGTGACCGGCGCGCGCGATCGCATCGCCAAGAAGGCCTATGTCCGGGCCAAGGGCTATCCCAGCGTGCCGTTCGACGGCTTTCACGAGCAGCTCAAGACCAACACCGCATGGCGCGTGTACGAGCTGCCGTGCGGCCACGACGCCATGGTCGATATGCCCGACCGGCTCACGGAGATTCTGATCGAGGTGGCGTAGCGACCGACACGTACGCCCGGTACCTGCTCCACTCGCGGAAGAACGTGGCGCGCAGCGGAGCCGGGCAACGGCTCCGCTGAGGCCGGAACGACCGCCGCTGTCATTCCTCCCCTACTCTGTCGCCGAAAATCCGGTCGCCTTCACGATCTTGGCCCAGCGCTCGAATTGCTGGTCGATGCTCTGCGCGAACGCCGAGCCGGTGACCCCGCTCACCTCGAAGCCCTGGGCCGCGAGTCGCGCCCGCACCGTTTCGTCCGCGTGCGCCGCGATCGCGGCCGCCTCCAGCCGCTTGACGATGTCGGCCGGCGTGCCCGATTTCAGCATCAATCCGAACCACGCACTGGCCGTAAGATCGGCGTGGCCGAGGTCCGCCAGGGTCGGGACCTCAGGCAGCAGCGGGGAGCGTTTGGGCCCGCTCGCCACCAGCGCGCGGAGCGAGTCCGCGCGTGCCGGCTCGACCGCGGACTGCAATTGCGTGAAACCGAACAGCGCGTGTCCGGCCAAGAGGTCGATCATCTGCGGGGCGTTGCCGCGGTAAGGCACCTGCGTGTAGCCGAGGCGGAAGCGCTCGTCGAGCTGGTAGCCGAGAAAGTGCGAGATCGTGCCGGGGCCGTAATTGGCATAGGACAGCTTGCCGCGATTGGCCCTTGCCCAGTCCACCCATTGGTCGAATGTCGTGGCGGGCACGCTCGGATGCGCCACCAACACGAGCGGGGTCTCGATCCCCTTGATTACGGGAATGAAGTCGGACCTCTTCCAGCGCAGGTTGCGGTAGCTCGACGGATTGATCTCGATCATGGACTGGGCGGCAACCCACACCTGGCTGCCGTCGGCGGGCCCGTCGGCCACCCATTGCGCCGCGATGTTGCCGTTGGCGCCGGCCTTGATCTCGATGATCACCGGGCGCCCGAGCGTCGCGCTCATGTGCTCGGCGATGATGCGGGAATAGACGTCGATCGAGCCGCCCGCCGGCGCGCCGACGGCGAGGCGGATGGGGCCCCCGCTTTGGGCCGAGCCCTCGGCGCCGAGCGCGCCGATCAGTACGCCCAGCGATATCGCGCATATGCGCAGCGTGCGTCGCAGCCGCGTCGTCATCGCGTCTCTCCCTCTACTGCGGCTCGAGCCCCGCTTCCTTGACGATGCGCTCGGCGACCACGCGATTTTCCTTGAGATAGCGCGCGAAATCGTCGGGCTTGTCGAGGATCGGCTCGAGCCCGAGATCGACCATGTTCCTGCTTCGGAACGCCGGCATGGTGCCGATGCGCACGAACTCCTGGTTGAGCCTGGCGATGATCGGCGCGGGTGTGCCGGCGGGCGCGACGAGCCCGAAATAGACCTGCGTGATGTCGCCGCGATAGCCGAGTTCGCGCAGCGTCGGCACATCGGGAATGAGCGGCGAGCGATGCTCGCTGTCGATCGCCAACGCCGTCATCGTTCCCGCGCGCAGATGCGAGATGACATTGGCGAGCCCGAGGAACGCGATCGGGGTCGCGCCCGAAAGTATGCCGTTGACGGCGTCGCCGCCGCCGCGATACGGCACCTTCACCATGTCCGCGCCGCTCGACTGCTTGAACTTGTCCATGAACAGCGACAGCGGAACCGACGGCGCCACGTAGCTCAGCGTCCCCGGCTTCGCCTTCGACAGCGCCGCGAGTTCGTCGAGCGTCCTGACCTTCATCGCCGCGTTGACCGCGAGCACCTGCGTGACGAAGAACAGATTGGTGATCGGGGCGAAATCCTTCTCGGGATCGAACGCCAGTTTCTTGAACAGGAATTTGTTGTAGCTCAGCGTCTCGACCGGCAGGATGCAGATCGTGTAGCCGTCCGGCGGCGCTTCCGCGCAGGCGCGTCCGCCGATATTGAGGCTTCCGCCGGGCCGGTTTTCCACCACGATCGGCTGCCCGAGCTGCTTTTGAAACTCCTCCCCGGCGACCCGCATGAACACGTCGCTCAGGCCTCCGGGCACCAGCGCGGTGATCGCGCGCACCGGCCGGCTGGGATAATCCTGCGCCGCAATCGGCGCGGATGCCGCCCCGACCAGCAGCAGCACAGCGACGGACGCGACCGATCCCTTCATGGCGCTTGCTTTCCTCTCCGTGACTACTGCGGCTGCAATCCGGATTCCTTGACGATCTGCTCCGAAGTGACGCGGTCCTCCCGGATGAAGCGCGCGAACGCCTCGGGCGTATTCGCGACCGGCTCGAGCCCGCGCTCGATCAGGTTGCGATTGCGAAATCCGGGTTCGCCGACGATGCGGGCGATCTCCTGCGCCAAGCGCGCGATAATCGGTTTCGGCGTCCTCGCCGGCGCCAGCAGGCCGAAATAGGAGCGGCCCGCAAACGTCTTCTGCGTCGCTTCGGGGATGGTTGGAATGTCGGGAAACAGCGGCGAGCGCTTGTCGCTGTCCACCAGCAGGCCGACCACCGTGCCGCCCTCGAGCTGCGCGCGCACATTCGCGATCCCGTAGAAGCCGACCGGCGTGGAGCCGTTGAGCAGCGCGGTCACCGCCTCCCCGCCGCCGCGGAACGGCACCCGCACGAGGTCGGCGCCGGTATCCTTCTTCAGCCGCTCGATGAACACGCCGAGCGGCACCGCCGCGGTCGAATAGCTCAGCGTCCCCGGCTTCGCCTTCGACAACGCGACCAGTTCTGGCAATGTCCTGACATCGAGCGCCGCGCTCACCACCAGCGCCTGGGTGATGAAGAACAGCTGCGTGATCGGCTCGAATCCATTCTCCGGATCGAATGCGAGGCTCTTGAACAGGAACTGGTTGAACACCAATGGCTCGCCCGGAATGATGCAGAGGGTGTAGCCGTCGGGAGGCGCCTCGGCGCAGGCACGTGCGCCGATGTTGAACGCGCCGCCGGGACGGTTCTCGACAATGAAGGGCTGGCCCAGGCTCTTGTGCAGCTCATCGGCCAGCGCCCGCATGAAGATGTCGCTGGTGCCGCCGGCACTCGAGGTCGCGATCACGCGAACGGGCCGTGTCGGGTAGTCCTGCGCCACCGCCGCGCAGGTCGGCGGCAACAGAGCGAACGCCGCCAGCAACGCGCAGAGCCGGGAGAGCGGGTTCATGTCTTTATATCCCCGTCACTGCGGTTGCAGCCCTGCTTCGGTGACGACGCGCCCGGAGGTGACGCGATCCTCGATGAGGAAGCGGGCGAATTCCTCCGGCGTGTCCAGGATCGGCTCGAGCGCACGGTCGATGAACTGCTTCTTGCGGAAGCCGGGCTCATTGCCGATACGGGCGACATCCTCGCGGATCTTGCTGATGATCGCCTTGGGCGTGCCGGCGGGCGCAAGCAGGCCGAAATAGACCCGCGTGAGATTGCCGCGATAGCCGAGCTCGGCCAGGGTCGGAATGTCCGGGAACAGCGGCGAGCGCTGCGCACCGTCGACCGCGAGGCCGGTCATCGTACCGGCCTGCAGATGGGAAATGAAGTTCTGCATGCCGAGGAACGCGATCGGCGTCGAACCCGACAACACCGCATTGGTGGTGTCGCCGCCGCCGCGAAACGGGATGCCGACCCAATCGGCGCCGCGCTCGCGCTTGAGCCGCTCGAGATAAAGCGAAAGCGGCAGCGAGGGCGCGGTATAGCTCAGCGTACCCGCTTTCGCCTTTGACAGCGCGACCAGCTCATCCACCGTGCGCACGTTGAGCGCGGAGTTGACCACCAGCGCCTGGGTATTGAAGAACAGATTGATGATCGGCTCGAAATCCTTGGCAGGGTCGAACGTCAGCTTCTTGTAGAGGAACTGGTTATAGGCCAGCGGCTCGCCTGGCATGATGCAGAGCGTGTAGCCGTCGGGCGGCGCATCGGCGCAAGCGCGGGCGCCGATATTCGACGCCCCGCCGGGGCGATTTTCCACCACGACCGGCTGTCCCCAGCGCCGGTACAACTCCTCGCCGAGCACGCGCGTGACGACGTCGCCGGTGCCGCCGGCGCCGACCGCCACGATCGCCCGCACCGGCCGCGTCGGATAGTCCTGCGCCGGCGCCGGCCCCGCGAGCGACGCGAGCCCCAGGACCAGCAGCAGCAGTTTTCCCATCATGGCGACTTCCTCACCGGCGTTTCTTTTCGTAAGTCCAGCTTGGTCACAATGCAGCAGAGGGCACGGCGCGGCAAGCACATGACACAGCAGCAGCGAGAGAGCGAGGCGCCGTCGGGCGCAACGGGGCGCGCGATGCGGGTGGAGCGCGATGTCAAGGTCACGATGCGCGACGGCGTGCGCATCTCGCTCTGCGTCTATCGGCCGGAGGCCGAGGGACGGGCGCCGGCTTTGTTCGCGGCCTCGCCCTACCAGCACGAGTTCGACAGCGTGCCGGCCTTTCCGCTGTTTCTGTGGCGCGAGACCGGCCCGATCGAATGGTATGTGGGACAAGGTTACGCCTATGTGCATGCGGACGTGCGCGGCTCGGGGCGCTCCGAAGGCGAATTCGGATTCATGGATGCCGCCGAGCAGGAGGACTATGTCGAGCTGATCGCCTGGATCGCGCGACAACCCTGGTGCAACGGCCGCGTCGGCGGCATCGGCCAGTCCTACTACGCCATGGCGCAATGGCTGATGGCGACGCGCGACCCGCCCGGCCTCGCCTGCATCGCGCCCTACGACGGGCTCGTCGACCAGTACCGCTGCTCCAACTATCACGGCGGCATTTTCTGCGGCTACCGTTCGTCCTGGTACGCCAACCTGCGCGCCGACAATCAACATCGCCCCGCCGGTGCCGCGGGGCGCCCGCCGATGCGTCTCGATCTGGTCGGCGCCATCACCGAGCACACCCTCGACGACGACTGGTGGCGCGAGCGCTCCGCCTTCGAAAGGCTCGGGCAGATCAAGGTGCCGGTGCTGTCGATCGGGCATTGGGGCAAGATGGGCCTGCACCTGCGCGGCAACATCCTCGGCTTCGAGGAAGTGAAGGCGCCCAGGAAGCTCGTCGTCACCGGCGCCAAGAACGTGCACGAGGCGCACCACCAATTCGATCAGGTCGAATTCCACCGCAAGGAGCTGCTGCCGTTCTACGATCAACACCTCAAGGGGTTGGACAACGGATTCATGGACGGCGCGCCGGTGCGCCTGTTCATCCGCGGCGCCGATGTCTGGCGCGAAGAGCCGCAATGGCCGCTCGCGCGCGCGACCTATGTTCGTTATTTCCTGCGCCGGGGACCTTCCGGCAGCGTGACCTCGCTCAACGACGGCGGGCTGTCGATCGAGCCGCCGGCGGCAGACGAGGCGGCGACCGCCTATGCCTATCCGGACTGGGAATGGACCAACGGCGTGGTCGCGAGCGGCGCGGACGGACGACCGGATCCGGTGCGGCGGGTTCTCACGTTCACGTCGGCGCCGCTCGCGTCCGATATGGAGATCACCGGGCCGATCGTGCTCGAGCTCCATGCATCATCGGACCAGATCGACACCCGTTTCATCGTCAAACTTGCCGACCAGGCGCCGCAGGAGGAGGCCGCGCGCGCCAAGGGCGCGCAGCCCGCCTTCACCAACGTCTCCAAAGGCTGGCTGCAGGCCTCGCACCGCGAGAAGGATCCGGCCCGCACGACCGAACTGCGTCCGTTCTACACCCACACCAATCCGCAGCCGCTGACGCCCGGCGAGATCTACCGGTTCGACATCGAGATGCTGCCGATCGCATATCTGTTCAAGAAGGGTCATCGCATCCGGCTGGAGATCGCCAATGGCGACTCGCCGCTGACCGACGCCGTCTTCACCCATCCCTATCCGCCGACTGCGATCGGAACCGACACGATCCACCACGACCCCATGCACCCGTCCTGCCTGCTGCTGCCGCTGGTGACGAGTTAGTGGGCCGCGGAGTTACTGTGCTCGCCGCCCTCTTGGATGACGCAATCCCGCGCCGCCCATCGAGCCCGTCGCAGATCTCCCGTCTACGAACGACGGATTGAATCCTCTTGGGCGTGCTTTTCATGCCATTTCGGGCCGGGACCGCGCATGTAGTGCCGCTCGGGTCGGTACGCACCGAAAAGCTCCTTGTTCCAGGTGCGCCAGATTTCAGCCATCACCGCCAAGCCGACCGTCGCGAATACGGCATCGGCGGCCTGCCGGCTCGGTCGCAACGTCAAGACTGCGGTGAGGCTCATCACGATGACCTCCAAATCTCTTCCGTGTGTCGCCCGATGACCCTCGGCCGGTTACGCCTTCGATTCCGGATGCGCGGCGGCTGATTGCAACACCGCAATGGCTCGCTTGCTCGATCCACGCTTGTTGATTTCGAGCGCAACCAATCGGGCGACCAGATCCTTGAGATCGCTCGGCAGCGGCTTCGCCAAAGTCGGCAAATAGTCGTCGTGCAGCTGACGACCGATCGCGGTGAGTGAAGCTTGCATGGACCGTGTCATGGCGCTCTCCCGTATTGCGGTTCCAGGTGGTGTCTCCTCCCGTGGCACACCTGCCTTCAACAACAACATAGCCACGACAACGAACCGATCCATTCTACGGAGGTTGAACCGCACGCCACATTCGTTTGCGAAGCTCATACCTAGGTTTAGGATCGTTCGACTTGGACGCGTTGAATCGCTGTGTTATCGGCATCGCAACCTTATCGAGCGCCGAACCTGACGCACGGACCGACTGTCGCTTCTCCGAAAGGGAGTAACGGCATCGTTCCTTCGTGGAGGCGGGAAAATGTTGAGGTCCAGTCCTCCGTGGTGGTCCAACCCATCCGCTGCAATGCGCTACGCAATGGCGGCTCTGTCCATTGTCGCGGCAATCGTCGCCGGGCTGCTGCTGGACAGGTTCCTGGAGACCGCTCCGTTCGTATCCCTGTTTCTCTGCGCGATCATGTTCGCGTCCTGGTTTGGCGGCGTCGGCCCAGGCTTGCTCGCGACCGCGCTCTCCATTTCGGCTTTCGATTACTTTTTCCTGCCCCCGATGCATTCGATCGCGGTGGCGTTCAAGGACATACCGCGCCTTATTCTGTTTGCGATCACGGCCGCGTTCGTGATTGCGCTGAACGCGGCGCAAAGGAGCGCAGCACAGTCTCTGCGGCGCACGCGCGATGATCTGCAGACGGCGGTTCAGGAACTCGAAAGACTCAACGCGTCGCTGCAAGTCGAGAACGCCGAACGAAGGCGGGCCGAGCAGATCAGTCGCCAAGCCGAACGAGAGCTTCAAGTGACGATCGACACCATCCCGGCGCTGGCCGCGCGCTACCGGCGCGACGGCTCCCTCGATTTCGTCAATCAAACCTGGCGGGACTACACCGGTCTTTCCCAGGACAGCTTGACGGGCCAGCGCTGGGGAGTTGCGATCCATCCCGACGACCTCGTGCGGGTCGAGCGCGCGTGGCGCACCCACTTGCCGACGGGGAAACCGTTTCAGATGGAACAGCGCCTGCGGCGAGCCGACGGAGAATATCGACGGTTCTGGGTCCGCCGCGTGCCGCTGCATGACGACAGCGGAGCCGTGGTCAAATGGTATGGGGTGGGCCACGACATCGAGGATCAAAAGCGCGCCGAAAGCGCGCTGCGGCGGAGCGAAGCCTATTTGGCCGAGGCTCAGCGGCTGAGCGTCACGGGCAGCTTCGGCTGGAAGATGGCGAGCGGCGAGATGTTCTGGTCGGACGAAACCTATCGGATTTTGGAAGTCGACCGCGCGGTCAAACCGACGATCGACGTAATCCTTCAATGCGTTCACCCGGACGACCGCGAGTTCGTGCGACGTGAAATCGATCGCGCGGCGCAGGGCGAACAAGATTACGACTATGAAAACCGTTTGCTGACGCCGAATGGAAGCGTCAAACACCTTCAAATTCGGGCTCATCGCCTGAAATACGAATTGGGTGAGGAGGAAATTGTCGGGGCGCTGATGGATGTCACTGCGACCCGGAAGGCGCAGGAGGCGTTGCACGTCGCACAGACCGAGCTCGCCCACGTCACCCGGATGACGACTCTCGGAGAAATGAGCGCGTCGATCGCGCATGAAGTGAACCAGCCGCTCGCGGCCATCGTCACCAACGGCGAGGCCGGCCTGCGGTGGCTGGACCGCGAGGTTCCGGAAATAGCGGAGGCGCTCGACGCCATCAGGCAGATTGTCGGCGAGGCCCATCGCGCGAGCGGGGTGATCCGAGGGATTCGCGAGTTCTCCAGGAAGGCCGCCCCGGAGATGGTCCAACTCGACATCAACGACGTCATCGAGGAGGCAATCGCTCTGGTACGGCACGAGGCGCTTCGCCATGGAGTGACTATTCGGCCCCAGCTCGCGCCGGCGTGCCCATGGTGCGCGGCGATCGGATCCAGCTGCAGCAGGTGATCATCAATCTTGTCATCAATGCGGTCCAAGCAATGGCCACCGTCACCGATCGCGAGCGCGTGCTGTTCATCCGCACGCAACGGCAGGATCCCGGCCAGGTGCTCGTGGCGGTGGAGGACGCCGGCGTCGGAATAGAGCCGGGGAACGCGGACCGGCTTTTCAGCGCGTTCTACACCACGAAGCCGGACGGCCTGGGCATGGGATTGTCCATCTGTCGCTCGATCATCGACGCTCACGGCGGACGGGTGTGGGCTTCCCGCAATACCGGCCCGGGAATGACGTTTCAGTTTACGATTTCAGCGGATGGGCACGACCCCGGCCTGGAAAAAGGGATGAATGCGTCCGCGCCGCCCCGCACCGACCTCGGCCAAACCATCCCCGACTGACCGGACCTTGGCCGGGGCCCGCGCATTACGCCACCGGTGGGATCTCCTCGCTGCGGCCGCGCAGCGGTCGCTCCTCCATGCGAATGAGCGCGATCAGGCTTGCGATCAGGCACACCACCCCGAGCGCGAACACACCGCGGAAGACGTGAGCGAGATCGACGCCGAGCGCATTTGCCGCCGTCGCGCTCATGACGGTGACGTGGCCTCCGCGTTCGGGCGCGACGCCGAGCGTCGCCAGCAGGATGGCGCCCATGGCCGCCACGATGAACGCCGCGGTCAGCCCACGAAAGAAGTTCATCGCTCCCATCGCAGCCCCGACCTGATAGCGCGACACCGCGTTCTGGATCGAGACCGTTCCGACCGGATAGGTCGTGCCGATGCCGAACGCGACGACGCTCAGGATTGCGGCGACCCAGATCGGCGGCGTTGCCGGGTTCCAGGCCAGGACCGAGAGCGCCGCGATCGAGCACGCGAGACCGATGAGCGGCACGCGCTTGTAGTGGGTGAGGACCATCATCGCCCGGCCCGCCAGGATCGATCCGGGTGTCGACATCACGACGATGGGAATGAGCGCGAGGCCGGAGTCGCTCGCCGTGAACTTGTGCACGACCTCGTAATAGAGCGGCAGGAAGATGGTGAGCCCGATCACCACGCCTTGCGAGAATGAAGTGCACACGGTGCCCATGCGCATCACCGGATTGGCCAGGACGGGCAGTGGCAGGAACGGTTCGGGCGCCTGCATCAACCGCCAGATGAAGAGGACCGACAGCACGGCCGCGGCCAGGACCAGCGCGGCTATGGGCGCGGAAAGCCACGGATAACGCGTTCCGCCCCAGGTGAGCGCCAGCAGCAGCGGGATTGCCGCGGCCGTCATCAGGCCGGCGCCGAGCAGGTCGAGCTTGTGCTTATGCTCGTGGCGCGGCAGGCGCTTGAGGCTCCTCTGCGCCATGGCGGCTGCGATCAGCCCGAGCGGGACATTGAACCAGAAGATGATCGACCAGTGGAAGTGCTCGGCCAGGATGCCGCCGACGACCGGACCGCCGAGCCCGGCGGTCACCCAGACGCTCCCCATATACGCCTGATAGCGGCCGCGCTCGCGCGGCGCGACCGCATCGGCAAGAATGGATTGCGCCAGCGGAAGAATGCCGCCGCCGCCGATCCCCTGCAGAGCACGACCGAGGATCAGCATGATCATGTCGGACGCCACGGCACAGGCGACGGAGCCGGCCGTGAAGATGCCGATGGCCGCGAGCATCATGGCGCGCCGCCCGTGGATGTCGCTGAGCTTTCCATACAACGGCGCGACCACGGTCGAGCTCAGCAGGTAGGCCGTAACGACCCATGGCAGCAGCTCGAAATCGCGAAAATCGCGCCCGATGGTCGGCAGGGCGGTGGCGACGATGGTCTGGTTGAGGGCGGCGAGGAACATTGCCAGCATGAGACCGAACACGATGGTGCGGATCTCGCCGTGGCTGAGCACCCAACGTCCGGGCTGCGGGCCCGACTGCGGCTCGGGCAGCTTGGTTTCCGGCATCCGGGATATGTATTCCGTTTTTGCGTCCCTCGTCTCCCCCGGTGTAGCATCCAGCCCGCAGAGCGAGCGGACCCAGGATTGGATGCGGGATGAGGCGGCCCCCAAGATGAGGCACACGCCATGAAGAGCATCCTTGTTCCGACCGAGCAGCATGGCCTGCTTGCTTCGACCTTGCAGTGCGCGCTGCTGCTGGCACGCAAGTTCGACAGCTACATGGAGGGGTTCGCGTTGTTCCCGGCCATGGTCGAGCTCTACGCGCTGGATTCCGGCGTTCCGCTTCCGATCGAGGAGGTCAGGGATCATGACGCCGAAATGGCGAGGCAAGCCCGCGGCGCGTTCGAGAAATTCATGACCGGGAATGGTGTGCCGAGGGCGAACCGGAGACCGCACGCTTTCATTCGGCTGGCTGGATGCGGCCCCGGACGGGGACCCCTTCGTCGGCAGCTACGGCCGCGTCTTCGACCTCATCGTGTTGGGGAGGCCGGGCGGCAGCAGGTGGTCGAGGCCGAGCATGACGACGATCGAAGCCGGCTTATTCGAATCGGGCCGTCCCATCCTGATTGCGCCGCCGTCGCCGCCGCAGCGCATCGGCGAGAACATCCTGATTGCATGGAACGGCAGCACCGAACAGGCGAGAACAACGGCGTTTGCAATGCCGCTGCTCAAGCAAGCAAGTCATGTCGTCGTGCTGACGGTGCAGGGTGGAACGGTGCCTGGGCCGAGCGGCGAAGAGCTTGCCCGCTGTCTTGATCGCAACGGTGTGCCGTGCGAACCGATCACCGTCCAGCCCGAGGGCCGCAGCACGGGTGAGGCCATCCTGGCGCAGGCGGCGTCGCTTCAATCCGACCTGCTGATCAAGGGGGCCTATACCCAGAGCCGGTTGCGGCAGATGATTTTCGGCGGAGCCACCCGCCACATCCTTGCCCATGCGTCCTTGCCGGTCCTGATGGCGCATTGATTGCACGATGACCGCGGTGTCGGCCGCGGCGCATGGGCATTAACCGCTGAACCTCACTGCGGTTCGAGGCCGGCGTCCTTGACGACCTGCTGGGCGGCCGCGCGATCCTTCTTGATCTCCTCGGCGAACTGCTCCGGGGTGTTGATCGCCGGCGTGAGGCTGCGGGCGGTGAGATGGCGCTCGCGGAAGGCGGGATCGCTGACGATGCTGGCGACCTCCCTGGAGAGCTTGTCGACGATCGGCTTGGGCGTGCCGGGCGGGACGAAAAGCCCGTACCAGCTGCGCGACGGCGCGCCGGTATAGCCGGTCTCGGCCATGGTCGGCACGTTGGGGAAGTTCGGCGACTTGATGTTGTTGACCATGACCAGCGGCGTCATCGTGCCGGCCTGGATCTGGCCGATGACGTTGCCCTCGCCGATGAGCGCCACCGGCGTCGATCCGCTCAGCACCGCATTCACCGCCTCGCCGCCGCCCTTGAACGGCACCCGCACCCAGTCCGCGCCCTGCTGCTGTTTCAGCTTCTCCATGTAGAGCGCGAGCGGCGGCGCCGCCGTGACGTAGCTCAGCGTGCCGGCTTTCGCCTTCGACAGCGCGATCAGTTCGTCGAGCGTCTTCGTCTTCAGCGACGAGTTGACCACCAGCACCTGGATCAGGTGATAGAGATTGGTGACCGGCTGCGCCACCTTCTCCGGATCGAACGGCATGTTCTTGAGCAGGAACTGGTTATAGACCAGCGGATCGGCGTTGATGATGCAGACGGTGTAGCCGTCGGGCGGCGCCTCGCCGCAGGCGCGCGTGCCGACGTTCTGCATGCCGCCCGGCCGGTTTTCCACCACGATCGGCTGTCCCCAGCGCTTGTGCAGCTCGTCGCCGAGCGCGCGCATGAAGATGTCGCTGATCCCGCCGGCGCTGGTGGTGGTCAGGGCCCTGATCGGCCGCGAGGGATAATCCTGCGCGCGCGATGGCGTCGTCGCCGCGGCGGCGACGATCAATGCGATGATTGCGGCCGAACGTCTCATGCTCTCTCGCTCCCGTTGTCTCTCATTGTGGCAGCAGGCCTGCGTCTTTGACGACGCGCTGGGCCTCGATCCGATCCTGCCTGAGGAACTGCGCGAACTCCTCGGGCGTATTGAACACGGGCTCGAGCCCGCGTGCGATCAGGTTTTTGTCGCGGAAGGCCGCCTCGCTCGCGACCGACCGGATATCGTTGGCGATCTTCGCGATGAAAGCCGGCGGCATGCCCATCGGCGCGTAGAGACCGAAATAGGACCGCGTCAACGGGCCGCGATAGCCGGTTTCCCGCAGCATCGGGATGTCAGGGAACAGCGGTGAACGTTGCGCGCCGTCGAGCACGAGGCCGGTCATCATTCCGCTCTGCAGATAAGAGGTCAGATTTCCGACCCCCAGGAAAGTAATCGGCGTCGCGCCCGTGAGCACGCCGTTGACGGCGTCGCCTCCGCCCTTGAACGGCACGCGGACGAGGTCGGCGCCGTTTTCCTTGTTGAAGTTGTCCATGAACAAGGCGAGCGGCGCGGCCGGAGCCGAGTAGCTCAGCGTGCCCGGCTTTGCCTTCGACAACGCGGCAAGCTCGGCGAGGCTGTTCACCTTCAGCGCGGAATTGACCACCAGCGCCTGCGTCAGGAAGAACAGATTGGTCACCGGCGCGATGCTCTTCTCCGCGTCGAAGCCGGGGTTCTTGTAGAGATATTGATTGTAGGTGACCACCTCGTTCGACATGATGCAGATGGTGGTCCCGTCCGGCGGCGCTTCGGCACAGGCGCGCCCGCCGATATTCATGCCGCCGCCGGCGCGGTTCTCAATGACGATCGGCTGTCCCCAGCGCCTGCTCAGTTCCTCGCTCACCGTGCGCATGAAGATGTCACTGATGCCCCCGGCCGCCGAGGACGCGATCACCCGGATCGGCTTGGCCGGATAGTCCTGCGCCGGCGCAGCGCTCGCGAGTGCGACCGCTGCGCAGACCAGCGAACCGAACAGGATCGAGCCGCGCACCGGGTTCCCTCCGCTTTTCTTTTGCTCTTATGCCGGACAGCCTAGCATCACGGTTGCCGTCACGCTTGCCGGCAAGGCCGGGGCGACTGCGATAATTCGTCTCCGTGTCGGTCAGCTCCCTTCGAGCCGGTAGCCGCCCTCGATGAAACCGAACAGCCGCTGCACGCGGTAATAGCGCGCCGAGCGCGGCTGCGTGATGCCCCACTGGTCCGATCGGCCGGGCGGAAACTTCCAATATTCCGACCCGCGCGGCACATAGCCGTCGTCGATCTGCAGCACCTCGGCGGTGTACTCGATCGGCACCTCGTCCGGCCCGCAGAAGTAGGCGAACACGTTGTTACCGGGCCCATGCCGGCCCGGCCCCCACTCGATCGGATAGCCGTTCTCCTTCATCCGGCCCATGCCGCGCATGACGGAATCGAAGTCCGGCATCTCGAAGGCGATGTGATTGAGGGTCGGAAGGCCGGTCTTGGCGAGCACGATGGAGCTGTGCTCGGTGGTGTCGCAATGCAGAAACCACAGCGGGGCGTTCTCGTCGATCTGTCGAAAGCCAAGCGTCTCGGTGAAGAAACGATAGCTGGCGTCGAAGTTCAGGGCGTTGAGATTGACGTGGGCGATCTGGCGCGGCCGGTCGGCCATGTCCTGTGCGTCCGCATGATCGGCGCACGCGCACACGAATGCGAGGTTGCGCCCGTCCGGATCCATGCAGCCGAAGCCATAGCCGCCGCCGTCGGCGGCAAGCCGCCCCGGCGCCGTGACCGGCCCGCCCGCCGCCGAGATGGCGCGGTGGAGCGCATCGACGCCTTCGCGGTCGGACACGTCGAACACGATGCGCACGAGCCCCGGCCTCGGCCCGCGATGCAGGCCGACGATATGATGATAGGCCGCGGTCCCCCGATAGAGTTGAGCGCCGTCGCGCGCCGCCACCGGCCGCAGACCCCACACGCTCTCGTAGAATCGCCCGGCTTCCTCGAGGTTCGTGACCGCGAGCTCGACGCTGCGGACACCGCGCACCCGACATTGCTGCATTCGTCGTCATCCTTCCGGCAGCGCGCCAGCTGTGAGTGGGAGCGAGGCAGAGGGAAGATATTGGCGTCGCAGTTTTGTGCCGCCTATGAGCCGTGGCACCTGACCCACTCAAGCAAGTCTGTCATCAGGCGGCTCAACCTTCAATGCACCGTGCTTGCGCGCAGAACCGAAGGCCTACCGCGGATTGAACTTGCGCCCCATCAGCGCATCGACACTCCAGGGGCCGCCGCCGGCGAACGCGATATAGAGAAAGATGAAACAATAAAGAATGGCGGCGTCGCCGCGGTTGAGGATCGGGAAAAAGCCCGCCGGCGCGTGGCTGATGAAATAGGCGAATGCCATCTCGCCTGACATGATCAGCGCCGCCGGCCGAGTGAAAAGACCGAGCACGAGCAACGCGCCACCGACGAGCTCGATCGCGCCGGCGAACCAGTACATCGAGAGCGGCGCGGGGGTCGGCAGCGGCGACGGCCAGCCGAACAGGCGCGACGTGCCGTGCTCGAAAAACAGCAATGCTGCAACGATGCGCACGATGCTCAGCACATAAGGCGCGTAGCGCGCAGCGGTGTCCTGGATGGTCACGGATTGCCCCCTGGTTCGACGGCCGCGTGTCTATCCGGAAACCGCCCTGCGACGGAATCACATTTTACTGAAGACGAAGCATTCTCGCGCTATCGCGGCACCTTCGGCGACCGGCATCGCAATCTTTCAACCCCGAGAATACGGACTCGTCGGGCGAGGGGGTCCAGCTAATTGCGCGAATCGCGCGCCGCTTGTGCGACCTTCGTTGCCTGCGAGACTTCGCCGATCTTGCTGGAAGGGACCTTTGTTCGGCGGCGCTGGCTCGGAAGCGGTCGCATGCCCTCATGAGCGGTATCGCCGGCCGCCGGATATGGCGTGAACTGTGCCGCCCGGCGCAGCGCAAGTGCGCGCCAAGCCGCCTGTACATGGGCAGTCCGAGCCTCCACCTTGTGAACGCGGGCCAATTCCTTGTTCACCCGCTTCAGTGCAGCGGCGAAGACCTGCTTTCGGTGGAGCGGCCGTTCGGCGGTGCCGGGGAAGCTTCCACCGCGCGCATCGGCCTTGCCCCGGACCTCACGCTGCTTCTGTCGTGTCAGAGTGCGCTCCTTGTCGCGCATCTGCCGCAAGCGGACGCGCAATGTCCGCAACCCCTCGGCGTCGTGTTCATAAATCGCGGGGTGGTGCGTGACCCGGATGGTCTCGTCCTCTTCGCGGTTGAGAAGGCTGCGCTCGAACTTGCAGGAGACGGACATGCTCGAACCTCCATCTTGAAGCTGCCGACACGTTCTCACGTCATTCCCAGGCAGCCCCCAGCGGTCAGTTGCCCGCCAGCAGCCCCTTCACCAGCCCGGAGGCCTTGCCGAAGTCCATCTTGCCGGCATGGCTCTGCTTGAGCGCGGCCATGACCTTGCCCATGTCCTTGATGCTCTGGGCGCCCGTCGTCTTGATGACCTCGGCGATCGCCGCCTTTGCCTCCGCCTCCGACATCTGCGCCGGGAGATAGGCGCGGATGATGTCGATCTCGCCGCGCTCCTGGTCGGCCAGTTCCTTGCGCCCGGCCTTGTCGTAGATTTCGACCAATTCCTGGCGCTGCTTGATGAGCTTCTGGAGGAGGCCGAGGAGTTCGTCATCGGCAAGCACCGGCTTGCCCTGGCCTTGCGCCTCCAGGTCGGCGTTCTTGAGCGCCGCATTCACCAGGCGCAGCGTCGACACGCGGCGCTCGTCCCGGGCTTTCATCGCGCCTTTCAAGGCGGTGTTGATCTCGTCGCGCAGCACGGCTATGGCCTTTCACAACGGGTGCGCCCTCCTCTCGATCGAGTCGAGCCGATCCTCGACCGGCGGCGCGGCTTGAGATTTAGGCCTTCGATGACCGAGAAACAACCAGCAGACGCCGGCAAGCCGCTCGCCAGCGCCTCCCAATCGAGCGAATCCTGGGCCGAGCCCAAGGCCACCGCGCTGCTCGTGCTTGCCGACGGCACCGTGATCGAAGGCGTGGGCTTCGGCGCGACCGGCCACGCGGTGGGCGAGGTCTGCTTCAACACCGCCATGACCGGCTACGAGGAGATCCTCACCGATCCCTCCTATGCCGGGCAGATCATCACCTTCACCTTCCCCCACATCGGCAATGTCGGCACCAACGAGGACGACATCGAGACCGTGAACATGGCGGCCACGCCGGGCGCACGCGGCGTGGTGCTGCACACCGCCATCACCCAGCCGTCGAACTACCGCGCCACGCGCCACCTCGACCAATGGCTCAAGGCGCGCGGCATCATCGGTATCTCCGGAATCGACACCCGCGCGCTCACCAGCCGCATTCGCGTCAACGGCATGCCCAACGCCGTGATCGCGCACGAACCGTCGGGCCGGTTCGACCTCGAATCGCTCGCGCAGGAAGCGCGCGCATGGCCGGGACTCGACGGCATGGATCTCGTGCCGATGGTGACGTCGGGACAGCGCTTCACCTGGGACGAGACAGCGTGGGAGTGGGACAAGGGCTATGGCCGGCAGGACGGCTCGAAGTTCCACGTGGTTGCCATCGACTACGGCATCAAGCGCAACATCCTGCGCCAGCTCGCGGGTAACGGCTGCAAGGTGACGGTGGTCCCGGCGCAGACTTCGAGCGAGGACATCCTCGCGCTCAAGCCCGACGGCGTTTTCCTTTCCAACGGCCCGGGCGACCCGGCGGCGACGGGCGAATATGCGGTGCCGGTCATCCGCGACATCATCGACAGCGGCACCCCGACCTTCGGCATCTGCCTCGGCCACCAGATGCTCGGCATCGCGGTGGGCGCCAAGACGGCGAAGATGCACCAGGGCCATCACGGCGCCAATCATCCGGTGAAGGACCTCGTCACCGGCAAGGTCGAGATCACCTCCATGAACCACGGCTTCGCCGTCGACAGCGCGACGCTGCCGGCGAACGTGACCGAAACGCATGTGTCCCTGTTCGACGGCTCCAACTGCGGCATGGCGCTCAAGGACAAACCGGTGTTCTCGGTGCAGTACCATCCGGAAGCATCCCCGGGCCCGCGCGACAGCCATTACCTGTTCGCGCGTTTCACCGAGATGATGCGGCAACGGAAGCAGCGGTGAAGTCGCGCAGGCTGCAACGGCGGCCGCTGCTGCGCCGAGCATTCTTCAGGACCTCGCTCGGTAACGAGGGACGTTCCGGTGAGAGTCTATTTCGGGCAGCGGGCTGCAATTTCGGAAGCAGCTCGATAGGGGATCGTGGCGTTGCTCGATAACTTGTAGAGCTCATCGGCGATTGCATATCCGCAATCGAGCGCATCCTGAAGGAGTTTCCGCACCTGGCACTCTTGGACGATACTCATCGCCGAATTTCCCGAGATGGCGGCGTCATAGGCCTGGGTCAGGCAGACATCCAGGGGCCTGAATATCTTGTCGATCAACGTGAATTCCACGCTGCTCTCGATGAACGAATATGCATCGATGCGCAAAACTTCACGAACGAGAAAGAGATTGGTTTGATTGTTGGTGTTCCATCGCACGAGCGCTTCGTCGTATAGCTTTTTCCGCTCTTTGATTTCATCGAGCTGAGCGCCTCGGAAAAACGACGAAGCCAACATATCTGCGCGAGCGCGGCGCTCATATATGGAGCGGGACAGGTTCTGAACTGCGGCCTTTCGCATTTCAGTTTCCGATCGCGCCTGTTCCGCCTCCTTCGCTCGGTCGCTGATCCACTGGCTGAAAGCCACTCCCAATACGCTCGTGAGGACGAAGGAGATGAGAACTATCGCAAGTGGGTGCCGCAGAAGCTCGTAGTACTTCGTTGTCTCTGGCATGGCCGCGCTCGCGCAAGTGCCGTCCCTCGCAAGCATGGCAGCAAACGCGCGATGCGCAAAGCTGCTTGGCGGCCAGCCGATGCGACGGCGGGTGCGGTAGCGGGCGGTAGATCACGCCGCGCGCAAGATGGGTGAGCATGCCGCCTCCCATTGGCCCGCGCCTGCTATCGATGCGCCGTCTATGCTCAGGTTCAGGGCTATCCATCCGAGGCGGGGGACGGCAAGACGCGATCGAGCTCTGGCGGGGTACGGCGGTTGCCTTATAGTCCGCCGGCCCGCGCCGGGCGAAGTGGGGACGAAGCGATGGGCGACTGGATCGCCTTCTGGGATTCCGAACATTCGATCTACGTCAATGCGCGCCATCGCGACGTGCATTACCGCAAGATTGCGCAGGACATCCGCGCGCACCTTCCGGCTGGCGCCGCCGTGCTCGATTATGGCTGCGGCGAGGCGCTGCACGCCGACCTCGTCGCGACGTCCGCCCGGACGCTGATCCTGTGCGAGGCCGCGCCCATGGTGCGCGCCGCGCTGGCACGCCGCTTCGGCGGGAATCCGAAAATCGAGGTGCGCGCGCCGGAGGAGATCGCGGCCCTGCCGTCCGGATCCCTCGATGTCGTGGTGCTGCATTCGGTCGCGCAGTACCTCACCCCGAAGGAGCTCGACGATCTGCTCGTCCTGTTCCACCGGCTGCTGCGCGCAAACGGTGTCTTCATCCTCGGCGACGTCATCCCGCCGCACGTCTCGGCCCTGGGCGACGCGGCGGCGCTCATTCACTTTGCCGCCAGAAATGGCTTTCTCGGCGCCGCACTGGTCGGGCTCGGGCGCACGTTCGTGTCCGACTACTGGCGCCTGCGCTCGAACCTCGGTCTCACCCGCTACGGCGAGGCGGTGGTGCTGGAGAAGCTGACCGCCGCCGGATTTTCGCCGCGGCGCGCGCCGGCGAATATCGGCCACAACCCCGCCCGCATGACGTTTCTGGCGACCAGGGTTCCGTGACCCGCGCATACGGAGGTCTGCATCACTCCGCCTTGATGCCGCCGGTGGCGATGACCTTGGTCCAGATCGCCTTGTCCCGCTTGAGAAACGCGGCGAAGTCCTCGGGCGCGCCGCCGCCGGCGACGAGACCGTTGGTGGCGATGTGGTTGGCGATCTCGGGGCTCGCCAGGGCGCGATTGATCTCGCGATTGAGCACATCGATCACATCGCGCGGCGTGCCCGCGCGCACCATGATCCCGAGGAACCCTACCCCTTCGTATTCCGGCACGCCCACCTCGGCGACGGTCGGAACCTCGGGCAGCATCGGCATGCGCGTGCTTCCGGTCACCGCCAGCGCGCGCAGCTTGCCGGCGCGCACATGCTCCAGCGCGCCCGGGATGTCGGAGGCCAGCACGTTGACGTCGTTGCGCAGCAGCCCGATCAGCGCGGGCCCGAAGCCGCGGAACGGGACGTGCGTCATCTTGATGCCGGTCTCCTGCGCGAGCTTCTCCACGGCGAGATGGGGAAACGAGCCGTTTCCGGCGGAGCCGTAGTTCACTTCGCCGGGCCGCGACTTGGCGTGCACGACAAGCTCCGCCAGCGTGTTCACCGGCAGCGACGGATGCACCACAATCACCGCCGGAACCGTCACCAGCAGCGCGACCGGCTCGAGGTCGCGCTCGGCGTCGTAAGACGTCTTGTGGCCGAGCGCGGGATTGGTGGAGATGTTGGTGCCGGCCTGCAGCAGCGTGTGGCCGTCGGCGGGTGCCTGCGCGACCGCGGCCGTCCCGACGATCGAGGCGGCGCCGGGCTTGTTCTCCACGATGACGGATTGTCGAAGATTTTGCGTGAGCTTGTCGGCCACGAGCCGCGCGATCGTGTCCGCGTTACCGCCAGGCGGGAACGTCACGATCATGTGGACCTGCCGCGCCGGATAGGTCTGGCTCGCGGCCACGTCGGGCTCGAGCAGCATGACGCCTGCGAGAAAAAGTGCGAACAGAACCTTCGCCATTCGTCCTCCGGTTGGTGATTGGCGTTGCCGCGGGCGGCGCGACGACTGGATCATGGCGCTGGCCGCTGCAGCTCGACATAGGATTGGCGACTGTTGACCGTTTCCAGGTCGAAGCCCGCCGCCTTCTTGAAGCTTGCCGCGGTGTTTTCGAGCTCGTCTTGGGAGAGCACGTCGGTGATGTGATCAAATCCGCCGGGCGCGCGCTCTTCCGCGATCTGCAGCACCGTCTCCAGGCCGAGATTGCGATTGCGGATGATCATGTCGTTCATCGCGGCGATGCGCTGGTCCTGGTAACGCACGAGCGCGGCGACCGCATCGGCGTTGGCAAGGAGCGAGGCCGCCAGCACGCGGCCGTCGACGATCGCCTGCGACCCGGCTTGCGCCCCGACCGGCTGCATCGGATGCGCGGCATCCCCGATCAGCGTGACGCGGGAAAAGCTCCAGCGCGGGATCGGGTCGCGGTCCACGTTCGGCAGCTGCAGCACGCGCTCGGTGCGCGCAATGAGGCCCTGCACGTCGAGCCACGGATAGCTCCAGCCCTGGTAGCGATCGACCGCCAGCGTCTTGTCGGCCACCGTATCCCACGCTTCGAGCGGCGGCGCACCGCTGGGTATTTTCGTGTAGGCAAGCCAGTTGATCATCACCTTTCCCGCCGGCAGCGCCGCGATGGGATAGATGATGGCGCGATGGGTGCGGTGGCCGACGACCACCATCGAGCGTCCGGTCAAATACGGATCGCCTTCGACGATCCCGCGATAGTGCAGATAGCCGTCGAACACCGCGGCTTCGCCGGGATAGAAATGCCTGCGCACGGCGGAGTGGATGCCGTCGGCACCGATCAACAGGTCTCCTTCCGCTTCGCCCGCCGGCCGGCCGGCCGGATCGATGAAGCGGGCAAGGACCTTGTCGCCGCGCTGTTGCAGGCTTGCGAGCTGGTGGCCGGTGACGAGCGCCCGCGGACCCAGGCGGGCATGGACGGCCGCGAGCAGGATGTCCTGCAACTTGCCGCGCGAGATCGAGATCTGCGGCCAGTTGTAACCCGCGGCCTTGCCGCGCGGCTCGGTCCAGATCAGTTGCCCATGCCTGTTGTAGAAGGCGAGTTCGGCGGTGAGGATGCCCGCGCGCGCGAGTTCTTCACCCAATCCCAGCGCGGTGAGCTCGCGCACCGCATTCGGCTGCAGATTGATCCCGTGGCCAACGGGCTCGAGCCTGGCAACCGATTCATAGATGCGGCAGTCGACGCCGATCTGGTGGAGGCTGAGCGCGGCCGAAAGGCCGGCAATGCCGCCACCGACAATGATCACCTGCATGCGATTTCCTGCAACACCCACTTCAGTTCGGCGCGATGCCCGCATCGCGAATGACCGTCCCGTAGCGCGTGTGGTCGGTCGCAATCAAGTCCCGGAGACTTTCGCTTCCGGCGAAACGGAGATCGTAGCCGAGCGGCGACAGCCGTTTCTGCACGTCAGGGAGCTTCGTGATCTCGACGATCTCCTTTCCGAGGCGCTCGACGATATCGCGGGGCGTCTTGGCCGGAGCCGCGATCGCGAACCAGACACCGACATCGAAGCCGGGGATCGCATTCTCCGCGACGGTCGGCACCTGCGGGAGAATGGCGATGCGTTGCGCGGACGCGGTTGCCAGGGCCTTCACCTTGCCGGTCTCGACGAATTGAATGACGGCGTTGGGCGTCGCCCAGATCAACGGAATCTGGCCGCCGAGGAGATCGTTGAGCGCGGGGGCCGTGCCGCGATAGGGCACGTGGGTGATATCGATCTTGGCGGCACTGTTGAGCATGGCGGCAGCGAGATGGTGCGGCGAGCCGACGCCCGGCGTTCCGACCGAGACCTTGCCGGGATTGGCCCTGGCATACGCGATCAGTTCCTTCACATCAGCGACGGGAAGGGAAGGATGCGCGAACAGGAGGAGCGGAGTGGTGGCGACCTGCGCAATCGGCACGAAATCCTCGATCACGTCGAACGGCACGCTCTTGTGCAGCCACTTGTGGAGCACCGCGGAAATATCGAGGAGAAGGAGCGTGCGGCCGTCAGGCGCGGCCTTGGCGACGTAATCGACACCAGTCACGCCGCCCGCGCCGACCCGATTCTCGACCACCACCGGCTGCTTGAGCCGCTCCTGCAACCGCTCGGCAAGCACCCGGCCGATGGTGTCCATGCCGCCGCCGGCCGCGATCGGCACGACCAGCGTGATCGGGCGCGTGGTGTCGCCCCCCGGCGTTTGCGCGTGCAGGGGAACGACGGCACCGATCGCGATCGCGAGAACGGCGGCCGCCAGCGTTCGAGCCGAGCGCATGCTTGTCCCTTCCCCGTCCTGCGACTTTGTTACCGTGGCCTATGGATGCCGCGTCGCATGGGGTGACGGTAACCCGCCGCCGTTGCCGCGGCAAACGTCCTGCCCGGCAGGACGCGTCGCTGTTGATTTCGTCGCACTGCAGTCGCTACGGCAAGCCCGCGCCCACCGTGTCGGCCATCACGGCGCCGCGGCCGCCGAGGGGCCGCGCCGGCCCGACGGTGGTGTCGTGCGCGGTCTGGTGCTCGATCTCGGAGTTGAGCTCGGCGCCAACCAGCACCACGATGGTCGAAAGCCACATCCACATCATCAAGCCGACGACCGCGCCGAGCGCCCCGTAGGTGGCGTTGTAGTTGGCGAAATTGCCGAGATACCAGGAGAACAGCAATGACATCGCGAGCCAGGCGATCGCCGCGAAGACGCTGCCGACGCTGAGCCAGCGCCACTTCGCCAGCCGGCGGCTCGGTCCATAGCGGTAGAGCACGGACAGCCCGAGGATCATCAGCGCGAACATCACCGGCCAGCGCAGATAGCGGACGATCGGATGGTCGAGGCTGGTGAGCCCAAATGCGGCCAGAAATAGCGGAAACACGACCACCAGTGAGATCGCCAGGCCGACGGCCGCAATGGCGCAGACGGTGAAAAACAGCGAGACCACATTGAGCCAGATAATTCCGCGCTTCTCTTCCTCGTCGTAGATGATGTTGAGCGCGTCGAAGATCGCCTTCATGCCCGCGTTCGCGCTCCACAGCGCAATGCCGAGCCCCAGGAGAAAGCCGAAGGTGAGCTTGCCGTCGCTCTTGGCCGCGATGCGCGAGATCTCCTCGCCCAGGAGATCAAGGGAGCCGGCGGGGACGATGTCGGAGGCAATCGAAAGATGCTTGCTGATCGTCGCCACGTTGGCGAACAGCGCATAGGACGAAACGCCGGCGGCAATAGCCGGAAACAGGGCGACCAGGGAATAGAAGGCAACGCCGGCGGCGAGCGCCAGGAGACGGTCGTCCTGGATTTCGTTGTAAGTGCGGACAAAGACATCCTTCCACCCACGCCAGGGAATCTGCGACGGCGCACGCGCGCGGCGGCCACGACCGCGTTCAACGGCACGGATTTGCTGCAAGGTCAGCGGCTCCTGCGCCGGCGTCGCGCGCGGCGGCAGCCCCGGAGGCGGCGGGCTGCGGCGGCGATCGTCCTGAACCTTGAGACCATAGATGATGCCTGCCGTGACCATCACGGACGCGGCGAACCAGGAGATGAGATTGTCCAGCCGATGATTGCGGACACGGGGGCGGTCGATTCGGGGACTCATGAGGCTGCTACCGGAGGGGGGACGGCAAAGGAGGGCCGGTCGTCAACGATCTGCCGCGGCATCGGTTTCATGCACATTTGGGCGAATTGGCCGTTGGCGAATTGGCCTGTTGACGCGGCGGCGGGCTACCCTTCCCTGCCCGGTGATTATGGTCTAAACAGCGCCCGCGCGTGGGGCCGCAGCCTCTGCGCCGGCTGAAGGACGCGCAGCGACGCGCCCTTTTTTTGTGCCCTGAGCCAGCCCATCTACCGTCGAGCGACATGCCCAAACGGACCGACATCTCCTCGATCCTCATCATCGGCGCAGGCCCGATCGTCATCGGCCAGGCCTGCGAGTTCGATTATTCGGGCACGCAGGCCTGCAAGGCGCTCAAGGCCGAAGGTTACCGGATCGTCCTGGTCAATTCCAACCCGGCGACGATCATGACCGATCCCGATCTCGCCGACGCCACCTATATCGAGCCGATCACGCCCGAGATCGTCGCCAAGATCATCGAAAAGGAGCGGCACGTCGTTCCCGGCGGCTTCGCCCTGCTTCCCACCATGGGCGGTCAGACCGCGCTCAACACCGCGCTGTCGCTCAACAAGATGGGCGTGCTGGAGCGGTTCGACGTGCAGATGATCGGCGCCACCGCGCACGCCATCGACAAGGCCGAGGACCGCGAGCTGTTCCGCGAGGCGATGAATCGCATCGGCCTCGAAACGCCGCGCTCCCGGCAAATCAAGACGCTGATCCAGGCGCTCGAGGCGCTCGACGATATCGGGCTGCCCGCCATCATCCGCCCGTCATTCACGCTCGGCGGCACCGGCGGCGGGATCGCCTACAACAAGGCGGAGTTCATCGACATCGTCGAACGCGGCATCGACGCCTCGCCGACCAACGAGGTGCTGATCGAGGAATCGGTGTTGGGCTGGAAAGAATACGAGATGGAGGTGGTGCGCGACAAACGCGACAACTGCATCATCATATGCTCGATCGAGAACCTCGACCCGATGGGCGTGCATACCGGCAATTCGATCACGATCGCACCGGCGCTCACGCTCACCGACAAGGAATACCAGATCATGCGCGACGCCTCGATCGCGGTGCTGCGCGAGATCGGGGTCGAAACCGGCGGCTCGAACGTGCAGTTCGCCGTCAATCCGGCGGACGGGCGGCTGGTGATCATCGAGATGAATCCGCGCGTGTCGCGCTCGTCCGCGCTCGCCTCGAAGGCGACCGGCTTTCCGATCGCGAAGGTCGCGGCCAAGCTCGCGGTCGGCTACACCCTCGACGAGATCGCCAACGACATCACCGGCGGCGCGACACCGGCTTCCTTCGAGCCGACCATCGACTACGTCGTCACCAAAATCCCGCGCTTCGCCTTTGAAAAATTTCCCGGCGCCGAGACCACGCTGACCACCTCGATGAAATCGGTCGGCGAGGCCATGGCGATCGGCCGCACGTTTCAGGAGAGCCTGCAAAAGGCGCTGCGCTCGCTTGAAAACGGCTTCACCGGCCTCGACGAGATCACGATCGAGGGCCTCGGCCAGGGCGACGACAAGAACGCCGTGCGGGCGGCGCTCGGCACGCCCACGCCCGAGCGTCTGCTCAAGGTGGCGCAGGCGATGCGGCTCGGTTTCTCCGACCAGGATATCCATGGCTCCTGCAAGATCGATCCCTGGTTCCTCGCCGAGATCCGCGGTCTGGTGGAGACGGAGGCGCAGATCGGGGCCAAGGGCCTGCCGACCACGGCTGGCGCGTTGCGCCGGCTCAAGGCGATGGGTTTCTCCGACGCGCGGCTGGGCAAGCTCACCGGCATGTCCGCGGAGACGGTGACGCAAAAGCGCCGCGCGCTCGGCGTGCGGCCGTCGTTCAAGCGCATCGACAGCTGCGCCGCCGAGTTCGCCTCCCCTACCCCTTACATGTACTCGACTTATGCGCAGCCCTTCGCCGGGGCGACCGTCTGTGAAGCCGCGCCCTCCGATAAGAACAAGATCGTGATCCTGGGCGGCGGACCGAACCGAATCGGACAGGGTATCGAGTTCGACTATTGCTGCTGCCATGCCGCGTTCGCCCTGAAGGAGGCCGGCTACGAGACCATCATGGTCAACTGCAATCCGGAGACGGTCTCGACCGACTACGACACCTCCGACCGGCTCTATTTCGAGCCACTGACCGCCGAGGACGTGCTCGAGATCATCGAGACGGAACGATCGAGCGGACACCTGCACGGCGTCATCGTGCAGTTCGGCGGACAAACGCCGTTGAAGCTGGCTGAGGCCTTGGAGCGGGCCGAGATCCCCATTCTCGGGACCTCGCCCGACATGATCGACCTGGCCGAGGACCGCGACCGCTTCAAGAAGCTGCTCAACGAACTGGGGCTGCGCCAGCCTACCAGCGGCATCGCCACCAGCCCGACCGAGGCACGCGCTATCGCCGAGGCGGTCGGCTATCCGATCGTGATCCGGCCATCCTACGTGCTGGGCGGGCGCGCCATGGAGATCGTGTTCGATGCCCTCCAGCTCGACCGCTACCTCGCACGGCTGGCCAACGATCTCGACCGGCCCTCGGAGCTCGTGGTCTCGCAGAAGCGCCCGCTGCTGATCGACCGCTACCTTTCCGACGCCATCGAAGTCGATGTGGACTGCCTGGCCGACGGCAAGGACGCCACCATTGTCGGCATCATGGAGCACATCGAAGAAGCCGGCATCCATTCCGGCGACAGTGCCTGCGCGCTGCCGCCGCATTCGCTCGGCGCGAGCGTGATCGCCGAACTCGAGCGCCAGACGCGCGCGCTCGCGCTCGCGCTCGAGGTCGGCGGCCTGATGAATGTTCAATACGCCATCAAGGACGGCGACATTTACGTCCTCGAGGTCAACCCGCGGGCCTCGCGCACGGTCCCGTTCGTCGCCAAGGTGATCGGCCTCCCGGTCGCCAAGATCGCGGCCAGGATCATGGCGGGCGAGAGCCTTGCGAGCTTCAAGCTCAAGCGGCCCGAGTTCGACCATATCGGGGTCAAGGAGGCGGTGTTTCCGTTCGCGCGCTTCCCCGGGGTCGACACCGTGCTCGGGCCGGAGATGAAATCGACCGGCGAGGTGATGGGCATCGACCGCAACTTCGCCATCGCCTTTGCCAAGAGCCAGATCGGCGGCGGCTCGCGGCTCCCGCGCGAGGGCACCGTCTTCGTCTCGGTCCGGGACGTCGACAAGCCACGCGTGCTGGAGGCGGTCGGCCTCCTGGTCGCGCTCGGGTTCCGAATCATCGCCACTTCGGGCACCCAGCGCTATCTCGCCGAGCAGGGGCTCCCGGCCAGCAAGATCAACAAGGTGCTCGAAGGGCGCCCGCACATCGTCGATGCCATCAAAAACGGCGAAGTCCAGCTCGTTTTCAATACCACGGAGGGTGCGACGGCCCTTGCCGATAGCCGCTCACTGCGGCGGGCAGCCCTCTTGCATAAAGTGCCATACTACACCACTCTTTCTGGGGCCGTCGCCGCAGCGCAGGGAATCAAAGCTTATCTCGGGGGCGACCTCGAGGTGCGTACGCTGCAGAGCTATTTCGCCGGCAAGGTCCCATCCGGGGAACCGGGGCCGGCCGCCTGACGGTACGTGTATGGGACAGGGTTTAAGGTCGCGTGGCCGGAAGAAACTTCGGCCCGCGATCGGAATTGTTGTCTCTTGGCTGGAGCCGGAGGTTTGAAGCAAGCAGATGGATAAGATCCCGATGACGGCGGCGGGCTATTCGACGCTCGAGAACGAGCTCAAGCACCGCCAGCAAGTCGAGCGGCCGCGGATCATTCAGCAGATTACCGATGCCCGCACGCACGGCGATCTGTCGGAGAATGCGGAGTATCACGCCGCCAAGGAGTCGCAGTCGCACAACGAGGGCCGCATCGCCGAGCTCGAGGACAAGCTTGCGCGCGCCGAGGTCATCGACGTGTCGAAGCTCTCGGGCGACACCATCAAGTTCGGCGCCACCGTGACGCTGGTCGACGAAGACACCGAGAAGAAGCAGGTCTGGCAGCTTGTCGGCGAGCCCGAAGCCGATGCCAAGAAAGGCAAGATCTCGATCACGTCGCCGCTCGCACGCGCCCTCATCGGCAAGGCCAAGGGCGCCAATGTCGAGGTGGTGACGCCGAGCGGCGCCAAGGCCTACGAGATCAAAAAGGTCGAGTGGCGGTAGGGGACGATTTAGTCGTGCAGGGACTGGCTGTCAGCGGCCAGGTGACTATCGCAGGTCAAGCGGCCGAGGCTCACGAAGGTCAAGTTCGGCGAGCCCGACCGCGCGTGAGGCACTCGTTGAAGCGGGCCGTACATGCGCCCGAAATGCATCGATAGTGCCACCGGCCGGTCGCCATATCACACGAACCTCCCGCTTCTATGGCGCATCGCGCCTGCAGGTTGGTGCACCTCGCCTTCGTCGTGGCAGGGGCCGCGTTCACAACGGCGGAAAGGCCTATGATGGCGATGATTATAGCGATCGGACGCATCGCTGCCCTCGTGAGCCTGCGTTTATCCGACTGCGACCGTAGAGGATAGTAAGACTAAGAACAACCGTATCATCTTTGAGGGACGTGCTTGGGAGCCTGATGCCAGATGAAATTCGGTGTGTTCGACCACTTGGACGACGCGGGGATCGCGCTCGGTCAGCTCTACGCCGATCGACTGCAATTGGTCGAGGCCTATGACCGCGCCGGTCTCCGCGGCTACCATCTCGCCGAACACCATTCCACGCCGCTCGGCTGTGCCGCCTCGCCCGGGCTGTTCCTGGCTGCGGCGGCGCAGCGTACCAAGACGCTGCGCTTCGGCCCCCTGGTCTACCTGTTGCCGTTCTATCATCCGCTGCGTCTGATCGAGGAAATCTGCATGCTCGACCAGATGAGCGGGGGGCGGCTCGAACTTGGCGTCGGACGCGGCGTGTCGCCGTTCGAGACCAAGGCCTACGGCCTCGACTTCGCCAATACCGGCGAAATCTATCACGAGGCCTTCCAGCTGATCCTGAAGGGCCTCGCATCGGACGAACTGACGTTCGAAGGAAAGCACTACCAATTCCGCAACGTGCCGATGATCCTGCGGCCGGTGCAACGCCCGCATCCGCCCCTGTGGTACGGGACCACGATTCCCGAGAACGCGGATTGGCCGGCGGCAAACGACGTGAACATCGTCACCATCGCGCTGCGTCCGACGGTGCGCGTCATCACCGATCGGTATCGTGCGGTGCGCGCCAAACTCGGCAAGGCCCCGACGGGCGGTCCGCTCTTGGGCGTTGCCCGCCACGTGGTGGTGGCCGATACCGACGAGGCCGCGCTCGAGATCGCGCGACGCGCCTATCCGCGCTGGCGCGACAGCTTTCGCTGGTTGTTTGCGCGCCACGGCGCCGAGCCGCGCATTGCAGGGCTTTATCCGCCTACCTTCGACGAACTGGCCGCCCTCGACAATGGCGTCGCGGGATCGCCCCGCACCGTGCGCGACTTCGTCGCGGCCGAGCTCGCGGCGAGCGGGAGCAACTACCTGCTGTCATGGTTCGCGTTCGGCGACATGACGCTTTCGGAATCGCTGCGCTCGGTCGAACTGTTTTCGCGTGACGTGATGCCGGCATTCGCCAACGCGCGCGCCGACGCCGCGGAATGAGCCGGCAGGTTTCGCTGCCACCGGCGCGATCCCGCTCGTGCTGACCTGCGTGTGCGGTGTCGACGGGCAACGTTCAATCGCCGACGGCGCGGGGCAACTCTCCCGCGGGCGCCGTCAAATCCATGGGTACCATGGCGGCGTCCTTGGAATTGCGCAGCGTCAGCGAGGTCTTCACGTTGCGCACATGGGGCGCGGCGGTAAGCTCGGCGACGAAGGCCTGGAAGGTCTTGAGGTCAGGGGCCACGCATTTGAGGACGAAGTCGATCTCCCCAGACAGCATCCAGCATTCGCGCACCAGCGGCTGCGCACGCACGAAATCTTCGAAGGCCTTGAGGTCGGCATCGGCCTGGCTGGTGAGGTGCACCATCGCGAAGACGGTCACTTCGTAGCCGAGACGCTTCTCGTCGAGCAGCGCACGATAACCCTTGATGTAGCCGGCCTGCTCGAGCGCGCGCACGCGGCGGAGGCAGGGCGGAGCGGAAATGCCGACCCGGCGGGCGAGTTCAACGTTGGTCATGCGGCCGTCATCCTGCAGCTCTTTGAGAATCTGCCGGTCGATGGCGTCGAGACGAGCGGCCACGGGGGGCTCCGATCATCGTCATGGCGTTACGCGCTTTTAACGATTTTGCGCTTTCCACGAAACATTATTGCGCGAACAGGTAACATAAAACCTCCAAAAGTGCTCACAACCCTGTGGCATTCTGGTCTGCATATCTTGCATGGCTCCCCGGAAGCCATAAATTGTGGCGACCACAAAGGTTTCGGGACCGGGCTGCCACTCGGCGCATGCTTTTGGGCCCGTCGGACCGGTGGGCCGCCTGGAAACGGCATCTGATGAGCGAGAGCGCGTACAGCAGCTGCGTTTACGCAATTCGCCAACGCTGATTGCGTCGAACACCGGCCTCCACGCTGCTGAAGGCGCGCCGTAAGCGCACAAAGGGCTTTTCTCGATGGGCGAGAGCACTCACGCCAAGGTCGTCATTATCGGCTCGGGCCCCGCGGGCTACACGGCCGCGATCTATGCCGCTCGCGCCATGTTGGAGCCGACCCTGATCGCGGGCATCCAGCCCGGTGGCCAGATGACCATCACGACCGACGTGGAGAACTATCCCGGTTTCGCCGACGTCATCCAGGGCCCCTGGCTGATGGAGCAGATGCAGCAACAGGCCGAGCATGTCGGAACGAAGCTGGTCGCCGACCACGTGAGCAAGGTCGATCTTGCGCGCCGACCGTTCCAGATCGAATGCGACTCGGGCGACCGCTATCGCGCCGACAGCATCATCATCGCAACCGGGGCGCAGGCGCGCTGGCTGGAGTTGCCGTCCGAACAGAAATTCAAGGGCTATGGCGTCTCGGCGTGCGCCACGTGCGACGGCTTTTTCTATCGCGGCAAGGACGTGCTGGTGATCGGGGGCGGCAACACCGCCGTCGAGGAGGCGCTGTTCCTCACCAATTTCGCGTCCAAGGTGACAGTCGTGCATCGGCGCGACAGTTTCCGAGCGGAAAAAATTCTCCAGGAACGCCTGTTCAAGAATCCGAGGATTTCGGTGATCTGGGATACCGCGCTGGAGGAGGTGATCGGCAGCGAGAACCCGCTCAAGGTGAAGGGAGTCATTCTTCGCAACGTGAAGACCGGCGCTCTCACCGAACGGCTGACCGACGGTGTCTTCATTGCGATCGGCCACACGCCCGCATCCGAACTCTTCGTCGGGCAAGTGGAGATGAAGCCCTCCGGCTACATCAAGACCGCGCCGTTCTCGACCGCGACCTCGGTGCCGGGAGTATTTGCCGCAGGTGACGTCACCGACGACGTCTACCGCCAGGCCGTGACCGCCGCCGGCCAGGGCTGCATGGCTGCGCTCGAATCGGAACGCTATCTCGCCGCCCACGGCGAGGCTGAGCCGGCGGTCGCCGCGGAATGAGACAGCGGATGAGCATGGACTGGGACAAACTCAAGGTCTTTCACGCCGCCGCCGAGGCAGGGAGTTTTACCCATGCCGGCGAACAGCTGGGGCTGTCGCAATCGGCGGTGTCGCGGCAGGTTTCGGCGCTGGAACAAGAGCTCGGGGTGTCGTTGTTTCACCGCCACGCCCGCGGGCTCATCCTCACCGAGCAGGGCGAACTGCTCCACCACACCGCGCACGACGTGTTCATGAAGCTCGAGGCCGCGCGGGCCAAGTTGACCGACAGCAAGGAGCGCCCGAACGGCGAACTCAGGGTGCAGACCACACCCGGGATCGGCGTGCATTGGCTTACCCCGCGGTTGGGCGAATTCATCGACCTCTATCCCGACATCCACATCACGCTGATCACCACCGACGAGGAACTCGATCTGGCGATGCGCGCAGCGGACGTGGCGATCCGGCTGCGGCTGCCGACCCAGCCCGACCTGATCCAGCGCAAGCTGTTCTCGGTCCGGTTCCACGCCTATGCCTCGCCGGAATACATCAAGCGGTTCGGTACGCCGCGCGCTCTCGATGACCTCGACAATCACCGGGTTTTGCTGCTCGGCGGCACCGTGGTTCCCAATCATTTCGAGAATCGGCGCTGGCTGATCGAGGTCGCGCGCAATGGGAAGGGCCCGCGCGAGCCTGCGCTCACGATCAACAATGTCCTGGGCATCATGCGTGCCTGCCAGCGCGGCATCGGTGTCGCATTGCTGCCGGACTATCTGGTCGAGGAGAACGGTGGGCTCGTGCAGTTGTTTGGTGAATCCAACTCGATCGCGCTCGATGCCTATTTCGTCTATCCCGAAGAATTGAAATCAGTGGCCCGCGTGCAGGTATTTCGCGACTTTCTGGTAGCGAAAGCGCAGCGCTGGCATTTCTGATTCAGCCGACAAACGATGCCTGTCGGCATCGATTCCATAACCGATCGTCGACCTTCCATAACCGGAAGCGAGCTCGCATGGCTGGCATGCGACCCTTTGTATTGTAAGAGGAAAATGCCTCTGCATACTGTCAACCACTGGCGGCAGTCGGTTGCCCATCCTCCCAGATTGCAATCGTCGATCGTCAGCTGTTCCCCTCTGGAAGGTGATTGTCGGCCCCCGCGCCGACGAACTGCAAACCGGACCCGCGAGGGTCCGGTTTTCTTTCAGGGCTGCAGCTTTCTTTTGCGCGATTGCGGACTGCGCTCTTGCGCATGCACGCAAGCCGATTTAACTTATGGCGGCTAGAACAAACTAGGGAAGAACACCATGGCCTGGACGACTCCCACCCTCGTCGAGATCTGCATCGGCCTCGAGATCAACGGTTACCTGCCGGCCGAGTTCTGATCCCCGACGCTCTGCGTCGGTCCTGAATGGGGCGCCTCTCCGCCATCGTGCTCGGCTCGGCGGCGGGGGGAGGTTTTCCGCAATGGAATTGTCGCTGCCCGACATGCCGGTTGGCGTGGGCGGGTGACGTACGCGTTCGGCCGCGCACCCAGGCAAGCCTTGCGATCACGGCGGACGGCGAAAACTGGGTCCTGATCAACGCCTCGCCCGACCTCCCCCAGCAGCTTAGGCGATCCAATGCGCTGCATCCGCGCGTGGGAACGCGTGGAAGCCCGATCAAAGCCGTGATCCTCACCGGCGCCGAGATCGATCAGGTCACCGGCCTCCTGAGCCTGCGGGAACGCGAGCCGTTTGCGGTTTGCGCAACCGCCGCCACGCTCGCCGCGCTTGCCGACAATTCCATGTTCGGCGCGCTCGCGCCCGACGTGGTGAAGCGTCAGGAGGTTGTTCCCGGCACTCCGGTGACGCTCCCAGGCGGCTTGCAGGCTGAGCTCTTCACCGTGCCGGGCAAGGCGCCGCTCTACCTCGAAGGGGAGAATCCGCAAACCGCGATTGAGACCGGCGCGAATGTCGGGGTCGAGCTGTCGGCCGGCCGCGCACGCATCAGCTTCATTCCCGGCGCCGCGGCGGTGACCCCGGCCGTGGCGGAACGGATTGCCCGCGCCGACGTCGTTTTCTTCGACGGAACGCTCTTTCGCGACGACGAGATGATCGCGACCGGAACCGGAACCAAGACCGGCCGCCGCATGGGTCACATGCCGATCGACGGCGACGACGGTTCGCTTGCGGCACTGACGGGCGTCGCCACGCGGCGCATCTACATGCACATCAACAATACCAATCCGATTCTGGTCGATGGCTCGCCGGAACGTCTCCATGTCGAGCGCAACGGCTGGGAGATCGCAGAGGACGGCATGGAGATCGTGTTGTGAAGCTGATGACGCCGCAGGAACTCGAGGCGCAACTCCGCGATATCGGTGCGCGACGCTATCATCGTCTGCATCCGTTCCACGCGCTCTTGCATGGCGGCAAGTGCACCAAAGGCCAGGTGCAGGCCTGGGCGCTCAACCGTTACTATTATCAGGCGATGATTCCGGTGAAGGATGCCAGTCTGATCGCGCGCTGCGACGATTCCGCCTTGCGCCGGGAATGGCGCAGTCGCCTCGTCGACCACGACGGCGAGAGCGAGGGCGACGGCGGCATCGCGCGCTGGCTCAAGCTCACCGACGGGGTCGGGCTCGACCGCGATTACGTCATCTCGCTCGCGGGCCTGCTGCCGGCAACACGCTTTGCGGTCGAGGCCTACGTGCACTTCGTGCGCGACAAGACGTTGCTCGAAGCCGTCGCGTCGTCGCTGACGGAGTTGTTCTCGCCGCAGATCATCAGCGAACGGATCGACGGCATGCTCAAGAGCTACGATTTCGTCAGCGCCGACACCCTCGCCTATTTCTCCAAGCGGCCGCCGCTTGCGCAGCGCGATTCCGACTTTCGCCCTCGACTACGTCAAGCGCAACGCCAAGACCCCGGACGCCCAGCAGGCGGTGCTCAAGGCGCTCGAATTCAAGTGCGACGTGCTGTGGGCGATGCTGGATGCGCTCTACCATGCCTATGTGGCGCCCAAGCATGTTCCACCCGGCGCCTTCGTACCCAAGGACTGGGAGCAGCGCGTGAACGATCCGAGCCCCGCAATCGCGGTCGAGGCGCGCCCGCGATTGCCGCGGGGCGTGCGGCTCGTCCACAACGAGGCGCAGGGCGGCTGGGTGCTGCTCGCGCCGGAACGCGTCTTCAAGGCCGACCAGATCGCGGTCGAGATCATCAAACGCTGCACCGGCGAGGCAACCTTCGGCGAGATCGTCGACGACCTCGCCAGCACCTTTGGCGCACCGCGGGAGAAGATCCTGGCGGACGCCGGCACCCTTTTGCGTGGCTTGGCCGACAAACGGCTGCTGGAATTGTGATATCCTGTGGCGGGTTCGCGCTTGCCAGCGGGAAGGCAGCGCCATACCTAGATGTGATCAGGCCAAAGAAGACGCCGAGCCCAGCCTCGTTGCCAGGACTAACGAGAGCGGTGGGCGCTGCACGAAGGCAAGCTTGACGTGACATCGGCCAACTCAGCTCCCCTGCACACGCCGCTCGGCCTGCTCGCCGAGCTGACCCATCGCTGTCCGCTCGGATGCCCCTATTGCTCCAACCCGCTCGCGCTTGACGCGCGCGAGGGCGAGCTCGACACTGCGACCTGGGTCCGCGTGATGCACGAGGCGGCGGCGCTCGGCGTGCTGCAGGTGCACCTGTCCGGCGGCGAGCCTGCCGCGCGGCGCGATCTCGTGGACATCACCGCCGGCGCCCGTGCGGCCGGCCTTTACACCAATCTCATCACGTCAGCGGTCGGCGTCACCAACAAGATGCTCGATGCACTGGTCGAGGCAGGGCTCGATCATGTGCAGATTTCCATCCAGGACAGCGAGCCGTCGTCTGCCGACCACATCGCAGGTTATGCGGGTGCCTTCGCAAGGAAGCGCGCGCTCGCAGTCGAGGTCGTGCGGCGCAAGCTGCCGCTCACGGTCAACGCGGTGATGCACCGCGCCAACATCGACAGGATCGGCGATATGGTCGATCTCGCGCTCACACTTGGAGCGAGCCGGGTCGAGATCGCGCATGTGCAGTACTACGGATGGGCGATGAGGAACCGCGCCATGCTGATGCCGACCCCTGAACAGGTCGAGCGGGCCGCGGCTTTGGTCGAGGAATTGCGCACGCGTCACCACGGCCGCATCGTCATCGACGCGGTGGTCCCCGATTACTACGCGCGCTATCCCAAACCCTGCGTCGGCGGCTGGGGCCGACGCTCGCTCAACGTGACGCCGGTGGGCAAGGTGCTGCCCTGCCATGCCGCCGAATTGATTACCGGCCTCGAGTTCTGGAACGTGCGCGAACATTCGCTCGCCGATATCTGGGCGAACGCCCCGGCGTTCAACGCATTCCGCGGCACCGCATGGATGAAGGAGCCCTGCGCGAGCTGTCCGCGACGCGAGCAGGATTTCGGCGGCTGCCGCTGCCAGGCCTTCGCGCTCACCGGCGACGCGCGGGCAACCGACCCTGTCTGCCATCTCGCGCCCGACCACGCCCGGGTCGCCGAGCTCGCTGCGGTTCGGACCGACGCGCCTTATGTCTACCGGCGCATGGAGCCCACGGGCGGCAAGCAGCGACCAATCGTCAGGAGCCGAGAAGGTCAGACCGTCTCCTGATCACCGGGACTGCGCTTTTGTGTCCGGAGCCAAACCCTGATTCCGATTGCGCATGTACCGCCATCTGGCGGACACTGCGGCCAACAAACCGATGTGAGGGAGGATCGCATGCCCATCCGCTTGTCGCCCCAGACTGGCTTTTTGCTTCCAGCGACGCTCGCGATTGCGTTGGCAGCCTGGCCGGCCGCCGCTCAGCAGTCGACGCCGACGCCACCGCCGCCCACGCCCAACCAGCCGACCTCCGACGCGGCCGGCAAGCTTCGCGGCATCAACCCTCCGCCCTTCCCGATGGCGGCGGACAAGCTGCCGGTGCCGCAGCTCAAGGCACCCAAGGGATTCAAGATCGACGTCTTCATGAGCGGCATTCCCAATGCGCGCTCGCTGCGGATCGGTGACAAGGGCACCGTTTTCGTCAGCAACCGCCTCCTCGACAAGGTCTATGCCGTGGTCGAGAAGAACGGCAAGCGCGAGCTCAAGACGCTTGCTTCGGGCCTGGACCGGCCGAACGGTCTCGCCTTCCACAACGGCACGCTCTACATCGCCGAAGGGACCAAGATCTCGAAGCTCGAAAAAATCGAGGACAACCTCGACAATCCGCCCAAGCCCGTCGTGATCTACGACCAGTTTCCGAACCACCAGTCGCACGGCTGGAAATTCATGGCGGTGGGGCCTGACAACAAGCTCTACATCAATGTCGGCGCGCCCTGTAACATCTGCCTGCCGCCGGAGACCAACGCCCAGATCGTGCGCATGAATCTCGACGGCAGCGGCTTGGAAACCTATGCGCGCGGGGTACGCAACTCGGTCGGCTTCGATTTCAATCCCGCGACCAAGGAACTCTATTTCACCGATAATGGCCGCGATTGGTTCTCGGAGGATCTGCCCAACGACGAGCTCAACCGCGTGACCAAGGTCGGACAGCATTTCGGCTACCCCTATTGCCACCAGGGCAATCTGCCCGACGACCAGTTCGGCTGGGGGCGCTCGTGCAGCGAGTTCGAAGCACCGGTCGCGCTGATGGGGCCGCATACGGCTGCGCTCGGCATGCGCTTCTACACCGGCGGCATGTTCCCGGCCGCATATCGCAACACCATCTTCATCGCGCGTCATGGCTCCTGGAACAAGACCAACAAGCTCGGCGGTGACATCATTGCCGTGAAGCTGAACCCGAATGGCAGTGTGAAATCCTGGGAGCCGTTCGTGACCGGCTTTCTGCAGGACAACAACTATATCGGCCGCCCGGTCGATGTGGAGGTGATGAAGGACGGCTCGCTGCTCGTGTCGGACGATTATGCCGGCGCGATCTACCGCATCAGCTATGACGGCCGCCGCGTCGCCCAACGCTGATCGTCCCGGCCAAGTCCCGCGTCGCAATCGTCCCGGGAGGCGACTTCGCCTCCTCAAACCGATTGCGCGCGGGGGGCAAAATATCGGACACTGAACGCAAGGAAGCTGATCGCGCACGCCCTCCGACAAGAGCGGGGGCGGCGCGGGAATAAAAGATTAGTCTTCTGCATCAAGGAGGGATCACACCATGACCTACTCATCGCTACGGCAGAGCCTCGTGCTTGCCGGAACTGTCGGCGTATTGCTCGTGGCTGTTTGGCCCGCGGACGCGCAACAGCCGGCGCCCGCGCAGCAGGCCGCTCCGTTACCGCCCGGCTCGCCGCTGATCGGGCGCCCCGACACCGCCGACGCCAAGAAGCTCGCGCCGGTGCCGGCCCCGCCGGTGGCGGCCGCCGCCGACAAGCTGCCGGTCGACAAGCTGAAGGCTCCGAAGGGATTCAAGGTCGAGGTCTATGCCAGCGGCATGCCCAATGCCCGCTCGCTCGCGCTCGGCGATAAGGGCACCGTTTTCGTCGGCTCGCGGCTTCTCGACAAGGTCTATGCCATCGTCGACAAGGGCGGCAAGCGCGAGGTCAAGGTGGTCGCGTCGGGCCTTTATCGCCCGAACGGCGTCGCCTTCAAGAACGGCACGCTCTACATCGCCGAGCTATCGCAGATCTCGAAGATCGAAGGCATCGAAGACAAACTCGACAATCCGCCGAAGCCGACCGTGATCCTCGACGGCCTGCCGAAGGACGAAGCTCACGGCTGGAAGTATTTGGCAATCGGGCCCGACAACAAGCTTTATTTCGAGATCGGCCAGCCCTGCAACAACTGCTTGCCGGCCGAGGGCTACGGCACCATGCGTCGCGTCAATCTCGACGGCAGCGGCATGGAGACGATCGCGCAAGGTATCCGCCACACGGTGGGCTTCGATTGGCACCCCGTGAGCAAGGAAATGTACTTCACCGACAACAGCCGCGACTGGATGTCGGAAGATCTCCCCAACGACGAGCTTAACCGCATGACCAAGGTCGGCCAGCACTTCGGCTCGCCGTTTTGCTATCAGGGCGATCTGCCCGACCAGGAGTTCGGCTGGGGCCGCAAGTGCAGCGAGTTCACGCCTCCGATCGCATTGATGGGGCCGCACGCGGCCGCGCTCGGCATGAAGTTCTACACCGGCAACTCGTTTCCGGCGAAGTACCAGAACCAGATCCTGGTCGCGCGCCACGGGTCGTGGAACAAGACCAACAAGATCGGCGGCGACGTCGTCCTGGTGAACATCAAGAAGGATGGCAGCGCGGGACCGATGGAGCCCTTCCTCACCGGCTTCCTCGAGAACAACGCCTATGTCGGGCGCCCGGTGGACGTGCTGGTGATGAAGGATGGCTCGGTGCTCGTCTCCGACGACTGGAACGGCGCAGTGTGGCGGGTGAGCGCCGGCAACGGGCGCACGGCCTCGCGTTGATGCTTCGGTGTCGAGGGCGGTCCCGCCCTCGACACTCAATGGGTTGTGAAGAGCGCTGGGGGGAAACATGCGCAGCCTTGCGGTCGGGGCGATCCTCGCCGGTTTGGCTGCGCAGTCCGTCTGCGCCCAGCCGCTCGATGCGCGGCTGCCGACCTGCTTTGCCTGTCACGGCGAGAACGGAACCTCGCAGCTGCCCGAAATCCCCTCGCTCGGCGCGCAACCGACGTTCTACACCACGGTGCAGTTGCTCATGTTCCGGGACAAGCTGCGCGTGACCGAGCCCATGAACGAGATGGCGAAGGGGCTCACCGATGCCGAACTGCAGAAGGCCGCGGACATCATCTCGAAGCTGCCGCCGCCGGTGCCGGTCTCCGACACGCCCGATGCCGCCCGCATGGAAAAGGCGCGCGCGCTGAGCCAGCAGCACCGCTGCAATTTCTGTCACCAGGCCAATTATGCCGGGCAGGAAAACGTCCCCCGGCTGGCCGGCCAGCGCGAGGACTACCTGCTCAAGGCGTTGCGCGGCTACAAGGACAATTCGCGACGCGGCTACGACGCCCAGATGT
>CAWIGD010000078.1:0-15275 GCA_963835165.1 uncultured Alphaproteobacteria bacterium
GATCTGGCGCCGCGCCCGCAAGACCGCGCTCTTCGTCACCCATGACATCGACGAGGCGATCTATCTCGGAACGCGCGTGATCGTGTTCACCGCACGCCCCGGCCGCATCAAGGCCGACATCCGCATACCCGATGTCGATCGCTCCGGCGATTACCGCAAGTCGCGCGCGTACCTCGATTTGCGCGTGCAGGTATGGGACCTGCTGCGCGACGAGGTCCTCAAGGCGCGGGCGCTGGAGGAAGCGTGAAGATCAACTGGGCTTCGATCCAGAACTGGATTTTGCCGGTCGCGGCGCTGGTGGCCTGGGAAATCTTCGGACGCGCCGGGATGCTGCCGCGCTACCTGTCCTTTCCGAGCGCGATCCTCGCGGCGCTGTGGGAGCTCGCCATCACCGGCGAGCTTTGGGTCGCGCTGGCGGCGAGCCTTTATCGGGTATCGACCGGATTTGTGCTCGGGACCGTGGCCGGCGTCGTCGTCGGGCTCGGCGCGGGGATCGTCCCCGGCATCCGTCATTTCTTCGATCCGCTGGTGTCCTTCCTCTATTCGATTCCCAAGATCGCGTTCCTGCCGGTATTCCTGCTGCTGTTCGGCCTCGGTCATGCCTCCAAGATCGCGATCATCGCATTCTCCGGCTTCTTTCCCGTGTTCGTCGCGTCCCGTCACGCCGTGCTCTCGGTGAACAAGCTCTTGATCTGGACGGCGCAGAACATGGGAACGCCGGAACGGAAGATCTTTTTCCGGGTGGTCATTCCTGCGGCGGCGCCGCAGCTGTTCTCCGGCGTCCGCATCGGCCTCGCCCACGCGTTCGTGGTGCTGTTTGCGGCGGAGCTGATCGGCTCCAAGGTCGGGCTCGGGACCATCATCTCATCCGGCGAGGAGTGGGTGCGGTTCGACCTGATGTTCGCCGGCATCGTGTGCTTCGCCGTGCTCGGTTTCGTGAGCGACCGCATCCTGCTTGCGGTGCGCGCGCGCGTGCTCAAGGGCCAGATGCTCGGGACCGAGGAGCAGGTGGTGCGATGATCGCCCAGACCTTTTCGCACGCCTGGTCCCTGGTCGCGCGCTGGTACTCGATCCCCCTGCTGTTGCTGGTCTGGCAGGTGGCGGTGGCAAGCGGACTGGTCGAGTCCCGGCTGCTCCCCAGTCCGGGCAGGGTCTGGACCGCGCTGGTGACGGAGATCGGCAACGGCGTGCTGGTCTACCACGGCAGCGTGACCATATCCCGCGCGCTCACGGGCTTTCTGCTGGCCGCCCTGGTCGGAATTCCGTTCGCGGCGGCGATGGCGCGGTCCGTGCTGGTCCGCAACCTGTTCGAGCCGATCTTCTTCATCGGCTATCCGGTCCCGAAGATCGCGCTGTTTCCGGTCTTCACCTACATATTCGGCATCGGAACGCCATCGAAGATCGCATTCACCTTTATCGAGTGTCTCTATCCGATCGTGGTGGCGTGCTATTTCGGCTTCCGCGCGGTGCAGACGCGGCTGATCTGGAGCGCGCAGAATTGCGGCGCCGGCCGCGCCACCATTCTGTCGCGGGTGATACTTCCGGCCGCGCTGCCCAGCATTTTCTCCGGCCTGCGTGTCGCCCTGCCGGTGGCGATCATCGTCGTCGTCATCACCGAGATGATCGGCGACTCCATCGGGCTCGGCTACTACATCACCATCTGGAGCACGCGCTTCACCTTTGCCAACGTCTATGCCGCGATCATCGTCATCGGAATCTGCGGCCTGGTGCTCGATCAGGCCCTGCTGCTGCTGCGCCGCCGCGCCGTCTATTGGGAGCGGGAGGGCTCCTGATGACGGACTGAATGTCATATCCTTGTCTCTGCACCCATCCGCCGTTCGACCGGACTGAAGCATGAGCGAGCTCGAGACCGATCTGCGCAAGTCGCTCGACGAGCTCGCGCGTGCCTGCCGCATCCTCGAGATGGAGGGCCACGGCGACATGACGCTGGGGCATCTCTCATTGCGCGATCCGGAGGGCCGGGGGTTCTGGCTCAAGCGCAACCGCATCGGGCTTGGCGAGGTGCAGGGCGCCGGCGACTTCGTCCTGGTCGATTGGGACGGCCGCCAGCTGGCCGGTTCGGGCGGCCGCCATTCGGAATGGCCGATCCATTCGGAGATCCTGCGGATGCGGCCGGACGTTCACGTGGTCGCGCACACGCATCCGTTCCATGCCTGCGTGTTCTCGGCGTCGCTCGACCCGCTCGAGCCGTTCGGCCTCGATGCCGACTATTTCATCGACGTGCCACGCCACGCCGACCAGGTGGCGCTGATCACCACCAAAGCGGAGGGCGTCGCGCTCGCACAATCGCTCGGCGACGCATTCGCGGTGCTGCTGGCCAATCACGGCGTGACGTTCTGCGGCACATCCGTGCCGCACGCGACCTGCGTCGGCGTCTTTCTCGAAAAGGCGTGCAAGGCGCAACTGGCGGGGCAGGCGGCAGGCTTCCGCACCTCGATGCCGGACGATGCCACGCGCGTGAAGCGCAGGAGCCAGATGATGACCCCGGCGCATTGGGAGCATTGCTGGCACTATTTCTGCCGCAAGCTCGCGGCGCGCAGCGGGACGGGCGGTGATGCGCCGGTCTTCGGCTGACGCGCGGATGCGGATGACATGGGGCCGCACACAACGCGCAGCGACGACGGCTACATCGGCAAGCCGCTGCGGCGCCGCGAGGATGCCCGCTTCGTGCGGGGCCAGGGGCTTTACGTCGATGACGTCGTTCTGCCCGGGCTCGTCTGGTGCGCCTTCGTGCGCAGCCCGCATGCCCATGCGCGGATCGTCTCGGTGTCGACGCGGGCCGCGGCCGCGCGCCCGGGCGTGCTGCTGACATTGACCGCAGACGATTGGGCCAAGGCCGGGCACGGCGAGCTCACCGTCGTGCATCCGATGCCGTTCGGCGACGGCCGTCCCATGAACGCGGCTCCCCGCCCGGCCTTCGCACGCGACAAGGTGCACCACGTCGGCGACATCGTCGCCGCGGTGGTGGCCGACACCAGGTTCGCCGCCGAGGACGCGGCCGAGGCGGTGGAGATCGCGTACGACCCGTTGCCCGCGGTCACCACCCCGCGCGACGCCGTGGCGCCGGGCGCGCCGCTCGTGCACGAACAGTTCGGCAGCAATCTCGTGTTCGAGATCGAGCGCGGGGACCGCCGCAAGGCCGAGACGGCGATGGCCGCGGCGGCGAAGGTCGTGGAGCTCAGCCTCAACAACAACCGCCTGTCGGCCAATCCGATCGAGCCGCGCTCCTATCTGTGCGACTACGACGCCGCGCGCGATCGCTACACGCTCTATGCCACCACCCAGCAGCCGCACTACTTGCGGCGCTGGCTCTCGGTCTACACGCTGCACATTCCCGAACATAAGATCCGGGTCATTTCGCCCGATGTCGGCGGCGCCTTCGGGGTCAAGGGAAATTTCGCGGTCGAAGTGTCGACGGTGGTCTGGGCCGCGCAGCTGCTGCGGCGCCCGGTCAAATGGACCGCGACCCGCACCGAGACATTTCTCTCCGACGCGCAGGCGCGCGACCACGACACCACCGCCCGCATGGGTTTCGATCGCGATGGACGCATCGTCGCGATGCAGATCGACACGCTCGCGGCGCTGGGCGGCTATCTCAGCAACTTTGCGCCCAGCATCCCCGGCAATTCCTATCCGCAGACGGTCACCGGCCTCTACAAGACCCCGAATCTCCATCTGCGGGTGCGCGGCGTCTACACCAACACCGTGCCGGTCGACGCCTATCGCGGCTCGGGCCGGCCGGAGGCGACCTGGACCAACGAGCGGCTGATCGAGCTCGGCGCTCGCGAGCTCGGCATCGACGTGGTGGAGATGCGCCGGCGCAATCTGATCTCACGCAGCGAATTTCCATATTCGGCGCCCGGCGGGCGGGTGTACGATTCCGGCGATCCGCCGGCGCTGCTCGATCGGCTGCTGACGATCGCGGACTATGCCGCGCTCCGGCGCGAGCAGGCCGGCCTGCGGGCAAGGGGCGTTCTGCTCGGGATCGGGCTTGCCGCCTTCGTCGACAAGGCGGGCACCGGGCCGAGCGCCAATCTCGCCAAGCGCGGCGGCCTGCATGGCGGCTGGGAGAGCGCCATCGTGCGCGTGCACAGCGACGGCAAGGTGACCTTACTCGCGGGCAGTCATTCGCACGGGCAGGGGCACGAGATCACGTTCTGCCAGATCGCGGCCGACCGCCTGGGGCTGCCGATCGAGGACATGCGCCTGGTCGAGGGCGATACCGACCAGATCCCGTTCGGCAACGGGACCTGGGGCGCGCGCTCGGCTTCGGTGGCGGGGACGGCGGTCTACCGCGCCGCCGGCAAGGTCGTCGACAAGGCGCGGCGCTTCGCCGCGCAACTGCTCGAATGCGCGGAGGGCGACGTCGACTATGGCCGCGGCACTTTCACAGTGCGCGGCACCGACCGGGCGGTTGCGTTCGCCGAGGTGGCCGACGTGGCCTATCACGGCGCGGTGCTGCCGCCGGGCTGCTCGCCCGGTCTCGAAGTCGCCGAGTTCTACGATCCGCCCGATACCAACGATCCGCAGGCCATTCATCTCGCCGTGGTCGTCGTCGATGCCGAGACCGGCGCCGTGCGGCTGCGCGCCCTCTACGCCGCCGACGATTGCGGCGTGGTCATCAATCCCATGATCGTCGAGGGGCAGGTGCATGGCGGCCTGGCGCAGGGCATCGGCCAGGCGCTCACGGAACGCATCGTCTATGATCGCGCCTCCGGACAGCTTCTGACCGCGAGCTTTCTCGATTACGGCATGCCGCGGGCATCGGATCTTCCCGCGTTCCACACCACGTTCATCGCGACGCCGGCGCCGAGCAATCCGCTGGGCGTCAAGGGAGCAAGCGAGAGCGGCGCCATCGGCGCGCCCGCCGCGATCGGCAACGCGGTGATCGATGCGCTGTGGCATCTCGGCGTGCGCGACATCACCTTGCCGATCACGTCCGAAACCGTGTGGCGCGCGCTGCGCGAGGACAGCGGGGTGATACCCAGGATCGCAATTCGCTGATACCGAGGACTGGCTGTACGGTCCATGACCGCGCCGCGATCTCACCGGATTCGCCGGCAGATCATCGGCTCAGACACCAGTGCGACGAAGCGCGTAGTAGGGCAAACGACCCATGAACGAGAAGCCGTCTGATATCGCAAGGCATATCGCCGACGAGCTCGCCGCCTGCGGCGTGAAGCTCGTGGCTTCGCTTCCCGACAATTGGCTCACGGGCGTGATCGACGCGCTCGATCGCGACGGCCGCTTCGTGCACATCCCGGTCAACCGGGAGGAATCCGCGATCGGCCTGTGTTCGGGCGCCTATATGGGCGCGATGGGATCGGCGGCGCTGATGGGCGCGTCGGGCTTCATGACGGTGATCTACGCCATCACCAAGATCAACTACACCTATGAGATCCCGCTGTTCCTGATGCTGACCCTGCGCGGGGGCGTCGGCGATCACCACAAGCACCACGCCTCCAACAGCCTCTATCTTCGCCCGGTGCTCGATGCCATCGATATGCCCTACCGGATCATCGATCAGCCCGGCGATATCTCATCGATCTCGCGGTGCTACCAGCACACGCGCACGTTCTCGCGGCCGATGGCCGTCATCTTCACGCGCGACCTGCTGCGGGGAGGCCGGCCATGAAATACCTCGACTGCTTCCGCGCGCTGGCGCGCCATCGCACCGACCAGGTCGTGGTGACCTCGGCGGGCAATTCCGGTCAGGCCTGGTGGGCGGCCACGCGCGACACCGAGGCGACGTTCTATCTCGACGCCTCGATGAGCCTGTCGACCATGTTCGCGTCGGGCCTTGCATTCGCGCGGCCCGAGCTGAAAATCTGGGCGTTCATGGGCGACGGGGCGTTCTGCATGAACCCGGGCATGCTGATGGTCGAGCGGCAGATGAACCTGCCCAACCTGACGCATTTCCTGGTGTCGAACCGCGCCTACGGCGCGACCTCCAATGCCGGCCTGCCGAACGTCGAACAGAACGACTACGCCGCGATCGCGCGCGCCATGGGCCTCGACCGGGTGTTCGAATTCACCACCTTGCCGGCGCTCGAGCACGATCTTCCGACGCTGGTGGCCGGCAACATGGCCGGCCATACCTTCGTGGTGCTGGAGGTCGAGCCGTTCTCTGATGCGGAGCAGAAGCTCGAGCAGCCGCCCTTCGACGGCGCCGAGTTGAAATACCGTTTCGGCCGCCACATCGAAGCGCGCACCGATTGCGACATCTTCGGCTATCGGCTGTGAGGCGACGTGGGCTTCGAGGGAGCGGGGGCTGGGAAAGAACCCTCGCTCGCGGCTACGTCGCGACAACGATATTGACTACTTAACGAGTTTATAATATAAGATTCCCATCCTCGCTCATGAGGGGCGTCTTCTAGAGACGATCCTGAAGGCGGAGCGGGGAGTGGCGTCCTGCGGCCGCGGCTCGTAACCGCGGGCTCGGGAGGTCCGGGACACCGCCCGCCAGGCATGACGACCTGGCTGCGAGGAGCTCGCTGCACGGATCCGGAGGCAATGCCGGAGATGGAAGCGCGGCCCCCGGCCGAAAATCGCCACGGTGGAGCGCCGAGAGGCGAGCGTCCCGCGTCATGGGACGCGCCGCGCCTCACCAGCGCGGATCAGTCGCGTCTCGCAAACGCGACAACAGAACATAGTGCGCCTGTCGGCGCTCCGCCGCTGTATCTCTTAAGCCTATGAATTCTCAATATAATTTATGCCAATTGGCTGCTATCCCGGGTTCCTTCCCGGTCCGTTGGCCTGGTCACGCTGGTTCAAGCCTATTTGCACACTGCGTACGGCAAAGAGGCTGGGCTTCGACGCTCGCGGAACTGACGTCTGCCCAGTCGGTGGGCTAACTGGGTTTCGGCAGGCTTTACCGCCCCCGATACACCGGATGATTTGGATCGAGCGACCAGCCATCGAGGCCAATATCGGGTCTGAACCCGTGGAGCTCAACGAATCGCTTCGTGCTGTCGTGGCAGTGCTTGCAGAGGCTCATGAACGGGCCGAGCCAGAATTTGTTGGCGTCGCCGCGATGTGGCTCGACGTGATCACAAATCTCTGCGGGCGTGAATCAAGGTAATACTTGCAGGTGTTCGCGTAGCTGGTGCCTTCGGATGCGAGCCCAGCGACTCGTCGAATACCACTTGTCCCACTTCGTCGGTCGACCGCGGACGCTCAAAAGAACCCAGGCTCGGGGTTCACGTGATTAATCGCGCCAGTAGCTCCAGCATGGCCGGAGGCTGAATGCGTCGCGCCTGCGGTTCGGTCCATCGGCGCAATCCCTGTTGCATTTGAAATGCGCGCGCGTGAGAGTTGCGCTCCGCGCGTTTCAACGCACTAGGGAGAAAGCGACATGTTGTGGGCTCACTTTGCTGGTATGACCGCAGCGCTCATCACCATCGTGCTTGCTACGCCCACACAGGCGCAGCAGCCGGCTCCGCCTCCATTCGCCACCACCAAGGTCGCGGACAACGTCTATATCTTCCGCTATGGCGGTCATCAGTCGATGTTCATCGTCACACCGGACGGCGTGATTGCCACCGACCCGATCAGCGAGCGGCGACCGGCGAAGCCTTATATCGACGCGATCGAGGCCGTGACCAAGGCGCCGATCAAATACGTCATCTACAGCCACAGCCATTTCGACCACATCGCCGGTGGCAAGCCGTTCAAAGACCTTGGCGCGACCTTCGTCGCGCACCGCAATGCCAGGGACCGTATCGCTGCGCTCAAGCCCGATGACGTCGTTGTCCCCGACCAGGTCGTCGACGGCAGCAGCAACATCACGCTCGGCGGTACCACGCTCGAGCTCAACTATGTGGGCAAGAACCACTCCGACAGCACGCTGGTGATGCGGTTACCGAGGGAGAAGATCATCTTCACTGTCGATTGGATTCCGATCCAAGGCATACAGTTCCGCGGCATGGCCGACACTTACGTGCCTGACATCGAGGAGGGGCTGAAGAAGGTCATCGAGATGGATTGGGAAACCCTTATTCCCGGCCATCCGGGGCCGGGCGGCAAGCAAACCGGAACCAAAGACAATGCGCGCGAAGAGCTCGCCTACCTGCAGGATCTTTCCGCCGCGGTGAAGCAGGCTGTGAGCGAAGGCAAGTCCTATGCCGACGCGCAGAAGGAGATCAAGCTGCCAAAGTACGAAGCCTGGCCGAATTACAATGCGTTCTTGCCCATGAACATTGAGCGTTACTACGATTTCTGGAACCGCGGAATTTGAGAGTTTGACAGACTCAGCGCGCTAAAACACCGTTTGCCGCAGGCCGGGGTCGCCGAGCCCGGTAGGCCACTCAGCGCCCATATTTCCCGGACCCACCGGGGATTAATTCCGGCGGGCGAAAATAACGTTCTTGAACCTCGCGGATGACGCGAAAGACGGCACCGTCGCCGATGGCCTGGCCACGTAAGGCTGCCGCCTCATCCGCGAGGAAGGGCGAGCGGTCGGGGCGAGCGGCGCAGCGGCCGCGCAAGATATGCAACGTGAATCGGCCACCTGGGTTTGCGCCAGGATGCCCGCAAACGTCGCGATCGACATGACGACGTCGATACCAGCCTCGTCCCATCGCTGCTCCGTAAGCAGATAGATGTCGAAATAACGACCGGCAAAGTTCTCTAGTTTTTTGGGAGCGCGGCGCTCAAAATCGCGGGAAGGAGCGCCATCTCATCGACGCCAGGCGGCAACTTAGCGATAAGCTGTTTCAAGCGGTCGTCCAATAACAGCATCGCAAAACCGTGCACCAACGACCATGCGACTACCATTTGAGCGGCTTGAGGCAGCGTCAGCGTCGCCTGCGTGGGTTCATCGCGAACCGCTCTCACCGTGCCTGCGAGCACATCGAGCGCGGCGTCTGCAGCCGATTGCAACGCCGGTCGAGTGAAATCGAGACGCTCGCTGCGAAACATCAGCAGAAAAAGATCTGGATATGTCCGCGCGAAGGTGACATAGCCGCGTCCGATTGCTTCCAACCGTGCAGGGGCTGGATCGCTCTTGCGAATTTGTGCCTCCATCGCGGCCCGAAATCGCCCGAAGCCAACCGCGGCGAGATCGCTCAGCAGGCCCATGACGTCTCCGAAGTGATTTTTTGGAGCAGCGTGCGACACGCCCGCCTCCCGGGCAGCTGCGCGTAACGTTAATCCCCCAATACCGTCGCGCTCCAGGATACTTTCGGCAGCCCGAAGCATCGCCTCTCGCAACGAGCCGTGATGATAGGGCGCTGCGCGCTTGGCCGCGCGCCGCTTCTTGCCTGCCCGAAGAGCTTCGCGGCTAGAGGCTCGTTTGGTCGTGATCATCGCTGCTCATTCCATATATTGACGATGTCAATATTCACTTGACAGGCGTTGCTTTTGCCGGTAGCCGTATCTTTACACTGTCAACATTGGGTGGCGCAATACAAGTGCGAGGTCGTCTCGGTCGGGCATCCTACATCGCCATCACAACTAGATTCCGCGATCCCGGTCCCCCCCCGACCCCCCTGACCGGGTTCGCACGCGGCCGGTTCTTCACCTCGAAGAGCCGGCCGCAACGTTGTGCGCCTTCCGTGCGAGGCGGGGGATTTCGCCGGCCCCAGTCCGTTGGCGGCCGCGCTTCGCGCCCTTGCCCAGCCTCAGGCTGCCGCGGCGATTGCAGCGGCCGCGCGCAATACCGGCGCAGTCAAGCTGATCCGACTCGGACTGAAGGTGTTGTCGGAATTCGATGAACAAAAAGGGCCATCGCTACTCAGCCCGACGGCCCCATTGGTTTCTGCTTGTGGCACACCGTCGCCATCGGCAATTATCGCATATCGGTGATGCGGCGCAGCCCCGGCAGATCGAGGATCGTCAGCGAGCGTTCATTGGTTTCGATCAGGCCGGGGCGGCGGAACGCTAACAGCACTCGGTTGACATGGATCGCGCCGGATCAGGTCGCCGAGATTCTCGAAGCCTGCTATCTACGGATCGAGCGAGCCCAGGTATGCCGACAGCGCGATCATGTCGTTGTCGTCGAGCTTTTCGACCACCTGCTTCATCAGCTCGACCCAAGGGCCCTTACGATTGCCGATCTTCATGTCGTTGAGCTGGCGGAAGATGTAGGTCGCGGGCCGGCCCGCGATGCTCGGCACCTCGCCGAGGCCCTTGAGATTCGGACCGTGACAGATCGTGCATGTAATGGTCTTGCCCTCGCCGCCCGCCATCAGCGCGGCGCCTTTGACGATGCTGCCCGTCGGGACGTAGTCTATGAAGCCCGAATGCGGATCGCGCAACTCGGCGAGGTGCGGATTCTGTGGCAGCACGATGATGCGGTTGCCGATCGGTTCCTTGGCGCCATCAGGCGTCGCGAACCGCATGCCGCCCGCTCCAACGTAGGATTTTGCGACCATGTCGGTTTCGACCACCTTCGTGTAGCCGGGGCGCGGCTTCAACGAGGCAAAATAATCCGCCGCCGACTTCATCTCCTCGTCCGAAAGCAACGCAGAATTTGCAATCATTGCGATGGCGCGGCCACCCTTGCGGTCGCCGTTCTTGAAGGCAAGGAACTGCCGGACGATGTAGTTCGCCGGCAACCCGGCAATGTTCGCCGATTCCGGATGACCGTCGCCCGACGGCAGATGACATAGCGCGCAGGCGGTCCGCGGACGCGTTCCGCCGGTCGTGACGATCTGTGGCATCGGCGGGTGCTCGCTCGGATACCAATCCGGCGGATTGAATATGTCGTCGATCTGCGCCTGGGTGTATTGCTTCGTGCTGCCCGGCACCGACTTCATGATCACGTTGTCCTTCGACTCCAGGGGCGGCGTGACCGGATAAGCCCAGTCCGGATTGTCGGCCGCGAGCACAGCGCCGGAATACACGAACATTAAAGCCAAAATCAGCTTTTTCATCGTCGCCCCTTTTGCCGTAGATTCACCCGGGATCCCCCAGATGACTCCCGAACAGGCGTGATCATCCGCGTTACTTCGTCTTTCTGCAAGACAGAAGGAAGCTCCGGGCAGCTACCGTCAACTCGGGTACGTGCTCGAAGGGTTGTCTGGTCACTCTCGCTGGCATTGCTGACGCACGCGTTTCCGGGCGACCCGCTTGGCAACCGGCTTCGCTACTGCAACATGAGATGCTGACCGATGTCGCAGTTGGGGGTCAATCGCTACTGAGCCACGACGGACTAAAGTCCTGTGATGTCCGTTGTTGGTCCGATAGCTGCCAAAAAATTGCAGGGCCGCGAATGCGGCGAAGTGCCATGACCGCGTTTATGTGTGCGCGCCGGCCGGCAGGCGCACTGTAAAAGCCGAGCCTTTGCCCGGCTCGCTCGTCACTGTCACGTCGCCGTCCATCATGCGTGCGAGCTTGCGCGAGAGGGCAAGGCCGAGCCCGGTCCCGCCGTAGCGCCGCGCAGTGAGTGAATCGGCCTGGGTGAATTCCTGGAATAGTTTTGCCTGCTGTTCGGCGGTCAGGCCGATGCCGGTGTCTGCGACGGCAAGCTCGACCCAGTCGCGTCCGTCCGCCACCTTGCGCACCCGCAGGGTGACCTCGCCCTCCTTCGTGAACTTACAGGCATTGCTCAGCAGATTGAGCAGAATCTGCTTGAGCCGCATGGAGTCCGCGTTGAGCGCACCCAGGTTCTCTTGGGGGGCCAAAAAATCAAGCAAGGTTTATCCGTGGTTCAGAAGCGTCGGGTCGAACTCGTGAAAGTGCATCGAGTAAGCATTCATAGAAGAACGACCGAGGTCCGATTCCGCTGACCGACTCAACGGCAAGCCCTCCGAGTGCGACAAATCCGGCCTCACTGGCGGGTTCCGCCGATCGGAGTATGCTGGAGCGCTTCACCACCTTCTCGGGAAGGAATCCGCCTATGAAGAGCATCTCATCGACCGCAATGAGCGCCTTGGTCGGCGCGCTAGTGTGTTGCTTCACTCCCGCTGTAGCGATGGACGATCACACCGTTCTGAAACCAAATGACGTGAAGTGGGGACCGGGCCCGGCGTCCATTCCAAAGGGAGCGCAGGCAGCGGCCATCTACGGCGATGCGTCCAAGGAAGGGTTGTTTGCCCTACGGCTCAAGCTGCCCAAGGGGTATCACATACCTCCGCACACGCATCCGAAGCCCGAAGTCGTAACGATCTTATCAGGCACCTTGCGTTTAGGAGAAGGCGCAAGTGCTGACCAGAGCAAGGCCAATCCATTGCCGGCGGGCAGTTTCTTCGTGATGTCGCCCGGCATGCAGCACTACGTCTACGCGGATGAGGAGACGGTGTTGCAACTCAACAGCAACGGCCCCTGGGGTCTGACTTACGTCAACGAAAAAGACGACCCTCGAAAGACTTAATAGTCGAACCCTGAAGGAGGTGGGGACCAGGTCCCCCACCTGCCGAGCTCCCTTCCCGGCAGGCTCCTGATGCGTCAAACCGCCTGCGTCCGGCGGTCCGTAGCTGATATGATCGGCGGCGGCACCCGTGGGAGGGAGCCCCATGTTCGGCATGCGGCGGCGAGACTTTATCGCGCTTCTCGGTGGTGCGGCAGCCGGCTGGCCGCTCGGCGCACGCGCACAACAAAGCAATCGGCTGCGGCTGGTTGGAGCGCTGTTCGCAATGGCGCCCAGCGATCCGGAAGCTGAAATGCGCGTCAAGGCGTTTGAGACCGGACTGCGAGAGCTTGGCTGGGTGGAGGAGCGCAACATGCGCCTGGAGTACCGCTGGGCGCCGCGCGACCCCGGCCTCTTGCACAGCCAGGCAAATGAATTGGTCGGTCTTGGCCCGGACGTAATTCTTGCGACCGGCACGCCGGTAGTGGCGGCTTTGCGCCAGGGCAATCCCCCACCGATCGTGTTCGTGCAGGTGATTGATCCGATTGGCAACGGCTTCGTGCAGAACCTCGCCCGCCCTGGGGGCAACCTCACCGGCTTCACCAGTTTCGAATTCACCGTAGGCAGCAAGTGGCTGGAGGCGCTCAAACATGTCGCGCCCGCAGTGCAACGTGTGGCGCTTATCTTCAACCCGGATACGGCGCCGTTCGCGCATTTGTTCTGGCAACCAGTCGTAGAGGCCGCTCCTGCCTTTGACGTTGAGCCGATCCAAACGCCGGTCCGCGACGCTGGTGAGATCAAACACGCTATAGAGACCTTCGCTCGCGAGGCGAACGGCGGTTTGATGGTTCTACCGGACGTGAGCACCACCAATTATCGAGACCTGATCATTGCCCTTGCTGCGCGGCACCGCCTGCCCGCGATCTATCCCTTCCGGTTCTTCGCCGCGAGTGGAGGGCTGATGACTTATGGTAGCGATCTGGCCGACGTTTACCGCCGTGCGGCCTCGTATGTGGATCGCATCCTCAAGGGCGCTGCTCCGGGCGATCTGCCGGTGCAGGCGCCCTCAAAGTTCGAGCTTGTAATCAATCTCAAAACCGCCAACGCGCTGGGCCTCACCGTGCCGCCGTTGTGGCTCGGCCGCGCCGACGAGGTGATTGAATGAAGCGGAACGTCGCGGCGTCATAATGAGGATTAGCAACTTCATACAGAGATTTGGCGGGAAACAGCCAGCCGTCCATTCAGACGGTGCGCAGCAGCACCGGGCGTCGACGGACGTTCTCCCCAAAACTCGCCGACGCCTGTTCACGAAATATGTCGCGTTGTTCGTGGCGGTCGTCTGCATCGCACTCCTGTCGAACGGCATTTTTGACGTGTTCTTCTATTATCAGGAGCACAAGACGTCATTGATTCGTATCCAGCGCGAACAGGCGGAAGCCGCCGCCGCCAAGATCGGCCAGTTTGTCAAGGAGATCGAGAGCCAGCTCGGTTGGACAACGCAACTACCCTGGTCAGCGGGCTCGATTGAGCAGCGCCGCTTCGATGCCCTACGGCTGTTGCGACAGGTGCCGGCTATCACCGAATTGGCCCAGCTCGATGCCAGCGGCAAGGAGCGGCTGCGGGTGTCACGCCTCGCCATGGACGTGGTGGCGAGTGGGACCGACTTTTCGAAGGATGCCAAGTTCACAGAAGCGGCGTCGCGCAAGGTGTATTATGGCCCGGTGTATTTCCGCCGCGAATCCGAGCCGTACATGACGCTCGCTATTGCCGGAACAAGACGCGACGCCGGTGTAAGCGTCGCCGAAGTCAATCTGAAGCTGATCTGGGACGTGGTCTCGCAGATCAAGGTGGGCGAGCGGGGCCATGCGTATGTTATCGATGCGCAGGGCCGGCTGATTGCGCATCCAGACATCAGCTTGGTTCTGCGCAACACGGACATGTCCCGCCTGGCTCAGGTGAATGCAGCCCGAGGAACCACCGGCGGCGAGGGGGGTGCATCGGAAAGGGTGCAGGAAAGCGAAGACATCGGGGGACGGAAGGTGCTCACTGCCTATGCTCCGGTGGCGCCCCTCGGTTGGCTGGTCTTCGTGGAGTTACCGGCCACGGAGGCCTATGCGCCGCTCTATGCAGCTCTACAGCGGCTTGCCTTCGTGCTGCTTGCGGCGCTCGGTTTTGCGGTGCTGGCCGGGATGTTTCTCGCGGGCCGCATGGTTGGACCGATCCAGGCGCTACGCGCGGGCGCCGAGCGCATCGGCGGAGGCGATTTGTCCCAGCAAATCCGCATCAAGACCGGGGACGAACTCGAAGCGCTCGCCGACCAGTTCAATGTCATGGCGGGACGACTGAAGGAATCCTATGCCGGACTGGAGCAAAAGGTCGAAGAGCGCACGCGCGAAGTTGAGGAGAAGAGCCGGCAGCTCGAGCTAGCGAGCCAGCACAAGTCGCAGTTCCTCTCCAGCATGAGCCATGAGCTACGCACGCCACTCAACGCCATCATCGGGCTCACCGAGATGATGGTCACTAATGCGGCTCGTTTCGGCACGGAAAAGGCGGCGGAGCCGCTGCGCCGGGTGCATCGTGCTGGCAGTCATCTTCTCGGCCTTATCAACCAAGTTCTCGACCTCTCGAAGATCGAAGCCGGCAAGCTTGAGCTTAGTCCCGATTGGGTGAATTTGACGCCCCTGATCAATGAGGTCGTCGACACGGCGCGGCCCCTTGCGGAGCAGAATAACAACCGCCTCATGGTCAAATGCCAGGAGAATCTCGGTTCGCTCACTGTCGACCCCATGAGGTTGCGGCAGATCCTGCTCAATCTCTTGAGCAATGCTTGCAAATTCACCAAGCAGGGCGAAGTGACGCTTCTTGCGCGAAAGCTTGCCAATGAGGGCCACTGGATAGAGTTCGCGGTGTCCGATACTGGCATCGGCATGACCTCGGAACAGCAGGCGAAGCTGTTCGAGGAGTT
>CAWIGD010000079.1:0-19634 GCA_963835165.1 uncultured Alphaproteobacteria bacterium
GACAGCGTCGATTGTAAACAGCTCTAGAGTGAAGGCAAGATTTGGAACTGTGCGATGAAGTGGACCGATCGTATCGGTCGTCGGCTCAAGTTGAGCGACCTCCACCTTTTTATGACGGTGGCGGAAATGGGCAGCATGGGGAAAGCCGCCGAACGGCTCGCGATTTCGCAGTCTTCGGTATCAAAGGCCATTGCCGACATCGAGCACACGATCGGGGTGCGCCTGCTAGATCGAACGGCAACGGGCGTGGTGCCCACAGGTTATGGTCGCGCTCTACTCAAGCGTAGCATTGGCGCATTTGATGAGCTCAAGCAAGGCATCAAGATATGGAGTTTCTGGCCGACCCGACGGTCGGCGAGGTCCGAGTCGGATGTCCCGAGGCGATCGCGTCTGGATTGCTGGTGAGAGTTTTAGATCAGTTCTCTAGCCAATATCCGCGCGTGATCGTAAGAGTGTCAGCGGCCGACAATATGACGCAGGAATTTTGGCAACTGCGCGAGCGCCAGGTCGATTTGTTGCTCGGTGGAGTAGCAAGGATGTTTAGGAAGAGGATTTGGAGGCAGAAGTTCTGTACGAAGATCGGCCGTTCATCGTGTCAGGAAGCAACAACCGATGGGCGAGTCGTCGCAAGATCGAGCTCGAGGAACTGCTTGAGGAGCCGTGGCTATTGCCGGGTGAAGGTTTCTTCCTGGCAGAGGCCTTTCAATCGCGGGGCTTAGCCGTTCCGAAGTTCGGCGTGACATCATATTCCGTGTACCAGCGCATCGCCTTGCTCACCACCGGTCGATTTATTGGAGTACTGTCTGGTTCGGTGCTGCGTTTTTCCCCAGCCGAGCACTCCTCGCTCAAGGTATTGCCTGTCGATTTTGCCCTCGTTCCTGGCCAGTCGCGATCGTGGCGTTGAAGAATCGGACTATGAGTCCGGTCGTCCAAGCTCTCATCGACTGCATCCGCGACGCGCGAGGGCGCTGAAGGAAGGCCAATAGTTTCCATTGCAGCGTCCGGCGGCACGAGCTGGCGCGGTCGGCAGGCCCTCACCGCTTCCCTAGGCGCCGACCGCGCTTGCCCCGAAAGGGCGGTCACCCGATAGCCTGCTTATGGTTGCCTGGCTCACGCCGTAAGACCTCGCGAGATCGGCCTGCACCTCGCCATCCGCAAGACGCTGCATAGCCTCCTGCCGCTGGGGTCAGAGTACGGGGACGACCAAACCTCACCCCTCATTTCGCACCCCTAGCGGCTACGCCACGGCGACACTTGCGCCGTCGAAAGGGCGGCTGATGCGCTGCACTGTCGATGGATTGACGCCGAGCCGCTCGGCAATGACCCGTATGCCGGGCCGCCCAGGAGTCGCCAGAGCCTCACGGATTCGTTTCTCCAGCGCAGGGGCTATCGGAGGCCGACCAAGACGCTTCCCCTCGCTCTTGGCCCTCGCAAGCCCGGCGCGGACTCGTTCCTGAATCATGGCGCGCTCGAACTCGGCAAATACGCCCATCATCTGAAACATCGCCTTGCCGGCAGGCGTCGTGGTGTCGAGCCCCTGTTGGCGCAGGAATAGATCTATCTTGAGTGCGTGCAGCTCGGACAGGAAACCGACCAAGTCCTGCAGGCTGCGGCCTAACCGGTCCACCGACCACGCCATGACCATGTCGAATTCCCGTCGCGCGGCATCACGGCACAGTTTGTCGAACGCCGGGCGCTTGTCGCGGCCTTTGGCGCCGCTGATGCCGTGATCCCGGTAGACCTTGACGATCTCGCAGGCGGATGCTGGCAGACCCTACGGTTGGGGAGCGGGAATCCCTGCCGCCTTGATGGCTGCGGCAAAAGATTCACGATCTTTTCGGAACACGGCCTCGTTCTGCTCCCTGTTGAGCCCGCCTGGAATGATGCCGAGCTTCGTCAGCCGCTCGGTAATTTCAGGTGACTTGGCCAATGCGGTGATCTCGTTCCTGATCGCGGTGATGATCGGCTCCGGCGTCCCGGTCGGAGCGAGGAAGCCGTTCCAAGAGGAGAACTCGAAGCCGGGCAGGGTCTCGGACACCGACGGGATGTCGGGCGCGGTTGCCAGCCGCTGAGCCGTGCCGACGGCGATCAGTCTGATGCGGTCGCTGTCGATGTGCGGCAACAACTCGGATGAGTTGCCGAAATAGAGATCGACTTGGCCGGACATGAGATCGGAAACCGCCTGCGGTCCGCCCTTGGACGGGACCATGACCAGATCGATACCCGCGCGCGCGAACAACAGCACCGGGGCGAGATGGCTGATGTTCTGCGTGCCGGCGACCGTGAAGTTCAGCTTGCCGGGATTGGCCTTCGCGTAGGCGATGAGCTCCGGCAGTGTCTTGACGGGCAGTTCGCGTTTGATGGCGATCATCTGCGTGCCGGTGCCGACATTGGTGATCGGCACGAGTTGCTGCTCCGGATTGAAGCTGAGCTTCTGCAATTGCGGCGTGAGGGTGATCATCGAGGAGGCGGCGAACAGGAGGGTGTAACCGTCGGGCGCCGCCGCCGCCACCACCCCGGTCCCGAGCGCGCCGCCTGCGCTGGGGCGGTTCTCCACCACGAAGGTCTGGCCGAATTTGGCTGACAGTTGTTGCGCACCCAGGCGCGCCATCATGTCGGTGTTGCCGCCGGCCGCGAACGGCACGACGACGGTCACGGGCCGGCTCGGCCAGTCCGCCGCGCGCAGAGGTGCAGTAATTGCGACCAAGGCCGCGACGGCAGGCAAGATCAGCAGCGTTAGACGATGCATCTCAGTCCTCAATTCATGTTGCTGGCGCCGATGTCGAAAGCGTCAGTCACGAAAAGCAGGTTTCATGCCGTGTCCGTTGCCGTCGGAAAAAAAGTACGTGAGGATCATGCGGGATACAAGGCTCGGCCGGACGGCGATCCGCGGACTGCGCATGCGAAGAAGACGTGCAGGCGCGGAGACCCTCCACTACTTGCCCAGGATCGCGGACACCATGGCGCGCGGGTCGCGAGTCGGCCAGCGGCCGGTGTCCACCGCATGCAGGAAATCGGCGACATGCTGGTTGAACGCGGCCGGCTCCTCCAGGTTGATGGTGTGGCCGGTATTCGGCATCACGACCAGACCGGCGGTCTGGATCGTGCGCTTCATCAGCAGCGCGGGTTCCAGGCACGGCCAATCCTCGTCGCCCGTCATGATGAGGGTCGGCGCGGTGATGGTCTTCATGCGATCGACCAGGTCGAACAGCGACGGCCGGCGCTTCTGCACGCCACGCATGGTCAGCGCCGCGCCGCGGGTCGAATTTCCAGCGAGCTGATCGGCGAACTCCTGCCAGCCGCGCGGATCCTTGTTCTGGAACTGCACGCGCGACGGCGCGAGCGCATAGGCCACGGCCGCCTTGCTCATGCCGACCTCTTCGAAGCGGCGGGCAGCCGCCTCGGTCTCCTCCATGAATTGCGCGCGCTTGTCGGCGGATGCGCCGTAGCCGCAGCCGCCGACGACCAGCGACAGCGTGCGTTCGGGATAGGTGAAACCGAAATGCAGGGTCGCAAATCCACCCATGGAGAGACCGACGATGTGCGCTTTGTCGATCTTCAAGGCGTCCAGCACGGCCTTGATGTCGTCGCGCGCGCGTTCCTGCGAGTATTTCTCGACATCGTCCGGTACGTCGGACGGCGTGAACCCGCGCGCGTTGTAGGCGATGCAGCGATAGCGGCGCCCGAAATAACGCATTTGGGATTCCCACGAGCGGCAATCGCCGGCGAACTCGTGAACAAAGATGAGCGGGACGCCGCTCCCGACCTCCTCGTAGTGGAGCTTCACGCCGTCGTCGGTGGTCAGATGAGGCATTGCACGTCTCCGCAGCCTGATTGACTAAATACTAGATCGACCCCGCCCGCGACGAGGCCCCCGCATCGAGCGTGACGACCACGCCGCTGGTATTGCTGGATTTCGGCGACGCCAGGAACGCGACCATGGCGGCGATCTCGGCGGGCTCTCCGACACCGCCGCGCGGCAGGGATTTGAACAGCTCGGGCCAGCGCGAGGGATCGCCGAACCGCTCCTGCGCCCGCTTGCCCGCGAGCCCCACCACCCGGTCGGTCGCCGTCGGACCTGGACTGACACCGATCACGCGGATGCCATCGCGTACGCTGCCGCTGCCGAGCGATTCCGTGAAGGCGACAAGCCCGGCATTGCCGGTAACTCCGCAGATATAGCCGGGATCATGCGAGCGCGCCGCGTTGCCGATGATGTTGATGATGGCGCCGCCACCCCGCGCCTTCATGAGCGGATAGAACGCGCGGGTCATATTGATGGTGCCGAGCACTTTCAAATCCCAGGCCGTGCGCCATCGGGCCTCGTCGACCTCGAACAATGTACCGCCGGGAATGGCGCCGGCGTTGTTGACCAGGATATCGACAGCCGGAAACTGTTCGGCCAGTCGCGTCACATTGGCGCTGTCCGCTAGATCGGCGGCGTCGGTACGGACGGCGACCTTGTATTCTCTCTCGAGGTGCCGGCGTGCGGTGTCGAGATCGACGGCACTGCGCGAGACCAGGACAAGATTGCAGCCCTCCGCGGCGAGAGCCTCGCCGACCGCGCGCCCGATGCCGCGCGAACCGCCGGTGATGAGAGCGAGTTTCCCGCCAAGATTCAGGTCCATCGGGGTCTCACACGATCCTGCTCGCGCGCAATTGCGCGATCTCGCCATCCGAATAGCCGATCTCGCGAAGAATCTCCTGCGTGTGCTCTCCTTGTTCCGGTACGCCGGAGACGATGCTCGCCGGCGTGCGCGACAGGCCGATGGCCTGACCGACCACGCGAATGTCGCCGCGCTCGGGATCCTTCAGGGGCGCCGCGATGCCGAGATGCTGGACCTGGGGATCGGCGAACACTTCGTCGACCTTGTAGATCGGTCCCGCCGGCACGCCTTTGGCCTCGAGCGCCGTCAGCCAGTCGGCGGACTTGCGCGCGGCGAAGATCGGTCCCAGCAGCGCCTTGATCTGCGGACGGTGCCGGGTACGACTTGCGCCCTTGGCGTAGTCGGGATGGTTGGCAAGATCGGGGCGGCCGATCACCTCGCAGAACGAGCGCCACTGGCCGTCCCCGCCGACACCGATGTTGATGAATCCGTCTTCGGTCGCGACGACACCCATCGGCGTGCTGGTCGGATGATCGTTGCCGGCCTGCGGCGGAACCACCCCCTCGACGAGATAACGCGCGGCTTGGAAATCCATCATCGCGATCTGGGCCTGCAGCAGCGAGGTCTCGACCCACTGTCCCAGGCCCGACCGCTCGCGCTCGGCCAGCGCGATCAGAATTCCCGTCGCGGCAAGCACCCCGGCGGAGGAATCGGCGACGGCGATCCCCGCCCGCATCGGCGGCGTGCCGGGCTCGCCGGTGACGCCCATCAGCCCGCCCATGCCCTGGGCGATCTGGTCGAATCCGGCGCGGGTCTTGTAGGGGCCGCTCTGCCCAAAGCCCGAGATCGACGCAAGGATGACGCGGGGGTTGACTAACTTCAGCTGCTCGTAGCCGACGCCCAGCCGGTCCTTCACGTCGGGGCGAAAATTCTCGACCACGATATCCGCCGTCTCGACCAGGCGCATGAATGCGGCGCGCCCTTCGCTCTCCTTCAGGTTCAGCGTCATCGAGCGCTTGTTGCGGTGCAGGTTGATCATGTCGTAGCCGTGCCGCGCACCACTGATGCCTTCGTTCGGATCGACGCCGGGCGGCGCCTCGATCTTGATCACGTCGGCGCCGAAATCGGCCAGGATGCGGCAGCAGGTCGGCCCGGCGCGGACGCGCGTCAGATCGAGCACGCGCAGGTGGGAGAGCGCCGAGGACGCGATGGGCCGGGTCATGATTGGAGCTCCGGTTCGGGCACGAGGTGGGCGATGGCGGTCGGGATGCGAGCGTGCCAGTCGGTCTTCGACTGCACATGCCGAACAAGCTCGAACAAGGCAAGATCGCATCCGGCGCGGCCGACGATCTGCACGCCAATGGGCAGCCCGCGGTCGTCGAAGCCGGCGGGCAAGGCGATGGCTGGAAAGCCGAGCATGTTGACGAAGCGCGTGAAGCGGCTCAGCGCATAGAGCGTCCGGGGCGAGAAGCGCTCCGATGCCGGATCGCACTCGGCCGCGCTCGGGGTCAGGATCGCCATGACCGGCAGCACCGCCACATCGTTTCCAGCCAGCACCTGCTCCTCGAAATCGTGCACCAGGCGCTGCCGGGCGGCGACACTTTCGGCCAGCGCGGCATCCGCGATTTCCAATCCCTTGGCCAGCCGCCGCCGCAGAACCGGCGCGATGACGGCGTCATCGATGCGCGCGCGGTGCGCCCGCGCACTCTCTCCCTGCATCACGATCATCGCATGGCGATCGATCGCCTCGATCGCCGCCAGCGCCGGGCGCTGCTCGATCGCGATGCCGGCCCCGGCGAGCACCGCGGCTGCGTCCGCGACCCCACGCCGGATGGCGGGATCGGATTGCGCAACAATATCGTTGAGCAGCACGGCGCGCGTGACGGGATGCGATGAGGGCAGCTCAGCCATGATCCTTGCCAGCGGCAGCATGTCGGCGGCGCTGCGGGCCAGGAGCCCGATGGTGTCGAGCGTGGGCGCCAAAGGCATCGTGCCGCGCGCCGATACCGCCCCGAGAGTCGGCTTCCAGGCGGTGATGCCGCAGGCATGCGCGGGAATGCGCACCGAGCCGCCGGTGTCGGACCCCAGCGCGGCGACCACGGCGCCGCTGGCGACGGCGGCGGCCGAGCCCGAGGACGAGCCGCCGGAAATGTAATCGAGGTTCCACGGATTCTTGACGCGACCGCGCGTGGCGTTGAAGCCGGACGGCTCGTAGGCCAGCTCGGTCATGTTGGTGAAGCCGATCAGATCGGCGCCGTTTGCATCGAAGTCGTTCAAGCAGATCGCTGGTCCCGATAACCTCGAGATCGACGTCCTCCGCGAACCCGCCGCCGGGCCGGTGGGTGAGCGTCTGGAACAGATCCTTGGCGGCGTAGGGCAGACCGCCCAATGGACCGGCGGCTGACCGCGGAAAAGGCGTCGCGTCGATTTGCGCGAAGGCGTTGAGGATCGGATCGAGTGCTATCGCCTGCGGGCGCGCGTGCTCCCGCCGCCGCGTTCGGGCGGCTGTATCCAGCGTGTCCCAATCTGGGATTCTGTGCATCGGATGCCGAAGGTCCCTACCGAACGGTCACAAACCGAGCAGCACGGGGACGCGACCGCGCCAAGCCAGGCGGTGAGCTTGTGACCCTATCGGCGTGCATGTACGTTCCCGCCGCCAATGATTGGGAGTTCACATCTTGCCCGACACTCTTGGATATCGAAAGCGTATCGGCCTCGTCGTGCCGTCGACCAATACGACCGTCCAACCCGAGACCGAGATGTTGCGGGTGCCGGGCGTGACCTGCCACACCGGCCGCGTCACGATAAAGGAGCGTCCCCTCAATACCGAGGAGGCATTCTACGAGCACATGCAGATGATGCGCGACGGGATGGGCACGGCGATCGACCAGATCATGACCGCCGGTCTCGACCATCTCGTCATGGGGATCGCGCTCGAGTCGTTCTGGGGCGGCGTCGCGGCCGCCGACAAGCTGCAGGCGGATCTGGCACAACGCGCCGGCGTCGGCATTTCCATGGGGTCGACCGCGTCGGTGGCCGCGCTGAACAAGTTCGGCAGCAAGAAAATCGCGATCCTCACCCCGCACCAGCCGCGCGGCGACGAGATGGTGCGGGCCTATTTCGTGGAAGCCGGTTTCGAGGTGGTGCGCCTCAAGGGCCTCAAATGCACCACGCCGCGCCTGATCGCGCAGGTGTCGTCGCAGGATATCCGCAACGCGCTGATGGAGCTGAACGGCGACGACATCGATGCGCTGCTGACCCTCGGAACCGCGTTGCCTGCGGCGCGCGTCTCTGCGGAGGCCGAGCGCTGGCTGGGCAAACCGGTGCTGGCGGTCAATGTGGTGTCCTACTGGCATGCGATCCGCCAGTGCGGCATCGAGGACCGCGTCCTCGGCCACGGGCGGATTCTGGAGGAGTTCTAGCACGCGGGCTCTGGTGGTCGCTCAGACCGCTTCGGCCTGGCGCTTGCGCACGCTGTCGATGAGCGACGCCCGCAGCAGATAGGCGCGATGCGCCGCCGGGTCGGCCGCGATCGCCCGCAGGGAGGCGTTGCTCTTGGCACGCATGGCCGGATCCTTCTCCTCCAGCCGTTTCTTATTGGCGATGGTCTGCTGCTGGACATATTCGACGTTCAGCGGCCGCCGAAACCGGTCATAGAGATCCAGAATGTCCGGCGACACTTCCCGACGGATGACGCGACCCAACAGGGAGGACAGTTCGACGCCATCGTGGATTCCAAAATTCAGGCCGAGCCCGCCGAGCGGGTTGTTGACGTGGGCCGAGTCGCCGGCGAGGAAAGCACGGCCCTTGCGGAACGCCGCCGCCACGCGCTGGTGCACATTGTAGATGTTGCGATGGACCACCGGATAGGGACCGGGTTTCGGGAAGAACCTCTGCAGCCGCGCCTGCACGGCCGCTTCCTCGAACGCCTCTTCCTCGCTTTCCATGAGCCGGGTGGGGAACACGACCCGCCAAAGGCCGTTGCCGTCGTCGCCGGTGACTTTGAACAGGGCGGCCCACTCGTCCGGATCCGAAAAGTAGTTCCGCGAGCATTCGGCGAATTCGGTACCGAACGGGTATGTCGTCGTGAGCACCAGGAACCGTTCCGGATGGGTGTATCCCTCGAACTCGATCTCAAGTCCCTTGCGCACCGTCGAGCGTCCGCCGTCCGCACCGATCAGATAGGAGGCTGATACCCGGCGCCTTCCAGTCGCGGTCTCGACCTCGACCTCCACTCGATCATCGAACTGCTCGAAGCCGCCGACGCGCGCCGAGAATTCGACCGCAACGTTCGGCAGCGCTCGCAGCCGATCGAGGGCAATGTTGGCCAGCTTATGCTGCTCGCATTGCACGACATACGGATAGCGCGTGTCGTTCTTCAGCACGCCGAAATTGAATTCGGCAATGATGGTCCGGCTGGCACGATCCCATATGCGGAATTTGGGTTCGATCAAGCCGCGCCTGGTCACTTCTTCCACCAGACCAAGATTTTCCAATATCTCGAGGGTGGCAGCGTGCGTGGTCGCCGCCCGCGGGCTATCGTTGACACGGGCCTCCGCTTCGAAAAGCTGAACGTCCAGGCCCTGCCGGGCGAGCGCGAGCGCGGTCACCACGCCAACAGGGCCGCCACCTGCAATGACGATCGGACGTTCAGATTGCATATTCGATCTCGTGTTCACGCAGTCAGCTCTTGCCGCAGTTGCATAGGCCGAGACCACGATGTTGACCAGACCTCGAAGCGCGTCGCGCGCCGCATGGCTGACTTGCGACCAAATCCCGCAGTCAAGCGCCAATGACCCCGTCCCCTTGTCTCTCTCCGTAGGGCAAGAACCAGAGGACGTCTTGCTATCATCAAGCCGCTTGCCCGTTGGATGCCGTTATGGTCCAGAGGCGCAATGTCCTGGCGGGCGCCGGAGTAAACAATGGACCTGACGAAACCGATCCTGATCACTGGCGCCTCCGGCAAGACCGGACGGCGCGCGGTCGCCGCCGCTGCCGCGAAAGGCGGGATTGTGAGAGCATTGCTAAGGCGTCCGGAGGCCGGACCGGACCTGCTGGAGGCCGGAGCGTCCGAGATCGCAATCGGAGACCTGACCGATCCCGGCTCGTTGCAGCGAGCCCTCGAAGGGGTAGGACAAGTTCTGCACATCTGCCCGCCGATGCATCCGCAGGAAGACAAAATTGCGACGTCCTTGATCGACCTCGCGTCGAAAGAGGGCGTCGATCGCTTTGTTCTGTACTCGGTGCTGCACCCGTTGCTCGCCGACGTGCCGCACCATGCGCGCAAGCTTGAAGCGGAGCGTTATCTGGTCAATTCCGGACAGGTCTATACCATCCTGCAGCCGAGCCGCTATATGCAGCACCTGAATCCGATCTGGAAGACCGTTCTGACAACCGGCGTCCACAGCATGCCGTTCGGAACCACGGCGCAATTCAGCGTCGTCGATCTCTCGGACCTGGCCGAGGCCACAGCCAATATCCTGACCACTCCGGGCCACGAGAGCGCGACCTACCAGCTTGCCGGGCCGGAGGCATTGAGCCAGGACGACATGGCGGGCATCCTTGCGCAGTTGCTCGGACGACCGATCCGCGCGATGGGCAAGCCGCTGAACGAATTTCGCCGCGAGGCTGCCGCGGCGGGAGTGCCTGCCGAGCGGATCGAAACCATGTGTCTGATGAATGCGCACTACGACGCGCATGGCCTGATCGGAAATCCGAACGTGCTTCGCTGGATTCTTGGCCGCGAGCCCACCCGCTTCGTTGATTTCGTGAAGAGGGAATTGCCGACGGCGTGAGCCTGCTTAGCCTGCCGGTACTTGGTCGTGCGGCGCAATGTCGCCGGTGGCGCGCCGCAGTTCCATTATCGGGCGGATGCGCCGCGGTTCCTCGATTCGGCAGGAACGTGCACATATTAACCGCACAATGACGACACTTTGATCGCCCCAAATGCCGGCAAATAGGCAACCACGGCTTGGCAGCACCTCGCCCATGGCATTAATGATCTGGACATTCGAGCGTAGGGGGTCGACGCCGGGATCGATGGAGTTTTCGAGATGCCGCATTCGCCGAGCGCCATGATGGGATCATGTCTCTGCTCTCTCACCCGCACCGGCACCATGGGCCGCCGGCATGTGCTGGCCGGGCTCGTCCTGCTCGCTGGGTTCGTACCTGAAGCCTCGTCGGCACAGACGACGGATTGGCCAACCAGGACCGTGACGGTGGTGGTGCCGTTCGCCGCCGGCGGAAACACCGACATCATGGCCCGCGTCGCCAGCCAGAAGCTCGCTGAGGTGTTCAAGCAAAGCTTCGTCGTGGAAAATCGCGTCGGCGCGGGAGGCGCGATCGCGGCGGCCTATGTCGCGCAAGCGGCACCCGACGGCTACACCTTGTTCTTCGCGGCAGCGCCCCAGATTGCCGTCCTGCCGAACGTGCAGAAGGTCAGCTACGATCCGCACAAGGACTTCACGCCGGTCAGCATCTTCGGGACCGGGCCGTTCATTCTGGCCATCAGCAGTGCAATTCCGGCCAAGACGATCCCTGAATTCGTCGAGTATGCCAAGAATCGCAAACTCAACTACGGCTCCGGCGGAACCGGCTCGGTGAGTCATTTGTCCGGCGCGCTGTTCGTGGCACGCTCCGGGCTCGACGCGGTGCACATTCCGTTTCGCGGCGGCGCCCCGGCGATGACGGCGCTGCTGGGCGGCCAGGTCGACATGTATTTCGGCAACGCCGCCGACATTATTCCGTTTGTCGAGAGCGGCAAGGCACGCATCATCGGCGTTGCCGCCGACAAACGAATGAACCAGTTGCCGGATGTTCCGACGGTGAGCGAAACCTATCCCGACTTCTCGCTGTCGGCCTGGAACGGCTTCCTCGTGCCCGCCAAGACGCCGCGGCCGATCGTGGACAAGCTGGCCAAGGAGGTCATCGCGGCAGCCAAGGATCCCGGGGTCATCGAGCAATTGACCAAGCTCGGGATCGAGCCCAATGGCACGACGCCGGAGGAATCCGCTGCGCAGATCGCGCGAGAACAGGCGCAGTTCGACATTGCGATCAAGGCCGCCAACATGAAGGAGCAGTGATGTCGCAGGGCCTCGGGACCGCGGCAGCAATATGAACCGGCGCGCCTTCATAACGCTGCTCGGCGGGGCCGCCGTCGCGTGTCCACACGTCGCGGATGCGCAGTCCTATCCTTCGCGCCCGATCACGATGGTCGTGCCATTTCCGCCCGGGGGCGGCGCCGACGTTCTGGTTCGCATTCTCACGCGACACATGGCCGAGGACCTCGGACAGGTGATCGTCGTGCAAAATCAGCCCGGCGCTGGCGGAGCGATCGCCTTCGGGCAGGTCGCCCGCTCCGCTCCCGACGGCTACACGCTGGTGTGGACGTCGGCCGGCTTCGCGGTGATGGCTGTCACCTTGTCCAATCTCAGCTTCAATCCGCAACAGGATTTCGTCCACATTTGCAATGTTGCCGAGAACCCATTCGTTCTTGTCGTCAATCCGCAAGTACCGGCAAGGAGCGTGCAGGAGCTGATCGAGCTCGCTAAAGCCCGTCCGGGTACGATGAACTTCGCGCATAACGGCACCGCCACTTTGACGAATCTGGTCGTCGAGCTACTGAAATTGCAGACCGGAATCTCGGTTGCTCAGGTCGCCTATCGCGGCGACAATTTCTCGGTCAGCGACGTCATCGCCGGTCACGTACAGGCGATGTTTTCCAACAGCCCGGTGGCGCTGCCGCATGTAACAGCCGGACGGCTGCACGCCCTGGCCGTTACATCGCCAAAGCGCTCGCCTGCCGCGCAGGAGTTGCCCACGATGATCGAGGCCGGGGTGCCCGGCTTCCAGGCGGTGGTGTGGCAGGGCTTCAGCGCTCCGGCCGGCACGCCGCAACCGATTGTCGATCGCCTCAACGCGGCAGCGCGTCAAGCGCTGCAGACGCCGGAGGTGATGGGGCGTTTCAAGGAGCTGGGCGCCCAGCCGATTGGCAGCACGCCTGCAGAGTTCGACGCGCTGATCGGACGTGAACTCAGTGTATGGGCCGACGTGGTACGCCGCTCCGGCGTCAAAGCCAACTAGGTCAGTCGGCTGAGGCGATGCGTGCGGCGCGTGGCAATATGCTGCGCGACGGCCCCGTTCGGTTGCAGGTCCCCCTCTTGTTCCACTGATCGATGAGGCCGCCGGCGCCTGAACGACGTTCAACGCACGTCGCAAGAACAGGTTTGTCTTTGGTCAGGAGCTAGGCCAAGATCGCGAACGTTCGTAGATCGCCGATTTGAGATCAACGTCATGCAGGCAGCACGAAGATGATGAGTCTTCGCCGGACGGGGATTTGTTTTTTTGCACTCGGCATTTTGCCGCTCGACGTCATCGTTCCGCCCGCGAGAGCACAGGACTATCCCAATCAAACGCTGAAGATCGTCGTGCCATTCGTCGCCGGCGGTGGTGTCGACGTGGCCGCCCGCATCATCGCGCCGAAGCTGGGCGAAGAGCTCGGACAGTCGGTCATCATCGAAAATCGCGGAGGTGCCGGCGGCATGCTCGGGGCAGCCGCCGTGGCGCAGGCATCGCCCGACGGCTACACCCTGCTCGTCGGAACCGGCAGTACCCACGGGACGAACTCCAACGTCTATGCGCGGATCACCTACGATCCGGTTCGCGATTTCGTCCCCATCGTCCTGCTGACATCGTCCCCGCTCCTGTTGATCGTTCCTCCCTCGCTGCCGGCAAAGAACGTCGGCGACCTGATCGCATTGGGACAGGGCCGGCCGGGCGAGCTGAGTTTCGGATCCTACGGTACCGGCAGCATCAATCATCTCGGCGCCGAGCTCTTCAACTCCATGGCGAAAATCCAAGCCAATCATGTGCCCTATCGCGGGTCTGCCCCGGCGATGACGGATCTCATCGCCGGCCGGCTCAACTACATGTTCGATGGCGTGTCCACGTCGCTCGGCTATCTCCAGGCCGGAACCATTCGGGTGCTGGGCGTGGCCGGTCTCAACCGCTCGCCGGTCCTTCCCGATCTACCCACGATCTCCGAAGCCGGCCTGCCCGGCTACGACACGATGGTCTGGTTCGGCTTGTTCGCTCCGGCCGGGACGCCAAAACCGATCGTCGATGTCCTGAACAGCAAGACCAACGCCGTCCTCGCTTCGCCGCGCGTGAAGGAAGCGTTGCGGAAACTCGGCGTCGAGACGGTCGGGGGTGGCCAGGACGTTCTCGCCGGAAAGGTCCAATCGGAATTGCAGAAGTGGTCGACCATCGTGCGTGAGAAGAGCATCCGCCTGGAGCAGTGATCCGCGTTCGAACGCAAGCCGAACATCAAAAACCCTGCAAAAAGGAGAATGCCGGCATGTCCGCCTCCAAGCGCCAGATGCATCTCGGGGTGTTCGTGCTCGGCACTGGAAATCATTCCGCCGGGTGGCGCTACGACGGCGCGTTCACGACCAGCTGCAGCCTGCCGGTGATGACATCCATTGCCCGTATCGCCGAGCGCGGAAAGTTCGACCTGTTCTTCATCTCCGACGCCGTGGTGATGGACCCCGGGGATCACCCGTCGTTCATCAACCGCTTCGAGCCGATGACCCTTCTGGCGGCGCTCGGCATGGTGACGCGACACGTCGGGCTCGGCGCGACGGTGTCCACGAGCTTCAGCGAACCTTTCCATGTCGCCCGCAGCTTCGCGTCTCTCGACCATCTCTGCGGCGGCCGGGCCGCTTGGAACGTGGTTACGAGCACGCACAACGCCGCCGCGCTGAACTTCGGCAAAGAGCGCCTCAACGAGCACGACCTGCGTTACGAGATCGCGACCGAGTTCGTCGATGTCGTGCGCGGGCTGTGGGACACGTGGGACGACGGTGCCATCGTTGCCGACCGGACTACAGGCACCTTCCTCGACAAGTCCAAGGTCCGTCCGCTCGATCACAAGGGGCGGTTCTTCAGCGTCAAGGGCCCACTCAATATCGAGCGTTGCCCGCAAGGTCAGCCCGTGATCATCCAAGCCGGGGGCTCGCCGCCCGGGCAAGAACTTTCGGCGCGCTCGGCTGACCTGGTGTTCTCCGTGGTCAATGGCGATCCCGCCTCGGCGAAAGCCGCCTACGACGGCTTGAAGCAGCGTGTCGTGAAGCACGGGCGCTCGCCCACGGACGTTCCGATCCTGCCCGGCGTGATGCCCATTATCGGCGAGAGCGACGAGCAGGCGAAAGAACAGCTCGCGCGCCTGCAAAGCTGGCTGACATCGACCAACGCGATGGCGTTGGTGTCGCAGCGGTTGGGACACGATATTTCGGGCTATCCGCTCGACGGTCCGGTCCCGGACTTTCCGGAGAAGACCGAGCGTGGTCAGGCCTTTTCAAAAACGTTGTTGGATATGGCCCGCCGCGAGAAGATGACGTTACGCGACCTCTACAATGTCACTGCCGCCGCGCGCGGCCATTGGGTGACCTACGGCACGCCCCAGCGGATCGCCGACAAGCTCGAGGAGTGGTTCACGGGAGGAATGGCGGACGGGTTTGTCATCATGCCCGCATACTTTCCCGGGGCATTCGATGACTTCGTCAACCTGGTCGTACCCGAGTTGCAACGGCGCGGATTGTTCAGAAAGGACTATTCGGGCCCGACACTACGTGATCATCTCGGTTTGCCGCGCGCAATCCGCACGCCGGCGTGACAACGAGCGAGACATGGGCATTTTCGGCATCGCTTTGCATCCTCATCGCCACGGCGCCCGCTCGCCGAACCGAGCGAACCGATGTGCCGTCGTTCTCGCCTTCGCCATCGCGGCGTTGTTGCCGGCCGCCACCTGGGCGCAATCGTTTCCGAACAAGCCGATCAAGCTCATCCTGCCGTTCGCCGCCGGCGGGGCCGCCGATCTGTTCGGCCGCTCCCTGGCGAGCGGGCTCGGCGCGGAACTCGGTCAGCAGATCGTGGTCGAGACTCGTCCGGGCGCGGGCGGGCTCACGGGTGTCGACGCGGTCGCCAAGAGCGCGCCCGACGGCTACACGATTTGTCTCGCCGGAGCGGCCGCGTTGTCCGCGATCCCTTTCATGGTGAGCAAGATGCCGTTCGACTGGCAGAAGGATCTTGCGCTCCTTACGCTCGTCGTGCGCGTTCCGGAAGTCTTGACCGTGCACCCGTCGCTCGGGGTCGACACCTTCGCGGACTTCGTCGCCTACGCGCGCTCCCATCCTGGCAAGATCAATTTCGGTTCGGCGGGGGCCGGCTCGATCACGCATCTGGCGGGCGAGTTGTTCAAGACCGAGGCCAAGCTCGAACTCGTGCACGTCCCCTATCGCGGCGTCGGTCCGGCCGTGACCGACATGCTCGGCGGGCACATCCAGATGATTGTAGCGGACGTGCCGTTCCTGCTGCCGCACATCCGATCCGGTGCATTCAAGCCGCTTGCCGTGACCTCGTCCGTGCGCAGTCCGGCATTGCCCGACATACCCACCACCGCCGAACTGGGTTATGCCGGCATCAATTCCGACAACTGGTATGGGCTCGTGGCGCCCGCCGGCACGCCGGCGGAAATCCTCGACAAGCTGCGCAGGGCCAGCATCGCGGCGCTGCAATCCGACGAGCTGAAAAAGCAGTTCGATAGCCAGAATGCCGTGCCTTCGCCGACAACACCGGATGCGTTCGCCGCCTTCGTGCGTACAGAACAGGCCAAATGGGGGCCACTGGTCCTGGCGACGGGCGCCAAGCTCGAGTGAGCAAACCGGCGCGTGGTCGTCAGCGCTTGAGGCCGATGGCGCTGAGCGCCTTCGCCCACTGATCGGTTTCCTGGCGCAACATCTCCGTGAACTCAGCGGGCGTGTTGGCCACGGCGATCGAGCCGAAATCGGCCATCCGCTTCCGGATCTCCTCGTCCTTTGCCATTTGCGCCATCACCTCGGCGAGGCGATCGATGACCGGCTGCGGTGTGCCCGCCGGCGCGAACAGCGCGTTCCAGGACTCGACCGGATAGTCGACCAGTCCCAGCTCTATCAGCGTCGGGATGTCAGGCATGTGCGGGCTGCGCTTGGCCGTGGTGATGGCGAGCGGGCGCACCGTACCCGCGGCGAGCTGGCCCATCGCATCCGACATGTTGGAGAATGCGAGCTGGACCTCGCCGGTGACCACCGCCGCGGTCGCCAAGGCGCCGCCGCGATACGGCACCGAAGTAAACTTCGATCCGGTCTTGACGCGGAAGATCTCCGCCGCGAATTGCATGAGGCCGCCGGCGCCGACCGTGCCGTAGCTGAGGCCATCGGGCACACTCTTGCTGAGCGCGGCGAGCTCGGCGGCGGAGCTGGCCTTGACCTGGGGATTGACCACGAGGACCAGCGGATTGGTGTTGATCAGGCTGATCGGGGCGAGGTCCTTGAGCGGGTCATAAGGCAGCTTCTCGGTCGCCGGCGAGACCGTGATCGGGCCGATCCCGCAGATGCACAGCGTATAGCCGTCGGGCGCGGCCTTGGCGACGGCGTCGGTGCCGTTGATGCCGCCGGCGCCGGCACGGTTCTCCACCACCACGTTCGCGTTGAGCGCTTTCTGCATGTAGCTGGCGGTCAGACGCCCCACCACGTCGGTGTTGCCTCCGGCCGCGAACGGCACGATCAGCTTGATGGCGCGGCGCGGATAGGCCTCGTCTGCGCTCGCGCCCTGTAACGAAGCGACGATGCAAAACGCGGCGAGAGCAAAGACGACCTTTCTCATATCAACCCTTTCGGTGAATTCACCTTGCCGTTCACCAGCTTCCACATATGCGACGGCGACAGCGGCAGCTCGCACAGTGTAACGCCAAGAGGAGCAAGCGCCGCCGCCACGGCATTCGCGGCGGTCGCCGCCACGGCGACCATGCCGCCTTCCCCCGCGCCTTTGGCGCCAAGCGGATTTGTCTTGGATCGCCGGAGCTCCATGGTGATGGCGCGGACGTTGGGAAAATCGCACGCGAGGGGCAGGAGATAGTCGGCAAGCGAAGTGTTGAGGATCTGAGCGTCATCATCGTAGATCACCTGGTCGAGGAAAACGCCGCCCAATCCTTGCACCAGGGCGCCGATCGCCTGGCCGTGGACAATATGCGGATTGATGGCGCGGCCGACATCCTCGATGGCGACGTAATCGAGAATGTCGACATGGCCGGTGCGCGGATCGACCGCGACGTGGCAGGCGTGGGCGCCGTAGCTGTAGGTGCGGATCGTGGTCGCGAAGGTGCCTTCGGCCTCGAGGCCGGCAAATTCCGCGAAGGGCGCGCGCTTCGTTCCAGCGCTGACGATGCCGTCCGCAATCGTCATCTCTTCATTGGGCAGGCCGAAGCGTTCGGTAGCCGCGGCACGGATCGCGGCGATGAGATTGCTGCAGCCATCCATCACCGCCGACCCGCCCACCACCATGGACCGGGACGCGAATGTGCCGAAGCCCTCGCGCACATAGGTGGTCGAGCCATGAAGAATGCGCACGCGCTCGAACGGCAACTTGAGCGTATCCGCAGCGACCTGGGCCAGCGTTGTCTCGAGCCCCTGCCCCAGCACCGACGACCCGACGTAGACGGTCACGCAGCCGTCACCCTCGACCGTGACACGCACGTTCTCCTTGCCCGAGCCGCTGCTCTCCACAAATGGCACGGCGGCGAGGCCGTGGTAGCGTCCGTCGATCAGACGGCCCTGCAGCGACTTCTTCTCGGCCCAGCCGATCTCGTGCAGCACCCGCTCGAACGTGGCGTGGTAGTCGCCGGTGTCGAAGTCGGTCTCACCCTCGTAAGGCACGAGCTTCCCGGTCGCGAACGGCAGTTCGGCCTCGCTGATCAGATTTCGGCGGCGGAACTCCATCGGGTCGAGGCCGAGATCGCGGGCCACGATGTCGAGCAGGCGCTCGCGAAAGAAATTCGCTTCGAACCGCCCGGGGGCACGAAGCGTGCCGACCGGCGTCTTGCTCGTCATCAGCGCTTCGACGGTGATGGCCACGTCGCGGATGCGGTAGGGCCCGGGGAGGAATTGCCCGGCCTTGGCCGGCACCACTCCGCCGTTGGTGCGGATATAGGCGCCCATATCGCCGTAGATGTGGCCGCGCAAGCCGAGGATGATGCCGTCGCGCGTGCACGCAACCTCGAGGTCGCAGTCGACCTCGCGCGAGTGATTGGTCGCCATCAGATGCTCGCGGCGATCCTCGATCCATTTGACCGGGCGGCCAACATGGCGCGCCGCGAACGGGATGAGAAAATCCTCGGGATAGAACTCGCCGCGCACGCCGAAGCCGCCGCCGACGTCGAGTTCAATCATGTCGATGGCACGCTCGGGAAGCCCCAGCATGGGCGCGAGCACGCGGCGGTTGAAGAACAGGACCTTGGTGGCGCCGAAAATGACGAGCCTTTCCTCCGCCGCATCCCATTCGGCGATGAGGCCGCGGGTCTCCAGAGGAACCGCGGTCAGGCGATGACAGCGAAAGCTCTCGCGGCGGGTGTACTCGGCCTTGGCGAAAGCCGCCTCGGCGTCGCCCGACGATACCGAATACCGCACCGCGCGATTGCTGCCGCTCGCTTCGAACAGCAGCGACTTGCCGCTTGCCGCCGCATGCCGGTCCGGCAGCGCCGGCAGCGGCGCGATATCGACCTCGATCGCTTCAAGCGCATCCTCGGCCAGCGCCTGGGTCTCCGCCACGACCACCGCGAGCGGCTCTCCGACGTAGCGCACCTTGTCCCTGGCAATGACCGGCTGCAGGTAAGGCGCAAATTCCGGCAGGTTCGCAAGCCGCAACGGGATCAGCGGAATGGTCTCGCCGATCTCGGCCGCGCTGATCACGGCCCGCACGCCTTTCCGCGCCTGCGCGGCCGACGTATCGATGCCTTCGATGCGTCCATGCGCCACGCTGCTGCGCAGGACCACCGCGTGCAGCATCCCTTCGCGCTTCAAGTCGTCGACGAATGTCCCCGTCCCAGTGAGAAAGCGCCGGTCTTCCGCCCGATCGACCGGCTGACCGATCAGCGGCGCGGTGGTCATGTTCATGGTGATCTTTGCGCAGGAATTCGAATAGGGTTGCACCTAGTGC
>CAWIGD010000080.1:0-25470 GCA_963835165.1 uncultured Alphaproteobacteria bacterium
TTCAGGGTATATGAGTAAAAACGTCCCGATCCAGAGCCCTCGAGCAACGCCCACGGCATAACCTCGGTCGGGGGGCTCCCCCACAACATGGAATCGATATGCGCACCGAAGAAGCCCGTCCCGTTCGTCTCGAGGATTACCGCCCGCCCGACTGGCTCGTCGAATCCGTGGAACTCGACGTCACGCTCGATCCCGTGGCGACGCTGGTGCGGGCAACCCTGACCCTTCGACCCAACGGGAACGGAACCGCGCCGGCGCCGCTCATGCTCGACGGCGATGCGCTGGAACTGCGGGCGCTGAAACTCGACGGTGCCGCGCTTCCGCCCGAACAATTCGTTGCCACGGCCGACCGGCTCACCATCGCCCAGCCGCCGCATCGCCCGTTCCGGCTGGAGATCGAGACCGTCGTCGACCCATCCGCCAATACCCAGCTGATGGGTCTCTATCGTTCGGGGTCGATCTACTGCACCCAGTGCGAGGCGGAAGGCTTCCGCCGCATCACCTATTTCCCCGACCGCCCCGATGTCATGGCGGTCTACACTACCCGCATCGAGGCCGAGAAAGCCGACGCGCCGGTGTTGCTCGCCAATGGAAATCTCATTGCCTCCGGCGACGTGCCGGGCACGAGCCGCCATTTCGCCGTCTGGCACGACCCGTTCCCGAAGCCGTCATACCTGTTCGCCCTGGTCGGCGGAAAGCTGGCCTGCGTCGAGGACCGCTTTCGCACCATGTCGGGTCGCGAAGTGACGCTTCGCATCTATGTCGAGGACGGCAAGGAAGCGCGCTGCGCCTACGCGATGGACTCGCTCAAACGCGCCATGCGCTGGGACGAGACGGCATTCGGCCGCGAATACGATCTCGATATTTTCATGATCGTCGCCGTGTCCGACTTCAACATGGGGGCGATGGAGAACAAGGGCCTCAACGTCTTCAATGACAAATACGTGCTCGCCTCGCCGGAAACGGCGACCGACGGCGATTTCGATCGGATCGAGGCGATCATAGCCCACGAATACTTTCACAACTGGACCGGCAATCGCATCACCTGCCGTGACTGGTTCCAGCTCTGCCTAAAGGAAGGGCTCACGGTTTTTCGCGATCAGGAGTTCTCGGCCGATGCGCGCTCGCGCGCGGTCGAGCGCATCAGCGACGTGCGAGGCCTGCGCGCTCACCAGTTCATAGAAGACGCCGGTCCGCTGGCCCATCCCGTGCGCCCCCGGCTCTACCATGAGATCAACAATTTCTACACGGCGACGGTCTACGAGAAGGGCGCCGAAGTCGTGCGCATGCTCAAAACACTGCTCGGCCCGGAGACGTTTCGCCAGGGCATGGATCTTTACTTCACCCGCCACGACGGCGAGGCGGCGACCATTGAGCAGTTCGTGCAATGCTTCGCCGATGTCTCTCGTGCCGACCTGGCTCAATTCATGCTGTGGTATTCACAGGCCGGCACGCCCGAGCTCGTCGCTACCGGTAGCTATGATGCGGACGCAAAGACTTACCGGCTTGACGTCGCCCAGACCGTGCCGCCTACACCCGGCCAGCCGACCAAGGAGGCGATGGTGATTCCCCTCGCGATCGGTCTCGTCGGGCGCAACGGGCGTGACCTGCCACTCAAACTCCGGGACGGGCGGACGATCGAGCGTGGCGTACTCACGTTGACCGAGCCGGCGAAGACGTTCGTGTTCGGCGACATCGGCGAGCCCCCGGTGCCCTCGCTCAATCGTGGATTTTCGGCCCCCATCAAACTCATCGCAGACCTTTCCGCCGACGATCTGAGATTCCTCGCCGCGCACGATGCCGACGCGTTCAATCGCTGGCAGGCGTTGCAGACGCTGGCGACGCGCCTCCTCCTCGACAACGTCGCCAGCTTGCGCGCGGCGAAACCGGCGCGACAGGATGGCGGCCTGCTCCACGCCCTCGGCGCGATCCTTGACGACGGCACGCTCGAACCCGCCTTCATTGCACTTGCCCTGACGCTTCCGGGCGAGTCGGACCTCGCACGCGAGATCGGTCGTGACGTCGATCCCGATGCCATCTTCGCGGCACGCTCGGGCTTGCGGGCGGTGGTCGGAGAACATCTCGCCGGGTCGCTGTTCGATCACTATCGTCGGCTCTCCGAAAGCCGCCCGTACTCGCCCGATGCCGCCAGTGCCGGCCGTCGCGCACTGCGCAATATCTGTCTCGATCTTCTGGTGGCAACGCGCCGGCCGGACGCTGTTTCGCTGGCTGCTCGCCAATATCAGGCCGCCGACAACATGACCGATCGTATGGCGGCGCTCTCGACGCTGTCGCTGTGCGACGTACCCGAGCGCGCGGCCACGCTTGATGATTTCTACGCCCGCTACGCCGATGATCCGCTGATTGTCGACAAGTGGTTTACGCTGCAGGCCACTATTCCAGAACCGGCAACGCTGGACCGCGTCAAGGCGCTCACGGGACATCGCGCATTTTCGTTTGCCAATCCCAATCGCGTGCGCGCCTTGATCCACGCGTTCGCGCTGGCAAACCAGCGGGAGTTCAACCGCGCCGATGGCGCGGGCTACGACTTCGTCGTGGATACGGTGTTGGCGCTCGATCGCAAGAACCCGCAACTGGCGGCCAAGCTGTTGGCCGCCATGAAGAGTTGGCGGGTGCTGGAGCCGGGACGGCGCGCGATGGCGGAGAAGGCCTTGCAGCAGGTCGCCGCCGCGCCGTCGCGCTCCCCTGACGTGGCCGACATCGTCCAGCGCGCCCTTGCGACCGGCTGATCCGCAGTTCCCGTCACGCTTGGCCGGCGTAAACGATTTGGGCCGGCTCAGGGCCGGGCGCGCACCTCCGCGGGCGCCGCGGCTAACGGGAACCGGAACCCGGCCACCCTCGCGTGGGGCCAAAAAGCCTCGCCCAATCAAGGCAGAAGCGGCGATTAACAAAACTTAAAAATTATTTAACGACCCCCTCGACAAAACGCCATCTTTCGATTCCAATAAAAGTGATTCGGAGAGATGCGGCACATCCTTCCGATGAAGGTGTTCAGGAATCCGAACGGAGGCGAGCCATGGCGCGCGCCGAGGTCGCGAGCGCGTCTGTAAATTCAGATTCAATCAAAGGACTAGCACAATCGATTGCCAAGCCTGCGTATCGGCGGTTACTCACCGCCGAGCCGGCTTTGCGACGTGCTGTCCCGGCGTTGATCATCGCGTTTCTACTGACCATCTGCGTCGGCGCGATCGTCCAGGTGCTGGATCATCGTCGCCAGGCGATCGGCGAGATCGTAAAGCAGATTGAAGGCAGCGCCGATTTTCTCGTCGATGGGATCGAGCGGCTGGAGCGGTCGAAGACCGAGAAGTCGGGCTTCGAGCGCCGGCTGCAGGCCGAGCTCCAGCGCTTGATGCCCGCCTGGGCGCGGGCGCCTGGGCGCCAGGTGCTGGTGGCCAATGCCGAAGGCGTCATCGTCGCCGGCATCCGCCATGAGCTCGTCGGCGCCGGCGACGGCACGGTCAGCACCATTGTCCCGGTCGAGGCGGGGATCATCGGACGCCGGCTGATCGACGTGCTCGGCCCCACGCAGCCGCTGACCACCTTCGGCGCCGCTGCCGGCGTGTTGGAAATTCCGCTCGCTGACGGCAACCTTGCCTTTGGGACGGTGCGCAGCCTTCCCGCGTCAAACGGCGAGATTGCCATTCTGCATGGGCGCGCCGAGGCGCTGGCGGCCTGGGCGTCGGACACGGCATTGACCGTCACCCTCTCTGCCACCACCGGCTTCGTCGTCCTGATCCTCGGCTTCGCGTTCCACTGGCAGGCAACCCGCGCGCGCGAAGCCGACGTGATCTACGAGACGGTGCGCTCGCGCATCGACACGGCGCTCAACCGTGGGCGCTGCGGATTGTGGGACTGGGACCTCGCCCGCGGCCGCGTGTTCTGGTCGCACTCCATGTTCGCCATCCTCGGCCTCAGGCCGCGGGACACCCTGCTGAGCTTCGGCGAGGTCAACGCCCTCGTCCACCCCGACGATATCCGTCTATACGAACTCGCCGCCCAGCTCGCCGACGCGACCACGACGCTGGTCGACCACGCCTTCCGCATGCGCCACGCCAACGGCAACTGGGTGTGGCTGCGCGCCCGCTGCGAGCTGGTGCAGCAAGCGGGCGACGGAGGTCCACATCTGATCGGGATTGCCGTCGACATCACCGAGCAGAAGACATTGGTCGAGCGAACGGTCGAGGCGGATCTGCGGCTGCGCGATGCCATCGAGACCATCCCCGAGGCCTTTGTGGTTTGGGACGCGCAGAACCGCCTTGTATTGTGCAACTCGAATTTCCAGGAGCTTCACAATCTGCCGGACGCGGCGATCCAGGCCGGCGCCTCGTATGAATTGGTGGTGGCGGCCGGACGCAAACCGGTGGTGCGCTCCAAGGTCACCAGCGAGGGCCAGATCCCCGGCGCCCGCACCTTCGAGGCGCAGCTCGATGACGGCCGGTGGCTGCACATCAGCGAGCGGCGCACCAAGGATGGCGGCTATGTCTCGGTCGGCACCGACATCACCAACATCAAGCTGCACGAAGAAAAGCTGATGGAGAGCGAGAAGCGCTTGATGGCCACCGTCGCTGATCTGCGCCACTCGCAACAGAAGCTCGAACGGCAGGCCGAGGAGGTCGCCGATCTTGCAGAGAAATATGCCGAGGAGAAAACCCGCGCCGAAGAAGCGAACCAGGCCAAGTCGAAGTTCCTCGCCAATATGAGCCACGAGCTACGCACGCCGCTCAATGCTATTATCGGGTTCTCCGAAATCATGGCGGCCGGCATGTTCGGTCCCCTGGGCACGGACAAGTATCGCGAATATTGCTCTGACATCCACCAAAGCGGCCAATACCTGCTCGACGTGATCAACGACGTCCTCGACATGTCCAAGATCGAGGCCGGCCGAATCCGGCTCGATCCGGAGCAGGTCGAGCTCGAGCCATTCCTCAACGACGCGATGCGCGTGGTATCGGGGCGCGCGGACGACAAGCAGCTCAAGCTCACCGCCCGGATGGGCCACGGCATCCGCCTGGTGGCCGACCATCGCCTGCTCAAGCAGATTGTGCTGAACCTGCTTTCCAATGCGGTGAAGTTCACCCCGGAAGGCGGTCGCATCACGATCCGCGCACGCGCAACGAACGGGTGGGTCAGCATTGCCATCGCGGATACCGGAATCGGCATTCCCGAGGACGCGCTCGCGCGGCTGGGCCGGCCGTTCGAGCAGGTCGAGAGTCAGCTCACCAAGAGTCACCAAGGCTCGGGGTTGGGCCTTGCGATCGCGAAGTCGCTCACCGAACTGCACCACGGCACGATACGTATCCGCTCCACGCCAGGAACAGGCACGATGGTCGTGTTGCGGCTGCCGATCGATCGGGCATCCCTGCGCAAGCAGGAAATCGCCGACGCGGCCGCCTAGACCGCTCTGGTACTGACGCCCGCCTGAAGCTTCGCAGTTCGCCCGGCCTGACTAAGCGAAGCGATGATGTCGCGCACACCGAGCCACTGTCACTGCACGGTGATGTTGGCCTCTCGAATGACTTTACCCCACTTGGCAATTTCGTCTTTGATCCAGTCCGCAAACTGGTCAGGCGTGCTGGCCACCGGATCGAAGCCAAGCGCGAGCAGACGGTCGTTGAAGTCGCGCGGCGTCACGATTTTCGCGATGGTGCGGTGGAGCAGATCGATGATCTCGTTGGGCGTTCCCGCCGGAGCCACGAGCCCGGTCACGATGTCCGCCTCGAGACCGGTGCCGGTCGCCTCCGCCATGGTCGGCACCTGCGGCAGCAGCGGAGAGCGTTTCGCGCTCATCATTGCGAGCGCGCGGATATTGCCGGCCCGGGCATAAGGCGCGCCCGTTGGCAGCGCGGAGACCACGCAAGGCGTGTGCCCTCCGAGCGTCGCCGTCACGGCCGGCCCGCCGCCCGTGAACGGCACATGGGTCATGTCGACACCGAATGCGAGCTTGAACAACTCGCCCGCGAGGTGCGCCGGCGTACCTCGCCCCGCCGACGCGTAGCTCAGTTTGCCCGGGCTTGCCTTTGCCAGTGCAATGAACTCTGTGACGCTGCTTGCCGGGACCGAAGGATGCACCGCGAGCACGTGGGGCGACGAACACATCAAGCTCACCGCCTCGAAGTCCCTCTCGGGATCGTAGGGAATTTTGGCATAGAGGCTCGGGTTGATCACGAAGTTCCCGCCTGCGGCCAGCAACGTGTAGCCGTCCGGCCCCGCCCGCGCGGCGGTGCCGATGCCGAGATTGCCGCCAGCGCCAGCCACGTTTTCCACGTAGAACTGCTGTCCCAGAATTTCGGTGAGCTTCTGCGCAAACAGACGCGCGGTCGTGTCATTCGCCCCGCCGGCGGCGACCGGAACGATCACCCGCACGGTCCGGCTTGGATAGGCCTGCGCCCAACCCCGTCTCGCGGCGGATGGCGCGGCGAGCGCGGCGCCCGCGAGGGCGAGGACGCGACGGCGGCTTAGGCCCATGGTTCGCCCCTTGCGGGCTCGTGCCCCATCACTCGTGATCACGTGCGCGAGGCGCATCAGAGGAATCCGGCCGGCCTTGCGCCCATTCCGGACGAAGCGCAATCATGGTCTTCACGGGACGATCTTGCATCAACTTCGATCGCCGATGAAGGCGACGGATTTGCGAGGGAGGAGAATTCCATGCGCTCTCTGCTTGAGGCATCGCTTCTTGTCTGCACCCTCACGCTCGCGCTGCCGGCCGCGGCGCAGGAGGAAGGTCCGGCCGTGCCGGTCGACAAGGCGGCCTACCACGTGCCGGTGTTTCGCAACGACTATGTGGCCTTGCTGCGGGTCAACATCCCGCCTCAGCGCTCGGCGGGCTATCACATCCATTCCACCGATCAGATCAGCGTGCTGATCGAGGAAGCGGATCAGGCGGGCCAAGTGCTCGGCCAGGCGCCCACGCCGCCGCGCCGAAATCCCCGCGGCGGCGTGACTTATACGGCCTATTCCAAGAAGGCCATGACTCACAGGGTCAACAATATGGGTGGCACGGCATTCCACAACATCGTCATCACCTTGAGGGATGCACAGCCCGGCCGTTTCTCGCCCGGTTTGCGCGAAGGTGCCGGCTACACGCAGATCATCGACAACGAACGCGTGCGCGCATGGCGCCTGGTGCTCGAACCGGGGCAGACGGCGGCCGCCATCACTCAGAATGCCCCCGGCCTCCGGGTGATCATCGACGGCGGAGAAATCGCCGAAATCGCCCCCGGCGAGCCCGATCGCGGCATGGCGCTGCGACTCGGCGATTTCTATTGGCAGGAGCCGGGCGCCACGCGCGCTGTCCGCAATATCGGAACAACTCGAGTCGAACTGGTGGAATTCGAATTGAAGTGATGCCAAGCCGCGCCCCTAGGAGCGCGGCTTGGGCCTGGATGCCTGTGGGCACACTACGCGACCACCGCGCGCGGACCGCGCAGGAGGCTGATCGCCTGCTCGAACCCTTCCAAGTCGGCGGCGGCCTGGTTGGGTGATTGATTGCCGAGGGCGCGATTCGGCCGCTCCAGCCAGACGGTCGCCGCGGCAGCATCGCCGAGGTGTTCACGGGCCGCTGTTGCGAGCGTCCGCATGCGCTCTGCCCTGGCCTCGGCAAGCGGATCAGGCTTGACCGCAACCGCAGCCTGGGGAACGTACCAAGCGAGCACGAACCCGATCGTGGCGCTGACGATGGTCGTGAGCACAATCCTGTCGATGGCCTGGCTTGCGGTACCGAGAATGATCTCAAAAGCCACGGCAGCGGCGATGAGACCGCAGATCGCGGTCAGCACCGTCTGCGGAGCGACCTCCCACGGTCGGGATGGTCGGCTTTCCATCTCGACATTGTCGAGGTGATAGACGTAGAAGCCGCCGGTCACCATCGCCAGGAGTGCATTGGGTGCGTCTATCTTCAGCCCCGCCAGCGTCGGCGGCGCGAATGCGAGGCCCCAGAGGATGAGACTGGCGTATCCTGCGACGCCGCAGAGCACTGCCACCCGAACATAATTCGCGCTGACCGCGCGCTTCGTCCGTCCGTCACTTGCAAACCAGCGTCCCTTGTTGATGGCACGTGTACGCAGCAGGTCCGCCATAATGATGGCCGCACCATACGGGATGAGCGCAGACGCGGTATCGATGAAGGGCTGGAAGAAGTCGTGTGGAAACACCTGCGATGGCGTCCACAGGCCGATGTGGCCCAGCACTGCAGCGACAAACCCAACCAGCAGAACGCTCGCCGCGACGACGGTCATGCCGACGAGCTTCAAATCGTTGTGGTTCGGCAAGGGGGGCGCCTGGTCGAGCTTAAAGCCGAACGGTCGCAGCGCCAGATTGATGTCGTGATGCGACTGCCTGTTGATCCGGACCGCGCAGCCGAGCAGGACGTAGAGCTTGTACAGGTTGCCACGGATCCCCCGACGCAGGGCTTCGTTGGCATAGCCGGGATTGTTCGCCTTTTCCACCCGGTACGCCGCGACCTCGGCTTCCATGGATTTCTTCTTGTCTTCGATGATTTCGAGGTCCGCTTCGTAATCCCGGAGCAACCCGGCATCGAGCGGCTCGATCATTCCCGACAGCCGGCGCGACTTCTGCTCGTAGACGAGACAACTCAATCGCGCCCAATCGTGCTCGAGGCTGCGGCGCGGTTTCGAAAAATCCGCGAGCTCGACGCCGCGCATTTCCGGGGACTGCAGCACTTCGCCTTCGTAGGAGCCGAAATCGAAGTCGGCAGCCGCCAGCCGCTCGGCGGTGGCGAGCGCGGCGGCCGGAATGTAAGCGCGCTCATGAGCGTATCTGCGCAGAAACTGTTCAATTCCCGAAAGCCCGGGCACCGTCGGCAACACCCCGACAAGGAGAAATGCGATCGCGAGCGGTACGACCACGTAACCGACCCCTTCGGGCAGTGGAATGCCAAGCGCGCCCAGATTTTTTGGGCCGATCAGGGAAAGCAGTAGGACCGTCAACGCCATCGCACCGAAATAGATCAGGAACCCCTTGGAGTATTCTTCTCGGGTCGCAAGTTGGCGGGGCAGCAATTGGTAGGCGTAGTCCCCATTTCCCGTGATGCTGCGCTCACCAAACTTTTGTCTGCAGAACAGGTAGACGAGCCCGATCGCAGCAGTAAGGCAGGCAAAGAACACGAGACCGTCCTTGTCCAAGGAAACTCCGAACTGCATGGGTAATGTCGATAGCGTTGTCACGGCTGTTCTCCATCGCTGGAGCCAAACAAAACGGCGAGACCGAGCTGACGATGACCGCTGGTGTCAGAAGCAACGGCCGTTAAAGCAGCGTCCCTGCGCCAAGATGATCGGCGCGGAGCTGGCGCGATCGCCGGCCGATTCCTTGAAGGCCGCAACGCTCGCGCCGTCTTCGCCACGCACCGTTGGAAGCAAGGTCGTCGCAACAACGAGCGCGCCCACCACAAGAAAGAATGACTTCCTGTCCATGACAAATCTCCCAGAGAGGCTGATTTATTCTCGTCGAGCCTCGACTGCGGAGCAAAACGGCCTACGGACAAGCGAGGCTCGGATTGCACGCTAAGATTGAAACCTGAATAGGAGTGTGAGCTAACTCACAGACCGGCAAGTAAATACGAAGAGGCCGCGATACGACTGAGGAAGCGGCGATACGACTTATCGCTATCGCGACGCTCGAACATCGTCAGACCGTGCTCCGAGGATGCGATTGAAGCTCGCACGCACCTTGGTCTGCGTCTCACCGAGGAAAGCATCGAGCGTAGCAAAGTCGGGCACATCGGCGGCGCGGGCCAGCAGTCCGATAAGGCCAGACGACGCTGCACTCGGATCGAACGGTCCCGACAGGCACAGACGCAGGATCTGCGTGAGATCATCATAGAGCCGCACCGCCGGGCGGAGCACCTCGGCATCCTCGGTGCTGAGCACCCCGAGCCGCCATGCCTTCTCGAGCACCCGCGCGGTCGAGGTATCGAGAATGTCGGGTGTGCGGGCCGCGTGAACAAGCTGCAGGTATTGCGCGACGAACTCGATATCGACCAGTCCGCCGGCGACATATTTGAGATTCCAACGCTCGCTATCGCCTTTTTCGGTCGCGATGGCGTTGCGCATTTCCACGACATCGCCGGCAACCATCTCCGCGTCGCGCGGCCGGCACAGCACGACGCGGATGAGCTCCTCCACGCGCGCGGCGAATTGCGGCGAGGCCGAGACGACCCGCGCGCGGGTGAGCGCCATGTGCTCCCAGGTCCAGGCCTCGTCCTGCTGATAGCTGGCAAAACCGTCGATCTGGGTCGCGAGTGGTCCTGAGCGGCCCGAGGGCCGCAGCCGCATGTCGACCTGGTAGAGCAATCCATAATTGGTTTGCACCGTCAGCGCGCTGATCAGCCGCTGCGTCAGCCGCGAAAAATATTGGCCGCCGTAGAGCGGCCGTGGGCCCGAGGACTCCGGCTGGTCGCGGTCGAAGTCGTAGACGACGATCATGTCGAGGTCCGAACTCGCCGTCATCTCGCGCCCACCAAGCTTTCCGAGCGCGAGGATCGCCGTCTCCTGTCCTGCAATGCGGCCATGCAGGCTTATGAACTGGTCTTCGATCGCGCGGTGGAGGGAACGGACGAGCACATCCGCCAGCCGGGCGAACGCCTCGCCCGCCTGCTCGGCCGACACTGTCCCCGACAGGATGCGTGTTCCGATCAGGAACATCTGCTCCTGTGCGAATATGCGAATGCGGTCGAGAAAATCCTCGTAGGACTCCGCTTGCTGAAGCGAGCGGTCGAGACCGGCAGCGATTTCGGATTCTTCCGGCAACGCGCCGAAGAAGCTCGGATCGACGACAGCATCCATGACCTGCGGAAACTGCGCCAGGCTGTCGGCCAGGCGTGGTGCGGTGCCGAGTACAAGGGCGATCAGCGCGACGAGATCGGGATTCTGCCGCAGCAGCGAAAACAGCCGGCCGCCGCCGTGGAGGCCGGCAAGGAAGCGGTCGAAAGCGATGACGGCCGCGTCGGGGTTCGCCGAACGCGCGAACTGGTGGAGCAGCACGGGCACGATTTCGGCGAGTCGGCTGCGCGTGAACTCGCCTTTCAGCGATCCATGGGCCCCGGTGCTCCAACGCCGCACGAGGGCGGACACTTCCAGCGGCTGGCGAAACCCCATCTCCGTGAGCCGGTCCAGGGTTTCCTTATCGTCGGCCTGGAATGGAAATAGCAGCACCCGGCGCCCCGCCTCGACGCCGGGCGCATTCTCGAACAGCGTCGCATAATGGCGCTGCACGGTGCGCAGATGGTCGACCAAGGCGGCCGCGAACGCGTCCCGATCCGAAAAGCCCGCGAAGCGGGCAAAAAGCTCGAGCCCCGGCCGATCGGGCGGCAAGGTGTGGGTCTGCTCATCGGCGACCATCTGCAGCCGGTTTTCCACCGCGCGCAGGAAGCGATAAGCGGCGCCGAGATCATCGCGCACGAGTTCCCCGATCCAGCCTCCATCGGCCAGCACGTCGAGGGTCCGTAGCGTCTCTCTGGTGCGCAGTTCGGGATGCCGTCCGCCGGCAATGAGTTGCTGGGTCTGGACGAAGAACTCGATCTCCCGGATGCCGCCGCGGCCGAGCTTGATATTGTGGCCCTCGACGGCAATCTGGTCGTGACCGCGATAGGCATGGATCTGCCGCTTCATCGTGTGGACGTCGGCTACCGCGGCAAAGTCCAGATACTTGCGCCAGATGAAAGGCGAGAGTCCGGCAAGCAAAGCCTCGCCGGCGGCGATGTCACCCGCACAAGCTCGCGCCTTGATCAGCGCGGCACGCTCCCAATTTTGCCCTCGGCTTTCGTAGTAATCGAGCGCCGACGTCGTGGATATCGCGATCTGGGTCGAGGCGGGATCCGGACGCAGCCGCAGATCGGTGCGAAACACGTAGCCGTCGGCGGTACGCTCTTGCAGGAGCCGTACCAGCGCCCGGGTAACCCGCACGTAAAACGGCCCCGGCTCAATCCCCGGAAGTGGAGCAGCCGCGTCGTAGAACACGATGAGGTCGATGTCGCTCGAATAGTTGAGCTCGCCTGCCCCCATCTTGCCCATCGCCAGTACGATGTAGCCGGAGCCTTCCGCGGGGCGGCCGGGGTCGGAGATCTTGAGCTTGCCGCGACGCCGCGCATCCGCGAGCAGGTAATCGACCGCGCTGCCGACCGCGACATCGGCGAGCTTGGTCTGCCGCTCGATGACCTGCATCACTGGCCAAATCCCGCCGATGTCGGCGAGCGCAATCAACAGCGCCGCCTCCGATTTCATGCGCCGAAGAAGACGCATGACTTCGGCTTCTTCATCGGCCGCCGCGATCGCGCGCGTTGCGTCGGTGAGAATATCGTCGAAGCGGCGCGCGGGTTCAGCCTGGAGCAGCGAAACGAGCCGTTCCGGGTCAGTTCGCGCAAGTTCCCAGAGATACCGCGAGCCCTCCGCCAGGCTCATGACGAGCCCATCGAGCATGGGGTGGGCCGCAAGCAGCTGGGTCAGCGACTTCCCGGCGGCAGTATCCGCGATTTGCGCGAGCCACTCGCGCACACGCGCACGGGCCTCGCTCGCGGCGGCAAGATGCTGCGAGGCTCTGATGCGTTGCACGAGCGCACCGGTTTGGTCGTTGGTGCATTCGACCGTCCCCGACGCCGGAGGATCCATTGGCATCCCGGTTCAATCTCAATTTGTCAGGCTTTGCGCAAGCGGGCACCCCGTCCGCCGTGATCTCCATGCCTTGGGGAGTGCCGGGCCGCCTGTCGGGGCGTCTCTCGACCTTGGCGTCCGTGGGCCGGATTCAGCTCGTCGCCGCAACCGACGGCGCGCGGGGCAGCGAGATGACGGTCCTGAGACCCGGATGGTTGTCCTCGAGCTTGAGCTCGCCGCCATGGAGGCGGGCGACTGCCGAGGCAAGGCTCAGCCCTAACCCCGAACCTGGCTTTGAGCGGCTCTGCTCGAGCCGCACGAAGCGCTCGACGGCGCGGCCGCGGTCGGCTTCGGGGATGCCGTGGCCGCCGTCAGCGACTGCGAGCAGGATCCGATCGCCATCTCCCACCGCCTTGACGACGATCTCGGCAGCGGCGCCGTTCGCGCCGCCGGCACCATCGGGCGCGCCGTATTTGATGGCGTTGTCGACCAGATTGGCGAGGGCCTGGCTGATGAGCTCCCGGTTGCCGTGAACCGGGGCGGCGGCCGGCGCCTCGACCTTGAGTTGGATGCCCTTCTCGTCGGCGAGCGGCTCATAGAGCTCGCCCACTCCGCGCGCGATCTCCGCCGCATCGAACTCGGTCATGCCGTCGCGCGCCTGGCCCGACTCCGCGCGCGCGATCATTAGCAGCGCGTTGAAGGTGCGAATCAACGCATCGGATTCCTCGATCGTGCTCTCGAGCGCGGCGCGATATTGCGACTCGTCTTCCGCAAGGCGCAGGGCCTCTTCGCAGCGATTGCGCAATCGCGTCAACGGAGTCTTGAGATCGTGCGCGATATTGTCCGATACCTCCTTGAATCCGTACATCAGCCCCTCGATGCGCTCGAGCATGGCGTTGAGGTTGGTAGCCAGCCGGTCAAGCTCGTCGCCCGTCCCCGCGATCGGAAGGCGCCCGGCGAGATCGCCATCCATGATCTTTCGCGTCGTGTCCGTCATCGCGTCCACGCGCTTGAGAACCCGCCGCGTCACGAAGAAGCCGCCGGCAACGCCGAGCACGATGACGATCGCCAACGACCAGCGTCCGGCGGCGAGCACGATATCGTGCAGTCGTTCGCGCTCTTCGAGATCGCGTCCCACCAGGAGACGAAAGCCGGACGGCAATTGAAACACCCGGATGAGAGCTTCGTGTTCGGCGCCATCGGGGTCGTCGAGCCGGCGATAGGCGGTCTCCGTCCAGCCGGGGGTTTCAAGGATGCCGGTGGCAAGCGACCCGACATTGCCTGCGAGCCCCTCGCCCGCGCGGGTGGTCACCAGATAAAGGCTCGAGCCCGGTCTGCGCGATCTCGCATCCACAACGAAGACGAGGCGGCGAATGCCGCCCTGGCGGTATTGCTCGGCCAGGCCGGTGATCTCGGCATCGACCGTCTGAGTGATTTGCTCGGTGATCAGCCGACGGGTGTTCCAAGCGAAATAGACGAGCAGGAAAGCGGCGAACAGCGCAAAGACCGTCAGATAGACCAACGTCAGCTTGAACGCCGTCGTGCGCAGCAGCTTGCCCAGCGCCGTCATCCGTCACCCGTGCACGTCATCCCGCGGGGCGCAGGAAATGACAGGTCATTTGCTGTCGCGGATCACATACCCTGCGCCGCGCACCGTATGCAGCAAAGCCTGGGTGAAACCCTTATCAATTTTCGACCGCAACCGCGAGATGTGCACGTCGATGACGTTGGTTTGCGGGTCGAAGTGGTAATCCCAAACATTTTCCAGCAGCATGGTGCGGGTCACCACTTGACCCGCATGTTTCATGAGATATTCGAGCAGGCGGAACTCTCGCGGTTGCAGGACGATTTCTTCCCCGCCGCGCGTCACCTGATGCGACAGCCGGTCGAGTTCGAGGTCGCCCACGCGATAGACCGTTTCCTCGCGAACGCCGCGCCGCCGCGCCAGGACCTCGGTGCGCGCCAGCAGCTCTGAAAACGAATAAGGCTTGGGCAGATAGTCGTCGCCGCCCGCCCGCAAGCCCTTGACCCGATCATCGACCTGCCCCAGCGCCGAAAGAATGAGCGCGGGCGTCTCGATGCCCTTGCTGCGCAGGGTGCCGATCACGGTAAGGCCGTCGACCTTGGGCAGCATGCGGTCGACGATCAGCACGTCATATTGCCCGTCGAGGGCCTGAGCGAGGCCTTCCTCGCCATCTGCCGCAAGGTCGGCGACATGCCCGACCTCACGGAACGCCTTGGCCAGATAGTCGGCGGCGTCGCGGTCGTCTTCGATGATCAGGAGACGCATGACGAACCGACCGTCTCTCGGATAAGGGATTTCCCTGGGGGCGGGACTCTGCGGGGCTGAGCTAATCATATCGTTACTATTTTAAAAGAGTCCTCAGGTCAGGACCGGAGCAGGCAGATCCCCCGGGACCGGAAAAACGCGAGGGGCGGCGGTTTTGAACCCGCCGCCCCTCAACCAACTCAGTACCGGCGGGGGCGACGGATGCCGGAACGGAGTTAGAAGGGATGGGGACGGACCGAAGGCCCGTCCCCCTGGTTCGAACCGCCGGCGGGGGCGACGGATGCCGACGGTGCGCCCCATTTGGTTAGGCCTTGGCGAGCGGTACCGCCACGAACCTCGTCTCCTCGCCCGATCTCACTCGCATGAGGATCGTGCGCTTGCCGTCCTTCTGGGCCTCGCTCAGGGCGGTGCGCACATCCACCGGATTCGCCACCTTCTTGCCGCCGACCTCGAGAATGACGTCGCCGGTCTTGAAGCCCTGATCGGACGCAAGTCCATTGGGATCGACCTGGGTGACCACCACGCCTTCCGAGCCGCTGCCGGCGACCTGGCCGGCGGGCGCGACCGTGAGGCCGAGCCGCGGGACATCGGCGCCGGAGGAGTTCGGCGTGCCCGCCTTGGCTTCGCGCTGGTTCGGCAGTTCGCCGAGCGCGATGGAGAAGGTCTTCTGTTCACCCTTGCGCCAGACGGTCAACTTCGCCGTTGCACCCGGCGCCATGGCGCCGATCTGCCTGGCGAGGTCTTTCGCGTCCTTGACCGGGGCGCCATTGACCGCGGTGATCACGTCCCCCGCCAGGATGCCGGCTTTGGCGGCCGGACCGTTCTCCTGCGGATCGGAGACCATCGCGCCCTCCGGCCCCTTGAGGCCAAGATTGTCGGCGAGCTCGGCAGTCACGGGCTGGATCTGCACGCCGATCCAACCGCGGCTGACCTTGCCCGTGTCCTTCAGTTGCGCGACGACCGACTTCACAGTCCCGGCGGGAATGGCGAAGGCGATGCCCACGGACCCTCCCGACGGCGAGAAGATCGCCGTGTTGACGCCGAGCACGTTGCCGTCGACGTCGAACGTCGGACCGCCCGAATTGCCCTTGTTGACCGGTGCGTCGATCTGGATGAAGTCGTCGTAGGGGCCGGCTCCGATATCGCGACCGCGCGCCGAAACAATGCCGGCCGTCACGGTGCCGCCGAGTCCGAACGGATTACCGACCGCCAGGACCCAGTCGCCGATGCGCGGAGCCTTGTCAGAGAGCTTGGCGTAAGGGAAGTCGCTGCGGCCCTCGACCTTGATGAGCGCCAAGTCGGTGCGCGGATCGGTTCCGATCACCTTGGCCGTGTAGGTCTTGCCCTCATCGGTCGTGATCTCGACGGTGTCGGCCTTGTCGACGACGTGATTGTTGGTCACGGCGTAGCCGTCCGCGGTGATGAAGAAACCAGAACCCTGGCCGGTCACGAGGCGGTTGCGCGGGCTGCGCGGATCAGCCGGGCTGCGCTGGCCGCGCTCATCGGGAGTCATGTCCGGCATGCCGAAGCGACGGAAGAACCGCTCCATCTGCGAGTTCGGCGCGGCCGGCGAATCGCCGTCCATGCCCATCATCTTCGGGCCGGCGTCGACTTTGACGCGGACCGAAATGACCGCGGGCTTCACCTTCTCGACGATGTCAGCAAATCCCATCGGGCGTTGAACGCCCTGGGCATAGGCAATGGTGCTGAGAGCCGGGCCGGTCGCCTTGGTAACGAGATCCGCACCACCGAGCACGGCCACGCCTAAGCCCGCGACACCAGCAAGCAGAACAAAACGACGCGCGGACAGGATGCGCGATTTCGGAGCGGGAGCGCTCGCAGTCATCAGGGTCTCTCCATCTTTTGTGCGGCAGGAGCCCGAATGAGCCCCTAATTGCAGAGCAACAAGATGGGGTGCCCTTCCTTACCGGGCGCTGTCGGGGAAATTAAAGTTTGGTAAGAGTGAGCAACGCTCAAAAAAGACAATAAAATTAATATGTTACCTAAGAGTCGCCTGAGTTTGGATTGCTCACCGCGGCGCAGAATCCTCGGAAGCAGCGCGTGGGCTCCTGTGCGAGCGCAGCAAAATTCACGAAAGCAAGCAAATCTAGTCACTTAATCGATTCATGGGTCGCGGCGACCCAGGATCTCCGAAAGCCGCGCTTGTTCGGCTGGTGTGAGCGTTGCTCCAGCGGCGGCGGCACCTGAAACCGCCCGGTAGCGGCGTGCCAGCACGAAGAGCCCAAGCGCCCCGATGAGCATGACCGCGGCCGGCCCAAGCCATAACAGCGCGGTGTGCAATGAGAACCGCGGCTTGAGCAGCACGAACTCACCGTAGCGCGCGACCAGAAAATCGATCACCTGCCCGTCGCTGTCACCCGCCTGCAATCGTTCACGTACCAGCACACGCAAGTCGCGTGCGAGCGGGGCGTCGGAATCGTCGATCGACTGGTTCTGACAGACCATGCAGCGCAGTTCCTTCGAGAGCGCGCGGGCGCGCCCTTCCAGCGCCGAGTCGGCAAGAATTTCATCCGGCTGCACGGCTTCGACGCGCGGCGAAGCGACGAGCGTCAGCGTCAAGACGATGAAGAAAAGCCACCGCATGCCCTACTCCGCCGGCGCGAGCACTGTCTTGCTCCGCGCCGGTTTCGGCGCGCCCACCCGGAGGCGGCGGTCCGAGAGCGACAGCCCGCCGCCCACCACCATGACCACCGCGCCGAACCAGATGAGCAGCACCAGGGGCTTGTAGTAGAGCCGCACTGCGAGCGAGCCATCCGGGTTGGGATCCCCCAGCGACAGGTAGAGCTGCGAAAATCCCCGCGTCATCAACGCGGTCTCGGTGGTCGAAGAGCCGCGCGAGGGGAAGCTGCGTTTTGCCGGCTCCATGATTCCGACGACGTCGCCGTGCCGCCGCACGGTGAAATGGGCGGCAAGTTCGCGATAGTTCGGGCCCTGCCGCGTGGTCATGCCGTCGAACTGCAGGTCATATCGACGAATGGAGATCGTCTGCCCCGGCTTGAGCTCGGCAATCCGCTCGATGCCCCACTGCGTCTCGCCGATAATACCGAGGAGCGTGAGCCCGAGACCGAAATGCGCGAACGCCCCGCCCCAGGCCGAGCGCGGGAGGCCCCGGGCGCGCGCGAACGCCGTCATGAACGGCACTTTCAACAGACCCGTGCGCTCCACGATCTCGGTCAAGGCGCCGGCCATGACGTAGAGGGCAAGACCGATCGCGAACGGCACCAGGATCGGACCGCCGCCCTCCATGGCAAAGATCACCGCGACAGTGATTGCGCCGACGGCGGCGGCGCCGACGAGCCGTTGGGCCACGCCCAGCAGATCCCCGCGCTTCCACGCCAGCAACGGCCCAAACGGCATGGCAATGAGCAGCGGAACGAACAACGGCCCAAAGGTAGCGTTGAAAAAAGGCGCGCCGACCGAAATCTTCTCGCCCGTGAGCGCCTCGAGCGCGAGGGGATAGAGCGTACCGACAAACACCGTCGCGCAGGCGCTCACCAGAAACAGATTGTTGAGCACGAGTGCGCCTTCGCGTGAAACCGGTGCGAACAAGCCCCCTTGCTTGAGCAAGGGCGCGCGCAACGCAAACAGCGCAAGACTACCGCCGATGAACAGTACAAGAATCGCAAGAATGAAGACGCCGCGGGTCGGATCGGTGGCAAAGGCATGCACCGAGGTGAGCACGCCCGAGCGCACGAGGAAGGTGCCGATCAGCGAGAGCGAGAACGCCAGGATCGCAAGCAGAATCGTCCACACCTTGAGCGCATTGCGCTTTTCCATCACGAGCGCGGAATGCAGCAGCGCCGTGGCGGCCAGCCACGGCATGAACGATGCGTTCTCCACCGGATCCCAGAACCACCAACCGCCCCAGCCGAGCGTGTAATACGCCCAGTACGACCCCATGGCGATGCCAAGTGTCAGGAACATCCAGGCCAGCAGCGTCCAGGGCCGCACCCATCGCGCCCAGGCGGCATCGATGCGCCCGTCGATCAAGGCAGCAATGGCGAAGGAAAAAGAGATCGAGAGCCCGACATAGCCGAGGTAGAGCAGCGGCGGGTGAATGGCGAGACCCGGGTCCTGCAGGATCGGATTGAGATCACGCCCCTCGAACGGCGGCTCGAGAATGCGCAAGAACGGGTTCGACGTGACCAGAATGAAGAGAACGAATGCGACCGCGATCCAAGACTGCACGGCCAGCACATTGGCCTTGAGACGCGCGGGCAGATTTCCTCCGAACAGCGAAACCAGCGCACCGAACAGGCTGAGGATCAGAACCCACAGCAGCATCGAGCCTTCGTGGTTCCCCCAAACGCCGCTGATCTTGTAGATCAGCGGTTTCGCCGAATGCGAGTTTTCGAATACGTTGACGACGGAGAAATCCGAGCGCACGTAGCAAATGGTCAAGGCGCCGAAAGCGAGCGCAATGAAAAACAATTGCGCGACCGCGGTCGGACCGGCGACGGCCATCAGCACCGGATCATTCTTGCGCACGCCGACGATCGGCACGATCGCCTGGACCAGCGCCAACGCCAGCGCGAGCACGAGGGCGTAGTGCCCGAACTCGGCGATCATGATCGTGGCTCCCCGGCCGCCTGTCCCGGGCGAGGTGCAGCGCGCCGATGAGCCTCGCAGTTTCGGTGCCTCATTGCGCCCTGCCCTGTCGCGCAGCGCCTGCTTTCTTTTCGTATTCGTCCTTCCAATGGCCCTGCTTCTTCAAGCTGTCGGCGACCTCCTTCGGCATATAGTTCTCGTCGTGCTTGGCAAGAACGCTGTCGGCGCGAAAGGTGCCCATTGGATCGAGGGCGCCTTCGGCAACGATCCCCTGACCCTCCCGGAACAGATCCGGCAGCAGGCCTTGATAGGCCACGGGGACGGTGTTCCTGCCGTCGGTGACCTCGAAGCGAACCGCAAGGCTCTCCCCTCGCCACACGCTTCCTTCCTTTACCAAGCCTCCGATGCGGATGCGCGTCCCCGGCTTGACGTGATTCTCGGCAACATCGGTCGGCGAATTGAAGAACACGATCGAATCCTTGAGCGCGCCGAGCACGAGTGCCACCGCGAGCGCGAGCACACCGAGCGCGGCACCGATCAGAGAGAGGCGTCGTTGCTTGCGGGTCATCGTGTGGTTCCCGTCAGCCTTCGAGACCCAGTCCTTTGACGAGGTCGTCGAGCCGCCGCAGGTTGGTCGGATCGCCGGCGAGCGCCCGCCGCGCATCGAGGACGGCGGCCAGCGCTTTTTCGCGTTCACCGAGGACCATATAGGAGCGAACGAGCCGGAGCCATCCCTCGGCGTCGGAACCATCGCGATGCAGTCTCTCGGAGAGCCGCTCGACCATGCCCTGTATCATGGCCTTGCGTTGCTCCGGATCCAGCTTCGAAGAGGCTGCGACCTGGTCGTCGGTCGGACCTCCGCTTGCGCTGCCGCTTTGACCGCCGCTCGCACCGCGGCTCGGATCGCCGGGTGCGGCGCCGGCGTCGACGCGGGCAAGCGCGCCCCGGATGAAATCGATCCACGGCGCGTCGGGCGGAGCGGCCGCGATCAACGCCCGCCACAGCGCGGCGGCTTGCGCGCGATTGCCATCCTGCTCGGCGGCAAGCCCCAGAAAGTAGCGCGCAGGCACGTCACTGGCATCAAGCGCAACCGCTTTTTCGAATGCGGCCTTCGCTTCCGCGGTTACGATCCCATTGGCGGCAAACACCAACGCCTCCCCCAGCGCCGATTCGCGTTCGGGAGATTCGCCGTTGAGGCTAAGCGCCTGGCGCCGGGCCTTGACCGCGTCGTCGAAACGACCGAGCCGCAGATAGATCGGCGCGATCACTTCCCAACCACGTCCATCCTGCGGATTGCGAGCAAGGTGGGTCTCCACCTGCGCAACCAAGCTGTCGAACGACTGATCGCCGCGTGCCGCGGCAAGACGCGGCGCCAGCGGCTGATCCGGCAGCGAAGGCGAGCCGAGCGCAAGGTAGAGTCCGGCCGCGCCGAGCGGCACGACGAGAAGCGCCACCAGTGCGACCGCCCGGCGTCGCCATGTCGCCACGTCCGCGCTGGCTTGCGGCGCGGGCGGGGCTTCGGCCGCGGCAAGGAGCCGCCGCGACACCTCGACCTGCGCGCTCGCCGCTTCTTGGTCGGCGATCAGCCCGGCCGCACGGTCGCGTTCGATTTCCTCGAGCTGATCGCGGTAGACCGCGACATCGCTCCCCGACCGCAGGCTGCCGGTCCGGCGCGCCAGCGGCCAGAGCACGGCCAAAATGGCCACGGCCGTCATCAGCGCGAGTCCCAACCACAGCGTCATGCGCTCAAATCCATCCGATCGAATTCGACATTCCGGTGGCGACGCGGACGCAGAACCTACCTGTTCGTTGATCGGGGACGCCCAGCGCGGTTACAACATGGATAATGAGGTTCCGGCAACGGGGAATGAGCATGACGGGCGCGACATGGGGAAGCGGTAGCTCGTAAATTTGTCATAACCAACGGCGATACATGAGTGCCGGCTCCGGAACGACGTGCCGCGGGCCGCCCCCTCCGCTGCGACGGAGAGCCTTGCAAGGGGATTATCCCGAGCGAGCGCGGCGCGAGCCAAGGCGTTCGTTCGCCAGCGCGGCCACGACAGAACGGCGCAGCGTCGGCAGCGCCCGTTCCTGCCAGTACCGTTTTCCACCCAACTTGACGCCGCGCGCACCGAAAACGCATTGTGACCGTGCCGTCCCGGCCAGCTTAACAACCTCAAATAGAGCACTCGTATGTGGCGCCCCTTCCTCGCAGCTCTGTTGCTGATGCCGGGTGCACATGCCGCGCTGGGTCAGGCACAGCCGCTCACATGGCCGAGCAAACCGGTCCGCATTTCCGTACCGGTGACGGCCGGCAGCGCGATCGATCTGGTCTGCCGCACTGTCTTCGACCAGGTTTCGCAGCAAGTCGGACAGCCCTTCATCATCGACAATCGCGGCGGCGGGGGAGGAACACTGGCTCCGGCCGCGGTCGCCAAGGCCGATCCCGATGGCTATACGCTGCTCTCCCACTCGCCCTCGCTGACGATCTTCCCGGCGACCCACAGCACGCTGCCCTATGATACCGAGGGTGATTTCACGGGGGTCGTTGCGCTCGTCAACACGCCGTTCCTGCTGGTGGTCTCGCCCGAGAAATACAAGACGGCGCGCGAATTGGTGGCTGCGGCACAAGCGAAGCCTGGTGCCTTGAACTACGCATCGGTCGGGCACGGCGGCGCCGCGCACATCAATGCCGAGCGGTTCCGTCTCAGCGCCGGGATCGATGTTCAGGAGATTCCGTTCCGTGGCGTGCAGGAAGCGTTGACCGAACTATTGGCTGGACGGGTGGATTTCTTCTTCACGCCGGTGCTGCCGTCGATGTCGCTCATCCGCGACGGGAGGATTCTCCCGCTCGCCGTGAGCAGCAACAAGCGGATCTCATCGCTGCCGGATTTGCCGACGCTCGCGGAAGCGGGTTATCCCGATTCCGATTTCCCCTTCTGGATCGGTGTGTTCGCGCCCTCGAAGACACCAAAGGACATTCAGGGGAAGCTTTACCGCGAAACGGCGAAAGCGCTGCAAATCAAAAGCGTGCAGGACAAGCTCACGGCGTTGGGCGGACAGCCCTTCGAGATGACCTCGTCTGAGTTCGATGCCTTCTTTCGCGCCCAGATCAAGCAGAACAGAGAACTGGTCAAGGCCGCCGATATCAAGCCGCACTGAGCCCGGCCCAGGTGATCCCGCCCATGCTCGACCGCATCGAAACCGTAAACGGATTGACCGACATAGCAGGAGTTCGCATCGAGCTCATCAAGCGCGGGACCGGACAGCCCTTGCTGCTGTTGCACCCCGCGATCGGGGTCAAATCGGCCGACCGCGCGATCGAGGAGCTTGCCCGATCGTTTACGGTGATCGCGCCTTCCCATCCGGGCTTCGGGCGCAGCGAGCTGCCGCGCGCCATGACCACGGTCGACGATCTTGCCTATTTCTACCTCGATGTCATGGACGCGCTCGACCTGCGCGACGTGGTCCTTGCGGGTCTGTCGTTCGGTGGATGGATCGCGGCGGAGATCGCGATCAAATCGACAGGGCGCCTTTCACACGTGGTCCTGGCCGACGCAGTCGGGATCAAGCTCGGCGACCGCGAGCAGCGCGACATCGTCGATATTTTCACCACCAAGCAGAGCGAGGTCGATCGGCTCGCCTTTCACGACCCCACAATCGCGGCCATCGACCACGCATCGATCTCGGATGAGGACGCACACGTCCTGTTCCGCAACCGCGAGGCGACCGCGCTGTTCGCGTGGTCGCCCTACATGTACGACCCGAAGCTCGCCAGCCGTCTGCACCGCATCCGGGTCCCTACTTTGGTCCTCTGGGGCGCGAGCGACCGCATCGTGTCGCCCGACTATGGGCGCGCCTACAGCAAGCTCATTGCCGGCGCGCAATTCGAACTGATCGAGGACGCAGGGCACTACCCGCACATCGAGCGTCCCGAGCTGTTCACGCGCAAGATCGTCGAGTTCGTCTCACGCGCGCGACGCGGCGGGAAATGATCGGGACAGCGTCCATTGCCGAGGGCAAGCAGATGAAAGTGTACAGCTTCAGCGAACAGTCCTATCCCGACGCCTGGTTCGAGGATGCGGAATCGCTGCGGGTCAGTCTTCCCAACCGGCACTGCGATCCGGAAACGGCGGCTCGCCTCTACAACCGCTATCTCGACGAATGGATGCTTGCGGACGAACTCGGCCTCAACATCATCGTCAACGAGCACCACGCCACGGCGACCTGCATGAGCGCCTCGGTGCACCTCACGCTCGCCATTCTGGCGCGCCAGACCAGGCGCGCGCGGCTCCTCGGACTGGGCACCCCCATTGCGAACCGCAGCGATCCCCTGCGCGTCGCGGAGGAAATGTCGATCATCGATGTGATCTCCCGCGGCCGGCTGGAGATGGGGTTCATCAAAGGCGTTCCTTACGAGATCGTCCCCGCCAATGCCAAACCGGTGCACGTCATGGATCGCTTCTGGGAGGCACACGATCTCATTATCAAGGCAATGACGACGCACGACGGACCGTTCTCCTGGGAGGGCGAGCATTTCCAATATCGCAGCGTCAACATCTGGCCGCGCCCCTATCAGCAGCCGCATCCCCCGGTCTGGAGCAGTTCCAGCAGCCCCGGGAGCTCGCGCGCGCTGGGCGGGCGCGGCTACGTGATCGCCACCGTGATGACGGGCTACCGCGCCAAGACGGTGTTCGATGAATATCGCAAGGGATGGAAGGACGCGGGACGTTCGCAGCCGGCGCCGCTCGACCGGTTCGCCTATATGGGATTCGTCGCGGTGGGAAAAAGCGAGGCGGAGGGATTGCGCCGCGCCGAACTGGTGAAGAGCTATCTGCAGACCAACACGCTGGTCGCCGAGCCTTACAAGAATCCGCCCGGCTTCATGGCCTCGAGCGATGCGGCCAAGCTATTTCAACGCGTGGGCTGGCGCGGGCCCTCCCATCAGATGGCGACGAAGGACGGCAAACCGCTCGGCAGCGCGGCGCAAGGCAGCGTCGCGGACACGATCGCCGGCGGCTTGATGTTCGCCGGCACGCCGGACCAGGTCTACGACCAGGTGGTCGACTTCTACCGTGCGGTCGGCGGGTTCGGACACTTCCTGATGATGTCGCAGGCGGGCCAGATGGGCCATGAGGATACGGTCGACAGCATGACGCTGTTCGCGCGTGAGGTCATGCCGCGGCTGCAGGATTTTCACGCCGCCGCGCAACTTGCAGCGTAATTCGCCGGGTTCAACGCGGGGCAAGGCGTCCGCAGCGTGATCGCGTCGGCGGCAACGCAGCCGGGCCCTGGGCCAAGGGCGTGCCTTCCGCGTCATCGGGCAATGCTTCGGCGCGCGCCACGAGGGCGCCGCGGCGGATCGCTAACCGCAATCGAGGTCGCGCCGTTAGCCTATGGGCGCCTGCGGTCAGCCGACCGCGGTCCAGGTGCCGTCCGGATTGCGGCACGCGTTGCCTTTCGCAACCTGGGGCTGGCCGTCGATGTAGATCGTGTGGGTGTATTGCCGGCACTGCTGCCCATTGGTCTGGTAGGCGGGACCGGGAACCACCGATCCATAGCGGCCCGAGTTCGGATTCTTCCACGCGACCGCCGTGCCCGATTTTCCGCTTTCGAGCGCCTGCATCTGCGCGGCATAGGCACGCCGCTTGTCATCGTCGTCCATGGCGGAACCAATGCGATTGCCCAGCAGGCCGCCGACCGCCGCACCCGCAAGGCCAGCGGCAACGCGCTCGCCGGCCCCACCGCCGAACTGCGAGCCGATCAGCCCTCCGGCCACAGCGCCGACGAGCGTGCCCGTATTCTCCCGCGGTCCGGTTCCAGTCTCGGGATTGCCGCTGCACGCGGCCGTCGCCAGCGCGACGAGCGCGGCGGCACTCAAGCGCACAAAAGCCATCTCTGAAGCCCCCATCCCCCCAGGCGATCGAAACAGGCCGGCGATCCCCCGGATTCCCCAATGCCGGCCGCCAAGCTAATCGCGCAAATTAG
>CAWIGD010000081.1:0-27233 GCA_963835165.1 uncultured Alphaproteobacteria bacterium
CTGAGCGAGGCCCAGAAGGACGGCAAGCGGCACCGATCCTGCATGCGAGCGAAGATCGGGGCGAGGGGTACGCGGTTCGTGGCGGGAACCGCTTCTGCCAAGGCCTAACGAAATGGGGCGCACGGATCGGCATGCGTCGCCCCCGCTGGCGGTTCGAGCCAGGGGGACGGGCCTTCTGGTCCGTCGCCATCCCTCGGCAGTTCTCGTTCCGGCATCCGCCGCCCGCCGCACGGTACTGAGTCGGTCGAGGGGCGGCGGGTTCCAGACCGCCGCCCCTCGGCGTTTTCCGGCCGCCGGGGGATCTCGCCGGCTCCGGTCCTGACCGGAGGGCTTCTCGGTCAAATAGTAACGATACGATCAGCTCAGCCCCGCAGAGTTCTCGCCCCCAGGGAAATCCCTGATCCGAGAGACGGTCGGTTCGTCATGCGTCTCCTGATCATCGAAGACGACCCGGCGACGCCGCCAGCTACCTGCGCCAAGGCGTTCCGTGAAGGTCGGGCATGTCGCCGACCTTGCGGCGGATGGCGAGGAAGGCCTCGCTCAGGCTCTTGATGGGCCAATATGACGTGCTCATCGTCGACCGCACGCCGCCCAAAGTCGACGGCCTTACCGTTATCGGCACCCTGCGCAGCAAGGGCATCGAGACGCCCGCGCTCATTCTCTCGGCGCTGGGGCAGGTCGATGATCGGGTCAAGGGGCTTGCGGGCGGGCGGCGACGACTATCTGCCCAAGCCCTATTCGCTTTCAGAGCCGCTCGCGCGCACCGAGGTCCTTGGCGCGGCGGCGCGGCAGTTCGCGAGGAAACGGCTCTATCGCGTGGGCGACCTCGAGCTCGATCCGGCTGTCGCATCAGGTGACGCGCGGCGGCGAAGAGATCGCTGCAACCGCGCGAGTTCTGCTGCTCGAATATCTCATGAAACATGCGGGTCAAGTGGTGACCCGCACCATGCTGCTGGAAAATGTTTGGGATTACCACTTCGACCCGCAAACCAACGTCATCGACGTGCACATCTCGCGGTTGCGGTCGAAAATTGATAAGGGTTTCACCCAGGCTTTGCTGCATACGGTGCGCGGCGCAGGGTATGTGATCCGCGACAGCAAATGACCTGTCATTTCCTGCGCCCCGCGGGATGACGTGCACGGGTGACGGATGACGGCGCTGGGCAAGCTGCTCGCGCACGACGGCGTTCAAGCTGACGTTGGTCTATCTGACGGTCTTTGCGCTGTTCGCCGCTTTCCTGCTCGTCTATTTTGCCTGGAATACCCGTCGGCTGATCACCGAACAAATCACTCAGACGGTCGATGCCGAGATCACCGGCCTGGCCGAGCAATACCGCCAGGGCGGCATTCGCCGCCTCGTCTTCGTTGTGGATGCGAGATCGCGCAGACCGGGCTCGAGCCTTTATCTGGGTGACCACCCGCGCGGGCGAGGGCCTCGCAGGCAATGTCGGGTCGCTTGCCACCGGCATCCTTGAAACCCCCGGCTGGACGGAGACCGCCTATCGCCGGCTCGACGACCCCGATGGCGCTGAACACGAAGCTCTCATCCGGGTGTTTCAATTGCCGTCCGGCTTTCGTCTCCTGGTGGGACGCGATCTCGAAGAGCGCGAACGCCTGCACGATATCGTGCTCGCCGCCGGACGCTGGTCGTTGGCGATCGTCATCGTGCTCGGCGTCGCCGGCGGCTTCTTCGTGACGCGGCGGGTTCTCAAGCGCGTGGACGCTATGACGGACACGACGCGAAAGATCATGGATGGCGATCTCGCCGGGCGCCTTCCGATCGCCGGGACGGGGCGACGAGCTTGACCGGCTGGCTACCAACCTCAACGCCATGCTCGAGCGCATCGAGGGGCTGATGTACGGGTTCAAGGAGGTATCGGACAATATCGCGCACGATCTCAAGACTCCGTCGACGCGATTGCGCAATCGCTGCGAAGAGGCCCTGCGCCTTGCGGAAGACGAGTTGCAATATCGCGCGGCGCTCGAGAGCACGATCGAGGAATCCGATGTGTTGATTCGCACCTTCAACGCGCTGCTGATGATCGCGCGCGCGGAGTTGGGCCAGGCGCGCGACGGCATGACCGAGTTCGACGCGGCGGAGATCGCGCGCGGAGTGGGCGAACTCTATGAGCCGCTCGCCGACGAGAAGGGCATCCAACTCAAGGTCGAGGCGCCGGCCGCCGCCCCGGTTCACGGCAACCGGGAGCTCATCAGCCAGGCCCTCGCCAATCTGGTGGACAACGCCATCAAATACGGCGCGCCCGATAGTGCCGGCGGCGTGAATGGCTCCGCTGCCGAGATCGTCGTCAAGGCGGTGGAGATGGCGATCGGATCCCGCTGGCAGTCGCTGACGGCGGCCACGGCATCCCCGAAGCCGACCGTGGCCGCGCCGTCGAGCGCTTCGTGCGGCTCGAGCAGAGCCGCTCAAAGCCGGGTTCGGGGTTGGGGTTGAGCCTTGCCTCGGCGGTCGCCCGCCTCCATGGCGGCGAGCTCAAGCTCGAGGACAACCATCCGGGCCTCAAGACCGTCATCTCGCTGCCGCGCGCGCCGTCGGTTGCGGCGGCGAGCTGGTATCCGGCCCACAGACCCCGAGGTCGAGATACGCCCCGACAGTCGGCCCGGCACTCCCCAAGGCACGGAGATCACGGCGGACGGGGTGCCCGCTTGCGCAAAGCCTGACAAATTGAGATTGAACCGGGATGCCAATGGATTCCTCCGGCGTCGGGGACGGTCGAATGCACCAACGACCAAACCGGTGCGCTCGCGCAACGCATCAGAGCCTCGCAGCATCTTGCCGCCGCGGGCGAGGCCCGTGCGTGTGTGTGCGAGTGGCTCGCCCAAATCGCGGATACAGCCGGGGGAAGTCGCTGACCCAGCTGCTTGCGGCCCACCCCATGCTCGATGGGCTCGTCATGGAGCCTGGCGGAGGGCTCGCGGTATCTCTGGAGTCGGCCGGTCCCCGACCCGGAGCGGCTCGTTTCGCTGCTCCAGACCAAACCCGCGCGCCGCTTCGACGATGTTCTCACCGACGCAACGCGTGCGATCGCGGCGGCCGACGATGAACTGAAGTTATGCGTTCCGTTCGCGCATGAATCGGAGGCCGCGCTGTCGATTGCGCTCGCCGACATCGGCGGGATTGGCCGGTGATGCAGGTCATCGAGCGGGACGAAGCTCGCCGACGTCGCGGTCGGCAGCGCGGTCGATTACCTGCTCGCGGATGCGCGACGCCGCGGCAAGCTCAAGGTCTCCGACGGGGCGCCCCGCGGAAGGCTCGGGGGACATCGTACTGGCAATGGGCAAGATGGGGCAGGCGAGCTCAACTATTCGAGCGACATCGACCTCATCGTGTTCTACGACGCGGCTACCCCACTTCCGGGGATGAGCCCGGGCCGTTTTACGTGCGGGTCACTCGGGCGCTGGTACGGGCGCCTGCAACAGCGTACCGCCGACGGCTACGTGTTTCGCACCGATCTGCGGCTGCGTCCGGATCTCCGCCTCGACCCAGATCGCCATATCCACGACGTCGGCGCTCGATTACTACGAAAGCCGGGGGCAAAATTGGGAGCGTGCCGCGCTGATCAAGGCGCGAGCTTGTGCGGGCGACATCGCCGCCGGCGAGGCTTTGCTTGCCGAACTATCGCCCTTCTCTGGCGCAAAGTATCTGGACTTTGCCGCGGTGGCCGACGTTCACACGATGAAGCGGCAGATCGAATGCCTCTCGCGGTCACGACCAGATTGCCGTCGAGGGCCACAATATCAAGCTCGGCCGCGGCGGCATCCGGGAGATCGAGTTCTTCGTTCAGACCCAGCAGCTCATTGCTGGCGGACGGCACCCGAACTGCGCACCAGGAGACGTTGGACCCTCGACGTGCTGGCCGATGGAGGCTGGATTGGGGAACTCGTGCGCGATGATCTCGGCGCCGCTTATCGCTTCCTGCGCGCGGTGGAAAACCGGCTGCAGATGGTCGCCGATGAGCAGACCCACACCTTGCCGCCCGATCGGCCGGGCTCGAGCTTTTCGCCCGCTTCGCGGGCTTTTCGGATCGGGACGCGTTTGCGGCCGCGCTTGGTCGACCATCTGCGCACCGTGCAGCGCCATTATGCGACACTGTTCGAGAATGCGCCCGGCGTCGAGGCGGGGCGCCGGGTGCTGCTATTTCCATCGCAGGCCGACGATAAGGAAACCCTGGACCGGCTCACGGAGATGGGGTTTCGCCAGCCGCTGGAAGTGTCCGCCCTCGTGCGGCGTTGGAGCACCGGGGCCCATGGATCGCTGAAGGGCGAGTTCACGCGCAGCCGACTCGCCGAAATCGTGCCCGTGCTGCTCCATCAGTTCGCGCGTTCGGCGAACCCCGACGCGGCCGTCCTCGCTTTCGACCGCTTCCTTGCCGGCCTCCACGGTGGCGGCCGGCTGTTTTCGCTGCTGCGGCAGAATCCCGATGTCGTCGCGCTGATCGCCCTTGTACTCGGCACCGCACCACGCCTGGCCGACAGCCTGGCGCAGTTTCCGCAGGTCATGGATGCTGTCGTCGATCCGAGCTTCTTCGGCGCGTTGCCGGAGAATTCGAAATCGCTGCCGGTCTCGACCGCTCGCTTCAGCAAGCGGAATTCTACGAGGATTTTCTCGATCGCATTCGCATATTCGCACAGGAGCAGATGTTCCTGATCGGAACACGCATCCTGTCGGGGACGGTGCTCGGCCAGCAGGCGGGCGAGGCGTTCGCCCGGCTGGCGGATGTGCTCGTCCGTTCCCTCCACCGCGCGATCGAAGACCAGTTCATAAGCCTGCATGGCCGCATTGCAGGGCAGGAGACGGCGATCCTCGCGCTCGGAAAGCTTGGTGGGCGCGAGATGACGGCGAGTTCGGACCTCGACATGATCGTCGTCTACGACTTCGACCGCGACCAGCCGGAGTTCTCCGGCCCACGGCCGCTCTACGGCGGCCAATATTTTTCGCGGCTGACGCAGCGGCTGATCAGCGCGCTGACGGTGCAAACCAATTATGGATTGCTCTACCAGGTCGACATGCGGCTGCGGCCCTCGGGCCGCTCAGGACCACTCGCGACCCAGATCGACGGTTTTGCCAGCTATCAGCAGGACGAGGCCTGGACCTGGGAGCACATGGCGCTCACCCGCGCGCGGGTCGTCTCGGCCTCGCCGCGATTCGCCGCGCGCGTGGAGGAGCTCATCCGCGTCGTGCTGTGCCGGCCGCGCGACGCGGAGATGGTTGCCGGCGATGTCGTGGAAATGCGCAGCGCCATCGCGACCGAAAAAGGCGATAGCGAGCGTTGGAATCTCAAATATGTCGTCGGCGGACTGGTCGATATCGAGTTCGTCGCGCAATACCTGCAGCTTGTTCACGCGGCCCGCACACCCGACATTCTCGATACCTCGACCGCGCGGGTGCTCGAGAAGGCATGGCGGCTCGGGGTGCTCAGCACCGAGGATGCCGAGGTGCTCCGCCCGGCGGTGCGGCTCTATGATGATCTCACGCAGATCCTGCGTCTGTGCCTGTCGGGACCGTTCGATCCGAGTGCAGCGTCGTCTGGCCTTATCGGACTGCTGGCCCGCGCCGCCGATGTGCCCGACTTTGCTACGCTCGATGCTTTCCTCGGTGAGACGCAGACCAAGGTGCGTGCGAGCTTCAATCGCATCCTCGGAGCACGGTCTGATGATGTTCGGGCGTCGCGATAGCGATAAGTCGTATCGCCGCTTCTTCAGTCGTATCGCGGCCTCTTCGTATTTACTTGCCGGCATGTGATTTAGCTCACACCCCTACTCAGGTTTCAATCTTAGGGTGCAATACGAGCCTCGCTTGTCCGTAGGCCGTTTTGCTCCGCAGTCGAGGCTCGACGAGAATAAATCAGCCTCTCTGGGAGATTTGTCATGGACAGGAAGTCATTCTTTCTTGTGGTGGGCGCGCTCGTTGTTGCGACGACCTTGCTTCCAACGGTGCGTGGCGAAGACGGCGCGAGCGTTGCGGCCTTCAAGGACTCGGCCGGCGATCGCGCCAGCTCCGCGCCGATCATCTTGGCGCAGGGACGCTGCTTTAACGGCCGTTGCTTCTGACACCAGCGGTCATCGTCAGCTCGGTCTCGCCGTTTTGTTTGGCTCCAGCGATGGAGAACAGCCGTGACAACGCTATCGACATTACCCATGCAGTTCGGAGTTTCCTTGGACAAGGACGGTCTCGTGTTCTTTGCCTGCCTTACTGCTGCGATCGGGCTCGTCTACCTGTTCTGCAGACAAAAGTTTGGTGAGCGCAGCATCACGGGAAATGGGGATTACGCCTACCAATTGCTGCCCCGCCAACTTGCGACCCGAGAAGAATACTCCAAGGGGTTTCTGATCTATTTCGGTGCGATGGCGTTGACGGTCCTACTGCTTTCCTTGATCGGCCCAAAAAATCTGGGCGCGCTTGGCATTCCACTGCCCGAAGGGGTCGGTTACGTGGTCGTACCGCTCGCGATCGCATTTCTCCTTGTCGGGGTGTTGCCGACGGTGCCCGGGCTTTCGGGAATTGAACAGTTTCTGCGCAGATACGCTCATGAGCGCGCTTACATTCCGGCCGCCGCGCTCGCCACCGCCGAGCGGCTGGCGGCTGCCGACTTCGATTTCGGCTCCTACGAAGGCGAAGTGCTGCAATCCCCGGAAATGCGCGGCGTCGAGCTCGCGGATTTTTCGAAACCGCGCCGCAGCCTCGAGCACGATTGGGCGCGATTGAGCTGTCTCGTCTACGAGCAGAAGTCGCGCCGGCTGTCCGGAATGATCGAGCCGCTCGATGCCGGGTTGCTCCGAGATTATGAAACGGACCTCGAAATCATCGAAGACAAGAAGAAATCCATGGAAGCCGAGGTCGCGGCGTACCGGGTGGAAAAGGCGAACAATCCCGGCTATGCCAACGAGGCCCTGCGTCGGGGGATCCGTGGCAACCTGTACAAGCTCTACGTCCTGCTCGGCTGCGCGGTCCGGATCAACAGGCAGTCGCATCACGACATCAATCTGGCGCTGCGACCGTTCGGCTTTAAGCTCGACCAGGCGCCCCCCTTGCCGAACCACAACGATTTGAAGCTCGTTGGCATGACCGTGGTCGCGGCGAGCGTTCTGCTGGTTGGGTTTGTCGCTGCAGGGCTGGGCCACATCGGCCTGTGGACGCCATCGCAGGTGTTTCCACGCGACTTCTTCCAGCCCTTCATCGACACCGCGTCTGCGCTCATCCCGTATGGTGCGGCCATCATTATGGCGGACCTGCTGCGTACACGTGCCATCAACAAGGGACGCTGGTTTGCAGGTGACGGCCGGACGAAGCGTGCAGTCAGCGCGAACTATGTTCGGGTGGCAGTGCTCTGCGGCGTTGCAGGATACGTCAGTCTCATCCTCTGGGGTCTCGCATTCGCGCCGCCGACGCTGGCGGGTTTGAAGATAGACGCACCCAATGCACTCCTGGCGATGGTGACCGGCGGCTTCTACGCCTATCACCTCGACAATGTCGAAATGGAAAGCCGCCCATCCCGACCGTGGGAGGTCGCTCCGCAGACGGTGCTGACTGCGATCTGCGGCCTCATCGCCGCTGCCGTGGCTTTTGAGATCATTCTCGGTACCGCAAGCCAGGCCATCGACAGGATTGTGCTCACGACCATCGTCAGTGCCACGATCGGGTTCGTGCTCGCTTGGTACGTCCCCCAGGCTGCAGTTGCGGTCAAGCCGGATCCGCTTGCCGAGGCCAGGGCAGAGCGCATGCGAACGCTCGCAACAGCGGCCCGTGAACGCCTTGGCGATGCTGCTGCGGCGACCGTCTGGCTCGAGCGGCCGCATCGCGCCCTCGGCAATCAGTCACCCAACCAGGCCGCCGCCGACTTGGAAGGGTTCGAGCAGGCGATCAGCCTCCTGCGCGGTCCGCGCGCGGTGGTCGCGTAGCGTGTCAAGCATCCAGGGCCAAGCCGCGCTCCTAGAGGCGCGGCTTGGCATCATTTCAGTTCGAATTCCACCAGTTCGACCCGAGTTGTCCCGATATTTCGGACAGCGCGCGTAGCGCCCGGCTCCTGCCAATAGAAATCGCCGAGTCGCAACGCCATGCCGCGATCGGGCTCGCCGGGGAGATCTCGGCAATTTCCCCGCCGTCGATGATGACTCGGAGCCCGGGGGCATTCTGAGTGATGGCGACCGCCGTCTGCCCCGGTTCGAGCACCAGGCGCCATGCCCGCATGCGCTCGTTGTCGATGATCTGCGTGTAGCCGGCACCTTCGCGCAAACCGGGCGAGAAACGGCCGGGCTGTGCGTCCCTCAAGGTGATGACGATGTTGTGGAATGCCGTGGCACCCATATTGTTGACCCTGTGAGTCATGGCCTTCTTGGAATAGGCCGTGTAGGTCACCCCGCCGCGGGGATTTCGGCGCGGCGGTGTCGGTGCCTGGCCGAGCACTTGGCCCGCCTGATCCGCTTCCTCGATCAGCACGCTGATCTGATCGGTGGAATGGATGTGATAGCCGGCCGAGCGCTGGGGCGGGATGTTGACCCGCAGCAAGGCCACATAGTCGTTGCGAAACACCGGCACGTGGTAGGCCGCCTTGTCGACCGGCACGGCCGGTCCTTCCTCCTGCGCCGCGGCCGGCAGCGCGAGCGTGAGGGCGCAGGCAAGAAGCGATGCTTCAAGCAGATGGCGCATGGAATTTCGCCTCCCTCGCAGATCCGTCGCCTTCATCGGCGATCGAAGTTGATGCAAGATCGTTCCGTGAACACCAAGATTGCGCTTCGTCCGAAATGGGCGCAAGGCCGGCCGGATACCTCCGATGCGCCTCACGCAGGTGATCGCGAATGATAGGGCACGAGCCCGCGAGGAGCGAACCATGGGCCTAAGCCGCCGCCGCGTTTTCGCCCTCGCGGGCGCCGCGCTCGCCGCTCCATCCGCCGCGAAATGGAGCCGGGCGCAGGCCTATCCAAGCCGGACCGTGCGGGTGATCGTTCCGGTCGCCGCCGGCGGGGCGAATGACACGACCGCGCGTCTCTTTGCCCAGAAGCTCACCGAAATTTTGGGACAGCAGTTCTACGTGGAAAACGTGGCTGGCGCTGGCGGCAATCTCGGCATTGGGACCGTCGCGCGGGCGGGGGCGGACGGCTACACGTTGCTGGCCGCGGGCGGGAACTTCGTGATCAATCCGAGTCTCTACGCAAAAATTCCCTACGATCCCGAGAGGGACTTCCAGGCGGTCAGCTTGATGTGCTCGTCGCCCCACCTGCTCGCGGTGCATCCTTCGGTGCCGGCAAGCAGCGTTACCGAGTTCATTGCACTGGCAAAGGCAGGCCCGGGCAAACTGAGCTACGCGTCGGCGGGGCGAGGTACGCCGGCGCACCTCGCGGGCGAGTTGTTCAAGCTCGCATTCGGTGTCGACATGACCCATGTGCCGTTCACGGGCGGCGGGCCGGCCGTGACGGCGACGCTCGGAGGGCACACGCCTTGCGTGGTCTCCGCGCTGCCAACGGGCGCGCCTTATGCCCGGGCCGGCAATATCCGCGCGCTCGCAATGATGAGCGCGAAACGCTCTCCGCTGCTGCCGCAGGTGCCGACCATGGCGGAGGCGACCGGCACCGGTCTCGAGGCGGACATCGTGACCGGGCTCGTGGCTCCGGCGGGAACGCCCAACGAGATCATCGATCTGCTCCACCGCACCATCGCGAAAATCGTGACGCCGCGCGACTTCAACGACCGTCTGCTCGCGCTTGGCTTCGATCCGGTGGCCAGCACGCCTGACCAGTTTGCGGACTGGATCAAAGACGAAATTGCCAAGTGGGGTAAAGTCATTCGAGAGGCCAACATCACCGTGCAGTGACAGTGGCTCGGTGTGCGCGACATCATCGCTTCGCTTAGTCAAACCGGGCGAACTGCGAAGCTTCAGGCGGGCGTCAGTACCAGAGCGGTCTAGGCGGCCGCGTCGGCGATTTCCTGCTTGCGCAGGGATGCCCGATCGATCGGCAGCCGCAACACGACCATCGTGCCTGTTCCTGGCGTGGAGCGGATACGTATCGTGCCGTGGTGCAGTTCGGTGAGCGACTTCGCGATCGCAAGGCCCAACCCCGAGCCTTGGTGACTCTTGGTGAGCTGACTTTCGACCTGCTCGAACGGCCGGCCCAGCCGCGCGAGCGCGTCCTCGGGAATGCCGATGCCGGTATCCGCGATGGCAATGCTGACCCACCCGTTCGTTGCGCGTGCGCGGATCGTGATGCGACCGCCTTCCGGGGTGAACTTCACCGCATTGGAAAGCAGGTTCAGCACAATCTGCTTGAGCAGGCGATGGTCGGCCACCAGGCGGATGCCGTGGCCCATCCGGGCGGTGAGCTTGAGCTGCTTGTCGTCCGCGCGCCCCGATACCACGCGCATCGCGTCGTTGAGGAATGGCTCGAGCTCGACCTGCTCCGGATCGAGCCGGATTCGGCCGGCCTCGATCTTGGACATGTCGAGGACGTCGTTGATCACGTCGAGCAGGTATTGGCCGCTTTGGTGGATGTCAGAGCAATATTCGCGATACTTGTCCGTGCCCAGGGGACCGAACATGCCGGCCGCCATGATTTCGGAGAACCCGATAATAGCATTGAGCGGCGTGCGTAGCTCGTGGCTCATATTGGCGAGGAACTTCGACTTGGCCTGGTTCGCTTCTTCGGCGCGGGTTTTCTCCTCGGCATATTTCTCTGCAAGATCGGCGACCTCCTCGGCCTGCCGTTCGAGCTTCTGTTGCGAGTGGCGCAGATCAGCGACGGTGGCCATCAAGCGCTTCTCGCTCTCCATCAGCTTTTCTTCGTGCAGCTTGATGTTGGTGATGTCGGTGCCGACCGAGACATAGCCGCCATCCTTGGTGCGCCGCTCGCTGATGTGCAGCCACCGGCCGTCATCGAGCTGCGCCTCGAAGGTGCGGGCGCCGGGGATCTGGCCCTCGCTGGTGACCTTGGAGCGCACCACCGGTTTGCGTCCGGCCGCCACCACCGATTCATACGAGGCGCCGGCCTGGATCGCCGCGTCCGGCAGATTGTGAAGCTCCTGGAAATTCGAGTTGCACAATACAAGGCGGTTCTGCGCGTCCCAAACCACAAAGGCCTCGGGGATGGTCTCGATGGCATCGCGCAGCCGCAGATCCGCCTCGACCGTTCGCTCGACCAATGTCTTCTGCTCGGTGATGTCGACGGCAATCCCGATCAGATGTGGACCTCCGTCGCCCGCTTGCTGCACCAGCTCGCAGCGGGCGCGCAGCCACACCCAGTTGCCGTTGGCGTGGCGCATGCGGAAGGCGTGGTCGACCAGCGTCGTGGTCGCGTCGGCGAGCTGGGCGGCGAGTTCGTATAGACGGATATCGTCGGGGTGGACGAGGGCGTTGACCTCGCCGAAGCTCAGCAGGGTGTCCCGCGGCCTGAGGCCGAGGATGGCGAACATGGAGTGCGACCAGAACACGCGGCCGCGGGCGAGGTCCCAGTCCCACAATCCGCAGCGCCCACGGTTGAGCGCCGTGTCGATGCGCGAGCGCACCGTCTCGTAGATCACGTCGGCTTCGCGCGCGCGGGTTGCCTGCCAGTGGAACGCGAAGCCGAGGATCAGGACGACGAAGCCGGTGGTGGCAGAGAGGGTGACGGTCAATGCCGTGTCCGACGCCCAGGCCGCCAGCGCCTCGGCGCGCCCATGCAGAATGGCAATCTCGCCGTTTGACGCGGGAAGGCTGCGCACCGTCCCAAAGGCAAGGTTGCCGTCAGCGAGCGGAATTTCCAACACGCCGGCAGCGGCGCCGAAGGTGGTCAGCGGCTGCGTGGGGCCGAGCACGTCGATCAGCCGGCGTCCGATGATCCCCGCCTCGACCGGGACAATGGTGCTGACCGTGCCGTCGCCGGCGCCGACGAGCTCATGGCGGATGCCGGCGACGATGACGCCTTCGGCATTGGCCACCAGCACCTGGCGCCCAGGCGCCCGCGCCCAGGCGGGCATCAAGCGCTGGAGCTCGGCCTGCAGCCGGCGCTCGAAGCCCGACTTCTCGGTCTTCGACCGCTCCAGCCGCTCGATCCCATCGACGAGAAAATCGGCGCTGCCTTCAATCTGCTTGACGATCTCGCCGATCGCCTGGCGACGATGATCCAGCACCTGGACGATCGCGCCGACGCAGATGGTCAGCAGAAACGCGATGATCAACGCCGGGACAGCACGTCGCAAAGCCGGCTCGGCGGTGAGTAACCGCCGATACGCAGGCTTGGCAATCGATTGTGCTAGTCCTTTGATTGAATCTGAATTTACAGACGCGCTCGCGACCTCGGCGCGCGCCATGGCTCGCCTCCGTTCGGATTCCTGAACACCTTCATCGGAAGGATGTGCCGCATCTCTCCGAATCACTTTTATTGGAATCGAAAGATGGCGTTTTGTCGAGGGGGTCGTTAAATAATTTTTAAGTTTTGTTAATCGCCGCTTCTGCCTTGATTGGGCGAGGCTTTTTGGCCCCACGCGAGGGCGGCCGGGTTCCGGTTCCCGTTAGCCGCGGCGCCCGCGGAGGTGCGCGCCCGGCCCTGAGCCGGCCCAATTCGTTTACGCCGGCCAAGCGTGACGGGAACTGCGGATCAGCCGGTGGCAAGGGCGCGCTGGACGATGTCGGCCACGTCAGGGGAGCGCGACGGCGCGGCGGCGACCTGCTGCAAGGCCTTCTCCGCCATCGCGCGCCGTCCCGGCTCCAGCACCCGCCAACTCTTCAGGGCGGCCAACAGCTTGGCCGCCAGTTGCGGGTTCTTGCGATCGAGCGCCAACACCGTATCCACGACGAAGTCGTAGCCCGCGCCATCGGCGCGGTTGAACTCCCGCTGGTTTGCCAGCGCGAACGCGTGGATCAAGGCGCGCACGCGATTGGGATTGGCAAACGAAAATGCGCGATGCCCCGTGAGCGCCTTGACGCGGTCCAGCGTTGCCGGTTCTGGAATAGTGGCCTGCAGCGTAAACCACTTGTCGACAATCAGCGGATCATCGGCGTAGCGGGCGTAGAAATCATCAAGCGTGGCCGCGCGCTCGGGTACGTCGCACAGCGACAGCGTCGAGAGCGCCGCCATACGATCGGTCATGTTGTCGGCGGCCTGATATTGGCGAGCAGCCAGCGAAACAGCGTCCGGCCGGCGCGTTGCCACCAGAAGATCGAGACAGATATTGCGCAGTGCGCGACGGCCGGCACTGGCGGCATCGGGCGAGTACGGGCGGCTTTCGGAGAGCCGACGATAGTGATCGAACAGCGACCCGGCGAGATGTTCCCCGACCACCGCCCGCAAGCCCGAGCGTGCCGCGAAGATGGCATCGGGATCGACGTCACGACCGATCTCGCGTGCGAGGTCCGACTCGCCCGGAAGCGTCAGGGCAAGTGCAATGAAGGCGGGTTCGAGCGTGCCGTCGTCAAGGATCGCGCCGAGGGCGTGGAGCAGGCCGCCATCCTGTCGCGCCGGTTTCGCCGCGCGCAAGCTGGCGACGTTGTCGAGGAGGAGGCGCGTCGCCAGCGTCTGCAACGCCTGCCAGCGATTGAACGCGTCGGCATCGTGCGCGGCGAGGAATCTCAGATCGTCGGCGGAAAGGTTGCGATGAGCTTGATGGGGGCCGAAAATCCACGATTGAGCGAGGGCACCGGGGGCTCGCCGATGTCGCCGAACACGAACGTCTTCGCCGGCTCGGTCAACGTGAGCACGCCACGCTCGATCGTCCGCCCGTCCCGGAGTTTGAGCGGCAGGTCACGCCCGTCGCGCCCGACGAGACCGATCGCGAGGGGAATCACCATCGCCTCCTTGGTCGGCTGGCCGGGTGTAGGCGGCACGGTCTGGGCGACGTCAAGCCGGTAAGTCTTTGCGTCCGCATCATAGCTACCGGTGGCGACGAGCTCGGGCGTGCCGGCCTGTGAATACCACAGCATGAATTGAGCGAGGTCGGCACGAGAGACATCGGCGAAGCATTGCACGAACTGCTCAATGGTCGCCGCCTCGCCGTCGTGGCGGGTGAAGTAAAGATCCATGCCCTGGCGAAACGTCTCCGGGCCGAGCAGTGCTTTGAGCATGCGCACGACTTCGGCGCCCTTCTCGTAGACCGTCGCCGTGTAGAAATTGTTGATCTCATGGTAGAGCCGGGGGCGCACGGGATGGGCCAGCGGACCGGCGTCTTCTATGAACTGGTGAGCGCGCAGGCCTCGCACGTCGCTGATGCGCTCGACCGCGCGCGAGCGCGCATCGGCCGAGAACTCCTGATCGCGAAAAACCGTGAGCCCTTCCTTTAGGCAGAGCTGGAACCAGTCACGGCAGGTGATGCGATTGCCGGTCCAGTTGTGAAAGTATTCGTGGGCTATGATCGCCTCGATCCGATCGAAATCGCCGTCGGTCGCCGTTTCCGGCGAGGCGAGCACGTATTTGTCATTGAAGACGTTGAGGCCCTTGTTCTCCATCGCCCCCATGTTGAAGTCGGACACGGCGACGATCATGAAAATATCGAGATCGTATTCGCGGCCGAATGCCGTCTCGTCCCAGCGCATGGCGCGTTTGAGCGAGTCCATCGCGTAGGCGCAGCGCGCTTCCTTGCCGTCCTCGACATAGATGCGAAGCGTCACTTCGCGACCCGACATGGTGCGAAAGCGGTCCTCGACGCAGGCCAGCTTTCCGCCGACCAGGGCGAACAGGTATGACGGCTTCGGGAACGGGTCGTGCCAGACGGCGAAATGGCGGCTCGTGCCCGGCACGTCGCCGGAGGCAATGAGATTTCCATTGGCGAGCAACACCGGCGCGTCGGCTTTCTCGGCCTCGATGCGGGTGGTGTAGACCGCCATGACATCGGGGCGGTCGGGGAAATAGGTGATGCGGCGGAAGCCTTCCGCCTCGCACTGGGTGCAGTAGATCGACCCCGAACGATAGAGACCCATCAGCTGGGTATTGGCGGATGGGTCGACGACGGTCTCGATCTCCAGCCGGAACGGGCGATGCGGCGGCTGGGCGATGGTGAGCCGGTCGGCCGTGGCAACGAATTGTTCGGGCGGAAGCGCGGCACCGTCGAGTTTCAGCGCCCGCAGTTCCAGCGCATCGCCGTCGAGCATGAGCGGCGCCGGCGCGGTTCCGTTCCCGTTGGGTCGAAGGGTCAGGGTTGCCCGCACCAGCGTCGCCACGGGATCGAGCGTGACGTCGAGTTCCACGGATTCGACGAGCCAGTCGGGCGGGCGGTAATCCTCGAGACGAACGGGACGGGCTTCTTCGGTGCGCATATCGATTCCATGTTGTGGGGGAGCCCCCCGACCGAGGTTATGCCGTGGGCGTTGCTCGAGGGCTCTGGATCGGGACGTTTTTACTCATATACCCTGAATTGGCTTCCTGCTTTAATCGCTTCCCAGAACACCGCAACCCAATGTAAGGGTGCACCGACAATTTCGGGAGGACTACGATGACGGCTCTGCGCGCGACCTTGCTGGCCCTGACGACGGTGGCGGCTTCGGCCTTTGGCACCTCTATCGACGCATCGGCCCAGGCCTATCCCAACCAGGTCGTCCGCATCGTCGTTCCCTTCTCCGCGGGCAGCATCACCGACGGTCTCGCTCGCATTCTCGCCGACAAGCTCGGCGAGCTGTGGAAGCAGCAGGTGATCGTCGAAAACCGGCCGGGCCTCCCGGGAACCACGGCGGTCGCCAAGAGTGCGCCCGATGGCTACACGCTGATGCTGACCTCCAATGGGCACGCGATCGCCAGTGCCATCAACAAGAACATCCAGTTCGATCCGGTAAAGGATTTCGCCGGGGTATCGCGCGTCGCGGCGGTGCCGCTGGTCGCAATCGTCCCGCCCGATTTTCCGGGCAAGACGCTGAAGGATTTCATTGCCCTGGCAAACGAGAAGCCGGGCCAGCTCAACTTCTCCTCGGCAGGGGTTGCCAGCACCTCGTATCTGTCGGCCGAGATTCTAAAGCAGGATGCCAAGATCAACATCCAGCACGTGCCCTACAAGGGCGCGCCCGAGGCCACGACCGCCGTCATTCGCAACGACGTGCAAATGTACATGGCGCCGATTCCGGCCACACAGGAGCTGAGCGCAACGGGAAAGGTCAAGGCGATCGCCATCAACTCGGCCAAACGCGTTCCGCAACTGCCGGACGTGCCGACCGTCGCGGAAACCTTGCCGAATTACAAATACGAATCCTGGTTCGGCGTGCTCGCGCCCGCCGGGACGCCGCAGCCGATCCTGGCCAAGGTGAGCGAAGACATCGCGAAAGTTCTCGAGATGCCGGACGTCAGGGAAAAGCTTCTGGCGCAAGGCTCGATTCCCGCGCCCACCACGCCGGCCGAGTTCGACGCCATCAACAAGGCCGACACCGAGCGTTACGGCAAGATCCTCAAGGACGCCGGCATTTCGCCGCAGTAACGCAGGTTCGGTGCTCGCCTCCCAAGCCAGCGCGGCGAGGCGCAGCCGAGCGAACGCCACCCTCCACCCGTTACCGGGCGGCGCGAAACACAGGTCATGCGGCGGTGCGCGCGGGCGCGCCCGCAGGCCCGGACTATCGTCACGCTGCACCGTCCACGGCAGCGCCGACCATCGGCGCAGCTAAGTCCAGCCCACCGCACTTTCTTCGATAGCCGTCGGATGGTGGGCAGCGACCCACGCGAGCTTGCCGCTTGATACCTGGTCGCTAGAAGCGTCCCCGCAACGGGGATAGCATCGGCAATCATAAGAACAGACACTCGGGAGGAAACCATGACTTTCTGCGTTTGCAGTTCGTGCGCGCCGTCGCCTGCGGTGTCGCGCCGACAATTTCTCTGCACCACCGCAGCGAGCGCCGTGGCCGCCTCGACCGTGGCCGGCGCGATGGTGGGGACTGCGCGCGCGCAACAGCCAAGCGGTCGGCCGCTCCGGGACGCGCGATCCTGATCAAGGGCGGCTGTGTGCTCACGCTCGACCGGGTGCTCGGCGACTTCGAGCAGGCTGACGTGCTGGTGGAGGGCGGCAAGATTTCCGCCGTCCGTCCGAACATCAGTGCGCCCAACGCCGAGGTCATCGACGCCGCGCGCATGATCGTGATGCCCGGCATGGTCGATACCCATCGCCACATGTGGCAGGGCATCCTGCGCAATGTCCTGCCCGACGGATCGCTGGAAGATTACCGCAACGTCGTGCAGCGGACGTTCGGCGCGAAGTATACGCCCGACGACGTCTATGCCGGGGATCTGTTCAGCGCGCTCGGTGCCATCGACAGCGGCGTGACCTGCATTCTCGACTGGTCACACATCCATAACACGCCGGAGCACAGCGACGCCGCGGTGAAGGGCCTGGCGGAGTCGGGCGTGCGCGCGATCTTCGCCTATGGCTATCCGCAGAATGAGACCGGGCGCTATTGGGAAATGCAGGGACACAAATATCCCGACGATATCGCGCGCCTGCGCAAACAGTACTTCTCGAGCGAGGATCAACTGCTCACCCTCTATTTGGCGGCTCCGTCGGCGCCCCCTGAACTGATTTTGGGAGCGTTCAAGGCCGCTCGCGATGTCGGCGCACGGATCACCATCCATGCCGGCGTCGGCGAATTTGGCCGCAATGCCTTGCTTGAGAAGCTCAATGCGGAAAAGGCGCTGAAATCGGACACGACCTATATCCACTGCTGCACGCTCAACGACACCGAGTGGAAGCTGATCAGGGATACCGGGGGCACCATCTCCATCGCCAGCTACGTCGAGACATTGATGGGGCATGGCAATCCGCCGGTCCAGAAGGCGATCGACACCGGCATTCGCCCGTCGCTGAGTGTCGACGTGGAAACCTCGGTGCCCAACGATTTCTTCCAGCAGATGCGCACCGTGTTCTCGCTGCAGAAGAACGAGGTGTGGGCGCGGCGGCTCGCTGGCGACAAGAATCCGCCCAAGTTCCTCACGGCGCGCGAAGTGCTCGAATTCGCCACCATCGAAGGCGCGCGTGCCAACGGCCTCGAGCGCAAGATCGGCACGCTCACGCCGGGCAAGGACGCGGACATCATCCTGTTGCGCACCGACCGGCTCAACGTCATGCCGATGAATAATGCGGTTGGCGCGGTGGTCACCAGCATGGGCCCGCAGAACGTCGATACCGTCCTGATCGCCGGCAAGGTGATGAAGCGCAATGGCCAGTTGATCGGGGTCGACTTCGACCGTCTCACGCGGCTTGGCGATCAGGCGCGCGACCGCCTCTACGCCAATGCCAATGTGAAGAATGTGCGACTCTAGACTGTCGCTCGCAGTCGACGGTCGGTTCATCGCGGCACATGCCCCCGGAAAGCGCGGGAAGCCGACTATCCTGCGATGAGCCGACTTGTGCCGGACGCTGCTTCCTTCGATGATGATCATCGGGTCCCGGCGGGAGCCCGATCTGCAGGAGAAATTGCTGCGTCGTGCTTTTGGAATGGCGGGAATGGATATGCCTGATCGATTTGATGTCGTCGTCGCGGGTGCCGGGCACAACAGCTTGATTGCCGCCGCCTATCTGGCCAAGGCCGGCTACCGCTGCCTGGTGCTGGAGGGCAGGCCGGTGGTGGGCGGCAATTGCGTGACGGAGGAATTGACGCTTCCCGGGCTTCCAGCACGACTCGTGCGGAACGGCGCATGTCGTGATCCAGGACAGCCCGATGCTGCGCAACGACGAGCTCGGGCTCGGCGACTACGGACTCGAATACATCCATCCGGAGATCGTGGTGCACCTTCCGTTTCCGGACGGCACCTATCTGACGCAGTACCACGACATTGACCGGACCTGCGACGAATTCGCCAAGTTCTCCAAGAAGGATGCGGCCGCGTACCGGCGCATGATCGTCGACTACGACGCGATCAAGCCAATCTTCGACGCCGTCTCGTACACGCCCATCGGTTGGGGCAAGCCGGTCAACGAGCGTCTTGCCGAGCATCCGGACGGCAAGCAGTGGCTACGCCGCATTGCGATGTCGGGTTGGGACATCATCCGCGATAATTTCGAGGACGATCATTGCCGGTCGTTCATGTTGTGGATGGCGTTCCAGACGGTGGTCCCGCCGGAATGGCCGATGTCGGGACGGCTTGCCTATTCGCTGGTTCACGGCCGCCAACGCTGGAGCTGGTGCGTGCCGAGGGGCGGGTCGGGGACATTCTCGGGCGCGCTCGCCCGCCTCATCGAAGCGCATGGCGGCGTCATGCTCACCGACAAGCGGGTGTGCCGGTTGATCCTCGAGGCCGGCCGCTGCACCGGTGTCGAATGCGTCGATGGGAGCTCCTACCGTGCCGCCAAGGCCGTGCTGTCGACGGTTCACATCAAGCACCTCGTGGACATGGCGCCGCGCCAGGCGTGGGGCGACGACTTCGTCGCGGGCGTCGAGACCTGGCAAGCCGGTCCCACGCTGTTCGTCACCCATTATGCAACCACCGAACCGATGCGGTTCAAGGTCGATGGCGGCGTGCGCGAGCCCATGGCGGTCGGACTCATGTCGACGGCAACGCGAGCGTTGCGCATGGGCTATGACTATGCGCGCGGCGCAGTGAATATCGAAGACCCGGTATTGCTTGCGGTCTGTCCGACGCTGGTGGATCCGGGACGGGCGCCGGCAGGCAGGCACACGGTCAAGGTGATCGGATTTCAACCATACGATCTCAAGGACGGCCCTCAGCGCTGGGACGAGATCAAGGAGCAAGTCTCGCAGGCCAATCTCGATCACTTGCGCCGTTTCGCGACCAACCTTACGGACGATAAGATTCTCGCGCGGGTGGTCGAGAGCCCGCTCGATCTCGAACGCATGAATCCGCACAATTGGCGGGGCTCCTGCCACGGCGGCGCGCAGAACCCGGCGCAGTCCGCGAATATGCGGCCGGTTCCGGGCTGGGCGTCTCATCGTATGCCGATCCCCGGTCTCTACCAGACCGGCTCGACCACGCACCCGGGCGGTTCGATTTCCGCGGGACCCGGCCGAAACGCCGCGGCGGTCATGCTCAAGGACTTCAGCCGCAGCCTCGACGAGGTCATCGCGACGAAGAGTGCGGCAAGGGTCGTCGCAGTAGCGTCCGATTGAGCGCGGGAGCAACGTCAATGGCAGCATTTGGCAGTGCGATCTTCCGTTCGCTTTTGCTTGGCATGGTTGCCGGTTGGGGTGCCCCGGCGCTGGCTCAGCCGGCGGATGCGCCTTATCCAAACCAGGCGGTTCGTCTGGTGGTGCCGTTCTCCGCAGGTAGCGTGACCGATCTCCTCGCCCGCACCATCGGCGAGAAGCTCGGTGAACGATGGGGCCAACAATTGATCGTGGAGAACCGTCCCGGCATCCCCGGAACCGCGAGCGTGGCGAAGTCAGCGCCGGACGGATATACGCTGATGCTCACATCCAACGGGCATACCGTCGCCGGCGTCCTCAACAAGAACCTGCCGTTCGATCCGGTCAGGGAATTCTCCGGCGTGACGCAGGTCGCCTCGGTGCCGCTGGTCTTGATTGTGCCGCCCGACTTGCCGGCAAAGACACTGAAGGACTTCATCGCGCTCGCCAAGGGCAGACCGGGGACCCTCAATTTTGCCTCATCCGGCCTCGCCAGCACGGCCTACATCTCCGGCGAGTTGTTCAAGCAGACCGCGAAGCTCGATATCGTGCACGTGCCCTACAAAGGAGCACCGGAATCGCTGACCGGCATCATGCGTTCCGATTCCCATATGTTCTTCGCCGGGATCAATATCGCCCTGGACTTGATCCAATCTGGAAAGGTGCAGGCGTTGGCGGTGGCAGCGCCCAAGCGGCTCGCAACGCTTCCGAATGTTCCGACCTTCGCCGAAGCCGGCATGCCGGAGTTCGAATACGATGCCTGGTTCGGTATCATGGCGCCGGCCAGCACGCCCATCGCCATCCGCACCAAGGTCAGCCAGGATGTCGCGACGATTTTGCGGATCGCCGAGGTTCAGAAGCGGCTGGAAAGCCAAGGGGTGGTGACGGTTGTCAACGCACCGCAGGAATTCGATGCGCTGATCAGATCGGATACTGAACGCTTCGGCAGGATGCTCAGGGAGGCGGGGGTGACCGCCAACTAGCACCGCGCCTCGGCAAGCGGCGCTCCTGTCCACGTCGCGGAGGTGTTGGCATGCGGGCCATGGTGCTGGAGAAGCCGCAGACGCCGCTGCTCATGCGCGAGCTACCGACTCCTGCGCCCGCGGCCGGTGACATATTGCTCGAGGTCGCGGCCTGCGGCGTATGTCGTACCGACCTGCATGTGGTGGACGGCGAGCTTCCCAATCCGAAGCTTCCGCTCATTCCCGGCCATGAGATCGTGGGACGGGTCGCTGCGCTGGGGGCTGGCGTGGCGGGATTTGCGGTCGGCGAGCGGATCGGCGTGCCCTGGCTCGGCTCTACCTGTGGCGTCTGTCCGTATTGTCGTGCCGGCCGCGAAAATCTGTGCGATCGGCCGCTGTTTACCGGCTACACGCGCGATGGCGGCTACGCGACGCACGCGATCGCCGATGCACGCTATTGCTTCCCGCTGCCGGAGCGGAGAGACGACGCCGAAATTGCGCCGTTCCTCTGTGCCGGGCTGATCGGCTGGCGCAGCTATCGCATGGCAGGCGCGCAGTGGCGAGGGCAGAGCGCAGGGTCCGAAGGGGCAAGCTCGAATACGCTCGGCCTCTACGGCTTCGGCGCGGCCGCGCACATTCTTGCGCAGATCGCGGTCTGGCAGGGCCGCCGCGTCCATGCCTTGACCCGCCGCGGCGACACGGCGGCGCAAGCGTTTGCCAAGTCGCTCGGAGCGGTCTGGACCGGCGGCTCGGACGAGATGCCGCCCGAACCGCTCGACGCCGCCATCATCTTTGCCCCGGTCGGTGCGCTCGTTCCATTGGCGCTCAAGGCGGTGAAGAAAGGCGGGCGCGTCGTCTGCGGCGGCATCCACATGTCGGACATTCCGAGCTTCCCCTATCGCCTCCTTTGGGAGGAGCGGCAGGTCGTGTCGGTCGCGAACCTCACCCGTGCGGACGCTCGGGAATTCCTGGACATCGTGCCACAGGCCGGCGTGAAGACCGAGGTCACGCGCTATCCGCTCGCCGCGGCCAATGACGCTCTGGCCGACCTGCGCGACGGCCGCCTGCAGGGCGCGGCCGTGTTGATACCATGACGCCGGTATCCGGTGCGTGAGCGGACACGCGTTGCTGCCGCTACTGCGCGGCCGGAGTCGGCTCGGCGTGTCCGAGCACGCGCTTGATCGAGGGAAAACGCAACCGCAACGCGCGTTCCACCTCGTCCACGCGGTCGTGCACGTTCGCCACGCTCAGCATCTGGTCGACCACGCAGTGGAAATTGACGATCTCGCCGCCCTCGGCCTCGCGCACCCGCACGTCGTGGATGGCTCGAACGAACTCGTGCCTGGCGGCGATCTCGGACAATGCATGATGCACTTCCGCGATCCGCGCGGGCGGCGCCTCGCGGCCCGGCTCATCATAGGGTTGCAGGGGCTCGATATGGGTGTCGACCTCCACGTCAGGTCCCAGCTCCTCGCGGATCGCGTCTTCAAGCCCGCTTGCAATATCGTGGGCGGCGCCGAGGGAAAGTGAGCCGTTGACTTCAAGATCGAGGGAGATCGCGAGCCGTCCTTCGATCGCATGCACGGTGACGTGATGCACCGCAAGTGCCCGGTTGCGCGCTATCACCATGACCCGTTCCAGCACGGTCTCGTCATCGAGCGCGCGCGGCTCGGTGGTTACCGTCACCTCCGCGGCCGGCCTTTCGGCGCGCACGGCTTCGACGATGCGGTCCTTGAGCAGCGCCACCCGATCGAGCGGCAGCGTGCGGCTGACCGCAACGACGAGATCGACAAACAGCACTTCACCGACCTGGCGCACCCGCAGCCGTTCGATCTCGACCACGCTGGGAATGCGGGTCACGGCGGCGGTGATTTTGTCGGCCACTCCGGCCGGAGCGGTATCGGTCAGCGTATCAATGGTGCGTCGGCCGAGCCGCCAGCCCGCAATGCAGATCACGACCGACACAACTATCGCCGCCACCGAGTCCGCCCAGGCATAGCCGAGGGTGATGCCGACGAGCCCGACTACGACAGCCAGTGACGACCACATGTCGGAAGAGAAATGAAGCGCGTCTGCTTCCAGCGCCTCGCTCGATGTCTGTTTGGCTATTCGGTTGAGCGCCCGCGCCCGGAAGAAGTCGACGACGATGGAGAGCAGCATCACGGCGAATGCCCAGGCCGTCGCCTCGACGTGCGGCGGCTCGGCGCTCAAGAGCCGTTTCGCCGCCTCCCAGATGACGACGCCGGCGAGCCCGAACAGCAGCGCCGTTTCCGCGAGCGCGGACACGCTTTCGACCTTGCCGTGACCGTAATGATGTTCGGCATCGGCCGGTTTGCCGGAAACGCGCACCGCGTAATAGGTCATCACGGTTGCGCCCAGGTCGATCAGCGAATGGGCCGCTTCCGACAGGATTGCGAGCGAGCCGCTCATCACGCCGACGATGGCCTTCGCCACGGTCAGACCCGCGGATGCGGCGATCGAGGAAAGCGCCACCCTCTGCTTGACGTCCTGCATCATGTGCCTCTGCGCCGCGACCGGTAGCGAGGCGCGTCGCCGGCGTCAATGGAGCGAAGCCAATTCCGTATTCTTGCTTTCGCAGCCGTTGCGGGGAGGGGAAGGAGGATGCAACGATTGGGAACGGCTTCGCCTGAAAGCGGACGAAGCCGAACAACTGCAATTGTGCCGCGGTTGTCCGTCGAGCCTAAGTCCAATTTCTGTCGGGAAGCATTATTCGAGAGCCTTCGACCGCTTTTTGAACTCGTTTGCGAGCACGCGACCGATTTTCGCCAATGGAACCGGCCGCGTCATGTGCTCGTGTTCGCAATGGATCTCGTAGATAGAAATATTCCCATTGACATAGGGCTTCCACTTGTCTGGCTCAGGACGGGAGCCGCCCTGCGTGGCTGCAAACAGCAAGACCTCTCCGTGAAACCGTTGCGGAACAAAGTTTCTCGCCAGACCACTGTTCTGTCTCAAGACCTGGATAATTGCGTAAACCTGATGCTCCTCAAGGTTCGAGAGCATGTCTCCCTTCCGGCGAAGAATGTCCAACGCGCTGGATATCTGTAGTGGCTCGTCGCCTGAATAGTACCCCAGTGCTTTGAGCTGATTGGCAAGCAGCCTTGCGTCGTCAGTACCTGTTTCGACCGGGGCGTGACCCAGCCTCTCAATGGGGTAACTGTCGAGGAGAGCGAGCAAAGAAACCGCCTCGCCGGCATCTTGAAGCTGAGTTGCCATGGCGTAAGCAACCAGTCCTCCGAAGGACCAACCGAGCAGATGATAGGGGCCTTTCGGTTGGACCTGCCGAATGGATGATACGTAGTCCGCGGCCATTTCCTCGAGCGTGTAGGGAGCCATTTCAGGCTGCGTGATCCCGCGTGCCTGCAGTCCATAGACGGGACAATCGATCGGCAGGTGGGACAGGAGGCCGGAATAGGACCAGCTGAGGCCGCCTCCCGGATGGATGCAGAACAGCGGCGGCAGTTTTCCGGAGGGCCTGAGCGGAAGCAGAGTCTCAAGCGGCGACTGGTCGGCGCGACCGGCGCTGAGCCGTTCGACCAGTTTCTCAACCGTTGGCGCTTCAAACAGGCTGCGAATGGCAATCTCCGCATTCAACGTGGAACCTATGCGGCTGATCAGCCGTGTCGCCAACAGCGAGTGGCCCCCGAGCGCGAAGAAGTTGTCGTCGATCCCCACCCGCTCCAGCCCCAGCACCTCCGCAAACAGGCTGCACAGGATCTCTTCCCGCGGCGTACGCGGCAAACGCCGTCCCGCGGCTTGCGCCATATCCGGCACCGGCAGCGCTCGCCGATCGAGCTTGCCGTTGGGCGTGAGGGGAAGACGATCCAGCATCACAAAGGCCGCAGGGATCATGTACTCGGGAAGGCTGCGCGCAAGATATGCACGCAACTCGCCCGCATCCACCGTCGCTCCCACCGTCGGGACTACGTAGGCAACCAGCCACTTACTGTCACCCCGATAGTCGCGCGCAACCACCGCCGCCTGCGCTACATCCGCATGACGCACCAGGGCCGCCTCGATTTCGCTAGGCTCGATGCGGATGCCGCGCAGTTTCACCTGCGTGTCCGCACGCCCCAGAAACTCCAGCACGCCGTCACGGCGCCAGAGCGCCAGGTCTCCCGTGCGGTACATCCGGCTTCCCGGGGGCCCGAACGGGTCGGCAATAAATCGTTCTGCCGTTAGCGCCGCTCGCCCCAAATAGCCACGCGCAAGGCCCCTTCCGGCAATGTAGAGCTCGCCGCGAACCTCGGCCGGGACCGGTTCCAAATCCGCTCCCAGCACGTAGACACGATAGTTCGGCAGCGGGCGGCCGATCGGGATATACGGGCCGCGCTGGTCTTCCCGGACGGCAAAGCCGGTCGCATCGATCGTGGCTTCAGTCGGACCGTACAAATTGGTGATGTTCGCGACGTTGAGGTGTTCCGAAATTGTTTGGTGCAACTTGATTGTGAAGGGCTCGCCGCCCAGCACCAGGTGGTGCAATGATGAACCATCCGGGGCGTCGCCTATAAGGCTCTCGATCAGAGAGGGCGTGCAGTTCAAAAGAGTGACCTTCTTACGCTCCACGTAGTCCCAGAACCGGGCGGGTGATTCTCGAGTTGCGTCGCTTATGACAACGATTGAAGCGCCATGAACCAAGGGCAGAGTCGCTTGCTCGATTGAAGGATCGAAGCCAGGCGAACTCAATAAGGCCACGCGCAGGTCGGGCCCGGCGCCGAAGTCCATTCCTAACGTGAGAACCTTGTTCGTGAGAGCCGCGTGATCAATGACGACGCTCTTTGGAGTGCCGGTCGAGCCGGAGGTGTAGATGACATAAGCGGCGTTTTGCGGCTCGAGGCCGCTCCTCGGAGCGCTGGCCGACTGTTGGGCGATCGCTCGGGCCTCCGAGTCGAGGTAGACGATGTGGATGCCGTGGACGGGCAGTTGTACGCGCAGTGTCTCCTGAGTGACGAGGACCGGTGCACCAGTGTCGGCAAGCATGAAGGAAAGTCGTTCGGGCGGATAGCTCGGGTCGAGCGGCAGATAGGCGCCCCCGGCCTTGAGGATGCCGAGAAGCCCCACCAGCATCTCCACCGAGCGCTCGAGGCATAGACCTACCACCACCTCGGGGCCGATCCCGAGCCCGCGCAGATGATGCGCCAGTTGGCTCGAGCGCGCGTCGAGTTGGCCATACGTTAATGCTTCTTCCTCGAACACGGCTGCAACCGCATCCGGTGTCCTCGCAACCTGTGCGGCGAACAGTTCCGGCCAGGTCACTGCCGGAATTGACCGCGCGGTGTCGTTCCACGTCCGCAGCATCCTATGCCGCTCGGCCGGAGCGAGAATGTTGGACGTTCCGATGATCTGCTTGTGGGTGGGCGCCTCGTCGACCAGCCGCTTGTCCCCGGGGCCGTCCTCGCGCGCAATCACCGCCGCCTGCGCAACATCCCCGTGGCGCACCAGAGCCGCCTCGATCTCGCCCGGCTCGATGCGGAAGCCTCGCACCTTCACCTGCGCATCCGCACGACCCAGAAACTCCAGCACCCCATCAACGCGCCAGCGCGCCAAGGTCCCCGGTGCGGTACATCCGGCTCCCCGCCGCACCGAACGGGTCCGCAACAAACCGCTCCGCCGTCAGGCCAGAGCGCCCCACATAGCCCCGCGCAAGACCCGCACCCGCAATGTAAAGCTCGCCGCTCACACCAGCAGGGACAGGCTCAAGACCTCCGTCCAGAACGTAAACCCGCGTGTTCGATATGGGTTGGCCGATCGGAACGGAATCGTGAAAAGTTGGTCCGACCAGTCACCGAGAAGCAGACGCTGAAAGTTGTCCCTTCGGTCGGACCGTAGCCGTTGATCAACCGACCACCATTCTGCGCCGCAACGAACTTGCGCACGTGCGGAACAGATAGAACGTCTCCGCCGGCTAACAGCTGCCTTACACAGGCAATCGCCGCAAGGTCGTCATCGACCACCCGATGAAACAGCGCCGCTGTCAGCCACAGCACACTGACACCGGCATCCGCGATCGTGCGCTTGAGGCTGGGTATATCGAGCGGGCCATCCGGAAAGATGACCAGTTTGGCTCCATTGAGTAACGCGCCCCAAATCTCAAATGTCGAGGCATCGAATGAAAGCGGCGCCAAATGCAGAAAAACATCATCAGGTGTCAGCTCGACATAGTCAGCGCTCTGCACCAGCCGCACCACATTGTGATGGCTGATCACGACGCCCTTCGGCGTGC
>CAWIGD010000082.1:0-76769 GCA_963835165.1 uncultured Alphaproteobacteria bacterium
AATGCAGCGCACGTTGTCAACAGGCAGACCGAACATTGTGGCGAGCTGCTTGCGCAAATTGTGGGTCGCCTGCGAGGCCGACCATGATGTGAGCTTGCCGTCTTTGAACTCCGCCACCGCGCAGGATGGCCCGATCGAGCCGTGGGTGTGGATGGCAAAATCGTAGGTGGCTTTTAGTGTTCTGGTTCCCTCTTTGCCTATGGCCTCGGCGGTATTGCCGACGTTGCTCGTTACCTCGTCCTTGACGACCTTGCTCGCGCGCACAAAGTCCCATAGCTCCGCCGCCTCTGGCAGCGTCTCCGACTTCGACCATACCGCCTTGAGCTTCTGCGCCGCCTTGATCGCGCCCCACTCGCTCTCGGCAACGACGCCGATGAAATTGCCCTGGAGCACGACCTTGACCACGCCGGCGATGTCCTCGATCGAAGCCCCATCGACGCTTTCGAGCTTGGCGCCGATCGCCGGTGGGCGGATGACGCGGCCGTGCAGCATGCCGGGCACGCGGAAGTCCTGCATGTAGGTGAAACGTCCCGTCACTTTGTCCGGGATATCGACTCGTGGCACCGCCTTGCCGACGATCTTGTAGTCCTTGGGGTCCTTGCCGGTGGCGGGTTTGCTGTGGTCGAGCTTGAGCGCGAACGACTTGCCCCCGATCAGCTCGCCGTAGCTGATGCGTTTGTTGCCGGCACTGACGACTTCGTCGGCGACCCGCAGTTCCTCCTTCTTGGCGCCAAGGCGCTTGGCCGCTTCGTCGAGAAGCGCGGCCTTGGCCGTCGCCGCGGCGTTGCGCAGCTGCATGCCTCCGATTTGGATGGAGAGGCTGCCCCAGGTCGTGCCCTGGTCGGGCGTGAGTGCAGTGTCACCTTGGATGAGCTTGATCATGGGCAGCGGCACGTCGAGTTCCTCGGCGACCATCTGCGGCAGCGCAGTCGCGATGCCGGTGCCGAGGTCGACCTTGCCGGAATAGACCGTCACCATGCCCTTGGCATCGATCGCAAGGAAGGAGTTGACCTCGGTGGTTGTGAACGGTTTCGCACCTTGTGCGATTGCCTCACGGGGAGCGCCCGCAAGCGAGAAGCTGACGACCAGGGCGCCGCCGCCCTTGAGCACGTCGCGTCGGGAAGTATGAATGCTCATGGATGCCTCCCTACGCGCTGGCCGCGCGCATGACCGCCTTGACGATGCGGGCATGCGTCCCGCAGCGGCACAGGTTCTTGGCGAGCGCTTCCTTAACTTGCGCCTCGGTCGGTTTCTTGTTCTTCGTCAGGAACGCAACGGACTCCATAATCATGCCATTGATGCAATAGCCGCATTGCACCGCTTGCTCCTCGATAAAGGCACGCTGCATCGGATGCAGCCGCTGCGGCGTGCCGAGGCCCTCCAGTGTCACGACCTTCTGTCGGGCGGTGATTGACGACAGTGGGGTGACGCACGAGCGCACCGCCTCGCCGTCGATGTGGACCGTGCAGGCGCCACATTGCGCGAGCCCGCAGCCGAAGCGCGGTCCATGCAGCGCGAGGTTGTCACGCAGCGCATAAAGCAGTGGCATGTCGGGGTCGTCGATGACGATCCGAATCGCCTTGCCGTTCACGTTAAGCGATTTTCGCTGAGCCATTTCATCCTCCGGGCGCGTTTCCTTTGAATAAGTTCATCCTACGAGCGCTTGCATGCGCCCGCCGCATGAGCGCGGGCAGCACCTTTGAATGGTCCACAAAAGCGGCCGGCGCCGGGTTGGATATTCCAATGAGGCACCGCCGCCCGCTGCCACCAGGGAGATCGCCACCCGGCGCATGAAAAAAGGGCCGCCCGAGGAGGAGACAGGATGGGTGGCCCCTAAAAGTCACGGGAGCACCGCCGGTGAAAATACCGTGGCGCCGAGGTGCGGTTGGGCAGGCGAAGATTCTTCACTGTGTTTTTTTGACGATTTTGTAGGAACCTTTCTTCTGCCCGACAATCTGAGCAATACCATCATAGTTGTTCTTTACAGGTGCCGCAGTGATTACGATGGAAGCCTCCAAGCCTTCGAATTTGCCTGTGCCGCCAGTGAGCTTACAGTTGTTGGGCGCACCGGGAAGGAAGTCGCATTGCTCGAAGATTTGATCTCCGTCGCTGTCAGCGTAGGTGCAAAAACCGTGCTGTTCGGTGGTCTTGGCCGAAGTATCTACGGTTCGAGCAAATTGGCAGCGCCCGCCCATCTTGTGCAGAACCGGATTGCCGGTATCGTTTGACGCTGTCATAGCCATGTTGAGTACGACAAACTCCTTCCCAGGCCCGATCGCCATCGGTTTTGCGGGGGGGATTTGTGTGGCTGTGAAACTGACCGACAGAGGTCCTTCTGCTGGGAAATTTTGCGCGTTCACACCCGAGACCGCTGCAAAGAGCGCGACACAGGACACAAGCAGAGATACGCGGCTGATCATCATTGTTTAGCTCCTAGGGTTGTGCGAACTGCGCGGGTTTATGGTCTCCTCACGGAGGCTGTTGCGTGCACCGAATCCGAACCAAACATACATCATCGGCACCTGCCGATGAAATCAATCCAACATTTGCACAATTCGGCGCCAAGTATCTTGCCCGTGGTGGGCAGACCATTGCCATTCCAGGTTCGGCCGAGCCCCCCAAGCGTACGATGCCGCACCGAGCAGCATCGCGAATGCGAGTTTCAGCTTCATCTGATTTTCCTCCCGTGGGCGTGTGGCCATTACATTGGACGCCCCTGGCACAAAAAGGGCGACCCTTCCCTGACGCAACCGGCGACGCCCGGTCACGGTTGACGCGGCTTGCTCGCGTCTGTCCTTTGCCCATCCTCTTCCCAGCACGCGAAAGAATTCGTTTTTCGGGCCACCCGGCCATTCCTCGTTGGCTACGAATGCGGGCGAGGCGACCAGCGTCGTTGCAGCGAGCGCAAGCCCGGTACGCCATCAATTCCCTCCGTTGAGATCGGAAAAGAACTTGTCATCGAGAGCGCGCACATAGCCTTCGTATCGCGTGCGCGCCTGGGCATACGGCATGTTCGTCTCTGTGTCGTGCGGGCAACTAAGCCGCGTGATCTCGACGCCGAAATCGACCACCAAGAGCGCTGCTCGCCGACGATTCGCTTCACGATCAGCCACGTCTTTAGATTAAGATCGGTGTGGCAAATCGAGCCATACGGAAAATAGGTGGTCCAATTTTTGACACCGCCATCGTTCTTGACCACGATCACCTCACCGTATCGCGTTGGCAAGCGCGCACCGATCTCTCCAATGCACACACGGGCACGGGCACGAGCAGCGATGCTGCGACGACCAGCGCACGCATCATTAGTTCCCAACGTTGAGATCAGAAAAGACCTTGTCATCGAGGGTGCGCACATAGTCTTCGTATCGCTTGCGCGCCTGCGCGTATGACATGCTCGTCTCGGTGCCGTGCGGGCAACTAAGCTCTGCCATCTGGTTGTTGAGATCGACCGTCAAGAGCACGCTATCACCGACGATGCGCTTGACGACCAGCCACATCGGCAATCGCCATTTCAGATGACAGATCGAGCCATACGGGAAATGAGTGGTCCAGTTTTTGATGCCGCCATCGTTGCGGACCATAAATATTTCGCCGTATTTGATCGGCAAGCGCGCGCCGGTGTCCAACGCGCACGCGGACGTAGGCACGAACAGGATCGCCGCGATGATCAGCGCGCGCATCACAGCCCACCCTTGGGCCGGACGAAGCAGATTATTTCGTCGAAGCCGGGTGAGGACAAATCATGCTTGCTGCCGACGTACATGACGAACAGGTAGGCATTGCCGTCCGGCGCATGGTCGGGGACGATCTTGTCATCGGGGATGCGAACCCACTCCTCCCTGAGCCAAGCGAACCAGGCGTCTTGCGGATATGAACTGTCAGCGGGGACGACGCGGAATTTGGTTTTCACCACGTCGCCCGGACCACAGCATGACTTCGTGTGTTTGTCTTGATAAGGACGCTTGTGGTTATCGGGTCGCTGTAAATTCTCAAACCAAAGCTTGTTGGGGCTATCTGGCCAAGCATCGTCACCGGCAAGCGCGACTGTTGGCGAGAGAAACATAGCCAGTAATAACGCTGCGCGCATCGTCAGAGCCCCCCTTTCGGCGGCACAAAGCATTGAATGGTGCCGGCAAGTAGGAACAGATACGGCTGCCCGTCGGGCGCATGGTCCTGCACGATTTTCTCAGGTGGGATAGGTGTCCACTGATCGTTTAGCCAGGCATACCAACGGTCTTCTGGATACCTTTCGTCTCCTGCCTCTACCTTGAACTTTGTCTTCACGGTGTCAGCAACACCGCAGCAAAAAAGCGACTTCGGATCGATCGCTCTGTAAGGGTTCTTGTTGTTATCGGGGCGTTGCAGCCGATCGAACCACGCTTTGTTTGGCCCATCGGGCCAATCGCCGCCGGCGCGACAAGGCTCGGCATAAGCAACGGACAGGCCAGCCAAAAAGAACACTGCCAAGAATTGGCGCATGTAGACCCTCTTTGATCGGCTATGATGTTCCAATTCTTTTTGTTATGGGGCATCAATTTATTGGCGACGCAATTCAACCGTCAAGCGCAAAAACGACGCACTACACGCAAATTTAAGGCACCGATCCACATGGCCCTCAAGATGCGTCCGACCGGCCTAAGTCCCGGCGTCTACAAGGAGAACGTGGTGGAAATGAAGGAAGCCGCCCGAGCTTGCCCAGGAGCGGCCCGCACGACGACAGGGAACTTCGGAATTCGTTGGCCGGAGGCCCAAGTTCAAGAACCCACCCCCAGTCGTAACTGACCGACCAAAAACCCCAGAAACAGTCGCTCTGGAAATGGCTTAGATCGACTAGCGGAATAGAAAAAAACCCCGCAGCGAGCGGGGTTCAAGGAAGGGAGTTGACCATCTCTGGTAGACTGCAACTACCAGCGTAGTCCCTTTGAGGTGGAAATCAAGGAACTCTTATGCCCGATTAGCTGTACCCATGCATAGTCGGAAATTAGAAGATTCCAATCGGCGCCCGCGCACGATCCCGAAGGTGATCGACCTGACCTGACTTAGGGAAGCCCGCTGGTGAGTTTCGAGGCCCGGCAGGTAGGACCCAGCGCACAGAAAAGCCCCGCCGGAGCGGGGCTAAGGTTAGGCCTTTCAAGAGGGTGTCAGAGACACCCATTATGACGATAGCTTTGGATGACGATAGCTTTGGTCGCAGCCTTCACTCAATGGCCTTGATGCCGGAATCAGCGCGCCTTGGAAAACCAATGTGCACAGGCCCCAAGCGCTCTTCGGGACACTATTGGGACACTGGCGGCGTTAAGCATTGATATAATTGCATAATCTTCGCTGTACCATTGCTACGGTGGAGCGCCGAGAGGCGAGCGTCCCGCGTCATGGGACGCGCCGCGCCTCACTGAGCGCGGAAGTCGCGCCTCGCACGCGCGACAACAACACAAGTGCGCCTGTCGGCGCTCCGCCCGCCCCTCGGTTCAGGGCCGGGTGCGAAGAGAAAGATTAAAGACAAACTCGAGCGCAGACACGCGCCGCGGGAACGAAGAACACTGCGCTGTTTGACATCGTGAGATTGCGCTCCGGCTGGCCAAATGTTTTGGCCAAACGAAGCCACGTTGCAAAAGCGCAACGCCGAGCCCGGCGGCGATTAGTCGAAATAGCTGCGCTTGCCGGTGCGGATCAGTTCGTAGAGCGCCCGGATTTCGCCGTCGAGCCGGTTGTAGTTACGCCAATCCTTGTACTGCGGCAGCTTCACCGTCTGCAGCGCATCTTCCAGCGACGTGCCCTTGGCGATCGCGTCCTGCACCGTCGCATATTCGTCCGCCACCATGGCGGCCAGTTCCTTGACGTCCTTGCTGGTCGACACGTCGCCGTGGGCCGGAAGAATCTTGTCCACGTCCATCGCGGCGAGCTGATCGAGCAGCTTGAGCCAGTTCTCGACCGACGGCGTGAACGCCATGTTCGGCATGCTGCGCGGTCCGAACATGCCGGTCGTGAACACCATGCGCGCGTGCGGAAAGAAGACGAACGTATCGCCGGCCTGCTGACCGGGACCGAGATAGGCGAGGCGGACCTCGCGCCCGCCGAGCCTGATGGTCATCTCGTTGTCGAACGTGACGTCGGGCAGGATGAGCTTGACCTCGCCCGGATCGAAGCCGCGGCTCTTGAAGAAATTGCCGCGCCTGGCGATCTCCTTCGGCTGCACCTTCTCCATGAGACGCGCGGTTTCCTTCTGCGCGACGAACGTGGCGCCCAGCGCCTTGAACGCCGGGTTGCCGAAATGATGGTCGCCGTGGAAATGGCTGTTGATCACCCATTTGATCGGCTTGTCCGTGAGCTTGCGGATGCGATCGACGAGATCCTGGCCATCGCGCGGATGCTGGCGCGTGTCGATCACGAGCACGCCCTCATCGGTCGTGAGGACGACCGCATTCGACGAGGTGAACTCGAACAGGAAGTAGAGGTCGGGCGCGACCTGCCTGAACGTCACGTCGGTCGCGGCCGGCGCCTGCGCCGCCGCGGGCGCGCTGGCGAGAAGAACGCCGGCGAGCATCAATGCGATGCCCTTGAGGCGTCCGATCGGAATCGTTTTCATGTTGCTTTCCTCCCGTTTCTTCCGCCCGCGTGCCGACCTTGCCCGCTCAGCGGCGCGCCGGCGGGCGCTGGTCAGCTCACCGCGAACCAGGCCGCCGTATCGGCGTCTCGACGCTCGAGCATTGTGCACCTGATCAGCCATTTTCCCGGATTGTCGGCGACAAAGGCAATCCGCTCGATCTGATCGCCGACGACCAGCGTGTCCATCCAGAACGGCTTCCAACCATCGTCGAGCCGGTCGAGCACACGCGCGCTGTGGCCGTGCAGGTGCATGACATGCGGATGGCCGCTGGTGTTGCGGATCGCGAGGGTGACGGCGCGCCCGCGCTTGACGGTAAAGAGCGGCGGCCCGGCCGGGTCCAGCGGCTTGGCGTTCGCGAGCATCAGCTCGGCCTTGAGCGAGTTCCTGAGATCGATGTGCGCGGGCAGGGGATTGGGCGGCAGCGGGAGAGGCTCCGATCGACGCCCGATGCGAGCGGCGCCACCGGCCGCGTAAACCAGCCGCGCGATCGGTTGCTCCTCGCCCGCACCAGCCAGCGGGCCGGCGAGCAGTGGCGCCATTGCCCCGGCATCGCCGATGGTATCGATGAAAAGATCGATCCGGTTGCCGGGTCCGAGCCCGACGCGGCTGTCGCGCGCCAGAAACGGTTCCGCCGGCTGGCCGTCGATCGCCATCACCCGCACGGCGTGGCCCGCGAGCTTGAGGAAGAGGCCGCGCGATGTGGTGGCGTTGATGATCCGCAGCCGCAAGCGCTCACCGGTTTTCACGGCGATGTCCGGACGCCGCGATCCGTTGACGAGAACTGGAGGGCCGTCGGCCGCCGGCGCGGTCGTGAGAACGAGCGCAATGTCGCGATCGACGTCGACCGGCTGCGCGTCCTCGACGATGAGTGCGCCGGCGAGACCCCGATCGGTCTGGTCGGCAACGTAGGCGTGGTACCAGAACGTGCCGGCGTCGGGCGGCCGAAAGCGGTAATCGAAGCTTGCGCCGGGTGCCACGGCTGGCTGGGTCAGCGCCGGCACACCGTCCATGGCATTGGGCAACCGGATGCCGTGCCAATGCACGGTGGTGGGCGTGGCCAGATCGTTGACCAGCCGCACGCGCAGCTCTTCGCCGCGCCCGACGCGCAAGGCCGGCCCCGGCACCATGCCGTCATAGCCGAAGCCTGCCGATTGCAGCCCGCCGGCGCGCAGCACGCGGAAACCGTCGGTGGCGGTTTGCGCCTGTGCGCGGGCGGCAGGCCGGAACAGGCGATCACCGCCCCGGCGCCGATGAACCATCGGCGCGACACCGGTCGCGCGCGCGCTGTCATCGGTTGGCGGCTCGGCTCAATTCACCTTGATGCCGGCGGCCTTGACCAGCTGGGTGTTGGTTTCGATCTCGCTCTTTACCAGGGTCTCGAATTGCGCCGAGGTCAGCGGCATCGGGTCGGCGCCGAGGCCGCCGAGCTTTTCACGGATCGCCGGATGCTGCAGGGCCTTCGCGGTTTCCGCGTAGAGCCTGGCGCGGATGTCGGCGGGTGTTTTTGCCGGCAGGAACACGCCGGCCCAGAAATTGTATTCCGAGTTCGGATAACCGGCTTCGACCGTGGTGGGCACGTCTGGCAAGGTCGAGGCGCGCGCCGAGCCGCTCACGGCCAGCGCCTGCAGCTGGCCGTCCTTGAGCAGCGGCAGCGCGTTCACCAGCGGCGCGAAGTAGAAGTCGGCGCGCCCGGCGAGAACTTCGGTCATCGCTTCCGGCGCGCCCTTGAACGGCAGATGCACCGCCTCGAAGCCGGCGGCGAGGCGAAATCGCTCGCCGTTGAGATGCGATGAATTGCCGGCGCCCGCCGACGCGTAGTTGACCGAGCCGGGCTTTGCCTTCGCCGCCGCGACGAAGTCGCTGAGCTTTTTGTAGCCCTTCGACGGATTGAACACCATCACGACAGGCATGTTGCCGAGCGGGACGATGGCCGCGAGATCGGTCATCTCGAACCCCAGATTCGAGCGGGTCGCCGGGGTCACGGTGTGGGTCGAGGAGTTGGCGAGAATGGTGTAGCCGTCGGGCTCGGCCTTGGCGACCGCGCCCATGCCGATGGTGTTGCCGGCGCCGGGACGGTTTTCGACGATCACGGGCTGACCGAGCTGCGCCGAGACCTGGTCCATCACCACCCGCGCCATCACATCGGTGGCGCTGCCGGGGGTCAACGGGACGATCAGCCGGATCGGCTTGCTCGGCCAGGCCGGCGTGGAGGATGGCGCGGGCGCTTGCGCCCATGCGGAGGTCCAGGTGCAGGCAAAGCTGGTCAACGCGATGGCCAGCCACCAGCGAGGCGTCCTCGTTCTGATCATGTGCGGTTCTCGTATATACGGGTTCTAACGTGCAGTTGCGCGGCTCGCGGATGGCGCCGGAGGGCAGCCCCGCAGCCGGATATATCACGGCGATGCCGCGGCAGCATGCGACCTTGTGGTTGCCCTGAGGCCGGGAGTGAGACGTTCTCCCGGGAGCCATTTTTGTCGTGTGCCGCGTGTTTTGGGCGTGATATAAGCCGCGCCGCTCGGCCGCGACGCATGTCGGCTCTAGCCGATTTGCGCGCATTCATGCGCCGATATCGGCTAAACTCGATACCGGTTGAGCGCTGAAGGTGCCCTTTTGCGGGCGTGGCGGAACTGGTAGACGCGCGGGATTTAGGTTCCCGTGGCGAAAGTCGTGGGGGTTCGAGTCCCTCCGCCCGCACCACGCCGGATCAAAGGCATCTCGGGAGAAGATCAAGTCCAAGGCATCGCCGCCGCGGTCGCGGCCAGAACATGTAGATTGTCATCATGGAAATCACAGAAACGCTCTCCGACGGCCTCAAGCGCGAGTTCCAGATCCAGGTGCCGGCCGCCGATCTCGAGGCGCGGCTCACCGAACGCCTGGGCGAACTCAAGGACAAGGTGCAGTTGCGCGGCTTCCGGCCGGGCAAGGTGCCGATGGCGCACCTCAGAAAGATCTACGGCAAGGCCGTGATGGCCGAGACCATCGAGGCGCTGATTCGCGAGCTCAACGCCAAGGTCGTCACCGATCATGGTCTCAAGCTCGCCATGGAACCCAAGGTCACGATCCCGAACGAGGAGACCGAGGTTGCCAAGGTCATCGGCGGGCAGTCCGACCTCGCCTATACGCTGGCGGTCGAGGTCCTGCCGAAGATCGAGCTCGCCGATTTCAAGGGCATCAAGCTCGAGCGTCCGGTGGCGGACGTAACCGACGCGCAGGTCAGCGAAGCGCTCGACAGGATCGCCGAGCAAAACCGGCCGTTTGCGGCCAAAGGGGAGGGGGGCAAAGTCGAAAAGGGCGATCGGGTCGTCATCGACTTCACCGGCACGCTCGACGGCGTGCCGTTCGAGGGCGGCACCGGCGGCGATGTCGGTGTCAATGTCGGGTCCGGGACCTTCATTCCAGGTTTCGAGGATCAGCTGATCGGCATGACCGCGGGCGAAACGCGGCAGGTGAAGGTCACCTTTCCCAGCAATTACACGAACGAGCACCTTGCCGGCAAAGACGCCGAGTTCAAGGTGACGGCGAAGACAGTCGAGGCGCCGGGCACGGTTGCCGTCGACGACGCCTTTGCCAAGCAGCTCGGTCTGGAATCGCTCGACAAGCTCAAGGAGGCCGTCAAAGGACGACTGCAGCAGGAGCACACCGGGCTCAGCCGCCAGCGGGTCAAACGCCAGCTTCTTGATAAGCTCGACGAGATGCATAAATTCGCGCTTCCTCCGACCCTGGCCGAGGAGGAGTTCAAGAACGTCTGGAACGCGGTCGACAGCGATCTCAAGGCCCAGGGCCGCAGCTTCGCCGACGAGGGCACGACCGAAGAGAAGGCGCGGGAAGAGTACCGCGGCATCGCCGAGCGACGGGTTCGGCTCGGTCTCGTGCTGGCCGAGATCGGCGAGCGAAACAAGATCGCGGTGACCGACGAGGAGATCACGCGCGCCATCGTGGAGCGCGCGCGCCAGGTGCCCGGACGCGAGCAGGAGGTGTGGGAGTTCTATCAAAAGAATCCCGGCGCGCTGGCATCGATACGGGCGCCCATCTTCGAGGAGAAAGTGGTCGATTTCCTGCTCGAATTGGCCACCGTGAGCGAGAAGCAGGTCTCGCGCGAGGAGCTCCTCAAGGAGGACGAGGACGAGAAGAGCGCAGCCAGCTAGCGTCGGCACCGCCCGGCACGGCCGGGCCTGCGTGTTTTCGGCGTCGTGTTTGCGGGGTGCGGCGGTCCTCGAAAATGCGCGCGGGCTGTTTTGCCCGCGCGAATCGTGGATAAAGGATATGGGACGGATGGCGAAGCTCGGGAGGCTGGCGCACTGGCTGCGCGCGCGATCGGGACTGCGCTGCTCCTTCTGCGGCCGAACCGGCGACCAGGTCGAGCGGCTTGTGGCTGGTCCGTCCGTGTATATCTGTGACGAGTGCATCAAGACATGCGTCGCGGTTCTGGAAGCGGACGGAAGTTCTCCGTCCCCGCCACCCGCTGACCGAGATAGGCTGACCCATGCGTGATCCCCGCGACACCTACATGAACACCCTCGTCCCGATGGTGGTCGAACAGACCAACCGCGGCGAGCGCGCCTACGATATTTTCTCGCGCCTGCTCAAGGAGCGCATCATCTTCATCAGCGGCCCGGTCGAGGACGTGATGTCGACCCTGGTGGTGGCCCAGTTGCTGTTTCTGGAAGCGGACAACCCGAAGAAAGAGATCGCGATGTACATCAACTCGCCGGGCGGAGTGGTGACGTCCGGGCTCGCGATCTACGACACGATGCAATTCGTGCGGCCCGCGGTGTCGACCTTGTGCGTGGGCCAGGCCGCCTCGATGGGCTCGCTCCTGCTCGCCGCCGGGCACAAGGACATGCGCTTTGCGCTCCCCAATTCCCGCATCATGCTGCATCAGCCGTCCGGCGGCTTTCAGGGCCAGGCGACCGACATCATGCTGCACGCCCAGGAAATCCTGAACCTGAAGAAGCGGCTGAACGAGATCTACGTCAAGCATACCGGCCAACCGCTGAAGAAGATCGAGGACGCGCTCGAGCGCGACTACTTCTTGACGGGTGAGATGGCCGTGGAATGGGGGGTGGTCGACAAGGTCATCGCCAAACGACCCGAGGACGTCTCAAAGATGTGAGGGGTGACGACCGCCGCCCTTTTCTTCCCCTGCGGCGCCGCTGCCCAGCTTGGAAACGGTCAAAAAGTCGCCATGCGCTTGAATTTTCATCATTAACAAATTCTTGATTATCCCCACACTACCGTGGTTCGCTAGGGCTGGTAGCGGGGATGGACCAAGACCAGGAGATGTGCGGCATTGGTGATACGGACTGTTAGAACCCCCGCTGTTATGGTTTGCTGCAGTGCGACCGGTGTGGCCGGGCGGCAGCCGGCCGACGGAGAGACGGAATGAGCAAGGTCGGCAGTAGTGATTCCAAGAACACCCTCTACTGTTCGTTCTGCGGCAAGAGCCAGCATGAGGTTCGCAAGCTCATTGCCGGACCGACCGTGTTCATCTGCGACGAGTGCGTCGAACTGTGCATGGATATCATTCGCGAGGAGAACAAATCCTCGCTGGTGAAGTCGCGCGACGGCATCCCCACGCCCAAGGAGATCCGCAAGGTTCTCGATGACTACGTGATCGGTCAGGATCACGCCAAGAAGGTGCTCTCGGTCGCCGTTCACAATCACTACAAGCGGCTCAACCATCAGACCAAGCACAACGATGTCGAACTCGCGAAGTCCAACATCCTGCTGATCGGACCGACCGGCTCGGGCAAGACGCTGTTGGCGCAAACGCTGGCGCGCATCCTCGATGTGCCCTTCACCATGGCGGATGCGACGACGCTCACCGAAGCGGGTTACGTCGGCGAGGATGTCGAGAACATCATCCTCAAGCTGCTGCAATCGGCCGACTACAATGTCGAGCGCGCGCAGCGCGGCATCGTATATATCGACGAAATCGACAAGATCAGCCGTAAGTCCGACAACCCGTCGATCACCCGCGATGTCTCGGGCGAGGGCGTGCAGCAGGCGCTGCTCAAGATCATGGAAGGCACCATCGCGTCGGTGCCGCCGCAGGGCGGACGCAAGCACCCGCAGCAGGAGTTCCTGCAGGTCGATACCACCAACATCCTGTTCGTTTGCGGCGGCGCGTTCGCCGGGCTCGAGAAGATCATCTCCGCCCGCGGCCGCTCGACCTCGATCGGCTTCGGCGCCAAGGTGCTGGCACCTGAGGACCGCAAAGCCGGCGAGATCTTCCGCGAGGTCGAGCCCGAGGATCTCTTGAAGTATGGCCTCATTCCCGAATTCGTCGGCCGACTGCCCGTCGTCGCCACGCTCGAGGATCTGGACGAGCCGTCGCTGAAGCTCATTCTCACCCAGCCCAAGAACGCGCTGGTCAAGCAGTATCAGCGCTTGTTCGAGATGGAATCGATCGATCTCACGCTGGCGGAAGAGGCCTTGGGCGCGATCGCCCGCAAGGCCATCGACCGCAAGACCGGCGCGCGGGGCCTGCGCTCGATCATGGAGGGCATCCTGCTCGACACCATGTTCGACCTGCCGAGCCTCGAAGGGGTAGAGGAGGTCGTGATCTCGCGAGAAGTCGTCGAGGGCACCGCACGGCCGCTTTACATCTACGCCGACCGGGCGGACCGGACCGGCGACGCGAGCGCTTGAGTGCACCGCAACCGGGGCGGGCGGCGACGGCTTTCGATTCGGTCGAGATGCGTCCCATAGGCGGCTGCAAATCGGCTATTTGCTTGAATTTTCGGGCTTACTTGACACCGGCCCGGCCCGTCGCCACGTATTGTGCGAACGAAAAAGCGTACGAAGTATCGCTTCGAAATTCTCCGGGGAGGGTTTCGTACCCACCCTGTGGCGCACGGTGCCCCACTACCAGGGCGAGCCGTGCTCCCTTCCCGGCCCACCTCTGCACTCGACCGTGATGCCGCACAGCCGCGGGTGACGGGCGGGGGGCACAACAACAAGGACCTCGGGCCATGACTAGCGCAAAGCCAAAGCCGCCACTGATCCCCGGCGAAACGCGCGCTTATCCGGTATTGCCGCTGCGCGACATCGTCGTCTTCCCGCACATGATCGTTCCGCTTTTCGTTGGACGCGAAAAGTCGATCAAGGCGCTCGAAGAGGTGATGCGTTCCGATACCTTCATTCTGCTCGCAACCCAGAAGAACGCGTCCGACGATGACCCGGCGACGGGTGCCATCTTCGAGATCGGCACGCTTGCGAGCGTGCTGCAGCTGCTCAAGCTGCCCGACGGCACCGTCAAGGTGCTGGTCGAGGGCGCTGCCCGCGCCAAGGTCGAGCGCTACACCGACCGCGCCGAATACTATGAAGCCGACGCCGTCGTGCTTGCGGACGCCAGCGGCGAGCAGGTCGAGGCCGAGGCGCTTGCGCGCTCCGTCATCAACGAGTTCGAGAACTATGTGAAGCTTAACAAGAAGGTGTCGCCGGAAGTGGTCGGCGTGGTCCAGCAGATCGAGGACTATGCCAAGCTCGCCGACACCGTGGCCTCGCATCTCGCGGTCAAGATTCCCGACAAGCAGGTGATTCTGGAGACGCCGTCCGTCACCGAGCGGCTGGAGAAAGTGCTCGGCCTGATGGAGAGCGAAATCTCCGTGCTGCAGGTCGAGAAACGCATCCGCACGCGCGTCAAGCGCCAGATGGAGAAGACCCAGCGCGAATATTACCTCAACGAGCAGATGAAGGCGATCCAGAAGGAGCTCGGCGACGAGGAAGGCAAGGACGAGCTCGCCGAGATCGAAGACAAGATCAAGAAGACCAAGCTCTCGAAGGAGGCGCGGGAAAAGGCCACCCACGAGCTCAAGAAGCTGCGCCAGATGTCGCCGATGTCCGCAGAGGCAACGGTGGTGCGCAACTATCTCGACTGGCTGCTTTCGATCCCATGGAACAAGAAGAGCAAGGTCAAGAAGGACTTGGCGCTTGCCCAGGAGATCCTCGACGCCGACCACTTCGGCCTGGAGAAAGTGAAGGAGCGGATCGTCGAGTATCTCGCCGTTCAGCAGCGGGCCAACAAGCTGACCGGCCCGATCCTTTGCCTCGTGGGCCCGCCCGGCGTCGGCAAGACCTCGCTCGGAAAGTCCATCGCCCGCGCGACCGGCCGCGACTTCGTGCGTGTGTCGCTCGGCGGCGTGCGTGACGAGGCCGAGATTCGCGGCCACCGGCGCACCTATATCGGTTCGATGCCCGGCAAGGTCATCCAATCGATGCGTAAGGCGAAGTCGTCGAACCCGCTTTTCTTGCTGGACGAGGTCGACAAGATGGGCGCGGATTTCCGCGGCGATCCGTCTTCGGCCCTGCTTGAAGTGCTCGATCCCGAGCAGAACCATACCTTCAACGACCACTATCTCGAGGTCGACTACGATCTCTCCAATGTCATGTTCATCACGACGGCGAACACATTGAATATCCCGCCGCCCCTGATGGACCGTATGGAGATCATCCGGATCGCCGGCTACACCGAGGACGAGAAGGTCGAGATCGCGCGCAAGCATTTGATCCCGCATGCGGTCGCCAAGCACGGCCTCGACCTCAAGGAATGGTCGATCGACGACGAGGGGCTGCTGCTCCTGATCCGCCGTTACACGCGGGAAGCGGGCGTGCGCAACCTCGAGCGCGAGCTCTCAACCCTCATCCGCAAGGCGGTCAAGGAACTGACGCTGACGAAGAAGAAGTCGATCACGGTCGAGGCGAAAACCGTGTCGGACTATCTCGGCGTGCCGAAGTACCGCTATGGCGAGGTCGAGGACGAGGACCAGGTCGGCGTCGTGACCGGGTTGGCGTGGACCGATGTGGGTGGGGAACTGCTCACCATCGAAGCGGCCATGATGCCGGGCAAGGGCAAGATGACCGTCACCGGCAACCTGCGTGACGTGATGAAGGAGTCGATCTCGGCTGCTGCGTCCTACGTGCGCATGCGTGCGGTCGCCTTCGGTATCGAGCCGCCGAGGTTCGATAAGAAGGACATCCACGTGCACGTGCCGGAGGGGGCAACCCCGAAGGACGGCCCGTCGGCAGGTGTTGCGATGGTGACCGCGATCGTGTCGGTGATGACCGGCATCCCCGTGCGCCGCGATGTCGCGATGACCGGCGAGATCACCTTGCGTGGCCGCGTGCTGCCGATTGGCGGCCTGAAGGAGAAGCTGCTCGCGGCCTCGCGCGGCGGCATGAAGACGGTGCTGATCCCGGAGGAGAACGCCAAAGACCTCGTGGAGATCAGCGAGAGCATCAAGAAGGGTCTCGAAATCCTTCCGGTCTCGCGCATGGACGAGGTGCTCGCGCGCGCTCTTACGCGGAAGCCCGAACCGATCGAGTGGGACGAAGAGAAGGCCAAGCCGACGGAAACGTCGGTCACCACCGAGCCGGCGGTCGAGACCGATTCTTCGGTGCTTACCGCGCACTGATCGGTCCAGGCGCTCGAAAACCTTCTACGGCGACGCTGCGAGGCGCCGCCGTTTTCCTTGGACTCGTCTCTTGGAGATCATGTTCTTGCTTTGTTCTTGACATTGTGTGGACAAAGAGGGAACATGAGCCGCTGCCGGTCGGAGTTGCGCGTCAACTGCAGCTTTCGGGCGCGGCAGTGCGTTTTCGCTGACGCCCGGGCTGTTGGGCTCCGGGTATCTGGCGAAACTTTTCCGGAGAGATGTGTGATGAAACCGACCTTCACTGCTGCATGTGCGGCATTGGTGGGACTGCTGGCTCTGTCTCAATCCGCGGTCGCACAGCAGAAGACAGCCAAGCAATGCAATGACGAATGGACTGCCGACAAGGCGGCCATCCAGGCGAGCGGCAAGACCAAGCGTCTATTCGTGGCCGAGTGTCGCGGCGTGCCGGCTGCCGTGCGCGCAGCGGCGACGCCGGCGGGCAAGGACCAGTACGCGACCGAAGCCGAGGCCAAGACCAGCTGCCCGAGCGACGTCGTCGTGTGGGTGAATTCGACATCCAAGGTCTATCACAGCAGCGGCAGCCGCAGTTACGGCAAGACCAGGACCGGCGCGTACATGTGCGAGAAGGCGTCCGCCGCCGCCGGTTTCCGCGCGACCAGGATTGCAAGACGAGCGGCAACCTGATTTCCGCGCAGGCGGCACTGGGCTAAGGTCATGGCGGTGCCTTTGCGGCGCCGCCTTTTTTCCGAGCTCGCGCAACTCGCGCGTGCAGGCTTGTGATCGTCCGAGGAGCGGATCATGCGGGGTGTCGTTGGCGTCGTGCTCACGGTCGCCGCTGTCGCGTGCGCCGCTCTTTCCGCCGCCCACGGCGATGATGTCCCGAGCAAGCCCATCACCATCATGGTGGGGCTGGCGCCCGGCGGCATTACCGATGTCACCGCGCGGCTTTACGCCGAGGCGGTGTCCAGAAGCACCGGCCAGCGCATCACGATCGAGAATCGTCCAGCCGCCGCCGGCGCGCTCGCCGCGGCCGCGGTGCAGAATGCGCCCCCGGACGGCACCATGCTGCTGGTGTTCTCCGGTTCGCAGCACGCTACCGTGGCGGCCATGGGGTCGGCGCCATACGATCCCGTCAAAGGCTTTTCCTTCATCACGGTGCTGTTCAACAGCGTGGTCGCTTTCGTGGTCCCGCCCGACAGTCCGGCCGAGACGCTGGAGGCGTTGTTCGAACTCGGACGCAAACGGGCCGGCGGCCTCTCGATGGGAACGCCGGGCCTGGGATCGCCCTCGCATCTCCTGGGCGCGCGGGTTGCGCTCGCGGCCAAGGCGCCGTTGCAGTCGATCCACTATCGCGGCGGTGCGCCGATGATGGCCGACGTGCTGACGGGCCGCGTCGATTTCGCGGTCGCAACCCTGTCGACCTCGCGCGCTTTTCTGGTCGACAAGAAGCTGCGCGCGCTGGCGCTCGACAGCGAAGCGCGTTGGTCGGGGCTTCCCGACGTGCCGGTCCTGGCGGAGATCGGCTACGGCAAGGAAAAAGTAGCGAACTGGTTCGGCGTGGCGGCGCCGGCCGGAACGCCGCCCGCGATCGTGCAGAAGCTGCGCGACGAATTCGTCAAGGCCTCGCGCGATCCGGAACTGCAGAAGCGTCTGGCGGAGAACGGCACATTGATCGCCACCAGCACGTCCGACGAGATGCGGACGCTGATGGTCGAGGAGGTCGCGACGATGGAAGGACTGGTGAAGACGCTCGGCCTTCGCCAGCAGTAGGATACCCCGGGACTGCGCGCTTGCCTCGCCACCACACGCGGCGATAAAGGTGACGCGTGGGCGGTTAGCTCAGTTGGTAGAGCGCCTGCTTTACACGCAGGATGTCGGCGGTTCGAGTCCGTCACCGCCCACCAGCCTTCGCGTTTGCGGCGCTTCGGATGGCACGCCACATCCGCGTCGGCTCGCGGGGCGACGCCGCAAACCGCCGTTGCGTCAAACCAGACTGCAGACGATGGAAGAACTACAGCCGACGGAGGACGCAAGAATCCTCCGTCGTCTGTCGTCGGTCATCTGTCGTCAAACAAAGGTAGCGGCGCGTTAGACCGACTCTTTGAGTTCCTTGGCGGCGCGGAAGGCCACCTTCTTGCTGGCCTTGATCTGGATCGGTTCGCCGGTTGCCGGATTGCGCCCCATGCGGGCGGCGCGCTTGCGCACCACCAGGATGCCGAGGCCGCCAATGCGGATGCGGTCGCCCTTCTTGAGGTGCTTGGTCACCAAGCCGACCAGGTCGCCGAGGACCGCCTCGGTCTGCTTTTTCGACATCTCATGGGCTTCCGAGAGATTTGCGGCGAGATGCTTCAGGGTCACGGTCGCTTGTGCGCCCGGTTTCTTCGCTGCCATGGCTGGCCCTCCTCGTTGCAGAACGTGGCCTCAAAGCCACTCATCACGCCGTCGCATTAGACGATTCGGATGGGGTCTGACCATGACTTATTGGCGAAATATGCGGGTTTTTTCAATGCCGGTTGTTAGAAATCAGCCAATGACGGGCTCTCAGGCAGTGCGGTGGGAGGGCGAAGCCCCTGATTTGGCCATGAATATTGCCTTTTTGGCGGGACGGACGACTTACCTTGACTTGCGCAGAGGGGGTATTTAACTCCCACGACGCCCGCGGGGGCGTAGCTCAGTTGGTTAGAGCGTCGGCCTGTCACGCCGAAGGTCGCGGGTTCGAGTCCCGTCGCTCCCGCCATTTTCGGTCCTCGTGGCCGTTACCACGGCCGCCGATCACGGGCTGTTCGAGACCTTACTCCCAGGTCTGAGAATGACCGGCGCGGGCGGCCTTGCGCTTCGTTCCCGGCAGCGTGGATCAAACTCATCCGGCGTCACGCTCGCTCGCTGCACGCGGTCTCGCATATTGATTTTGCGCGAGCGCGACCGCGTCGTGCGCTGAATCCAAACTGATTCCTCCTTGCTGCTTCTTGATGGTCAATACCGGCGGGTCTAGGCTCGCACGCCACAAAGTTCGCGTGAAAGCGACTGGCCGACCATCGAGGAGACGCCGATGCACCCGCGCAATCTCTTGCTCACCTTGGCCGCTGGCGTGATGACGGTTGGACTGACGCTCGGTCCCGCGCGGGCGCAGGCGCCGATGGCGTTGACCGGCCAGGTCAGTTCCGCTGGTGAGGGGCCCATGGAAGGCGTGGTCGTCAGCGCCAAGCGCGAGGGCTCGACGGTGACCATCTCCGTCGTCAGCGACAGCACGGGCAAGTTCGGCTTCCCGGCATCGAAGCTTGCGCCCGGCCGCTATTCGCTTGCCATTCGAGCCGTCGGCTATGACCTCGATGGGCCCAAGAGCGCCGACGTCGCCGCCGCCGGCGCCACGACCGCCGACATCAAGCTGCGGCCGACCAAGAACCTGGCCAAGCAGCTCACCAATGCGGAATGGCTTGCAAGCTTTCCCGGAACCGACACGCAGAAGAAAGCGCTGCTCAATTGCATCAGCTGTCACAACCTCGATCGCATCGTGAACTCCAACCATGATGCGGCCGAGTTCGTGCAGGTGTTCGACCGGATGACCGGCTACTATCCCGGCAGCACGCCGCAGCACCCGCAGCGCCTTCTGGGCGAGGCTCGCCGCAACCTCGGTCAGGCGGCGGGGGTGAAGGCGATGGCGGAGTATCTCGCCTCGGTCAATCTCAGCAGGGACGAGGTTTGGGACTATCAGCTCAAGACGCTGCCGCGCCCGACCGGGCGTGCGACGCGCGTTGTCATCACCGAATACGACCTTCCGCGAAAGCAGATCCAGCCGCACGACGCCATCGTCGATGCCGACGGCATGGTCTGGTTCACGCATTTCGGCGAACAGTTCCTGGGCAAGCTCGATCCCAAGACCGGCCAGGTCTCCGAGTATCCCCTGCCGGTGATCAAGCCGGGCTTTCCGATCGGGACGCTCGACCTCGAAACCGATAAGGCCGGCAATCTCTGGATCGCGATGATGTACCAGGGCGGCGTCGCCAAGTTCGACAAGGCGACCCAGAAATTCCAGACCTGGAAGGTGCCGGATCAATGGCAGACCGACGCCACCCAGCAGGCATTCCTCACGCCGACCTATTCGGACGTCGACGGCAAGGTCTGGGTCAAGAACTCGGACCGCGCCCAGATCCTGCGGCTCGATCCGGTCACCGGCCAGTGGGAGAATCTCGGATCGTTCAAGGACGCGAACAACCGCACCATCACGTCCTATGGCATCCCGGCCGATCACGACAACAATCTCTATCTGCTCGATTTCTCCTCCTCCAATATCGGCAAGCTCGACGCCAAGACCGGCAAGCTCACCGTCTATCGCTCGCCGATTCCGAACTCGCGTCCGCGTCGCGGCCGGGTCGATGAGCAGAACCGTCTCTGGTTCGCCGAATATGCCGGCAATGCCATCGGCATGTTCGATCCCAAGACCGAGAAGATCCAGGAATGGGTCCTGCCGACGCCGTGGGGGCAGCCCTACGACGTGGTCACGGACAAGAACGGGGAAGCCTGGACCGGCTCGATGCTCAGCGATCGGGTATCGCGGCTCGATCCCAGGACCGGCGAGTTCGTGGAATATCTGTTGCCGAAGACGACCAATATCCGCCGCGTGTTTGTGGATAATTCGACCAGCCCGGTGAGCTTCTGGGTCGGCAGCAATCACGGCGCGTCGATCGTCAAAGTCGAACCGATGGATTGAACACGTCGCTCGGTCATGATCCTCGCTAACCGTCGAATATCCGGCCAATGAAGTCGTACGGCTGCGAGTCATGACCGTGGAGAACACGCCTCCCGGACGAGGCGGTGCAGCGCCCAAAACGGTCCAGGAGTACATCGACGAAACGCCGATGTGGGCGGATGCGACCGCCGTGCGCTATTCCCCGATGACCAACATGCAGTGGCTCATCTGGGGGCTCGCCGCGGCCGGCAAGTTCTTCGAGGGCATGGTTGTCTTCACCACCGGCGTGGCCTTGCCCCTGATGGCCAGGGAATTCGGATTGGGGGCGACCGAGTGCTAGGCCGCGCCGTCAGGCCTCTCCCGTACCGAGCAACAAAAAACCCGGAGCAGTGTCCGGTCCGGGCATCACGCGTAACTCCGGATGATGGTGGCTTGATACGAGATTCGGGTAACGCGTCTCGATAGAGATCGCCGGTCGTCGCCCACGAGGCACAATCCCGATCGGCCGATCACGCGCTGCGAGCATTCATCCCGGTTGCGGCTGCGGCTTGGCCGCCTGCAATCCCAGGATCGCCCGTGCATCGGCGGGCGTGGCGACGATGTCGCCGAGGATCGTCGATGATCTTGCCAGCCTTTTCCACCAGTGCGGCGTTGCTGGGCGCAAGCTTGCCCTTTTCCAGATAGATATTGTCTTCCAGTCCTACCCGCGGATGCCCGCCGAGCAGCACCGCCTGTGCCACCATCGGAAACTGGTAGAGCGAAATGCCGAAGGCGAACCAGGGCGAAGTCGCGGGCAAGAGGCTGCGCATATAGCTCATGGCCTCCGGGGTGGCAGGCTGGGCCCAGGCGATGCCCAGGCAAATCTGGAACATGCCGGGCGCGTTGATGTGGCCGCTCTCGATCATGCGCTTGGCCAGCAGCAGATGGCCGGTCTCGAATACTTCGAGTTCCGGCAGCACGCCGGCGTCGCGGATCGCCAGCGCCATCGCCTCGAGGTGAGGGGGCGTGTTGACGAAGACGTGCGGGCCCATATTCATGCTGCCCATGTCGAGGCTGCAGATGTCGGGCTTGAGCGCGACCACGTGCCGGACGCGCTCGGCCGGGCTCTTGATGGTGGTGCCCGGACCGGGCTTTTGCGGGTCCTCGTCGCCCGGCACGAAGCGCGCGCCCGGCCCGGTGGTCAGATTGATGAGCACGTCGCTGCCGCTGCCGCGGATGCGATCCACCACCTCCTTGTAGAGGGCAGGGTCCATGCTCGGGCGCGTGGTCTTGGGATCGCGCACGTGGATGTGAACGATGGCCGCGCCGGCTTTGGCGGCATCGATGGCCGACTGCGCGATCTGTTCCGGCGTCACCGGCACGGCGGGGTTGCGGCCGGGGGTGTCCGCCGAACCCGTGACCGCGCATGAGATCATGACCTTGCGTTGCATGCCGCCTCCCTGCCCACGACATTGTTTCCTGGAAGCCTACAGCGAGGACGGGGCGAAAGCCCATAGGCGCGGGCCGCAACGTGGGGGTGCAAACGAGCGAACGCGATCGGCCGCGATCCCAGGGAAGCGCGAGGCACAAAGACGCCTGCAAGTGACGACAGGAACTGCATAAGAGCTGCGTCTGGGGTGCAAGCCAGCTTTTGACGCCCTCCGGCTTGCCTCTCATTGTGCACTGCGCTAAGCCCTCTCTGCGCCCGTCCTTGGAACGAATCCGATCTGTGACAGGGGCGATTTCGTTAGCGCCTGCGGCACCTTGGCCGCATGGGGCCGGGGCGGGCTTTCCGTGCGGGGCGCGACGTCGGAGGTGAGGTCGCCGATGAACGAGCTATTGCTGGATTACCTCCCGCTCGTGATCTTCATCGGGGTGGCGCTCGTCATCAGCCTCGTGCTCCTCCTGGTGCCGTTCGTGGTCGCCTACCAGGCGCCCGATCCCGAGAAACTGTCGGCCTATGAGTGCGGGTTCAACGCTTTCGACGACGCGCGCATGAAGTTCGACGTACGCTTCTATCTCGTGGCCATCCTGTTCATCATCTTCGATCTGGAAATGACCTTTCTGTTTCCCTGGGCCGTCGCCCTGAGCGATCTCGGGCTCTACGGCTATTGGTCGATGATGGTGTTCCTTGGCGTTCTGACCGTCGGCTTCATATATGAGTGGCGGAAAGGAGCGCTCGAATGGGATTAGAGCGCACGGCCGTCGTCGCACCGTCTGCCAGGGGCATCCTCGATCCGCGCACGGGCAAGCCCGTGGGCGCGGATGACCGTTTCTTTTCCGGCTTGAACGATCAGCTCTCGGACAAGGGCTTCCTCGTCGCCGTGAGCGACGATCTCGTCACCTGGGCGCGCACCGGCTCGCTGATGTGGATGACTTTCGGTCTGGCCTGCTGTGCGGTCGAGATGATGCAGATGTCGATGCCGCGCTATGACGCCGAGCGCTTCGGTTTTGCGCCGCGAGGGTCGCCCCGGCAGTCCGACGTGATGATCGTAGCCGGCACGCTCACGAACAAGATGGCGCCCGCGCTGCGCAAAGTCTACGACCAGATGCCGGAGCCGCGTTACGTCATTTCGATGGGCTCGTGCGCCAACGGCGGCGGTTATTACCATTATTCCTACTCGGTCGTGCGCGGCTGCGACCGTATCGTGCCGGTCGACATCTATGTGCCCGGCTGCCCTCCGACCGCCGAAGCGCTGCTCTACGGCGTCATGTTGCTGCAGAAAAAGATCCGCCGCACCGGCACGATCGAGCGCTGATGGATTTCGCGTTATGGATGAAACGCTCGACAAACTCGGCGAGATCATCGCCGGCGCGCTGCCGGGCTCGATCACGAGCCGTTCGGTGGCGAACGGCGAGTTGACGATCCACGCAGTCGCTGGCGACATCGTGAAGCTCGCAACCTTCCTGCGCGACGACGAGCGCTGCCAGTTCCTGAGCTTGCTCGACGTCACGGCGATCGACTGGCCGGGGCGCGAGCGGCGCTTCGACGTTGTCTATCATCTGCTCTCACCCAAGCAGAACCTGCGCATCCGGGTGAAGCTCGAGGTCGATGAGAAGACGCCTGTCGCCTCGATCATCGACGTCTTTCCGGGCGCCAACTGGTTCGAGCGCGAGACCTACGATCTGTACGGGGTCGTCTTCACCGGCCATCCGGATATGCGCCGGCTCCTCACCGATTACGGTTTCGAGGGCCATCCGCTGCGCAAGGATTTTCCGCTCACCGGGTTCGTCGAGGTGCGTTACGACGACGAGCAGAAGCGCGTCGTATACGAGAAGGTGAGCCTCACCCAGGAATTCCGCAATTTCGATTTCCTCTCGCCGTGGGAAGGTCCGGGCTACAGCCTGCCGGGAGACGAGAAGGCCACGAGCGGGAAGGGATCGTGAAATGAAGGGCCCGGCGAGTAGCGAATGGTCGTTGCCCGCCGTCGGAGCGAGTTGAACTCATGGCCGACACGGAGCTGCGCAATTTCACCATCAATTTCGGGCCCGCAGCACCCGGCCGCGCACGGCGTCTTGCGCCTGGTGCTGGAGCTCGACGGCGAGGTGGTCGAGCGCGTCGATCCGCATATCGGGTTGTTGCATCGTGGCACCGAGAAACTGATCGAAGCCAAGACCTACCTGCAGGCGATCCCGTATTTCGACCGGCTCGACTATGTCGCGCCGATGAATCAGGAGCATGCCTTCTGCCTCGCGGCCGAGAAACTGCTGCGGCTTACGGTGCCCAAGCGCGCGCAACTGATCCGCGTGCTCTATTGCGAGATCGGCCGGCTGTTGTCGCATCTCCTCAACGTGACCACACAGGCCATGGACGTTGGCGCCCTCACGCCGCCGCTATGGGGTTTTGAGGAACGCGAAAAGCTCATGGTGTTCTACGAGCGTGCGTCCGGCAGCCGCATGCACGCGGCCTACTTCCGCGTCGGCGGCGTGCACCAGGATCTGCCGCCGAAGCTCATCGACGACATCTGGGCGTTCTGCGACCCGTTCCTCAAGGTCTGCGACGATCTCGAAGATCTGCTGACCGGCAACCGCATCTTCAAGCAGCGCAACGTCGACATCGGCGTGGTCACGCTCGCCGACGCCTGGGCGTGGGGTTTTTCCGGCGTAATGGTGCGCGGATCGGGTGCGGCGTGGGATCTGCGTAAAGCGCAACCCTATGAGTGCTACTCCGAGCTCGATTTCGACATTCCGATCGGCAAGAACGGCGACAATTACGACCGCTACTGCATCCGCATGGAAGAGATGCGCCAATCCATCGGCATCATGAAACAGTGCCTGGAGAAGCTGCGCTCGGATGAAGGGCGCGGGCCGGTGACGGTCGACGACCACAAGATCGTTCCCCCCAAGCGTGCAGAGATGAAGCGCTCCATGGAAGCGCTCATTCATCATTTCAAGCTCTATACCGAGGGCTTCCACGTTCCCGCCGGCGAGGTCTACGCCGCGGTCGAGGCGCCCAAGGGCGAATTCGGCGTCTATCTGATCGCCGATGGCACCAACAAACCGTACAAGTGCCATATCCGGGCGCCGGGTTTCGCGCATCTCCAAGCGATGGATTTTCTCTGCAAGGGATACATGCTCGCCGATGTGTCGGCGATCCTCGGCTCGCTTGATATCGTGTTCGGGGAGGTTGACCGCTGATGGCCGTCCGCCGCCTCGCCGAGCCCGCACTTCAGCCCAAGAGCTTCGCCTTCACGGCGGAGAACCTCGATTGGGCCAAGGACCAGATCGCCAAATATCCGGAAGGCCGGCAGGCGTCTGCGATCCTCCCGATCCTGTGGCGCGCGCAGGAGCAGGCCGGCGGCTGGCTGCCGCAGAAGGCGATCGAGCACGTCGCGGCCCTTCTCGGCATGCCCAAGATCCGCGCGCTCGAAGTCGCAACCTTCTACACCATGTTCAATCTGGAGCCGGTTGGAAAATTCCACGTCCAGCTCTGCGGCACCACACCTTGCGTGCTGCGAGGGGCGGACAAGCTGATCAAGCTCTGCCACGACCGGATCGGCGAGCAACTGCACGTCACCGCGGACGGCAAGCTTTCGTGGGTCGAGGTCGAGTGTCTTGGCGCCTGCGTCAACGCGCCGGTCGCCCAGATCAATTTCGATTACTACGAGGATCTGAGCCCGGAGAGCTTCACCACGCTGCTCGCCGACCTCGTTGGCGGCAAGCAGGTCAAGCCCGGCCCGCAGGTCGACCGTCAACTGTCCGCGCCCATGGGCGGCGCGACCACGCTCACCGATCCCAGCCTTTATGCGCGCCGGAGCGCGGGGCAGGGGCTGCAGCCGGCGCTGCGCGACGCCGACGCCAAGACGCCTGGGGAGGCCGCGAACCTGCGCGAAGCGCCGGCGCCGAAACCTCCGGCGGCTGATTCATCCGCAAGCGGAAAGTCGTGATGCTCCAGGACAAGGACCGCATTTTCACCAATCTCTACGGGCTCCACGACTGGGGCCTCGAAGGTGCGCGGGCGCGCGGCGCCTGGGACGGCACCAAGGCCATGCTGGAGAAGGGCCGCGACTGGATCATCAACGAGGTGAAGGCCTCAGGACTGCGCGGGCGCGGGGGCGCCGGTTTCCCGACCGGACTCAAATGGTCGTTCATGCCCAAGCAGTCGGACGGACGGCCGCAGTATCTCGTGGTCAACGCCGACGAATCCGAGCCCGGCACCTGCAAGGATCGCGAGATCATGCGGCACGACCCGCATCTCCTGGTCGAGGGCTGCCTGATCGCCGCCTTCGCCATGAATGCGAACCACTGCTACATCTATATTCGCGGCGAATTCATCCGCGAGCGCGAACGTCTGCAGGCGGCAGTGGATCAGGCCTATGAGGCTCGTCTCATCGGCAAGGACAACGTCCACGGCTTTCCTTTCGATGTCGTGGTCCATCACGGCGCCGGCGCCTATATCTGCGGCGAGGAGACGGCGCTGCTCGAAAGCCTCGAAGGCAAGAAGGGGCAGCCGCGCCTGAAGCCGCCGTTCCCGGCCAATGTCGGGCTCTACGGCTGTCCGACCACGGTCAACAATGTCGAATCGATCGCGGTGGTGCCCGACATCCTGCGGCGCGGCGCTGCCTGGTTCGCCGGCATCGGGCGGCCCAACAATACCGGCACGAAGCTGTTCTGCATCTCCGGCCACGTGCAGAAGCCCTGTACCGTCGAAGAAGCGATGGGCATTCCGTTGCGCGAATTGGTCGACACCCATGCCGGCGGCGTCCTCGGCGGCTGGAACAACCTGCTCGCCGTCATTCCCGGCGGCTCCTCGATGCCGCTCATCCCCGCCAATGAATGCGATCAGCCTGCTGATGGATTTCGACGGTTGCCGGGAGCACAAATCCGCGCTCGGCACCGCGGCCGTGATCGTCATGGACCGGTCGACCGACATCATTCGTGCGATGGCGCGCATCTCGTATTTCTACAAGCACGAGAGCTGCGGCCAGTGCACGCCGTGCCGGGAGGGCATGGGTTGGATGTGGCGGGTGCTCACCCGCATGGCGGAAGGCCGCGCGCACAAGCGCGAAATCGACATGCTGATGGAAGTCACCACCCAGATCGAAGGTCACACCATTTGCGCCTTCGGTGACGGCGCCGCTTGGCCGGTGCAAGGCCTCCTGCGCCACTTCCGGCACGAGATCGAGCAGCGCATCGACGACTATGCGGCGAACCCGCACCCGGAGCCGGTGCGGGTGGCGGCGGAGTGACGACAATGGCAGCGCCGACCAGATTTTGCCGGTTGCCGCCGTGCGGCCGAAGCGCACCGGCTGCACGTCACCGACAGCCTGAACCTGCTCGGCGCGCTCGCGTTTCTGATCGGAGCCGAGCGATGAAACTTTATCAACACAAGGAGCAGCCTCGAGGTCGGCAAGTCCGACCTGTCGGGATCGGTGTTCGAGGACGTGAACATGTCCGGCGGCACGCTCCACAACGTCAACCTGTCGGCTGCGTCGATTCGACGACCTCAACATGTCGGGCTGGCGCGTGCACCCCGTCAATCTATCGGGCCTGCGTTCGACCAAGGCCAACCTTGCCGGCGCCTCGATCGTGGACAGCCGGTACGACGGCATGACGATCGACGGAATTCCGGTCACCGCGCTGATCGCAGCTTACAAGGCGCAGAAGCCGCCAGGACTGACGGATGACCAAGCTTATTGTCGACGGCAAAGAGATCGACGTCCCGCCGGCCTACACGCTGCTGCAGGCGTGCGAGGCCGGCGGCGCGGAGATCCCGCGCTTCTGCTTCCATGAACGCCTCTCGATCGCAGGCAATTGCCGGATGTGCCTGGTCGAGCTGAAAGGTTCGCCCAAGCCGGTGGCCTCATGCGCCTGGGCGGTGCGCGACTGCCGTCCCGGCCCCAACGGCGAGCCGCCCGAGGTGAACACCAAGACGCCGATGGTGCGCAAGGCACGCGAAGGCGTGATGGAGTTCTTGCTGATCAATCATCCGCTCGATTGCCCGATCTGCGACCAGGGCGGGGAATGCGACCTGCAGGACCAGGCCATGGCCTATGGCGTGGATTCCAGCCGCTTCAAGGAGAACAAGCGCGCGGTCGAAGACAAGTATGTCGGGCTTCTGGTCAAGACCATCATGAATCGCTGCATTCACTGCACGCGCTGCGTGCGGTTCATGACCGAAGTCGCGGGCGTGCCGGAACTCGGGGCCATCGGTCGCGGCGAGGATACCGAGATCACGACCTACCTCGAACAGGCGATGACCTCGGAATTGCAGGGCAACGTGGTCGATCTTTGTCCGGTCGGCGCGCTGACCTCCAAGCCCTACGCCTTCGCCGCGCGGCCATGGGAGCTGGACAAGACCGAGTTGGTCGATGTCATGGACGCGGTCGGCTCGGCTATCCGCATCGATACGCGCGGGCGCGAGGTCATGCGCATCCTTCCGCGCGTCAACGACGATGTGAACGAGGAGTGGATTTCCGACAAGACCCGCCACGTCGTCGACGGCCTGCGCGCCCAGCGCCTCGACCAACCCTACGTTCGCGAGGACGGCCAGCTCTATCCAGCCTCGTGGCGGGATGCATTCGATGCCATCGCCGCGAGGGTCAAGCAGACCAACCCGAGGCGTATGGGTGCCATTGTCGGCGATCTCGCAGCAGTCGAGGAAATCTTCGCGCTCAAGGACCTGATGACGCGGCTCGAGGTCGCCAACCTCGACTGCCGGCAGGATGGTGCCGCGCTCGATCCAAAATGGGGGAGGGCGAGCTACCTCTTCAACGCGACCATTGCCGGCATCGAGAAAGCCGACGCATTGCTGATCGTCGGCTCCAATCCGCGGCGCGAAGCCGCCGTGCTCAACGCACGTATCCGCAAGCGCTGGCGCACCGGTGCGATTCCCATCGGCATGATCGGCGAGCGGGTCGATCTCACCTATCCTTACGACTACCTCGGCGCGGGGCCGCAGACCCTGGCGGATGTCGCGAGCGGCGCCCACGAGTTCGGCCAGGTGCTGAAGCAAGCCGAGCATCCGCTGGTGATCGTCGGCATGGGCGCGCTGGCGCGGCCGGACGGCGCGGCCGTCGCCTCGCTCGCTGCGCGCGCGGCGCAAGGGCGTGGGTACGGCGGGCTGGAACGGCTATTCGGTCTTGCACACGGCGGCATCACGGGTCGGGGCGCTCGACGTCGGCTTCGTGCCCGGTACGGGCGGCCGCAACGCCCAAGAGATGGCGGTTTCCGGCGCGCTCGATGTGGTGTTCCTGCTGGGGGCTGATGAGATCGAGATCGCGCCCGGTGCCTTCGTCGTTTATGTCGGAGCGCACGGCGATCGGGGCGCGCACCGTGCCGACGTCATCCTTCCGGGCGCGGCCTATCCGGAGAAATCCGGTATTTACGTCAACACCGAAGGACGCGTGCAGATGGCCGGCCGTGCGTCGTTCCCGCCGGGAGAGGCGCGCGAAGACTGGGCGATCCTGCGCGCGCTTTCGGACGTGCTCGGGCGCAAGCTTCCATACAACTCGCTCGCCCAATTGCGCCAGTCGCTGTTCAAGGCGCATCCCCATCTGCAGCGCGCCGATCAGGTTGCGCCGGGCGACGGCGCGGACATCACGGCGCTTGCCGGGCGTGGCGGAAGCCTGGAAAAAGCCGTGTTCGGCTCCGCGATCGAAGACTTCTACCTCACAAATCCGATCGCGCGGGCGTCCGTCATCATGGCGGAATGCTCGGTGCTCGCCGAGGGCCGCAGCGCCCTCACCGCGGCGGAGTAGCCGACATGGCCGAATTGTGGACCGACTATATTTGGCCGCTGCTCATCATCGTCGCGGAGAGCGTGCTTTTGCTCGTCCTGCTCCTCATCGTCACCGCTTATGTGCTCTACGCCGATCGCAAGATCTGGGCAGCGGTGCAGATCAGGCGCGGCCCCAACGTGGTCGGTCCCTGGGGCTTGCTGCAATCGTTCGCCGATCTTCTCAAGTTCATCGTCAAGGAGCCGATCATACCCGCCGGTGCCAACAAGGGCGTGTTTCTGCTGGCCCCCCTAGTCACCGCGGTACTTGCGCTCTCCGCCTGGGCGGTGATCCCGGTGAACGCCGAATGGGCAATTGCCGATCTCAATATCGGAGTTCTCTACATTTTCGCGATCTCCTCCCTGATGGTCTACGGCGTGATCATGGCGGGGTGGTCGTCGAACTCCAAATACCCATTCCTGTCGTCGCTGCGCTCGGCGGCGCAGATGGTTTCGTACGAAGTGTCCATCGGTTTCGTCATCATCACCGTCCTGCTGTGCGCAGGCTCGCTGAATCTGTCCGCGATCGTCGAGGCGCAGGACGGCAATTGGGGAATGTTCAATTGGTATTGGCTGCCGCTGTTTCCGATGTTCGTGATCTTCTTCATCTCAGCGCTTGCCGAAACCAATCGCCCTCCCTTCGACCTGGTGGAAGCCGAATCCGAACTGGTCGCGGGCTATGCGGTGGAATATTCCGCGACCCCGTTCCTGCTGTTCTTCCTCGGCGAGTACATCGCCATTCTCACGATGTGCGCCATGGCGACCATCCTGTTTCTCGGCGGCTGGCTGCCGCCGTTTCCGGTGGCGCCGTTCATCTGGGTCCCGGGCGTCATCTGGTTCGCGCTCAAATGCATGTTCATGTTCTTCATGTTCGCCATGGTGAAGGCCATCGTTCCGCGCTACCGCTACGACCAGCTCATGCGGCTGGGCTGGAAGGTGTTCCTGCCGCTTTCGCTTGCGATGGTCGCGATCGTCGCGGGCGTCTTGCAGTATTCGGCGCTGGTGCCGAGATGATGGGGGAGCGGCATGATCGATTTGTCGCTTGCCGGCCTCCTGGGAGCGTTCCTGGGCACTGTGGCGGCGGCAGTGGCCTACGGACCCCTTGTGGCATTCGCCGAGCGCAGCTTCTGGCCGCGCGATCCCGCCGCGAGCGCGGAGGAACGCAGCGCATTCGATCGGGAGATTCCCCTGCTGCGCCGGGCAGTGCTTGCGGTCGACATCATTGCGCTCGCCAGCCTCGGCTATTGGCTCGGGCAGATGATCGGGGGCTGATCGAGATGCCGTGGCAGGACGTTCTGCCCGAAAGGATGACACCATGAAGTTGGACCGGGCCGCCCGCTCGCTGTTTCTGGAGGAGTTCGTATCGGGCTTCGTGCTCGCGATGCGTTACTTCTTCAAGCCGAAGCCGACGCTCAACTATCCGTTCGAGAAGGGGCCGATTTCGCCGCGCTTTCGCGGCGAGCACGTGTTGCGCCGCTATCCCAACGGCGAGGAACGCTGCATCGCCTGCAAGCTGTGCGAGGCGATCTGCCCGGCGCAGGCCATTACGATCGAGGCCGGACCACGCCGAAACGACGGCACGCGCCGGACCACGCGCTACGACATCGATATGGTCAAATGCATCTATTGCGGGCTTTGCCAGGAGGCCTGCCCGGTCGATGCCATCGTGGAAGGGCCGAACTTCGAGTTCGCCACCGAGACGCGCGAGGAGCTTTACTTCGACAAGGAGCGCCTGCTTGCGAACGGTGACCGCTGGGAGCGCGAGGTCGCCAAGAATATCGCGCTCGATGCGCCGTATCGGTGAGGGACATGAGACACGACAACGGCCAATCGCCTCATCCTGAGGAGCGCCGGCCGCTCTCGGATAAATCCGGCCTGGGTTGCGCGCCTTGCGGGGCGGCGGGCCTGTCCGCGGGGACATACGCATGATTTTCCCCGCGGTCTTCTTCTATCTTTTCGCCGGCGTGTGCATCGCCGCGGCCTTCATGGTGATCGCGTCGAAGAACCCCGTGCATTCGGTGCTGTTTCTGATTCTCGCCTTCGTCAACGCCGCCGGGCTGTTCATCCTCATGGGCGCGGAGTTCCTGGCGATGATCCTCGTCATCGTCTATGTCGGCGCGGTCCTGGTGCTGTTCCTGTTCGTGGTGATGATGCTCGACGTCGATTTCGCCGAATTGCGTCAGGGCTTCCTGCAATATCTGCCGATCGGCGCGTTTCTCGGCATCATGGTCCTCACCGAGCTGGTGCTGGTGGTGGGCACCTGGGCGATCGGCCCCGACGTGGAACATGCGATCACGTCGCCGATCCCGCCGATCGCCAGAATGCTCAATGCCGAGGCGCTCGGGCATGTGCTGTACACGCAGTATATCTATTTCTTCCAGGCCGCAGGCGTCGTGCTGCTGGTGGCAATGATCGGCGCAATCGTGTTGACGCTGCGCCACAAGCCCAACATCAAGCGCCAGAACATCGCGGAACAGGTCGCGCGCACCAAGGCGACGGCCATCGATATCGTCAAGGTGCGGCCCGGCCAGGGTCTGTAGGAAGCTCGCAGGGGAACGATATGACCATCGGCCTCGGCCATTATCTCACGGTGGCCGCCATCCTGTTCACGATCGGTGTCTTCGGCATCTTCCTCAATCGGAAGAACGTGATCATCATTCTGATGTCGATCGAGCTGATCCTGCTCGCGGTCAACATCAATCTGGTCGCCTTCTCGACCTTTCTCGGCGACCTGGTGGGCCAGGTGTTCGCGCTACTGGTGCTGACCGTGGCGGCCGCCGAAGCCGCCATCGGACTCGCCATTCTGGTCGCCTACTACCGCAATCGCGGCTCGATCGCGGTCGAGGACATCAACCTGATGAAGGGCTGAGAGAGGCATGTATTACGCGATCGTCTTTCTGCCGCTTCTCGGCGCGATCATCGCGGCGCTGATCACGCTCGCCGGCGCGCGCGCACGCTATTCCGGCGGGCCGCCGGACGCCGGCGCCGAGGATCACGCCCACGGTCCGGTGGCCGAGAGCCATGCGCGCGCCGCGCCCTCGCCGCATGGGCCGCATGCGGTCCTCGATGCGTCCCATGGCGAACCGGACGATGCCGCAGCCGCAGGCGGCGGGCTCGCGTGCCGCCGAACTCGTGACCACCGTGTTTCTGTTCGCCTCGATGGTGCTGTCTTGGTTCGCCTTTGCCGACGTCGGGTTCGGCCACCACGACAGCCACGGCGCGATCTTTTCCTGGATGACGTCGGGCGATCTCAAGGTCGACTGGGCGCTGCGCATCGACACGCTCACCGTCGTCATGCTGGTGGTCGTCACCACCATCTCCTCCTTCGTCCACCTCTATTCCATCGGCTACATGGCGGACGACCCGTTCCAGCCGCGCTTCTTCTCGTATCTGTCATTGTTCACCTTCGCCATGCTGATGCTGGTGACGGCGGACAATCTCGTGCAACTGTTTTTCGGCTGGGAGGGCGTCGGGCTGATGAGCTATCTGCTCATCGGCTTCTGGTATCAGAAACCGGAGGCGAACGCCGCCGCCATCAAGGCCTTCATCGTCAACCGCATCGGCGATTTCGGCTTCTCGCTCGGCATCTTCGCGGTGTTCCTGATGACCGGCGCGGTCGACTTCGACACCGTTTTCGCGCAGGCGCCCGCGCTCACCGGCAAGACCATTCATTTCCTCTCCTGGGACGTGGATGCGCTCACGCTGATCTGTCTTCTCCTGTTCATGGGGGCGATGGGAAAATCGGCCCAGTTCCTGCTGCACACCTGGCTTCCCGATGCCATGGAAGGGCCGACGCCCGTCTCGGCGCTGATCCACGCCGCCACGATGGTGACGGCGGGCGTATTCATGGTGGCGCGGCTCTCGCCACTGTTCGAGCTGGCACCGAACGCGCAGACGTTCGTCACCTTCATCGGCGCCACGACCGCCTTCTTTGCCGCCACCATTGGCCTCGTGCAGAACGACATCAAGCGCATCATCGCCTACTCGACCTGTTCGCAGCTCGGCTACATGTTCGTCGCCATGGGCACGGGCGCCTATTCCATCGGCATGTTCCACCTGTTCACGCACGCCTTCTTCAAGGCGTTGCTGTTCCTGGGTTCCGGCTCGGTGATCCTGGCGATGCACCATGAGCAGGATATCCGGCACATGGGCGGGCTGAAGGACAAGATCCCTTTCACCTATTGGACGATGGTGATCGGCACCCTCGCGCTCACCGGTTTTCCACTCACCGCCGGCTACTTCTCCAAGGATGCCATCATCGAGGCGGCCTATGTGAGCACCAACCCGATGGCGCTCTATGCCTTCGGGATGACCGTCATTGCGGCGGCGCTGACCGCGTTCTATTCCTGGCGACTGATCTTCATGACGTTCCACGGCAGCCCGCACGACCGCCATCACTATGAGGAGGCGCGTGAGAGCCCGATCGTGATGCTGATTCCGCTCGGCTTCCTCGCCGCAGGCGCGATTTTCGCCGGTTATCCGTTCAAGGAGCTATTCGTCGGCCCAGGGGTCGCGGAGTTCTTCCGCGATTCGCTCAAATTCGGACCGACCAACCATATTCTCGAAGACATGCATCACATTCCTTACCTGGCCAGCATCGCCCCGACCGTGATGATGGCGATCGGCTTCGTCATTGCGTGGGAGTTCTACATCCGCCGGCCGGAACTGCCGGCGGAGCTCGCGCGCCAGCAGGAGCCGCTCTACAAGTTCCTGCTCAACAAGTGGTACTTCGACGAGCTCTACGACTTCCTGCTGGTTCGCCCCACGCTGTGGCTGGGCCGCGTGTTGTGGAAGTACGGTGACGGCTGGGTGATCGACGGTCTGGGACCGGACGGCATCTCGGCGCGTGTGCTCGACGTGACGCGCGGCGTGGTGCGGCTGCAGACCGGCTACCTCTATCATTATGCCTTCGCCATGCTGATCGGCGTCGCCGCCCTCATCACCTGGTTCATGTTCGGCGCACGGGTGGGCTGACCATGAGCTGGCCCATCCTCTCCGTAACCACCTTCCTGCCGCTCGTCGGCGCGCTGTTCATCATGGTGCTGCGCAACGACGGCGAGGCGGAAAAGCGCAATGCGCGCTGGATCGCGCTCTGGACCACGCTGATCACGTTCGCGATCTCGCTGATCATGATCTACCGGTTCGACCCGAGCTCGCCGGAGTTTCAGTTCGTGGAGAGGCGGCCTTGGCTCGCCGGCACGATCACCTACTACATGGGCGTCGACGGGATCTCACTGCCGTTCGTCGTGCTCACGACCGCGCTGATGCCGGTCTGCATCATCGCGAGCTGGTTGCCGATCCAGCAGCGCGTCAAGGAATACATGATTGCGTTCCTGGTGCTCGAGACGCTCATGATCGGCACCTTCGCGGCGCTGGATCTCGTGGTGTTCTACCTGTTCTTCGAGGGCGGCCTGATTCCGATGTTCCTGATCATCGGGGTGTGGGGTGGCCCACGCCGCGTCTATGCCAGCTTCAAGTTCTTTCTCTACACGCTGCTCGGTTCCGTGCTGATGCTGCTCGCCATCATGGCGATGTATTGGGATGCCGGCACCACCGAAATACCCGCGCTCCTGCGGCACGGGTTTCCGCGCGGGTTACAGACCTGGGCGTGGCTCGCCTTCTTTGCTTCGTTTGCGGTGAAGCTGCCGATGTGGCCGGTACACACGTGGCTGCCGGACGCACACGTCGAGGCGCCGACCGCCGGATCGGTGATCCTTGCCGCCATCCTGTTGAAGATGGGCGGATACGGCTTCTTGCGCTTTTCGCTGCCGATGTTTCCGGCGGCCTCGCATGATCTTGCCCCGATGGTTTTCGCCCTCTCTGTCGTCGCGGTGATCTACACATCGCTGGTGGCGCTGGTGCAGGAGGATATGAAGAAGCTCATCGCCTATTCCTCCGTCGCGCATATGGGCTTCGTCACCATGGGCATCTTCGCCGCGACTGCGCAGGGGGTGGCCGGCGGGATCTTCCAGATGATCTCCCACGGCATCGTGTCGGCGGCGCTGTTTCTGTGCGTAGGCGTGGTTTACGACCGCATGCATACCCGCGAAATCGCGGCTTACGGCGGCCTCGTCAACAGAATGCCGCTCTATGCCGCGGCGTTCCTGGTGTTCACGCTCGCCAATGTGGGGCTGCCCGGTACCTCGGGTTTCGTCGGCGAGTTCCTCGCCCTCATCGGCACCTTCAAGGTGAATACCTGGGTGGCAACGCTGGCGACCATCGGCACCATCCTGTCGGCCGCCTACGCGCTGTGGCTCTACCGCAAGGTCGTCCTGGGCGCGTTGACCAAGCCGAGCCTGGCATTGATCAAGGACCTCAACTATCGCGAGATCATTACACTGGGTCCGCTGGTGATTCTGACCATCCTGTTCGGCATCTACCCCAAACCGGTGCTCGACTTCTCGGCGGCTTCGGTTACGCAACTGCTCGAGAACTACGAGCGCGCGCTCGGCGCGGCGAAGGCCGCCGCCTTGCTGACGCATTGACCAGAGGCCAGTCCGTCGATGCCCGACACGCTCGAAATTCCCGCGCTGCTGCCGGCTCTGCCGGAAATCGTGCTTGTGCTCGGCGCCATGGCGCTTCTCATGGTCGGCGCATTCCGTGGCGAGCAGGCAACCAAGAGTATCGACGGCGCGGCGATCCTGCTGTTGATCCTCACTGGCGCCGTCATTGTCTGGTTGCCAGCGGGCAAGCTCGTCACCTTCGGCGGCAGCTTCGTCGTCGACAACTTCGCCCGCTTCCTCAAGCTTCTGGCGTTGACCGGATCGGCGGCGGCGATCCTGATGTCCACCGATTATCTCGCGGCCGAGAAGCGGCAGCGGTTCGAATATTCGATCCTGATCCTGCTGGCGACCACCGGAATGATGATGCTCATTTCGGCGGCCGATCTGATCGCGCTCTATCTCGGGCTCGAACTGATGAGCCTCTCGCTCTATGTGGTCGCCGCCATCGATCGCGATTCCGTGCGTTCGACCGAGGCGGGGCTCAAATATTTCGTCCTGGGCGCCTTGTCCTCGGGCATGCTGCTTTACGGCGCGTCACTGGTGTACGGCTTCACCGGCACGGTGAGCTTTGCGGGCATCGCCAAGGCGGCGACCCAGGGCGGCGCGAGTGCCGGACATCTGGGCCTGGTGTTCGGGCTCGTTTTCCTGTTCGCCGGCTTCTGCTTCAAGGTTTCGGCGGTGCCGTTCCATATGTGGACGCCCGACGTCTATGAGGGCGCGCCGACGCCGATCACCGCCTTCTTTGCTGCCGCGCCCAAGGTCGCCGGCATTGCCATGTTCGTGCGCACAACCATCGTGGCGTTTCCGGGCGTGGTGGCGCAATGGCAGCAGATCGTGGTGTTCGTCGCGATCGCCTCGATGGCGCTCGGCGCGTTCGCGGCCATCGGCCAGCGCAACATCAAACGGCTGATGGCATATTCCTCCATCGGTCACATGGGGTTTGCGCTGGTGGGACTCGCCGCCGGCACGCAGGAAGGTGTGCAGGGCGTTCTGGTCTACATGGCAATCTATGTCGCCATGACGCTCGGAACGTTCGCCTGCATCCTGTCGATGCGCCGCGACGGCCAGATGGTCGAGAATATCAGCGATCTCTCCGGCCTCGCCCGCACCAAGCCGGCGATGGCCTTTTTCTTTGCCATGCTGTTGTTCTCGCTCGCCGGCATTCCGCCGCTCGCGGGTTTTTTCGCCAAGTTTTACGTCTTCCTGGCCGCGATCCAGGCCGGCCTGTTCACGCTCGCGGTGATCGGTGTCGTCACCAGCGTCGTCGGCGCCTATTACTATTTGACCATCGTGAAGATCATGTATTTCGAGGAACCGGCCAGACCGTTCGAGCCGATGCCGATCGAGCTCAAGGGGGTGCTTGCGGTCACCGGCCTGTTCAATCTCCTGTTCTTCATCTATCCAGGCCCGCTGGTTGATGCGGCCAACGCGGCGGCGAAGTCGTTGTTCTGAATGCAGCTTGATTCTGAATGAAACTGGACGCCAGGGCGAGCGCGGCGGGCGTGCGGCTTGTTGCGCACGAGGTGCTTGGCTCGACCAACGCGGAAGCCTTGAGCCTTGCGCGTCAAGGCGAGCGCGGCCCGCTCTGGGTGGTCGCCGATCGGCAGACCGCCGGCCGCGGTCGGCGCGGCCGCACCTGGATATCGCAGCCCGGCAATCTCTACGCCAGCCTGTTGCTTACGGCATCCGCGCCACCGGAGCATTGGCCGGAACTTTCGTTCGTCGCAGCGCTCGCGGCGCACGATGCGGTCGTGGAGGTCGCTCCCGACCTCAAGCCGCGGTTGGCGATCAAGTGGCCGAACGATCTGGTGCTGGCCGGCGCCAAGTTCGCAGGCATCCTGATCGAAGGCGAGAACGGCGGGGTCGCCATCGGCATCGGCATCAATTGCGCAGGTCACCCCGCCGGCATGGACTATCCCGCTACCGATCTCGCCGCGGCCGGTGCGCCGGTTTCGCCCGCCGCCTTGTTCGGTGCATTATCGGTCAAGATGATCGGACGCATCGCGCAATGGAATGGCGGGGAGGGCTTCTCGACCGTCCGCGCGGATTGGCTCGCGCGCGCGGCCGGGGTGGGTGAAGACGTGCGCGTGCGTCTTGCCGATCGCGAGATTATCGGCCGCTTCGAGGCGATCGACCATGCCGGCAGCCTCGTGCTGCGCTTGCCCGACGGCAAGACCACGACTATCGCGGCGGGCGACGTGTTCATGTTGCCGGCGCCGTCCCCCGGCAAGGCGAGCTGATCGGAATACATGATGGTGCGCCCGTCCGACGAACTTGTTTTCGCACCGCTCGGCGGGGTCGGCGAGATCGGCATGAATCTCGCGATCTACGGTTTCGGTGAGGAGCACCGGCGGCAATGGATCGTTGTCGATCTCGGCGTTGCCTTCGCCGACGACGCGCTCCCTGGCGTCGACCTCATCCTGCCGGATATCAGCTATCTGGTGGAGCAGCGTCGCAATATCCTCGGCCTGGTGCTCACCCACGCACACGAAGATCATTTCGGCGCAGTGCTCGATCTCTGGCCGCGGCTCAAAATCCCGATCTATGCCACGCCGTTTACCGCCGCGCTGCTGGAAGCCAAGCGCGAAAGCGAGCCCGGTGCGCCCGAAATCCCGGTGAACATCGTGCCGCTTGGCGGCCGGTTCACCCTGGGCCCGTTCGACATCGAACTCGTGTCCATGGCCCATTCGATCCCGGAATCGAACGGGCTGATCATCCGCACTCCGCTCGGCACCGTTCTGCATACCGGTGATTGGAAGATCGATCCGACGCCGGTCATCGGCCCGCCGACCGACGAAGCGAAGCTGCGCGCATTGGGCGACCAGGGCTGTCTCGCGCTGATCGGGGATTCCACCAATGCGGTGCGCGAGGGCCGCTCCCCCTCGGAAACGGATGTTGCAAAATGCCTTGCCGAGTTGATCCGGACCGCGCCCGCGCGGGTCGCGGTCACGACCTTCGCGTCGAACGTGGCGCGCCTGCGGGTGGTCGCGGAAGCCGCCGCCGCCTGTGAGCGCGAGGTCGTTCTGGTCGGCCGTGCCATGGAGCGCATCTCGCAGGTCGCGCGCGAGACCGGCTATCTCGACGGCATCCGGGATTTTCGCTCAGTCGATATCTACGGGCACTTGCCGCCGGACAAGGTGCTTGCGCTCTGCACCGGCAGCCAGGGCGAACCGCGCGCCGCGCTTTCGCGCATCGCCCAGGACGATCATCCCGAGGTCGCGTTTTCGCGCGGCGACCGCGTGATCTTTTCCTCGCGCGCCATTCCCGGCAACGAGAAGGCGGTGACGCGGGTGATCAACGGCCTGGTGTCCCAGGGCATCGAGGTGATCACCGACCGCACCCATCTCGTGCATGTCTCCGGCCATCCGCGGATGGACGAGCTCAAGGACATGATCGGCTGGGTGCGGCCGCAAATCCTCGTGCCGGTCCATGGCGAACCCTTGCACATGGCGGAGCATGCCGCGCTCGCGCGGCGCGCGGGCGTGGGCCAGGTGGTTCTGTGCCGCGATGGAGAACTGCTTCGGCTGGCGCCCGGCGGCGCCGGAAAGATCGACGAGGTGCCCGCGGGACGGCTCTACAAGGACGGTTCGCTCCTGGTCAGCGCGGACCAGCGCACGGTGGCCGACCGCCGCCGGCTCGGGTTTGCCGGGGTGGTTTCCATCGCGCTCGCGATCAGCGACCGTGGCGAGCTGATCGGCGATCCGCAGGTGACGCTTACCGGCATTCCCGAAGCCGACGCGCTCGGACACAGGATCGAGGACGTCGCCTATGACGCGGCCATGGGAGCCTTCGGATCGATGCCACGTCAACGCCGGCGCGACCCGGAAGCGGTGGGCGAGGCGGTCCGGCGTGCGATCCGCGCGGCGCTCAGCGCGACCTGGAACAAGAAGCCCACATGCCACGTCCATGTGCTCGAGGTGTAAGGTTGCCGTCCAAAGGGCGGTTGGAGGGAGGATGCCGTGACCAGAACATCGTGCTATCTCGCGACCGCACTGCTTGCTTGCGCGTCCCAGGCATTCGCGCAGGATTTTCCAACGCGGTTCGTCACGATCGTAGCGCCGTTCCAGGCGGGCGGCCCTTCCGACACGGTCGCACGGCTCATCGCCGTGCCGATGTCCAAGGCCCTGGGGCAGCAAGTCGTGATCGAGAATGTAACCGGCGCGGGCGGGACGCTGGGCTCGGCACGCGTGGCGAAGGCCGCGCCTGACGGCTACACGCTCGTCATCTCGGGCTCCGGCACGCATGCCGCGGTCGAGCAGCTTTACGCCAATCCGCCTTACCGCGCGCTTGATTTCGAGTCGGTGGGCCTCGTCAACACGACACCGGTCGTGATCGTAGGCAAGCGCGATTTTCCCCCCAATACGCTGCAGGAGCTGGTCGCCTACCTGCGCGCCAATGAAAAGACCGTCACCGAGGCGGACGCCGGCGTCGGCTCGGTCTCGCATCTCGCCTGCTCGGTGTTCCATTCGCTGATCGGCATCAAGCCGACCGTGGTGTCGTATCGCGGCACGCCACAGGCGACCCAGGATGTTCTGGCGGGAAACGTGGATTTTCTGTGCAACCAGATCGTCAACATCGTCGAGCACGCGAAGGTCGGGTCGCTCAAGGCCTACGCGGTCACAGGCGAGACGCGCTCCGCGATGCTCCCGAATGTTCCGACCACCACCGAGGCCGGATTGCCGGACTTCAAGCTCACGGTCTGGTATGGCCTCTCCGCGCCCAAGGGCACGCCGGCGCCGATCGTGGCGAAGCTCAACCAGGCACTGTCGGTCGCCATGGACGATCCGATCGTGGTCAAACGGTTTGCTGATCTTGGATACGACGTCGCGCCTCCACCACAGCGTTCACCGGCCGCCTTCGAAGAGTTCATGCGCAAGGAAGTCGATCTCTGGGCGAGGGTGCTCGGCTCGATCAAGCCGGCGAACAGCCCATGATCTGGCAGCCGGAGCGCGAGATCGAGATTGTGGCGGGCACGCCGCCCGGTGGCGGGCTGGATCGCTCGGCGCGGGCCCTGCTCAAGGCGCTCACGGCCAACGGGCTCATCGAGGTGCCGATCAAGGTGGTCAATGTGGGCGGCGAGGGCGGACGCAAGGCGTGGCGCCACGTCGAGCAATACGCCCGCGACGGCCATGTGATCGGGATCAGCTCACCCAATATGACCGCCGACTACCTGATCGGCGTGACCAAATCGGATCCGAAACGGTTTGCGCCGCTGGCGATCCTGTACAGCGAGTACATCGCGTTCGTCGCCCGCTCCGACTCGGCAATCCGCAGCAGCGCCGATCTAGTCGGAGGCCTGGCGCGGAACGCCGTCACGATCGCGCTCTCCACCTCGCTGGGCAATTCCAATCACGTCGCGGTAGCGAAGGTGATCCGCCATGCCGGCGGAAACACGCGCGCGGCAAAGATCCGCGTGTTCGATACCGCGCTCGATGCGGTCGCGGACGTGGTTGCCGGTCATTCCGATATCGGCGCCATCACGGCGGCGAGCGCCGTGCCGGAGCTTGAGGCCAACCAACTTCGCGCCATCGCCATTTCCTCGCCGACACGCCTGCCAGGACCCTATGCGGCGGCGCCGACCTGGATCGAACAGTCGATCGATTGCGTCGTCGGGTCCTGGCGCGGCGCGAGCGGGCCGCCGGAACTGGGCACCGCTGAGATCGCTTTCTGGCAAGCCATGCTCGCGGCGGCGACCCAAACCGAGGAATGGAAGTCGGACCTCGATCGTCATTTCTGGACCGAGATGTATCTCGATGGCGCCGAGTTGCAGCGATATCTCAAGCGCGAACGCACCGAAATGAGGGCCGTTCTCGGTGAGCTCGGCCTTCTCGCTGGCGGCGGCTGAGCAAGGTGGCTATGGAAGATTTGCAATCGGGCCGCGGGAGACAGGTCATGATCGGACGGCTCAACCATGTGGCCATCGCGGTTCGCGACATCGCCAAGGCCGCGAACGTCTATCGCCAGACGCTGGGCGCGCAGGTCTCCGAACCGGTGCCGCAGCCCGACCACGGTGTGACCACGGTTTTCATCACGCTGCCGAATACCAAGATCGAGTTACTCGAGCCGCTCGGACCGGAGTCGCCGATCGCAAAGTTTCTCGACCGCAATCCGGACGGCGGCATGCACCATGTCTGTTACGAGGTCGACGACATCCACGCCGCGCGGGACAAGCTCAAGGCGCAGGGCGCGCGCGTGCTGGGCGACGGGAATGCGAAGATCGGCGCACACGGCAAGCCGGTGCTGTTCCTGCACCCGAAGGATTTTTGCGGCACGCTGGTCGAGATCGAGCAGGCGTGAACTGCTCCGCAACAGGTGGTGCCGTGGTGCGGGGCAAGAACGTCAGCGCCGTTGCCGGCGTTGGTCACTGATGTCGCTACCGACCTCGATCGCGATCTATTTCATCATCTGGTGGGCGGTTCTGTTCGCCGTTCTGCCGTGGGGCGTACGCAGCCAGCAGGAAGACGGTGCGATCGCGCCGGGCAGCGATCCCGGCGCGCCCGCCATCCCGAATGTCAGACGCAAGCTCGTTTGGACCACGATCATCGCCGGTCTCGTATTTGCGCTGTGGTACGTCGTTTACACTTACCGGCTGATCGCGCTCGACGATCTCGCCGCCTTGCTCGGCGTCACGCCGCGTTAGCTGGATCGTTCCTGCTGAGCCTGCGGTTGTGCCGATGCTAGTACGGCCCCTGGCGCGGTCGTCGACGCGCATCGCGGCCGTAGCTTTGGGGGCCACCAGTGTAGTTTTGATTGGGAACGCAAGACCCCCCGATGCCCACGATGTCCGCCCGGCACTGCGCGTAGGTGTAAAAACCGCAATTGGTGCCACCGAGGACGTCGCGCGCGCACCAAGCGCCGTCGGCGAGCGCGTCGATGCTGGTCAAGGACACCGCTGCCAGTGCGGTCGCGGCGAGAATGATGGTTCGCATGAAAGTCTCCTCGGCAGATGATGCATCCACCGACGGCATTGTAGCCGCATCGTGCTTGATGTGGTGCGTGCAGGCGGGCTGATCGCGGATAAGTGTACGCCGTCTGCTGGCGCAGAGGGTGCAAGTGGTGCCGCGCGGTGTGAGAGCTCGCGCGCGGCGAACGCCTCAAAAAAATCGCGCTCGACGATCTCGCCAACATGCTCGGCGTCGTGCCGCGCTAGCTGGCGAAGTATTGCTCGCGTCGAGAACGGCGCCGATCCTAGTATAAGCGCGGCCGACGATGCGTATCGCGGCCGTAGCTTTGGTAAGCGCCGTTGTAGCCTTGGAAGGACGGGTTGAGGGAACACGATCCGCCGATCCCGCTGATGTCGGCTTGGCACTGCGCAAAGGTGTGAAATCCGCAATTGGTGCCGCCGCGGGTGTCGCGGGCGCACCAGGCGCCGTCGGCGTGCGCTGGGATGCTGGTCAGGGACATCGCGGCCAGTGCGGCGGCGGCGAGAAAGATCGTTCGCATAAAAGCCTCCTTGGCGAGTGAACCATGCATCAAGCGTATTGCAACGGCCTTGTGTCTGATGTGATTGCCAACACATCTGCGCGGTCTATTCGATGAATGCGCCGTGCGAACCGCAGGGCTCAAAAAAGTTGAGCAGGGCCGAGGCCCTGCTCCCAAGACGCGCATATAAACCGGAATTTTTGTGTTTTCGAGCGAGACGGCCGCGGCTTTGCGCCGACTTATCCTCCCAAGACTTGGACCGCGTGGCCGACGGCGCCGGAGATTGCTTAGCGCTTCGACCTCACGCATTTCAACAATATCCGATGTCGTTTGACTTGTCACGCGAAGTAATAGCGTCAGCAAATTCTGAAAATCCATGTTATTTAGTTTGCAGTGCACCATAAAGCCCGGCGATACTCACCAAAGCAGACGTAATAGCCAGCAGAAGACCTTGATAGCTCTTGTGTTTTCGGAGGCGATCCGGCTTCACTCCGTGGTCTTCCAAGGAAACCAATTCTCAAATCACCATGCGCCTATCCCGCTACTTCCTGCCGATCCTGCGCGAGACCCCGAAAGAGGCGGAGATCGTCTCTCACCGCCTGATGCTGCGGGCAGGACTCATCCGCCAGGAGGCCGCCGGCATCTACGCCTGGCTTCCGCTCGGCTTTCGCGTGCTCAAGAAGATCGAGCAGATCGTGCGGGAGGAGCAGGACCGTGCCGGCGCGGTCGAACTCCTGATGCCGACGCTGCAGCTTGCCGATCTCTGGCGCGAGAGCGGCCGCTACGACGCGTATGGCCCCGAAATGCTGCGCATCAAGGATCGGCATGAGCGGGAGATGCTGTATGGCCCCACCAACGAGGAGATGATCACGGAAATCTTCCGCGCCTATGTTCGCTCCTATCGCGATCTGCCGAAGATTCTCTATCATATTCAGTGGAAATTCCGCGACGAGCAGCGCCCGCGCTTCGGCGTGATGCGCGGGCGTGAATTCCTGATGAAGGATGCCTATTCCTTCGATATCGACGAGGCCGCCGCCCGCGTCTCCTACAACAAGATGTTCGTCGCCTACCTGCGCACCTTTGCGCGCATGGGGCTGAAAGCCATTCCGATGGCGGCGGAGACCGGGCCGATCGGCGGAGATCTCTCCCATGAGTTCATCATTCTGGCGGAGACCGGCGAATCCGGCGTTTTTTGCAACAGGGACGTGCTCGACCTGCCGGTTCCCGGCGAGGGCATCGACTACAACACGGACCTGACGCCGCACATCCGTCCTTGGACCGGACTTTATGCCGCGACCGAGGATGTTCACGATCCCGCACGCTTCGAACGCGACGTTCCGGCGGACAAGCGCCTGCACACCCGCGGTATCGAGGTCGGGCAGATTTTCTACTTCGGGACCAAGTATTCCGAGCCGATGAAGGCGGTGGTTACCGGCGCCGACGGGGTGGAGCGGCCGATTCACGCCGGCTCCTACGGGGTCGGAGTCTCCCGACTGGTCGCCGCCATCATCGAGGCGTTTCACGACGATGCCGGCATCAAGTGGCCGGAGGCGGTGGCGCCCTTCCGGGTGGCGATCCTCAACCTCAAGCAGGGTGCCGCCGACACCGACGCGGCCTGCGAACAGCTTTACCGCGACCTCACCGCCAAGGGGGTCGAGGTGCTATACGACGATCTCGACCAGCGCCCGGGAGCGAAATTCGCTACCGCCGACCTCATCGGCATTCCCTGGCAGGTCCTGATCGGGCCGAAAGGGCTTGCCGAGGGCAAGGTTGAGGTCAAGAAGCGGGCTGACGGCAGCCGCGAGTTGATGAGCGCGGCCGATGCGGTCGAACGACTGGCGCCATGAGCAGGGGCGCCGTCCCCGCTTGGGGCGGCCGGGCAGGGCCTGAAACGGCCAGAATCGTGTGAAATCCGGGGGGCGGGGAACAATCCGATGCGCGAGACAAGCAGCACCCACCCTTTCGCTCCGTTCGAATGGATGCTGTCGCTGCGATATTTGCGGGCGCGGCGGCAGGAGGGATTCATCTCGGTCAATGCCGCGTTTTCCTTCCTCGGCATCATGCTGGGCGTCGCCACGCTGATCATCGTGATGGCGGTGATGAACGGCTTCCGCAAGGAACTGCTCGACAAGATTTTGGGCCTGAACGGACATCTGCTGATCCAGCCGCTGGAACAGCCGTTGACCGACTGGGAGGCGGTCGCCGAGCGCATTTCCAGGGTGCCCGGGGTCATCCTGGCCGCGCCGATCGTCGAGGGGCAGGCGCTGGCCTCCTCGCCGTTCAATGCATCCGGTGTGCTGGTGCGCGGCGTGCGCGCCGCCGATCTCGCCAAGCTGCCATCCGTCGCCAACAACATCCGGCAGGGCACGCTCGAAGGCTTCGACGCCGGGCAGGGGGTGGCGATCGGAAGGAGACTGGCCGATCAATTGTCGCTGCGCGTCGGCGACAGCGTGACGCTGGTTGCTCCGCGCGGCGCGGTCACGCCGATGGGCACGACACCGCGCATCAAGCCCTACAAGGTTGCAGCCGTATTCGAAGTCGGCATGTCGGAATACGACTCCGCCTTCGTGTTCATGCCGCTGCCCGAGGCGCAGGCCTATTTCAACCGCGCCGGCGACGTCACCGCCATCGAGGTGTATGTCGACAAGCCGGACCAGATCGACCGTTACCGCAGGCTCATCACCGAAGCATCCGGCCGCCCGATCTTCATGATCGACTGGCGCCAGCGCAACTCCACCTTCTTCAACGCGCTGCAGGTGGAGCGCAATGTGATGTTCCTGATCCTGACGATCATCGTGATCGTGGCGGCGTTCAACATCACCTCCGGTCTGATCATGCTGGTGAAGGACAAGGGCCGCGACATCGGCATCCTGCGCACCATGGGCGTGACCCAGGGGGCCATCATGCGGGTGTTCATGATGACCGGCGCCTCGGTCGGCGTGGTCGGCACGCTCGTGGGTTTCCTGCTGGCGCTGCTGGTGTGCCTCAACATCGAATCGATCCGCCGCTTCATCTCCTGGCTCACCAATACCGAGCTGTTCTCGCCCGAGCTCTATTTCCTCTCCAAGCTGCCGGCCGATCTCGATGTCGGTGAGACCACGGCGGTGGTCATCATGGCGCTCGCGCTGTCGCTGCTGGCGACGCTCTATCCGGCTTGGCGCGCGGCGCGCCTCGATCCGGTCGAGGCGCTGCGATATGAGTGACCTGACGATCAACGACCAGGCGGCGTCGCAGCCAGACGTCGAATCCGGCGCGGAAGCACCGCCGATCCTGTTCCTGCACGGGATCGACCGGCACTACAGCCAGGGCGACGTGGTGCTGGACATCCTCAAGGGAGCCGAGTTCGCGATCTGGCCGGGGCAATCGGTGGCGCTGGTGGCGCCCTCGGGCGCCGGCAAGTCGACGCTTCTGCACGTTGCGGGCCTGCTGGAGCATCCGGACGCCGGCGAGGTCTATATCGACCAGGTTCCGACATCCCGTCTCCCCGATGCCGAGCGCACGCGCATCCGGCGGGTCGAGATCGGCTTCATCTATCAATTCCACCATCTGCTGATGGAGTTTTCCGCGCTGGAGAACGTGGTCATGCCGCAGATGGTCCGCGGGTTGTCGCGTCCGGAAGCCGTTCGCCGCGCGAGCGATCTGCTCGGCTATCTCGGGCTCAAGGAGCGTCTCACGCACCGCCCGGCCGAGCTTTCAGGCGGCGAGCAGCAGCGGGTCGCGATCGCGCGCGCGGTCGCCAATGCGCCGCGCATTCTGCTCGCCGACGAGCCGACCGGAAATCTCGACCCGCGCACCTCCGACCACGTGTTCTCCGCGCTCACCCAGCTGGTGCAGGCTTCCGGCCTCGCGGTCGTCGTGGCCACCCACAACATGGACATTGCCGGGCGCATGGACCGCCGCGTCACCCTCCGGGACGGGCTGGTCATCGAGTTGGAGTAAGCGAGCCTGCGCAAGTGTTTGCGCGGACGACCAGCGAGCGGCTATTTCGGAACCTGAACCAGTGTTGCCAGCTGCTCCTGGGTGAGCGGCGCGGCGATATATTTGAACTTCACCGCATCGCCCATCATGTCCTCCAGCCCGACGATACGAATGGGATCGATGCTGTCCTTGGTGATGAAATCGGGCGCCTGGCGGGCGAGACGATCGCCGAGCCCCGACCAGGCCGCATAGGCCTTGATGGCGTCCGGGCTCGCATAGAGCCAATCGAGCGTCTCGCGGTAGGCTCTCACATATCGCGTCAATGCATCCCTGCGTCGCTCGAGGGTATTGGCGTGCGCGATCCAGGCGCGGATCGTTTGATTCTGCACTTCCGGAATGTCGGCGCCCTTTGCCACCAGGCGAATGCGTCCATCCTCCACCGCGTCGAGCACGAACGGCGCCTGCGCGAACCCGATGTCGACCTGCTTGGTCATCACCTGGGTGAGGGTGGAGGAATAATTCCCGGTCGCTTGCGGTACGAGACTGACCCCGAAATGTTTTGCGAGCGCCAACGCGAGCATGTGCGAGCTCGACCCGCTGGTCGAGATGCCGATGGTCTTGCCTTCGGCGTCCTTCATGCCGCGAATGGTCGAGTCGGCGCGAACGTAATAAAGCTGGTCGCGGGCGCCGGTGAACGACGCGCCGATCATCCGGATTGGGGCGCCTTTGGAAAAAGCGCCGAACACCGCGTGCGTTCCGGGTCCGATGCCGACATCGACGCTGCCGGAGAGCACGACCTGGATGGTTTCGCCGCTTCCCTGGGTGTAGAGCACCTCGAGCGCGAGGCCGTGCTTCTTGAAGATGCCGGCGTTCTGGCCGAGCTCCGACACGCACTGCTCCCAGCCGCCGCGCTGTCCGACTGCGATCTTGAGCGCATCCTCCGCGGCAGCGGCCGTGTGCATGAGCACCAGCGACAGCGTGGCGGCCAAGCCTCGGCGCAGCAAAAGTCGCAACATTTGTGTCCTCCCGCGTAGATGCACATGCTTATCACAATGCAGCACGGCGGATGAGGCGGCCGGGTTGTCGCAGCGGCGTCCGAGGATGACCGGGAACAACAGCTCGCGATCGGGTGTTCAATCAGCCAGGTGGGCTTACGAGGACAGAGATGATGACCCGCGTCGCGTTTGCGCTGCTTGCGTCGGCAACTCTCGCGCTCGATGTCCAACCGGCCGCCGCGGAGATCTACCGGCCTTGGTGCGTCCAGTACGGCGGCAACGACGGCGACAACGGCACCACTTGCGCCTTCATTTCTTTCGAACAATGCATGATGACGGCGCGCGGGGGAGGTGGGTTCTGCGTCCAGAACCCGTGGTACCTGGCATACGGAAGCGGTCAGAAAAGCCCCGAGAGCACTGGCTCGGGTAATCGCGTCCGGCGGCGCTGAGATCGAGCGGCTGCCGCCGGTTGCGTGGTCGCCATCGCGATGAAGGTCGCTCGGATCGATGAATCACGGGAGTGGCCACCCACTCCATGATTGACTTTGGAACATAACATGAACTATGTTCATGTCTTGTTCTGTCGTGTGGGGAGTTGGATATGGTCCGGGCCGTCGTTGAAGAAGCTGCTACGCTCGCCTCGCTGGCGTTGTTTTTGGGCATGATTGCGATCTGGGCCCAGGTTATCGCGACCCTCTGAGGCGCGGCTTAGGGGTCCGCCCATCCCGACTAGGTCTGGTCCAAAGGGTCGAGCCGAAAGCCCGGTTACGAAGCCACAGGAGTTTGGGGATAAGCCGCATCCGGTCGCCCCAGACAACGCTTGCGGTGGACAGCGCCCGCACCTCGCCCCCACATTCGCCCTGCAGCGAGAATCGCGAGGGTTGAATGCCGGGCTTCGTCCACCTGCATGTGCACTCGTCCTACTCCTTGCTCGAGGGCGCCTTGACGATTGCGCGGCTGGCCGAGTTGGCCAAGGCCGACCGGCAGCCCGCGCTCGCGCTCACCGACACCGACAACATGTTCGGGGCGCTTGAATTCTCCGACAAGATGGCGGGGGCGGGTATCCAGCCGATCATCGGCTGCGCGCTCGCGCTCGATTTCTCCGATCAAGACAGCGGTGCACGGAGCGGCACAGGTCCGATGCCGGAGCGCCAGCGCATCGTTCTCCTGGCGGCGCGCGAGAGCGGATACCGCAGCCTGATGCGCCTCAACTCGCGCGCGTTTCTCGAAACCGAGCCGAACGAGCAGCCGCACCTCAAGCTGGCCTGGCTTGACGGCGAGAGCGACGGCTTGATCGCGTTGACCGGAGGCCCCGGCGGGCCGCTCGACGCCGCGCTGCTTGGGGGGCAGGACCAGCTGGCGAACGGGCGCTGCGAGGCGCTGCTGCGGCTCTTCGGCGATCGGCTCTACGTCGAACTGCAGCGGCACGGCACGACCGCGGAACGCACCGCGGAGCCCGCGCTCGTTGAGCTCGCCTATGCACGCGGGATCCCGCTCGTTGCCAGCAACGAACCGTTGTTTGCGCGCCGGGAAGATTACGAGGCTCATGATGCGCTGATCTGCATCGCCGAAGGGCGGCTCATGGTCGAGACCGACCGGCGCCAGCTCACGCCCGAGCACCGGTTCAAGACCCGCGCGGAAATGGCCGAGTTGTTCGCTGACCTGCCCGAGGCAATCGCCTCGACGGTCGAGATCGCGCAGCGCTGCGCCTTCCGGCCGCGGGTGCAGGCGCCGATCCTGCCGCGGTTCTCGGTCGGCAGCGAGGGTGCGGCGGTCGACGAGGCGGCGGAGTTGCGCAAGCGCGCGGAGGCCGGGCTCGAACGCCGGATCAACAGCCATGGTGTCGCGCCCGGCCGAACGGTCGAGGACTACCGCGAGCGGCTGGCCTTCGAGCTCAACGTGATCGCAGGCATGAAGTATCCCGGTTACTTCCTCATCGTCTCCGACTTCATCCAATGGGCGAAGGGGAAGGGTATCCCGGTCGGGCCGGGACGCGGCTCGGGAGCGGGATCGCTCGTCTCCTACGCGCTCACCATCACCGACCTCGACCCCATGCGTTTCGGGCTCCTGTTCGAGCGCTTCCTCAATCCCGAGCGCGTGTCGATGCCCGATTTCGACATCGATTTCTGCCAGGACCGCCGCGACGAGGTCATCGGCTATGTGCAGGAGCGCTATGGCCGCGATCGCGTGGCGCAGATCATCACCTTCGGCACGCTGCAGGCGCGCGGCGTGCTGCGCGACGTCGGCCGCGTGCTGCAAATGCCCTACGGCCAGGTCGACAAGTTCTGCAAACTCGTGCCGCAGAACCCGCTCAATCCGGTCACGCTCGGCCGCGCCATCGACGACGAGCCGCGGCTGCAGGCGGCGCGCGAGAGCGATCCGGTGGTCGCGCGCGCCTTCGACATCGCGCAACGGCTCGAAGGGCTGCACCGCCACGCCTCGACGCACGCCGCCGGCATCGTGATCGGGGAGCGGCCGCTCACCGAGATGGTGCCGCTCTACCGCGATCCGAAGTCCGACATGCCGGTGACCCAGTTCAATATGAAATGGGTCGAGCAGGCGGGCCTCGTGAAGTTCGATTTTCTCGGGCTCAAGACGCTCACGGTGCTGCAGACCGCGGTCGCGTTGCTGCGCAAGCGGGACATCGACATCGATCTCGCGGCCATCCCGCTCGATGACGAAAAAACCTATGCCATGCTCGCGCGCGCCGAAGCGGTTGGTATCTTTCAACTGGAAAGTCAGGGCATGCGGCGCGCCTTGCTCGACATGCGCCCGGACCGCTTCGAAGACATCATCGCGCTGGTGGCGCTCTATCGGCCGGGTCCGATGGCCAACATCCCGACCTACTGCGCGCGCAAGCATCGCATGGAGGAGCCCGACTACATCCATCCCAAGCTGGAGCCGATCCTGCGCGAGACCTTCGGAGTGATCGTCTACCAGGAACAGGTGATGCAGGCGGCGCAAATCCTCGCGGGTTATTCGCTCGGCGAAGCCGACCTGCTGCGTCGTGCCATGGGCAAGAAAATCCGCAGCGAGATGCAGAAGCAGCGCAGCCGATTCGTGTCCGGATGCGTCGAGCGCGACATCGATCGCGGCCAGGCCGAAACGATCTTCGAATTGCTGGAGCGTTTCGCCGACTACGGTTTCAACAAGAGCCACGCCGCGGCCTACGCGCTCGTCGCCTATCAGACCGCCTATATGAAGACGAACTATCCCGTCGAGTTTCTTGCGGCCTCCATGACCCTCGACATGGGCAATACCGACAAGCTCTCGGAATTTCGTGCCGAGGCCGTGCGCCTCGGCGTCAAGGTCGAGCCGCCGTCGATCAACCGCTCGGGTGTGGCGTTCGAGGTGGAAGGCCACACCATACATTACGCGCTCGCCGCCCTCAAAGGCGTCGGCCGCCAGGCTGTCGAGGCGATCGTCGCGGCGCGCGGCGAGCGTCCCTTTACCGGTCTTGCCGATTTTGCCGGACGGGTCGACCCGCATGCCGTCAACAAGCGCGTGCTGGAGAGCCTGGCCGCCGCCGGTGCGTTCGACGCCCTGGAGGGAAACCGCGCCCGCGTGTTCGCGGCCGTCGACACCATGCTCGCGACCGCGCAGCGCGCCCATGAGGACGTCGCGGTGGGACAGTCGGAACTGTTCGGCGGTGGGCCCGCCCACATGCCGCTCGCGCTCGGGGACATCGAGCCCTGGCTTCCAGCCGAGCGGCTGCAGAAGGAGTTCGATGCCATCGGCTTCTTTCTCACCGGCCATCCGCTCGACGATTACGCCGCCACGCTCAAGCGCATGCGGGTGCAGTCGTGGGCCGAGTTTGCGCGCGCCGTCCGCACCGGCGCGAATGTGGGACGCGTCGCCGGCACCGTGGTCGCGCGCACGGAACGACGCACCCGCACCGGCAGCAAGATGGGCATCATCGGCCTCTCGGACCCGACCGGGCATTACGAGGCGGTCGTCTTCTCCGAAGGACTGGCGCAATTCCGCGACCTGCTCGAGCCGGGCGCGGCTGTGCTGCTGATGCTGTCGGCCGAACTGCAGGGCGACGATGTGCGCGCGCGCATCCAGATGGTGGAGGCGCTCGACCAGGCGGCGGCGAAGCTCTCCAAAGGGCTGCGCGTCTTTCTGCGCGCCGAGGCGCCGATCGAGAGCGTGGCCAAACGGCTCGAAGCCCCCGCCGCGGGCCGTATGGCGCAGGATCAAGGGGAAGTCGCGCTGGTGCTGATGCTGGGGGAGGGGACCGAGGTCGAGGTGAAGCTGCCGGGACGTTTCAAGGTTTCCCCGCAGATCGCCGGCGCCATCAAGGCAGTGCCGGGGGTGGTCGCGGTCGAGGCGGTGTAATCCATCCGCGGCCGCGCTAGTCTCGGAGCCGCGGCGTGGTGCGGCATGCGTTGCCGGATGCAATCACCACCGCCGTGCGCTCGCCCGGGAGGAAGCACATGAAAATCATGAGCGCGTGGCTTGGCGCCGCGATGGCAGTCACCGCCGCCGTTTCTGCGCCGGCCCAGAACGCCGCCACGCTACCGCAGTTCCAGGTCGATCCGTTCTGGCCCAAGCCGCTGCCGAACAACTGGCTGCTCGGGCAGGTTTCCGGCATTGCCACCGACAAATATGATCGCATCTGGGTCGTACATCGACCGGCTTCGCTCACGCCGCGCGAACGCGCGGCCGAGCAGAATCCACCGGAAGCAAAATGCTGCGTCGCCGCTCCCCCGGTGCTGCTGTTCGACCAGTCCGGCAACCTGATCCGCCACTGGGGTGGACCGGGGCAGGGCTATCAATGGCCCGAGAGCGAGCACGGCATCTTCGTCGACGGCAACGATTTCGTCTGGCTTGCCGGCAACGGCAAGAAGGACGGCCAGCTCCTCAAGTTCACCATGGACGGCAAGTTCGTCTTGCAGATCGGCAAGTCGGGGCAAGGCAACGACAGCAATTCGACCGAGCGGCTGGGATCTCCGGCCGACGTCGCGGTGGACGTCGCCGCGAAGGAAGTCTTCGCGGCCGACGGCTACGGCAACCGCCGTGTGGTCGTGTTCGATTCCGAGACCGGCGCGTACAAGCGCCACTGGGGCGCGTACGGCAAGCCGCCGAGCGACGAGAAGACGCCGCCGTACGACCCCGCCAAGCCTGCCTCGCAGCAATTCGGCAACCCCGTGCACTGCATCCGCATCGACAAGGACGGGTTGGTCTATGCCTGCGACCGCAGCAACGATCGCCTGCAGATTTTTCGCAAGGACGGGACCTTCGTTTCAGAACACATCTTCGAGAAGGCGACGCGCGGCACCGGCTCGGTCTACGACCTCGTGTTCTCGCCCGACAAGGAGCAGACGTTCATCTACATGATCGACGGAATGAACGGCGAGGTTCGCATCGTCGACCGCACCTCGAAGGAGACGCTGGGCCGCTTCGGCCGGCCGGGGCGGCAGGTGGGACAGTTCACGGCGCTGCACAACATCGCCGCCGACCGCCAGGGAAACATCTACACGGCCGAGGTCAATACCGGCCAGCGGATACAAAAGTTCCGCCGGCTCGATCCGCAGAATTAACGAGCCGAGGTCGCCGGAGCGAAGATCCAGAACGACCCGCAGCCGGAACACGGTCAGCCGCATTTGGAGGGTGCCATGGGGTTGCTCCTGCGATTTCTTGCCGTGCTGTGCGCGTTCGGATCGGCAACGTCCTCCCTCGCAGCGCACTTCGACTGTGCGCGCGTCACCGTGATCGTCCCCTATCCGGCGGGCGGGGCAGCCGACGTTGCGGCCCGCTTGGTGGCCGATCGCCTCGAGCTTGGCCTGAAAAAGAGCTTCGTCATTGAGAACCGGCCAGGTGCGACCGGCAATATCGGGACGGCTGCGGTGGTCAATGCCAAGCCCGACGGCTGCACGCTGCTGGTCAACGCGGCGGTCCTCGCCACCTTTCCCTGGAGCTTCACCAAGCTCGGATTCGACCCGCTCAAGGATTTGGCGCCGATCGGCGGGATCGGCGTGACCCCGACCGTGCTGGTGGCGCCGAAATCGCTGCCGGCCGATGACCTCAAGGGACTCGTGCAATTGAGCAAGCAGCGGCCCGACGGCTTGAGCTTCAGCACCGCCGGTTACGGGCTCCTGCAGCACTTGGCGGTCGAGGAGATGGCGCAGCGCACCGGCGCCAAGTTCGTCCACGTCGTCTACAAGGGCGGTGCGCAGGCTGCGACCGATCTCATCGCCGCGCGCGTCGATTTCGGCAGTTTTGCCGCCGGCTCGGTGATCCAGTTCGTGAAAGAAGGCCAGCTCAAGCCCCTGGCCGTCGTCCAGGAGACCCGCTCGGACCTGCTGCCTGACGTGGCGGCCGCCGCCGAGCAGGGGCTGCCTGGTCTCGATGCCGGCGTCCATTTCATGCTGTACGCGCCGGCGGCAACGCCCAAGGAGGTCGTTTCCGTCCTCAGCGGCGAACTCGACAAGATCGTCGGCGATCCGGCCCTGAAACAGCGTTTCGCCCATATCGGTTACGACCCGACAGCACTCGCCCCGGACGCCGCGGCGGCGATCATGCGCAAGACCGGCGAGGTGTGGGCGCCCGTCATCAAGCGCCTGAATATCAAGCTGGATTGACCGCGGCCGGGATCGCCCAGGCGATCCTTGCGTCGGCCAATTCATGCCTATATAAGCCCCTCATCTCACACGCGGACCTTGGCCTTACAGCCGTCCGGTGGCTCATTCCGACCGCTAGGTCAGAGGGAGCTCACGGGTCCGCGGCGGCACAACCGGAGAATGCAAATGTCGCTTCCTGACTTCTCTATGCGCCAGCTCTTGGAAGCTGGCGTTCACTTCGGCCATCAGGCTCATCGCTGGAATCCGAAGATGGCGGAATACATCTTCGGCGCCCGCAACAACATCCACATCATCGACCTCGCTCAATCCGTGCCGATGATGCACCGCGCCCTTCAGGCGGTGAGCGACACCGTCGCCAATGGCGGGCGAATCCTGTTCGTCGGCACCAAGCGTCAGGCGCAGGATGCCATCGCCGAAGCGGCCAAGAAGTCGGCGCAGTATTACGTCAATTCGCGCTGGCTCGGCGGCACGCTTACCAACTGGAAGACCATCTCCCAATCGATCTCGCGTCTGCGCAAGCTCGACGAGATGCTCGCGTCCGGAGAGTCGCAAGGATACACCAAGAAGGAGCGGCTCACGCTGCAGCGCGAGCGCGACAAGCTCGATCGCGCCCTCGGCGGCATCAAGGACATGGGCGGCCTGCCCGATCTCCTGTTCGTGATCGACACCAACAAGGAGGATATCGCCATCAAGGAGGCGAGGCGCCTTGGGGTGCCGGTCGCGGCTGTCGTGGACACCAATTGCGACCCCAACGGCATCACTTATGTCGTGCCCGGCAATGACGATGCCAGCCGCGCCATCACGCTCTACTGCGATCTCGTGGCGAAAGCCGCCATCGATGGCATCTCGCGGGCCCAGGGCGAAATGGGCACGGATACGGGCGCTGCGGCTGAACCGATCGCCGAAGAGGTGCCGGCGGCGGCCGAGGGGCCCGGCTATGAAGTGCTGTCGGGTCCACGCGGCGTCGCTGACGATCTCAAGAAGCTGCACCATGTCTCGCCGGCGATCGAAAAGAAGTTCAACGATCTCGGCATCTTCCATTATTGGCAGATCGCGGGCCTGGGGCCCGATGCCGCCCACACGATCGGCGAAGAGGTCGGATTGCCCGCGCGGGTGGAAGGCTGGATCGCGCAGTCGAAAGAATTGACCGCGGAATAACGCTCTCGGCATGCCCGGGATTTGTCCCGGGCCTTCAACTTACGGAAGAACGACGCGGATGGCCGCCGAGCTGTGGCCATGACGCATAGAGGATCACAGTCATGGCCAATATCACCGCGCAAATGGTGAAGGAGCTTCGCGAACGCACCGGCGCCGGCATGATGGACTGCAAGGCAGCGCTGCAGGAAACCAATGGCGACATCGAGCAGGCCGTTGATTTGCTGCGCAAGAAGGGGTTAGCCAAAGCCGCCAAGAAGGCCGGCCGCATCGCCGCCGAGGGCCTCATCGGTCTCGCGGTGGAGGGAACGAAGGGCGTTCTGGTCGAGGTCAATTCCGAGACCGATTTCGTGGCGCGCAACGATCTGTTTCAGGGCCTGGTCAAGATGATCGCCAACGTCGCGCTCACGGTCGGAACCGACGTCGAGAAGATCAAGGCGGCCAAGGTGGGCACGATCACCATCGCCGAGGCGATTGCCGACACCATTGCCAAGATCGGTGAGAACATGACGCTGCGGCGGGCGTCGTCATTGTCGGTCGGCACCGGCGTCATCGCCAGCTATGTACACAACGCCGTCGAGGAAGGTCTCGGTAAGATCGGGGTCCTTGTAGCGCTGGAGTCCACCGGCAAGGCCGATGAGCTCAAGCGCTTTGGCCGCATGGTCGCGATGCACGTGGCTGCCTCCAATCCGCAGTCGGTCGATCCCTCCGGCCTCGATGCCGATGTTGTCCGGCGCGAGAAAGAGGTGCTCGCGGACAAGTACAAGGCGCAGGGAAAGCCTGCGAATGTGGTCGACAAGATCGTCGAATCAGGGCTCAAAACCTTCTACAAGGAAGTCTGCCTGCTCGATCAAGCGTACATCCACGAGCCGGACAAGAGTGTTTCCCAGGCGATCAAGGAAGCCGAGGGCAAGGTCGGCGGTCCGATCAAGGTTACGGGGTTCGTGCGTTATGCGCTCGGCGAAGGGATCGACCGGCCGGAGAGTGATTTTGGCGGCGAAGTCGCGGCCTTGGTCAAATCGACCTGAGCGTTTTTCCAAGCGGTGTTCCCACCGGCGATCACCGTGCTAGCCGCTTGCACCGGCGGTAGATCGCAGGAGTTGCCATGACAGAACCCGTTTACCGGCGCGTCGTGGTGAAGGTCTCCGGCGAGGCGCTGATGGGGCCCGACGCTTTCGGCATCCACCAGCCGACGCTCGAAGCCATCGCGGCCGATCTCGTTGCCGCCCAAGCGCTGGGCGTTTCGGTTGCGGTCGTGGCGGGCGGCGGCAACATCTTTCGTGGCGTCAGGGTGTCCGAACAAGGCATTCCGCGCGTCACCGGCGACATGATGGGCATCCTCGCAACCGTCATGAATGCCTTGGCGCTCGAGAGCGCGATCGAGAAGGCTGGCATTGCCGCCCGTACCATGTCGGCGCTGGCCATGCCCGAAGTCTGCGAGACATATGAGCGTCGGCAAGCCGTGCGCCATCTTGAGGAGGGGCGGATCGTCCTGCTCGCCGCCGGCACCGGCAATCCATTCTTCACCACGGACACCACCGCCGTGCTGCGAGCGGCCGAAATCGGCGCGCAGGCGGTGCTGAAGGCCACTGCCGTCGACGGCGTCTACAGCGCCGATCCGAAGAAGGACAAAAATGCCAAGCGCTACGAGCGCCTGACCCATCAGGAGGCGATCGAGCGCAACCTGAAAGTCATGGATACTACTGCCTTCGCGCTTGCCCAGGAGAACCGTATGCCTATCATCGTGTTCTCGATCCGCGAAAAAGGAGCGATCGCGGCTGTGCTGCGCGGAAGCGGGCGCGCCACTCTCGTCGGCAATTGAGGCAGTCGCATCCCGCGGCCGCGGCGCCACACCAAAGCGGCAACGCTCGCGGGACCGACCAACGTATTCGGAGGGTCGCCATGGCAAACCCGACGCATGACATGAACGAGCTTAAGCGCCGCATGCATGGCGCAATCCAACTGTTGAAGCAGGAGCTGGGTGGACTACGTACCGGGCGGGCGTCGCCAGGCCTGCTCGAGCCGGTGCAGGTAGAGGCTTACGGCACTCACATGCCACTCAACCAGGTCGCCACCGTCAGCGTGCCCGAGCCGCGGCTCCTTTCGGTGCAGGTGTGGGACCGGTCGATGGTGCACGCGGTAGAAAAGGCGATTGCCGCCTCCAATCTCGGCCTTACGCCGTCGACCGAAGGCCAGGTGTTGCGTTTGCGAATTCCTGAACTCAACGAGGAGCGGCGCAGGGACCTGGTCAAGGTGGCGCACAAATATGCCGAAGCGGCTCGGGTCGCGATCAGGCACGTGCGGCGCGACGGCCTTGACGTGCTGAAGAAGCTCGAAAAGGATCATAAGATCAGCGAAGACGACGGGAAGAGGTCCTCCGAGCAGGTACAAAAGGCGACAGACGAAGTGATCGCCGAGGTCGACAAGATGTTGGCGGCGAAGGAAAAGGAAATCCTCACAGTGTGAGGTCGAAGCCGATGTCGAAGACCGAGCCGCTGCGCACTGTCGAGATCGGCGATTTCGCCGTGCCGCGGCATGTCGCCATCATCATGGACGGCAACGGGCGTTGGGCGGCCGCGCGCGGACTGCCGCGCGGGGAAGGACATCGCCGCGGAGTGGAGGCACTCCGCCGCACCGTTCGTGCCGCCGGCGATCTCGGCATCGGGTTTTTGACTATCTTCTCCTTCAGCGCCGAGAACTGGTCCAGACCAGCGGCTGAAATTCGTGAGCTGATGGGGCTGTTGCGTCGGTTCATCCGGCATGATCTCGCGGATCTTCACCGCGAAGGCGTGCGGGTGCGCGTGATCGGCGAGCGGGAAAGTCTCGACCCCGAAATCCGACGGCTGCTCGATGAAGCGGAGGAACTCACCAAGCATAACGAAAAGCTCGTTCTGGTGGTCGCGTTTAACTACGGCGCCCGCCAGGAAATCGCGCGCGCGGCCCGGCGAATGGCGGCGGCCGTGGCAGCTGGTGATTTGGCGGTCAGCGCGGTGACCGCCGACAAGCTCGCGAGCTATCTCGACGCGCCAGACCTGCCCGATCCCGACCTCATCATCCGCACCAGCGGTGAGCAGCGGCTCTCCAATTTCCTGTTGTGGCAGGCGGCCTACAGCGAGCTTGTGTTCGTGCCGACCTACTGGCCGGATTTCGACCGCGCCGCGCTCGAAAATGCGATCATCGAATATCGCCGCCGTGAACGTCGCTTCGGCGGCCTCATCGCGCGCACCGGGTCGTGATCGTGGCAGGCACGGATCATCCATTGCGTGCTGCCGGGTCTCGCGGCGGCGAACTTGCGCTGCGGGTAGGTTCGGCGTTGGTGCTGGTGCCGCTTGCGATCGGCACCGCCTATCTCGGCGGCTGGCCGTTCGCCGTGTTTTGGGGCCTCGCCGCGATGGGCGTGCTCTGGGAGTGGACCTCGCTGGTGGCCAGATCCGACCATCGAACCGTACTTATGACGGGGGGCGCTTCGCTCGCACTCGCGGTCACGCTGGTTGCGACTGGACACCTACTGGCGGCCGTCATCGTGCTCGCCATCAGCGCGCTTGGCGTGGCGTCGCTCGCGCCGGCCAAATGGCGTACGTGGATCGCCGCAGGTGTTCCCTATGCCGGCGCGCTCGGGGTTGCCCCCATCTTCCTGCGCTCCGACAGCGCGGATGGTTTCCTGGCGGTGATTTTTCTGTTCGCAGTCGTATGGACGACCGACATTGTCGCTTATTTCACGGGGAGCGCAGTCGGTGGCCCCAAGCTGATGCCGCAAGTCAGCCCGAAAAAGACTTGGTCGGGTGCGGTCGGTGGCACGCTCGCTGCGGTCCTCGTGGCGTTCGCGTTCGCCAAGGTAACGGCCCTTACCGGGCTGTTCGCGGTCGCGCTGTTGGCGCTTATTTTGTCGATATGCGCACAAGTGGGAGACCTGTTCGAATCGTTCCTCAAGCGCCGATTTGGAGCCAAGGATTCAGGCCATCTCATCCCCGGCCATGGCGGTTTGATGGATCGCCTCGACGGCTTCGTCACCGCGGGCGTTGTGGCTGCGCTGATCGGGCTGCTGCGCGGCGGGTTCGAGGCCCCTGGCCGCGGTCTGCTGCAGTGGTGAGTTGATGAAGCCGGACACGTCGCGCCTTGCATTCGACCGACCGGCACCCGCGCCGAGCGAGCGCACGGTCACGCTGCTCGGCGCCACCGGCTCGATTGGCAAGAGCACCATCGATCTGCTCATGCGCGAGCGCAAACGATTTCGCGTCGAAGCCGTGAGCGCCAACACCAACGCGGCAGCGCTTGGCGCACTCGCGCGCGAACTGGGCGCGCGATTCGCGGTGGTGGGCGACCCCGCTAGCTATCGCGATCTCAAATCCGCGCTGTCGGGGAGCGGAATCACCGCCGCGGCGGGCGAGAGCGGCCTGATCGAGGCGGCCGAGCGACCGGCCGAATGGGTGATCGGTGCCATCACCGGCGCGGCTGGCCTCAAACCGACGCTGGCCGCGGCCGACCGCGGTGCGATCGTCGCGCTCGCGAACAAGGAGACGCTGGTCTGCGCTGGCGCACTGTTCATGCGCCGTGCGGCGGCCGCCGGTGCCACCGTGCTGCCGGTCGATTCCGAACATAACGCGCTGTTCCAGGCCATGAGCGGCAGTCGGCGCGAGGACGTCCGCCGTGTGATTCTCACCGCCTCAGGCGGTCCGTTCCGCACCGCGAGCGCGGCCGCCGTCAGAAGCGCCACCGTCGAACAAGCGCTCAAGCATCCGAACTGGTCGATGGGGGCGAAGGTGACCATCAATTCGGCAACTTTGATGAACAAAGGGCTCGAACTCATTGAAGCGCATCATCTCTTTGCGCTGCCATCGGAGCAAATCGACGTCCTGGTTCATCCGCAATCGATCGTGCACAGCCTGGTCGAATTTTGCGATGGTTCGCTGATTGCGCAGTTGGGAAGCCCCGACATGCGCATCCCGATCGCGTATTGCCTGGCTTGGCCCGAGCGCATCGCGGGGCCTGCGCCGCGGCTTGACCTCGCACGCGCTGCGACTTTGACCTTCGAGGAGCCGGATCTGGCACGCTTTCCAGCCCTTGCGCTCGCGCGCCGGGCGCTCGAAGAGGGCGGCGCGGCGCCCACCGTGCTCAACGCCTCCAATGAGGTGGCCGTCGCCGAGTTTCTAGCCCGCCGGCTGAATTTTGCGGGAATATCGGCCCTCGTCGAAGCCACGCTCGAGGGTGCCGTGTCCCGCAACTGGACGGCGGAGCCGCAAAGCGTGGAAGAAGCACTATTTGTTGACCATAATACAAGATTGTTGGCGCGCGATCTTTTGCCCGAAATTGCCGCAAAGGCATCATAGGGTCTCGAGGTCGGGCAAGAGCTCAAGAATGGGCGGAACGAGGATTCATGGATTTCGGTTTTCTGTCTGGGATCAACGCGCTGGGTGGCGGAGTGCTCGGTTATCTCATCCCGTTTTTGTTCGTCCTGACCGTCGTGGTGTTTTTCCACGAGCTCGGCCATTTCCTGGTGGCCCGCTGGTGCGGCGTGAGGGTGTTGGTCTTCTCCATCGGGTTTGGTCCTGAACTCTTCGGCTTCAACGACCGGCACAACACGCGGTGGAAGCTGTGTGCTATTCCACTCGGCGGTTATGTAAAATTCTTCGGCGATGATAACGCGGCAAGCGTGCCCGACCAGGCTGCGATTGCCGCCATGAGCGAGGATGAGCGCCAGCACAGCTTTATCCATCAGCCCGTAGGGCGGAGGGCGGCCATTGTCGTGGCTGGCCCGGCGGCAAATTTCGTATTGGCCATCGCTATTTTCGCCGCTCTGTTCATGGTCTTTGGTAAGCCGAGCACGTCGCCGCGGGTCGACGCGATTCAGCCCGGCAGCGCGGCCGAGGCGGCTGGTTTCAAGCCGGGCGATCTGGTCCTTTCGATCAATGGGCGGCCGGTCGAGAGCTTTCCGGACATGCAGCAGATCGTCAGCACCAGCGCCGGCGAGGCACTCACGTTCGAGGTCGATCGCGGCGGCAGCCGCGTCCCCCTGAAGGCCGTGCCGGCGCTCAAAGAATCCAAGGACCAATTCGGCAATGTGCATCGCATCGGTGTTCTCGGCATCACCCGCTCGCCGTCACCCGACGACACCAACTTCCAGCCGGTCGGGCCGTTCAAGGCGATAGAACTCGGCGCGCAAAGGACCTGGTTTGTGGTCGAGCGCACGCTCTCTTACATAGGCGGCGTCATTTCCGGGCGCGAGGCGGCCGACCAGCTTGGCGGCCCGATCCGGATTGCTCAGGTGTCGGGGCAGGTAGCGAGCGAAGGTCTTCCGTCGTTATTCAGCCTTACTGCAGTGCTGTCGGTGTCGATCGGGCTGCTGAATCTGTTCCCGGTGCCGCTCCTCGACGGCGGTCATCTTCTGTTCTACGGCATCGAAGCGGTCAGGGGAAAACCGCTGTCGGAGCGTGCGCAGGAGGTGGGGTTCCGGATCGGGCTCGCGATAGTCGTGATGTTGATGATCTTTGCGACCTATAACGACATCCTGCATCTGGCCGCGCAGTGGACGGCATCGTAGGGCGATTGCAACGTTTGGGAGTGTAAAGGGGTAAGTCGGGGGAAGGACGGGGTTGCAAAACAGTGAAAAGCCTGTACAGGCAGGGCTGCCTGTATGGGCTTTCTGGGGTTAGCGACGACCTTTCTCGTGGGTGCCCAAGTCTCAGGGTACTCAAAGGGGACGACAAAGGGCGTGGGGAATGGAACTTTGTAGGTGGTTTGTCCGCGGGCTGGGCATCGCGTGCCTCGCCCTCGGGGGGATTTCGCTGGGTGTCGGTGTGGTGTCGCTTGCGGCACCTGTCGCCTATGCGCAGACGTCCACCGTCAGTTCGATCGTGGTTCAAGGGAACCAGCGGGTGGAGGCTGACACCATCCGCTCATATTTCCGCGCGGGACCCAACGGCCAGCTTGATGCCTTCCAAATCGACGAAGGCGTGAAGGCGCTTTTTGCGACCGGCCTGTTCCAGGATGTGCGCCCCACCATGCAGGGCGGACGGCTGACCATCACAGTCATCGAAAATCCGGTCATCAATCGCATCGCTTTCGAAGGCAACAAGAAGGTCAAGGACGAGCAGCTCAAGGCCGAGATCCAGTCAAAGGAGCGCGGGACGCTCTCTCGCCCCGTCGTGCAGGCGGACACCGCGCGTCTGGTCGAGGTCTACCGCCGCAGCGGCCGCTTTGACATTCGCGTCGACCCGAAGATCATCGAGCTTCCCAACAACCGCGTCGATCTCGTCTTCGAAATCACCGAGGGCGCAAAGACCGGGGTCAGGCAAATCGAATTCGTCGGCAATCGCGCCTATTCGTCTTACCGGCTCAAGGACGTCATCAAGACCTCCACGACCGGACTGCTCGCCTTCCTGCAGACCGGCGATATCTATGATCCGGACCGGGTCGAAGCCGATCGCGAGCTGCTGCGTCGATTCTACCTCAAGCACGGCTATATCGACGTGCGGGTCGTCTCCGCCGTCGGAGAGTACGATCCAACTCTGCGCGGGTTCGTAATCGTATTTACGATCGAGGAGGGCGAGCAGTATCGCGTCGGAACGGCTGAAGTTCAGTCGGGCATTCGGGCGCTCGACCCGGCATTGCTGCGCTGGCGGCTGCGGACATATCCAGGCGACGTCTACAACGCCGAGGCGGTCGAGAAGACCGTCGAAGACATGACCATCGAGGCGGCCAAGCTGGGCTTTGCATTCGCGACGGTGCGCCCGCGCGCGACTCGCGATCCGCAAACGCGAACCGTCAACCTGGTCTTCGCCGTCGAGGAAGGGCAGCGCGCCTACATCGAACGCATCAACGTCCGCGGTAACACCCGCACGCGCGACTATGTGATTCGGCGCGAGTTCGACCTCGCCGAGGGCGACGCCTACAATCGGGCCCTCGTCAATCGGGCCGAGCGGCGGCTGAAGAACCTCTCGTACTTCAAGAGCGTGAAGATATCGACCGAGCCGGGATCGGCTCCCGACCGTGTCATTCTCAATGTGGACGTCGAGGAGCAGTCGACCGGTGAATTCTCGGTCTCGGGCGGGTATTCGACCGCGGATGGCTTCCTCGGCGAAGTCAGCGTCGCGGAGCGAAATCTGCTCGGCCGGGGCCTGTTCGGAAAGATCGCGCTACAATACGGTCAGTATACTCGCGGGGCCCAAGTCTCGTTCGTCGATCCATACTTTCTCGGGTACCGGGTCGCACTCGGCCTTGATCTCTTCTACAAGCAGCAGAATCCGACGAGCTATGTCTCCTACCAGACGCAGACAATTGGGTTCGGCTCAAGACTCGGCTTCGCCCTGCGCGAAGACCTCGGCCTGCAACTGCGGTATTCGCTCTACCAGCAGAGAGTCACGCTGCCCCCTAATCTGATGAACTGTAACAACATCAATCCGGACTTCGTAAACACCTTCCCCACCGCGGGCTCCGTGGGTACGACCCCGGCACTCACCCCGCCATTCGGATATACTGGCATCGCGAACTGCTACACGGACGGCGAAGCGTCGCTAGCGGTGAAGCGCGAACTGGCCGGGGGGCCGGTGATCACCTCATTGGTTGGTTACACGCTCACGCACAACACGCTCGACAACAACAAAAATCCGACGGCCGGGACACTGACCGAATTCAGGCAGGACTTCGCCGGCGTTGGCGGCGACGTCAAGTTTGTCCGCACCAGCGGCGACGTCTGGGCCTATCACGAAGTGGTGACGGACGTCGTCGCCGCCGTGCATCTGCAAGGCGGACAAATTGCGGGATGGGACGGTGGCTTGCGAATGCTCGATCATTTCCAGATGGGCGCGAACCTGGTCCGCGGATTTGCGCCCGCGGGCATTGGACCGCGCGACCTGTCGCAACTCCCGTTTACCGGCATCTATGGGGATTCCCTCGGCGGCACGTATTACTGGGGCGCTAGCCTGGAGTTACAGACGCCCCTTTACTTCCTGCCCAAGGACACCGGGGTCAAGCTTGCGGCGTTTGCCGACGCCGGCTCGCTCTGGAATTATGTAGGCCCGACGACATTCCCCTCGACGGGGGAGGTCATTTCGGGATCTCTCTGTTCGACCCCGCCATGCCCGATCGACAACGCCATGCATGTTCGCTCATCGGTCGGCGTGGGATTGATTTGGGATTCGCCGTTCGGTCCGCTCCGGTTCGATTACTCTTTCCCTCTGACGAAGCAGCCTTACGATCAGGTGCAGCAGTTCCGCTTCGGTGGTGGGACGAAATTCTGATCCGGCCTGCGGGGCCGCGGTTCAAGGCATGACCGAGCCCTTTTTCTTCAATCGGGGGCGGGGGCTCACCGTGCGTGAGATCGCCGCCCTTACCCGTGGCGAGCCGTGGCCCGGCGCCGATCTCGACCGCCGCATCACCGGAATTGCCGCGCTTGATCGCGCCGGCCCGCGCGATCTCGCATTTCTCGACAAGCCGAAATATGCAAGCCAGTTGTCCGCAAGCGGTGCCGGCGCCTGTTTGACGACCAAACGCTACGCCGGGCGCGCTCCCGCACATGTCAGCGTGCTCTGCATCGCCGAGCCCTATCGCGCCTTTGTCGAAGTGACGCGGAGGCTCTTTCCGGATGCGGTCCGGCCGTCCTCCTTGTTCGAGGCGAGCGGCACGGCGACGGGGGCATTTGTGCATCCGACCGCGCGCCTGGAAAGCGGGGTGACCGTCGATCCCGGCGTCGTCATCGGGCCGCGCGCGGAGATCGGAACCGGCACGGTCATCAATGCCGGCGCCGTGATCGGACCCGGCGTTCGCATCGGCCGAGACTGCGCAATCGGCGCCAATGCTTCCATCACCAATAGCTTGATCGGCGATCGGGTGGTGGTGCACCCCGGCTGCTGCATCGGACAAGACGGGTTCGGCTATGTCATGGGAGCCACGGGTCACCGCAAAGTGCTGCAGGTGGGACGCGTCATCCTGCAGGATGATGTCGAGATCGGCGCGGGCACGACAATCGACCGTGGCGCCAATCGCGATACCGTGATCGGCGAGGGTACCAAGATCGACAACCTGGTGCAGATCGGACACAATGTTTCGATCGGTCGCCATTGCATCATCGTCTCGCAATGCGGCATTTCCGGCAGCGTCGTCATCGAGGACCACGTCATTCTCGCCGGGCAGGTCGGGCTTCCCGACAATGTGACGATCGGCGAGGGCGCGATTGTCGGGGCGCAAAGCGGCGTGATGTCCGATATACCGGCGGGCGAAAAGTGGCTCGGCTATCCGGCCATGCGCGGTCGTGAGTTTCTTCGCAACATGATGACGCTACGGCAGTGGGTGAACGAAGACGGCGCGACTCGCGACGGCGATCAGCGCGGCGCCGACAATGATGCGGGGCAAGACGGGCCGGATGAGAAAGGGCGAAGCCGATGAACGAGGCTGCGACCACGCTCGAATCGGCCGACATTGCGGCGATCCTAAAAGCGTTGCCGCACCGCTATCCGTTCCTGATGGTCGATCGCATCATCAACATGCGCGGCGATGAATCCGCGATCGGAATCAAGAACGTGACCGCCAACGAGCCGCAGTTCCTGGGCCATTTTCCTGGCAATCCGGTATTCCCCGGGGTGCTTCTGATCGAGGGAATGGCGCAGACCGCTGGCGCCGTCTGCGTGCTGTCGCAGATGGGCGGAGATCGCCCCAAGCACGTGTATTTCCTCACCATCGACAAGGCCAAGTTCCGCAGGCCGGTCGTACCGGGGGACACCGTGGAATATCACGTGAAAAAAATTGCGCGAAAAAAGAACATGTGGTGGTTCCGCGGCGAGGCAAAGGTCGGCGGACAGATGGTTGCCGAGGCGGAAGTCGGCGCCATGGTCGCGTGAGATCGGTCATGATCGATCAAACCGCGCGCATCGAGCCGGGCGCGGCGATCGGGCAGAACGCGTCGATCGGGCCTTATTGCGTCGTGGGGCGCCATGCGGTGATTGGCGACGGCTGCCGGCTGGTGGCTCACGTTCATGTCGCTGGCCACACCACGATCGGGCCCCGAACCGTGCTGTATCCGTTTGCCTCGCTCGGGTCTCCACCGCAGTCCGTGAAATATCGCGGCGGCCCGACGCGGCTGGTGGTTGGCGCCGATTGCGACATCCGCGAGGGTGTCACCATGAACACGGGAACCGAGGACGGTGGCGGCGTCACCGAAGTAGGAGATCGCTGCTTTCTGATGGTGGGTTCTCACGTCGGCCACGACTGCATGGTCGGCAACGACGTGACCTTCGCCAATAACGTCGTGCTGGGTGGTCACGTGACCATCGGCGACTTTGTCGTATTCGGCGGCCAAGCCGCGGTCCGCCAGTTTGTGCGCATCGGGGAAGGCGCGATGATCGTGGGTTTGAGCGGGGTGCGCGCCGATGTGATCCCGTTCGGCCTGGTCCAGGGCCCGCTTGCCAATCTGATGGGACTTAACGTTGTCGGCATGCGCCGGCGCGGCTTTCTCAAAGCCGACATCCAACTGCTCCGGCGAGCCTATGAGGCGATGTTCTTCGGCGCCGGCACCTTTCGCGAGCGGCTTGATCAGGTCGCCGCGCAAGGCGGTGACATTCCGCTCGTCGCCAAGGTGATCGACTTCATCCGTGCCGGCTCGCGACCGCTGACCATGGCCGTCCGGCGCGGGTCGTCCGACGAGGTGTCATGAGCGACGCCGATGCTGCGCAACGGACAGGCGATAGTCCGCTCGCCGTGATCTGCGGCGGTGGAACACTGCCGTTTGCGGTCGCGGATGCGGTGGGCAAGCGCGGACGCCGTGTCGTGTTGTTCGCCATTCGCGGTTGGGCGGACCCGCAACGCGTCGCTGCCTATTCCCACCATTGGGCCTCGTTCGGGCAATTCGGCTGGTTCTGCCGGGTCGCCCAGCGTGAGGGCTGCCGGGATGTGGTGCTCATCGGCTCGGTGGTGCGGCCGGCGATCTGGAAAATCAGGCCGGATTTCAAAACGCTCCGCCTGCTTCCCCGAATTGTCGGCCTGTTGCGCGGCGGGGACGATCGCCTGCTCAAGGGCGTCGCGGCAATTTTCGAAGAGCACGGCTTCCGGCTGGTTGGCGCACACGAAATCGCGCCGGAAATCCTGATGCCGGAGGGGCCGCTGGGGCGCGAGCGTCCCAAAGCGCGCGACCATGCCGACATTGCGACGGCACTTGCTTTGCTCGACGCGACCAGTCCGTTCGACGTGGGTCAGGCCGTAGTGGTGGCCGACGCCCGCGTGCTGGCGATCGAGGCGGCGGAAGGTACCGACCGCATGCTTGCGCGCATCGCCGAGCTTCGCCAAAGCGGTCGTATTACTGCGGCCACCGGACACGGCGTATTGGTCAAGGCTGCAAAGCGGGGGCAGGATCGCCGTGTCGACTTGCCTTCGATCGGGCCGCGAACGGTTGAAGGCGCGGCGCGGGCCGGGTTAGCCGGGATCGCCGTCGTTGCGGGCAGCACGGTCATTGCCGAACCCGGGCTTACCGGTGCCGCCGCCGACCGCGAGCGATTGTTCGTGATCGGTGTGCGCGACGGGATGGCTACGTGATGACTGCGTCGGCGCAGCCCGGGCCTCCCGCCGAAACAGTCGATGTGTTTCTGGTCGCCGGTGAGGAATCGGGCGATCGGCTCGGCGCCGCGCTGATGCGGGCGTTACGGGAGCGGACTTTCGGGCATGTGAGCTTTGCCGGCGTCGGCGGCCGTGAGATGGCGGCCGAAGGGGTGACCAGCCTTTATTCGATCGACGACCTTCCGATCATCGGATTTAGCGCCATTCCGCGTCGCATCCCAAAGATCCTGCGCCTGATGCGCTTTACCGCCAAGGCGGTGGTGGCGAAACGCCCGCACGTCCTTGTCGTCATCGACAGCCCCGGCTTCACGCGGGGGATCGCCCGACGGGTACGCGCCGCCGATCCCACGATCGCGATCGTCGAATATGTGTCACCCTCGGTATGGGCTTGGCGGCCCGGGCGTGCGCGCGTGATGCGCGCCTATATCGATCACATCCTGGCGCTGCTGCCGTTCGAGCCCGAGGTCCACCGGCGGCTCGGCGGCCCGCCCTGCACCTATGTCGGGCATCCCCTGGCCGGAGAGGTCCGCGAACTGCGTCCGAATGCGCAAGAGGCGCTCCGCCGGCTCGCCGCGCCGCCTGTCCTGCTGGTGCTGCCGGGAAGTCGGGTCGGGGAGGTGGAGCGGCTGCTCGGCGTGTTTGCCGACACGGTGGCATTGCTCCGAGAGCGCGCCGGGCCGCTCGAGGTGGTGGTGCCGACAGTTCCTCATCTCGCAGAGCCGATCCGGTCCGCAACGAAGCAATGGCCACTGCAGCCACGGATCGTCGTGGAGACGGCAGAGAAGCAGGCGGCGTTCCGCATCGCCCGGGCTGCGCTGGCGAAATCCGGCACCGTCACGCTCGAACTGGCAGTCGCCGGGGTGCCAACCGTCGGCGCTTACCGGGTGTCCTGGCTGGAGGCGGTGGTGGGACGCCGTCTGGTCAAGGTCTCGTCTGTCATCCTTGCCAATCTGGTGCTCGCAGAGAATGTGGTGCCGGAGTTCATCCAGGAGGCTTGCACTTCTGAAAATCTGGCAGCGGCGGTGCTGCCGCTGCTCACTGACACGCCCCAGCGGCGGCGCCAGATCGAGGCATTTTCCCGGCTCGATGCGATCATGGAAATCGGATCGAAGGCGCCGGCTACCCGGGCCGCAGATATCGTGCTCGACGCCGCTCGCCGTGCAATGCCCTCACGATAGGGTGATGCCGGGCCGACGACGGGCCCGCGCCTTCATCACTTGCGGCGCGAGATCGGCACGTAGTCGCGTTGGGTGGCGCCGGTGTAGAGCTGGCGCGGGCGGCCGATTTTCTGGTGCGGATCCTCGATCATTTCCTTCCACTGGGAAATCCAGCCGACCGTGCGTGCCACCGCGAACAGCACGGTGAACATGGTAGTCGGGAAGCCCATCGCCTTGAGCGTAATGCCTGAGTAGAAATCGATGTTGGGATAGAGCTTTTTCTCAATGAAATAGTCGTCGTGCAGCGCGATGCGCTCGAGCTCCAGGGCAACGTCGAGCAGCGGATCATCCTTGATGCCGATCTCGCTCAGGACTTCATGGCAGGTCTTCTGCATGATCTTCGCGCGCGGGTCGTAGTTCTTGTACACCCGATGACCGAAGCCCATGAGGCGGAAGCTGTCGTTCTTGTCCTTGGCCCGGCGAATATATTCCGGGATGCGCTCCGGCTTGCCGATCTCGCGCAGCATATTGAGCGCCGCCTCGTTGGCACCGCCATGTGCCGGTCCCCACAAGCAGGCACAACCGGCCGCGATGCAGGCAAAGGGATTGGCGCCGGAAGAGCCGGCGAGCCGCACAGTCGAAGTCGAGGCGTTTTGCTCGTGATCGGCATGCAGGATGAAGATACGGTCCATCGCGCGGGCGAGAACGGCGTTGGGCTTGTACTCCTCGCACGGCACCGCAAAACACATGCGCAGGAAGTTGGTTGCGTAATCGAGCTCGTTCTTCGGATAGATGAACGGCTGGCCGATCGAATACTTGTAGGCCATCGCAGCCATGGTCGGCATCTTGGCGATCATGCGGATCGAAGCGATCATCCGCTGGGTCGGATCGGAGATGTCCGTCGAGTCGTGATAGAACGCCGAGAGCGCCCCGACGCAGCCGGTCATCACCGCCATCGGGTGCGCATCGCGCCGGAACCCTTGATAAAACCGGCTCATCTGCTCGTGCACCATGGTGTGGCGGGTGACACGATCGTCGAAGTCGGATTTCTGGGCGGCGGTGGGAAGCTCGCCGTAGAGCAGGAGGTAGCAGGTCTCGAGGAAGTCGCCGTGCTCGGCCAGCTGTTCGATCGGGAACCCGCGATAGAGCAGAATGCCTTCGTCGCCGTCGATATAGGTGATCTTCGACTCGCAACTCCCCGTCGACGTGTAACCCGGATCGTAGGTGAACATTCCAGTCTCGGCGTAGAACTTGCCGATGTCGATGACCGAGGGGCCAATCGTTCCCTCGTAGATCGGAAAGGACTGTTCCCTGTCGCCGACGACGAACTTCCCGGATTTGATGTTGGCGCCGGTCTTCGCATCCATGATTCGAGCCCTCGGTTGTGTCGCCCGGCGGACCGCACTCCCCGCTGGATCGCTGGAATGGCTGCTTCGGCACGCCCGCGGGGGGAGGCAGCTTTTTGGGTAGCTCAATCCAGTGTGCGCTGCAAGATGTGGCACGGCGGACTCGCGATGCGACCGCGTGGCCAGGGATTGTGCAAGGATCGCGAGGCCTGCAGCCAGAGTTCCAGCGCTCCGCCGTGCTAGTTGTGGTCCGCGGTACCGGAGGAAACCTGATCCTGCAGCCGGCCCAGGCTCTCGCCCTTGCCCAGCACCGCCAGCACGTCGAAGATCGGAGGGGATGTGGTGCGGCCCGTGAGTGCTGCGCGCAGCGGCTGGGCGACGCTGCCGAGCTTGACCCCTTTGCGCTCGGCAAAGGCGCGGACGGCCTGTTCGGTCGTCTCGGCGTTCCAGGACTCGATCGCTCCCAGGTCTTCCGAGACGGCGGCCAGCAGATGGCGGGCTTCGGTCGTGAGCAACCCCTTGGCTTTCTCATCGAGGGCGAGCGGGCGATCTGCAACGATGAACCGGGCGCCGTCCACCAGCTCGACCAGGGTCTTGGCTCGCTCCTTCAAACCGGCCATGGCCGCGAGCAACTTCACGCACGTCTCCGGCGTCAACTTGGCGGCGAGCTCGGCTCCGCCGGCGATGTGCGGGAGCACGCGCTCGACCTCGTGCAGGAGATCGGCATCGGCGGTCTGGCGCATGTAGTGGCCGTTGAGACTCTCAAGCTTGGCAAAGTCGAAGCGGGCGGGCGAACGTCCGATCTGCGGTAAGTCGAACGCTGCGACCATCTCTTCCGTTGAAAAGATTTCCTGGTCGCCGTGGCTCCAGCCCAGCCGCACCAGATAATTGCGCATGGCCGCCGGCAGATAGCCCATTGCCCGATATGCGTCGACACCCAGCGCGCCGTGGCGTTTGGATAGTTTCGAACCGTCGGGCCCATGGATGAGCGGGATGTGCGCCATCACCGGGACTTTCCATCCCAGCGCATTGTAGATCTGGGTCTGGCGCGCGGCATTGGTGAGATGATCATCGCCACGGATCACGTGGGTAATGCCCATATCATGGTCGTCGACCACGACGGCCAGCATATAGGTGGGCGTGCCGTCGGAGCGCAGCAGCACCAGGTCGTCGAGGTTCTCATTCTGCCAGACGACGCGCCCCTGCACCTGATCCTCGATCGCGGTCTCGCCCGCAAGCGGGGCCTTGAAACGGATCACCGGCTTGATCCCGGGCGGTGTCACCGACGGGTCGCGGTCGCGCCAGCGCCCGTCGTAGAGCTTGGCCCGACCTTCGGAGCGGGCCTTTTCGCGCATTTGCGCAAGTTCTTCCGGACTGGCATAGCAACGATAGGCGTGGCCCGCCGCCAACAGTGCTTCCGCCACCTCGCGGTGGCGGGCAGAACGCGAAAACTGGTAGACCGTTTCGCTGTCCCAATCGAGACCAAGCCAGGAGAGGCCGTCGAGGATCGCCTCGATCGCCGCCTCGGTCGAGCGTTCGCGGTCGGTGTCCTCGATCCGCAGCAACATCTTGCCGCCGCGTCCGCGGGCGTAAAGCCAGTTGAAAAGGGCGGTCCGCGCCCCGCCAATGTGAAGGAAGCCCGTGGGCGAAGGAGCAAAGCGCGTTACGACAGTCTCGGTCATGTCGGGTGAATTTCGCGGCGGGGCCAGCTCTCCGCCAAAGAGTGAGCGGGCCGAAATTGGACACAAGAGTTCGTCGCAGCCTGCATGGCATAAGCGGGCTGTCGAGCAGGTCGTGTAGCACAGAAGTGAGTTAGGGGATTAAAGGTTTCACGCCTCGCCGTCTTGGCGCATGCCCGCGGATTTGGCAGATAGGCCGCGGCAATAGAATGGGATTCAGCAGCATGACGGACGCTGGAACGGCGGCAGGAGAAGTGGGGCGCGACTTCATCCGCGACATCATTCAGGCCGATCTCGCCGCCAAACGCCACAGCACGGTGGTCACCCGGTTTCCGCCGGAGCCCAACGGTTATCTGCATATCGGGCATGCCAAGGCGATTTGCCTCAATTTCGGTGTCGCCCAGGAGTTCGGCGGTCGCTGCCATCTGCGTTTCGACGACACCAATCCGACCAAGGAGGAGCAGGAATATATCGACGCCATCGAGCACGATGTGCGCTGGCTCGGCTTCGACTGGGGCACCAACCTCTTTCACGCCTCCGACTATTTCGAGCAACTCTATGAGTGGGCCGAGTCCTTGATCCACAGCGGCAAGGCCTATGTCGACGACCAGTCGCAGGATGAGATGCGGGCGCGGCGTGGCACGCTCACCGAGCCCGGACAGAACAGCCCCTGGCGTGACCGGAGCATGGAGGAAAACCTGGACCTGTTCCGGCGCATGCGAGCCGGCGAGTTTCCGAACGGCGCGCGGGTGTTGCGGGCCAAGATCGACATGACCTCGGGTAACATCAATATGCGCGATCCGGTACTGTACCGCATCCTGCATGCCAACCATCCGCGCACCGGCACGGCATGGAGCATCTACCCGAGCTACGACTTCGCCCATGGCCAATCGGACGCCCTCGAGCACATCACGCATTCGCTCTGCACGCTCGAATTCGAGGATCATCGGCCGTTGTACGACTGGTTCCTCGAAAATCTCCCGGTGCCGTCACGGCCGCGACAGTACGAGTTCGCCCGTCTCAATCTCACCTACACCGTGTTATCGAAGCGCGTGCTCACAGAACTGGTGCGCGGCGGCCACGTCAAAGGTTGGGATGATCCGCGCATGCCGACCTTGGCGGGATTGCGCCGCCGCGGCGTTCCACCGGAAGCGGTGCGCGAGTTCGTCAAGCGGATCGGCGTCGCCAAGGCCAACAGCGTGGTCGATGTCGCGATGTTCGACTTCTCGGTGCGCGAGGTCCTGAACAAGACCGCGTGGCGCCGTATGGCGGTGCTACGCCCGCTCAAGATCGTCATCGAGAACTATCCGGAAGGCAAATCCGAGGAACTCGAAGCGGTCAATCATCCCGACGACACCAGCGCCGGAACGCGACACATCCGCTTCGGCCGGGAGCTTTATGTGGAGCGTGAAGACTTCATGGAGAATCCGCCGAAGAAATTCTATCGGCTGTCTCCCGGCCGCGAGGTGCGGCTGCGCTACGCCTATTACGTCACTTGCCGCGAGGTGGTGAAAGACGCGGCGGGCGAGGTGGTTGAACTGCGCTGCAGCTATGATCCGGCGACCCGCGGCGGCAATGCGCCGGACGGACGCAAGGTGCAGGCCACACTCCATTGGGTCTCGGCGGCCGACGCGGTCCCGGCGGAAGTTCGGCTCTACAATCAGTTATTCGCCAAACCTGAGCCGAATGCCGCGGACTTTGTGGCCGATCTCAACCCTGACTCCCTGGAAGTGCTGACGGACTGCAGGCTTGAGCCCGCTCTCGCCGGATCCAATGCGGAGGGGGCCGTCCAGTTCGAGCGGCAGGGCTATTTCTGCCGTGACCCGGATTCAGCACCGGGGCGGCTGGTGTTCAACCGCACGGTGGGCCTGCGCGACACCTGGGCCAAGGTGCAGGCGGGGAAGGGCGGTTAGCACCCGACCCGGCGCCGGGCGCAGCGACAGCGCGCAGGGAATGGTACCGCCTCCTGAGTTCTCCCGGCTCCCGCCTTAACCCGCGAAGACGGCCGGGAACGCCAGCAGGAGGCTCTCCCGACTATCGCACTGTGAATGCATGACCCGAAGCGGATGCGCCGTGCATTCCGCTCATGTAGCATGGCGGAAGTTGTATCGCGGGCATCTGGGGGCCGCGCGATGGTCGAGCAGGACAGAGCGCGTGGCAGGGCCGAAGCTTGGCGGCCCCGGATCGCACCGCGGGCCGCGGCCAGCCGTCGGCCGGCACTGGCATGGCCGGACGGCCTTTCCGATTTCGCGGGCCGCGCGGCAGAGCGCGTCCGCGCGTGGGTGACGGTCGAGGTCGGCCCGGGACGGCTCGTGCCCTGGCTCGCCATCGCATTCGGTTGCGGCATCGCGATCTATTTCGCCATCGACCGCGAGCCCGCGCCATGGGCGGCGGGTCTCCTGCTCGCTGCGACGGCGGCGGCGACCGTCCTCGCGCGGCGGCGACCTTTCGCATTTCCCTTGGCGTTGGGTGCCGCCGCCCTGGCGGCTGGGTTGGCGACCGCCACCATCAAGCGCGCGATCATCGCACACCCCGTGCTGTCGGCGCCGGTCTGGAACGTCGATATCGCGGGCTTCGTCGAGATCCGGGAAGAGCGCGAGCGCTCGGACCGCATCGTCGTGCGGATCGAGCGCATTGCCGGTCCACGGCTTGATGAGACGCTGGAGCGCGTGCGGGTCTCGGTGCGCAAGGGCACCGCGCCGGCGGTCGGCACGTTCGTCGAGTTCAAGGCGCGACTGTCTCCTCCGCTCGAGCCATTGCGCCCCGGCGGATACGACTTCGCGCGCGACATGTACTTCAACCGTATCGGCGCCTCCGGCTTCGTGCTCGGCCGTATCCGCGTCGCCGAGATGCCGCATGCACCGAGCCTTTGGCTGCGATACGCGACGGTCGTCGATGGAATGCGCGAGGCGATCGACCAGCGCATCCGTGCCGTTTTGCCCGGCGATAAAGGCGCAATCGCATCGGCGGTGATCACGGGAAAACGGGACGCCATCACGCCGCCGGTGAACGAGGCCATGTACGTGTCGGGCCTCGCCCACGTGCTCTCGATCTCCGGCTATCACATGGCGGTCGTGGCAGGCATGATATTCTTCGCGGTGCGGGCAGTGTTTGCGCTGCTGCCGGCGTTCTCAAATCGCCGTCCGATCAAAAAATGGGCGGCGCTCGCCGCCCTGGGCGCCGCGGCATTCTACCTTCTGCTTTCGGGCGCAGAGGTTGCGACCCAACGTTCCTTCATCATGGTCGCTATTGTGCTCATCGGCGTCATGGTCGATCGCCCGACGCTCACGTTTCGCACGCTCACGGTGGCGGCGTTGGTCGTGCTGCTGCTGACGCCGGAAGCAATCGTTCATCCGAGCTTCCAGATGTCGTTTGCGGCGACGCTGGCGCTGGTCGCCGGCTATCAGCATGGATTGCCCTGGATGAGCGGGGGCGGCAAGACGCGGCTCGCCGCGAAGATAGCGCTCTGGGGCGGACGGGAGATTGCCGGCCTGCTGCTGGTTTCGCTCCTCGCCGGTGCCGCGACCATTCCCTTCATCGCCTATCATTTCCACCGCATCTCTCCCTATGGCGTGATCGCGA
>CAWIGD010000083.1:0-71865 GCA_963835165.1 uncultured Alphaproteobacteria bacterium
TTATCGTCTGCGACCGCGCCTTGCCTTTTTCATCGCGCTACCGTCTAAAAGACGGCGTTCACTCCCGTGGGATCCGACGATGATCGACTTTGCCTTGGCGCGCCGCATGATGGTGGACGGCCAGGTCCGCACCAGTGACGTCACCGATCTGCGCATTATCGCAGCAATGCTCGAACTTCCGCGCGAGCGCTTCGTGTCCGCAGCCGACACCGATCTTGCTTATCTCGACACCGACGTTCCGGCCGCAGGGGCGGCCGCCGGCGAGCAGGTGCGCCATCTGCTCAAGCCCATGGTGCTGGCAAAACTGGTCCAGGCCGCGGCGGTGAAAGCGGAAGATCGCGTGCTCGATGTCGGCTGTGCAACCGGCTATTCGGCCGCGCTCCTGGCGCGCCTCGCGCGTTCGGTCGCTGCGCTGGAGCAGGATCCCGTGCTGGTGCGCCTCGCGCGCGAGAATCTCGCGGCTGTGGGTGCGGGCAACGTCACGGTCGTGACCGGCGCCTTGACGGAAGGTTGGCAACGCGATGCCCCCTACGACGTGGTGTTCGTCAATGGTGCAACCGAGAGCATGCCACGCACGCTGTGCCGTCAACTCAAGGACGGGGGCCGGCTGGTGGCCGTGGTGGGCCGGGCGCCCGTCAGCCGGGCCATGCTCTATTGCTCCGTCCAGGGTGACGTAAGCGGCCGGCCGATTTTCGACGCCGCCGCGCCCCTGCTGCCGGGTTTTGCTGCGCCTCCCGCGTTCGTGTTCTGAGATGGGTCGTTCCGCCAGCCTTTTCACGGCCTTAGTGTGGCACGAAAGCACCAAGGGCCGGTTTTTCGCGAAAGTGTCATTTTCGTCGAGGTTCCGGGGTACGGGCAGCCCCATTCTGGTTAACATTGGCCGGTAGCTATCGAGTAGGTGGGGCCGCGACCCGCGAGGGCGGGACCGCGGGTCGGGTGGGGGTTGTGCATGTTGGGGAGGGCTCGGGGGCGACGGGCGATTGCGCGTGGTGCGCAAATCGCCGCGTTTGCCACATCCGCAATGATGGCCCTGTCGGTCATGCCTGCGGCCGAGCCTGCACCCAATGGGCGCGTCGGCACTGGCGCTGGCGCCGGTACGATCGAGGGGGCGCTCGTTCTGGCCTATCGAAATAATCCCCAGCTCAATGCCCAGCGCTCCGCTACCCGTGCGACCGACGAAAACGTCCCCACTGCGCTCGCGGGGTACCGCCCACGGGTCACCGGCACGTCGAGCCTGACCGAACAGTATCTGGACAACCTGACGAAGACGGGGACCACCGCCGGCGGGGCCGCGCTCTATACTCAAAACCAAGGCGCCGCCGCGGTGTCGTCCTTCGGCCTGACCACCACCCAAACGCTTTTCAACGGTTTCCAAACCGCGAACCGTACGCGTCAGGCAGAAGGCCAGGTCTTCTCCGCTCGCGAGGTGCTGCGCACGACCGAGCAGAGCACGCTGCTCAACGCGGCCACCGCCTATATGAATCTTTTGCAGACCGCCGCCATCCTCGAGCTTCAGCGCAGCAACGTGAACGTCCTTGAAGTGACGCTGCGGCAGACCCGCGACCGGTTCACCGCCGGTGAGGTCACGCGCACCGACGTCGCGCAGGCGGAGTCGCGCCTGGCCGCCGGCCGATCGCAGCTGTCGCTGGCCGAGTCGAACTACGTCACCGCGCAGGCGCAGTATCAGCAGGTGATCGGTGTGCCGGCGCCGGCGCGGCTCGCGCCCGCCGCCCCCGTCGATCGGCTCTCGCCGCGCACGCTCGATGGCGCGATCGCCCGCGGCCGTACCGAGCATCCGCTGATCACGACCGCGACATACAACGTCGATATCGCGGTCCAGCAGGTCAAGGTCGCGGAGGGCGCGCTCTATCCCACCCTGTCGGCGGTCGGCAGCGTCCAGAAGACCTACGGCTCGGCGTCAACGCTTGCGGTGCTGGAAACCTTGTCGGCGTCGCTCGGCGCCCAGCTTTCCGTCCCGATCTATCAGGGCGGATCGGAATACTCCACCATCCGGCAAGCCAAGGAGACGTTGGGACAGCGTCGCCTGGACCTCGACACCGCGCGCGACCAGGTGCAGTCGACCGTGACGCAGGCTTGGGGCCAGCTTGAGGCGGCCAAGGCGCAGATCAACGCGACCCAGGCGCAGGTGACTGCCGCCGAAGTGGCGCTCAACGGCGTGCGCGAGGAGGCCCGCGTGGGGCAGCGCACGACGCTCGACGTCCTCAATGCGCAGCAGGATCTGGTGAATGCGCGCGTGGCGCTGGTCACCGCGCAACGTGATCGCGTGGTGGCGTCCTACACGGTGCTGGCGGCGACCGGTGCGCTCTCGCCGCAGGTCCTCGCACTGAAAATCGAGGTCTACGATCCGGTGGTGCACTATCAGCAGGTGCGCGACGTCTGGGGCGGCGTGCGCACGCCCGACGGGCGCTGATCAACTGCGTGGCGGGATCGCTCTTGCGGCGACCCGTCCTCCACCGCGGCAACAGCTTGTTTGCGTTCGATGTTCGGCATGCCATACTCATTTCACTCCAGCGGTTTGGTACCATGTCGATTCTGTTCGATCCGCCGCGGGGTTCGGACCGCGGGCGGTCGAAATGGGGACGCAAGCCATGAGTCAGCCGGCGAGGGGTCAAGAGCCTTCGATGGAAGAGATTCTCGCATCCATCCGCAGGATCATCGCCGACGACGATCCAGGTGGGATGCCTGCAAAGGCGGGCGAAGCCGAATTTTCTCCGCCAGCGACGCCGGCCGCGCCGCATCCCGAAATGGCCCGTGCCGCGACGATGCGCGCGTCCGCGCCCCCGCCGCCGGAGCGGGCGACCCGGGAAGAAGAGATCGATTCGATGCTTGCACAGCTTCAGGCGGCAACACGGCCGGCGCAGGAAGATTCGGCCCCGGGCGTCGAGATGGTTGCCGCTGAGCCGGCGTCCCGCTTTCCCACCGGCGAGGACCGGCCAAACCTGTCGTTTGACGAGGGCGTGCCCGAATCTCCCGCTCCAAGACCCGCGGGGGAACGACGCCCTGCTCCGGATGTCAGGGAACGTGGGCTCCTTTCGGGCGCAACGGCCGCGGCGGTCGATTCCGCTTTCAATGAGCTCGCGCACACCGTGCAGGTGCGCAATGGCCGCACGCTCGAGGATTTCGTCAGCGAACTGCTGCGGCCAATGCTCAAGACTTGGCTCGACGAGAATCTGCCAGCCATGGTCGAGCGCCTGGTGCGCGCCGAGATCGAGCGCGTCTCGCGCGGACGCGGCTGAAGCAGACGGCCGCCAGCGATCGGATATCCTATCCGTCCTCCGTCTTCCGTCGTCGCTCCTCCGTCGCCTGTTGTCGGAGCTTGCCCGCGAACCACCAGGCCAGGATCGGGAGCACGCACGCGGATGCAATGAACAGCGGCGCGGCCGTGAAGCGATCGAAGACCAGCGCGCCCGCGGCCACACCGATCGTTTGCCCGAGATAAATGGCGGAGGAGAAGATCGCAACCGCTGTTCCACGCGCTTCCGGCGTCATTTGCGTGGCATTGGTCTGCAGCGTGTTGTGGAGGGCATAAAAGCCAAGCCCGATCGCGGTGACCGCGAGCGGCGCAATCCACCAGGCGAAGCCGATCGCCAGCGCGAGATAGGCGACGCCGAGGAGAACGCCACCGAAGATCGCCAGGCCGGCTTGTCCGAGCAGGTTCACGAGTTGCTGAACCGAGGCGGCATAAAGCAGGCCACCTATCCCGAACGTACCCACGATCAGGCCGATGGCGGTGAAGCTCAGACCGAACCGCAGATGCAGATCGGCGCCCACGTAAGCGAAGGCACCCCATGCCGTGCTGGCCTCGAGGAACACGGCAAAAATGACCAGCCGTGCCCATGGGTTCGACAGCACGGCGACATAGTCGCCGACGAAGCCGCGCGAGCTTTCATCGGGTCCGCCGGCCGCGCGGGTGCGCGGGTTGGTCAGAAGCTCGAACACCAGCCCCGCGGCCGCCAGGGCGAACATCGCAGCAAGCAGGAAAAACACATTGCGCCAGCCGAACAGGTCGCCGAGCACGCCGCCCGCCGCTTGGCCGAAGAGCTGGCCGAAAATCTGTCCGGACAGGTAGCGGGCGAGAATCGGCTGCCTGCGCTCGTAAGGCGTTACGTCGCCGACATAGGCCATGGAGAGTGGAATGATCCAGCCAGCGGCTGCGCCAGACGCAAAACGCGCAACCGCCAGCGCGGAGAGCGATTGCACGGTACCGCACAGCGCGACCAGGACGGCGGCGAGGGCGCACATCACGGCCACCGTGCGATACTTGCCGAAGCGGTCCCCGACCGGCCCGATCACGAGCTGGATCGAACCGTGGCTGACGGCGTAAGCCGCGACCACGATCGAGGCCTGGCCCACCGTGGTACTGAAATCGGCGGCGATCTGCGGCAGCAGGGAGTCGGTCACCCGCACCATCGCCTGGCTCGCAAAGCCTGCGCCTGCGAGCAGGATGATGGAGCGCGTAGGCACTTTCTGCAGTTTCAGGGAGGCGTTCACGCGTTGTTTGTTTTCGCTGGGCGCGCCGATTCGGCACTAACCGTTGACAGGGTGGAGCGCGCCGGGCTTTTTACCGCGAAACTGCCGGAACGAAACAACAATGATCGATAAGACATACCAGCCCTCCGCAGTCGAGGGACGCATTTACGCCATGTGGGAGGAGGCGGGCGCATTCCGTGGCGGTCGGCCGGAGCGGCGCGATGCCAGACCCTATTGCATCGTCATTCCGCCGCCCAACGTTACCGGCTCGCTGCATATGGGCCATGCGCTCAACAATACGCTCCAGGACGTGCTCGCCCGTTTCGAGCGCATGCGCGGCCGCGACGTGCTCTGGCAGCCCGGCACCGACCATGCCGGCATCGCGACCCAGATGGTGGTCGAGCGTCAGCTCATGGAACGCCAGGAGCCGGAACGCCGCGCGCTCGGCCGCGAAAAATTCCTCGAAAAGGTGTGGGCGTGGAAAGCGGAGTCGGGCGGCACCATCATCCAGCAGCTGAAGCGGCTCGGCGCCTCCTGCGACTGGTCGCGCGAGCGCTTCACCATGGACGAAGGCCTCTCGCGCGCCGTGCGCAAGGTGTTCGTTGAGCTTTACCGCCAAGGCCTCATCTACAAGGACAAGCGGCTGGTCAACTGGGACCCCAAGCTGCTCACCGCCATCTCCGACCTCGAGGTGCAGCAGGTCGAGGTGAAGGGGCACCTCTGGCACATTCGCTATCCGCTTGAAGGCATCAAGTTCGATGCGGACGATCCCTCGACGTTCATCACGGTTGCGACCACGCGACCCGAGACCATGCTCGGCGACACGGCGGTGGCGGTGCATCCGGACGACGAACGCTACACGAATCTCGTCGGCAAGAACGTCGTTCTGCCCATGGTCGGGCGGCGTATCCCGATCATTGCCGATGAATATTCCGATCCGGAGAAAGGCACCGGCGCGGTCAAGATCACTCCCGCCCACGACTTCAACGACTTCGAGGTGGGTCGGCGTCACGATCTGGCACTGGTGAATGTGCTCGACGTCGAGGCCAATCTCGATCTCGCGGGCAACGAGGCGTTCTTGCGCGACGTTCCGCCATCGGCTGAGCTGGAGGAAACGCTGGCGTATCATGGGCTCGAGCGTTTTGCCGCGCGCAAGCAACTCGTCAGCCGTCTGGAGGCCGCAGGCCTGCTGGCCAAAATCGATCCGCACGTGCATGCGGTACCGCACGGTGATCGCTCGGGCGTTGTGATCGAGCCCTTCCTCACTGATCAATGGTACGTCGATGCCAAGACCCTTGCCGCGCCGGCGATCGCGGCGGTCCGCGACGGGCGCACGGTGTTCGTGCCGCGCAATCGCGAGACGACCTACTTCAATTGGATGGAGAACATTCAGCCCTGGTGCATCTCGCGTCAGCTCTGGTGGGGGCATCAGATCCCGGCCTGGTACGGGCCTGACGGCAAGGTGTTCGTGGCCGAGACCGAGGACGAAGCCGTGTCTCGGGCGCTTGCATTCTATGCCGAGACCGGCGCACTCACGCCCGAGCAGGCGCGCGACATGGCGCTCGATCCGGAAAAGCGTGCGCCGTTTCTGATACGCGACGAGGACGTGCTCGACACCTGGTTCTCCTCGGCGCTGTGGCCGTTCTCCACATTGGGCTGGCCGGATCAGACGCCGGAACTCGAACGCTTCTATCCCACCGACGTGCTCGTGACTGCGTCTGACATCATCTTCTTCTGGGTTGCCCGCATGATGATGATGGGCCTCCATTTCAGGGAAGAGGTGCCGTTCCATACCGTCTATATCCATACCCTGGTGCGCGACGAGCGCGGCGCCAAGATGTCGAAGTCGAAGGGAAACATCGTCGACCCCGTCGGCTTGATCGATGCATATGGCGCCGATGCGCTGCGCTTTACGCTGGCGGCCATGGCCGCGCAGGGACGCGACATCAAGCTGTCCACGCAACGTGTCGAAGGCTACCGCAACTTCACGACCAAGCTGTGGAACGCCAGCCGATTCGCGGAAATGAATCATTGCGTGACCGTGCCCGGCTTCGATCCCAAAGCAGCGAAGGAGACGCTCAATCGATGGATCGCGCACGAGACCGGCAGAGCCGTGCGCGACATCACCGCGGCGATCGAGGCCTACAAGTTCAACGAAGCGGCAGACGTGGCTTACCGGTTCGTCTGGAATATTTTCTGCGACTGGTATCTGGAGCTGGCGAAGCCGGTGCTGCAGGGCGCCGACAGTGCGGCCAAGGACGAAACGCGGGCGATGACCGCGTGGGTGCGCGACGAGATTCTGCGGCTGCTGCACCCATTTATGCCGTTTATCACCGAAGAGTTGTGGCGGGTGACGGCCGAGGGCGGACCCGCGCGAGAGGGCCTGCTCGCGCTCGCTCGCTGGCCCCAGCACGACGCTCTCGACGATCTCGAGGCCGAAGCCGAGATCGGCTGGGTGATTGATCTCGTCACCGCCATTCGCTCGCTTCGCGCCGAAATGAATTTCACCACGGCGATACCGGTCGTGCTGGTCGGCGTATCCGCGGCTACCGCGGCGCGAGCGGGACGGTGGGACGAAATTATTCGGCGCCTTGCGCGTCTGTCCGATATTTCGCTCGTAGATCGCGCCCCACAGGGGGCGGTTCAACTTATCGTTCGGGGCGAGGTGGCGGCGCTGCCGCTCCAGGGCGTGGTCGACGTCACGGCCGAGAAAGCGCGTCTGGAGAAAGAGCTGGCGCGGGTGCAATCCGACATCGCCCGCATCGACGCCAAGTTCGCCAATGCCGAGTTCGTCCAGCGCGCGCCTCCGGACGTGGTCGACGGCGAGCGCGAGAAACGCGAGGAGGCCGAGACCCGCCGCCTGAAGATCAACGAGGCTCTGGACCGGCTCAAAGGCGCGGCTTGAGCCTTCCCTCCCGCAAACGGGAGGGAACACGCAACAAGAACGGCGAACGCCGCATCCGGGAGGACCATGCGAGATTTTTGGGTTGCGGTCGGTCTGCTCTGGCTCGCCGGGGTGGGCCTGAGGTTGACCATCCTGGCGGTCCCGCCGGTCATTTTGCTCATTCAGAGCGACCTTGGGCTATCCGGGACCGAGGTGGGGATCCTTTCGGGCCTGCCGTGTGATTCTGTTCGGGATCGCGGCGCTGCCTGGATCGCTCCTGGTCGCGCGTTTCGGTGCCGTCGCCACGTTGGTCGCGGGCTTGCTGATTGCCGGCGCGGTGTCCGGTTTGCGCGGCGCGGTGCTCAACATATCGGTGCTCTATGCCGCGACCATCGTGATGAGCGCCGGCATCGCCATCATGCAGCCGGCGTTGTCGCCGCTGGTTCGCCAATGGTTGCCGCAACGGGTGACCTTCGGTACGGCGGTCTACACCAACGGCCTGCTCGTCGGCGAGACGCTTGCGGTCATGCTGACGATTCCGTTCGTCCTGCCGTTCGCGGGCGGCTCCTGGCGATGGGCACTTGCGCTCTGGGGCATCCCGCTCGTGGTGATCGCGATCCTGACCGTGGCGCTCGCCCCCGCGCCGACGGAGAAGCCTTCGTCGGCCGAAGTGGCGTTCCGCAATTGGTGGCCCGACTTCAGCAACAAGGTGATATGGCAAGTCGGCATCCTTTTCGGCAGTGTGAACAGCGTTTATTTCTCCGGCAACGCCTTCCTGCCCGGCCATCTCACCGCCGCGGGTCGGCCCGACCTGATCAGCGCCGCGCTTACTGCACTCAACTTCGGCCAGGTCCCGGCGTCGTTCGCTCTGCTGGCGGTCGCGGGCCGGCTCGAGCGGCGCGCCTGGCCTTTCATCGTTTGCGGTGGGCTAATGCTTTCGTGCGTGGCTGGCCTCGCCATGACCGCAAGCGGATGGACCATCGTCTTTGCCGGCGTACTCGGCTTCCTGACCGCCGTCGTGCTCACGCTGGGCTTTGCCCTGCCGCCGTTGTTGAGTGCGCCGGCCGGCGTGGCGCGCATGTCGGCGGCGATGTTCACGATCAGCTATAGTGAAGCCCTTCTTGTCGCGGTGCTGAGCGGCGCGGCTTGGGATTTCGGCGGCAGTCCGCAGTTTGCCTTCCTGCCGATCGCGATCAGCGCGCTGCCGCTCTTGTTCGTTCCGGCGGCCCTCCGGTTTCATCGGCCACAGCACGCAGCAACATCTTAGATTGATCGTGCAATGCCGGACCTCACGCTCACGCCCGGACTGCGAACCGCGGTGAGACGCGTCGGCCTATGCCTTGCGATCGCGGCTGGTTTGTTCGTGGCCGCTGTAATCGGCACCGCGCGCTCGGGCGACCGAAGCCTGTGGCCGCCGCCGGCGGGTTCGCCTGCGACCGAGGTGTTTGTGGTCAGCCACGGCTACCACGCCGGCATTGTGGTTCCCCGCAGGGCGCTCGCCGAGCAGAGCAGTCGGCGCGGCCTGAGCGCGCTCGGTTATGTTGCCACGCGCTTTGCCGGTTATGACCGGGTCGAAATCGGCTGGGGCGACGAAGGCTTCTACCGTGAGGTTCCGACACTGAAGTCGTTGACGGTCGCGCTGGCGTTGCGCGCGCTATTGCGACCGGGCAACCCGTCCGTTCTGCACGTGGTCGGCATCGAAGACGACCCGCGCGCCATGTTTCCCAATTCCGACCTTGTCCGGGTCGATCTCGGCGAAGCGGGGTTCGAGCGGCTGGCGGACAAGCTCGACGCGACCTTCACCCGCGGGCCCGATGGCGTCCGGCCGGAGGAGCTCGGACCCGGGCTCTATGGGGCGAGCCTGTTCTTTCGAGCCAATGGTGCATTTCATGTCCTCAACGTCTGCAATCATTGGATCGCCGGCCTGCTCGATGCCGCAGGCGTGCCGACCGCGCCGATACTTGCGACCTTGCCGTCGGGCCTGCTGCTCGATCTCGAATGGCGCTCCAACCTCGTTCGATTACCGCCATCCCGGGCGTCGACGCCTTGAACGGCGCGCGAGAATGCGCAAGCTCTTGCCGCCATCACCGGAACATCCTGATGTCCAATCTCAAGCTGACGCTCGCGTGCTGGGACTATGATCGTACCCGTCCGCTGATGGACGGTCGTGTGAAGCCCGAAGGGATTGATCTCGACATCGAGATTTTGCGCCCGCGCCAAGCTTTCCAGCGCATGCTGGACAATAAGGAATTTCAGGTGAGCGAGCTTTCGCTCGCTTCCTATACCGCGCTCAAGGGACGCGGCGATTGTCCATTCGTGGCGTTGCCGGTGCCGCTATCCAAGATCTTCCGTCATTCCTGCATCTACGTGCGCCGCGACGCGGGCATCAGGACGCCGCAAGACTTGAAAGGCAAACGAGTCGGCACGTCGCAGTGGAGTTCGACCGGTCTCGTCTTCATGCGCGGCATGTTGCAGCATGATTACGGCATCAAGACGCGGGACATGCACTGGTTCATGGGCGGGCTAAACAGCTTCGTCGAGCCCCCGCTGATCCCGCTCGATCTTCCCGAGGACATCAGGCTCGACTTCCTCTCCGGGCAGCAGACGCTCGAGCGGATGTTCGCGGCGGGCGAGCTTGACGCGCTGTTGTCGCTCTACATTCCGAACTTGTTCCTTGAACGCTCCCCGAACATTGCACGCCTTTTTCCGAACTATAAGGAGGTCGAGCAGGACTACTACCGCCGCACCCGGATTTTTCCGATCATGCATACCGTGGTGTTGCGCGAGGACGTCTACCGCGCCCATCCGTGGGCCGCGCGCAGTATCTACCAGGCATTCGTGCGAGCGCGCGAGCTGGCGGTCGACGGTCTGTACGACACCGACGCATTACGGGTCGCTTTGCCCTGGCTCATCGATCACGTGGAGGAGGCCTGGCGCGTGTTCGGCAAGGATTTCTGGGCCTACGGTCTCGAGCCGAACCGGCCCACCTTCGAAGCCGTCGGCCGCTACGTTCACGAGCAGGGTCTCTCCCCGCGGGTGGTGAGTGCAGACGAGCTCTTTGCACCTGGCGTCGAATGATTCCATGCTCGATCTGAACGATCGCGGCGGTCCCCCTCATCGTCGCCACGAAGACCGCCAAAAGGTGCAATTCTTCGACCCGGCGACGCTCACAGTTCATCATCGCCTGGCACTGGCCGTCCTCGCCGGGGCATCAAGCCGCGCGCACGATCACCGTTTGAACGGCTTGCTGACAAAGCGCGAGCCTCTAAGGCCGTAGCGCCACGGATGCTCGATCGCCTTGGTGAGCCCGATGCGCGGGCCTACGGCGATCTCGACGTCGTCCGCGCGCGCAAAAATCTCAAACGGCGGATTGTCCAGCGGGAGGCCATATTGCGCGTCCGTGATCCCGAGCGCCTCACTCAGGCGTCCTGGACCGGAGCACAACAGCCGTTCGTCGGTGACGCCGCGCCGCCGGCGCATGACGGCAAGGCCATGCGTAGGCGCGAGCGCGCGGATCAGCACCGCGCTGGCCACGCCCTCTGGCTCGCACACGAAGTTGAGACACCAATGGATACCGTAGGAGCGGTAGACGTAGGCATAGCCCGGCGGGCCGAACATGACGGCGTTGCGCTCGGTGCGGCCGCCGAAGGAATGCGCCGCGGGGTCTGTTTGATGATAGGCCTCGACCTCGACGATGACGCCGCCCACCCCCTTGAACAGCAGCGTCGCGCCGATGAGATCGGGGGCGACGGTGTGCACGCTGCGGGCAAAAAAGCTTCGGCGGAGCGGTTTGAGCCTTGCCATTTGCGCCTTGCCATCGACGGTCTCGACCGAGAGCGGTGCGAGGCCTTAGCATAAGGTCTATGCGAATATTCCTTGCCGGCGCCTCGGGCGCCATTGGCCGGCGGTTGGTGCCCCTCCTGCTGGGCGCCGGGCATCAGGTGACCGGTACGACCCGTTACGCGGAGACAGCAAGGATGCTCGAGCGGGCAGGGGTGGTGCCCGCTGTCGTCGACGTGTTCGACGCGTCGGCGCTGACGGCTGCGGTCCTTGCCGCGCAGCCTGTGGTCATCATCCATCAGCTCACCGATCTTCCGCGCGAATTCGACGAAGCTCGAGCTCGCGGCGTCCGGCCCGAAGAATGCGCGCATCCGCAGCGAAGGGACGCGCAACCTGATCGCGGCGGCGCAAGCGGCAGGCACGCATCGTTTTATCGTCCAAAGCATTTCGTTTGCCTATGCGCCTGGCGGCGAGCCCCACCCCGAGACCGATCCGCTCAACCTCGGAGACCCGGCCCGGGCGGTCACGGTGAAGGGCGTGGTGGACATGGAGCGACAAGTCCTGGCGGCGTCTGGGATCGAAGGGATCGTGCTGCGGTATGGCCTGCTGTACGGACCGGGCACCTGGTCCCCGACGCCGGCTCGCAAGCCCGCCCTGCACGTCGATGCGGCGGCGCACGCAGCTCTGCTGGCTGTCACGCGCGGCCGGCCGGGCGTCTACAACATCGCAGACGACGATGGGGTGGTTTCGATCGCCAAGGCGCGCGCCGAACTGGGTTTTGAGCCCATGATCGGGATCGATCACCGGACATAGCTGTACCCAAGTGTTGCTTTCCTTGTTAACCAATCATTAATCCTGTTGCGCCTCGGCAACACGGCTAAAACATTGACAGAAAGATAGGATTCCAAGCAGTCGGCGCCGCGATTTGGCCATACGGTCCGCCGAGATCGAGAGCAGACGTTTTCCAAACTGTGATCCGTGCGGCGCGACCCCACCAGGACACCGGCGAGATAGGGCAAGTTTCAAATGGACGCCAAGCGGGACCTCAAGGCGAAGCTGCCCAGCCGGCACGTGACCGAGGGTCCCGAGCGCGCGCCGCATCGCTCCTACTATTACGCGATGGGGCTCACGCGCGAGCAGATCCACCAGCCGTTCGTGGGCGTCGCCACCTGCTGGAACGAAGCCGCTCCCTGCAATATCTCGCTGATGCGCCAAGCGCAGGCCGTGAAGAAGGGGGTCGCGGCTGCAGGCGGCACGCCGCGCGAATTCTGCACGATCACCGTCACCGACGGCATCGCCATGGGCCACGAGGGCATGAAATCCTCGTTGCCGTCACGCGAAGTGATCGCCAATTCCGTCGAGTTGACGATGCGCGGTCACGCCTATGACGCGTTGGTCGGACTCGCCGGCTGTGACAAGTCGCTGCCGGGAATGATGATGGTGATGTGCCGGCTCAACGTGCCCTCGATCTTCATCTACGGCGGCTCGATCCTTCCCGGTACCTTCAAAGGCAGGCCCGTCACGGTGCAAGACGTGTTCGAGGCCGTCGGCAAGCATTCGGTCGGCGAGATGTCCGACAGCGATCTCGAAACGCTCGAGCAGCATGCCTGCCCCTCGGCGGGCGCCTGCGGCGCCCAGTTCACCGCCAACACCATGGCGACGGTGTCCGAGGCGATTGGACTTGCGCTGCCCTATTCCGCGGGGGCGCCGGCGCCGTACGAAGTCCGCGACGCCTTCTGCATGACGGCCGGCGAGATGATCCTCGATCTCATAAAATCAGGCATTCGTCCGCGTGACATCGTCACCAGGAAGGCGCTTGAGAATGCGGCTGCGGTGGTGTCGGCGTCGGGCGGCTCGACCAATGCTGCGCTGCATCTGCCCGCGATCGCGCACGAATGCGGCCTGAAGTTCGATCTCTTCGACGTGGCAGAGGTCTTCAAAAGGACACCATATATCGCGGATTTGAAACCCGGTGGCCGTTATGTCGCCAAAGATATGTTCGAGGCTGGGGGCGTTCCACTCTTGATGAGGACGCTTCTCGATCACGGGTATCTTCACGGCGATTGCATCACCGTGACGGGGCGTACGATCGCCGAGAACCTCAAGCGAGTGAAGTGGAACAAGGACCAGGACGTGGTCCACCCCGCCGACAAGCCGCTTTCCGCCAACGGTGGCGTCGTCGGGCTCAAGGGCAACCTCGCGCCGGAGGGCGCAATCGTGAAGGTTGCTGGGATGGCGGACTTGAAGTTTACCGGCCCGGCGCGCTGCTTTGATGGGGAGGAAGCGTGCTTCGATGCCGTCAAGAAAAAGAAGTACAGGGAAGGCGATGTGCTCGTGATCCGCTACGAAGGGCCCAAAGGCGGCCCCGGGATGCGAGAAATGCTGGCGACCACCGCCGCCCTCTATGGACAGGGCATGGGCGGCAAGGTTGCGCTCATAACCGACGGGCGCTTCTCTGGAGCGACCCGAGGGTTTTGCATCGGGCATGTTGGTCCTGAGGCCGCCATCGGCGGCCCGATCGCTCACGTTCGTGACGGCGACATAATCACCATCGACGCCGTGAAGGGCACCCTCGATGTCAAGCTCACCAGGGCTGAGATCGAAGCGCGCGCCAAGACGTGGAAGCCGCGTAGCCCAGACTGCACTTCAGGATATTTGTGGAAATACGCCCAACAGGTGGGACCGGCGCGCGACGGCGCGGTGACCCATCCGGGCGGCGCGGCCGAGAAGGCGTGCTATGCGGATATCTAACTTCATCGTGAGCATCGGTTTGCTTGCCGCCGCCGTCGGCCTCTCTCCGGCGGTGAGCTTCGACGGCACCCGTACGCCGGGATCGGCAGCCGTGGGCGTACCGCTGCCGGACCCGACCGTAAGTCCCGGCGAGGCGACCAACGTGCTTGGCAGCGCGACACCGCTGGCGGCTGTGCCGGCCGCGCCGCTCACGATGCCGCCGCGGCCGATCCTGCCGCCGACGCCGCTGGAAGCATTCCGCTCGGGCACCCAGGCGCTCCGCCAGGGCAAGACCGACCAGGCCGTCACGGACCTCGAATACGCGGCGGAGCAAGGCGTTCCCGGCGCCATCTGGAAACTCGGTCGCATGTACGCGGACGGGGACGGCGTCAAGATGAACAAGGCGCGGGCCTACGACTATTTCCGCCGCCTCACGACGATGCATGCCGACGATGGCTCCAGCACCCCCAACGCTCGCTTCTTGGCCAACGCCTTCGTGACGCTGGGTCTCTACCACCTCGACGGCATCCCCGGCACGTTGAAGGCCGACCCCAATGTCGCGCGCGAAATGTTCCGCTACGCCGCCTCCTATTTCGCGGATCCGGAGGCTCAGTACTATCTCGGTCGGCTCTTTCTCCTCGGCAAGGGCGCACCGAAAGACGCCATTCAGGCCGCGCGCTGGCTGCGACTGTCGGCGAACAAGGGCGATCATCGTGCGCAGGCGTTGCTCGGCGGCATGCTGTTCAGTGGCGAGCAGGTTTCGCGCCAGGCGTCGCTTGGGCTGTTTTGGCTCATCGTCGCCAAGGACGCTGCGGGTCCGGACGAGGGCTGGATCACCGACATGTACAGCAGCGCGCTCGCGCAGGCCAGTGAAAGCGAGCGAGCATTAGCTCATAAGTACCTGGAAGACTGGCTAAAAAACCGTCGGGAATAAGAGACCTGTGGCGCCCGCGCCACACCTCCCGGAAATCCGTCCTGCCCCCGTCCAAGCTCATGGACCCCGGTCCGCCGGACGCGTATTTCTGTCCGCAATGCGGAATGCATCCAGTCGAGGTTGGCTGACGAGATGGCTGCGCGCGAGCACGGCGTCGTTGGCATTGTTGTCAGCGGCGGCAATGCTGGCGCCGGCCGCTGCTGCTGATCTCAGCATCGCGCCAATCTACAAGGCACCGCCACCGGCGCCCGTCACGACCTGGAGTGGCTCCTACCTCGGCGTGTCAGGTGGTGGCGCGTGGGGAAAGGCGGTCGTGCGCAACGAGCTTACCGGCGCCGACCAGACCCCGCGCATGGATCTGAGCGGCGGCATCATTGGACTGACCTCCGGCTTCAATATTCAAACCGGCCCACTGGTGCTCGGCCTCGAGGGCGATATTTCCGCTACCAACAAAAAGGGGAGCGCGGCCGAATTCCCGCCCAATGCCGTCTTCAACAACGAGGTCAAGGAGCGGTGGCTCTCAACCTTCCGCGGCCGGGTGGGATACGCTCAGGACAATTGGCTGCTTTATGCCACCGGCGGCGCCGCGCTCGCCAATGTCGAAAACACCATCGTTTCCGCGCCTGGCGGCCAGATTTCCGACAAGCAGTGGCATTGGGGCTGGACCGCCGGCGGTGGGGTCGAGGTCAAGCTCACGCAGGACTGGACGGCAAAGGTCGAGTATCTCTACGTCGGGCTGCAGGACAAATCCTATTTCAACCCGGCACCGAGCCTGGCGTTTCCGAGCAGTCAGCGCCTGAATCTCAGCGATCACATCGTCCGGGTCGGCGTGAACTACAAGCTCCCCTGGAATATTCTGGATGGTTTCTTCAAGCGCTGAGCGCGAGATCCACCCAGACGGGGACGTGATCCGATGGTTTCTCCCAGCTGCGGACATGCTTGTCGACGCCTGCGGAAGTCAGTCTGTCTGCCGCCTGCGGTGAAAGCAGCAGGTGGTCGATGCGGATGCCGTCGTTCTTCTGCCAGGCGCCCGCCTGATAGTCCCAGAACGTGAAGGGGCCAGGGCCATCGCTGCCGGCGCGGATCGCGTCGGTCAATCCCAGATTGCAGAGCGCGCGGAACTTCTCTCGCGTGCGCGGCAGGAACAGGGCATCGCCGACCCAGCGGCCCGGATTGCGGGCATCGACCTCGGCGGGGATGACGTTGAAGTCCCCCGCCAGGACCAGCGGCTCCTCCAGTCGCAAGCGCTCATGTGCGTACTGAATTAATCTCTCCATCCATTTGATTTTATATGAATATTTCTCTGTCTCCGGCGGATTGCCGTTGGGCAGATAGATCGATGCGACGCGCACCGCACCCGCCGCGGTCGACACCACTGCCTCCATGAAGCGCGCATGATCGTCGGCACTGTCGCCGGGCAGGCGTGCCGTCACCTCGTCGAGGGGAAATTTCGAGAGCACGGCAACGCCATTGAATGCCTTCTGACCGTGCACTGCAACATTGTATCCGAGCGCTTCGAGCGGCTCGCGTGGAAAAACATCGTCAACACACTTGGTCTCCTGCAGGCAGACGATGTCCGGCTGCCGCTCCGCGAGCCACGCGGTCAAATTGTCCATTCTTTGCTTGATCGAATTCACGTTCCAGGTGGCGATGCGCATGGTGCAAATACGCGTGTGTGGGCGCGAGTTCAACTGGACGTGACAAAGCCGGATGCGGCGCCGGATGTCGGTGTTGTTGCGAAGGTTACGCCGATTTTATGAGGGTACATCACTGGCGAGGATGCGCTGGCAATAGGGATATGTTAGAAAAGTTGGCTCGCCTACCAAAAAGAATCGTTATGAGCGAGGCACCAGGAAGAGAGGGAGTCCGATCGGGCCGACAAGGCCGTGCTCGGCGCAGTGGTAATGAAGAAGCGGACTTGGGTGTTCGGGGCGGTCGTGGTGCTGGTGGCAGCAGGTATTTTCGTCGCGGCGAAGCGGGGGGACTTATGGTCAGGCGGCGCCGTCGCGCAAGCGCCGCGCCCGAGCGCCCGGGCGGTTCCGGTCGAGATCGCAACAGCCACCAGGCGAACCGTTCCCGTTCGCATTGAGGCGCTTGGCAGCGTTACCCCGATCGCCAGCGTCGCGATCAAGGCCCGCATCGACAGCGAGATCGTGGGCGTGCACTTTCGCGATGGCGTGACGGTGCGGGAGGGCGACCCCTTGTTCACGCTCGACAGCCGCGCGCTGCAGGCACAGATCAGGCAGGTGCAAGGGCTGCTCGAGGGAGCGAAGGCCCAGCTCGAGCAGGCCGAACGTGATGTCTCCCGCTACACCGAGCTCATCGCCAAGAACGCCACCACCCAGGTCACCCTCAACAACGCCAGGACCCAGGTGACCCTCTGGCGCGCCTCTGTCGATTCCAACACCGGACAGCTGGAGAATCTCAATATCCAGCTCAGCTATTGCACGATCCGCGCTCCCATCAGCGGCCGCGTCAGTATGGCTGCAGTCAAGGTCGGCAATTTCGTCCGCCAGGCGGACCTCGCCCCGCTCGCGACCATCATCCAGACCGCGCCGGTCTATGTCACGTTCTCGGTGTCGCAAGGCTACCTGCCGGATCTGCGCCAAGCGCTCGTCAATGAGAGCGCGACCATCGAGGCGGTCATACCGGGCGACACTCGCCGCGCCAACGGCCAGGTCACGATGATCGAGAACAGCGTGGATGCGCCGACGGGAATGGTGCCGGTTCGCGCCACCATGCCGAACGAAGACGAGCTTCTTTGGCCGGGCACATTGGTGACGGTGCGGCTGACGTTTCGCGAGGAGGAGGCGGTCACCGTGCCATCGACCGCCGTCCAGGTCAGCCAAAGCGGCACTTACGTATTCGTCGTCGACGACGGTGTCGCCAAGGTCCAGCCGGTCACGGTTGCGCGCGTGAGTGAGAGCGATTCCGTGATTGCCAGCGGCCTTGCGGGCGGCGAAACGGTGGTGACCAACGGTCAGCTCCAGCTGTCCAACGGGACGAAGGTTGCCCCACGCGGACCCAAGGTGGGGTCTTAGCGCATGAACCTCTCGGAGACATGTATCCGTCGCCCGGTGCTCACCACGCTGATCACCGCCGCGATCATCGTCCTGGGTATCTTCGCTTACCGGCTGCTCTCCGTTGCGGCGCTCCCCGCCGTAGACTTTCCGACCATCAGCATCACTGCCACGCTGCCCGGCGCGAGTGCGGAAACCATGGCGGCATCGGTGGCGGCACCGATCGAACGCCAGCTTTCCACGATCGCCGGGATCACGTCGCTTACGTCCTCGTCGTCGCTTGGCATCACTTCGATCACCATCCAGTTCGACCTCAACCGCAACATCGACGGCGCCGCGCTGGACGTGCAGACCGCGCTCTCCGTGGCGCAGCGGCGCCTGCCGGTGGAAATGACGACGCCACCGAGCTTCCGAAAGGTCAATCCAGGCGACTTTCCGATCCTGTACATCAGCCTGAACTCGCCGACCCTGCCGCTTTCGGCGGTCAACGAATACGGCGAGATCACGCTGGCGCAGCAGATTTCGCAGCTTCCCGGCATTGCCCAAGTGCTGATTTACGGCGCGCAGAAATTTGCCGTGCGCGTGCAGGTCGATCCGGTCGCCGCGGCGTCACGCAATATCTCGCTCGAGGACATTCGTAGCGTCGTTTCCAAGACCAATTCCAACACCCCGGTCGGCACGCTCAACGGACCCAAGCAAAGCGTGACCCTCAAGGCATCGGCCGCGATGACCAATGCGGAGGAATACCGCAAGGTGGTCGTGGCCTATCGCAATGGGGTGCCGGTTCCCCTCGACCAGGTTGCACGTGTCATCGACAGCGTTGAAAACGACAAAATCGCAAGCTGGTTCAATGAGAACCGCGCGATCGTGCTTGCGATCCAGCGCCAGCCGGACGCCAACACGGTGGCGGTCGTCGATCTGGTGCGCGAACGATTGCCGCAATATCGCGCGATGGTGCCGCCTTCGATCCGCATGGAGGTCCTCAACGACCGCTCGATCTCCATTCGCGACTCGGTCGTCGATGTGCAGGAGACGCTGGCGATCGCCATCTGCCTGGTGGTGATGGTGATTTTCCTGTTCCTGCGGACGGTGTCCGCAACCCTCATTCCTGCGCTCGCGGTTCCGGTTTCGCTGATCGGTACCTGCGCGGCGATGTATGTGTTCGGGTTCTCGATCAACAATATGACCTTGCTCGCACTGACGCTGTCGGTCGGATTCGTGGTCGACGACGCCATCGTCATGCTCGAGAACATCGTGCGCCATATCGAAGGCGGCATGCGGCCGTTCGAGGCCGCGCTCAAGGGCGCGCGCGAGATCGGCTTCACCATCGTCTCGATCACGTTCTCGCTCATTGCCGTGTTCATTCCGGTTCTACTAATGGGCGGCATGGTCGGGCGGGTCTTTCGCGAATTCGCGGTCACGATCGCCGTCGCGATCATTGTTTCCGGCTTCGTGTCGCTCACGCTCACGCCGATGTTGTGCGCCCGCGTGCTGCGCACTCATCACGAAGGCGAGAAGCAGAACTTCGTCCTGCGGATGTTCGAGGGGATGTTCAAGGGGTGGTTGCGCGGCTACGAGTGGGCGCTCGATAAGGTTCTCGCCCACAAGTTCATCGTGCTGTTGGTCACGTTGGGCACCCTCGCGGCGACGTTCTGGCTCTACACGGTCATTCCCAAAGGCTTCTTCCCGACCGAGGATACCGGCTTCATTTCCGCCTCGACCGAGGGAGCGTCCGACGTTTCCTTCGGCCAAATGGCCACGCTGCAGCGACAGGTCGCCGAGATCGTCCGCGCGGACAAGGCGGTAGATTACGTCAATTCCACGATCGGGGCGGGTGGTCCGAATCCGACGCTCAATGCCGGCCGCATGTTCATCGCGCTCAAACCCAAGAAGGAGCGCGGCGAAAGCTCGACCGACGTCATTCAACGCCTGCGGCGCGCCGCCAATACCGTTCCCGGTATGGCGGTGTATTTCCAGAACGTTCAGAACATCAACATCACCGGCCGCATTTCCAAGAGCGAGTTTCAGTACACGCTGCAATCGAGCGATACCCCGCTCTTGTACGAGGTCGCGCCGCAGATGCGCGACAAGATCGCCAAGATCGAGGGACTGCGTGACGTCACCACCGATCTCTACATCAAGAATCCGCAGATGACGATCGAGGTCGACCGCGAGAAGGCGGCGGTCTACGGCATTACGATCGACCAGATTCGCCAGGAACTGTTCAACGCCTTTGGCGCGCGCCAGGTTGCCACCATCTACACGGCAACCAACGACTATCAGGTTATTCTCGAAAGCCAGCCGCAATTCCAGGCCGATCCGTCGCAATTGCAAAACATCTTCGTCAAGACGAATGGCTCCGGAGCGGGTTCGGGCGGCGCGACGGGACCCGGATCTGGCGTGAACGGAAACGGCATCCCGTCAGGGCAATCGATCCCGCTCTCGGCGGTGACGCAAATGGTGCCGGCAGTCGGCCCGCTGCAAGTCAATCACCAGGGAAACCAGCCCTCGGTGACCATCTCGTTCAATCTCGCGCCCAACTTCTCCCTGGGACAGGCAGTCGATGCCATCCGTGAGATCGAGCGCGAGACGCGGCTGCCGATCACCGTCAACACCGGCTTCCAAGGCTCGGCGCAGGTTTTCCAGGAGTTGCTCAAAGGCCAGGGTTTGCTGGTCCTGGCGGCGATCTTCGCCGCCTACGTGGTGCTGGGCATTCTCTACGAAAGCTTCATCCATCCGATCACCATCATTTCCGGTCTGCCGTCGGCCGGCGTCGGCGCGTTGCTCGTGCTGATGCTGTTCAATATGGACCTGTCGGTCATTGCCATGATCGGCATCGTGATGCTGGTCGGCATCGTGAAGAAAAATGCGATCATGATGATCGACTTCGCGATCGATCGCCGGCGTGTCGGACTTTCCGCTGAGGCGGCGATCCGGGAAGCAGCGCTGTTGCGCTTCCGCCCGATCATGATGACGACGTTCGCTGCGATTTTCGGCACGCTGCCGATCGCGCTCGGGACCGGAGCGGGTGCCGAGTTGCGCCAGCCGCTCGGTGTTGCGGTGGTCGGCGGGCTTGTCCTATCGCAACTCCTGACGCTTTTCATCACGCCGGTCGTCTACATCTATCTCGACCGCATCGACCGGATGCTCAAGTACCGTCTCGAGCCGCAGCTCAGAGAGGTTCCGGAGCATCCCGAACGGCCGCCGGCCATCGCGGCCGAGTGATCTTGTCCAGGCGGCGCGGCTCTCGCTTCGCGTCCTGATGCCTGTCGTTCGGCGTCTGGGACGGCGCCACGCGACGGCAGACTTCGATGTCCAGGTTAGGCAGGAAATCGCCCGCGATGCCACGTTCGCCAAGGCGGCGGGGCTAAAGCCGAATTAGGGTTTGAACTCCCACCGGTGATCCGGCCCGCGTCCCAAGTGAGGGGCAAGGGTGCCCCGGGGCGAGTTGGCGTCAGATCGAAAAGCTGGTTCCACAGCCGCAGGATGCCGTCGCCTGCGGATTGTTGATCCGAAACGACGCGCCGATCAAATCGTCGACGAAATCGATCTCGGAGCCGGCCAGATAGCCCACCGACGTTTGATCGATCAAGACGGTCGCCGCGCCGCGCTGAATGACGAGATCATCGGCTCCCTGGGCGCTGTCCATGTCGAACTTGTACTGGAAGCCCGAGCAACCGCCGCCCTCGACGCTCACGCGAAGCATCGTGCCGACCGGCTCACGGCGCAAAATCTCGCCAATTCGTTGCGCTGCCCGCTCGGTGACCGTAATGCTGTCCATCGGTAGACCATAATTGCCAGAGGACCTGACCGATAGTTAAGTGCGCGCCACACATAGGTCAACTCGGCCTTGGTCGATTGGGCGTTCCCGGATGGCAGTTGAGGTGGCAGTCGCACGCGCGCCTTATGCGTCCGCTCCGGGCAGCAGCCGCGGCCGGCTCCATCCGGAACCGGTGAGCCCCACCCGCAACGCCTTTCGCCGGGACTGCGACCGCATCATTCACGCGACCGCGTTCCGGCGACTCGCATACAAGACCCAGGTCTTCGTCTTCCATGAAGGGGATCATTTTCGCACGCGGCTGACCCATACGCTGGAGGTCACCCAGATCGCCCGTTCCCTGGCGCGCGCGCTCGGCCTCGATGAAGATCTCGCCGAGGCGCTGGCCTTGGCGCACGACCTGGGCCACCCGCCTTTCGGCCATGCCGGCGAGCGCGCCCTCGATCGGTGTCTCGCCGCCTGCGGCGGCTTCGATCACAACGCGCAGACGCTGCGGGTGGTGACAGCGCTCGAGCGGCGCTATCCCGCATTCGATGGATTGAATCTTTCCTGGGAGACGCTCGAAGGGCTGGTCAAGCACAACGGGCCACTCGCGCTTCGCGACGGCACTCCCATCGGGCACTATCGCGAGCGCGGGCTGCCGGATGCGATCCAGATGTACGGCAGGTCGAATGATCGCGGAATCCAAGACCTGGAGCTCTGGAGCTTTGCCAGCCCCGAAGCTCAGGTCGCCGCCATCGCCGACGACATCGCCTATGACGCTCATGACATCGATGACGGGCTGCGGGCCGGGCTTTTTGCCCTCGAGGAACTCGCCAGCATCCCGTTGATCGCCAGCATCCTGGAAGACATTCACAGAGGGAATCCGCAACTTGAGCCCAATCGGGTGGTGCATGAATTGGGGCGCCGGCTGATCACGCAGATGATCGAAGACGTCATCGCCGAGACGAGTGGCCGCTTGCAAACGTTGGCACCGCGCTCGGCCGATGACGTGCGTTATGCCGATCGGCAGGTCGTCGGTTTCTCGGCTGAGATGGCGGCGGCAGACCGCGCCATCAAGGGCTTTCTCTATCCCAGAATGTATCGTCACGCCCGCATCATGCGCATCATGGGCGACGCGGAGGGCGTGGTTTGTGCCTTGTTCGCCCGTTACAGCGCAAAACCTGACGACATGCCGGCCGAATGGGCACAGACCGCCGAGGCCGGGGACGAAGCCGACCGCCTTCGCCGAACCGCCGATTTCATCGCGGGCATGACCGACCGTTACGCGCTGATCGAGCATGCCCGCCTTTTTGACTCGACACCGGAATTGCGTTAGGCGGCGCGACCTAACGCAAGCCCACCGACCATGAACGATCAGAACATCTTTGCCGCGGTATTGGACAAGGTCCGTGCGGCCAACAACGCGCTCGTCGCGGATGGCGCGCTGCCCCCCGCGATCGACCAGTCACGCATTGTGGTGGAGCCCCCGCGCGAGGCCGCTCACGGCGACATGGCGACCAATGCGGCCATGGTGCTGGCGAAGGATGCTGGCAAGAAGCCGCGCGAACTGGCGGAGGCGATCGCCGCAAAGCTTCGGGCCGACGATCTGGTGGCGAGGGCCGAGGTCGCGGGCCCGGGGTTCATCAATCTGACCCTCAAGCCTTCGGCCTGGATCGCCGCCTTGCGCGCGGTCCTCTCAGAGGGCGCGGACTATGGTCGCGGCAAGACGGGGCAGGGCAGCGCCGTCAATGTCGAATACGTCTCCGCCAATCCGACCGGACCCATGCATGTCGGCCATTGTCGCGGCGCGGTATTCGGTGACGCGCTTGCCAATCTGCTGGCTTTCACCGGCCACAACGTCACGCGCGAGTACTATGTCAACGATGCGGGCGCCCAGGTCGACGCGCTCGCACGCTCGGCGTTCCTGCGCTATCGCGAGGCGCTGGGCGAGGACATCGGCACGATCCCGGAAGGCCTATATCCCGGCGACTATCTCAAGCCGGTTGGCGCGCAGCTTGCGGCCCAGTACGGGCCGAAGCTGAGGGACAAGTCGGAAGCGGAATGGCTGCCGATCGTCCGCGCCCGCGCCATCGAGATGATGATGGCGGGAATCCGCGACGACTTGAAGTCGCTCAATGTCGAGCAGGAGGTCTTTTTCTCCGAGCGCTCACTGATCGAAGGTGCGCGGGACGAAGTGGGCGAGACCATCGCCGCGCTGCGGCGAGCCGGCTATGTGTACGAGGGGCGCCTGCCGCCGCCCAAGGGCGCTCCGGTGGAGGATTGGGAGGACCGCGAGCAGACGCTGTTTCGCGCGACCGACTTCGGTGATGACGTCGATCGGCCGCTGATGAAATCGGACGGCAGCTATACCTATTTTGCCTCCGACATCGCCTACCACAAGACCAAGGTGGATCGCGGTTTCGCGACCTTGATCGACGTTTGGGGGGCCGATCACGGCGGCTACATCAAGCGGGTTCAGGCGGCGGTGAAGGCGGTGCAGGCCATCACCAACGCCGCTGTCGCCGAGCTCGACGTCAAGATCGTGCAACTGGTCAAGCTTCTGCGCGGAGGCGAGCCCGTCAAAATGTCCAAGCGGGCAGGGGAGTTCGTAACGTTACGCGAAGTCGTCGATGAAGTCGGCAAGGACGCGGTCCGCTTCATGATGCTGTACCGCAAGAACGACGCCGTGCTCGATTTTGATCTTGCCAAGGTCATCGAGCAGTCCCGCGACAACCCGGTCTTCTATGTCCAGTACGGTCATGCGCGCGGCCGATCCGTGTTCCGCAACGCGAGGGAAGTTGTTCCGGACCTGCCCAGCGAGGAGACGGCGCGGGCTTCGGCGCTCGCCGCGGCGCCGCTCGACCGGCTCGACGATGCGGGCGAACTTGCGCTGATGCGGCGCCTCGCGCTCTATCCCCGCCTCGTCGAGGCTGCCGCCATGGCCCACGAGCCGCACCGGATCGCGTTTTATCTCTATGAACTTGCAAGCGATTTCCACGCCCAGTGGAATCGCGGGAAAGATTCGCCACATTTACGCTTCATTATCCAGAATGATCCACAAATGACCATGGCTCGCCTCGCGCTCGTGCAGGGCGTTGTCACCGTACTCGCGTCAGGGCTAGGGGTGCTCGGCGTCGAGGCGCCTGAGGAGATGCGTTAGTCACGCTCGGTGCCCTACGGCAAATGGATCCCGCTCACCTGGGTCCGCCACGCAACCGACCGAGAGCGACGCCAGCACCGGAAACGGAATGAGTATGGCGGACGATCACACGTTACGTTCCTATCGACCCAATGATCCGTATCAGCCCGAGCCTGCGCGGCCGAGCGAGCAGCCGGGAGGCGGAGATCCACTCGCCGAACTCGCCCGTCTGATCGGGCAGCGTGATCCTTTTGCCGAGTTCGGACGGAGCAACGCGCGTCAAGGGAACCGGCCGGCGCCGGATGTGCCAACGACCGCGCCGGACGACTGGCAACAGCTTTCGACGCACGAGCCCGACTTGACTCCCGATTCCGGGCACCCGGAGGCGTACGGGGCGCGCGAGGACTACGCGCATCCATTAGCCCCCGCGGCCGGCCATGACCAGGTGCCGCTCGCGGCCGACTATCAGGACGGGCACCACGACGACCGGATCCACGACACCCAGCAATACGGGGAACCGCTGCACGGCGGCGACGACGCGGATCCCTATTACCAAGACGACGTTCCGCTCGAGCCGCACGACGACGAGATGTATGACGATGCGCCTCACGCGCATCGTCGCAGCGGTCTTGCCACGGCCCTCACGCTCGTCGCGTGTGCGGTGCTCGGCACGGCTGGCGCCTACGCGTATCGGAGCTATTCCGGCGGGCCCAGTTCGACCCAGCCGCCGCCCGTCATCGCCGCTGACAGTTCGACCCCGACCAAGATCGTCCCCGCGACGGCCGGCGATCCGCAATCGAGCAAGGCGATGCAAGATCGGCTCGCGACCGTCGAGAAAGAACAACTCGTCTCCAAGCAGGAGGAGCCGGTAGCGCTTTCCGCTCCGCGCGGCACGCCTGCGGGCTCAGTCTCGCCGGGACAGGCCGGGCTTGCAGCACAGCCGTCGGTCGGATCAGAGCCGAAGAAGGTCCGCACCGTCACCATACGACCCGATGGAAGCGACGCGAGCGGCAAGCCTGCGGGCATGGCGCCGCCAGCGGCGCCGGGACCGGCTGCGACGGCGACAACCGCCACGGCCCGACCGGCCGCCACGCCGCCTGCACCCCGCGCGGCGGCTCCGGCCCCGCCCCCGCGCAGCGGCGGCGCGCCGATCTCGCTCGAACCGCAGGCCGGCGAACCCGCCGCCGCTCCGCCGGCGCGGGCGCGCACCGCGGCCATACCGCCGCCCGCGGAGAGCGCGGCGAGTGGATTTGTCGTGCAGCTGTCGTCGCAGAAGACCGAGAGCGAGGCGCAATCCTCCTTCCGCAGCTTGCAGGCCAAGTTCCCCAACGAGCTTGGCAGCCGCCAGCCGATCATTCGGCGAGCGGATCTGGGCAGCAAAGGCGTTTTCTACCGCACCATGATTGGCCCGTTTGCATCCTCCCAGGAGGCGAGCCAGTTTTGCGCGAACTACAAGGCCGCCGGCGGCCAATGCGTCGTTCCCAATAACTGAGCTGCGCGGGTCATCCGCGCCCATGACGGTACGCGCTTTCATCACCGGACTGGCGGGCACGGTACTGACGCCCGCCGAGCGGGCGTTTCTGCGTGAGAGCGAGCCCTGGGGGCTTATTGTCTTCAAGCGGAATGTTGAGACCCCGGCGCAAGTGAGCCGCCTGGTTGCGTCTTTTCGCGACGCCGTGGGGCGCGATGCGGCTGTGCTCGTCGATCAGGAGGGCGGTCGCGTCCAGCGCCTGGGCCCGCCGCATTGGCCGGCCTATCCGACGGGCGCCGCCTACGGGCGGATCTACGACCGAGACGCTGCAGCAGGACTGAGGGCGGCTTATCTCGGCGCGCGCCTGATCGCCGCCGATCTCATGGCGGTCGGCATCGATGTCGACTGCCTTCCGATCGCCGACGTGCCGGTCGCCGACGCCGACCCGGTGATCGGCGACCGGGCTTACGGCATTACCGCTGAGAAGGTCGCGGCGATCGCGCGCGCGGTGTCGGACGGCCTTTTGGCCGGCGGCGTCCTGCCGGTGCTCAAGCATATTCCAGGACACGGCCGCGCCACCGCCGACAGCCACGGGTCGCTCCCGCTCGTCGACACCGACCGCGCAACGCTCGTCGCCACGGACTTTGCCGCGTTCCGGCCGCTGTCTGATCTACCGCTAGGGATGACCGCCCATATCGTGTACACCGCCATCGATCCTATTGCTCCGGCCACGACTTCGGTCACTCTGGTCCGTGACGTGATTCGAGACTGGCTGAAATTCCGCGGTTTGCTGATGAGCGACGACATTTCCATGGGAGCGCTTTCGGGCTCGATTGAAGCACGCTCCCGCGCGGCCATTGCGGCCGGTTGCGACCTCGTCCTCCACTGCAACGGCAAGCTCGACGAGATGCAGGCCGTTGCATCGGCCGTACCCACGCTGGCGGGCGAGGCGGCGGCCAGAAGCGATGCCGCTCTCGATCAGCGCGGGCAGCCTTCACAGCACGAGCCAGGCGAATTGCGGGCCGAGTGGATGGCGCTCATGGCGGCTCCCGAAGGCGCCCGGAGGGCGACATCATGAACCCCGACGAGATCAAATTCGAAGCCGACCTGACGGCCGAGCGGGCAACGGACGAGCCTGCCTTGGTGGTCGATGTCGAAGGATTCGAGGGGCCGCTCGACCTCTTGCTGGCGCTGGCCCGCCAGCAGAAGGTCGATCTCGCCAGGATCTCGATCCTGGCGCTCGCGGACCAGTACCTCACCTTCATCGAGGCGGCACGCAAGCTCCGGCTCGAACTGGCCGCCGACTATCTCGTCATGGCGGCTTGGCTCGCCTACCTGAAGTCACGTCTGCTCCTGCCGGATGCGAACGCGCCCGCAGGGCAGAGCGCGGAAGATATGGCGATCGCTCTCGCCCTGCGGCTCAAGCGCCTGGAGGCGATCCGGGCGGCCGCCGAGCGGCTGTTCGGCCGCGCGCAGCTCGACCGGGACGTGTTCCAGCGCGGCCAGCCCGAGCCCATCGCCCATATCAAGCGTCCGGAATGGACTGCGACGCTCTACGACCTCCTCTCGGCCTACGCGCAACAGCGGCAGAAGACAGTTCTCGGGCATGTGCGGCTGGTCAAACGCACAGTCTGGTCCCTGGCCGAGGCGCGCGAGGCCCTCGAGCGGCTGATCGGCCAGTCGTCCGATTGGGCGCGGCTCGACGAATATCTGATCGCGTTCGTGGTCGAGCCGTCGCTTGCACCCACGGTGTTCGCGTCGAGCTTCGCCTCCACACTCGAACTGGTGCGCGAAGGCGTGATGGAGGTCCATCAGCAGGCGGCGTTTTCGCCGCTCTATGTGCGCAAGCGTCAACCGGCTGAAAGTGGAATAGCCGATCCGAGCGGCGTGGCGGCGCCGGCAGGCGGCAAGGAATAGAGGAGGCCGTAGCAATGCCGAGATTGCAAGTCGTGAGGCCGGACGATGAGCCGGAGAATGTGGTGCAGGCGCGCGCAGAAGAGCTTCGCTTGTTGGAGGCCATGCTGTTTGCTTCGGCCGAGCCGCTTGATGAGAAGTCGCTGGCGGCGCGGCTGCCGCAAGGCATTGACGTCCATGAGGCGCTCGTGCGGCTGCAGGAGGAGTACGCCACGCGGGGCGTCAATCTGGTGCGTATCGGCGGCAAATGGACCTTCCGCACCGCGAACGATCTCTCCTGGCTGTTGAGCAAGGAAAGCATCGAGACACGCAAGCTCTCGCGCGCGGCGATCGAGACGCTGGCCATCATCGCCTACCACCAGCCCGTCACCCGGGCGGAAATCGAGGAACTCCGCGGCGTAAGCACGTCCAAGGGCTCGGTCGATGTGCTGCTGGAGACCGGTTGGATCCGCCCGCGTGGGCGACGCAAAACCCCCGGCCGGCCGTTGAGTTACGGCACGAGTGAGGCGTTCCTGTCGCATTTCGGGCTGGACGCGGTGGGCGATCTGCCGGGGCTCGAGGAGCTCAAGGGGGCGGGCATGTTGGATGGCCGGCTGCCGCCGGAGTTTTCAGTGCCGATGCCCTCGGACGACCCGACTTTGCGTGACGATGAGGACCCGCTGGAACCCGGCGACCTCGATCTCGGCCTTGCGCCACCGCCGGAGCGCACCGGCGAGGAATGAGCTCCACGTTGGGTTAATTGCGGCGAAAGGCCGCCGTACCCCAAGCGCTTAGCGGCCGTACGCGGCACCGCCATCCGCCCTGTGGAGCGGGGCGCAGTCCTTGTTTTTGCCGCGTCCGACGCCTAGGTTCAGGCATACGGGGTGAGCGCTGCTCGCCGCGGAAAACTGCCAGAGGCCAGGGCAGAGGCGGGACGAAACGTCATCATCGTCGTTGTGCCCCTGGCGTCCGGCGGCATAGAGATTCCACGCTCTAGATCGGAGCGAATTCGAGGCGGGCGGTGCCATTCGCGCGTCTCCGCGGAGGATAACCGATGGGTTCCATGAGTATTTGGCACTGGATCATAGTGCTGGCCGTCGGCCTGTTGCTGTTTGGCGGCCGTGGCAAGATCTCCGAGCTGATGGGCGACTTCGCCAAGGGCATCAAGTCGTTCAAGAAGGGCTTGTCGGAGGATGAAAAGGCCGAGGATGTCCCCAAGGTCGATCCGGTGAAGACCATCGACCATCAACCCCCCTCGACTGCTGGCACCGCGATGGGAAGCGGCGCACCAGCGACAGCAGGCGCTCCGTCGGACACTCGCAAGGTCGGATGACGCCGGCAGGGGCGGCGACGTAACCGGCTCGATCGATTTGGGGGGCGCCGGCCTGAAGGTCTGCGCCCCTTGGAGTTAATAGCGCAATGTTCGACATCGGCTGGGGCGAGCTCGTTCTTATCGGCGTCGTCGCACTGATTGTGATCGGGCCGAAGGAATTGCCCGGGACGCTTCGAACGCTTGGCCAATGGATGGGCAAGCTCCGCCGCATGGCATCGGAGTTTCAGGGCCAGTTCCAGGAAGCGATGCGCGAAGCCGAGCTGGCCGACCTGAAGAAGCAGGTCGACGACATGACCTCGCAGGCGCAGAGCTACGCCAATTTCGATCCGGTCAGCGAGGTTCGCAAGGAGCTCGAAAGCACGCAGCAGCAGATCGAGAGCGCGATCGCCGACAAGCCGCCGGCCGACTCGCCGAGCGCTGCCGCCGCGGCGGAACCCACCGCCCTGCCGGGCCCGGTTACGGCCGACACCGGGGCGGCGGTCGCGCCCAGCACCGAAGCGTCTGTCGCCGCGCGGCCTGAGCCGGAAGCCGCCGTCACCGACGCCGCCAAGCACGATGGCAAACCCGCATGACGCACGAGGACATCGAGGCAACCAAAGCCCCGCTGATGGACCACTTGATCGAGCTGCGCTCGCGGCTCATCAAGGCGCTCGCGGCCTTCGCCGTGATGTTCGTGTGCTGCTTCTTCTTCGCCAAGCAGATCTACAACGTGCTGGTGTGGCCGTTCGTGTTCGTGGCAGGCCCTGAGAACTCCAAGTTCATCTACACCGCGCTGCTGGAATATTTCATCACCCAGCTCAAGCTTGCGATGTTCGGCGCGGCTTTCCTGTCGTTCCCGGTCGTGGCAACGCAGATCTACATGTTCGTCGCGCCCGGCCTTTATCGCAACGAACGGCAGGCCTTTCTGCCCTATCTCATCGCCACCCCGGTCTTCTTCGCGCTCGGCGCGTCCGTGGTCTATTTCCTTGTCATGCCGATGCTGGTGCGGTTCTCGCTCGGGATGCAGCAAAGCCCCGGCGAAGCCACCGCCGAGATCGCGCTGTTGCCGAAGGTCGGCGAATATCTCTCGCTGATGATGGGGCTCGTCTTCGCGTTCGGCATCGCATTTCAGCTGCCGGTGATTCTGACGCTTCTGGGCCGCGTCGGCATCATCACGTCCGAGCAGCTCAAGGCCAAGCGGCGCTACTTCATCGTCGGCGCTTTCGTGATCGCGGCGGTGCTCACGCCGCCCGACGTGCTCAGTCAGCTGTCGCTCGCTTTGCCGCTGATGCTGCTCTACGAGGGCTCGATCTGGTCGGTGCGCTTCGTCGAGAAGAAGGCGGCGGCGGACAAGGCCAAGGACGCCGCCAGCGCCGCCGCCAAGCCGGCCGAATGATGAAAGTCATCGGGACACCCCACGCGGCGTCATCGCCCGCGCAGGCGGGCGATCCAGTATTCAGCGGCCTTGGAATCAGGCACGACTTTTCCTAAACAGACCGGCGTTTGGCGTGGGTCGGGCGCCCTGCCGCCGCGGGGCATGACGACGGAAAGACTTCGGCCATGCACGACATCAAATGGATCCGCGAGCACGAGGAGGAGTTCGACTGCGGGTTGGCGCGGCGCGGGTTGCCGCCGGAGGCCGGAAAGCTGATCGCGCTCGACGAGCGTCGGCGCGCAGCCATCCAAAAGGCCGAGGCGGCCCTGGCGCGGCGCAATGCGGCGTCGAAGGAAATCGGCGCGGCGAAAAAAAGCAACGAGGAGGGCGCTGCCCAGGCGCTCATGGCCGAGGTCGCGCGCCTCAAGTCCGAGATTCCCGCGCTCGAAGCGGAGGAAAAACAGCTTTCAAGACAGCTCGACGAGGCGCTCGCGCAGATTCCCAATCTGCCGCTCGATGAGGTGCCTGACGGCAAGGACGAGAGCGCCAATGTCGAGCACCATCATTTCGGGGCGAAGCGCAATTACGGCTTCGCGCCCAAGCAGCATTTCGATCTCGGCGAGGCGCTCGGTCAGATGGACTTCGCGACCGCCGCGAAGCTTTCGGGCGCGCGTTTTGTCGTGCTCAAGAGCGGCTTGGCACGGCTGGAACGGGCGCTCGGGCAGTTCATGCTCGATCTGCATACGACCGAGCACGGTTACACCGAGGTCAACCCACCGCTGTTGGTGCATGACGAGACGATGTTCGGCACGGCGCAATTGCCAAAGTTCGCCGACGATCAGTTTTTTGCGACCCGAACGATTGCCCGCGCGGAACTACTACGCGATGCGCTCAAATATGCCCGGTCGGAAGATCAGGAGGAGTTTCGGCAAGGGAAACTCGATTTGGAGTCACTAGTCGATCGAACGGTCGAGCGGGCACCCGTGAAGGAGGATTTTTGGCTCATTCCCACTGCCGAAGTCCCTCTCACCAACCTCGTTCGCGAATCGATCCTCGACGACACTGTGCTGCCCTTGCGGTTCACCGCCTGTACGCCGTGCTTTCGCGCCGAGGCGGGGGCGGCGGGCAAAGACACCCGCGGCATGATCCGCCAGCATCAGTTCACCAAGGTCGAGCTCGTCTCCATCACCACGCCTAAGCAGAGCAAGGACGAGCACGAGCGCATGCTCGCCTGCGCCGAAGAAGTGCTGCGCCGGCTCGACCTGCACTACCGCGTGGTGACGCTGTGCACCGGCGACATGGGCTTTCCCTCGCAGAAGACCTACGACATCGAGGTCTGGCTGCCCGGGCAAAGCATGTACCGGGAGATTTCGTCGTGCTCTGTGTGCGGCGAATTCCAGGCGCGGCGTATGAATGCGCGTTACCGCGCCAAGGACGACCGCCAGGTGCGGCACGTGCATACGCTCAACGGTTCGGGCGTCGCCGTCGGCCGCGCGCTCGTCGCTGTCATGGAGACCTATCAGCAGCAGGGCGGTTCGATCGCGGTGCCGGATGTGCTGCAGCCGTATATGGGTGGCACCAAGACAATCGAGCCGCAGGCATGACCGGAGGCGCTGTGAGAGCGAGTAAGCGTTCAGGCCGAGACCGGCTCTTTTCGATGATCTGTCCTTTATCATCCGTCGCCTGACATGCGCATCCTCGTGACCAACGACGACGGCATCCATTCGGAGGGGCTCGACATCTGCGCCGAAATCGGCCGCGCGCTGTCGGATGATGTCTGGGTGATCGCGCCGGAATTCGACCAGTCCGGCGTCTCGCACTCGCTCTCGCTCAATGATCCGCTACGGCTGCGTGAGGTCGGGGAGCGGCGCTTCGCGGTCAAAGGCACGCCCACCGACTGCGTCATCATGGGTTCGCGGCACGTCATCAAGGATCGCCCCCCCGATCTGGTTCTTTCCGGCGTCAACCGCGGCCGCAATGCCGGCGAGGATGTGATCTATTCCGGCACCGTCGCCGGCGCGGTCGAGGGGACTATTCTCGGAATCCCCTCGCTCGCCCTCTCGCAAGCCTACAAATCCCGCGGCGGCCAGCCGCCTCATTGGGAAACGGCAGTCCGCTTTGCACCGGATATCATCCGGCGCGTGCTCGCCGCAGGGATACCGCGTGACGTGCTCATCAACATCAACTTTCCCGATTGCGCACCAAGCGAGGTCAAGGGCATCGCGGTGACGAACCAGGGGCGCAACCGACAGGACCGCCTGCAGATCGACGCGCGGCAGGACGGTCGCGGCAACAACTATTACTGGATCGCCTATGTGCGGGTCAGGGGACAGCAGCCGGCGGACGGCAGCGATATTTTCGCGCTCGCCGACAATCGGATCGCCGTTACGCCGCTGCGATTGGACATGACGGACGAGCCGTTCATGACCAAGCTCGCCGAACTGTTCGATTGAGTCTCGCCCGGCGTAGCGCACGGCGGGCCGACGCAGCCCGCAGCCCTGCAATGCCAGACGGACGTGATCCGGAGCGACAGCGCGCCCGTCCCGCAGGGCTCCGCGCTCACCGCATGCGAGGGTGTTCGTTAGTTCTTGCCGCGCTCCAGCGCGGTCTGCAGCATCTGTTTGAGCCCGTCCATCTGGAATGGCTTCTTGAGCGTGGGCCGGTCGCGATACGGCTCGGGGAGCCCGCGTTCGCCGTAACCGGTCGCGAAGACGAAGGGCATGCCACGGGCGACGAGGGCATCGGCGACTGGGGAGATCGGCTGACCGTTGAGATTGACGTCGAGGATTGCGATGTCGAAGTCGGCATTTTTCGCGGCGTCCAGCGCCTCCTCGATGCGCGCGGCCTCGGCGGCAACGGTATAGCCGAGTTCGCCCAACATGTCCTCGAGCAGCATGCGGATCATCAACTCGTCTTCGACGACGAGGATCCGCATGGCCGGAGTCGGGGACTGCGGTTGCATGGCAGACGTCATTCTGGATCCTCCAATGGATACGTCAGTCGAATGTACGGATCAGGGCTGCCGCAAGGCCGATCGCGGGCAGTCTAGGCTTGCTCCCATGGCCACGCCAGCAGGCCGCCAAGGCGAAGTTGAGGCGCGGGCTTGCGGCGGCGACAACCTCGGACGACAGTTGTGGCCTTGGGACCGCGATTCTCGCAAATTCGATTCAAGGCATCATACCCCGCGACCCTAACGCCCCGGTGCAGCGTTGGTTCCCGTTCGTGAAGCCAAAGCTCCGATGCCGTTGCCCCGGCGCTCTGGCCGAATCTCGGTTTTGCGATAAGGTCCGGGAGGGAGGCTCGGCGTGCCCAAGCAACCGCCTGGCGACGACAATGTCGGCCGTATGCAGTTTCTGCTCGGCTTGCGCCGGCGCGGCATCAGCGATCCGGCGGTGCTGCGGGCCATGGACGAGGTGCCGCGGGAGCATTTCGTCGAAAACGCCTTCGTCGACAATGCCTATGCGGACCAGGCGCTGCCGATCGCGTGCGGCCAGACCATCAGCCAGCCGTATGTGGTTGCCTACATGACCGAGCAGCTTGGGGTGCTGCCTGGCTGCCGTATGCTCGAAGTGGGCACTGGATCGGGCTACCAGGCTGCCATTCTCTCGCGCCTCGCGCGCGAAGTGATCAGCGTCGAACGCTACCGGACGCTGGCGGAAACCGCGCGCCAGCGGCTGGCAACACTGGGCTATGACAATGTCGAGGTACGGGTCGGGGATGGTCTGGCCGGCATCCCCGAGTGCGCGCCCTATGATCGCATCATCGTGACGGCGGCCGCCGAAACCATCCCCGATGAGCTGGTCGCCCAATTGGCGGATGGCGGCGTGATGATCTTGCCGCTGGGGCCCCACGGCGGACCACAGCAGCTAGTTAAGCTCACGAAGGGTGAACAGGGGATTAAACAGGAGGCTCTGATAGGGGTTCGCTTCGTGCCGCTTTTGCCGGGAAAAGCACGCGAATTGTAATGATTTTGTTCTTGAATCGGCAAGGTTGAGGCATCGTCAACGCTTAAAGCCTTATTTACCCGCAGGGTGTTAGCTCAACGCTTGTTGTGCGTGCGGGTAGGTGGCGATGTCCTGCGTTCTCGAGATGTTGCGCGCGCGGTGCTGGCCGCGAGTCGCTGCGCTGGCGCTGACGACCATCGGCGTGGCTGCTTGCAGCGGCGACGCGTCTCGATTCAACGAGAGCCCGTTCTCGTCCGCTATCACTCCCGAAGCGACCGGTTCGATCGCGCAGGGCGCGCCCACCAGTCGGGTGGAGAGCCGGCCGCTTGCTCCGCAGCCTGCGCAGTTGTCGGGAACCGCGGGGGCGCCGGGCGGCGGCAAGACTGCGGTCTTGCAAGGGCCGACCCAGGCCCGCGCCAACGCGGCCGTCGCGCCCGAGGCCGCCCGATCAGTCGTCCGTAAACCCGCCCCAAATGCCAACTGGAGTTGGGATGGCGGCACCGCGGTCACGGTCGCCCCGGGTGAGACCGTCGATGCCATTGCACGGCGCTACGGCGTGCCCGCGTCCGTCATCCTGCAGGCGAACAACATCGCGTCACCCGCGATCATTTATCCCGGCCAACGACTGGTGATTCCGCGCTACACCCAGGCACCGGTTGGCACTGCGGCGGCGCCCGCCAATCGTCCGGCTTCGCCTCCGACTGCATCCGCAGTAGCACCGGCGTCGGTCGCCGCGGCGACCCCGGCGAGCAATGCCGGCGTCCATGTGGTCGCGGCCGGCGATACGCTGAGCAAGATTGCACGGCGTTACAACAAGCCCGCCAACGAGATTGCCAAGGCCAACAACATCCAGTCGACGGCCACGCTCAATGTCGGCGACCGTCTCGTGATTCCAGGCGCACAGGCGGCGGTGAAGCCCAACGCTCCCGCGGTCGGCGCAGCCAAGCCGGCCCCGTCGGCGGCGGTGAAGGAAACCGAGCCCGCGCAGACTGCGGCCGTCATCGCGCCGGTGCCCGACACCCTGGACAAGGATGCCACCAAGCTGGCGGAAGGTACCGGCGCACTGCCGAAGTTCCGTTGGCCGGCGAACGGGCGCGTCATCGCGGGCTACGGACCCACGCCCAACGGCCAGCAGAACGATGGCATCAACATCGCATTGCCGGAAAACACTCCTGTGAAAGCCGCCGAGGACGGCGTCGTGGCCTATGCAGGAAACGAGCTCAAGGGCTACGGCAACCTCGTCCTGGTGCGCCATCCGAACGGCTACGTCACCGCTTACGCTCACGCCAAGGAACTGCTGGTCAAGCGCGGTGACCAAGTCAAACGCGGACAGGTGATCGCACGCTCCGGCCAGACCGGTAACGTCAACGCGCCGCAACTTCACTTTGAAATTCGCAAGGGCGCGTCTCCGCTCGACCCGACACGCTTCCTGAACGGCGCCTGAGCGGAGGACACCGGACGGACCGGGAGAAAGCCACCGCAGAGCTACTTGCTCTCCGACTTCGCTGTTGCGCCGTCCGTCAGTCTCACTCCCAGCCTGCCCGCGAGATCCTGCACGTACTGCCATGCCACGCGCCCCGAGCGTGCGCCGCGGGTGGTGGCCCATTCGAGCGCCTCGGGGTGAACCTTCGCTTGCGGATGCGCGATGCCGAAATGGGCGACATAGCCGTCGACCATGGCCAAGAATTCGTCCTGGCTGCAGCGGTGGAAGCCGAGCCAGAGTCCGAACCGGTCCGAGAGCGACACCTTTTCCTCCACCGCCTCGCCGGGATTGATTGCGGTCGAGCGCTCGTTCTCCATCATCTCGCGCGCCATCAGGTGACGGCGGTTCGATGTGGCGTAGAACACGACGTTGTCAGGCCGCCCCTCGATGCCGCCTTCGAGCATGGCCTTGAGCGCCTTGTAGCTGGTGTCTTCCGCCTCGAAGGAGAGGTCGTCGCAGAACACGATGAAGCGGTAGGGCGCTCCCCGTATCAGCGTCATCAGATCGGGCAAGGTTTCGATGTCCTCGCGATGAATCTCGACGAGCTTGAGCAGGCCATCGCTGTGTCTGCGTCGTCCATGCGCGGCATTGACCGATGCATGCACCGCCTTGACCAGCGATGATTTGCCCATGCCCCGCGCCCCCCACAGGAGCGCGTTGTTGGCCGGCAGCCCGCGCGCGAAGCGCTCGGTGTTCTCGAGCAGGACATCGCGCATGCGGTCGATGCCTTTGAGCAGCGACATCTCGACGCGATTGACTCTTGCGACCGGAACAAGCTGTCGCCGGTCCGGATGCCAGGAGAACGCATCGGCCGCCGCAAAATGAGGGGCCGCCGGCGCGCCGGGCGCAAGCCTCTCGAGCGCGGCCGCGACGCGCTCCCCTATGCCTTCCGGCCCCGCGGATTGCTTCGATATCCGGGGGTGCCGGGAGGGTTTCGATGCTGATTTCTTGACGCGTCTGGCCATGGGCTGTGGTCGGTGCGCTGCACCCTTACCGGGGCGGCGGCAAGCCTGCAAGATCGCCGTGCCAAAGGGCCGAATCGGGCGGATTCTCAGGGTAAAGCGACATTGCAATTGGTCCTGCGGCCGCTATAGTCCGCGCCGATTTCAAACCCCTGTGGCGGCGCGGGGCGCTTGCGCGCGGAGTGAAAGCACAAAGGACCGAAGGATGTTTGTGACGCCCGCGTTTGCTCAAGGAAGCCCGTTCGGCGGCGGCGACAGCATGTGGATGCAGTTGCTGCCTTTCGTGCTGATCTTCGTCATCATGTATTTTCTGATCCTGAGGCCGCAGCAAAAGCGCGCGAAGGAGCATCAGGAACTGGTCAAGAACTTGCGCCGTGGCGATACCGTCATTACCTCCGGCGGATTGATGGGCAAAGTCACCAAGGTGGTCGACGACGATCAGATCGAGGTCGAAATCGCGGACGGGGTGCGGGTGCGTCAGGTGCGCTCCATGGTGTCGGGTGTTCGCGCCAAGGGTGAGCCGGTCAAGGACGAGGGTGGGTCGAGTTGATCGCCGGCTTGAGACCAGTCGACGCGTGAACCGGGACGATCCATGCTTTATATTTCCAAGTGGAAGGCAGCGGCGATCCTGCTCACGGCATTGATCTGCTGCCTGCTCGCGGTTCCCAACTTTTTCCCGGAAAGCACTGTCAAGCGGTGGCCTGAATGGGCGCAACGCCACATCGTGCTCGGCCTCGATCTGCAAGGCGGTTCGCACATCCTGCTTGAGGTCGATGCCAACGACGTGCGCAGGCAGAAGCTTTTGGCGCTGCAAGATGATGTGCGCAGGGTGCTGCGGGAGGCGCGCATCGGTCTCACCCGCGCGCCCGTGATCCGAGGCAATTCGGTCGAAGTCATTATCCGCGAGAGCGACCTGCAACAGGGCCTGACAAAACTCAGGGAGTTGTCGCAGCCGCTCAGCGGCTTCCTCGGCAGCAGCGGCCAGCGCTCTCTCGATGTTGAGAATGTGGGCGGCGGGCTTGTCCGGCTCACCGTCACGGAGCCCGCGCTGCTCGAGCGCGTTCGGCAGGTGGTCGATCAGTCGGTTGAGATCATCGGCAAACGCGTCAACCAGCTTGGCCTCGTCGAACCATCCATTCAACGCCAGGGTAATGATCGCATCCTGGTCCAGGTGCCGGGTCTCGGAGACCCGCAGCAACTGCTCGATATCCTCGGCAAGACGGCCAAGCTGACGTTCCGCCTGGTCGACACATCGATGCCGGTCGAGCAGGCTCTGCAAGGGCGGCCGCCGCCGGAATCGGACGTTGTCAAGGGCTCGAAGGCCGACAATGAACGGCCCTATCTCCTGGAGAAGCGGGTGATCGTATCGGGTGATGAACTCACCGATGCGCAGCCAGGTTTCGACCAGCGGACCAGCGAACCGATCGTGTCGTTCAAGTTCAATACTTCCGGCGCCCGCAAATTCGCGCAGGTCACGCAGGAGAACGTCGGACGGCCGTTCGCAATCGTGCTCGATGACGAGGTCATTTCGGCGCCCGTCATCCGCGAACCGATCCTGGGGGGAAGCGGCCAGATCTCGGGCAGCTTCACCGTGGAATCCGCCAACAACCTTGCCATCCTGCTGCGTGCCGGCGCGCTGCCGGCGAAGCTGACGGTGATCGAGCAGCGCGTGGTAGGGGCGGGTCTGGGCCAGGATTCGATCGAGAAGGGCAAGCACGCGTCCTACTTCGGCGCCGCGCTCGTCGCGGTGTTCATGGTGGTGACTTACGGCCTGTTCGGCGTCTTCGCCACCGTCGCCGTCGCCGTCAATGTGGGGATGATCTTCGGTATTCTCTCCCTGCTCAATGCAACGCTCACCTTGCCCGGCATTATCGGCATCGTTCTCACCATCGGGATTGCGGTCGACAGCAACGTGCTCATCTACGAGCGTATCCGCGAAGAGGTCCGCACCGGCCGCACGCCTATCACTGCCATCGACGCGGGCTTCAGCCGGGCGCTGGCGACCATCCTGGATTCGAACATCACCACGTTCATCGCCGCCGCGGTGCTGTTCTTCTTCGGCAGCGGCCCGGTGCGCGGCTTCGCCGTGACCCTCGGCATCGGCATCGTGACGACTGTCTTCACCGCCTTCACATTGACGCGCTTGATCGTGGCCTGGTGGGTGAGGTGGGCACGTCCGCGGCAACTGGCGATTTCATAGGCGGGAGCAGACGTGCGTCTTTACCACTCTATCCCGCTGCTGCGGATCGTCCCGGACGACACCAAGTTCGATTTCATGCGCTTTCGGCGCATCAGCTTCCCAATCTCGGCGCTGCTGTCGATCATCGCGATCGCCCTCTATTTCTTTCACGGGCTCAATTTCGGGATCGACTTTGTCGGCGGTACGCTGATCGAGATACAGTCCAAGAGCGGGCCGGCCGATCTTGCCAAGATGCGGACGACGCTGAGCGGACTGGGGCTGGGCGACGTACAGCTGCAGGAGTTCGGCGGACCGACCGACGTGCTCATCCGCGTCGCGCAGCAGCCGGGCGGGGAGCAGGCGCAGACGGCCGCCATCGCCAAGGTCCGCGAAGCGCTGGGCAACGAAGTGGACTACCGCAAAGTCGAGGTGGTCGGGCCGCGGGTGTCGTCGGAGCTGCTGGCCAAGAGCACGATCGGACTTGGGCTCGCGATCTTTGCGATCCTGATCTACCTCTGGTTTCGTTTCGAATGGCAGTTCGCGCTCGGCGCCATGATCGCGAACGTGCACGATCTCGTGCTCACCATCGGTTACATGTCGCTGACGCAGATCGACTTCGATCTGTCGAGCATCGCGGCGCTGCTCACCATTCTCGGCTACTCCCTCAATGACACAGTGGTGATCTACGATCGCATCCGAGAAATGCTGCGCCGGTACAAGCGCATGCCCATGCCGGACCTGCTCAACATCTCGGTCAATTCCACGCTGTCCCGCTCCATCATCACCCACGTTACGGTCACGCTCGCGCTCTTGGCGCTGCTGTTTTTCGGCGGGCACGCCATTCACAGCTTTGTCGCGACCATGATCTTCGGCGTCGTGCTGGTCGGTACCTACACCTCGGTCTTCATCGCTGCTCCGATCCTGATCTATCTCGGCGTGGGCACGACACGGATGGAGGCGGAGGGACCGGCGGAGAAGCGGCCGCCGCGGCCATGATCGTGGGCGGCGAGAAACGGGTCGCTCGGGCCGAGCACGCCCATGCAGCAGTCATTCGCCCATTGCGAGGCGCTGGTCCGCGCGGCTGACAGGGACCGCTTCCTGGCCGCTCTGTTCGCTCCGCGTGAACGGCGCGATGCGCTGTTTGCCCTCTATGCCTTTAACGTGGAGATCGCGCGCGTGCGCGAAGTCGTGCGCGAGCCGGTGGCCGGCGAGATCCGGCTGCAATGGTGGAGTGACGTGCTCGCCGGCGGGGGCAGGGGAGAGATCGAGGCCCACCCGGTCGCATCCGCCTTGCTCGCGACCATGGCGCGCTACGGGTTATCGGGGCAACGACTGCAGACGACCATCGCGGCGCGCAGATTTGATCTCTACGACGAGCCGATGGTGGCGCTCGCCGATCTCGAAGGATACGCCGAGGGAGCATCCTCCAGCCTCATTGCCCTTGCCGCGAAAATTCTGAACGGCGCCGGGGAGCCCGATATCGACGCGCTCAGCCGTCACGCCGGACTTGCTTATGCCTTTGCCGGACTGCTCAAGGCGTTTCCCTTCCATGCCGCGCGCGGTCAGCTCTTCCTGCCGCTTGAATTGCTCGAACGCCACGGAGCCGATCGCGAGGACGTCCGGGCCGGGCGAGCGACGCCGCAATTGCGCGCGGCATTGGCGGACTTGCGTGGCAGCGCCCGCCGTCATCTCCGCCGCGCGCAGGAACTGGCGGAAACCGCGTCGCCGTCCGAGATGCCGGCGCTGCTGCCGGTCGCGCTGGCGGGACCGACGCTCGCGCTCATGGAACGGCGCGACTACGATCCGTTCGTGCCGATCGAGATCGCGCCCTGGCGCCGGCAGTGGCTGATCTGGCGCGCGGCGAGGCGGCCAACCCGGATCTTTCGCTAGAATGCAAATCGGTCGCGGAGGTTGCGGCGAGTGGCGACGATGCGGGCAACGATGGCGCGTTCCTGCTCGCTTGCAATCAACGGATCGATCAGATCGACCTGGTTCATGGCGACGAGCTGTAGGATTTCACTGCGCACCTCGCCGGACGCGCGGCGCGGCAGTTCCTCGATCACCTGCAGGTGCTCGGGCGGCCGGGGGGCTGATTTCGACGCCGCCTTGGGTAACGTCTCCGCGGCGATGAATTCGCGCAGGCTGTCCTCGGTCAGGCCCAAGCCAGCCTCGACAAAGGCGTAAAGACCGGTCCCGACCCGGCGATCGGGAAAGGCCACTACCACGGTTTCGCGTACCTGGGGGTGCGCCTTGAGACTGGCTGCGATGCGGGGGGCGTCTTCGACGAGCCGGGTTCCACCGCCCTCGCGATCGGTGAAGCGCAGCACGTCGCGCGTGAGCCAGTAGTAGACTTTCTTGCCACTCGCCATCCACACACGGGTCAAAAGACTCTTCTTTGAGAGCACGCGGCGCTCGGCGGGGGTGAGTGCATCGGGCGCATAGCGCCGCTTGTGTTTAAGAAGGTGCCGCAGATCTTCGTAGGCCGCGATACGGAACAGCCAGGTACGGCGCGAGAAACGGGCAGCAAGCTGGAAATCGGTAAGATAGGCATGGCCGTCACGTCCGCGCAGCCAGTTCTGCTCCTTGGCGAGGTCGTTGTGGCAGATCCCGGCGCGATGCAACTTGCGCAAAGCGGCTTTGGCAGAGCGAAAGAACCCGGTCTCGCCGTGCGGTTTGGCAATGTGGAGAGGCAATCCGTCGATCCAGCCGCGCACGAGCGCGTGCCGGGCACTGAACAAGAGCGGTGGTGCAATGCCCAGCCCGCCCGCCGTGGTGAGCGCTCGGCGCTCGCGCCCGAAGAGGTGGTGCGCCAGGGCGAAACTCCACCACGGGACTTCGTCGATCCGGCGCAGCACTGCATCGACCTCGCCCGCGGGCGTGCCGAAGCGGCCGCGCTCCACCGTCGAGAGCAGATCGCGCTTGAGCACCACGCCACTCGTCCAGCGGCTCTCGATCTCGCGCGGCAAGGTCATCTGTTCTATTCCGCCGCCACGACGTGAGCGTCGGAGGCGATCCACCGCTCGAGCTCGGCGAGCGCACGCCGGGTGAGCGCGCGCTTTTTCGCCAGGGTTTTCTCTGTGCCGCGCAACCGTTGCCCATTGTCGCCTTTCGGCGCGACTGCCAGCGGCGGAAATAGCCCGAAATTGACGTTCATCGGCTGGTAGGAGCGTCCGCCGCCGGCGTCGGGGGACGCGGGTTCCACGTGCCCGCCGGTGATATGCCCGAGCAGTGCGCCATGCGCCGTGGTCGCCGGCGGCGGCACGAGAAATTGCGACAGTCGTTCCGCTGCCGCGAACCGGCCGGCGAGGAGCCCTATCGCTGCCGATTCCACGTAACCCTCGCAGCCGGTGATCTGGCCGGCGAAGCGCAGGCGCGGCTCGGCCTTGAGCCGCAATGTACCGTCAAGCAGCTTGGGTGCGTTGAGAAAGGTATTGCGGTGAAGTCCTCCCAAGCGCGCGAACTCCGCCTTCTCCAGGCCAGGAATGGTGCGGAAGATACGCGCCTGCTCGCCGTGCTTCAGCTTGGTCTGGAATCCCACCATGTTGAAAAGGGTGCCGAGCCGATTGTCCTGGCGCAGCTGCACCACTGCATACGGCTTTGCGCCTGGTGCGTGCGGGTTGGTGAGGCCGACCGGCTTCATCGGGCCGTGGCGCAGCGTCTCGCGGCCGCGCTCGGCCATCACCTCGATCGGTAAGCAGCCGTCGAAATAGGGCGTCTCCCAATCGTGGAAGGCAACCTTGTCGCCAGCGAGCAAGGTCTCGATAAAGACGTGGTACTGCTCCCGCGTGAGCGGACAATTGATGTAGTCGGCGCCCGATCCGCCCGGCCCCGCCTTGTCGTAGCGCGACTGCAGCCACGCGATCGACATATCGATGGAGTCGCGGTGGACGATCGGCGCAATGGCATCGAAGAAGGCGAGAGCGTCCTCGCCCGTGCGTTTGGCGATCGCGTCCGCGAGCGCGGGCGAGGTGAGAGGCCCGGTGGCGATGATTACGCTCTCCCAGTCCGCGGATGGCAGCCCCGCGACCTCCTGGCGGCGGATATCGATCAACGGATGGGCGGTGAGCGCGGCGGTGACGGCTGCCGCGAACTCGTCGCGGTCGACTGCCAGCGCTCCCCCGGCCGGGACCTGATTGAGGTCCGCGGTGCGCATGATGAGAGAGCCAAGCCGGCGCATCTCCTCGTGCAACAGACCTATGGCGTTGTGCTCCTTGTCGTCGGAGCGAAACGAGTTCGAGCAGACCAGTTCGGCGAGCGAGGCGGTCTTGTGAGCCGCAGTGGTGCGCACCGGACGCATTTCGTGCAGCACGACCGGGACGCCGAGCGTTGCGACCTGCCAGGCGGCCTCGGAACCGGCCAGGCCGCCGCCCACGACGTGCACTCCTTGAAAGCGTTGGTCACTCATGGGACAAAATTATGCGTGTCAGAGGGGCGGGACAATGTTTGCGTTTATACAGAATTTACGGCGAGCAGTATCGCTTCCTATTCTGCTGTCGCCTGCGCTGCTGCTGGTTGCTGCGTCGGCCGTGGCCGGCGGTGCCGACGAGATCGTCTCCACGATCTATACCGAACTTTCCCTCCCGGTCCCTACGACAACCTTGCTCGTGGTGTGTCAGGGCTTTGATTGCGAATTCCACACCGGGGTCGCATTGAGCGATGCCGACCGCGTCAAGCTGACGGAATTGGTCGCGTCGGGTCGCGGTTCGACCGGCTTGTTCAGCCCTCGATGAGGGACGCATGTAGCGCCAATGATCGAAACCCATCGATGGACGCCGCGGTAGCTCTTCTAGCCTTTGTAACGCTGCAGCGATTTGTCGAATTCATTTGGGACCGGCGGAATACGCGGCGCCTGCGCGCCGCCGGCGCAGTCGAATTCGGCGGATTGCACTACCCGGCCATGATGCTGGTGCACGCCGGGTGGCTGGCGGGTCTCTGGCTGCTCGCCTACGACAGCCCCGTCATTCCGGGTTATGTCGCCGCCTTTCTGGTGCTGCAGGTCGGCCGTTACTGGGTGCTCGCGACCCTTGGCCCGCGCTGGACGACCCGCGTTATCGTGCTGCCCGGCGCACCCCTGATCGAAAGCGGTCCATACCGCCTGCTGCGGCATCCGAACTACGTGATCGTAGCGGTCGAGCTGGCGCTGGTGCCATTGGCGCTCGGGCTCCCCCTCTACGCGCTGGTGTCTGTCGTCCTTTACGCTGGCGCTGCTCTGCTGCGCGTCCAGGTCGAGAATTCGGCTTTGGCGTGGGTGCCGGGAGAACACGCAGGGAATGGGGTCCAAAGCACGCGCTATTGAAGGGGTCCATGGGCGGAAACGCGAAAGCGCCCGCACGGGGCGGGCGCTTTCATCAGATTTGCTGGCGAGCTGCGGGCTTAGCGGTTTGCGCTGTCCCACGCGACCCGCGGGATGTCCGATCGGGTGATGCCGATGTCGGCCAATTCACGGTCGCCGAGCTGGTTGAGCTCATTGAGGCTCGCATTGTAACGCCTCCAGGACTGGAGGAAGTTGAGGATTGCGACCAACATGATCTTTGCCTTTCTATTCCCGGATAACCTCCGGGTAATTCTTGTCTCCGCTAAAATAGGGTTCCATGCTGCATCGCAACAGGCCTCATGTTGCGGTGCAGCTATACCGAAAATGCAGTGCTCAAGTCACTGTTTCTTCACAAAAATAAAATGATTCCGGCGCTTCCCCCTCTGGCCAGCACAGGTCACGGAGTAATGGCGCAGAGGGGCCGCTAGGAACCGGTCGCGCTGGCGCCGCCAAAGCGCTCCTTCCAGCGCGGAATCACTTCACGGTTGTAGACGTTGTCCGGAATACCACCCTTGAGAGCGGTGACCACCGAGCGCGTGGCCCAGGCCACGCCCTGCCGTAGTTCGCCCCCCTCGGTGTAGGAGGCCGAGTGCGGCGAGAGCAGCACCCGGTCGCCGAGCTTGCGCAGGGGGGAGTCCATCGGCAGCGGCTCCTCCTCGAAGGCATCAATGGCGGCGCCGCGAATACGCCCCTCGTCGATCGCACGGGCGAGGGCTTTTTCGTCGAGCACCTTGCCGCGGGCGGTGTTGAGCACGATGGCGTTCGGCTTCATCAATCTGAGCTGCTCATCGCCGAACATGTAGCGGGTCTCGCGGGTCAGCACGACGTGGAACGACACCACGTCCGATTCCCGCAGAAGCGTCTCGTAGTCGACCGCAGTGACGCCGTGCGTGAGAAAATGCGCAGGCGGCACATAGGGATCGTAGGCGATGATGCGCGCGCGCCAAGGCGCCAACAACTGAGCCACTCGCGTTCCGATCCGTCCAAGGCCGACGAGACCGATGGTCTGGCCGGGAAATCCGTCCGAGCTGCGGCTGCCGACGTAATAGGCGAAATTTTCCGCGGTCCGCCATTTGCCCGCCCGCACGTCGGCGTCGCGCTCGGCGGCTTTCTTCAACAGCGAGAGCATGAAGGTAACGGTCGTTTCAGCAACGCCGAAGCAATTGGATTCGGTCGGCGCGTGGCACACCATGATGCCGAGATCGGTCGCGGCCTCGGTGTCGATATCGTCGACCCCGACGGTGTATTTTGCGACGATGCGCAGCCGTTGTGACGCCTGCATGATGCGCCGGCTGATCGGAGTATGACGTATGGAGGTGCCCATGAGCGCGACCGCATCGCGCGCGGCCTCCACCACCGCCTCTTCGTGCGTCGTGCGCGGCAATTGCCAGTCGCGATCGCCGAAGACGATTTCACAACCAATGCCTTCGAGCGCATTGACGGTTTCGGGCGGCTCCTCACGCGGGGCAAAGATCAGGACTTTCGGCTTGGACATGAACGCTCCGTGGTAGATGGCCCGGGGAAAAGGCGCTCTTGGTTGGAGGAGGGGGCAGGTGGAATGCGCGGGAGGAGAGGGATCAGTTGAGTTGGATGCCGCTATCCTTGAATACTTGACCCCAGCGGTCCAGTTCTTTGCGCACGAAGGCATCGAATTCCTCCGGCGAACTGCTGGCGGTGCTGATGCCGGCTTTTTCCAGCTTTTCGGCGATCACCGGATCGGCGTACATCTTGACGATTTCTCGTTGAATCTTGTCGACGATGCTGCGCGGGGTGCCGGCCGGCGCCACAAATCCGATCCAGGTCGAAACGTCGTCGAGCGCCGGAATGCCGGCTTCGACGGCGAGCGGCCTGACCTCGGGCAGCGCCGGGAGCGGACGGCTGTTGAGCTTGGCAAGCGCCCGCAATTTGCCACTCTGGATGAGCGGCAGGCTGGTGGCGGCACCATCGACGATGTAATCGACGGCGCCCGTCAACAGGCCCTGTACCGTCGGCGGGCTGCCATTGAACGGAATGTACTGCACGTCGAGCCCGGCCTCGCGATTGAACAGGTAGCCGGCGAGCCGCGTAGTGATGATCCCCGCACCGTAATTCAGCTTGCCGGGATTGGCCTTGGCGCGCGTGATCAGCTCTTTCACGGTCTTCGGACCATCCTCCGCCCGAACGCTCAGCAGCGACGTGTTCTTTGAGCCGAGCGTGATTGGGACAAAGTCCTTCAGCGGATCGTAGGAGAGGTTCCTGGTGGTGATCGGGTTGAGCACCATGGTGACGTCCATGGCCGCCAGCAACGTGTATCCGTCGGCCGGCATCTTGGCGACACGCGCGGCTGCGATCGCGGTATTGGCGCCGGGCTGGTTTTCGATCACGACCGGCTGTCCCCACACCTCACTCAGGCGTTGGGCGACCACCCGGCTGAGGATGTCGGTCGGCCCGCCGGCCGGGAACGGGACGACCAGGCGCACCGCCCGGTTGGGATATGTTTCGGTGCCGCCTTGAGCGGCGGCTTGGTCGACTGCGAGCGTGCCTGCAATCCAAACAGCCGCAAACAGAGCGCGGAGGCGGGCGGCGAAACCAGATGCGACCAGCATGATGTCCCTCGGTCGGCTCGACCGCTCAATCGTACTTCATTCCGGTTTCCTTCACGACGGACGACCATCGCTGCGCTTCCTTGCGGATGAAGGCAGCGAATTCAGCCGGCGTGCTGGTGGCCGGAAACAACCCCGAGGCATCCGCCTTGGCCTTCACGTCGGGATCGGCCAGGGCCTTCGCAACTTCGGCCTGGATTTTGTCGATTACAGCCGCCGGCGTGCCTTTGGGCGCAACCAAGCCGAGCCACACCGTGATCTCGTCCATGTTCGGCATCGCAGTGGTGATGAGGGGAAGATCGGGCACGGGCGGGAACGGACGAGGGTCGAACTTGGCGAGCACGCGGAATTGGCCGCCTTGGATGAGCGACAGCGAGGCGGACGGCCCGTCGAAGGAAAAATCCACGCTTTTGGTGAGCAGGCCCTGGGCCACTTCGGCACTGCCGTTATAAGGAACAAGCACGGTCTCGATCCCCGCCGATTTGTTGAACAGATAGCCCGTGAGCTTGGTCGTGATCGTGCCGGCGCCGTAATTGAGCTTGCCCGGTTGCGCCTTCGCCCGGGAGATCAGGTCATTCACCGTCTTCACGTCGCTTGCCGCGTTGACGATCAGGAGCTGCATGGTTTTCGCGGTGAGCGTGATCGGGGCGAAGTCGTTGAAGGGATCGTAGGGCGGAGTGCGGTAGAGGTACTGATTCATCGTGAGCGTGGAGTCGATAGCCATGAGCAGCGTGTAGCCGTCGGGTGCGGCTTTCGCGACCTGCTGAGCACCCAGCACGGTATTGGCGCCGGGGCGATTTTCGATCACCACCGGCTGTCCCCAATCCTCGCTCATTTTCTGGCCGATCATGCGGGCGAGCACATCGGATGGTCCGCCGGCCGGGAATGGCACGACGATCTTTATCGCGCGGGTGGGAAAGGCGTCCGCTCGCTCTTGGGCGGCTGCGGAGCCCATCGCCAGCCCTGACAACAATGCGAGCGCGATCAAACGAGCGTTCATGGCGTCCTGCTTTCAATCGACCTTGATGGCAGTTTCCTTCATCATCTTCCCCCAGCGATCCGCCTCCTTGCGAATGAAGGCAGAGAATTGCTCGGGCGTGTTGGTCACGGGATAGTTGCCCGTGCGTTCCGACTTCTCCCTGACGGCAGGGTCGGCCAGTATCTTCACCACCTCGCTGTGGAGCTTGTCGATGATCGGCTTGGCTGTGCCCTTGGGCGCGACAAGTCCGAGCCAGACCGAGATGTCGTCGAAATCCGCCAGTCCCGCCGCGTCCGCAAGCGTCGGGATATCGGCCATCGACGGCGGCGCGTCGCGATCGAGCTTTGCCAGCGCCCGGATTTGGCCGCTCGCCACCAAAGGTGCCACGATCTGGTTGGCGGCGTAGATCAGCTGGACGCTTCCGGTCAGGAGCGCGTTCACCGTCTCCGGCGTACCCTTGAAGGGAACATAAACGATGTCGAGGCCGGCCGCCTTGTGGAACAGATGGCCCATCAGCTGGGCCGTAACGGTGCCGGCGCCATAATTGAGCTTGCCCGGTTGCGCCTTCGCTCTGGCGATCAATTCCTTGACCGTGGCGGGTCCGCCTGCTGCGGCGACCGCCAGCACGGATACGGTCTTTGCCGTCAGCGTGATCGGGACGAAGTCGCCGAGCGGGTCATAGGGCAAGGTCTTGTACAGGTATTGGTTCATCACCAGCGTCGAATCGATCGCCATGAACAGCGTGTAGCCATCGGGCGCCGCCTTCGCCGCGGCCTGGGCGCCGATAATGGTGTTGCCACCCGGACGGTTCTCGACCACCACCGGTTGCCCCCAATCCTCGCTCATCCGCTGGCCGATGAGACGCGCGACGATGTCGCTCGGTCCGCCGGCCGGGAAGGGCACGATCATTCGGATCGGTCGATTGGGAAAGCTGGCGGCTAGGTCTTCGGCGGCGGCCGCGTCCCCCGCCAGCATGGCGAGAACGACCGGCACGAAAAATCGTATTGCTGGCGTCATCGCTCCCTCCTTCCGTCGCGCCTTCTTGTTCATTTGCAGCAATTCTCACCGCTGTGCGTTGCGGTGGCAACCGACGAGTACGGCGCCCATTCAAAATGCCGCGGCCATGCGCTAGTGTCCCGATTGCGAAGTTTGCAACCCTTGCGGCAACCTCTAATGCGAACTTCGCAATCAAAGGGACACACGTCAAACAGGACTTCAGGAGGAACCGTGCTCGCTCCCGCGCCATCCAGACACGATCGCATGTCGATGCACAATGCGAACAAGCTCAAGATCGGCTTGTTTGGAGCCAACTGCTCGTCGGGGCGGGCGGTTACCCTGGTGCCGGAGCGGTGGTCGGGCAGTTGGCCGGACAATCTCAAGCTCGCCAAGATGGCGGACGAGGCGGGGATCGATTTCCTGCTCCCGATCGGGCGCTGGAAGGGTTATGGCGGCGATACCGATTACCAGGGGGCGACGCTCGAGACCATCACCTGGGCGACGGGCCTGCTGGCGCTGACCAAGCGCGTCACCGTGTTTGGCACCGTGCATGCGCCGTTGTTCAACCCGGTGATTGCCGCCAAGGAGATGGTCACCGCCGACCACATCGGCGAAGGGCGGTTCGGATTGAACATCGTCGTCGGCTGGAACGAGGGCGAGTTCGCGATGTTCGGGGTCAAGCAGCGCGATCACGAGTCCCGCTATGACTATGCGCAGGAATGGATCGACGTCATCAAGATGATCTGGTCGGACAAAGAGGACTTCGACTTCCAGGGACAATACCTCGACATGAAGGGCATCCGGGGCAAGCCCAAGCCCTATGGCGGCACGCGGCCGGTGATCATGAATGCCGGCGCGTCGCCCGTGGGCCAGGCGTTCGCAATCCGCAACTGCGATGCTTTCTTCCTGCAGGCATCCCGCACCTCGCTCGATGAGACCGCGCAGAGAGTTGCGACCGCCAAGGGCCAGGCCAAAGAGCAGGGCAGGGAACTCGGCGTCTATACCGTCGGCGTCATCACCTGCAAGCCGACCAAGAAGGAGGCCGAGGACTATTATCACTATTCCATCGTGGAGCATGCAGACTGGTCGGCGGTCGACTCGATCCTCGCGCTCAAGAACATCACGGCGCAGAACACGCCGCCGGAGAAGTTTCAACAGATGCGCACAGGTTACGCTCAAGGCATGGGTGGCCTGCCCATCGTCGGCGATCCAGACCACATCGCCAGCCAGCTCATCGATCTCAGCAAGGCGGGTCTGACCGGGGTCGCCGTCTCGCTGGTCAATTACGTCGACGAGCTTCCGTTCTTCTGCGCGGAGGTTCTGCCGCGGCTCGAGCGCGCCGGCCTGCGCGAGAAGGAGCGATCGTGACGGCGCGCGTCGGACTGATCATTCCGTCATCGAATCGAATGGTTGAACAGGAGATGGTTCCCGCCTTTCCGGCGGGCATTGCGGCGCATGTCACGCGCCTGCGAATGACCGGCGCCAATCGCCTCCCCTTCGATCAACTTCTGCCACGCATCGAGAGCGCGGCCCGGGCACTCACCGATGCCCGCTGCGACGTGGTGGCGTTCCACTGCACGGCCAACTCGATGGAAGGCGGCAAGACCGGCGAGGAACACATCCTCGCCGCCCTGACGCGGGCCGGCGCGCCGCGCGCGACCACCACGATAACCGCCATCCAACGTGCTTTCAGTACGCTTGCCGCGCGACGGATTGTGCTCGTCACGCCCTACAGCGCCAGCACGACCGAACACGAGGCCGAGTTCCTGCGTGAAGCCGGCCATGACGTGCTCTCGGCACAAGGCTTCGCGCTCGACGGCAGCGATGCCTATTGCGCAACACCAGCGAAGTTCTGGCGCGACCGCGTCATCGCCGCCGCACGCCCCAACGCCGACGCCTATCTGATCAGCTGCGCGAACATCTCCGTTTTCGGTGTGATCGAAGACCTGGAAACGCGGCTGGAACGGCCGATCGTGACCAGCAATCAGGCCGTGATCTGGGATGCATTGCGCCTCATTGGCTGGCGCATGCCTCCGCGCCATCTCGGACGGTTGTTCGCGGTGCGTTCTGCCGATAAGCCGGTGCATGTGACGCCGGCAGGATAGCGGCTGAGCATGCGCGAATGAAACTTATTCGATCCGCGCTGCTCATCTCGGTGTTTGTCTGCACGGCAACGGAGGCGGGCGCGCAAGGCGACGTCGCGGCGTTCTACCGGGGCAAGCAACTGCGCATGATCGTGGGCTCGGCCGTAGGCGGCGGCTACGATCTGTTCGCGCGCATCGTCGCGCGTCACATCGTCCATCATATTCCGGGCAATCCTCACATTCTGGTGCAGAACCAGCCGGCGGCCGGCGGCGTCGTGATGACAAACCAGCTTTACGCTCAAGGGCCCAAGGACGGCACGGTGATCGGCGTTCCGATCAACGGCATCCCCACCGCGCCGCTGCTGCAGCCGGGCACTCAGTTCGACCAGACCAGGCTCATGTGGATCGGCAGCACGAACCGCGAAGCGTACGTTGCCTTCGTGTGGCATGCCGTGCCGATCCAGAGCATCACCGAATTGACCACCAAGGAAGTGGTTGTTGGTGCCACCACGCCAGGCACGACCATGGTCGACTTCCCGCAGCTGGTGAACGATGTCCTCGGGTTCAAGTTCAAGATCGTCCGCGGTTATCAAGGCACCCCCCAGATCAATCTCGCCATCGAGCGCGGCGAGGTGCAAGGCATGGGCGGCCTTGGCTGGGCTTCGGTCAAGGCGCAAACCCCGCACTGGATCAGCGAGCGGAAGATCAAGGTGCTCGCACAATATGGTTTCAAGCGATATGCGGAACTCTCCGATGTTCCGACCATGCTGGAGTTTGCCAAGTCAGAGGCCGACCGCCAGGCGATGGCGATGCTGTTTGCGCGCACCGAGTATGGCCGGCCGTATTTCCTGCCGCCGGATGTGCCGATGGAGCGAGTGGCAGCACTCCGGCGGGCGTTCGACGCCACCATGACCGACCCGGCGTTCATCGCCGACGCGACCAGGCTTCAATTCGACGTCGATCCCCTCACCGGGGAGCAGGTTCAGGCCTTGGTCGGAGAGCTTGCGGCGACGCCCCGCGAGGTGGTCGCACGTGTGCGTGCCGCGTTGGAGACGGCGGCCCCGCCGTAACCACTCAATCCAATCTGATATTGCCGCTGTCCTTCAAGACCTTGGACCAGCGTTCCAGCTCGCTGCGGACGAATGCATCGAACTCCGCCGGTGAGCTGCTGCCCACGGCGAGAATCCCCGCTTTTTCCAGTTTGGCGATCATGGCGGGATCGCCGTAAATGCGCGCCACCTCCCGATGGATCTTGTCGATGATCGCGGGAGCGGTTCCGGCGGGAGCTACCAGAGCGACCCAGGTGGAGCTTTCGTCGAGCCCCGGCAATTCAGCGGCCACGCCGAGGCTGGGCAGATCGGGCAAGATGGGCAGTGGCCGATTGCTGTATTTCGCCAGCGCCCGGTATTGGCCACCTTGGATCAGCGGCAGGCTTGTGCCGGTGCTGTCGAGTGCGAAATCGACGGTTCCAGCGAGGACGGCCTGGCCGATTTCGGCGCTGCCCTTGAACGGAACGAGCTGGACGTCGATGCCGGCGGTCCTGGCGAACAGGAGCGCTCCAAGACGCGACGTGATCGTGCCCGCACCCATGTTGAGCCTGCCGGGATTGGCCTTGGCCTTGGCGATCAGCTCCTTGATCGTCTTTGGCCCCTGGCTCCGCACCACCACGAGCGACATATTCTTGGTCAATAGCGTGATCGGCGCAAAGTCCTTGAGCGGGTCGTAGGGCAGATTGGGTATGACCAACGGATTCATGACCATGGTCGTGTCCATCGGCGCAAACAGGGTGTAGCCGTCCGGGGGGGCCCTCGCAGCGGCTTGCGCGCCGATCGCGGTATTGCCGCCGGCGCGGTTCTCGATCACGACCGGTTGGCCCCAGTCCTCGCTCATCTTCTGTCCGATGAACCGTGCGACGATGTCGGCCGGGCCGCCCGGCGGAAACGGCACGATGATGCGGACCGTCCGGTTGGGATAGTTCTTGGCGTCCGCATCGAGCGCGTCTTGCGCCGACGTGGGCTCGTGCGCGAGCGCCACCGACAGGGCAATGGCGAAGAGACGAGCTGCAGCCGCCAAAAGGGGCATCAATCGATCTTTATCCCGACTGCTTGGATGACCTTGGCACGGGTTTCCGCCTGCGAGCGGATGAAAGCGGCGAACTCCTCGGGCGAGTTGCTGCTCGCAGGCTCGATGCCGGCGGCGAGTAGTTTGTCGCGCACCTCGGGCATTGCCAACACTTTCTTGATTGAACCGTGCAGCTTGCTCACCACCTCGCGCGGCGTGCCCGCGGGCGCGACGATGCTCTGCCAGATGCCGAGATCGTAGCCGGGGAAGGTCTCGGCGATCGTGGGAATTTCGGGCGCCAGCGAAAGACGCTGCGCGCTTACCAGTCCCAGAATCTTGAGCTTGTTGTCGCGCCAAAGCGGCAGCGACACGTTGATGCTCTCCATGCCGAGCGGAATGTCTCCGGCCAGAATGCCGGTGACTTGTGTCGTCCCGCCTCTATACGGGACCATGGTGAAATTGGTGCCGGCCATCATGTTCAAAAGCCCGACATTGACTTGCGATGTCGGCGTGCTGATTCCGATCTGGAAGGTGCCGGGCTTGGCCTTTTCCCGCTCGACCAGATCCTTGATCGAACTGACCGGAATGTTGATGTTTCCGACCACCGCCGAGGGCACGAGCGCGACCAGCGATACCGGCACGAAATCCTTGAACGGGTCGTACGCAAGCTTGCTGTACAGGAACGGATTCATGACCAGGGTGCCGTCGATGGCCATCAGCAGGGTGTAGCCGTCGGGTGCGGCCTTGGCGACCGCCTGGGCGCCGATGATGGTGTTCGCTCCCGGCCGGTTGTCGATGACGAGTTGCTGGCCCAGGTCTTCGCCCATCTTCTGTCCGATGAGGCGGCCGAGGAAGTCCGCGGGGCCGCCCGGTGCGAACGGGACTACGAGCGTGATCTGCCGCGCCGGATAATTCTGCGCGGTTGCGGACGAAACAGAAAGTGCGAGCAATGCCGCTGCGCAGGCGAGACGTGCAAAACGCGTCTTCATGTCATGTCGAGCCTCTGCCGATTGCCTGTCACGCATCCATTTGCCCCATGAGCCGGCCGAGCTCCGGCATCGGGGACAGCGGGCCGAGCAGCGGCCTCAATCTCTGGACACAGCCCCAAAGCACGGCTTGGTTGCTGTTGACCACCGGCTTGCCCAGCGCGCGCTCGATATCTGCGACTGCCTCGATTTGCGTCGTGTTGGTGCAACTGAGAAAGATGCCATCGGCTTCCGGCCGGTCGTGCTGGCGGGCGAGTTCGGTCCATTCCCGCGGCGTGACCGTAGCGAATTCGAGCGGCTTGCGCGCGAGGGCCACGTCATGGACCACGGCAAAGCCGCTGGCATGCAGATAGTCGATCACGGCCTGGTTGCTCTTGTAGGGGCTGAGTACGACCAGCTTTCGCAAACCGAGGGCCTGCAACGCTTCGAGCACGAGTCGACTTGTTGCGACCGCCTCGACGCCGCTGGCTTCACGCACGATGTCCAATATGCGGCCTTCGCCCTGCGGGCCCTGCGTCATCGAAGTGTCCGTGCAGTGAAAGACGATAAGGTCGGGCGCGACATCCGAGAGCAGCTTTGCCGAGGTGGCGATCTCGCCGGCCATCACGGCCAGCGGACGTTTCCATTCACCGGCGACGCGGGCGCGCGCGACATGCACACCAAGTCCCGGCGGAGCGAAACGATTGAATTGGGGCTCGGTCATGCTGTTGACCGACGGAATGATCATCCCGATCCGCGCGCGCGGCGCAGGCAAGGGACTTTCGATATCCCGCGTCTTTAGGGTGGTGACGACGTTCATGATCCTGTCTCCGAAGTGGCCGGTTATTGAATTTTCAATCCGGCATCGCGGGCGAGCGGCGCCCAGAACGCATATTCCTCGGTGAGGAATGCTTGGACGGCGGCCACGTCGAGATCCTTCGACAGCAAAGCAAGCTTTTGGAAGTGGTCCTGGATCTTCGGCGATTTCACGATGCGACGGGTGGCCTCGCTGAGCTTGTTGACGACTTCGGGCGGAAGGCCCTTCGGTCCACACAGCCAGAACCAAGTACTCCCGCGCACGTCGGGATAGCCTTGCTCGGCGAACGTGGGAATACCCTTGAATACCGGATTGCGTTCGGTGGAGGTGACCGCGAGCGCCACGAGCTGGCCAGCCTTTACCTGCTCGCCGACGGTCATCATCGCAGTGAGCGTCATCGCGATGTGGTTGCCAAGAACGTCGGTGACGCCTGAATTCGGCGCGGGCACGTGCTGGATGTCGACGTCGGCTTTGCGCTTGAACTGCTCGATCAGGAGGTGGCCGAGCGAGCCGGGTCCAGGCGAGGAGGACGTGATCGGATTCTGTCTGCGGGTCTTTGCCAGGCTGACAAGATCGGCGATGGATTTCACCCCCAAGGCCGGATTGGCGGCCCAGGCGTAGCTGTCAGCCCCGATCATCGCGATATGGGTGAAATCCGTGAGCGGATCATAGCCGATATTCGGATTGATCGCGGGACCTGTGAGGTGCGGGCCGGAACCGCCGATCAGCAAGGTATAGCCGTCGGGCTCTGACCGTGCGACCTGCGCCGAACCGATCGCCCCGCTATTCCCCGGCCGGTTCTCCACGAAGAATTGCTGCCGGAAGGCGGCCGAAAGCTCGGCTGCCAGCAGACGACCAAACTGGTCGGCACTGCCACCCGGCGCAAAGGCTACAACGATCTTCACCTGCCGGCCGGGCCAGGCGTCCGCGCCGGCGTCGACCGCGGGCCACAGCCAGAGCGCAGCCGCGATCGTCGCAAGGCCGCCCATCCGGGCCATCCGATGTCCTCCCGCTCGCTCCGGCCGCAGCGTCTGGGCGCGCTGGCCGCGTTGTTGAGCTAAAGGATAGTCGAGCCGGTGGTTGAGCGAAAGCTGGCGCAGTGGGGGGAATTTTTGGCATAAGCTTGCCGCTCGGGGCGTGCCTTGTGCGACGAGGATGAAATGAACGGCAACGAGATCGACATGCGCATGTTTGCCCAGCGGGCGGGAGCGAGCGTGAGCTACCCGGCTGGAAGCATCGTGTTCAGCAAGAACGATTCGGGCTCGTGCATGTACATCGTACAGTCCGGCGTGATCGAGATGATGATCGGCGACACGGTGGTCGAAACCTGCGGTCCGAACGAGGCGATCGGATTCATGTCGATGGTCGACGGGGCCGCACGAAGCTCGACCGCACGCGTCAAGGAGGCTTGCGAGCTCTCACTCATCGATCAGCGCAAATTCCGTTTCATGGTCGATGAGATACCGAACTTCGCGCTCTACATCATGGGCGCCATGGCGCGGCGCATCCGTGGCATGAGTCAGGCGATGTGACGATCGGCGCCCTGAACATCGCCAGCGGCTTTTGCCAGGAAGCCGTCCCGCACCGTCCATTGGTGCCAGCTGCCGCAGGCCGGGCAAAGAACGCGCACGCTCTGCTGCCGTATGCGCAAGAGGGTTCCGATCTCGCTCTCGACGCCGCTGTCGACCGCGCGTCCCGTGGATGGGCAAACGAAGATGAGGTGCTCCATAACCGCCTCCATCGGACGATCTGACCATGCGATCATGTCGTTGGAGTGACCCTGACGCAATCGACCGCTATCCTGCGCACGCATCAAACCAATCTTAAGGAGAGAAAGATCACGGAAAATTGTGCGGATATGTGGCCAGACCGTCGCCTGCTCGAGCTTTTCGGGATCGAGGTGCCGATCGTGCAGGCGCCGATGGCCGGCGCCATGGACTGGGAACTGGCTGCGGCAGCGGCGCAGGCCGGTGCCCTCGGCTCGCTGCCGTGCGCGATGCTTGATGCGGATCAGGTCCGCGAACAACTGGGAAAAATCCGCGCGCACACGACAAAGCCGATCAATCTCGGTTTCTTCTGCCACGCCCAACCGGTGCTCAACAACCAGCGAGAAGCGCGATGGCGTGAAAGGCTTGCGCCTTATTACCGCGAACTTGAGATCGATCCGGCGGCGCCCGTGCCCCCGAGTAACCGCGGCGCATTCGACGGAACATTCTGCGAGGTCGTCGAAGAACTCAAGCCGGAAGTCGTGAGCTTCCATTTCGGGTTGCCGGAGCCTGCCTTGCTGCGCCGGGTCAAGGCCGCAGGTTGCGTGATCATCAGCTCCGCCACGACGGTTGCCGAAGCGCGCTGGCTCGAAGGGCGCGGCGTCGATGCCGTCATCGCCCAGGGTTACGAGGCCGGCGGACATCGCGGCATATTCTTGGGCGACGACATCGCAACGCAAGCAGGCACTTTCGCGCTAGTTCCGCAAATCGTCGATGCCGTGAGGGTTCCGGTCATCGCCGCCGGCGCCGTCGCCGATGCGCGCGGCATCGCGGCAGCGTTCGCGCTCGGCGCCGCCGGCGTGCAGATCGGCTCCGTCTATCTCTGGTGCCCTGAAGCGAAGATTTCGAAGCCGCATCGCGCCGCGCTCAAAACCGCGAGCGAACAGGGTACCGCTTTGACCAATCTGATGACCGGCCGCCCGGCGCGCGGGATCATCAACCGGGTGATGCGAGAGATCGGTCCGATGTCGGACGTGGCGCCAGCGTTTCCCCTTGCCGCCGGCGCGCTCGCACCGTTGCGTGCAAGGGCGGAGGCGAAGGGATCCGGTGATTTTTCCCCGATGTGGGCGGGGCAGGCGGCGTCGCTTGGGCGCTCGCTGCCGGCCGGTGAATTGACGAGGGCTCTCGCCGCCGAGGCGCTGGAACTAATCCGCACGCTCGCGGAACCGAAGGCAGAAGACGCTACGCGCGCGTGACGCGCAGGCGTGTACCCCAGGGGTCGGCGGTCTCGATGCCCGCCGCCGACACGGCGGGCCGCAGTCCGGCCTGCGCCAGATGCGTCCTGACCGCTTCGAAGGCCACGTCATCGGCGGCTTCCAGCGAGAGCCACGACAGCCCCGCCCGGTTCTCGTCGCGCGGTCCCGCGCCGGCGCTATGCCAGACATTGCCGGCGATGTGGTGGTGATAGCGTCCCGATGACATGAAGCTCGCGCCGTGGCGGCGGCGCGTGACCTCGAGTCCGAGTGCGTCGCGATAGAACGTCTCGGCGCGCGCAATGTCTCCCACCCGCAGGTGAACGTGGCCGATGCGAAGGCCCTCGGGAGCGCCCGGATAGGTCGCGGCCGGCGGGACTTCACGCAAGATATCGTCGATATCGAGCGGATCGGTGATCATCTTCAATTCGTTGCCAATCCACTGCCAGCTGTCCGCCGGCCGGTCGGAATAGACCTCCATGCCGTTGCCTTCGGGATCGTCGAGATAGAACGCTTCGCTCACCCCGTGGTCGGAGGCGCCGGTGAGCGGAACCTTGTGGCGTGCCACATGCAGGATCCAGCGCGCGAGGTCGGCGCGCGTCGGCATCAGGAAGGCGGTGTGATAGAGGCCCGCGGTACGGGGGTCATCGGGCTTGGCCCCGGGCTGGTGCTCGAGATGGATGACAGGTACGCCGCCCGCGCCGAGCGTAGCGCCGTTCTTGTCATGGTCGAGCACGGATAGCCCAAGCACGTCGCGATAGAACTGCGAGAGCCGGTCGAGGTCGCGGACCTTGAGGCCGACCGCCCCCACATGCAGCGGCGTTCGGCTCGCGAAGGTGGGAAGGGCGGAGGGGTTGGGGGCATCCATGTCCGCTTATATCGGATCTTTGAGCCGGGCCCGCAATACGGGTCATAGGTTGCCGTTGCAAAAGCCGCTCTGCTATAGGCTCGCGGCATGCCGGCCGGTCTTGGCCGGCCGGAGGAGCCCCGCCATGGCCGTGGATGCCGCCACCGTCCGCCGCATCGCGCATCTCGCGCGCATCGCGGTTGCCGACGAGGAAATCGAGCCCCTGCAAGGCGAACTCAACGCCATTCTGGCCTTCGTGGAGCAATTGTCGGAGGTGAATGTCGAGGGCATCGAACCGATGACGTCGGTGACGCCGATGGAAATGAAGCAGCGACCGGACGTGGTCACCGATGGTGGCATTCCCGACAATATCATCAAGAACGCGCCGATGACGGAAGACCATTTCTTTGTGGTGCCGAAGGTGGTGGAATGAGCAAGACGTGGATGGCCGGCACGCGTTCGGCCATGGCGGCGGAGTGAGAACCACCAATGTGCCTCGCCTGTGAAGAGCAGGAGTATTTTTTCCGCGCGTGGTGCGCCGATTTTCTCGCACGCGGCGAGATGCCGCCGGGCGTGACCGCGGATGATTTGCATGCAATGGGCCTGCCATTGCCCAAGCCTGCCGCCGGCGGTCCAGCTCAAGTAACCGGGGTAGCCCGACAGCAGCGGACCGAGCCCTCCGCTGCCGCGTTTTCCTGCGATAGTCCGGACGAATGAGCGAGCTCACATCTCTGACGCTCGCGGAGGCGCGCGACCGGTTACGCAGACGAGAATTCTCCGCCGTCGAGCTGGCCGATGCGCACATTGCCGTCATGGAGAAGGCGCGCGCGCTCAACGCTTTTGTTTTGGAGACGCCGGAGCGCGCCCGCGCGATGGCGCAGGCGGCCGACGCTCGTCTCGGGGCCGGCGAGGCGCGCCCGCTCGAAGGTCTTGCGCTCGGCATCAAGGATATGTTTGCCACCAAGGACGTGCGCACCACGGCCTGCTCGCACATCCTCGACAATTTTCTGCCGACCTATGAGTCGACCGTCAGCTCCAATCTCTGGCGCGACGGCGCGGTGATGCTCGGCAAGCTCAACAACGACGAGTTCGCCATGGGCTCGTCGAACGAGACGTCGTGTTTCGGCCCCGTGATCTCGCCCTGGCGACGCAAGGGGGCCAACACCCCGCTCGTCCCGGGCGGCTCCTCGGGCGGCTCAGCTTCGGCGGTGGCGGCGGGGCTGTGCCTCGGCGCAACCGGCACCGATACCGGAGGCTCGATCCGTCAGCCTGCGGCTTTCACCGGCATCGTCGGGATCAAGCCGACCTATGGGCGTTGCTCGCGCTGGGGCATCGTGGCGTTTGCGTCTTCGCTCGACCAGGCGGGGCCGTTCGCCCGCACGGTACGCGACGCCGCCATCCTGCTCACGTCGATGGCCGGGTTCGACCCGAAGGACGCGACGTCGGTAGAGCGCCCCGTGCCGGATTACGAGGCGGCCATTGGCAAGCCGATCAAGGGAATGAAGATCGGCATTCCCAGAGAATACCGCGTCGACGGCATGGCCGCCGAGATCGACAAGCTCTGGGAGCAGGGGGCGCAATGGCTCAAGGCTGCCGGCGCCGAGCTGGTCGAGGTGTCACTGCCTCACACCAGATACGCACTGGCGGCCTATTACATCGTAGCGCCTGCCGAAGCGTCCTCCAACCTCGCGCGCTACGACGGCGTGCGCTATGGCCTGCGCGCGCCCGCGCGCGACATCGCTGACATGTACCAGAGGACGCGGGCCGAGGGTTTCGGCAAGGAGGTGCGCCGGCGCATCATGATCGGCACCTACGTGCTATCCGCCGGCTATTACGATGCCTACTATTTGCGTGCGCAAAAGGTACGCACGCTGATCAAGCGCGATTTCGAGAATGTCTTTGCCGACGGGGTGGATGCGCTTTTGACGCCGGCAACGCCATCCGCCGCGTTCGGCATCGGCGAGATGGGGGCGGTTGATCCGATCGAGATGTATCTCAACGACGTGTTCACGGTCACGGTGAACATGGCGGGCCTGCCCGGGATCTCCGTGCCCGGCGGCTTGTCGGCCGAGGGGCTGCCGCTGGGGCTGCAACTCATCGGTAGACCCTTTGGCGAGGAGGCGCTGTTCTCGCTTGGTCATGTCATCGAGCAGGCAGCGGGGCGGTTTTCGCCCGAGCAGTGGTGGTAGGTTGTCATCCGTTCAAACGCCGGTCCCGGGTGTTGCGGGGAAGCGATGGCGGCACGTCATGACGTTCGCCGAGTTCAAAGGCACCTTGACGCAAAAGAAACCGCCGGCCGGCCTCCCGCCGGCGCTCGTAGCGCTTTGGTGGGCGGGCAAGGACCAATGGGACAAAGCGCACCAGATCGTCATGGACGAGGGCAACAAGGAGTGTGCCTGGGTCCACGCCTATTTGCACCGCGTGGAAGGCGACCTCGGCAATGCAGACTACTGGTATCGGCAAGCGCGACGTCCCGTGCCGACTAAGCCGCTTGCCGCAGAATGGAGCGCGATCGCGGAAACCCTGTTGGAGAATGGGCCATGAGTGAGGAATCCACACGCGCGGCCGTCATCGATCTCTATGCCGCCTATGCGCGCGGGGACGGCGAGCGGATGGCAGCGCTCATCGACGACGACGTGGACTTTGTCATTCACGCACCGCCGCAGGTCTTACCGTTTGCGGGCCATCACCAGGGCAAGGGCGCCGTACTGGAGGCGCTTGGTCGCATCGCCAAGGACTATTTGCTTGAAAGCTACGTGCCTCAGGTTACCGTTGTCGACGGCGATCACGCGGCTGTCATGTCGGACGTTGCGTTTACGCAGCGCTCAAGCGGCCGCACCCTGCGCTTCCACATCGCGGACTTCCTGCGCTTCCGCGATGGCCGGCTCGTCGAATTCCGCGAGTTCATGAACACCTTCGAGGTGGTCCAGCAGGTGCTCGACCGCCAACTCGCCGTCTGAAGCCGGATCGCGCGGCGCTGCCGGTTATTTCGGCATCGCGTTATGCACGATCCTGCCCCCCACCATGGTGACGAGCGGCGTGATGTCCTTGATCTCGCTGTCCGGAACCGTGAGGTAGTCGCGGTCGAGCACCAATAGATCAGCATATTTGCCCGGCGCGAGGGAGCCGAGATTTCCTTCCTGGAATAGGAATACGGCGTTGGAGCGCGTGTGCGCGATCAAAGCCTCCTCGCGCGTGATGGTCTGCCGATTTACCGGCCGCCCGCCGATCATGCGTCCGGTTACGGCGAAACTGAGCGTGTAGAACGGGTTCGAAGTCGTGACCGCGGTGGCGTCGGAACCAAGGCCCCAATGGATGCCGCTGTCCTGGATACGGCGGAACGGCGGCATGTCCCAGGCCTTGTCGCCGTGCACCTTGTGCATCAACGCGCCCTGGATCAGCGGGCGGCTGTGAATTTGTGCGCTCATGCCCAGTTTCTTCATGCGCTCGAGCTGCGCTTCGCTGACCTGGTCGAGATGCGAGAACGACCAGCGCAGCCCCTTGATCGGCCGCTCCTTGTTGATCAACTCGTACTCGTTGAGGAAAGCCTCGATCGCCGTGCTCATCTCGACGTGCGAATTGACATAGACACCGCGTTCGGCAAGTGCCAGCAGGACGCGCCGCATCTGGGCAAGGTCTTCAGCCCGGGTGTTGGTCTCGACGCGCAGCAGCTGGGTGGTGACCGGGGCAAAGACCAACTCGCCCCAACCCACGTTGTCGAGGTAATCGGTGCCCTGGAACGGCTTGAGATCGCGGATTTCGCCGATCACGGCGTCGACCTGCGCGGGCGTCGCAGGCTGCCGGATCGTCGTCCAGAACAAGCGGATGTTGAGCTCGCCGCGGTCCGCGAGGTGCCGGTACGGCTCGTAATGCTTGGCGCCCATCCCGCGCCCGCCGGCGTCGAGCCACGCGGTGAGGCCGATGGAGTTGAGATAGCCCACGAGCTTGCGGGTATTCGCGAGCCACGCCTCCTGGTTCTGCAGCGGCACGCGCGCCGCGACGAACGCGACGCCGCCGGCGCCGCGCACGAGGCCGGTTGGTTTGCCGCCGCCGTCTTTTTCGATCCGGCCGCCTTGCGGGTCTGGCGTGCTCGCGTCGATCTTCGCCGCGACCAGCGCCACAGAGTTGAGATAGCTGTGGTTATACACCGCCTGCAGCACCACCGGATTGTTGGGAGCGATGCGGTCGAGTTCCTCCAGCGGGAAGCCGCGCGGTTCGTCGGCGAATTGTTCTTCGGACCAGCCGCCGAGAACCACGATCCATTCGCCGGCGGGGGTGCTGCGCACCCGATCGGCGAGCATCTTGAGCGCCTGCTGCCGCGAGGTCACGCCGTCGAATCTCAGCTCGTCGTGCTCGGCCGCGCGAACCCAATGGGCATGGTTGTCGATCAATCCCGGGATGACGGCGCGGCCAGCGAGGTCGATGACCCGCGTCTGCGGACCTTTGAGCGCCTCGACCTCGGCCGTGGTGCCGACCTTGAGGATGCGCTCGCCCCTGACGGCGAGCGCTTGCGCGATGGTGAAGCGGTCGTCCACGGTTATGATCTTGCCGTTGATGAGCACCGTGTCGGGGGCCTGTGCCCGCGCCGGCGTCGCCGCCGCGAAGGCAGCAAACGCAAGCCCAACGACGCGCCTGAACGATGGTCGCATGTTGAATCCCTCAGTGATGTGTCGCGCTGCTGGCCACGATCGCGATACGGCGGTGCTCAGCCGTTGGTGCGTCAGCCCGGCTCCATGCCCCGTTTTTTGAAGGCCGCGGCTGCCGCGGGCGCCGTGATGAACTTGACCAGCGCCTTGGCGCCGTCCGCTTCCTTGGCGCCGGCGATAATGCCGCTCGAGAACATGGTGAACTGCTGGACGTCCGCCGGTAGCGGGCCGACGTAGTCGACCCCGGGGAAGTGCGAGAGTTCGCTCACCTGCTGAAAGCCGATCTCGGCCTCGCCGCTCGCGATGATGCTGCCGACAAAGACGCCGGTCGGCGTCTGCTTGAGCTTACCCTTGATGTCGTCGGCTATGCCCATGCGCTGGAACAGCCCGACGATATAGACGCCGCTCGGGCCAGTCGAATAGCCGATCGACCTGGCCGCCAAGATCGCCTTCTTGAGGGCGTCGGTCGTGCTGATGTCGGGTTTTGCCGCACCGGATTTCACGCCCACGCCCACGCCCGATTTTGCGAGATCGACCCGGCTGCCGGGCGCGACCTTGCCGCCTTTGATGTGCTCATCGATCGAGGAGGCCGACATGATCAGAAGGTCGTAGCCCTCGCCAGCGGCCAACCGCTTGTTGGCGTCGAGGGTCCCGGTGAAGGTGGTGGCGACCTTATGCCCGGTGGCTTTTTCGAATTCCGGCACCAACTCCCGATACGCTTCTTCGGTGGCTTGCGTCGAGAGTACCCTGATTTCTGCCGCGTGCGCCGTCACGCCCGTCACTGTCAGGATCACCGCAGCTGCGATCGCGGCCGCGCCCTTGGGGTTGTGGTTCACGGTGTTTCTCCTTTGATTGCATCGTTCATGTTTGACACCGGCTCGAGTGTGCTCATTCGCGGATGGCGATGCCGGCCTGCTTGATCACCGGTCCCCACTTGTCCATCTCCGATTTGAGAAATTGACCGAGCTGCTCGGGTGTCGAGCCGACCACGAACAGTCCGAGCTGTTCAAGCCGCCCCCTGATCGCCGGATCGGCCAGCGCGGCAACGGTGTCGGCGTGCATCTTCTGCACGATCGCGGGCGGAGTCTTGGCCGGCACGAACAGCGCGTACCATCCGGAGACATCGAATCCGGGAAGCGCGGCCTCCGCCAGCGTCGGCAAGTCCGGTGCTGCCGGCGTTCGCTTGGCCGACGTTACCGCCAGCGCGCGCAACTGCCCCTGCTGCATCAGCGGTATGATCGGCGCGATATTGTTGAAGAAGGAATCGACGCGCCCGGGCACCAGGTCTTGCAGCGCGGGTGCGGCGCCGCGATACGGCACATGGGTGAGCTCGATGCCGGCGACGCGCTTGAACAGTTCGCCTGCGAGATGCGGGCCGGTGCCGTGGCCGGGAGAGGCGAACGTGACCTGGCCTGGATTCGCCTGGGCGTAGGCGATGAACTCCTTCACCGAATGCGCAGGCGAGGAGTTCGGCACGACGAGGGCGGCAGGGTACTGCACCACGAGGGTGACCGGAACGAAGTCGGCGACCGGATCGTAGGTGAGTTTTGGATAGAGATAGGGGTTGGTCGCCTGGAATTCTCCCGCCAGGTACATTGTGTACCCGTCGGGAGCGGAACGGGCCGCTGCCTCCGAGGCGATGTTGCCGCCGGCTCCGCCGCGGTTCTCGATCAGTACCTGCTGGCCCCAGATGTCCGAGAGCCGCCCTGCGAGCAGCCGGGCGATGGTGTCGGCCCCTCCGCCGGCGGGATACGGCACGATCATGCGGACGAAACGGCCCGGCCAAACCGGAGTCTGCGTCTGTGCCAACGCGGCGCGGCCAAGCAGGCCAGCCGCGAGCGCCGGCGCGGCGAGCGTTGCGGCGGCCGACAGGCGAAGAAATTGGCGGCGCTCGATCATGGTCGTTCCGTTCGATCCAACGTTCCAGGTTTGGCCGCGTCACTCGCGGATGCTGATGCCCGCATCCTTGATCACGGGCGCCCATTTGTTCATTTCGGCCTTGAGAAATGTTGCGAGTTCCGTCGGGTTCGAGCCCACCACCACGACGCCGAGCTGCTCGAGCCGCTCCTTCGTCACGGGATCGTTCAGCGCCGTCGCGGTATCGGCGTGCATCTTTCGAATGATCTCGGGCGGGGTCTTCGCCGGCGCGAAAAGCGCATACCAGGACGACACGTCGAAGCCGGGGACGCCGGCCTCGGCGATCGGCGGCAGGTCCGCAGCTGCCGCAGTGCGCTTGGCAGTGGTCACCGCGAGACCACGCAGTTTTTCTCCTTGGATGAGGGGCAGCACTGCACCGATATTGTTGAACATCACGTCGACCCGTCCGGGCAGCAGGTCGTTGAGCGCGGGTCCCGCGCCGCGATACGGCACGTGCAACATCTCAATCCCGGCCATGCGCTTGAACAGTTCGCCGGAGAGGTGAACCGAGGTGCCGTGACCGGAGGACGCAAAGGTCACCTTTCCCTTGTTGGCCTTGGCATAGGCGATGAAGTCGGTCACCGAGCGGGCAGGGGAGGTGATCGGCACCGCCATGATGTTGGGGTACTCGCAGATCAGCGATACCGGGGCGAGATCCTCGACCGGATCGTAATTGAGCGCGGGGAAGAGGAAGCGGTTCACCGCCAGCGGCATCGAAGTGATCAAGATCGTGTAACCGTCCGGATCGGAGCGGACCACCGCTTCGGTGCCGATATTCGTGGCGCCGCCCCCTCGGTTCTCGACCACCACCTGCTGACCCCAGATGTCCGAGAGCTTGCCGGCGACCACGCGGGCGATGGCGTCGGTGCCGCCGCCCGGCGGGAACGGCACGATCATACGGACGAACCGGTTCGGCCAGGCCGCAATCGGCTGAGCCGCTGCGCCGTCGCCAGCGCCGCACGCGAGCGCCGCAAGCGCGCCGAGCTCCATGGCCTGACGGCGGGTGATCATTCGTTGACCTTGATATTGGCGGCCTTGATGACGGGCGCCCACTTCTCCATCTCGGTCTTGAGGTGGGTGCCAAGCTCTTCGGGCGTGGAGCCGACCACCATCACGCCGAGCTGATCGAGCTTGGCTTTGATCGCAGGCTCGGCAAGTGCCGCGACGGTGTCGGCGTGCATCTTGCGAACGATGTCCGCTGGCGTCTTGGCCGGCACGAAAAATGCGAACCAGGATGACGTGTCGTAGCCTGGAACGCCGGCCTCGGCGATGGTGGGCACCTCCGGCGCCGTCGGCACGCGGGTGGCGGTCGTCACGCCGAGCGCGCGCAACTGCCCGGACTGGGCGAGCGGAAGGCCCGAGGCCATGACCGCGAACGTGCAGTCGACGCGGCCTGCGATCACGTCGGTGAAAGCCGGTGCGGCACCACGGTAAGGCACGTGGGTCAGATCGACGTGGGCCATATATCTGAACAGCTCACCGCTCATATGCGGAGAGCTGCCGTGCCCCGGAGAGGCGAAGGTCACCTTGCCCGGGTTCTTCCTGGCCTCCGCGAGCAGATCGCTGACCGAGCGAAATGATGAGGAGTTCGGCACCACCAGGAGATTGGGGAAGAGACAGATCAGCGTCACAGGAGCGAAATCGGCAACCGGGTCGTAGTTGATCGAGCCGAAGAGATAGCGGTTGACCGCCAGTCCCCCTGCCGTGATGTACATGGTGTACCCGTCCGGCGCCGAGCGCGCGACGAATTCCGAGGCGATGTTGCCGCCGGCACCCGGTTTGTTCTCGACCACAACCTGCTGCCCCCACATTTCCGACAGGCGCGCGCCGACGATGCGGCCGATGCCGTCGATGCCGCCCCCGGGCGTGAACGGCACCACGAGTTTGACGAAACGGGTGGGCCAGGTTTGCAGGGAAGGACCCTGGGCGCTGGCCGTGCGGCTGCCGATCGCGGGCGCCAACACGCAGGCTGCCGATGTCTGGATGAGCTGACGGCGGGTGATCATTGACGTTTTTCCTGCGGCGCTGGATGAGCGCCGGCCATGCCGGCGCGGGGATGCCGAAGCGCAATCTCAATCATGGGGGCGCTGATCTTGCCGCGCGGACTGCGCGCGACGGGTTGCGGCAATAATGGGCGGGTGAAATTGCCCGCCGCGGCGGCCCGGACCAGAGGGACGCGCAAGGAGTGCGAGCGCAGGCCGGATGTGCGCCCGCCCGCCCGGCATGAACGCGGACGCGGCAAAAGACCCGGCGACATCGCGCGGTGGTCACGGCTTCGACCTCCCTGCGTCGCGCCGTTGATCAGCGCGACGGCGCCCCGCTACCGAAGGGCGCGTCCATTTTGGGGAGAGGCTACCGCTGCATGCCGCGGGCTACAACCGGCGAAACCGCCGCTCCGGCTGTTGGCAGTTAAAACGTGCAATCCAGGCCGCTGATGCCGGGGTAGGGTAAGTCAGCGCGGCTGACCGGTTGCGACCGGTGGAAGATCGGCGTCGCTGTTGACAGTCTTCTTGCCCACGTGCTCGCCACCATTAAGCAGGAATACAGCGAGGGCGACGGCGATCAGCGCGCCGAGGATTGCGCCCAATTTACCGTTCCGTGCCCTGTTGTCAGTCATCATCACCTCCGATATCCGGACTCATGCAGCCAACGCTTGCGGTCAATCCAGGTTCCTGACTGCAAGCGGGCACGTCGGGAACTGCGGCAGCCTTGTGGCGGATAGTGCAAGCGTCTACCAAAAGCGTGTAAGCGCGGATGTTTTCGACACGCGTGGAAGTGGATACGGCAATGAATGCTCAGGGGACGAAATCGAAACTGATCAAAGGTGCGACCGGAGACTGGGAGGTCGTCATCGGCATGGAGGTGCATGCGCAGGTGACCTCGCAGTCGAAATTGTTTTCCGGCGCTTCGACTGCGTTCGGGGGCGAGCCCAATTCGCACGTGTCGCTTGTGGATGCGGCCATGCCCGGCATGCTGCCGGTCATCAACGACGTATGCGTGAGGCAGGCGGTCCGTACCGGTCTGGGACTGAAGGCGCAGATCAATCTAAAGTCGGTGTTTGACCGCAAGAACTATTTCTATCCCGACCTGCCTCAGGGCTATCAGATCAGCCAGTACAAGTCGCCGGTCGTCGGAGAGGGCGAGGTCGTGCTCGACATGCCCGATGGCGATACCGTGACTGTCGGCATCGAACGCCTGCATCTGGAACAAGACGCCGGAAAATTGCTGCACGACCGGCATCCCGCCATGTCCTTGGTCGATCTGAATCGCGCGGGCGTGGCGCTCATGGAGATCGTGTCAAAGCCGGATTTGCGTTCCTCCGAGGAGGCCAAGGCCTACGTCTCCAAGCTGCGAACCATCCTGCGCTATCTCGGCACCTGCGACGGTGACATGGAGAAGGGCAACCTGCGGGCGGACGTGAACGTGTCGGTGCGCAAGCCCGGCGCCCCTCTCGGCACCCGCTGCGAGATCAAGAACGTCAACTCGATCCGCTTCATCGGTCAGGCGATCGAGCACGAGGCGCGGCGTCAGATCGAAATCCTGGAGGACGGCGGCAAGATCGAGCAGGAGACGCGCCTGTTCGACCCAGGCAAGGGGGAGACGCGCTCCATGCGCTCCAAGGAGGAGGCGCACGACTATCGATACTTTCCCGATCCCGATCTTTTGCCGCTTGAGCTCACCGTCGCCTATGTCGACGATCTCAAGGCGCATCTGCCGGAACTGCCCGATCAAAAGAAGGCACGTTTCACGCGCGATTACGGCCTCTCGGTATATGACGCGGGCGTTCTCGTCGACGAGCGCGAGACCGCCGATTTCTTCGAGGCCGTCGCCAAGAAAGCCGACGGGAGCAGCCGCGACGCCAAGGCTGCCGCCAATTGGGTCATCAACGAGCTCGCCGGGCGCCTCAACAAGGAGGGCAGAGACATCGCCGCCTCCCCGATGTCGGCTTCGCAGCTTGGTGCGATCCTCGATTTGATCGCGGCCGGCACGATTTCGGGCAAGATGGCCAAGGACTTGTTTGAAATCTGCTGGCGCGAAGGTGGCGACCCGCATGCGATCGCGGAAGCGCGCGGCCTGAAGCAGGTCACCGACCTTACGGCGATCGAGAAGGTGGTCGACGACATTATCGCCGGCAACCCCGACAAGGTGGAGCAGGCAAAGGCCAAGCCTGCGCTGATCGGCTGGTTCGTCGGTCAGGTGATGAAAGCTTCCGCCGGCAAGGCCAACCCGCAGGCGGTCAATGAACTGCTCAAGAGCAAGCTCGGCGTCTGACCGCAACGCGGGCGGACGAGGATAGAAAAACGGACACGCGGATTCGTCACTCGGTGTGCTCCGTCGCCCGTCTTCTGTCATGCGTTCGGCGAATCACTCGGAGGCGATTCGCTCGATTCGTGACGGATTCGATCTCTGAGAGCGCGCTTGCAAGCCTCTTGACGGAATTATTTTTGCACAAGTCGTTCGGTATGCTTAACGCGCCGTTGCGACGATTTTTGCGATCGCACGCGCTTCGCGCGCGCCGTGCACCGCCTGCTATCGTGAAAACTCGGATGCATGGAAAACCCATATATTATCGGCATTTTCTAACTATCGCGGAAACGTGCGGGCCGCGTCGCTCGATCGCGTTGCGCATCGCCCCCTGCGCGTTGCCCGTCCTTGTCCAGGCGCAACATCTGGTATCGGTCCGGGCGCCAAAGCCGTGCAATGTGCAAAAACACTGGTGTTTTTGTAGCGCTGTAGTAATCCGGTGACAGTGTTCGCGATCCCCGCGGGCACTGGACGATATCGCCACTCACTCATTGGCTAGGAGGGCAGCATGGCGAAGAAGCGAAAGACGAAGACGAAGTCAGCGGCGAAAAAGGGCGCAAAGAAGACCAAGCGCCGGAAGAAGAAGTAAGCACGCGCTGCTTCACAGTCTTCGACTTCGTACGACGTCGATGACTGCGTCAAACAGGCCGGCGCGAGTCGAAGAGCGGTGAGCGCATCGCGATCGTGCTTCGACACCGCCGGCCTCGATCGACGACAGAGGGCGTCGGCGAGACAAGGGTTCGAGCTTCATCCGTCCGCGCACTGCGGGTGACGTGAAGAAGAGGGAACGGAGATTTCCGTACCTCGCCGCGGCAGAGGAATCTGCAGGCGGCTCGAAGCCCGGCCTCTCGCCGACGCCCTCGGTATTTTCTGTGAACGGGCAGGGCCCGGTTGACGGGGTCGCCGGACCGGGCAACGCCCAGCCGGTTGGATGCCACCGGATCGGGCGCGCAGATCGCCCCTGTTTAAGAGTAGCCTCACAGGCCCCTTATCCCGTCCTGCAGGGAGCCTCCGATGGCCCGTGTTGCCAGCAAGCCGATCCGGAAGAACGCCCGCTCCGGCCGCAGGCCCGCGTCGGGCACTCATAACGATGCAAGGGCTGCCGGCGATACGCCGATCGATCTCTATTTCTGGCCGACCCCCAACGGCTGGAAGATCACGATCATGCTCGAGGAATGCGGACTTCCGTACACCGTGATCCCGGTGGACATTTCCAAGGGTGATCAGTTCAAGCCGGAATTCCTGGCCATCTCGCCCAACAACCGCATGCCGGCAATCGTCGACCACCAGGGCCCGGGCGGCAAGCCGCTCTCGATCTTCGAGTCCGGCGCGATTCTGCAATATCTCGGTCGCAAGACCGGGAAATTCTATCCCGATGACGAGCGCGGGCGCGTCGAAGTCGAGCAGTGGCTGTTCTGGCAAATGGCCAATCTCGGCCCCAAGGCCGGCGAGGCGAACCACTTCCGCGCTTATGCGCCGGAGCAGCTCCCCTACGCCATCGAGCGCTTCAGCAACGAGATGAATCGGATCTATGGCGTGATGAATGCGCGGCTCGGGAATCGCGAATTCCTTGCCGGGCCGTACTCGATCGCGGACATGGCGTGCGTCGGCTGGGCGAGCCGAGCCGAGCGCCACGGCCACGACCTGAGCGGCTTTGCGAATGTCAGACGCTGGCTCGACACATTGTTGGCGCGTCCGGGAGTGAAGCGCGGCCTGTCGGTCAAGGTGGAAGCGGCCTTTCGCGTCGACACTAAAGATCCCAGGGTGCGCGCGGTGCTGTTCAATCAGCGAGCGCGCTGAATGCGCTGAGCGCGCATAATTGGGTTCGACCTGGCGGCGATGGGGCTGCAACAGCGATGCCGCCTGCGTGCCGCTGTGACCGCTCAGATTCGACTGCTCGCGGACCGCCCCCGGCAATCGCGGTCCTTGACCCGTCTTGGCGCGGTCGATACCCATTTCGATGCCCGCCTTCGCGACGCAAGCGGACAAGCCCGCCAAGGAAGCCTTGGCGGCGGGCGCCGGAGAGGTGGCCGAGT